>CAYOWQ010000007.1:0-160108 GCA_964407695.1 uncultured Isosphaeraceae bacterium | reverse complement strand
AGTCTCTCAGTCTCTCAGTCTCTCAGTCTCTCAGTCTCTCAGTCTCTCAGTCTCTCAGTCTCTTTGTCCCTCCCCTCGACACCTGACCCGTGCCCCCACGCGGCGATCGCTCCCGAAAAACCCTGCCGAAAGCTCATCGCCGGAAAAATGTCGCCTTGACCGTGAGCCCGGATACAATTCGCCGATCGGCATCACGCCGACCCATCAACTCGTTGGAGGGAGGCTCACATCATGAGCGGCATGCAACATCGGGCGGTGCAGCGGTGCGGATTGGCCGCGGCGGCAGTGATCGGTCTGGGCTTTCCATCGCTCCTTCACGCCGACCTTCTGCGTCTTGAACTGAAGGATCGCACCACCGCGCTCGGTGCTGATCCCGCATCGGTGGTGGTGGTCGAGCTCTATGCCGTCTTTGATGATCCCGACGATGTCATGGTGGCCACCTCCAAGACCGAGATCATGGCTACTGCCGACTTCATTCACCATCCCGGCGACCGCGAGAATACGCCGCTGCCGCTTCCCAAGGCGGTCTACGACGCATCCGGTTCGATGGTGGACAGCTTTGTAACCGTCGGGTTCGCCTTTGGCGGCGGCGACGGCAACCCCGATGGCCCGGATGCCGACCGCAATGGCGACCAGAATCTTGCCGGATGGAACCCCGACTTCTGTCTCATTTCGTTCCTGACCCGCGGCATCATCGATGATTGCGGCGGCCCGGCCAACGGCAGTGGGGCGGGCTGGCTCTCGCCGCCGTTGCCGCAATCGATCGCGGGCAAGGCGGGCACCTATCCCGGACTCGAGGTGCTGCTCGCCCGTCTTTCAATGCCGATCCTCGATGATTGCGTCGCGGTCACGGTCTCCAATATTGAACTCGTCTACTTTAGCCCGGAAACAGTGTTCTCCGGCCCGCTGAAGGCGTCGATCGAGATCTGTCCGCCGGTCCTGCCCGACTGCAACCAAAATGGCGTCCCGGACGCATCCGAGATTGCGGCCAACCCCTCCCTCGACTGCAACATGAATCTGCAGATCGATTCATGTGAAATCGCCGGCGGCAGCGCGATGGATGCCAACGGCAACGGCGTTCCCGATGAGTGCGATCCTCCCGCGAATCCCGCCGACCTCAACCACGATGGCACGGTGGATGGAGCCGACCTTGGCCTGCTCCTGGCGGTGTGGGGCGAGCGTGACCGCGATGCCGACCTGAACAACAACGGCGTCGTGGACGGCGCTGACCTCGGCTTGCTGCTGGCCGAATGGACGGGGTCGTAATGCCGGAGTGAGACATCGCGCGATGAGTGACAAGGTGTTCAAGTTCGGACAGGATCGAAGGAACCGTCGGTTCCCCTGCGGTGTTGCTGGAGGAGTTGGATCATGAGCCGATTGTGGGTGCTGCTGGTGGTCGCAATCGGGGCGGTGTCCGCCGCGGGATGGTGGTGGCTGTCTCCTCGCAATGCCCCCGTGGTCTTGCCGCAGGTCGCCGGGCTGGAGTTGGCGCATCATGGCCTTCCCGAAACGCCCGTTACGGTCACGTTGAAGCAGCGGTCGGTGATGGTCGTGCCGGGCTCCGCCGGGCGGCTCCGGATCGGCATCGACGATGTGACCGGCGGTCAGGTGAAGGTCGATGTGCTCGCCGATGATCAGTCCATGATCTCCGCGAAGTCCTTGCGGCCGGGCGACCTCGCCACGTTCCTGTTTGATGGGCAATCACTGGCCATTCGGCTGGAGTCGCTCTCCAACGCGATGATCGGCGACGACTTCGCCACCCTCGTCGTCGATGAGGTTGTCGCCCCCGTCGCCGCGGACAGCACCGGAAATGCAACAGCTTCGCAGGACCTTGCGGAGACCAGCGCTGAGACTGAAATCGAAGCCTTGCTTGCGGCCATCGCCGCACGCAAGGGAGCAATCTTCATTCGCAATGGCGAGGAACACGATGCGCAGGAGGCCCTGGCCCATCTGCGCATGAAGTGGGAGCACGCCGATCCGCGGATCACTTCCGCGGAACAGTTCATCGATCAGATCGCGACCAGGTCATCGTTCTCGGGGCAGGCATACGTGATTCGTTTTGCCGACAGCGCTACCGTGGAGGTTGGCCCTTGGTTGCACCAGCGCCTGACGGAGATGAGGCTGCATCCGAAAGCAGCGCTGCAGCGCGATGAGTAGCAAGGAATCGCAGTGGTGTCAGTGGCGCCCGTTGCACGAGTGCCCCCTGAGAGTCCTCACGCGCAGCCCTCTGCCTCTGTGCTGCCATCACTCCAGCGGACACGGCCCCCAGTTCTGTCGCATGATGATGAGGTCGACGATAGACACTGCCCCATCGCCGTCGATATCAACAAGGCAGCCCTCGCACTCCACACCCTGTTGAAACGCCTCGAACATGGTGATGAAATCAAGGTTGTTCACCTTCTCATCTCCGTTGGTGTCACCCGGACAGGTGAACGGCGGCTGCAGCGTGGTCCACATGTACTCCATGTTCGCGAGCCCGGGCTGTGTCAAACCCGCCGTGGCCGAAAGCAGGTTGGTGCGGATGAAGAACCCCATCTCCCGCTGCGCAGCGGAATCCTCCGTCACGCGATCCACAAAGCGCGAGCGAACCCCGCCGCCGGATTGCGGCCAACTGATCGTGGCCTGGATCACGCTGTCATAGCCGGGGATGGAATTGTCCGGCACCAGCAGCACGCGGGTCATCGACCCGTTGAGGAAGATTGATGAGCCCTTCACGATTTCGATCACCTGATCGCCCATCCGCCATGCCCCGGGCACTTCCGCGCTCGGCCCTTCGAGGTGCAACCCCGTCAGGAACACCTGCGCCCCGATCAGATCCTCCCACGTCGTCGGCTCCTCAAGAAGAGGCGCGGCGGCCCCCGCCACAAACTCCACATACTGAACCGGGGCCAGGATGAAGAACACGTGCTCACTCCCATCGAAGGCCGCCTGCGACTGTTGCTGGCCGCCGGTCTGCTGCCCGGCCGGGCCGGTCTTCTTGTCGCCACTCTTGTCGCCGTCTTTGGCGGGCTCTTCCTTCTTCTGGGGCTTGGGCGCCTGGGGTGTGCCTTCCACCGCCTTTCCTTTATAGACGCCTTTGGCCGCGGTGTCGGTGCCGCGAGGCGCCTGAGTCTCGTCCTCGGTCACGCCCAGCGGCGCCACCTTCTTCTTCGACCACGGCACCATTGACCACACGCCCTGGCATGGCGCGATCGAGAGGTTCTTGAAGGTCAGGGTGCGCTTGTCATCGCTCAGCATGGGCATGCCGAAGCCGGCGCTGTCGGTCACCGAAGCAGGATCGAACTCATCCGGCGCTTCGAGCTTGATGACGATCTCCGTCAGCGTGACGCCCGTGTTGTTCTTGTGCAAGCCGCCGCGCGGATAGCCGTTGCTGCCCCAGGGAATCTCCTCGAGAGCGGACTTGGGAATATCGCCGTTGCCCAGCTTGGCGTTCACCGCTTCCCCCTCCTCGTTGGGTTCGCCCGCCACCGGCGGCACCGGCACCGTCGGCGGCGCTGGAGCGGTGGTGGGCAGGGCTTTGCCATCAGCCCCCTTGAGGCCCAGGCCCAGCGGGTCCCAGTTGGGATGCTTGAATACCACCTTGATCTTCTCCGCCACGGCGATCGACGGCAGGCCCGCAAACACGGCCGCCAGCCCCACAACGCCCACGAGTACGCGTGTCATGTTGAATCCTCCGACTCCTCATCATACCGAACACCCCAGGCGGGGAAAGGAAAAAACCCTCCTCCCGGCTCCACTGAGCCGGGAGGACGGGAATGATCCGATCCTTACGTGCAATTTCCCCACTCGCCAAGCAGGAGGCCAAGGTCCGCGCCGTCGACGAGCTCGTCACCGTTCAGGTCGCCGAGCCCGTTCTGATTCCAGCTGCTCAGCAGGAGGCCAAGGTCAGCGCCGTTAACAACCTCGTCACCATTCAGGTCGCCCAGACACGCCGGCGGAACCGGCGCTGCGGGCCGCTCGAACGCACCGAGATCCAGAACCGCAATGCGATTGCCGTCGCCATCGCTCACTCGCGCGTTTCCGGCGAGGTCACACCCGATCGCGCCGTTCTCGACGAATGCGCAGCCGAAGTCGAACATCACGTTCGAGCCCTGCGGTCCTGCATAGCCGGGAATGGAAACCGTTCCCAGCGACACGTCATTCGAGGCGAGCGACGTGAACATTCCGAACACCGTGCTGGCATCTCCGATGACGGTCACGTCGATTCGATCGATCTGTTCGAAGAACATCGCACCGACCCCGCTGGCCGGAACATCCACGGTGCTTGGCAATCCGGTCACCTGACTGATCAACGTCGGCCCGGAGTAGAACGACAGCCTGCCTTGCGCACCGATCGCCAGAGAGCCGAAGTAGCCGTAGAAGGCGCTGATGGGCGGCGAGAACTCAAGTCTGAGCATGGCATCGGTGCCGGTCAGATCGCCGTCGCTGACCTTGGGCCCCGTTGATCCATCGGTAATGGCGCAGGCCAGATCTTCGCCCTCGTAACCGCTGACGATCACCTCGCCGCCGTTCAGGATGAGCGTGGGCGTCTCACCGAGTCCCGACAGGCAACCTGTACCGGCGATCCCCGGCACAAACTCGTCGAACGCGCGCGCTTCGTAGTGCGACGCATTGGCGCGCCAGCCGTGAGCGTGACGGGCGAACGTCAAAAGTGTGTTCGATCCGGTGTCGATGCATGGCGAGCCCGAGGCGAGCGAATAGTCGCCGCGTCCCGGCGCGGCAAACATCGGATCCGCCTCGAGGATGTCGTCGATCAATACCGCGTCGCCGTCCCAGGCGAGATCGAATCCGTTGATGCAGTTCGTCGTCGCGATGATGAGAGCGTCGAAGTCCACCTTGAGGCCGGTTCCGAACGGTGCGCCGCCGGGGCTCAGGATGTTGTTGCGCATTTCGACAACGGAATCATGTGTGGCCAGGAGTCCCGTGCGGGTGCCTGCAGGTCCGAGCGTACCTGTCCCGCCAACGGCTCCGCCGTCGCCGTCTTCTCCGGCAGCCGCCGGGGAGACAGCCGCTCCGCCAAAGCCTCCAAAGCCGCCGAAACTGGCGAAGCCGGTGGCGCCGGACGGTCCGGCGTTGACTATTCCAACCGTACTTTGCACCAGCGTCACCGACGAAGAATCGTCGATGACGATGGCCCGCGCAGTTCCGCCGGCGCCGCCGTTTCCCTGCGCACCGCCGTTTCCGCCGTTTCCGCCATCTCCGCCGTCGGTGTTAGCGATTGCGGGAATCAGGTTGAGGCCATCGCCGCCATCGCCGCCATCGCCGCCGGACCCGCCGTTGCCGCCCTGGCCGCCTTGTCCTGCCGTGATGTCGTGAATCAGGAGGTTGCCCATCGCGACCGGCTTGCTCGTCAGCAGCATCGACACGGCCGTTGCGTTGGCGCCGGGCCCGCCCGTCCCACCCTTGCCGCCGTTTCCTCCCTTTCCACCATTGCCGGAAGCGCCGGGGAACACGCCGTTGGCCCCTTCGCCGCCATCGCCGCCATCGCCGCCGGCTCCGCCGTTGCCTCCCTTCCCGCCCTTGCCGGCGTGAATGGTGCGAATCTCGTTGTATCCCAGTGCGCACCGTCCGGAATCAATGCGAATGCCGGTCGCCGCTCCGCCAAGCCCGCCCACGAAGCCTTGCGCACCGTTCCCGCCGCCGCCGCCGTTGTCGGCATTCGGCGCGAAAAAGGTGCCATCAGCGCCGTTGCCGCCGTTCCCTGCCGCAGAGGCGTTGGCGCCCGTCGTGCCCACGGCACCGATGACGTTCTCGATCAACGTCTGCTCGACGATGGACTCCACCACGCCTGTGATCTGAATGCCGACAGCACTACCTCCGGGCGAAAGGCCCGCAACATCGCGCACGATGCACGAATCGACGATGATCGGCGTATTCAAAGCGCTGATGCCGAAGGAGTTCGTATGCTCGATCGTGGTGTGATTGAACTCACCGCCGATGGCTCCAACGAATTGAATGCCCTTCCAGCGAGCCGATTCATTCGGCTTGAAGACCACGGGCGAATCCTCGGTGCCCTTGACGATGAGCCTGCCCGAACCCTGCACCGAAATCAGGACGCCGGAGTTCACCAGCACCGTCACTCCCGGCTCGATGGTGAGTGAACTGGTCAGCACGAGGTCGGACAAAATGAATTGCGTCGAACCCGCCGGCCAGGTCGCATCACCCCCGGCATAGGCCTGCGAGAAGCCCGCCACGATCGGCCACGCGATTGCTGTGGCGTGCCATGTTCTTGAATTGAGTTGCTTCCACATTGCTGGTTCTCCACAGTCTTCGAGTTCGACCAACGGACCGGCAGGCCACGCGGCGATGCCGGTCCATTGGAGTTCGTCCCTCTGACGGACGACATGGCCGAGCTGCGCGCCCGGAGAATCCAGGAATTTTCAGAAACATCACCCTGACAAAATCCCGTGTGCTAACCGTCCGACCTGTACACTGGGTGCGTTGGTCCGCAGGGAGGGATTCGATGGGCCGCCCGGATATGGTCACCCAGTTGCTCAACCGCGCTGCCCTGGAGGGTGACGCAGCCATCGCGGAGTTGCTGCCCATTGTCTACGACGAACTCCGTGCCCTCGCGTCGGCAGTCTTCCGCAACCAGAGTCCGGGCCACACCCTGCAACCCACCGCCCTGGTTCACGAGGCCTACCTCAAGCTTGTCAATCAGCCGATCGATTGGAGCGGTCGCGGCCAGTTCTTCGTGGTGGCCGCCATGGCCATGCGCAGCATTCTGGTCGACCACGCCCGAGGGCGCGGTCGACTGAAGCGCGGCGGCGGGGCGAAACGGGTTTCCCTGTCTGAGATTGATCCAACGCCGCAGACGCTTGATGCGGAGACGGTCCTGGCCATCGATGAAGCGATGAAGATGTTGGCCGAACTCGACGAGCGCAAGGCCCGGCTCGTGGAACTGCGGTTCTTCGGCGGACTCAGCAGTGATGAGGCTGCGGATGTATTGGGAATCTCACGATCGACGGCCGCCGAGGATTGGCGGCTGGCCCGGGCCTGGCTTCACCTTCGGCTCCGGGAGTCGCCGTGATGGACGGCAAGGATCGTTTTCAGCGCATCGAGGCCATCTTTCGCGATGCCTGTGCGATGGATGCTGCCGGCCGCGACAGCTTTGTTCGCGAGGCTGCGGGAGGCGATCGAAATCTTGCCGACGAAGTCTTTGCGCTGCTTCAGGCGGATCGGTCGCAGGGGGGCGCGCTGGATCTGCCCATTCTGCAAGGTCCGCTTGATTTCGGCCTCGGCGATGAATCGCCTGTCCACACACCCGAGCACATCGGCCCGTATCGCATCCTCGGCGTGATCGGCGAGGGCGGCATGGGCGTGGTCTACGAGGCAGAGCAGGAGAACCCCCGACGCCGTGTCGCCATCAAGGTGCTCCGGCCCGGTCTCTCGACGGCGGCGCTTCGCCGCCGATTCGACCTCGAAGCGCAGATCCTCGGTCGCCTGCAGCATGAAGGGATCGCCCGCATCCACGAGGCGGGGTCGACGCGCGATGCGTCGGGCCGGGAGCAGCCGTTCGTGGTCATGGAACTGGTCCGCGGCCAGGCGCTGCTGGAGTTCGCCGATCAGCGGATGCTCAGCACCCGGGCGCGCCTCGAGCTCATGGCCATGGTGTGCGATGCCGTGCACTACGCCCACCAGAATGGCGTCGTGCATCGCGACCTCAAGCCCGGCAACATTCTGGTCACGGAGGATGGCTCGACGGCTGCGGGCCAAGCGCCGGCAGCGAAGGATGCGCTGCCGGGCGTTCAGCCCAAGATCCTCGACTTCGGCGTGGCCCGCATCACCGAATCCGACGTGCAGGCGGTCACCATCCAGACCACGGTCGGCGAACTCATCGGCACCGTGCCCTACATGAGCCCCGAGCAGGCAGCGGGCGATCCCTCGCGGATCGATTGGCGCAGCGATGTCTACTCGCTCGGGGTCATCCTCTTCGAGCTGCTGACGCAGCGCCTGCCCCACGACCTGCGAGGGCGGGCGGTTCACGAAGCGGTCCGCGTCATTCGCGAGGATGAGCCCGCTCGGGCGGGCTCGATCGATCGGGCCCTTCGCGGCGATATCGAAACCATTCTCGCCAAGGCGCTCGACAAGGACATGCGGCAGCGTTACCAGTCGGCCGCCGACCTGGCTCGGGATATCCGCCACCACCTCCGCGATGAGCCCATCACCGCGCGACAGCACACCGCGTTCTACCAGCTGCGCAAGTTCGCCCAGCGCCACCGGGCGGTCGTGGGCGGCGTCGCTCTTGCCTTCGCCGCCATGCTGATCGGCACCATCGTCTCGGTGCGGCAGATGATGATCGCCAGGGAGGCGCTGCGAACCAGCGAGATCGAGTTCTATCGCGCCTGCCTGCTGGGGGCATCCGCCGCGGTCTTTCACCATGATGCTGCGGGGGCCCAGCGCCATCTCAACGCCGCCCCGGAACACCTTCGCGGGTGGGAGTGGCGGCATCTCTCCGGCAGGGTGGACGACCGGCTGGCATCGGCGACCGCCGGCTTCGCGCCGATGTTTCTCGACCTGAGCGCTGATGATTCGCTCGTGGCTTCGGGATCGTCGTCGGGGAACATCCACGTCTGGTCAACTCCAGACCTGACCCCGGCCGGCTCGGTCAGGATCGCCGGCTCCGTTCAGGCCCGGAGGCCCTTCCAGGTCGAGTTCACCGATGAGAATCGCTCGTTGCGGGCCGACACCATCGTCGGCTCGATCGTGATTCAACGCGCCGATGGAACCGAGATCAGCCGCGATCAGCACGCCGCTCGGGCGCGGTCGCACACTGGGGATGTGGCGGCGTGGTCGCAGGCTCGCAACCACGCGGAATCGCTCATCGTGGGCAGAATCGCCGATGACTCCGAGTTGTTCAGGATCGATGCCCTCAGCGTCGGCCAGTCGCGCTTCGGATTCTCCGATGACGATGCCCTCTTCGCCATCGCCATTCCCGATGAACGCGGCACCTCGCTCTATCGCATCGCCGACGGCGTCAGACTCTGGACCCGGCCCGATCTCGCCCGGGCGATCGACCTTGAGTTCTCCCGCGATAGCTCTGCCCTGGCGACCATCGATTCCCGCGGCAATATCCGCGTGCTCCGGGCCACCGACGGCGGCGATCTCGCCATGCTGCCCGCGCCCGCATCGCCGGTCACCGCGATTGAGCTCTTCGATGGTGCTTCGTTTCTCGCCAGCGGTTCGGTGGATGGCACGATCTGCATCTGGAGCGTGGCCGATGAACAGTGCGTTGCGGTGATGCATGGCGCTTCCGGCCAGCCGTATGAACTCCTGGCCACCGCCGACGGGCAGCGGCTCATCAGCATCGGGGCTGCGGGCGGCCTTTCGCTTTGGGATGCAACCCTTCGCAGCGACCCCTTCGTCCTTGCCGTCGCCGGTCCGGTCTACGACGTCGAGATCTCGCCCGATGGCGCCACCCTGGCGGTGGCCTGCCTGCTGGGCGAGCCGTCGCTTCGGCTCTTCGATCTGCCGTCGGGTCGAGAGCGGTCGGCGATCGACGCCGGGAATCTCAGTGCGATTTCGTTCTCCCGCGGCGGCGACCGGCTGGCCCTGGGCCGATCATCCGGACGAACCTCGCTGGTCACCGCCGACGCCGGCGCGGAACTGCTGCACGTGGCCGGTCACGATTGGCGCACCGACTGGGTGGCGATGTCGCGCGATGAAACCATGCTCTATTCCGTCGGCAACAGCGGTCGGCTGTGGGGCCACGAAATCGCCGGCGGGCGCTGCACACTCCAGCGGCAATTCAAGGGCAACCTCAGCGGCGCTGGCTGCCGGGCTGCGCTCAGCCCCGACGGCTCCACCATCGCCGTGGCGGGCAGCTCGATCATCTCGCTGGTCGACGCCGCCACCTTCGAGATCAAACAGGAACTGAAGGGCCACACGGCCGCCATCTCCGCCATCGCCTTCGACGCCACGGGCACGCGCCTGGCCAGCGCGGGCAGAGACCGCGCGGTCCGCCTGTGGGATGCCCGACGCGGCGAGCTGCTGGCGACGATGGAGGGCCACACCGAGGAGGTGTTTGCGGTGATGTTCTCTCCGGATGGCGGCCGACTGGTCTCGGGCGGCAGAGACCGCGTGATCCGCGTGTGGGATCCCGTGCGATTCGAGGAGATCACGCAACTGCAGGGCCACGCGTCATACGTCTACTGCCTGGCGTTCACTCGGGACGGCGAGACGCTCATCTCCGGCGGCGGCGATGCCACCGTTCGACTCTGGACCATCCAGCCCTGGCGCACCCAGCGCTGTCTGCCGGGTCGGCGAGGGGTGGAGGGGGGAGGCGAAGAGACGGAGAGATTGAGAGACTGAGAGACTGAGAGACGAAGGTGTCAAGGTGTCGAGGTGAGAGACAAAGAGACTGAGAGACAGAGAGACTGAGTGGGGGGAGACTGAGAGACTGAGTGGGCGGGAGACTGAGTGGGGATGCACTCCGCTTGACCGGGGCTGGAGAGTCGCCGCGAAGATGTCCGCCGCGGCGGAGCGTGGGCTGGGGTGGGGGATTCAGAGCCTCTTCAATTCTCCTTTCCCACGAGTCCTTTCACATGCTGCATGGGAACGTTGGCCCGCACCACGCGCGAAGGCTCGGCTCCCACGCGCGTTTTCGCCGCTCTCACCGGTGCGCCCTCGGCTCCCACGCGCGTCTTCTCGCTTCTCGCGCGCGTCTTCTCGCTTCTCGCACGCGTCTTCTCGCTTCTCGCACGCGTCTCCTCGCTTCTCGCACGCGTCTCCTCGGCTCCCACCCGCGTTTCCTCTGCTCCTACGCGCGTTTGCTCGGCTCCCACGCGCGTTTGCTCGGCTCCCACGCGCGTTTGCTCCGCTCTCACGCGCGTTTTCGCCGCTCTCACCCGCGTTTCCTCGGCTCCCACGCGCGTTTTTTCCGCCCGATGGAACGTCCATCCCGTTTATTCGCCCGCGAATGCGGTTGGCGAATCCCG
This sequence comes from uncultured Isosphaeraceae bacterium, assembly GCA_964407695.1. Taxonomy (GTDB): domain Bacteria; phylum Planctomycetota; class Phycisphaerae; order Phycisphaerales; family SM1A02; genus CAYOWQ01. The sequence continues at coordinate 149,171 of CAYOWQ010000007.1, read as the reverse complement.
ATCCCGGGCCGAGGCTCGGGCTGCGTCCGGAAACGCGGGGGTGGTGGCAAGGGGTGGCGGGCGGGGCCGATATCCGGCATGATGGGTTCATGGGGCAACCGGAAAGGGATACACATGGGTGATACGCCGCTCAATCGGCCGGGGGATTCCATTCGGACCTTGCGTCAACAACGTCTGGGGCGCGAAGTCTCGTCGATGTTCCTCGTCGGGATCACGACGGGCGTGATTTGCGGAGCGATGATCGCCGTCACCCTGGTGGGGACCTGGCCTGCGATCTTCCCGCCGGTGGTGCGGTGGACCGTCTCCATCCTCGGCCTGGTTCTTCTCATGGGACTGTTTTGGTGGTGCAACCGGCTGATCAACGCGGGCATTGCCGCCGACCAGACCGACCGCAGCGGCATTCGCGGCGAGCGATTGGTGGCCGATGCGATCGATGAGCTGGTTCGCATTGGCTACAGGGTCTTTCACGATGTGCCGCCGGAGCACGAGCCGATGCCGGGCGAGCGACTGGCCAACTTCGACCACATTCTCATCGGCCCCGGCGGGGTGTTCGTGGTGGAGACCAAGGCCCGAAACAAACCCGGCAGGGGCAAGGCTTTCATCACGGTCGATCACGACGGCGAAGTGCTGATCGACGGCGTTCGCGCTGATCCGAATCCGCTGGTGCAGACGCGAGCGGTTCGAACAGCGGTGAAATCATTCCTTGAGCGCGAAACCGGCATGTCGAATGTACCGGTGAGGGGTGTGCTGACCTTTCCCGGGTGGTACGTCAGGAAGTCGGCGATGAACTCCGCGCGTTCCGAGGTCTGGGTGTTGAATCCCATGATGTTTGTCGTGTGGGTGCGAAACGAGCGCCGGCGCCTGAATCAGGATGACATCGCCCGCCTGTCATCGCGAATCAGGGAGCACGTGGAGCGGACCACGCGTCGACGCGAGGAAGCGGAAGCGAAGCTGCGATGAATTCTCCGGCTCCGGATCGTGCTCCATCGGTTTGGTAGCGCCTGATGGCGGGCTGATTCCGTTCGGCCCGAGGTGTGGGTCAGAACGGTCTGGTCTCCATCTTTCGAAGTCGGCTGCGAATAGCGCTGGGCTGGCGGCCGAGGGTGCGGGCGATGGTCTCAACGTTGGTGCCGTCCCGCTCCATCCGGCGTAGTTCCGCCTCCTCATGCACACTCCACGTTTCATACGCCCTCGGCCAGGTCACCCGCACCTCGGCGACGGTCTTGTCCTTCTCCTTGCGGCGTTCTTCGCGCCTGATGATGTTGCGCTCTGCGGTTCGCGAAGGGTTGAAACCGGTGTCGGGACGCAGCAGCCTGGCGCTTCGGCCGTCTTCGATGGTCCACAGTCGCCAGTTCGGGGCGGTCGCAGGCAGAGAGTTTTCCGGCGCTTCGATGAAGAGGATCGTCCCTGGCGCGAATCGCGTTGCCCCGCAATCGGCGATGCAGGCATCCAGCGGTCCGCAACGCTCGCCGAATCGGCGCGACAATCCCAACACCACCCGCAGCGGCGCGCACTCGCTCCAGAGCTTGCACAGTTCATGCGTCCAGCACGTCGCCCCCGCCTCGGTCTCAAAGATGATGTCGGGCCGGGCCTCGAACCGCTCAACGCGCTCGCGCGGAACAAGTTCGTGGCGGAACATGGCGACATCGAACTTCCGCCACTCCAGCACGGGATGCATTCGCAGCCGCCGGGCGGTCCACGCCGCAGCCAGTGTGATGCACGACGTCCAGCACGCGCCCGGGCTCCACGCCAGATCAACCCATGTCAGCGGCCGCGAGAGGCAATCGTGGAACGCGTTCCAGAAGTCGATGGGGGAAATGGGACCAAGTTGTCCGTTGGCAGGTTTCGTTGCGAAACTGTTCATTTGAGAGCCCCATGTGAGGCGTGCTTACTTGCGCAGGACAGACAGCGGCACCCAATCGCCCGGGGCGCGCTGGTAATGCCAGAATCGCCAGCCGTTGCAGCTCTTGCGCTTGCAGGCGGCCGCTGCGGCGAGTGATGGGGAGTTGTACACCACCTTGTTGAAACGAACTGAACCGTCCCGTCGAACTGTCGCACGGACCATCTTGCCCCCGGAGGTGGCACGGATGCGAAACGGCTGATTGATGTACATCGCCAGGGTAGGTTGGCGACCCTTCGTCTTCTTCCGACCGAGCGACTGCTTGGATGAGTGGGCCGATTCGCGTTTTGCCGGCGCTCGCTTCCAGCCGCGCAACAGCTCGGAAAGTTCATCCCGCTGTTGCGAACGAATCTGCCGGGCAAGTTTTGTCTTGAGATTTTCCGCCCCGCGCAGGCGACCGGTCTGTTTGTTTCCCTTGGTCCGCACGATCCGCAGCACCAACGCCTCGAGCTCGCGAATGTGATCGTTGCGAATGGTCAGGTACACGCTGAAGCGGTCCCACCGCTTGGCGTGCCCATCGCGGAGGTGGTGCTTCAGCCGATTCCGAAGGTTGATCGCCAGACCGACGTAGTAGAGCTTGTCGCGCCGGTAAAGGGCGTACACGCCGTGTCGGCCGCGAACGTATTCGCGGACGGTGCGCTCATGCTTCTCCAGCGCTGCGCGGGAGACGTTCTCAAGAAACTGGCAAACGAGGTGGTTGCTTCGGCGGGGCATATCGATGCAGATTCCAATGTATCAGGTGTCAGTCTGATGAAACCAGACCCTGCCGGACAGTCTTGGGTGATGGGATTGAACGCACCCCCGTCGCAGACATCATTTGGCCCGTTGGGAGTCGTCCCACCGCAACTCCGCGATTATCGATAGCCGCGTTTGGCCTGCGTCGCTTTGTCGCACTTCTCGCAGATCAATCGCGTATTCGCTTCGGTGTAGCCTTCAATCGCCTTCTTTCGGTCAAGGATGGCACCGCGTGCCGGGAGCTTTCTCTTGCACATAGCGCACTTGCCGCCCTGCAAGGCGCGCTTGACGGCTTTGAGTTTCCGCCGGTCCATGGGCTTCCCACGTTCGTCGTAGGAGAGTTCCTTGGCCACTTTGCGGCGAAGCGCCCAGAGCAGGTCGGCCGCTCCGTCGGCTTCCTTCTCGATCATTTTGCGCACTCGCGACAGGATGCGGTTGGCGATTGCGAGTTCCTGTTCGGAAAGGTGTCGGTTTGGCATGGGGTCGCTTTCTGAACGTCTAGCTCGGTGTACATGCGCCTGCAGACGGCATGGAGGTATATCACTTCGGTGGACGAACGCCTTTGAGCGGGCTGGTATCGCAGTGCTCGAATGCGTGCCGAGCTTGGATCTGTTGTATTGCCGCCTTCACGGCGGCCTCCAACGTTGAGCCGCGTGAATAGTTCGCAGGCACGGCAATATCGGCTCGATGCTGTTGCACCAGCACGTGGGCATTTTTCTTTGCTCCTCGTTTGCGAGCCGAATAGACCACGATTGACTTCCCTCCCTGATACGTGAGCATTTTCATTGCGGGAATATCTGTCTCGCCATCACCGATGTAGATGAAGTTCTTAAAGGGAACCGGGCGTTTTTCCTCCGGTGTGTACTTATTGATCGTGGTGTTGTCGTGTGCGTTCTCGATGCCCTTATTGATTCGGAACAAATATTGGGCCTTGTTGGTGTAATTGACGGCCAGCGCCGGCCACACCGCGACCCCGTTGGCGTCGTATCGAAAGCATGACGCAAAGACACGTGAGAAGTGCTTTGCGATGCGTGTACCTTCAATTGTCTCTTTGTTACCGGAAGAGATGATGTAATGGGAGACTGCACAACCGTACCGCTTTCCGAAGTCATTGATCCGCTTGAACCAGGATTCGACCCCCGGAAAGAACCTGATCTGTCGGCCATACGCCTTGAACGCTTGCCGAGTGCTGGGGTTGTTTGTCGCCCTTGACTGCTCAAGCATCAGCTCCATGTACGCGAGAATCTCGTCCATGTCATGCTGCTTCGCACGCGCCTTGGCTTGCTTCCAAAACCTGTCGCCATTCGATGCGACGGCCGGTAGAAAACTCTGCTCTTGCATATTGCCGGGGGCGAGCGTGCCGTCGAAGTCGTAAGCGATGGCGATTTTGATCTTGCGTGTGGGCATCGGCAATCAGGCTTTCATCTCGGTATACGCCTCAAGAATCCGCACTCTCCGCACGCCGGGCGCCCAGCGAGGATCGCCGCTGATCGGGAAATCGCTCTTCGAGTTCCTGACTGTATGCCCTTGAGTATTCGCTTGGGCCTTCCCCCATCACGGAAATGGCACGCACCCGCCGCGGAAGCTCTCGCGGGTCGCATACCGTCTGTACGAAAGTCGAAAAGTGCACATCGGCCTGTTCAGATGGCTGAAAGCCGCGCAGCACCTCGCGCTCAAAGCGCACGCCAAGCGGTGGTCCAACGGCCGAGAGCATGTCAGGCGAAAGCGCATCAGCAAGGCGCACCCAGTAGGCAAGAAAGGCTGCGTTCTCTCGGTCGATGTTCGCGTAGGAACGATCGAATGACAGTTGAAGGACCCACCATTCCCATTTCTCCGTGTCATTGCAGCGCGCCTGGTGAATTCCGAGCAGTCCGACCCGGCGCGCCGCGTGCATTTGCGGTGTCACCGTTGGCCTACTGAGCAGCCAGAACCCAATTGCGAGCACCGCAGCGACTCCCAAAAGGCCCCACAATTCCGAGCCGGTTGCCATACCCAATCCTACCTACAGAGGGCGAAGAAGGCGACCGGCCACTGTTTGACTCTGCGAACCACTCGCCAATCCGCGGAGGCTCAAGGCCTGATGCAATCCTCCGTCACCAAATCCGCGGCGTCGCCGTACGACGGCGGCACGCCGGGGGCGGTGACTTCCTCTCCCTTGTCGATCGCCTTGGCGACGGCGAGGTTGAGGTCGAGGAGTTGTTTCAGGAGGTCTTTCTTCGCTGAGAACCCGTAGGCGTCGAGGACGGCGGCATCGAGTGTGGCGTGGGCGTCCTTGAGGGGGTTGGCGCCGGGAAGTTCGAGGGTGCGGTAGAGGGCGCGAAGCCCGCCCTTCATGGTGGGCAGTGTCTTGGCGCGGATGGCACGAATCTCCCGGCCCGCCGCGGCGACCGCCTTGATCTGTTTCTTCGAGGGCGACTGTGGCCAGGGAAAGGTGTCGAAGACGGATTCGGGGGTGTAGCGGAAGTCGCTCTTGAGCTTGGAACACTTGGCGACAAACCACTGCCAGTGGGCATCGGATTGGAGAATGCCGAAGGAGTAGTCGTCGTCGAATGCGAAAGTCTGGAGGGCATCGCCGGGGCGAATTCTCTGATCGACAAACACAAAGACGGGGCGCTTCGTGACGCGCGAGCAAGCGATGAATCGCCCACTCAACTGCCGGACGGCAGCCACCCTGTCCGCGCGCGGGCGCCAGTGAATCCACCATCGCTTCAAATGATCCTGACGAACGGTGTCCCCATCGTCGCGCTTCCTTTCCTCTCTTGAGCGATTCGTCAGATCCGGCAACACATGTTCTTCTATCCATGCGAACGCGGCTTCCGCCGATCTGGCTGTAAGGATGTCAGCTTGCTCAAAGTCGATGATGTAGCGATCCGGCTGGCCATCCCCTGAAACTATCTCCCGGCCGATCAGATACGGAAAGACCACCCGTTTCGAGGCCGTATCGCTGCTCGATACTTTCTTAGCTTCCTTGGGCTCAAGCACGAATCCATCGTGTCCGGGAGTGTTTCCTTGAAAGACGCGTTGCGGAGTCGTGTTGCAGCCCAAGACATCAGCGATGGCGGCGTCCGCAGTGTCCGACAGCGCTGAAGAGATGTTGTTAGCCAATCGAGGTGCCAGTTCAAAGGACTTGTCTTGGCGCACTCGGCCGCGCTTGCCCGGCGTGACAATCTTCGCGCTGGCTGTCGTCCGCTCTTCATCGATCAGTTCCAGCTTGGGATCGACCTTGCACCACAATCGCCGCTCGTCAGGAATGAGAAGGTCCTTCTCCTTGGCCTTTGAGTCGGGCAACTTGACCCAATTCGCAATCGACACGTGAACGTTCGCCTCGCCCGACCACGGCTGATTCTCTACCGCCTCCACGATCACGCCCGACTTCACGATGTGGTCGAGTCCGCCGACACGGCTCTTGTTGTTCCGGATGTTCTGCGTGCCGACGAGACCCGCCCGGCCGCGGAAAGGGTCTTCGGCTGAGGCTGCGGGCAACTCATCATGAGCCCGGCGGAACCAGTAGACGCAGTAGTCCGCCATACCGGGAACATCCTTGTACGCCTTGCGGACAGCGTTTACGTAGTCGGCCCCGCGCTCCGGCTTCAGTCGCTTCGCGCCCAGGAACGGCGGATTGCCGATGATCACATCCGCCGCGGGCCACTCAGCCTTGTTCCCGGATTCATCGATGAGGGCATCCTTGCAGAGAATGTTCTGATCAAGGTTGTCGAGGGGCAGCACGGGCTCGGTCGTGTGCAGCTCATCACTGGCAAGCTTGGGCGCGAGCGACAAGGTCACCTTGGCCAGCTCCACTGCGAAGGGGAGAATGTCCATGCCGAAGAACTGTGAAGGCGACACACCGCCGCGGGCAATCTGGCCGACCGCGGGACGCTTGGTCATCTCAACCTCTTTCGCCTGGATGACGGCTTCCAGTCGCCGCATTTCCCGGTAGGCGAGGTAGAGAAAGTTGCCCGATCCGCATGCCGGATCGAGCACGCGAAGACTTTGAAGGCGGGCGAGGATGCGAAGCAGATCCTGCGGCTTGGCTGCCTCGGCGATGGCGGTTTCAAAGGGCTGGACGATCGTGGGCCGGACGATCTTCATGATGTCGGCGGGGGCGGTGTAGTGAGCGCCGAAGGCGTGGCGCTGTTCCTTGTTCATCGAGTGCTGGAAGATGGTGCCGAAGATGTCGGGGGAAATCTTCGACCAATCAGCCTCGGCGGCGCGCTTGAGCATGGGAATCTCAAGCTCGGTTTGCAGTTCAATCGGCGCTGGAACGGCGAAGAGGCCGCCATTGAAATAGTCGACGCCTTTGAATCGCCCGCCCTTGACGCCGCCCCTGGTGTTCATGGCGCGGAAAAGGCCTCCCAGTAGGTCGAATGCCGTCGGCGGGTCAACGCATTCGTCCAGCAGGTCGGTGACGAAATTGGCGGGCAGCAAACCAATATCCTCAGCAAAGAGAGCGACAAGCATCTGGAGAATGAAGCGCTGCGCTGTTTCCGCGCCGACGGTCTTTCTGGCGGCCAGGTTGTTGTAGACGGTGGCGAGGAGGTCTGCGGTGCCGCGAGTCGCTTCTTCGCGATTGACGCGGAAATGTGGCTCCTCCCGCGTTGGAAACAGGAACGCAAGGGGCCAGTAGCGGTCGGCGATCTCATCAAGCGTCAGCGAATCCTGCGGCTCGTTGAGATCGACGTTGAAGTTGTAGATTCGGAATTCGTCGAAGTTGCAGAGGATGACGTACTTGGGTCGATTCGGCACCAATTGGACCCAATAGTCGAACGCCTGCGAGAGGTGCCGCGATAAATCCTCCCCGCGCTTCTTCATCTCGATAAGCACGGTGGGTTTCCACACAAGGTCGGCAAACCCCGTTCCCCCCGTTTTCTTCTTCACCCTGTCTTCGAGGGTTGCCCCTGCTTCCTTATAACCCCGCTGGCCGAAGGCCTTGAAGAGCCGGTCAAGAAAGACCTGCGCTTCGCCCTTTTCATCACCGGAAAGGGTGCGAGCGTATTCGACAAACTCGGCAATTCGCCGGGAGCGGTCGTCGGTCATTGTGATGGATGAGTGTATCGGGCAGTTTCGGTTTGCGCCGGATGCGTGGGTTCTTCCACCCCACCCCCAAAAAAATCTCCTGATCTCCTTGCAACGAACTCAACCCCCGCCCCAGCGCCGCCGATTTCTGCCGTGACTCCGTCGGGATGCAGGCGCTGGTCTGCGGCGATCGGGGAAGAACACACCACTCTACCGGGTGGGTGTATGCACAAGGAGCCCAAGCTATGAGTACCAACTTTTTGCCTGCGCGCGAGGCCGATCTGGTGACGTGGAGCACCAACTTCGACGCGAAGCTGCGAGTGTCGGCAGTGGCCTTCGGCCTCACCGCCGCTCAGGCCACGGCGTATACCGGTCTGCATGATGCGTTTGTCGATGCGTATCAGACCGCCAACAACCCCGACACCCGAAGCCCCTCCAACATCGTGGCCAAGAACACCGCGAAGGATGCCTTGATCTCATACGCCCGCGAGTTGGCCCGCATCGTGCAGGCTACGCCCACGGTGACCGATGAACAGAAGGCGGAGCTGGGCCTCACCGTGCGCGACTCCGAGCCGTCGCCGATTCCGGTGCCCGAGTTCGCCCCGGGCATCGACGTGGTTTCGGCGACGGGCAGAACCACCAAGCTGCGCCTGCATGATGCCGCGTCACCCACCCGCCGCGGCAAGCCTGCCGGCGTGGCAGGGGCCAGCGTGTATTCGTTCGTGGGCGAAACCGCCCCGGCCGATCTCGAGGAATGGAACTTCGAAGCCAACTTCACCAAGACCATCATCGACATCGACTTTCCCGCCGAGGTGCCCAACGGATCGACCGTCTGGTTCACCGCGGTGTGGTTCAACCCCCGCATGGAAACCGGCCCCGCGGCCACGCCCGTCAGCACCAACCTGCCCGGCGGCTTGACCATGGCGGCCTAACCCCCCCCGGAATCCCGGCCCCCGGAGGAAGAAAACGTCCAAACGTCGAAACGTCAAACGTTTCAACCGAGACCCCCCGCGAGGAATCGCGGGGTTTTCAATTGAGAGTGAGGGGTCGGGCGATTCACAGGCGGAACGCCTGTGCCACCACTCAGTCTCCCTGTCTCCCAGTCTCTCCGTCTCTCTGTCTCCTCCTCAACAGGACAACACTCATTCCGCCGCGGGCCGGCGATGGGGGAAGCGGAGAACTACAGTCGCGGCGACTGCCGCCAGGACTGCATGGCCGCGGCGGGCGGGCGGGGGGCGGAGCCGCCGTCGGCCGCGATGTCGTTGCGTTTCAGGAGATCGGCAGAGGCCGTCGTGGATTGCGTGCCCGGCGGAATTGCATACCAGCCGGGGTCCTCGTCATACGACGACAGACCCTCGCGCACCTTGAGAATGGTGAACATGCCGCCCATGGTGATTTCGTCATACGGACCGATGCCGCCCACCATGGGAATGCTGTTGTCGGGAACCTTCATCCCCATCTCGGTCATGCCGCCCATCCCGGTCTGGCCCATGGTCATGTAGTCGGGCAGCAGGCGGCGAACCTTCTCGTCGAGCCCCGCGGCGTCGACGCCGATCATGTTGGGAAGATGATGGCCCATCTGGTTCATGACGTGGTGGCTCATGTGGCAGTGCATCGCCCAGTCGCCCGGATAGTCCGCGATGAACTCAACGGTCCGCGTGCTGCCGACCGGCACCAGCACGGTGGTCTCCGGCCAGCGCGCGGATTCAGGAATCACGCCGCCGTCGGTCTCGGTGATGGTGAAGTTGTAGCCATGAAGGTGAATGGGATGGTGGTCCATCGCCGAAAGGTTGCCGATCCTGATGCGCACGCGGTCGCCCTTGCGAACGATCAGCGGCTGGGTGCCGGGAAACGCCTTGGCGTTCATGGTGAGGATGTTGAAGTCGGCCATCTCGTTGGGGTCGGGCCGCTTGGCGCCGACTTCGATCTTCCACTCGTGCAGCATGATCACGAAGTCGCGATCGGGCGGCGGGGCCGTCGGCGTGCGCGGGTGCACCACGATCATGCCGGTGAGGCCCATGCCCATCTGCGTCATCTCGTCGTGATGACTGTGGTACATCATCGTGCCGTGCTGGATGAACGTGAACTCGTACATGACCGTCTCGCCCGGGTGGATGGCCCGCTGGGTGAGGCCGCCGACCCCATCCATGCCGCAGGGCAGCAGCACACCATGCCAGTGCACGGTGGTGGGGGCCTGCAGACGGTTGGTGACGAAGATGCGGACACGGTCGCCCTCGACGGCTTCGATCACCGGGCCGTGCACGCAACCGTTGTAGCCCCAGCAGAACGCCTTGAGCCCCGGCGCGAACTCATGTTCAATTTCCTCGGCGACCATGTGAAAAACCTTGACGCCGTCGATGAGCCGGTAGGGCAGCGTCCAGCCGTTGGGCGCCACCACGGGTTTGTAATCCCGCCCCGCAACCCCCGGGAGCCGCGGCTCGCCCGGCTCCTCCGGGTTGCTTAGGTCACCGGGCCCCTGCGAATCGTGCTGAGGTTGGTCGCGTGGTGACTGGCGCGCCAAAGCACTGCCGGAAAACAGGATCGCGCCTCCGGCGGCTGCGCCCGTGGCCAGCAGGCTGCGGCGGCTGAGGGCCGATGCGTTCGGGGCGGAATGATGGTGAGATGATTGATTGTTCATGGGTGTCCTCCGTCCGATCGGGATTCGCGATGTGATGACTCGGAGCTGCCCGGCGACCTGACATCGCCGCCTTCAAAGGGCGTCATTCGCCCGCGCAGGATCTGTTCCAGTGTGGCCCGCGCTTTCCAGTAGTCGCGCAGGCTCTCGATGTATTCGCCGCCGGCGGTGATCTGATCGCGCCGGGCCAGCAGAAGCTGAAATGCCGAAACCTGCATGGCGTTGTATTGCACCTGCGTCTGGTCAACGATTTCCTGGCGCAGCGGCAGGATGATCTCCAGCTCATAGCGGGCGCGGTCGCGGGCGAATGTCAGGTTCTCGAAGGCAGCGCGAACCCGGGAGCGAATCTGGACCGCCCGGGCGTAGTACCGTTCCTCAGCCTGCCGCAGCCGGGCCTGGGCGCTGCCGATTACAGCCTGGCCCTGGTCGAAGAGCGGAATGGGCAGGGCGAGGGATGGCCCAACCGTCCACGCACCGTCGGTTTCTCGCTCTCCGGCAGCACCGATTTCCGCCTCGCCGAGCCAACCCATCGGTTTGGCGATGCCCATCGCTCGCGCTTCGATTTCGATCTCCTTGCGGAGGAGACTCAGGTCGAGGCTCGCCTCCAATGCCCGTTGCTCCAGCGATTCACCGTCGAACCCATCATCGGGCGGTGGAAGCCGCTTCGATGCCTTCCAGCGGGTCTGGTTTCCCCAGAGCCCCATCAAAGCGTTCAACCGTTCGCGCTCCTGGCCAGCGTGGTTCTCCGCACGGGCCAGATCGATCCTCGCCTGCTCCATCAGCGCCCGCTCGTTGAAGACATCGAGGTCTCGGATGTTGCCTGCCTCGCGGAGGCGCTTGGCGAGGTCGTACGACGCGGAGGCAGCCTCCAGCACCATGGTTCGCATCTCGCGCTTCTGTTCTGTTGCCTGATAGTCCAGAAAGGCAAGCCGCACGGCATACGCGGCGTCAAACACTTCCGTCGTGATGCGCAGCTTCGCCGCCTCGAATTCCGCCTGCGCCCGCGCCTTCCGCATCGGCATCATGAGCAGGCTGACGAAGTCCTGCGCCACATCCAGCACCAGCGCTGAGCCATCGCCCGAGGTGGCGAAACGGATTTCGCCGGAGAAGACCGGATTCTGGAGCAGCCCCGCCTGCACGACGTCGGCCTGGGCCAGATTCAACTCCTCATACGTCGCCTGCAATTCCCGATTGTTCAAAAGCGCAATCTGCACCGCATCATCGGCGGTCAGCTCGCGGGCCAGCATTGACGCCACCGCCGCCTGAACCTCGGCGTCGGCCTCCGTCCCCGTGTTCCAGTGCAACCGCAGACCTCCGCGCTTCGATGCCGAGTCCGCCACTTCGTCGAAACCCTGCCGGGGCGTCAAGCCCGTGCACCCCGCCGCAGCGATCAACACGACCCACGCGCTTCGTGCGATCCGATTCATTGTCCACCTCCCGCGGAATCAGGTTCGGCGAGCTTCAGCTTCATCCCGCACTTCGGGCAGCGCTGGTCGGGCAGCGTCGACGTCACCTCCGGATGCATCGGGCAGGCGTAGAACACGTCGCTGCTCTTCTCACCAGCTGACCTTGACGGGTCGGGGATCGTCGGCGCAGGTTCAATCCGCCTTACGGACTCGGCCGCGGCGAGATCGAGCGTCTTCGGCGTTTCCACCTTTGACGCTGTCGCAGCCATCGGATGGGCTGGATGGTCGATCGAAAGCACGGGCTCCTGATAGGAAACGCTGCAGCCGGCCAGTCCGGCGATGGAGACAGCAATGACAAGGGCAAGGATGGTCATCAACGATTTCATGTCGGTACTCCGTGCGAGCAGGATCAATCGAACAAAGGCTCCGGTCCGAACTGTCGCCCGGACTGGAGCTGGGATGCACTCAGTGGCTGTGGTGCGGTGATTCCTCGCGGTCCTTCTCGTGGGCTCCGCCGTGGGTGTGCTCGTGATCACTATTGTGATGATCAGCATTCGTTCTGCTTTCGGCGGAGTCACCACTGGCACTCTGGTCCGGGTGTCGGGCCCGATCCGCCATGCCGATGAACTTCGCCGGATCCTTCTCAACATCCTTGCGGCAGCCACTGCAGCACAATCGGATCAGGCGACCCGCGATCACCATGTTGACCGGCTCGCCCATCTCGCCGCCAAGCTTTTCGCCGCTCACCGGGCAGGTGGTCGCGTGGTCGGTCGGCAATTGGGCGGCCACCACGGAATCGTTCAGCTTCGCGAGATACCTCTTCGGCGCCTTGTCGAAGTCCTTGCGCTCGCTCGCTGCGCCAAGACGAATGAGCCGGTTGCCGTAAACGAATTCAAACGGCTTCTCCGGGAGCGGCGCGCCCGTAACCACCGACGTCTTCAGCGGGTACAGGGGCGCCTGATCCTTCGAAATCATCTCATCCAGCCGGGCCAGGGCGGCCGACCGGTCCTTCTGAAACATCTCAACGCAGTCGGAACAGCAGAAGCGCACTTCTCTGCCGTCGAACACCCTGGTGACGGACTCCATCGAGTCCAGTTTCTCGCCGCTGATGGGACAGGTGTCGAAGGGATAGGGATCGCCCGCGCGCTCCTCAGCCTTGGGGGCAGCATCCCTGTGTTGCGGGGAGTGGTCCTGGGCGAAGGCGAGGGCAGCGGTCGTCGGGGCGAAGACCGCCAGGGTCAGAACGAATCTCAATGTTGAACGCATGAACAGAACTCCATATTGGGTGGATTGTCGATGGACCCGCGGTCGCATCGACGTGAAATCGAAGAGAGCACAGCAATCGGTCGAGGCCGCCGGGGAACTTCGATGCCCGGCGGCATATCTTCGGATGGAATGAGGCTGGCCTGCGTCGCAACCGCCCAGCGCCTCCGCTGCAGACCCTTGAACAGGGAGTCAGTCTCGGGCTGATCTCGGTCTCAACGCGGCGAAGATGGCGATCAGGTGTTGAGCGCGCAATGCTGGCGCAGGAGCGTCATGGTCGGCGGTCCCACGGCATGAATTGCCGCGTAGCTCAGCGCTGCGGGTGTCAGCCCATGCAGCCGGTTGATCGTCGCGGCGGGCAGGGCGAACGGATGAAGCGCGAGGTCGGGCAGGATCTTGGCAACCGCGGATGGCGCTTTGTCGTGGCTTCCACAGGCGCAGCCGCCATGATGATGATTCGCGGGCGAACCCGGCGTCGACGGTGCATGATCGTGCATCGCCGGGGCCGACGCAGCGGCATGTTCGCGCTCATGACAGCATTCGTGGTGCCCGCCAGCCTCGACCTGATGATCTTCCAGCTCCATAGGGCTGAAGGCACCGGACCGCTCGCCGCAGCAGCCGCCCGACAGGTTTGCGAATTTGCAGCAACATAACTGAAGTCCGATCGCGATCAGGCTGCTAACCATCCATCGCAATGCCGATGACAGCACCATGGCAGAATGATAGGCCGGGCTGTCTTGGCTCGGCCCCACAGTCCGCCCGTCCGCACCAACCTGCCCGGCTGGTTGACCATGGCGGCGTAACCCGCGCCCCCGGAAGAAGAAGACCTCGAAACTGTGAAGGAGGGACCCCCGTGCGCGAGTGCGGGGTTTTTGTTTCGGGGATGAATATAGGATGCTGGGTAGAGCGGGGTGGAATCCTGCCCTGCGGTCTGTTACCAGACCGCGCCGAGGGCGGCACAGGGCGCTGCGATGGGCGCTGGCGGATTCGGATCTTCAGCGAGACCCGCAAGGGCGGCGATGAAGTTTGCGGCCAGGAGCATGGCGGGGCCTCCGGGGTGAGTGAACCTGGCTGTGATCGGCGCTTGATGGTGGTTTTGTTCACTTGCGGATGCGGATGGTGGTATTGACTTGCGGGGTCATTCCCGTACCCTCCCCAGCCATGACCCCCGCAAAGACCTCCTCCAAATCATCAGCCCGCAAGAACCCCGGCAAGGCCTCGGGAAAGATCGGCGGCTTTATCGAGCAGCACTTCCGCCACTACAACGCCGCCACGCTGGTGGAGGCTGCCCAGGCGTATCAGCGCCACATCGAGGCGGGCGGGACGATGATGGTGACCCTGGCGGGGGCGATGTCGACGGCGGAGCTGGGCATTTCCCTCGCCGAGATGATCAGAAGGGGCATGATCCACGCCATCTCCTGCACCGGGGCGAACCTTGAAGAGGATGTCTACAACCTCGTCGCCCACGATCACTACGAGCGCATTCCCAACTGGCGCGAGCTTTCGCCCAAACAGGAAAAGGCCCTGCATGACAAGCACCTGAACCGCGTCACTGATACGTGCATTCCCGAGGAGGAGGCGATCCGCCGGATCGAGAAGGCGGTGCTGGATGAATGGAAGGGGGCCGAGAAGCGCGGCGAGGCGTATTTCCCGCACGAGTATTTCTATCGCGTGCTGCTTTCGGGCAAGCTCAAGAAGCACTACCAGATCGACCCCAAGCATTCGTGGCTGCTGGCGGCCGCACAGAAGAACCTGCCCATGGTGGTGCCGGGGTGGGAGGATTCAACGCTGGGGAACATCTTCGCGGGCCACTGCATCGAGGGCGACATCAAGAACGTGCACACGGTGCGGACGGGGATTGAGTACATGATGTCGCTGGCGGATTGGTACACCCGCACCAGTAAGCCGTTGAAGGTGATGGTGCAGACCGCGCCGGCGACGCCGAAGAAGAAGGCGGAGTTCAAGCAAACGAAGGTGGGGTCGATCGGGTTCTTTCAGATCGGCGGCGGCATTGCCGGAGATTTTCCCATCTGCGTGGTGCCGATGCTGCACCAGGACCTTGGCCGAAGGGGCGTGCCGCTGTGGGGGTATTTCTGCCAGATCTCGGATGCGGCCACCAGCCTGGGCGGGTATTCCGGGGCGGTGCCCAACGAGAAGATCACCTGGGGCAAATTGGCGATTGATACGCCGAAGTACGTGGTGGAGAGTGACGCCACGATCTGCGCTCCGTTGATTTTTGCGCATGTGATGGGGATGTGAAATCGCCATGTCCGCCTTCATGGACCGGGGGTGATGGGTCGATAGAACCATGGACACCGTAGGTTCAGGAGACTCCCATGAATGCAGACTCGATTGACCGGATCCGTTCATCCTTTTCCCTTCTTCAGCCGTCGATGGGCACGGTGATGGAACGGTTCTATGAAAAGCTCTTCGCGTCCGCCCCGGCGGTTCGCCCCATGTTCCCCAAGGACATGACCGAGCAAAGGAAGCACCTGGCGGCAGCCATCGGCCTGGTGGTGAAGAACGCCGACAAGCTGTCAACGCTTGAAGGGGCGCTGATGGACATGGGGGCACGGCACGTGAAGTACGGCGCCAAGCCCGAGCATTATCCGGTCGTCCGCGATGTGATGCTGGAAACCTTGGCCGAGGCAGCGGGGAAGGCATGGTCGCCGCAACTGCATGACGACTGGGCTGAAGCGCTCAATGCGGTGGCTGGGGCGATGATCAAGGGAGCTGAGCGAGTGGGCAAGGCTGCGGCGTGACATCGCGGGTTCCCGGATTGACAAGTCTCCAACGGTGACTGACGCTGTCGGAATGAGCGAGCACGGCACGGGTCCGATTCTGAGCGTCAACCGCCTGCAGAAGTCGTACGACGGCTTCGTGGCGGTGCGCCAATTGAGCTTTGAACTGGTGCCCGGCGATATTCTCGCGATGGTGGGGCCCAACGGCGCGGGAAAGACCACGACGATGCGGGCGATCTGCGGGATTCTGACGCCGACATCGGGGTCGATCGTGGTTGGGGGGCATGATCTGCGGACAGACCCGATCGCCGCGAAGTCAGCGCAGGCCTATGTGCCGGATGATCCCAAGTTGTTTGACAACCTGACGGTGTGGGAGCATCTGTCGTACATCGCGGCGACATATCGAGTGCGCGACTGGAAGGACCGGGCGGAGAGGCTGATCGAGATGTTTGAATTGACGTCGAAGCGGCAAGCCCTGGCGATGGAGCTTTCCCGAGGAATGCGGCAGAAGGTGGCGATTGCGTGCGCCTATCTGCATGACCCGCGATTGATCATGCTGGATGAGCCGCTGACGGGCCTTGATCCCATGGGTATCCGGGTGATGAAGCAGACGATTCGCGACCGTGCGGGGGCGGGGGCCGCGGTGATCGTGTCGTCACACCTGCTGAGCCTTGTGGAGGACCTGGCGACTCGGGTGTTGATCATGACCACGGGTGAGAAGCGGTTCGATGGAACGATCGCGGAGGCGCGGGCGACGTTTGCCGCGGGCAAAGACGACGCGTCACTGGAGGAGGTGTTCTTCTCGGCGACGGCGGCGACGGCTGCGCCTGATTCGTCGGCGACGACGGGGTCGGTGGGAGAGCAGGTGTGAGGGCGGAGTCCGAAACGTCAACGCTCGATGGGGGCGATGCACAGACGAGCCGCAGCCTGATCCCGGCAGGACTGCTTCGCCTCATCCTTCTTCGTTACCGGGGGGCATTGCGCCGGTATGTGTTTGGCAGCGGCAAGAAGCGGGTGATGACGATCGTGGGACTCTGCTTGTTTGCGATGTTTGCGCTGCCGCAGTTCCTGGTGCGTGCCCCGATGAATGTGGACCCGGTGAACCTGCGGCGATGGCTTCCGCTCGGATTCATGCTGCTCTTCGGGTTAAGCCTGCTGGCCGCCCGCCGGCGGACCTCGTCGGGATTTCTGCCAGCCGAGGTTGATCTGGTCTTTCCCGGTCCGTTCACGCGTCGACAGATCGTGTTGTATCAGGTGCTGCACCAGGCCGGCATACTGGTTCTGTCGGCGGCGTGGATGTCGATCTTCTTTCGATTCGGCGGCACCTACCTGCAGCGAGTCCTGGCGATTGTGCTGGTGCTTCAGGCCGTCAACATGGTGACGGCATCGCTGTCGTCGCTGCTGGGCCTCCTGTGGTCGCGGGGCACCGCGTGGGTGTCGGCCTGCGGCGTGATCGCACTTGGTCTTGTCGCAGCGATGGTGTGGAAGGTTCCACACTGGCCGAAGGGGGGAGACCTCGTCGCCTGGAAGCATTGGATGGTTGCGGTCCGTGAGTCGCCGGGAGTGGAGATCCTGTGCGTGCCGTTTTCTCCGTATGTTGAGATCTTCGCTGCGGCCGATGTGGCGGCTGCGCTCACCTGGGTCTCGGTTGCGCTGGGAGTCAACGTCCTGCTGATTGCCCTGTATGTGGCGCTGGATCAGGGCGAGATCGAATCGATGGTGAAGGCGGTGGCGAAGCGGCAACGCCGCACGGCAACGAATGAAGGCATTACCGTGGCGAATCGTGCGCAGCAGGTGCGCCGAGTCGTACCCATGTTGCCGTGGCTTCAAGGGGTGGGGCCGACGATGTGGCGCCAGCTTACGGTGCAGTACCGCCGAACGGGCCCAATCATCGCCGTCGCGGGGCCGGTGGCCATCGCCGCGATCGCGGCCATTGGAATCTCCATGTTCGGGGCGATCGGGTGGGGGGTGACCGGGCTGGTGGGGTTCTACCTGTACATCGGGATGTCGTTCATTCTTCGTACGGATTTTCGCGGCGACCTCGACCACATGGCGCACCTCCGCACGGTGCCCATCGCGCCGTGGGCGATCTCATTGGGTCAGATCACAGCGTCTGCGGGCATCATGGCGGGCTTCGTGTCGGCCCTGCTCCTGGGCGTGATGGCGGGCACATGGCCGCCACGGGCGGATGTGGTGTGGGCAGCGGTGATCCTCGTGCTTCCGCTGTGTTTCACGCTCGTGGCGATTGACAACGCAGCATTCCTGCTGGTTCCGGTGCGGTGGAAGGACACGAACGTGAATGCCGGATTCGATCCGGCCAACATGGCTCGGCACATGCTGTTGATGCTCGTGAAGACGGTGGCGATCGGCGTGCTGGTCCTCATTCTCTTCACGTCGTTCGCCATCGGAGATGCTCTTGATTTGACGTTCTGGTTCTCCGCGCCATTGGCGGTGCTGATCCTGCTGCCGGTGGATCTGGGATTGCTCCAGATCTGCGTGGTGCTGTTCAATCGATTCGACGTCGCCGGGGATGAACCGGGGTCGTGAGGACCGGGCGACTTTGACAATTTCGTCGTTGGCGGTTTCTCTACCGCCATGTCCACTCACGATACGAGCCGTCTTTCCCTCAATTCCCGATGCATTCACGGCGGGCAGCGCCCCGACCCGACAACCGGCGCGGTGATGCCGCCGATCTCGCAGTCTTCCACGTATATCCAGCAGTCGCCGGGCAGGCACAAGGGCTTCGAGTATTCGCGGTCGCACAATCCGACGCGGTATGCCTTTGAGCGGGCGATCGCGAGCCTCGAGTCGACGGGGCTGAGCGAGAAGCATGATGTCACGACCGGCGGATTCGCGTTTGCCTCGGGCCTCGCCTCGATCGGCACGTGCCTGGAGTTGCTCAATGCCGGCGACCGGGTGCTCGCCATGGATGATCTTTACGGCGGAACATTTCGCCTGTTCACGCGGGTGCGCGAGCGATCGATGGGGTTGAAGGTCACCTACATCGACATGACGGATGCCAAGAGGGTCGAGGCGGTGGTGGCCAAGGAGCGCCCCAAGATGATCTGGGTGGAGACGCCGACAAACCCCACGCTTAAGCTGGTGGACCTGGCCGCGGTGGCCAAGACCGGAAAGAAGCACGGGGCCATCACGGTGTGCGACAATACGTTCGCTTCGCCACTGCTGCAGCGGCCACTCGAGGTCGGATTTGACATCGTGATGCACTCGGCGACGAAGTATCTCGGGGGTCACTCGGATGTGGTGGGAGGAGTTCTGTGCACATCGCAACGGGAGATCGCGGAGAAGCTGCGGTTCATGCAGAATGCGATCGGCAGCGTGATGGGCCCGTTTGACGCCTATCTCTGCCTCCGCGGCCTGAAGACGCTGGCAATCCGGATGGAGCGGCATTGTGAGAACGCGATGGAGATTGCGTCGTGGCTCGAGAAGCAGTCCAGAGTGGCGAAGGTGGTGTATCCGGGGTTGAAGAGCCATCCGCAGCATGCGCTGGCGAGAAAGCAGATGCGGCTGGGGAGCGCGCCGGCCGCGGGAGGGATGATCACGATCTTCCTGAAAGGCGGATTGAAGGAATCGCGTCGGTTCCTCGAGCGGGTGCAGATTTTCGGGCTGGCGGAGTCTCTTGGCGGCGTCGAGAGCCTGATAGAGCATCCGGCGATCATGACGCACGCCAGCGTGCCGCCGGAGACGAGAAAGACGCTTGGCATCAGTGATTCGCTGGTGAGAATCTCCGTCGGCATTGAAGACGTGAAGGACCTGATCGCCGACCTTGCGCAGGCGCTCAAGTAGCGCCCGCGCGGACGTTCACTCGCGAGAAGAGAGAATTAATTCTGCCGCCTTCGCGTCAGGATCGAGCCCCGCACTCGACTCAGGAGGGAAGGAGTGGAAGGCGTCCTCATGGTTGATCGGTGAGGGCGCTTCCGCCCCCGGATCGTTTCAAGTTCCAGTGTTGGAGCGCGATCAAGGCCCGCGTGAGTATGCGCGCGAGGTTGTCTCATGTCTCTCTGGAGAGTCACCCATGAAATTGTTTACAGCACTTTGCCTTTCAACCCTTGCGGCCGGTGGAATGTCGCTGCCGGCCAGCGCCGAGCTGGTGCACGTGCGAGTGGTTGCGCAGAACCTCGCCCCGGCGAACAGCGTGACGTTTGCGCCGCTGCGTGTCGGCTTCAACGGCGGGACGTTCGATTCCTTCGATGTCGGAATGGCCGCCAGTGAGGCCATTGTGTCGATTGCCGAAGGCGGTAGCGGTTCGGCGTGGTTTCCCGCCTTTGCCAGGGCTGACCGCACCGCCACGCTGGGGACCACGGTGGGAACGCCGGCAGGTCCGCTGCTTCCCGGCGCCACGGTGACCAGCGATTTCGTGGTGGATACCGAGGTGAATCCGTATTTCACGTTCGGCTCGATGGTGGTGCCGAGCAATGACCACTTCATCGGGAATGACAGCCCGACGGAGTATCAACTGTTCAACCCCGACGGCACACTCGCCATCCAGAGTATCTCGCTTCATGGCAGTGATGTATGGGATGCGGGTTCGGAGGTGACCGATCCGGCGGGTGCAGCGTTTCTTGTGGTGGGTGACAACTCGCTGAAGACGCCGGAGAACGGCGTGGTGAATTTCAATTTCACCGAGCTTGATGCCTACAACGGCCTGATGACCGCGGCGGGATATGTCTTCGACCGCCAGTTCGAGGCTGACGACCTGATCTACCGGATTTCCTTTGAAGTGATTCCGGCTGATGACTGCCTGGGCGACCTGAACGGCGACGGTTCAGTCGACGGCGCTGATCTGGGACTCTTGCTCTCGGCTTGGGGAGGCTGCCCGTAACGCAACCTCACGGCTCAGCTCATCTTCTCCCGCCCCGGTGGTGTTTCGGGGCGGGAGCGGATGAATGGGGCACTCTTTGCGGTGCATCTCTCCATTTCGCATCAATCCAATCATTTCATGATGCACGATTCACCCCTCTCTCACAGGGGGCTCACTCAATCGCGGAAGAGTAAGTGGTTAGCGGCGGGTCGTTCCGCTGCTTCTCACGACACAGCGAATTGGAGTCCTTCATGCAAGGCAATCGATATTACAAAGGCGGAAGAAGCGATCAGTATTACTCAGAGGGTCAGCACGGAATGCAGGATTCGCATTTTCGTGGTAGTCAGCAACCTGGGTCGTGGGGCGGCAACTACATGTACCCCAGCACGGGTACATCGGGTGGTTACGGTGGCTACGGGAACGAGGGAGGGGGTTACGGTTCGCAGGGAGGCGGAGGCTACGGGCAGGGCGGCCAATGGGGCGGTTATGGCCCGAGAGGCCGGGAAGGTGGGTATGGAGGGGGACCGCAAGGCGCCTACGGCGAATACGGCCAACGCAGCCACGGCGGCTACAGCCAATATGGCCAGGGCGGCGGACAGGGTTGGGGCCAAGACGGATACGACGAAGGGCGCTCGGGACGCGACTGGGGTATGTCGAGCGGTGGATCCGGCAGCGGGAATTATGGAGATTCCGGTCGCTACGAGCAAGGGTCGTACGGCCGAGGCTCATCGCAGGGATACGTTGGAAACTATTCGTCAGGTTCCGACCACTACCAGCAGTCAGGATATGGGCGCGGATTCAATCCGAATGACGAGTATCGCGGCGGACGCGGTTATGGGTCAAATGAGCCCGGCTATTCCGGCCGTTTCGGCGGGTACGAATCCGGGCAGGGCGGATATGGCCGGACGAACCGAGGCGGGTCATTCGGCTCGTCCGAGTATCAAGGCCAGGGTGGTTCCAGCGGAGGGTATGGCCCGTCCTATGGCAGCGGTTGGCAGACGGGATACCCTCGAGGTCAACAGTCTGATTCGTACGGCGGCGGGTGGTCGCATCAATCCGAGGGAGACTGGGGTGGGTCAGGCCGACGTCCGTCGAGCCCGAAGGGTTATTCTCGATCATCCGATCGAATTAAGGATGACGTCAACGACCGGCTGATGCAGGCAGATCACATCGAATGCAGCGACATTGAAGTTGAGGTCAGCAACGGCGAGGTGACCTTGAAGGGCACCGTGCCGAGCCGCCGCGACAAATTTGCCGCCGAGGAGCTTGCGGAGTCTGTCCTGGGAGTTGACGATGTTTCCAACCACCTTCGAGTGAAGTCTGAGAGATGGGATCCGTCCTCCAGCAAGTCGTCAACGTCTTCAACCGGCACCGGCAGCAACAAGTCGTATTCAGGTTCTTCCTCAGACGAAGATTCAAACAGCAGCAGCGTGTCGTCCAAGCGACAGTTGGCGAGCTCAAGTCAGAGATAGAGCTCGATATCCATTCCATTCCAGTCGGTCGCACCGGCCCACGCCGGTGCGACCGAGTTTTGGCTTGCGAGATCTCAGGCGCGGGAGTTGTAGGTGCCGTCAACGGTGTTGATGCGCACCTTTTCGCCGATGGAGATGAACGGCGGGACGCGTGTCTTGAGGCCGGTTTCGAGGGTGGCCTCCTTGAGCTGATTGGTGGCGGTGGCGCCCTTGATACCCGGGGGAGTGTCGGTCACTTCAAGCTCGACAACGTTGGGAAGCTCGATGGAGACGGGCTTGCCCTCTGAAAGCAGAACAATGATCACGGTGTTGGGCTTCACATAGCCCATCATGTCGCCGATCATCTCCTCGCTCAGGGTCAGCTGCTCGAAATTCTCGGTATCCATGAAGACGTAGCCCTGGCCCTCCTGATAGAGGTATTCCATCTGGCGCTTGTCGAGATCGACCTGTTCGATCTCCTCGCCGGACCGAAGGCGCTTCTCAATAATGGTGCCGTTGGCAACGTTCTTGATCTTGATCTGCACGAACGCGCGGAGGTTCCCCGGGGTGACGTGGGTAAATTGCGTAACGACGAAGAGGGCGCCGTCGATCTTGACGGCCGTGCCTGGGCGAAGGTCGGTGGATTTCATGGGAGGGCTTCTCGGGGTAGATTTGAGGCGAAGATGTTAGGCGTTTTTGGGGAAGGTGTCGAGGAATCGAGTTCCGACGTGGTGCGGGGCCGCGGTGGACGCCCCAAGACGGTCGATATTCCGGTGTTGACGACCATCGGCTCGATGATATAGTTGCATCATGGTGCAAGTACGCAAGAAGCGCCGGATGGCGACTCTGCCGACGACTCCGCGACAGGCGGCGCGGGTGCGGCGGCCCATCGACACGCTCCTCGATCCAAAACTTTTCAAGGCGCTGAGCGATCCCACCCGGCTTCGGCTGCTGGCTTGCCTGGCCAAATGCGGCCGACCGTGCCTCGTCGGCGAAGTGGCGGAGTGCTGTTCTGTCGACCTTTCGGTGGTGTCGCGTCATTTATCCGCGCTTGCCAGAGCCGGAGTGCTTGAAGCGACCAAGACGGGTCGCAATGTAGCCTACCACGTGCGGTTTGGCGAGGTTGCGGGAATGTTGGAAGCGATGGCCGAAGCGCTGCGGGAATGTGCACCCGGAGATTGTTCCGGCGGCGGGTCGCCATATTCATGCGGAGGCGGCGATTGCTGCGCGAAATCGGCCCGGACTTGAGTCAAGATCCGGCCCTGTCCACAGGGAGAAGACTCCATGACTGATTCCACCACTGAGATGAAACGAGATTCGAAGGCAACGGAGGCGCCATGTTGCGCACCCGGCTGTTGCGAGCCAGCAGCTGAAGGAAACACCACCGACCGTCGCGTTCGAACGACGACCAACGCCGGCCCTTCGCCCCTGACCGATGCTGAGCGAATTCGCGCCACGGTGCGTGAGGGGTATGGCACGATTGCAAAGGAAGGCGCGTGGACGAAGCAATCGGCCGCGACGCCAGCCGATGGAGGCTGTTGCGGCGGCGGATGCTGCGGTCCAACCACGGTGTCGGCGGAGGATGTAGCTCGTGCCGTGGGATATGCCGAGGCCGATCTGGCCGCCTTGCCCGACGGGGCGAACATGGGCCTTTCCTGCGGAAACCCCAACGCGATCGCCCAGTTGAAGGCCGGCGAAGTGGTGGTGGACCTGGGTGCAGGCGGCGGATTCGACTGTTTCATTGCCGGGGCACGAGTTGGGGCCCGCGGCAGAGTCATCGGTGTGGACATGACCTCGGAAATGGTCTCCAAGGCAAGGGGCAATCTGTCGGTCTATCGGACTCGAAGCGGATTTGACAACGTCGAGTTTCGACTTGGTGAGATCGAGAACCTGCCGGTGGCTGATTCGAGCGCGGATGTTGTGATCTCGAACTGTGTCCTGAATCTCTCACCCGACAAACCGCGGGTCTGGCGAGAGATTGCGCGTGTGCTGCGGCCAGGAGGCCGGGTGGCGGTGAGTGATCTGGCGCTGCTTCGGCCGCTGCCAGAATCGGTTCGACGGGACCTGGAAGCGCTGGTCGGCTGTGTTGCCGGTGCGGTGATGGTCGACGAGACGCGAAGGATGATGGAGGATGCGGGGCTGAGCGAGATCGAGGTGGTTGCAAAGCCTCAATATGTCGAATCGATGACGGATTGCCAGGACCCCCTCTACAAGAGGATTCTGGCGGCACTTCCTGCGGGAACCAAGGTCTCGGAATTTGTGACCAGTGTTGACATTTGTGCCCGCAAATCAGGATAAACCAATGTCGAAAACAGTCTCCACTGATCGGCAGCGGGTGCTGTTCGTCTGCACCGGTAACTCGGCCCGCAGCCAGATGGCTGAGGCCCTACTCCGCCATCTGGCCGGCGAGCGTTTCGAGGTTTTCTCCGCGGGGACCGAACCGAAGGGCTTGAATCCGGTGACGGTTCAAGTGCTCAAGGAGATGGGCGTGAATACTGATGGGCTGTGGAGCAAGAGCACCCGTGAATATCTCGGCAAGGTGCGAATGCATTATGCCATTATCGTGTGCGATCACGCCCAGCGTTCGTGCCCAACCATTCAGCCATTCGCCCTGAGCACGCTGTATTGGCCATTCGACGATCCTGCGGCGGCGAAGGGCAGCGACTCCGAGCGATTCAAGGCCTTCCGCCGGGTGCGAGACGAGATCCGGGAACGGATTTCAGAATGGTTGTCGGAGTGAACAAGCTGTTTGCGGAATCGGTGGGGACATTCTGCCTGGTCTTTGCCGGGGCGGGGGCGATCATCGTGGATCAAACGTCGGGCGGAACGGTGACGCATGCCGGCATCGCGATGACATTCGGTCTCGTCGTGATGGCGATGATCTATGCGCTGGGGGATATCTCCGGGGCGCACTTGAACCCCGCGGTGACGATTGCATTTGCCGCGTCAGGCCGTAGTTCAGTGACCAACGTACCGGGATACATCATGGCCCAGGCACTTGGGGCATTTGCCGCATCGGCATTGCACCACGTGCTTTTTCCTGGGAACGAGACGCTTGGAGCTACGTTGCCGACCGGTGCCCTGTGGCAGTCCTTCGTTGTTGAGGTCGTGCTTGCGTTCATGCTGATGCTGGTGATCCTTTCGGTGTCATCAGGTCCCAAGGAACGAGGAATCATGGCGGGCATCGCCGTGGGCGGTGTGGTCGGACTTGAAGCGATGTTTGCCGGACCGATTTCGGGTGCTTCGATGAATCCGGTGAGATCGTTGGCACCGGCATTTGTGTCAGGCCATCTTGAGGCGCTGTGGATTTATCTGGTCGCGCCGACGGTGGGGGCGATCCTCGCGGTTCCGGTCTTCGCGGTGATACGAGGAGGCGCTCAGATCGGGTCAACAAATCCGCCGAAACAGCAGCGTTAGGCGTTCCGGCTGAGCTTCGCTGAGTGAAAGGAAGTGTCCGCGACTTGACCAGAGCTGAATGGATCGGAAGCAGATCCGCTGCGTTTGGACATGTCAGGGAACTTCGGGCTATCCTGCCGCCCCATGCGATATGCGGTAATCATGGCCGGCGGCGCCGGCACTCGATTGTGGCCGATGAGCCGATTGAAGCGACCCAAGCAGCTGCTGCCATTTATTGGCGGGCGGTCATTGCTGGAATTGGCTGCGGGTCGGCTTGAGGGCGTGGTCGAGCGATCCCGGCGACTGGTGTGTACCGCGGAGGCCTTTCGGGGTGCGGTGAGAGCTGCGCTGCCGGGATTTGGCGATGCGCAGATTCTGGGTGAGCCGGTGGGGAGGGACACGCTGAATGCGGTTGGATTCAGTGCTGCGGTGCTGGCGAAGGAGGATGCGAACGCGGTGTTCGCGGTGCTGACGTCGGATCACCTGATCGAGCCGCAAGGCGAGTTTGCGCGGGCGCTCCAGATAGGGTTTGAGTTGGCAGAGGCGGAC
Source organism: uncultured Isosphaeraceae bacterium (assembly GCA_964407695.1). GTDB lineage: Bacteria > Planctomycetota > Phycisphaerae > Phycisphaerales > SM1A02 > CAYOWQ01. The sequence goes on along the minus strand of CAYOWQ010000007.1, from coordinate 123,263 downwards.
CCGAATCGATTTGTGACGTTTTCAATAACCCCGACGTTCGCGGCGACCGGGTACGGCTACGTCGAGCGTGGCGACGCGGTGGCAGGGTTTGAAGAACGGGCGTTTCACGCGAAGCGGTTTGTTGAGAAGCCGGATCGTGCGCGGGCCGAGGAGTATCTGCGGCTCGGGACATTTGGTTGGAACAGTGGGATGTTTGTCTTTCATGCCGGCACGGTGATGGAGACCTTGAAGCGACTCATGCCGGAAACGGCCGAGGGATTGGGGAAGATTGCGACCGCGTGGGGGACGAGCACCGCAGGGAAGGTGATTGGTGCAGTCTATCCAACCCTCAAGAAGATCAGCGTGGACTATGCCCTCATGGAGCCGGCCGCGAAGGATGCAACACTGAGGGTGTGCACCGTACCCATGGCGGTGAACTGGAAGGATGTCGGGTCTTGGCCGACGTATGGCGCAGCGCTGGAGTCGGATCAGGATGGCAACCGCGGAAACGGGCCGACCGTGCACCTTGGTTCGAAGGGAGTGCTGGCGGTGACCGAGGATTCAACGCACACGATTGCGACGATCGGCTGCGAAGACCTGATCGTGGTGCATACAAAGGATGCGACGTTGGTGTGCCCTGCGTCAATGGCGGAAAAGGTGAAGGAGATGGCCGGGCTGGTCGGGGAGGCGTTACGGTGAGTGATGAATTCCGGGTTCGGATGGCGGGCTGACGAGGCGTCGGGGAGGGGATATACTCCGTGCTTGTTGGGCGATTAGTTCAGCTGGCTAGAACGCACGGATCACACCCGTGAGGTCACTGGTTCGAGTCCAGTATCGCCCACTTTCCTCGAAGGAAGTTCAAGCCTTGACCAGGGTTCCGGACGGCCGTCGTTGGCGTTTGGATTTGAGATTCTGATCGTGGTCATCGAGACGGGGTGAGATGAGGAGTTGCAGAATGTCACGAGTCTTCCGCCGGATCTGTGGCTTGGCCGCGATGCCGCTTCTTGTGCTTTCGATGGCGGGCGCTGATGACTCCGCGCCGACCACGCCGGTCAACGAGCCTTCGGCCACGTCGCCGAACGGGATGAAATGGATTCCCGGGGGTGAGTTCACGATGGGGACTGACGATCCAAACTCAATGGCCAATGAACGGCCGGCTCATCGCGTTACGGTCTCGGGGTTCTGGATCGACACTCATGATGTCACGAACGCTGATTTTGCGAAGTTTGTGGCCGCGACGGGGTATCTGACCACTGCGGAACGGCCCGTGGACTGGGAGGAGTTGAAGAAGCAACTGCCGCCGGGCACACCCAAGCCGCCGGATGAGATGCTTCAACCGGGCTCGCTGGTTTTCACGCCACCGGATCACGCCGTCGACCTCGACAGTCTTGCCAACTGGTGGACGTGGACCCTCGGAGCCAATTGGCGACACCCTCAGGGACCTGAAAGCTCGATCGTCGGGAAGGAGAACTATCCCGTCGTACAGGTCTCGTGGGATGACGCCGTGGCGTACGCCACGTGGGCCGGCAAAAGGCTGCCGACCGAAGCGGAATGGGAGTATGCTGCGAAAGGCGGCAGTTCGGCAAACACACGATTCTGGTGGGGCGACGAGTTTCGGCCGAATGGCGTTTTCATGGCCAACACGTTCACCGGCGATTTCCCGTTCAATGACACAGCGGAAGATGGATATGCGGGGATATCGCCGGTAGGGGCCTTCCCCCCCAACGGTTACGGCCTCTTCGACATGACCGGAAACGTTTGGAACTGGTGCTCTGATTACTATGCGGACGATGTGCATATGCGCGAGAAGACGCGAGGGATCAGTTGCGACCCTGTCGGGCCAGACAAGACGTTCTCGATGAGTCAGCCACTGGCGCCGCAGCACGTCATTAAGGGAGGTTCGTTTCTCTGCAGTGTCGTCTACTGTGAGAGCTATCGGCCCTCAGCGCGGCGAGGAACACCTCCGGATACAGGATCCGGGCATGTCGGATTTCGATGCGTCATGACGCCAACGCAATGGGAGGCGCGGCGGAAGTCGGTGGAGCCGTCCGGTCCCAAGACGCCCACCCCGGATTCCGACCAGCCCTCAGTCGGACATTGAAGTCTGCCTTTGGGAAAGCGGGGAGGTGGGTGGGCTGTCGGACGTTGTGGATTCGGCGAGCCGGGATTACGCTTCGTCCATGACTACATCACCGGTTCGATTTGCAGCGATCGCGGGTCTGGCGACATGGGTCATGCTCGGTGGGGCGGATTCCAGAGAGACCGCCCAACGGCCGCGAGATCCGTGGGTTTTCCGCTGCGTGCTGGATCAGCACCCTCGAATGGTGGTGATCAATCCAACGTCGGATCTCTGGCTCGCTTTCGACGCGACGAATTGTTCCTTGGCAAAGGTCTGGAAGGGCGACGTCAAGTTTGACGGAGCGGTGTATACGACGGTGCACGGTCCGCAGCCGACCTCGCGCGGGGCGGAGCTTGTGGATGCAGCCCCAGGCGAGAGGGCTTGGAAGCTACTGAAGGGTGATACAACAATTCCGAGCGAGGTCGTCTGGCGCGGATATGCGTTCGAGGATGGAGAGGTCTGGCTGAAGATGACCATCAACGGGGACGACGGTTCAGCGGTGGAAGTGCAGCTATCGCCGGAGTTCGACGGCGATAGCAGTCTTCTTTTGCACTGCCGCATGTCTGGCGATGTTGCCGGTCGAACGGTGCTCCTTGCCGCGGTGTCGAGCGGGGACCCGCCCAGCGCGAGTACTGCCGGTGAAATCAACTCCGATCTGGATTCGCCGAAGAGCCCATCGCAGTTGATCGATGGGCTGACCTACGTGGCGTTGCATGATGGACGGGGCGTTCGCATTCCGCTTCATGAGGTGAAACACTGATGAATCGACGAGAGCAGTTTCGATATGGTCGGATTCTTGGTGTCGTGGCCGCTGCGGTGTACGCCATCCTTCCAGCAAGCGTGGCCGCCTCCCAGGCGGAACAGATTGAATACGAGCCCGGCATTTCGATGCGAGTGTACGAACTTGAGGACTGGATCAACCAACTGCGACCGCTGGTGGCCGGTCAGACGCCGAATCGATCGTGGATCACGCCGAATGTGGACTTTGACGATGCGCGAGGCGACTGGCGACCACAGCAGGAGCGTTTTCTGGTGTTGGCTGACGGCTGGATCAAGATTGAGACGCCGGGTCGATATGAGTTCGAGCTGACATCTGATGATGGTTCGGTGTTCTTTCTTGACGGGAAGAAGGTCATTGACAACGACATGGAGCACGGCACCAAGTCGGTGCGCGCCGCGATCGAGCTGGAGGCGGGTCTTCATCCGGTTGACCTGCGATTCTTTCAGGGCGTGGGTCAGGCGGTGCTCCAGCTGTCATGGAGACCGCCGGGGGCGAAGGATTTCGCGATTGTGCCGGCTGGAGTTCTGCTCGCACGCAAGGGGGAGGTGCGGGTCACCAGCCCCGGGCCGAAGAAGGTCATCACTCCATTGCGCCGCGGCCGACCTGGAGATGGCCAGCCGCTGACCGGTGTGCACCCTTCTTTCGATCACGCGGTTGTCCATCCGGCGGGTTTCACCGCGCGCGTCGGCGGGATCGATTTTCTGCCCGATGGACGAATGGTGCTGTGTGCGTGGGAGCCGAAGGGCGAGGTTTACCTCATGTCGGGCGTCACGGGCAGCGATCCGGAAGCCGTCAGTGTGAAGCGGTTCGCCGTTGGATTGGCGGAGCCGCTGGGAGTCATGGTGGTGGGTGGCCGCATTTTCGTGCTCCAGAAGCAGGAGCTGACGGAGTTGATCGATCACGATGGCGACGATGTGGCGGATGAGTATCGATGTGTCTGTTCCGGCTGGCAGGTGACGGGAAACTTTCATGAATTTGCCTTTGGCCTTGCCCGGAAGGACGGTGCGTTTTTTGCCACGCTGGCGACGGCGATCAATCCGGGTGGGCGAAGCACGTGGCCACAGGTGGGCGATCGCGGAACGGTCGTCACGATCAAGGATGATGGATCGTGGCAGATTGTCGCTCGGGGCCTGCGCACACCCAACGGCATCGGCGTCGGTGTCGATGGCGAGCTGTATGTGACCGACAATCAGGGCGACTGGCTGCCGTCTTCAAAACTGGTGCATGTGAAGGAAGGCGCGTTCTACGGCTCGCAATCCGTGATCGGTGAATCCGCCAAGGACCTGCCCGTTTCGCTTCCGGTTGTCTGGTTGCCGCAGGGAGAAATCGGGAACTCACCCGGTGAAGTGGTCCCGATTGACGAGGGCCCCTATCGCGGGCAGATGCTTCATTCTGATGTCACGCACGGCGGAGTGAAGCGAGTGTTCGCCGAGAAGGTGAACGGCGAGTATCAAGGATGCGTGTTTCGCTTTACACAAGGACTGGAAGCAGGCATCAACCGGATTCGATGGGGTCCCGGGGCAGCCGGGGCCGGATCCAGGTCGCTTTATCTCGGCGGCATCGGCTCTACCGGTGACTGGGGTCAGGAAGGCAAGGCTCGCCATGGACTCGAGCGTCTCACATTCAATGGAGCCTCAACGTTCGAGATGCTGGCGATTCGCACTTTTACCAATGGCATGGAGATTGAATTCACCGAGCCCCTGGGCGAGGATGTTGGTGTGGAGCCGGGGAATTACTACGTTGAGCGATACCACTATGTGCCGACTGTGGAGTATGGCGGACCCAAGGTCGATCAGCGGGCGCTGACGATTCGATCGGTTACCCTCGATTCTCAACGCACACATGCGTTTCTGGAGATTCCTGATCTCGCCAACGCGATTGCCCCCGGATACGGAGCGGTGATCTATTTCCGATTGGTGGGCGATTGGCATTCTGCGACCGCGCGCCATCAGGGCAGTCCGAATTCGATCTGGTCCACGGAGTCGTGGTACACCCTCAACGCACTGCCGTCGCGAATGCACGAGGTGAATCCCGCCAAGCCGATGAATGAGCCAAATACACTGACGGCCGCCGAGAAGGCAGATGGCTGGCGGCTGCTCTTTGATGGTCGCTCAACAGCGGGCTGGAGAGGCTTCAATTCCAATATCATGCCGTCAGGATGGACGGTTGAGAATGGCGCCCTCGTTCGAGGCAGCGGGGGTGGCGATCTTGTTACTGACGAGGAGTTCGAGAATTTTGAATTGTCGCTCGACTGGAAAATTGAACGCGGCGGCAACAGTGGGATTTTCTTCCATGTACTCGAGAAGCAGACGGATGGCAGGCCCTTTGGTGCGGTCTGGGAGACGGGGCCGGAGATGCAGATTCTCGACAACGAGCACCACCCGGATGGCCAAAACCCTTTGACCTCTGCGGGTGCTGATTATGGCCTCCATGCGCCGACGTTCGACGCGAGCTACCCGCCCGGAGTCTGGAACCGCGCGATGATCTCAGTTCGAAATGATCGCGTGACCTTCATGCTCAACGGGCAGAAGCAGTGTGAGTTCGTCCTCGGCTCGGCGCAGTGGAACGACCTGGTTGCAAAGTCGAAGTTCGCCGGCATGACGATGTACGGCAAATCCGGCAAGGGACGCATCGCGCTTCAGGACCATGGAGATCACGTTGAATTCCGGAACATCAAGATCCGCGCTTGGCCGAGGATGCCAACGGGCGACTGATCGTTGATCCACTCTTCACCATGCGGATCTCGAATCGATGCCGGTGTAGATCACGACGTCGGCTCGGCCGCGGTCTTCCGCCCGCAGTGTTGTCGACACCACGGGTTGGAGGCTGATGGTCAGGACTCTGGCCTCCGGGACGCGCGCTCGAAGCTCCTGAAGCGTGCCGCCGTTGAAATCGACATGGAATTGACCTTCAAGATGAAGGACTCGAGATTCGGGAGCCTCGATCAGGCGCGTGGCGATCGAGTCGGCCATGGTGGCATCCCAAACAAGCTGAGATCGGAATGACTGACGGGCGGCCTCATCGTCGGGTGAACCGTGTGGAGTGGCGCCATCCCGATGTGAACCGGTCGCCCATTCGATGAACCGTCGTTCATACTCCCCGTGGTGAGATCTGATGGGAAGAGCAAAGAGCGCCTGTTCTTCGGGAGGAAGGGATCGAAGCGAATCGTACCCATCCTGTCGGGCCTTGCGTACATAGGTGCGTGGCGCGTTGGCCGCGATTAGACGATTGCCGTTCGCGGTCATGGCGTCAATGGTCGGCTGATACCACTGTTCCCATGAGCCTTTGCCCGCCCAGTCTGCGGATTTGGTGATGGTGACAAAATCCTCGCGAGAAATCCTTCCGGCCACGAAGTCGTCGGCCGCGGGCTGATCATCCCGCTCGAGCATCTCCATCGAGAGAGTCCATGGGCATGGCGTTGAGGATTCCGGACAGAGCCGTCGGGCAATTGCGGTCTGTGCTGCATGCCCGACGGCGTCGTCATGAATCTCTCCGATGATGACCACGTTGGCCCAGGCGAGCCCTTGAGCGAGATCGGGTTCGGAAAGACTTCGACCTGTGGCGCCGGCGAACATCGGAAGGTCATGCTCCTCGACGGAGAGGGTGTCGACCCGATTCGCGCTGCCGAGGCCGGGCTGGAACAACGGGGCGGCATAGAAACTTGATGTTCCGCAGCCGGCCATGGCGAGAATGGCGATCGCTCCAAAGGTCCAACGCATGTCGAAAGCATGGCTGATTTCCGGCGCGAAATCAACTCTGAAGGATATGATGTTGAGGATGGCCTGCCCTGACCGCCATGTTCTTACGCTGGGGCATTCACCCGATCCCGACGATGCCTTCATGTGGTGGCCGCTCCTTCGGGTTGAAGGCCAAGCGCCGAGAATCGTATCGCCTCGTTTTGAATTTCTGGCCGTGGCCGACGACATTGAGTCGCTGAATCAGCGCAGCGAGTCCGGTGAGCTTGATATCACCGCGATGAGCGTAGCGCAATACCCACGGGTCCTCGACGTCTATGCACTGACGGCGTGCGGTGCGAGTGTGGGCGACGGATACGGCCCCAAACTTGTGACACGGCATGGAGCCGCGACCGTCGAGTCACTGCGAAGGCCGACCAGCCGCATCGCCATTCCCGGCCAGCGCACCACGGCGGCGCTGGTCCTCAACCTGCTTCTCGGGAAGTGCCACGGACAGTTCATTCCCTTGCCGTTTGAGGAGATTATTGATCGGGTTGTGTCTGGTGAGGTGGATGCGGGAGTGGTCATTCACGAGGGACAATTGACCTACGAGCGCGCCGGCCTTGCGCTGCTGGTCGATCTTGGGGCTTGGTGGATGCAATGGACGCAATTGCCGCTGCCGCTCGGAGCCAACGCGCTCAAGCGCGATCTCGATGATCGGTTTGGAGATGGCACCGCCGTGGAAGTTGCATCGCTCCTGAGTGAATCAGTCGCCTACGCCCTGGAGCACCGCTCCGAGTCGATCCAATATGCCGCGACGTTTGCGCGAGGCCTGGATACTCAGACCGTTGATGCATTTGTGGCGATGTATGTCAATCGATGGACGCTGGATTATGGAGAAGTCGGGGAGCGGGCGGTGCGCAGACTTCTCGCAGAGGCGTCGGCTGCGGGATTGTTGCCGGGCGTCCACGGCGTTGAATTCATCCGATCTGGCGGTAATTCGGGCGTTGGCGCTTTCGCCGGAGCCTGATTAGAGTTATCCTTCATCCGGTGGAGGGGTTTCCAACGGTTTGCTGTTGAGGAGTTCCGCACGGATGAGCCAGGCGGTGCCGCCGTTGACAGAGGAGGGCTACTGCCCTCCAAGCGTCCGGCAATTCAGCGTCTTCCTCCCCAATCGAGTGGGGAAAATGCTTGAAGTGGTGCGCCTGTTTGACGAGGCGGCCACGGTTCATCTCGTGGCGTTTTCGGTTGTCGAGGCGTCTGACCACGCGGTTGTTCGAATCATTCCCAATCGGGCCGACGCCGCCCGAGAGCTGCTGAGAAGTGAGGGGCTGGCCTTTTCGGAATGCGATCTGCTTGTCGTGGAGCTCTCGGAAGCCCATTCGCTCACGAGTATGTGCCTCCACCTCCTTGCGGCGGAAATCAATATCCGGTTTGCCTATCCGCTCATGCTTCGAGAGCAGGGGATTCCCACCATCGCCCTTGCGGTTGACGATCACACGCTGGCCGGTCAGATCCTTCGCCGGAAACGATATGGTCTTCTTGGTGAAGCCGATCTGGAGTGAAATCCCGGGAAGTAGACCGCCACGTAGAGGCTGTTGAAGCATCAAACACCAATATGGGTTTGGCTCCGCAACCGCGAATTGGAGATTGGAGAAAGCACCATGCGGCTGGCTCAATTCCTGGTCGGCTTGATTGTCTGGGCTTCGGTGGGATCCGCCGCCGGTCCCGAAGTGGTTCAATACGAGTCTGCGAAGCTCCGTCGCGGCGGCGAGCTCAGATACGCCGTTGTCCGGCCGACTAAGTTTGACCCGTCGAAGAGCTATCACACGATGGTGGCGCTTCCGCCGGGCGGGCAGGATGAGTCCATGGTTCAAGCAGGGCTCGACCGGTATTGGAGGGACGAGGCGGTACGCCGCGGCTGGGTTGTAATCAGCCCCATCGCTCCGGAAGGTCAGCAATTTCAGGGCGAAAGAGTCGAGCTCATTGCGGAATTGATTACGGTGGTTTCGCAGGAGGTGAAGTGCTCCGGTGGAAAGGTCCATCTCGCCGGAGTGAGCAATGGAGGACGATCAGCGTTTGCCTTGGCGATGAAGCACCCCGACCTGCTGCACTCCCTCACGGTCCTGCCGGGCGCAATTGACAGGATTGATCAAGAGGCACTGAAGAGGCTGAAGTCAGTTCCCACGTTCATGTTTGTTGGAGAGAACGATGATTCATGGCGCCGGGCCAATGATGATCTCTTGGAGAAAATGAAGAAGCTTGGAATTAACGCCACGCTGGAGGTCTTGAAGGGGCAGGGGCATGTGCTCGACCTCTCTCCCGAGCGCCTGTTTGATCTGATGGAGACCGCGGAGCATCAGGGTGCCCCGGCATTGGCGAAGTCGCGACCTGTGGCTGTGCTCGAACTCTTCACTTCGGAGGGCTGCTCATCCTGTCCACCGGCGGACGCATTGCTTTCCACGCTTCTGAAGAATTCGCGCAAGGGCGGGGTGCCAATTATTGCGGTCGCCTATCACGTCGATTACTGGGATTACCTGGGCTGGAAGGACCGATTTGCGTCCAAGGAGTTCAGCGACCGACAGCGTGCCTATGCCCGGGTCCTGGGCGATCGACAGACCTATACGCCGCAGTTGGTTTTCAATGGGACCAAGGGGTTCGTCGGCAGCGATCGTGATCGAGCGAATTATGAACTGCGTCGGGCGGCGGAGCATCCTTTGCCGCAGGATGCAACGATGACTGCTGAGGTGACCAAGGACCGGAGTCAGTTGCGGCTGCATGTCAGTGGAGCCCCTGGCGAGGCTGACCGGACCTGTACGGTGCTTCTCGTGGAGGACGATCTGGAGTCGAAGGTCACCGCCGGAGAGAATTCAGGACGGAACCTTCGACACGATGCGGTCGTACGCGCCTTGGCTGAGACCACGCTGGATGCCGCTGGACATGCTGAGGTGGCGTTGAAGATTCCGGAAGACCTCAAGCGACGCGATGCGTCGATTGTGGTCATCCTTCGGGCTCCGAAGTCACTGGAGGTGCGCGCTGCAGCGCAGATTGGGTTGGAATCGCTGGAGAAGTAGGAATTCCGCTGCCTCCATGATTTGAAGCCATGAATCGGTCCGAGCCGCCCTTGCCGCGACCCGAGATCGAAGGAACGGACCTGCGGTACGCCTGTTTGCGCCTGGAGAGGAAATGCGGACCCGCACGCCAGTGACGGCGGTGTACCACTCCATGCCTGCTCAGTGATAATCACCATGCGTCGGGCGGGGGCGTTGCCAGGGAGTCCCAGGCAAACGCTCAATGGAGCACGACGGGCTCCATTGAGGATCGCCTCTGTCATCAACCGGCATGACCTCGATTCCCCTGAGCGTAAAAGGGGCATTGAGACCTGGCTGGTGCTTGGCCCAGTCGGTTTGGCTCTTCACGCGATGACCTGATCGACTCTGGGCCGTAGTGCTCGGGATGGGGACTTGACAGTGGCGCCCTAAGAATGAATTCCAGACCGGGAGGAACCGTTCATGGGATTTTCTTCATCAACGCTAGGCTGGCGGCCGATACACCTACGATGCCGGTGCGAATGGAACGCCCTGGCAGTATCCTTTGGGAACATGAGTTGTACTTGAGCCCAGGGGATGGCGAGCAGTTGCGTTATTGAGTCGCAAGGTCATTCTCGGCCATGCATGATTCGTGGATCAGGGACCCCGCGATGAAGACCTTTATCCAACACTGTGTGATCGTCTTTATCGTCCTCTTCGTGGCACCAGGTCGAGTTGCAATAGCTGCCAATCACTCGATGTCAAGGGCCGGAGAATCTGCTGGAACGATGGTCCAAACACCCACCCATCACCTTGGTGACGCTTGGCTTGGTGAGGGATCGAATTCAACGACTCTCGCGACCGACGAAGGCCTGCTGTCAGCAGGAATCCTTGTGTTTTTGGGAATCTACAGCCTTGCGGTCGTTGCCCAGGTTTTCCCCGTTCTCCGCAGGGATCCGACGTCTGGGATGGCTTGGTTCCTCCTCATGCCGGTCACGGTATTCTTGATTCACTTCGAGTTCCTGCGGCGACAACCGGAAGCAGAGGCCTCATGGCAGGAGGGCTTCGTTCTGATTTCAGCAGCGGGACTTTCCCTCATTGCGATGATGCTTGGGTCAAAGCGGCGTAGAGGGCTGGCTTGCCAACGCGACGTCCTTGCAAGCGTCGACGGCGAAGATTGCATCACGAAGGAGTTCCAGCCTGACCAATCTTCCATAAACCTGCTTCGGCAGTTCAACAGAAAGCTCGACTATCAGGCAAATGCCCTGAACCAACATGCAATCGTCGCCGTAACCGACCCGATGGGTAGAATTACCTATGCCAACGAGTTGTTCTGTCGCATCAGCGGGTATTCGCTAACAGAGTTGATTGGGAGCGATCACCGACTGATCAACTCCGGTCATCATCCTCGACAATTCTTCACGGAGATGTACCTAACGATTCGTGCCGGCAAGATCTGGCGCGGGGAAATCTGCAACAGGGCGAAGAATGGCGAGACATACTGGGTCAAGACAACCATTGTTCCGGATGTGAACGAGTCTGGGGAGATCATGCGTTTTGTCGCCATACGGGATGACATCACCGAGCTCAAGAGCACGCAGCAATCACTTGAAGGCCTCGTCGAGCAGTTGAAGAACCAGCAGGAGGAACTGGACAAGCGAAATCGTGAGCTTGAGGACTATGCGAGCAACGTCTCCTATGACCTTGAATCGCCGCTGCTTGCGATCCTCGGTTGTGCATCGGCCCTTGAAGAGCAAGTGCTTCGCGGCGACACCCGGAAGGCAGTCGACGACGTCAGGTCAATTCAGCGTGCGGTCGGCATGCTTCGGGATCGAGTGGAGGCACTTCAGGAGTTGGGAAGGGCGGGTCGACGGGTCCGTGATGTCGCCGAGGTCCGGGTCGCCGAAGTGTTGGACCAAGTCATCGAGTCGATGGGTCTGCACCAGGAGTCCGCCCGGGTATCTGTCGAGCGGAATCTGGCAGCGGCAACTGTGTCGGCTCAACGAGACAGGCTGGTGCAGGTCATGCGGAGCCTGCTGGAGAATGCCGTGACCCACGGATTACGGAACGATGGTGCTCGAATTCTTGTCGAAACCAGTCGGAAGGGACAGGAGGTGTGGGTGACCGTGCATGACAACGGACCCGGGGTACCTCTTGAATCACGAACCATCATCTTTGAGGAATTCCACAGACCACGCCAGGCTGGAATCGGGTCAAGATTGGGACTTGCCCTGGTCAGGAAGATCGCGTTTGCCCACGGCGGGCGGGCCTGGGTCGAGGAGTCTCCACTGGGCGGGGCCGCCTTTCGAATCGCCTTTCCAATCGTGGCTAAACAAGACAAACTCCACGAAACCGCCCAAGCGGCCTAGTTCGAAGTTCAGGGTGGGGCGAAGGCTCCAGGGTGCGGAAAGAGTCTGGGGCCCCGGGGCGAAATCAACGAAGTAGGTGCTTCCGAAGGCCGATATTGAGTACGGTAACAGGGCTGCCGGTTGAGAGCAGGTCAGCGATGGCCTTGAGAAGCCCCTTTCCCTATAGTCCATACAGTCCGTTCGATTCGATCGTCAACATGGCATCCCGCGCTGCTCAAATCATCGTCCTCTGGCTCATGGCGTTGGCTGTTGCAGCGCATGGACTAGGGGGTGTCATCGGCGGGGTCTTATGTTTCGGCTGTCAGGCCAAGGGGAGCGGCATCGCGATCAGCGAACTGCCTTGTTCGATGCAGCCCCATTGCTGTTTATCGCATACCGATACCGGGAGCCCGGCCGATTCGAACGACAATTCGACCGATGAACATGGCTGCAAGTGCCTCGACGTGACGCTCGCGCGACAGGACATGGTTCTTCACCTGCCGGTGTTCAAGCTGGTCGCGGTACACCAATTGCCGCCCTGCTTCGAGGTGTCGTTGGTCGGTTCGGCGCCCTGCATTCAAGCCCGGGGCTCGGTGATTCGGTGGCGGCAGACGCGGCATCGGTGCGTGGATCAATTGCAGCCGTCGACCCGGCAAACTGTTCTCACCATCTAGCGCGGGTTGCTCTCGACACATCTTGAGACGATGCCGGTTTGCGGTCATCGCGTCGTTGTGTCCGATGTTGTTCTCTATTTCATCACTGTGGGTTTTCGATCTTGCCGTGTCCCTCGCAAGAGGTTCATATGAAGAAGAAATTCAGTCCTCGAGATGGTCGACGTGTTCTCAGGATGGTTGTCAGTATTCCGGTGGCGACAGGGTCGGTCGTCGGGTTGCAGTCATGTGCGTCGGCATCGAGATTTGAATCAGGGCTCCTCGAGCGGCTTGCTCGAGAGGGTGTGCCTGGCCCGGATCATCAACAAGATTGGTCGTCGCCGGCCGGCGATGGGACTGCGACGCTGCCTGCGACCGGACCGATTTCACTTGCCGACCTCCTTGGCGTCGCCAGGCATGGCAATCCTGAACTGGCCGCGGCAAGAAGTGAGATTGGGGCTGCGGCGGCGAGGGCGTGGCAGGCCACGCTCTACCCCAATCCCCGCGTCGAGGTCGGCGCTGAAGAGGTTCCATTTCGTGCTGGAATTTCAGATGGAATAACCACCGCGAGCGTGACGCAGCCGATCGTTCTCGGCGATCGGCTTCATGCTGCCGAGGATGCCGCGAATGCGGAAACTGCGATTCGTCGCGCTCGGGCGGACCTGCGCCTTCAAGAGGTGTTCGGCGAGATTGCGGTGCTCCACGCACGGGTTCTCGCCACCCGGAAGTCTGATTCGCTCTACGAGGAGTTATCTGTACTCGGTGGCCAGACTCTCGAGACTGCTCGACTGCGTTACGAAGCGCGGGCAGCGCCAGAGACTGAGGTTACTCGGCCCCAGATTGAACTCTACCGAATCGATCTCGCCCAAAGTCGTCTCAGGAAGGAGCGGGAAGCCGCTGTTGGCCAGCTTGTGATCCTACTCGGAGGTGCTGGATTGGACGAATCTCGGCTGGTTGGCGAGATCACTGATGTTCCTGAACCAATCTCCCTCCAGGAACTCACGGCGTTCCTCCGATCCGGTCATCCTGCCATTGCTGTCGCAGATCGGGAGATTCAACTTGCTGAGGCTCAGCTTCAGCATCTGAGGTCGGAGCGGGTGCCCGACCTCGACGTTCGGGTTGGCGCGGGATACGACGGAGATCGTGAGGATGGAATCTACGAAGTGGGCGCGGGGATGACGGTACCCCTTTGGGACAACCGCGATGGCGATCTCCTTGCCGCCAGATTTGAACTCATGCGTGCGAGGCAGCATCGGCTGGCCGTCGAGAACGAGCTTCTCGGCCGACTCGCGGCCGTTCACGGTGAGTATGAAGTGGCCCGAGTCCAACTCGCGACTGCCCGGGAGTCCATCCTGCCTGCAGCACAGAGATCCTTTGACCAGACCCAGGAATCGTATCGCGGTGGTCGAGCGGCATTTCTCGACCTTCTGGATGCACAGAGATCCCTTGTCGAGGCTCGAGTGATGGTTGCAGACCTCAGCGCTGAGGCAGCGATCGCTCGAGCCAGATTGCTCCAGATAGCCGGTCCCGATTCAATGCCACGCCCGTCGAACGTATTCGAGCCCGATCGGTCAGACGTCGTTTCCAGATTGACACCCCCAATCGATCATTAAAAGGAGATTCCCATGTCCCTACGGCACTGTTTGTTGGCGACTTCTCTGATGTACTTCATCGTGTGCGGATCCGGCTGCAAGACCGAATCCGATGACAAGTCCGCCGCCAAGGCGAGCGAGTCAGGGCGATGCCCGCATGAGATCCGGCAGGACCGATGTCCATTTTGCAAGCCGGAGATGGTGGCCGCGGACGGCTTCTGCGGTGAACACGGTGTTGCCGAAGCGCTCTGTTATCAATGCCGGCCATATCTGAAGGCCGCGTTCCGCGCCAAGGGAGATTGGTGTGCTGAACACAACGCACCCGAATCGCAATGCATGACGTGTCATCCGGAACTCAAGGAAAAAGTGCGTGCCGGAGAGCACGGGGCATCTGGATCGCATGGGTCCGATGGTCAGTCGACTTCCGAGGAAGCGTCGGGAGATGGGGGGGGATCATGACGCTGAGATTGTGGTGGAATCTGGTCCTGGCGGGATGCGCCATGGCGCTGTCGAATTCAGTCGGCGCTGTCGCCGATGAAGCCCGCCTCCCGGCAGCCTCGATTCGCGCTGGAGCCGACCTGAGATGGCAACGTGGGCCCGAGGCAGGCTGCACCAAGGCAACCACGCCGGTTGTCCTCAGTTCCGTTGAAACGATGCAGGCCGTCGGGTTCAAGCATGTGGTCGTCAGGGCCGAGTCGAGCGCGCGCATTCTTGAGCGGAATGCGGAGGTCGAGTACAACGGAAATCGATTTGCGAGAATCTCATCTCGTGCGTCCGGGGTCATTGCCGAGGTCATTCGCGATCTTGGCGAGGATGTGGTCAAGGGTGAAGTGCTGGCGATCGTGGATTCGCCGGAACTTGGCGCATCCAAGGCAGAGCTCCTTCAAGCCATCGAGACGGTCGGGCTTTGGGAGGCAAACGCCAAGCGTGAGCGAGATCTGGTGAACAAGGGAGCGGGTATCGAGCGGGAGGCGCTTGAGGCGGAGACCCGCCTCGCCGAATCCCGCATTCTCCTGAACAAGGGCCGGCAGCGCCTCCGGAATTTCGGTTTGAGCCAGGACCAGATCGATGCGGTTGAACGCGATCGCGAGACGTCGTCGTTGCTCTCCATCGTTGCACCCTTTGACGGAATGATCGTCGAGCGCAGCGCGGTCCTGGGTGAAATCATCAGCCCTGGAACACCGTTCATGTCGGTGTCCGATACGTCAACGATGTGGGTCATGGTCGACCTGGCGGAAGCGGATCTGGCCCTGGTTCACAAAGGATTGAAAGCGGCCTTCGTGGCGGATGGATTGCCCGACGCAACCTTCGACGGCCACATCACCTGGATCAGCATGCAGCTTGATCCGACCACGCGCACGCTCAAGGCGAAAGTCGAAGTTGACAATCAGGATGGTCGATTGCGGGCCAACATGTTTGGGCGAGTTCGGATCGCGTCGGTGGATGGCCGCAGCATGATCACGATTCCAAAGGAGGCAGTGCAATGGGAGGGCTGTTGCAACATTGCGTTCCTGCACAATGATCCGAAGTCCGCGGTGTTTCAACCTGTCGCGCTGGTACTCGGCTATGACACGGGCGGTCGATACGAGGTCCTCAAGGGCCTGCGTGACGGCGATGTAGTCGTGACGAGCGGGAGTTTCATCCTGAAGAACGAGATGCTGAAGGATTCAGTCGGGGCGGGATGCTGCGAGGTCGACCATCTTTCCAAATAGGCATTTTCCCGGACACGACCTGAGATCTGAAGGGTCTTCTGCATGTTGAATTGGATCATCGGTTGGTCGCTGCGACACCGTGCCCTGGTCATCCTGGGAACGATCGGAATCGTCTTGTGGGGCCTTACATCGCTCTCGCACCTTCCGATCGACGCATTCCCGGACACGACCCCGGTGCAGGTTCAGGTGAATACCGTGGCCTCATCGCTCGGACCGGAGGAGGTCGAGCGCCAGATCACGCAACCGATCGAGATCGCGCTCTCAGGGATTCCGAACCTTGCATCGGTTCGTTCGATCTCCAAATTCGGCCTCTCGCAGGTGACGGCCACCTTTGACGACGGAACGGACATCTACTTCGCGAGGCAACTGATCAATGAGCGCATTTCGAGCGTGGAGTTGCCGGAGGGTATTGAGCGTCCGGAGATGGGGCCCGTCGCCACCGGGCTGGGTGAGGTGTTTCATTATCTTGTCATCGGGAAGGGGCCGGATCCCGCCTCGCTGACCGAGCTGACAACAGTGCAGGACTGGATCATTGCGCCGCAGTTGAGGCAGGTGCCCGGTGTTGCCGAGGTGAACACCTGGGGAGGATTGACCCGGCAGTTTGAGGTCCTCGTAGAGCCTGCTCAGCTCGTCAAGTTCAATCTGAGCATTGACGATCTCGTGGCCGCGTTGACAGGCAACAACGCCAGTGTGGGTGGCGGGCAGGTCTCCCGCGGCGGCGAATCGATGCTCGTCCAGGGCGTCGCACTGACCACCACGATCGAACAGGTGGCAGACGTTGTCATCACCGCGGAGAGCGGGACGCCCGTTCGCGTCCGGGATGTCGCAACGGTTCGTGAGGGACACGAGATTCGACGGGGGGCTGTGACGGCGGGAGGTCGCGGCGAAGCTGTTCTGGGACTCGGCTTCATGCTTTTTGGTGAGAACAGTCACGAGGTGACATCCCGGCTGGATCAACGGCTCGAAGAGCTTCGATCATCGCTTCCAGAGAATGTTGACGTCAAGGTTGTGTATCGTCGCACGTATCTCGTGGACCACGTCATCCGCACGGTCAGTGAGAACCTGCTGATGGGTGCGATATTCGTGGTGGCCATCCTCTTCATGTTTCTCGGGAATCTTCGCGCCGGTCTGATTGTCGCGCTGGCAATTCCGCTCGCCATGCTGTTCTCGTTCAGCATGATGGTGCAGTTTGGAATCGCCGCAAGCCTCTTGAGCCTCGGCGCCATTGATTTCGGGCTCGTCGTCGACAGTTCCGTCATTATCGTGGAGAACAGTATTCGACGGATCAGTCATGATCGGGCACAGGGGAAATCAACGCCGATGGTGGACCTCGTTCGCGAGGCCGCCATCGAGGTGCGAAAGCCCACCATGTTTGGTGAGCTGATCATCATGGTGGTTTTCCTTCCGATTCTCCTTCTCGAAGGGGTCGAAGGGAAGCTGTTCCGGCCCATGGCGCTGACCGTCATTTTCGCCCTGATGAGCTCGATCCTGTTCTCGTTGACGCTGACTCCGGTGCTTTGCAGTCTCATCGTCAGTCGCAGGATCAAGGAGCGCGAAAACTGGATCGTGCGTCTGGCCCAGAGCATTTATCAACCGTTCATTCACCTGGCGCTGCGTTTCAGGTGGGTCGTTGTGGTTCTTGGACTTGCGCTGGTTGCGGCCGGCGGGTGGGTCCTTTCACAGCGGGGCACGTCATTCATACCTCGCCTCTACGAGGAAGCGCTTGCCTCCAGCATCGTGCGGCTCGCGGGGGTGTCGATCGACCAATCGGTTGAATACAACTCGCGGATCGAGACGCTGCTGCTGGACAAGTATCCGGACGAAATTGACCAGATCTGGACTCGATTGGGTACACCCGCCGTGGCAACCGACCCGATGGGGCTCGAGCAGAATGACATGTTCATGACGCTCAAGCCCCGTCAAGGCTGGACTCGGGCTCGAACACAATCGGACCTGACTGAGCTGATCGCCGCCGATCTGGCCCTCCTTCCCGGAATCAAGGCCATCATGACGCAGCCGATCGAGATGCGCATGAATGAGATGGTTGCGGGAGTGCGGGCTGACGTTGGCATCATGATCTTCGGCGATGATCTTGAGCTCCTGCGGGGTCTCCTGAGTCAGGTGCAATCGATCGTGGAGTCGATTCCCGGTGCTGAGGAGGTTTCGGCAGAGCAACTCACAGGTGCACCGGTACTTCTGGTTCAGGTCGATCAGCAGGCCATCGCTCGATACGGCATTCCGGCACGCCACGTTCTGGAAATCGTTCAGGCGCTGGGCGAGATCAAGGTCGGCGAAATTCGAGATGGCCAGCGTCGATTCACGCTTGCGATTGAACTGGCGGATCAGTATCGAGACGATCCGGACGCGATTGCCGCGATCCTGGTGCCCACCGTCTCAGGGCAGCGCCTTCCATTGTCACAGTTGGCCCGGGTCTCCATGACCGAAGGACCAAACGTCATCAATCGAGAGTGGGGAAAAAGGCGAGTGGTGGTGCAAGCGAATGTGCGGGGCAGAGATCTCGGCGGCTTTGTGGCCGAGGCTCGGAGCCGTCTCGCAGAAGACATCGCACTTCCGGAGGGCTATTACCTGCGCTTCGGCGGTCAGTTTGAGCATTACGAGCGAGCCATCCGGCGACTGGCGATCATCATTCCGATCGTTGTGACCGCCATCGGTCTGCTGCTCTACTTGAGTATTGGAAACTTCAGGGATTCCCTGATCGTCCTGACCGGAGCGCCCTTCGCGGTTCTTGGTGGAGCGGTCGCGCTGTGGATCCGTGGTCTTGACCTGACGATCTCGGCAGCGGTCGGATTCATTGCGGTCTCTGGTGTTTCGATGCTCGCAGGACTCGTGCTGGTGTCCACGATCAGGCAACGCATTTCCTCCGGGATGCCCGTTGATGAGGCGATCGAGGAAACTCGATTGATCCGCCTTCGCCCAATTCTTATGACCGCGTCGGTTGCGGCTCTTGGGTTCGTGCCGATGGCGTTCAACGTTGGTGTGGGAGCGGAGGTTCAGCGACCCCTTGCAACGGTGGTTATCGGCGGAATTCTTGGCGATAACCTTCTGACGCTGCTCGTGTTGCCGGCACTGTATTCACTGGTCGGCGGGCGCGACCTTCGGCGGTCTGCTGGTCTGCCGGTGGCCTCAGGTTCCTGATCCGGACCGACCCCGTCAGGGTACCATGTGGTGGTCACATGCCCGCTCCCGACGCCGACATTACCGCTTTGCTTCGCGCTGTCGCTTCCGGCGAACGCTCCGATCTCGATTCGCTGCTGGCTGCAATTTACGATGACCTTCATCGGCTGGCCCAGAAGCACATGCGCGGTGAACGGACCGACCACACGCTGCAACCAACGGCCCTCGTCCATGAGGCTTACCTCCGCATCATTGATCAGCGTTCGACGACCTGGAACGACAGACTCCACTTCTTCGCGGTTGCTTCTCGAGTGATTCGTCGGATTCTTGTCGATTACGCTCGCGCGGACAACGCCATCAAGCGCGGCGGCGACCGGACGCGCGTGCCGCTTGATGATATTGATCCGGCGGGTGTCACCCGCGATGTCGAATTGCTGGCGCTCGACGAAGCCCTGAACGAACTTGCCGAAATCGACTCACAGCAGGCGCAAGTGGTCGAGTTGAGGTTCTTTGGCGGACTGACAATCCCTGAAGTGGCCTCGATGCTCTCCATGAGCCCGCGCAGTGTGGATCGCGACTGGCAATGCGCCCGGGCCTGGCTGTATTGCCGACTTCACGAGTCGGACGGATTGCCCGCTCATGGATGAAGACGTCGCTCGCCGCGCTATGGCGATCTTCAAATCGATCGTGGATCTCGATCGAGCCGACCGGGGGGCCGCCATTGAGAAGGCATGCGGCCAGGATGCCACGCTGCTCTCCCGGGTGAAATCGCTCATTGGTGCCCTCGACGAAACCGGGGGCTTTCTGGAGACGCCGGCCATGGGCTTCCGGGCGCCGAAACCTGACCAGATCCCTGGTTATCGGATCGTCCGTGAGTTGGGAGCAGGCGGGATGGCCACCGTCTACGAGGCAATTCAGGAACGCCCGAATCGCCGCGTGGCCCTCAAGGTCATGAAGCACGGAATTCAGTCTCCGACCCTGCTCAGGCGGTTTGAATTTGAGACCGAAGTGCTTGCCAGGCTTCAACATCCGTCAATTGCGTCGATTTATGATGTCGGAAGCTTTCATAACGGGCGCGATCGGGTTCCGTTTTTCGCGTTGGAATTTGTGGAGAACGCCCGTTCGATCACCTCGTTCGCCAACGAAAAGGCCCTCTCGCTTGTGCAGAGGGTGGAAATGTTCGTCCAGGTTTGCGACGCCGTTGAGCACGGCCACCGGAAGGGGGTCATCCATCGGGATCTGAAGCCGGGCAATATTCTCGTGGACGAGACGGGGCGGCCCCGTGTCATCGACTTCGGCATCGCCAGGTCAAAGGATGCGACGGGAGATTCCATCACCGCGCACACCGACCTTTACGCCGTCCTTGGCACTCTCAACTACATGAGTCCGGAGCAGTGTTCAGGTGCGACTCGTGATCTGGATGGTCGGTCCGACGTGTATTCGCTCGGCGTCATCTTGTACGAGCTTCTGTGCGGATCGCTGCCACATGAGTTGACCCGGATCTCCATTCCTGAAGCTCTGCGAACGATTCAGGAGAGGAATCCAACCCGCCCCAGCGTGCTCAATCCGGATCTTCGCGGCGACCTGGAAACGATACTGCTTCGAGCCCTCGATAAGGACCGCGATCGGCGTTACCCGACGGCGGGATCGCTTGGGCAGGATCTGCAGCGATGGAGTCGATTCGAGGCGATCGAGGCTCGCCCCCCGACGATGCGCTACCAGGTGAAACTCTTTGTTCGCCGACATCGGGCTGCCGTTGCATTTGCCATGTTGGCGATCGGAGCCATGGTTGCCTCCACGCTGCTGAGCCTCTTCTTTGGAATTCGCGCTCGACATGAGGCGTCGCAGCGGGCGCTGGCCGAGGCGACCGCGATCGAACAACGGGATGCCGCCCTTGAACAGGCCTATTCAGCCAATATCGCCGCCGCGATTGCCGCCTATGAGACGGGTGAATACGGCCGAATGCGTTCTCGACTCAGCGCTGCGCCGTCGCACCTGCGAGGATGGGAATGGCTCATGCTGAGCGGCCTGTCTGAGCCCAGCGTGGGCGTCGTGTCTGCCCACGATGCAATGATCGATTCCATGTCAGCCGCGGAAGGAAAGCTTCTTGTCACCGGGGCGAAGGACGGTGTGGTTCGTACATGGAACGCCGGTGATGCCTCCCCGATCGCGTCAATTGAGGCGCATTCCGGCGAAGTCCGCGCTGTCGCAGCCTTTCCCGATGGCCGAAGAGTTGCATCCGCAGGCACCGACGGAATGCTATGCGTCTGGGATGCGGAGTCTGGTGCGTTGATCCGGGAGATTGTCAGCGAGGGGTCTGCGATTCATGGCCTGGCGATCCGCAACGATCATGTTGTGGCCGCGGCCGATCGAAGCGGACGATTGCGCTCATGGGACGTGGAGACCGGCGAGCCGTCGGGTCCGGTTATCGAGCAGCCTGGCGGAGTTCGAGCTGCGGTGTATGCAGATGAAGGCCGCATGTTGGTCACCTGGGGGCGTCGCGCCGACATCTGGATTCGAAATCCTGATGAAGGCAGCGTAATCCGACAGATTCAGGCCGATGGAGATGTGCTTTGGGTCGCGTTGAGTTCAGATGTTCGCCGTCTCGCCGCCGGCGGGGAAGACGGCATCATCTGGATTTGGGATGTCTCGACGGGGGAATTGGTTCACACGTTGACCTCGGACTGGGGAATCGTTCGGTCGATTGCTTTCAGTCCCGATGGATCGACCCTGGCCGTTGGCCATGGGAGCAGTCGAGTGATTGTTCTTTGGGACCTCGCGTCAGGCACATCGCGCGCTGTCCTGCGTGGACATGAAGAGACGGTCACCGGGGTCGCCTTCAGCAAGGATGGAAGCCGGCTGTATTCCGCATCATGGGACCGAACGATCCGGGAGTGGGACATTGTCAATCCGGATTCGACGCTGACGCTTCGAGGTCATGCCGGCTGGGTGCTGCGCGCGGTCATGAGCGGCGATGGGCGACTGGTGGTCTCGGTCGGCGCTGATGAAACGGTGCGATTCTGGGATGCAGTCCTTGGCGAGCCAATTGCTGTTGCGGACATGCGCGGTCGGGCACCCTCTCGATTGGCGATTGCTCCGGACGGCCGAACGCTCGCCGTCAATCAGCGGGACCGGAGCGTACTGCTCATCGATCTGTTTACGGGGAAGACCCTGCGAGCCCTGGATGGTGGGCAGGCCACTGCACAGGACCTTGAATTCAGTCCCGATGGCGCCTTGCTCGCATCGGCCTCGGATGGTATCGCCGTGACGATCTGGTCGCTTGCCGATGGCACCCGGCTGCACACACTTTCCGGCCATTCGGCACGTGTCAATGCGGTTGCATTCAACCTGGATGGCACACTGCTCTGCACCGGATCGCGCGATCACAATGTGTGTGTCTGGAACGCGAGGACGGGAGAACTGCTTCACACCCTGACCGGCCACGAATCAGACGTGTTTGACGTTGTCTTCAGCATCGACGGGCGGCGGGTGTATTCGGGTGGACGCGATCAGACCATCCGGGAGTGGGATGTTGCCACGGGCCAATGCATGCATGTATACAGCGGACATGGACAGCTGATCACGTCGCTCTCACCCAGCCCGGACCAGTCCCGGCTGGCGGCAGGGTCGTGGTTCGATGAGATTGTGCTTCTCAACCTGGTACGCGCAGAGGTGGTATCCGCGTTCAAAGCCCACGACGGCGCGGTACGCGAGGTCCAATTCCAGGCCGACGGTCGGCGACTCATGTCAGCGTCCTATGACGGAACCATTCGCCTCTGGGACACCTCGGATCTCGATCAACGTCGCGATGACATCGAAC
The DNA here is from genome assembly GCA_964407695.1 of uncultured Isosphaeraceae bacterium. GTDB lineage: Bacteria > Planctomycetota > Phycisphaerae > Phycisphaerales > SM1A02 > CAYOWQ01. The sequence goes on along the minus strand of CAYOWQ010000007.1, from coordinate 100,424 downwards.
AGGCACGGAGGAGCGATGCGCAGGTGGAATCCGCCCTTGCCGGCATCGAAGCCCAGGGCACGACCGTTTCGCTGAAGGAGTTGGAGCAGCAGTTGCAAACCGACCTGCACCCGTCGCTCAAGGCGTCTCTTCGCAAGGCGCTTCTGCACCGTGCGTTTTCACCGGGTGCTGCCGACCAGTCGGACTCCAGCGCCCACCCTCGGACGCCGTAGCCGTAATCCCACCAATCTGATCTCCGAGGCGTATCTTCACCGTTCCTTCCGGATGAACAGTGGGCATCGGGTTGGGCGAAACGAAGAACAACATCTTTGCGAATCCTCTGGCGTGAATCGCCTGGATTCCTCGCGTCCTGTGTTAGCCCCGATCCGCGGATCCTCGTGTGAGTGCTCCTCGGAGTCGGGATCAATCTGATTCCTAACTCAGGAGATCCAGGCATGAACGTCGTCCTCTCTCGTCAATCAGTCCACGCAATGTGTGCGGGGCTGATCATTCCGCTTCTCGCGTCAACCGCAATGGCCGACACGGTTACCTTTGTATCACCCAACGAAGTCGATGATGGCTGGTTCGGACACGCCGTGGCCGGCATCCCCGATCTCGACGGCGATGGCCTCGACGACGTCATCGTCGGCGCTCCGGGTGAAGACCCGGCGGGCTTTTCGGAAGCCGGCCGGGTCTACATCTACTCCGGTGCCACTGGAGCGATCATCCGTGCAACCAGCTCTCCAAGCGACGAGACGAACGGTCACTTTGGCTGGTCGGTCGCGGGTCTTCCGGACGTCAACGGTGACGGACTTGGCGACTACATCGTCGGCGCTCCGGGAGAGAATGGGAGCGGCCGTGCCTACGTCTTCTCGGGCAGCAATGGCGCTCTCATTCGCACGCATAACTCGTCAAACCCGGTTGCGGGCGGGATCTTCGGCTGGTCGGTCGGAGCCATCGACGATCTGAACCTCGATGGCCGTGGCGACTACATCATCGGTGCACCCAACGAGACGGTCGGAGGCCAGGTCAACGCCGGTCGTGCGTACGTCGTCTCCGGGATCAACGGATCCGTCCTGAGCGCGAAGACCTCACCGAATGCTGAGGTTGGCGGCAAGTTCGGGTATTCCGTTGCCGGCGTTCCAGATACGAATGGGGATAATCGCGGCGATTTTGCAGTCGGGGCTCCGTTTGAAGATCCCGGCGCCAGCCCGATCGATTGCGGCCGCGCCTATCTCTTCGGCGGAGCCACCCAACTGATGCTGTTCACGTTCGCTTCGGGCAATGCCGAGGCTGGTGCCCAGTTTGGTTTCTGCGTCGCCGGTGTGCCCGATGTCGGCGGTTTCGGCGGCGGCGACGTGATCGTGGGTGCACCGTTTGAAACGGTCTCCTCAAGGGGTGTTGACTATTTCAATGCTGGGCGAGCCTACGTGTTTTCAGGTACGGGAGGAGGACTCGGCGTCACGTTGACCGAGCCGGAATCCAACATCGCCAGCAGCGGCATTTTCGGCCGATCTGTCGCCGGGTTGCCAGACGTCGACGGTGACGGGCTGGGCGACGTGATCGTCGGGGCGCCGAGTTGGCCCGGCTATCACGCCTATGTGTTCGCGGCCCAGACCGAGACACTCCTTGATACGCTGTCGTCGCCGGACGCCACCGGGGCAGATCAGCTCTGGGGTGGTGCGGTCGGCTCACTTGGTGATGTGAACGGCGATGGGTACGGCGACTATATCGTTGGCGGCCGAGGCTGCGACAACTTTCCCACAGATCCTGGCAATGCCGGCCGGGCGCGCATGTATCGAGCCCTGGCCAACGATGGTTGCGGCGCGGCGTGGCAGGTTGTTGAGGTGTACGACGGTGACAACCCGTTCACCACGATCGGTGCGACGGAGGGCAACTCTGAGGATGGGTGCTTCCAGTTTGCGGATCCGGGCCCGGACGTCTGGTTCCGATACGAAGCGACATGCACCGGAACCCTGACGGTAAGCACCTGCGGTCAGGCGACCTTCGATACGAAGCTGGCGCTTTATGAAGGCTGCAACGCGCTGTGCGTACTCGGTGATCCCGTGGCGTGCAACGACAATGCCGGCTTTGGTTCAGGCTGCGGCGCCGGAGGCACCTCCGTTCTCAAGGCCGATGTGGAGGCTGGTTCGTGCTACAGAATCAGACTTGGTGGCGCGAACGATGAGAGCGGTACCGGTGTGCTGACCATCTCATGCGAGCCTTGCCCGGATCTCAACCATGACGGAATCGTTGATGGCGCTGACCTGGGCATCCTTCTCGCTGGATGGGGTGCTTCGGGTGATTCGGATCTCAACACGGATGGTGTGACCAATGGCGCCGACTTGGGCATCCTCCTCGCTCAGTGGGGCCAGAGCTGCTGAAATCTATCAACGGCTTCTCCTTACCTTGTGCGAAACGGCCGGGCCCTTTGGGGCTCGGCCATTGCACATGGCCGCACTGCGCGACGGCCATCAAGCCTGGTTCTGAGTCGCAAAAAAGAAGAAACCCCCTGCAATCGCAAGGGGTTGAGGGGCATGGGCCTGAAAGGACTCGAACCTTCGACCTCACCCTTATCAGGGGTGCGCTCTAGCCAGCTGAGCTACAAGCCCGCGAAAGGGGCAAGTATACCGCCGACCCCTCGCTCGGCCAAGACGCCGGGGCGCATCGGCTTTGCCGACCTGGTCAGGCAAGATTCACGGGCATCACCACATAGGTGAAGTCTGCGCCGGACTTCAGAACGCCCGGCTTGTTGGGCGCCTTCAGTTCAATCATGACTTGATCCGTGTCAATCACCTTGAGTGCATCCGTGATATAGCCGGGATTGAAACCGATTTCGATCGGATCGCCCTGATAGCTTTTCATGTCCACCACGATCTCCGCTTCACCCATTTCCGGCGCGCGGCTGGTCAACGTGAGGCGGTCCTTCGAGAAATTCAGTCGAACACCCTTCGATTCCTCATTGGTCAGAAGTGCCGCACGCCGCACAGCGCTCGTCAACTCCGCGGAGTCGAAGGACACCTTCTTGTCCTGATCCTTTGGAATGACATCCTCAAAGGGAGGAAAGGCCCCTTGAACCAGATTGCTCGTCAGCAGGGCAGCATCATCCCCGGTGCCCACCATGAAGATGATCTGATTGGCATCCAGCGCCACTTTGACCGACTGTGCCGGGTCGACAATGAGCCGAAGAAGGGTATTCAGTGCCTTTGTGGGGACGATGGCCTTGGATTCACCGTCGGCCGCCGAAATCACCTCTCCGCGGGCGACCGCAAGGCGCCGGCCATCGGTTGCTACAACCCGAATCTTCTTTCCCTTGCGTTCAAACAGGACGCCATTGATCGCATACCGACTGTTCTCAACGGCCGTGGCAAACAGCGTTCGAGCCACCACGCGCCGCAGGTGGCCGGCATCAACTTCGAAATCCGGTTCAAGGTCACCAAGGTCGCGAATCCGAGGAAAGTCCTTCGGGTCGTAGCCGTAGACCTTGAAATGTGAGTCGGCCCCCTTGATGTTCATGATCGTCTTGTCGACTTCGAGCGACAGCGTGGGGTCTTCACACGCCCGGACGATCTGGTTCAATTTGTCGAACGGAACCAGAGCCTCTCCCGGTTTCTGAATGTCCACCTGTCCGACTCCCAGCCGAATTCCAATTTCGGCATCAGTGGCGGAGAGCCATAACGCGCCATCCGCGGCGGCCAACTTCACGCAGGAAAGGACCGGCGTCGGCGTCCTCGAAACCGCCACGCCGCCCACCATGCCGAGAGCTTCAGAGAGTGCCGAACGATCGCAGATAACCTTCATGATTCCGACCTCGTTTCCAGTCGGGTAGTGTATCGGCTGGCACGCAAGCTCGCACGCCCGGACCCTCCAAAAACCACGACCGGTAGAGGCTGCCGTCAGGCTTTCTACAAGCCCTGCACCCCAAAATCCCGGACTTCCGTTCGGATAGGCGGTTGCGATTCCAAGCCATTCAGGCGATACTCCGATGTCGTTCATGTCCTGCCACCGCCGGTCGCGACGGATCGCCGCCGGTGGCCGTTGTGGCATGAATCTTGAAAGGGTGCACCCATGTCGTTTGAAGCTGCCGTACACGCCAAAGCTATTGAGCTCTGCCAAGCCTCTCTCGACATGTGTGCTTCGTCCGGAAGCGGCCATCCCACCACCGCGATGAGCCTGTCACATCTTGTGACCGTGCTGATGTATCACACAATGCGCTGGGTTCCCGAGCATCCGAAGTACCCGACGTCGGACCGCTTGGTTCTCTCCGAAGGCCATGCCGTCCCCATCGTGTACGCCGCCGGAGCTGACCTCGGCGTGGCGATCGGGCGAGACCCGTCGTCAATGCGGGCCATGACCATGAAGGACGCCATGAATCTGCGAAAGGCGGATTCGGAAATCGACGGTCACCCGAATCCGATGGAAGGGTTCCCGTTCTTTGATGCGGCCACCGGGTCGCTTGGTCAGGGCCTGTCGGTTGCGGCCGGCCTCGGCGCTGCAGCACAAGAAGATGAACTCGACAAGCGCATCTATTGCATCATCGGCGATGGAGAATCTCGTGAAGGCCAGATCTGGGAGGCCGTGGACTTCATTGCCGATCGAAAGCTCACCAATGTCCTTGCTATCTTCAATTGCAACCACTACGGCCAGTCAGACGCCGTTTCGCCTCAACAGAGCGCAGAGACCCTGCAGAAGAAGCTCGAAGCCGCCGGATTCATGGTTGGAGTCGTAGATGGGCATGATCCCAAGTCGCTTCGTTCGGCCCTGGAGTACTACATCCAGAATGTCTCCGGCGATCGCCCGATGGCCATCGTCGCCAAGACTGTCAAGGGGTGGGGGGCCCCAAGCCTTCAGGGCGGCGGCTGGCATGGAAAGCCTGCGACCGGCGACAAACTCGCGGCGGCGAAGGCTGAACTCGATGCGGCACGGGTCGGACTGACGTCGACGTTGGCTTCCGGCGACGACCTGAAGATCTATCCTCCGGCGGAAGCCAAGCCCCAGAAGGACCTCGTGAAGGAACCGATGTCCTTTTCGGAAGCGATGAAGAAATTCGATATGGAGATGATTTATCGCTCGGGCAAATTCGCCACCCGCAAGGCATATGGCGTGGCTTTGCGTGCGTTGGGTCATTCCAACCCCGACGTGTACGCACTCGATGCAGACGTCAAGAACTCGACGTTTGCCGAGTGGTTTGCCAACGATCGCGAATGTTCATCGCGATTTCTTGAATGCAAGATCGCCGAGCAGAACATGTTCAGCGTCGCGGCGGGCCTTTCGGCGGCAGGAAAGATTCCATTTTGCTCGACGTTCGCCAAGTTCGTGACGCGAGGATATGACCAGATTGAGATGGCGATCAATTCCGGCGCCAACATCAAGATTGTCGGCTCTCACGCGGGCATCACGTTGGCTGCCGACGGACCCAGCCAGATGTCGCTGCCCGATGTCGCATGGTTCCGATCGTTCACCACGATGCGCGACCATCGTGGAAATCCCGGTTGCTACCTGCTGCAGCCCTCAGATGCTTGGTCGGCCTATGCCCTAACGCTCGTGATGGCTGAGTATCAGGGAGCGTGCTACATGCGGACGCTGCGGCCGGAAGTCGAGTTCCTCTACGATGAAAACACCGTCTTCAACCTCGGGAAATTCGAAGTGCTGACCGAAGGCCGCGATCTGCTGATCGTCACGGCCGGCTACATGGTTCACGAGTGCAATAAGGCACTGGACGCTCTGGATAAGGCAGGAATTGACGCGACGCTTGTGGACCTCTACTCGATTCCATTCGACCAGGATGCTCTCCTCGACCTGGCGAACCAGAATGCAGGAAACATTCTGACCGTGGAAGACAACTACGGTGGGGGACTGGGCTCGGCCGTGGCCGATGCCTGTGCGGAGGCCGGTGACTCATTCACCATTGAACAGCTCTTTGTGAAGCGAATCCCCAAATCTGCGAGAGATGAGGACGGGATCCTGCGGATGTGCGGTCTGCACCACACCGACATCGTGAAGCGAGCGGCATCCATGCTCGGCGTTGTCGGGGTTTGAATGGATGTCGCCTGCGGCGTTTCGCAGAATTGCCCTTCAGTTGCCTGAGACGGGCGAAGGCTGCCACATGGATCACCCCGATTTTCGTGTTCCTGCGGGGGGTCGCATCTTTGCGACCCTTTTCGGGGAGGGGGAGGAGTACGGAATGGTCAAGCTGACCCAGGACCAACAGCGTCGATGGGTCTCGTCTCATCCAACAGCCTTTGCTCCGATTCCGGGAGGATGGGGAGACAAGGGTTGCACCCAGGTCTTCCTCCGACATGCCCGCGTGGACTGGGTCCGTGAGGTCATGCGGCTGGCGTGGCAGAATGTTGCCCCCAAGCGGCTGGTCCAGCGGTGGATGGATGATGAGCCGAGTGATCGGTCCCGGAAGTAGCCGGCGATCCTCCCGGCTTTGGATGAATTCTGAGTCTTGAGCCGATATCTGTTTCATGATTCGTGCCGGACAGGGACTCATCCTTGCGGTTGTGTCGTTGCTCGTCGTGGGCGTGGTCATGGTGAACTCCGCCGGCCTGACGGTCGATGCCGAGCACGCCATTACGCTCAAGCAGGTCTTGCTCTCAAAGCAAACTGTCCTGGCATTGGTCGCCATGATTGCCCTGGTGGCCGGGTCCCTGATTCCAGTCGAGCGCCTCTACACACTTCGTGGGCTCGCCAACCCGATGCCGTGGCTAATCGCAGGTATGTTTCTCCTGCTGATTGTGGTCCAGATTCCCGGAATCGGGCATCAGGTCAACGGCGCCCGTCGCTGGATCAACCTTGGCGCTTTTCAGTTCCAACCTTCGGAGTTCGCCAAGTGGGGACTGGTGCTCGTCTTGGCGTGGCACGGCGCTCGGCGAGCGGGGACGATGCACCTGCTTGTCTCGGGCTTTGTGCCGCCCATGCTGCTCGTCGCGGCTGCGTGCGCCCTGATCTCTTTCGAGGACCTCGGGACCGCCGTACTCATCTTCATGGTGGCCGTGGGGATGCTGTTGGCTTCCGGATCGAGAATCTGGCAAGCATTGCTGCTGGCGCCTCCGGCCCTCCTCGGCTTCGTGTTTCTGGTGATCGTCAGCCCCTATCGGATGAATCGAATCCTGGCATACCTCGATCCCTACGCCGATCCTGAAGGCATCGGGTATCACATCATTCAATCGATGTCAGCAGTTGCCGGCGGTGGTCTCGTCGGCCGGGGTTTGGGCAACTCCGTCCAGAAATTCGGGTATCTCCCTGAGGATACCACCGACTTCATCTTTGCCATCGTTTGTGAAGAACTTGGAGTCGTCGGGGCCATCGCGGTGATCAGCCTGTACCTGATCATGATCCTCTGCGGCCTCGCCATCCTTCGTCGCCCAAGGCCGCCGTTCGAGCGGCTCGTGGGGCTCGGTGTGCTACTCACGATTGGACTTCAGGCCTTCATCAACATTGCGGTTGTCACGGGCTTGGCCCCGACCAAAGGAATCGCACTGCCGCTGCTCTCCTCAGGTGGAACCGGCTGGGTGCTTACCGCGTTTTCCGTGGGTCTGCTGGTCTCCATGGATCGGCAGGACGCCCGAGAACAGATGGCGGCCGACGAGAGTCCAGATCCAGTTGAAGACTTGTCGGCCGTCGTGGCGACAGCCTGATGGGTGATCGGAGCAAATGATGTCTGTGAGGGCGGTTCCCGTTCTCCACGCATCGGCGACTCGCCGGAAATCCATGCGTCAACCAGCCACTCAATCACCAACGATTGTTTTCGCCGGAGGCGGATCCGGTGGACATATCTCTCCAGGAATCGCCATTGCCGAGTCGCTGGCGCGACAGGGAGCAGGCGCGGCTTCGGCAAGAACCGTGTTCCTGTGCTCTACCCGCCCCATCGACGCCACGATGCTTGCCGAGGCTGGGATGGACTTCCATGCCATTCCAGCAGCGCCGATTTCCGGCCATCCGCTGAAACTGCTCAGGTTCGTTCGGGAGTTCGCCAAGGGGCGCAAACTCGCCCAGGGGCTCCTCCGGGAAGTGGATGCCTCGTTAGTTGTGGCCCTTGGCGGATTCGTCACCGGCCCGGTGGTCGCCGCGGCCAAACGGCTCAATGTCTCGGTGGTATTGCTCAATCTGGATGCCAAGCCCGGCAGGGCAAATCGCTGGATCGCGGGTCGAAGCGATCTGGTTATGACCACGATTGAAACACCCCAGCATCCGGGATTCGCATCCAGAAAAGTGGGGTTTCCTCTTCGCCGCAGCGCGGTGGCCGGGCTGTCGCGTCCGGAGTGCAGGACCGCCGCGGGCCTTGCTCCGGACATTCCGGTCCTGTTGGTGACCGGCGCTTCGCAGGGGGCCACGAGCATCAATAACCTACTCATGCACCTTGCCCGGCAGCATGCAGACCTCTTCCGGGGATGGCAGGTCCTGCACCTAGCAGGCGCTGGGGCAGACCAGGAGGTTCGTTCGACCTATCAGCAATTGGGCATCCGCGCTCGGGTAGAACCCTTCGTCCATCAGATGGCCAATGCCTGGGGAGCCGCGGATCTGGCGATCAGCCGGGCAGGCGCCAATTCTGTTGCCGAGGCAGCCGCCAACGGCGTCCCGACGATCTTCCTCCCGTACCCCTATCACCGTGACCTCCACCAGAAGTGGAATGCCCAGCCACTCGCCGATTCCGGAGGTGCCGTCATCGTCATCGATCAGATTGACGCCGCGGCCAATGCGAGGGCTGTGCTTCCCCTCCTGAGACGCTTGATGAACGATTCCGCCGCGCTGGGATCCATGAGCCAGGCTCTTCAACGTCTTGCTCAACCGAACGCGGCCGATGAAATCGCGAATCTGCTCCTGGCCCGACTGACGTGTTCCGAAAGCTGAAATTCTCAGGTCCAGCCGAGGGAATAGAAAATGGCGGTGAAGATGAGGTCGGCAAACGTCACGGCAACAATAGTCTGTACGACCGTGTTGGTCGTGGCCCGGCCGACACCCGCCGCACCGCCGCTGACCTGAAGCCCGTTATGACAGGCGATTCCGCCAAGCACCGCGCCGAAGACACCAGCCTTGATGAGACCGGTGGTGAAATCAGAAATCTGTAGCTGAGATAGCGTGTTGTGCTTATACACCTCGTAAGGAACACCGAGGAAGACAACCCCGACGACACCCCCGGCAAACACGCTGACCAGATCACCAATGATCGTCAAGAGAATGAGGCTGATGGTGGTCGCCAGTACGCGTGGGACAACGAGGAAACGGACCGGATCAAGAGCATGCGCTTCCAGCGCTTCGATTTCCTCTCCTACCACCATGGTTCCGATCTCGGCCGCGATGGACGCACCGGCAAACCCGGTCAGCACGATGGCGGAGATCAGTGGGCCGAGCTCACGAAAGACGGCGATGCCAATGATGTTTGCGGTCTTGTCGACCTGACCGAAATCCTGCAACGGGGGAGCCATTTGCAGCGCCAGGATGACGCCGATGCATGCGGACACCAGCATCACGATGCTGATGGAGAGCACACCCACGCGGACGAGCTGAGTCACCAATGCCGTCTTGCCGAAGCGAATCCCGCGGCCGGCGATGGCACGAAGGATCCAGCGCAGGACATCATGCAGCAACCAAGCCACACCACCAATGAGGGCGAAGGCACGGATCCAGATCGCGCCCCAGACATCCAGGAGCCGCACCACGAGGGCAGGATGACGGGGCTGGTCCATCTATTGCGCAGACAGTGCGGAGTCTCTTGAATCTCGAATGAGGAAGATCGAGTCAAGTCGCGCGATCTCGAAGATCGAACGGACTCGTTCCTGCAGGCCGAAGAGGACCAGCCGGCCTCCCTGTTTTCTGGAAATCTGCATGGCCTCAACGAGCGTGGCCACGCCGGAGGAATCCATATAGGGAACGTCAGACAGGTCAATGAGCAATCTCAAGGGTTTCGACGATTGAAGCTGGCCAAGTCGGCGGCGAAAGTCCGGAGCGCTGCTCAGGTCGATATCGCCGGATGGCTTGAGGACCATGCCGTCGTTCAGGGTTTCGGTCAGGATGGTGATCTGGTCGTCGCTCACGTTGCGCCCTCCACGCATGATATCGGCTTGCCGGGAAGGCACTTCGACGAATCGATATATTTCACGAGTGTCAGGCGCATGCCTCCCTCGGCTCGCTTCTCATACTGGGCCTCGTCCATGATCTCCCGAATGATGTGAACACCGAGTCCGCCGGGCCGGATATCGTCAAGATCCCGCGATCGAATCCGATCCGGTTCAACCTGGCGAGCAAGGTCCTCTATGATGATGCGAATTCCGGGTCTCGGATGCCGAAGGTGCCAGGCGCTGATCCAGATTCGGCCGTCCGGCCGACGGTCGTATCCATGTTTGATCACGTTCGAGATGGCTTCGTCGATCGCGAGGGAAATCTGGCCGCAGAGAGGTTCCGGAAAGCCGAGCCGTTGGGCCATGCTGGCAAGCATGGCGCGTGCCGGGGCGAGATATCGCGCCTGGCTGGCGAGGTCCATGCGAATATCCGGATCATCAGGTGAGCCTTCGCATGATCCATCAGCCATCGGGATACTCCCGGTGGTACCAATCCACCCAGCAATCAATGGCTTCTTGACGACCCGAATCCGGCCCGAGAGGGTCAAATCCAAAGGTCTGCCCCGTGCGCCCGTAAAGCTCGTTTGACGCCCGAATCCGTTCAACGGGGTCGTCAGAGGCAAGTTGGTCGACTCGTCGAGACATGGCCATGGCTTCGCTCTCAGGCTGCCGCGTGGTTTCTGATGCACTCGAGGCGCAGCCCAACAACAGAAACATAAGCATATCGGCAAAAATCAGGCGAACCCATTGCACGCACAAAGAATAGAGTCGTTTCACTCGCCTGCAAAGCCCGCCGCAGAATGGCGATTTCGGGCTATGCTTGCCCCTTCCAATCATGCCAGGGACCCCGCATGCCTGCCGCCCCGTCACCCCAGCCTCCCCAACCATCCTTGAAGCCTGAGTTGACTATCCCTCCCCACGACGAGGTCATTCCAATTCTCGACTTTGGAAGCCAGTATGCGCAACTCATTGCACGTCGGGTTCGTGAGGCGGGAGCCTTCAGCATTCTCGTGGCGCCCGACATTTCCCCGAAAGCCCTGGAAGCGATGCGGCCGAAGGGTGTGATTCTTTCCGGGGGGCCGGCCAGCGTGAACGAGTCCGGGGCGCCGCGATGCCATCCGGGCATCTTCGAGCTCGATGTCCCCATGCTCGGCATCTGCTATGGCATGCAGCTTGCCTGCCAGGTGCTTGGGGGAAATGTCGGACGGGCGCCGGCTCGCGAATACGGACGCAGCAAGTTATCCATCTCATCGACTCCCGAGTCGGCGGCCCTCTTCGAGGGGATTCCGACGAACACGACGGTTTGGATGAGCCACGGCGATCAGGTGCAACAGCTCTCCAGCGCATTTATTCCGCTGGCGGCCACACCGACTTGCCCGTATGCCGCGGTGAAGCATGAATCTCGTCGCTTCTACGGTGTTCAGTTTCACCCCGAGGTCACGCACACGCCGCACGGCGTCGATCTGCTTCGAAACTTCCTCTACGAGGTCTGTGGTTGCACCGGCACCTGGCGCATGAGCGAGTTTCTCGAAACCCAATGCGATCGCATTCGCAGCCAGGTCGGCAGCGGCCGCGTGATCTGCGGTCTCTCCGGCGGCGTCGATTCCTCGGTTGTGGCAGCGCTCCTTTCAAAGGCCATCGGTCGGCAACTTACGTGTATTTTTGTTGACAACGGCTTGCTTCGAAAGAACGAACGAGAACTCGTCGAAACAACGTTTCGAGACCACTTTGATATTGACCTTCGAGTCGTCGATGCCGCGGAGGAGTTCCTCTCCGATCTTGACGGCGTCACAGATCCGCAGGTGAAGCGAAAACGCATCGGTCACCGGTTCATTGACGTTTTCAAGAAGGCGGCGGCGACGCTTGGCGGCGATATTGCATACCTCGCTCAGGGTACCTTGTATCCGGATGTCATTGAGAGCGGGCACTCCCATGCCGGAACTGCCGCGAACATCAAACTTCACCACAATGTCGGCGGACTTCCGGAGGAACTCGGTTTCCAGTTGGTCGAACCACTTCGGGATCTCTTCAAGGATGAAGTTCGGGCCCTCGGAGAGGTACTCGGTCTGCCGACGCACATTGTCTGGCGCCATCCATTCCCCGGGCCGGGTCTCGCGGTTCGGATCATCGGCGAAATCACTGAAGCCAAGCTCGATCTCCTGCGCGATTGCGATGAGATCCTGCTGGAAGAAATCGTGGCCAACAACCTCTATCGGTCAACAAATCAGGTTTTCGCAGTGCTGCTGCCGGTCCAATCAGTCGGGGTGATGGGGGACGGCCGCAGCTATGACTCGGTAGTTGCCATTCGGGCGGTTGAAACACAGGATTTCATGACGGCAGATTGGGCGCGGATCCCCTACGACGTCCTGGCGACGATCTCGAATCGAATCATCAACGAAGTTGCCGGCGTCAATCGTGTGGTCTACGACATCTCAAGCAAGCCGCCGGCGACCATCGAATGGGAATAACCCTCCCACCCGTTGGCACTACCACGGATTCCGCACGTGGCATGTGCGGCCGGTTTTGATGATGTAGTCCTGGTGATAGTCCTCGGCAGGGAAGAAGGTCTTGGCCTGCTCCACCTGGGTCACGATCTTGTTGCCGAATTTCGGCTGCTGCTCGGCGATGAAGGCCATGGCTTCCTTTTGCTGCTCAGCCGATGTTGTCCAGATCCCGGACCGGTACTGGTCGCCATAATCCGGCCCCTGGCGATTCAGCTGCGTGGGGTCGTGCATGACAAAGAACGCTTCAAGAAGGCGACGATAGGTGATTCGATTCGGGTCGAAGACCACCTTGACGGTCTCAGCGTGACCGGTGCCGTGACCGCAGATGTCTTCATAGGACGGGTTGTCGGTTCTGCCCTGCATGTAGCCGCTGACCGCGTCGAGAACGCCGGGTCCCTTCTGGAAATAGTGTTCAACTCCCCAGAAGCATCCACCGGCAAAGTACGCGGTTTCAGTCTTGATGGGCATTGACTCGGGAGGCCGAGTCTCAGACTTCTCATAGAATTTCAGCGAAGCACTGTTGAGACAGTGCCGCTCGCCAGTTGGCGCTGGTCCATCATCAAAGACGTGCCCAAGATGGGCGCTGCATCGAGCGCAATTGATTTCGGTTCGCACCATGCCGTGCGACTCGTCGCGAACGCGAGCGACATGGGCAGGATCAATCTCGCGATAGAAACTCGGCCAACCCGTCCCGGAGTTGAACTTGTTTTCGCTGGAGAACAACGGCAGGCCGCACACCACGCAGACATAGACACCATCCTTCTTGTTGTCCAAGAGCGTGCCACAGAAGGGCCGCTCGGTGTCTGACTTCTGCGTGATTCGGTATGTTTCCGGGTCGAGCTTGCCGGCTAGTTTCTCCACTTCCTCGCGGGGCAATGGCGTGACGTCGTAGAGCGATTTTGAGTATCGGGGCATGTTCGGTGATGGTTTTTCGGTGGATCCGGACGCCTGACCCTCGGTTTCAATGCAGGCCGCCGCGGAACTCACCAGGAGTGCGAGAAACAGGCACGCAAAGACATATTTCATCAGATTCCTCCGAGATGGACTCATTCAATGGTTCGATGTCGGTGGCCGTTGGATGTTACGGATCGCCAAAGTCCCGGAATTCCATACGACATCGAAAAGCGGGCGAAGGGATTCGAACCCTCGACGTTCAGCTTGGAAGGCTGACACTCTACCACTGAGTTACGCCCGCATTTCGAGGGGACGCTAGCAGCCTGTCGGGATGCGGTCAATCCAGTCCCCCGGGATCTCAACGGTCATTCCTTCAGCGCCTTTCGCACCTCGTCGAACGGGACCTGAACCTTCGGGTCCTCGGTGACCCAGGCGTATTTCACCTTCCCATCACGTCCAATCACGAAGGCGCTTCGTTTCGAAACGCCCTTCAGGCCCATGAGATCGGCGTGCAGGACACCGTATGCAGCGGAGACCTCCTTGTTGAAATCAGACAGAAGAGGGAATGGAATCGACTCGTCCTTCTGATATTTGTCGGTCACAAAGGGGCTGTCGACAGAGATGCCAAAAACCTTGGCCGCAAGGACTGACCACTGATTCCAGGTATCACGCATGTGGCACATCTCGGCGGTGCAGACCGAGCTGTAGGCCAATGGATAGAAGAGCAGAACGATCGGTTCCTTTCCGATCAAAGCACCAACATCGACGGGAGATCCTGGTCGACTTGCAAGTGAGAATCCTGGGGCATTGTGGCCGACTTGAATGGTCATGGGCGATACTCCTTGGACGAGGCGGCCGAAACGATACAGTCGATTCCGATGGGGAGCCAGTGTCGGACGTCAGGTTTCAAAATAGAACGATTCATTGACCGACATGTCGTCGTCGAGACGAATGATCCACACGGACCCCTTGCGACACTGGGTCCATTTCACTCCGAGTTCATCGAGGGTCCACGGGATGTTGTCACCATGGGCACAGATGGCAACATTGGGGCCCCTCGCCAGGGGCAGCAGGAGCTGGCAGCCTTCCATGTACTGAGGAATCACCTGAACTCCAAGACCGAGCTGACCCGCGAGCGGCTCCACGGTCTGGAGGCAGCGAATTGTCGGCGAAGAATAGATGGCTGCAACCGCTTGCAGCCGAGAATCGAATGCAAGGCGGCGGGCCTGCGCCAATCCATCCTGTGAGAGTGGTCTCAATCGGTCATCACCTCTCCAGAAGTCTCGATCGACGGCGTTGGCGTGCCTGATCAGGTGAATCGTTCGTTCGTTGTCGGGCATGGCATCCTGGCAACCGAGGTGAGTGAAGGAAAGAAGAAGATTCCGATAATGCCGCAACGCGTGGAGAATCTTCGCAATTCTTCGCCTTGGGGGTGGGATTGCACTACCCTATGGACATTGAGCGCATAGCCCAGCGCTTCCCTTGGATTGGAATTCTATGAGAAAGCTCGTCTGCGCGGTTTTTGTAGCACTTTGCGTTTGTTCGACCTCGCTGGCCCAATGTCCGGCCGCAGGCTCGTGCCTGGTCGAGCATGCAACCCCGGGTTGCGACGACCCGACCTGCTGCAATCTCGTGTGTAGTTTTGATCCATTCTGCTGTACTGATTCCTGGGACCTTTCATGTGCTGTCATCGCCGCATCGAGCTGCGATATTGGCACCCCGGGCGAATGCGGAGATCCTCTGGCCGGTAGTTGCTTTCAGGTCCATGGCACCGGCGCGTGCGACGACGCCAGTTGCTGCACCATGGTGTGCCAGGTTGATCCAACCTGCTGTTCACAAGCCTGGGATTCAATCTGCGTCGCCCTTGCCAACAGTCTCTGCACCATCAGCTGCGAGGTTGCCTGTCCGGTCGGGGGCCAGCAGGAAGCCGAAACGTGCGGTCAAAACAAGAATGACCCTTGCTTCTTCCCGGCGGCGGGTTCTGCCGCGGTTTTTACAATCTGCGGCAAGACAGTGTGCGGCCGGGTGAAAGACGACAGCGGTCA
Organism: uncultured Isosphaeraceae bacterium; assembly: GCA_964407695.1. GTDB lineage: Bacteria > Planctomycetota > Phycisphaerae > Phycisphaerales > SM1A02 > CAYOWQ01. The sequence goes on along the minus strand of CAYOWQ010000007.1, from coordinate 84,938 downwards.
GGGCGGAGCGTTTACGGATGTTGACATCTATCAGGTTCTCCTGATGGATCCTGATGGTGATGGCCTGGCGCGCCTGACTCTGTCCTTCACTTCGGCGTTCATCGGCTTTGCCGCCATAACTCCCGCATCCTGCGGCGACCTTTCAACCAACACCGTTGCATTCGTGGAATCAAGCGCGTGTGTCATCAATAGTGTGAGCAAATGTGTTCCGCCGGGGAGCTATCGAATTGTGGTGAGCCCTGGCTCGTTTCCGATCATTGGCAACACGGTCGTCGCCTGTGGCAGTGACAATACCTACAAATTCACGGTGTCCTGCTCGCAGGACTGCGAGCAACCCTGCAACCCCGAGGCAGGAAGCTGCCTGGAAACACATCGGAATCCCGGGTGCAACGACGAGGCATGCTGCAGCGCTGTCTGCAATGCGGATTCGTTCTGTTGCGAACGTGCCTGGGATTCCTTCTGTGTTCAGGAGGCTTACCAAACCTGTGTCGGCCCTCCGGCCAATGACGATTGCACGGGAGCCACGCCGCTCGAGGACGGAGTGACTCTCTTCAATACCTATGCGGCGACGCCCAGTGGTGTGCCGACGCCCCGCGGCTGCGTCGCCCTCAGCGGCTCCATTGGAGCTGACGTCTGGTTCACCTATTCACCGACTTGCGATGGCGACGTGACCATCTCGACATGCGATTCGGCTGATTTCAACACGGTCCTCGCCGTCTATGCGTCTTGTGATCCGAGATCCGCCCTTGCCTGTAACGACAACCGGCAGGATTGCGGAGGCGCGACCTCCAGCCTGACGTTCGCTGTGAGTTGCGGCCAGAACTATCTTGTGCGCATCGGCGGGGTGAATGACGAAATCGGTGCTGGGTCGATCACAGTGTCGTGCAACGGCGAACGCTGCCCGAGTCCCTGTCCCGCCGATCTCGATAGTTCCGGTGTGGTTGATGGCGCGGACCTTGGCCTGCTGCTGGCGAATTGGAGCCTCACAGGTCAGGGGGACATCGATGGATCGGGAACCGTTGACGGCGGCGATCTGGGGCTGTTGCTGGCGGCGTGGGGCGATTGTCCCTGACGTTCGCGCCGCTCACCTTGCGTTAATCGTTCCCGAATACAACGCACGTTCCCCCGGCCGCAGCACGACGATCTGGACCTCGCGTCCGGCGGGGATCGATTCCAGCATCATGCCAACATCGTCCATGTCACGGACTTCCGCACGATTGATGGAAACGAGGATATCGCCACGGAAGATGCCCGCTCGGTCGGCGGGCCCCTCGGCCTCTACATCTCGAACCAGCAGCCCACCGGCCCGCAAGCCAAGTTGGCGCGCTTGTTCAGGGGTGAGCGATTCAGTTCTAATGCCGAATCGGGACGCCGCGAGGGCAATTCCGTCCGGGCTCGGTCGCTCCTTGATCTCCAGTCTGGCAACTACGGGATTTCCTCCGCGATCCAATTGAAGGACCACCTCATCCCCCGGGCGGCGGCCAATGAGGTCGATCCAGAAATCGATTCCGGTGTGTAGATCCCGCCCGTCGACCGAGAGAAGTCGATCGTCGGGCTTGATTCCAGCCCTTGCTGCAGGGGATTCGCTTCGGACCGTGGTGACCCTCGCATCGTCGCCGATCGCAAGGCCGATCTCGAGGCGATACCGCCGCTCGATATCCAGCATCTCGGGCAGGGCAGCTCGAAGCTGGTCAACCGGTATTGAAAATCCGATGTTCTGGGCATCACCGCGAATAGCGGTATTGATGCCAATGAGCTCACCCAGGACGTTGAGCAGCGGTCCGCCGGAATTGCCGGGGTTGATGCTGGCATCGGTCTGGATCAGCCCCTGATACATGGTGTGTCCTTGTATTTCGAGTGACCGATCCAGGGCGCTCACGACGCCGGTGGTCAGCGTGTGTTGGAAACCGAGAGGGTTGCCGACGGCAACGACGGTTTCGCCGATCATCAGGTCGTCACTTCGGCCAAGATGAATCGGCTTGAGCTTGCGATCGGTATTGATCTTCAGGACCGCAAGGTCTCGGTCGGTATCAATGGCCACGAGATCGGCGTCGTATTGGCGACCATCGGCAAAAATGACCCGCCGCTCGACGGTGCGGGCGACGACATGCGCATTGGTGACGACATACCCGTCTTCATGAATGACAAACCCGCTTCCGACCGATGTGAGCTCGTAGCGACGCGACCGGCTGGGAAAGTCAAAGATCTGGTCGAACATACTGTCGAAGCCCATTCGCGAACGGCGTTCGACGATCTGCGTCGTTGAGATGTTGACGACGGCATCACGGCATTGCTCGAACACTTCAACGACGGGGGTGCGCCGGAGAGCCCGTTTGCTGTCAATCGATTCGCTCGACCCGGTCGATTCCGGTGCCGTGGCCGCGAGCGCTCCTGATGCCAGGCTGGCAAGGACCAGCGCTATCCCGATCATTCTGCGCATGTGAACATCCTCATGATTCGCGGAATTGTACGGCCGGTGACCCTTTGAGATCACCGGAGACCGTCCACAAAACAGATGCGCAACGGGGGCTGCTCCGTCAGCGTTCACTCATCGGCACGTAGGGCACATCATGCGGGCCGGTGTACTCGGCATTCGGACGAATCAACCGGTTATCAGCCAACTGCTCGATGCAATGGCCGGTCCAGCCCGCCATGCGGCTCATCGCAAACATGCAGGTGAAGAGGTCGAGGTCGAGGCCGAGCGAGAAATATGTCGTTGCCGAATAGAAATCCACGTTCGGATGAATGCCCTTGGCTGCCACTTCTTCCGCCATGATCTCTTCGATGCGGCGGCTCATTTCGTACAGCTTCAGATTGCCGGTATCGGTTGCCAAACCCTTGGCGAATGTCTTCAGGTATTTCGCTCGCGGGTCGTAGGCCTTGTAGACCCGGTGCCCGAAACCCATCACTCGTTCCTTTCGATCAAGTTTGTCCTTGATGTAGGATTCCACGCGGTCGATCGTTCCGATTTCGTTGAGCATGTGCATGACTTCTTCATTCGCGCCCCCGTGGAGAGGTCCCTTCAGGGTTCCAATCGCCGTTGTCATGGCGGAATACATATCGCTCAAGGTGGCGATGGTGACCCGGGCGGCGAACGTCGATGCATTCAGGCCGTGGTCCGCATGGAGAATCAGGCAAACATCAAGAGCTTTCCACATGGTCTCAGTGGGCTTGTCACCCGTGAGCATGTAGATGAAATTGGCCGCGATAGGGAGTGACTTGTCCGGCTTGACCGGCGACTTGCCCTTTCGATATCGATCGAAGGCCGCAATCAGCGTCGGGGTTTTGGCCACAAGGCGAATGGATTTGCGGTGATTGGCCTCCGCGGATGAGTCGTCCTTCTCCGGGTCAAACATGCCGAGTGCGGAGACAAGCGTTCGAAGCGCATCCATGGGCGCTGCGTCCTTGGGTAGCCGGGAGATCAGGTCCCACATCGCCTGCGGGACGTCGTATTCCGACTGAAGCTCCCGCATTAGCGATGAAAGCTCATTCTTGCGAGGCAGCCGCCCGTTCCACAGGAGGTATACGGTCTCCTCGAATGTGGAGTTTCGCGCCAGGGAGTCGATGTCGATGCCGACATATTCAAGCACCCCGCGGCCTCCATCGATAAACGAAATCTGCGATTCCGCGGCGATGGTATTGGCAAGTCCCTTGTCGATTCGCTGTTCGATGGTCATGGTCGGCATGTCTTTGATCCTGGGTCGTCTGGTCTCATGGTCTTATCGGCAGTCGAGACTGCAAGATTCACCCCGTAATGCCCCTGGTACCCACGAGTGAGCTGGCGAAACTGATGCTAGTCCAGATACCGGGGAGGATCAATTCAGGGCGAATTGCCTGGATTCCGTCCGTCGCCGCCCCTCGCAAGGGAGCTTCAGGGACTGTATCGACGGGTACACTGGCAAACCATGTTCATTCCTGTCGGAACGGATCGACCTCCGAAGCACCCACCGATCGTTGCTCCTCTGCTCATCGGTTTCTGCATTGCCGTTGCCATGATGAACCACCTGGGGGCGGTGAGTGGTCCGGAGGGGCAGTCATTGGTGGAATGGGGGGCCCTCGACCCACTGAATTTTCGCCTGGTTCAGCTGATCACGTCGGCCTTCCTTCACGACCCAACGTCGATCTGGCATCTCACGTTCAATATGGTCTTTCTTTGGGTCTTTGGCTGTTCTGTAGAGGGGCGCCTCGGATCAATGTGGTTTGCATTGTTTTATCTTGGGGGGGCGATTGTGTCGGGCCTGGCCCACATGGCGGTTTCCAACGATGCGTGTATCGGGGCCAGCGGGGCGATTGCAGCCTGCACTGGCGCGTTCCTGGCCTTCTTCCCTCGAGGGCATGTTCGGGTTCTCTCGCTGCTGTGGTTCGGGGTGTTTCAGGTTTCAAGCGTCTGGTTCATCGGGCTCTACATCTGCCTCGATGTCGTGCATCAGCTTTCGGAGTGGACTGGAAGTGGCCGAGGCGATGTGGCCTATGCGGCCCACCTTGGCGGATACGCGTTTGGTTTCGGTCTCGCCATGATCCTCCTCGGATTCAGGCTGCTCCCTCGAGACGATTACGATGCGTTCTTTTTGTTCAAGCAGTTCCGCAGAAGGGCAGCGCTTCGGGCGGCGAATCGCGTCCAGGCCACGTCTGTCTGGACCAGCGCTTCAGCGGATACGTCTGAGCGGTTGGCCAAACAGGCCGCGAAGGTGCCGAAGGAGCGGCCCGAGATTCTTGAACTGCGGTCGAAAATTGGTGACGCCTTCGAACGCCAGGACATTGCCTCTGCGGCCGTTTCGTATCTCGAACTCGCGAAAATCGACGGAAATCCTGTGCTCGGCGAGGGGCGGCAACTGGAGATTGCCAACCAGCTTGCGGCAGCGGGCAATTGGGCCGGCGCAGTTCGAGCATTCGAAGCAATGCTGAAGGCTTATCCCGGATCGGGGCATCGCGACGAAGTGATGCTGCTCCTTGCGATGGCCTGGGTTCGCAAAATTCCAGACCCGGCGAAAGCAAAAGCCATGCTTGAGCAGGTGCGCCCAAGGCTCCATGACCAACAGCAGCAAACCTTCGCCGAGCAGCTTCAAGCGGAGTTGGAGGCGTGAACGTCGGCCGCCGCACACGCATCAAGATCTGTGGAATTCGCGATATCGAGACGGCGAAAGCGGCCGCACAGCTTGGCGTCGGCTTCATCGGCCTTGTCCGCGTTGATCATTCGGCTCGATGGGTGAGCCGCGAGACCGCGGGTTTGATTTGCCGGGCGATTGGCGGGCGTGCGGAGTGTGTGCTGGTGCTCAGCAACGGCTCACGCGACGAAGCCATGGATTGGACGGGAATCGTTCAACTCCACGGCGACGAGCAGGCCGAGACGTGGGGGAGTCTTCCTCGCATTATCAAGGCTATTGCGGCGGCCGAGATCGAATCTCCATTGAATCGCGAGTGGCTTGGCCAACCGAATGTGAAAGCGATCCTCCTGGATTCGTCCAGGCCAGGGAGCGGTACAGCGGTTGATTGCGACGTCTTGGAACGAGCGTATCGCGTCGTTGGCGCCCCAGTCATCGTCGCCGGCGGACTACACCCCGGAAACGTCGGTGACGTGATTCGACGCTTTCGACCATTTGGAGTTGATGTCTCGAGTGGGGTTGAGACCGTTCCCGGCGAGAAGTCTGTTGACCTGATTCGGCAATTTTGCGAAGCGGTTCGCACGGCCGATTCCGAAGGCTGAGTTTACTAATCAAACTCGTCGCCGCGAAAGGTGGAGGCAAGGTAGGCATCGCGAACCATGGGGTCGTTGATAATCTCCTTCGGAGTACCTTCTCGAAGGTTTCGGCCCTCATGAATGATGTAGGCACGGTCGCAGATCCGCAGCGTCTGCTGCACGTTGTGATCGGTCACCAGCATGGCAATGCCGTTGATGGCCAGCCGTTTGACCTCGCGCTGCAACTCCTCGACCGTATGAGGATCCACAGCGGCGAAGGGTTCGTCGAGCAGCATCAGCCGCGGGCGCGTGATCAGGGCACGTGCGATCTCAAGCCGACGCCGCTCGCCACCGGAGCAGGTCCGAGCGAGTTCGCGCCGCTTGTGGATGAGCCCGAATTGAGAGAGCAACTCATTGCATCGAGCATGACGCTGGCCGCGAGAGAGCCGCTGGGTTTCGAGAATCGCGAGCAGATTGTCCTCGACGGTCATGCGCTGAAAGACGCTGGGTTCCTGTGAGAGATAACCCATGCCGGCGAGTGCGTGGCGGTACATGGGCATGCCGGTCATTTCGTTGCCCTGAAAGAGGACGCGGCCGCCTTCCGGGCTGATCATGCCGATCGCCATTCGAAATGACGTGGTCTTCCCCGCGCCGTTTCGACCGAGCAGGCCGACGACCTCACCGGGCTCAACGGAGAACGTCACGCCGTCGACCACGCGACGGCCGCCATACGACTTGACGAGTGAGATCGCCTCGAGGAGGGCCATTCGACGAGGCTATCCGCGTGCGTTGGTCGGGTCGATAAGCCAGAGCCATGAATCCATCAGGAATTGAATCCGTTCGGAGAGCAACGCAATTCGCCCCATGACCGTCAGGGCAAAGGATGCACCGAAGGTGATCATCAGGATCCAGATGCCGGTCCGAGCGGCACGGCCGATAGCACCCTTGTGTTCCACACTGAAGAAGAAATACGTCAGGCAGAAGAGCACACCCCCGACGACACCGATATTGCGAAGCGACTGCCAGAGGTCGAAGGCACCACTTCCGTCGCGAGCGAATAGAGGGAGAATCGAATTTCCGACCTGACCCAGGAGGTCGGTCTGAACATAGGTCACCATCCGCAGGCCCGCCATTGTGCCAATGATGACCGCCAGAGGCCACCGGGAAATCCACTGTCCCCTCGGAGCAAGGCGCCACAGCAGCATGATTCCAAGCGCGAGCGGAATGAGCCGAATCCATCGTTCGGTAAATTCGCCGACCGTGTTTGGACTGGACGGGACGACCATATCGGGCATCGCCCAGTCGTGCGTGATGCTTGGAAGCAGCTTGGCCATCAGCAATTGAACAATGGTGTCCCAGAAGCCGGCGACCATGTAATATGCGGCAGAGACGCCAATGAATACCGACTCTGCAACCTTGTAGAACGGGTTATCCCGATAGAGAAACGAGAAGATGCATAATGTAAAAAATGCCGCAAACCATACTCCGACTGTGCGCGGAATACTAAGTTCCACTCCAGGGGCATGCTGGGCGTAATCCTTCGGAGTGACTTCTTCATATCGATAGCCGGCGGTTGGATTGGCCGGATCCACGGGTTCTGCGGCCACATAGACCTTCGCCATCCCGGAATTTCGGATGACGGCGTTGTAGAACAGCCCCGCCGCACCAAACAGAAAGACAATGAGCCAGATGGTCGTCTCTCTTTTCATTGGCGACCTCCACGTTGACGGTCAAGGAAGTACACCACGTTGCCGAGGATGATGAGGAAAATCATAAGCAAATGCCCCCAGAGCTGAGGCGCCATCTTCTGGATTGCGGAGGTCTTGCCCTTCTCGGCGTATCTGGGATAATTCTTAACAAGTGCAGCTTCAAATTCCGCTGCCCCCTTGATGGCGGCCAGGAGCCCGACCGTCTGATTGGGGTAATAGGGATAGAGTTGTGTTGCCTGCACGCCAGTTGAGCCGGCAATGACGGGGATGTGGAATCGATTGCCGACCTGCTGGACCCATTCTTTGGCTCCCGGAGTGCCCGCGGAGACGGAGATCACCAGGTCAACCGCCTGGATATTCTTAAGTCCCCTTGTAACATCCATGGAATCCAGGTTGTTTCCCCGCTTGTCTGTCTGAAACTGCTTGCGAAGGTCGTCAGCAATCACCTTGATGACCATTTCATTGCCAGCCTTGAACCCAAGATTGGTGTAATCCCGACCGTAGACGTAGGTGTCGGCAAACTCGGTTTCAATGATGGAGGTTACGCTGTCGACCAAGGGGCCGGCCCCTGGCCACATCGACATATAGATAATCTTGTGACCCTTTTCACAGCAGTGGCGCGTGAGCGCTTCGGCCATGGGGTGCAATTCCGCCTTGCTGCCCGGATCGTAATCCATTGCGAAGAGCACCCTGGATCCGCTGGGCAGCGATTCAATTGTATCGAAGGCATCCTGAACGATCTGTGTCGTGGCCTCGGGATACGTCTTCTGGATCGCGATGGGAATCGTGACGGTGAGCAGCATCGCCAGGAAGATCCAGCGCCGATCCATTCCTTTGAGCCAGTTCAGCATAGGTCAGCCTCCATCCGATCCGAGGTAGGAGCGATCAATACCGAGAATGATCCGCAGGGCGCTCGCGACAATTCCAAGTGCGATCCCAATCATGATCGCACGCTGTCCGGCGGCGTTGAAGACCTGAAGGATCGTGGTTGTTAGTTCCGGGATGCGGAGACCGGACAGCGAATCAGGAATCCACGCCGTCAGGACGTAACCTGCAAACGTTCGACCAAGTAGCACGATGAATGCGGTTCCGAGAAGCAGGGTCGCCTCAACATTCTTGGCTCGGAAGGCACGGAATGCGGCCGACGCCACGAAGAACGCCAGCATCGCGAACATGGACGCCTGAAGGGGAGAGAAGGCGTAGGTATAGAGCCACCAGAATGCACCACCCTCCGATTCATACGGACCCGCCCACGGCATCGTGGGATGATTCTCTGGCGGGGTAACGCCGACCTTAAGGAGGCCGACGATGAGCGTTGCAAGGAAGGCGATAAGCGTGATGGCCGCGTATCCCCATCCCGGCCTCCGGTCGGAGATTCGCTGGAGCTGAATCTTCAGAAGATTTCCGCCCCCGAGCACATAGGCAACGGCCGCCAGAATGGTAAACCAGTTACTGATTTCACCACCCCAGCCTTCGATGAGCGGGACGAAGAAGGTCAGGATGATGACGAAGCCACCAATGGCGGTGATCAAGAGTGGTACGAGTCGCTTCATAAGGTGAATTGGCTCCGATACATCACTACGCGAGGATAACCTGCGTCAGATAGTCGACCCATGATTGAAGCTCGCCTGATTCGGTCAATGACGCAATCGTCGCCAAGATGCAACCAGCTAGCAGAATGATTCCAAGAAAGAGCTTGCAGAGGTCCTGACCCTTCAGGCTGCCCAACTGGTCCGGCTCCTTGGAGAGGTAGGCTGAGGCGGCGAAGAACTCCTCGCCGATCAACGTGTAGTCACACGCTGCTACAAAGAACGGAAGTTGAGCCGGCTCTCGTGTGCCGGCGATCTGGATGGCACCGATTGCATTTCCGGTTTCGGCGAGGAGCAGGCTCTCTGCGAAAAATGCCCCCATGTACAGGCACGCGGCTGGCCTCGTCCGAACCATGTCCCCAACAAGATATGCGACATATCCGAATTGATCATCGGTAATGTACGGAATGTGATCCGCGTTGAATGCGTCGGGACGCCCCGCTTCAAAGAAGGACGCCTGGACAGTTTCGCGGCAGGCCGTCATGACCAATGACTTGCTCGTTGGCACCTCGAGATCGGCACCATAACGCGCGACAGTCTTTGCCACGCGGCCAAGAATGCTTACGCCTGCAATCGTGCCGATGTCGTCCATGTCCTGAACCCCGGGAACAAAAAGGACACGACGCCCCATCTCAGTGGCACGGCCGACAGCTTCATCCACTGCATCGAGTGCAGCAATTCGGCGCACCCACATTTCTCGGCCGCTGCGAGCCAGTTGAATGCAGGAGAGAACCAGTCCGGCAAGGATGACAAAGAGGAGCGCCACCCAGGCCTTCGAAGTATTGAACAGCTCTCTGTACCAGGGTTTGTTCGTGGTCGTAACCGAAGCAGGTGTGGCACTTGCGGCAGTTGAAAAAGTGACGGAAACAGGCTCGGTGGAAAACGATTCTGAACCGTCAACGCCAATCGCAACAACGCTCACCTCCCACGTGCCCTCCTGGACAGGCGGGATCACAAGGCTCGTCGTCTCCGGTGTCTTGAGCACCACAGTTTCAATGGGTTCGGCGGCCCAGAGCAAATTCAATTGATCTCTGCGTGATGCTTCAAATGCCTGCAGGGCAGCGGTGTCGCTCTCTCCAGCCGCGACGGCTGCATCACGAGCCTCTCCGGCCTTTGCATCAAGTCTTGATAGCTCGTTTTGAGACAGAGATCGTTTCAGAAGGACTCGATATCCCGTTGCGGGCGGCTCATCCGATTGCGGCGCCTCCCAACTCACTTCAATTGCGTTTCCAGAGACCGAGGCTGTGACGCGGGCGGGTGGATTTGGTGGATCCGCCGCCATCGCGTTCCTGATGCATGCAATCGCCAGAAGAATTCCGATGAAGATCATCCCTGGCTGTCTGTTTTTCATTCCTCAATAAGCTCCACGTTCGCCCGCGGAATCACGACGCTCTCGCCTGAATCGAGCTTGACCTCCAGAACCCGAGCCTTCGAGCCGGATCCGAGCACGTGAGGCTCCGGCGGAAGGTCGCTGACCGTTCCGATCAGTCCGAAATGCGGATCGCGAATGATCCGCACCGGGGTGCCGATTTCGAGATAGCCGGCCTCGGTGCGTCCGGAATCCATCGGACCGCCGCCGGTCGGCAGTGCAATGATGATTTCCGGCCGCATCACGCCCGCACGAATCTGTGTGGCACCATTCACACTGGCCTCATAGCCCTCATGCCGTCGAAGCAGGTCAAAGGTTCGATGGGCCATGGCGATGTCGCCAAAGCCTTCCGTGATGATCACCGTCAAGCCGAGCTGCTCGCTTCCCGTAATCGCGACGCCCTGGTCGTATCCGAGGAAATCCTTGAGATCCTGATCGTCGATGCCGCCGGCAATAATCGCCGCAGCACCTACTGAACGCGCCGTGCGAATGGCCTCAACGGTCATCCTTGCGCCGCCGATGATGATCTCCCCCTTCATGTCGGGTCGAATGAGGTCTTCGTGCAATGTCTCGTCGGGCGACTTGCATGCCAACCGGACTTTACCGAATGCCTCGCCGCCAATGCCGAAGATGCCCTGGACGAGGACGCATTCCGATTGAACGATACACCCCTCGCCAGGCAGCACCTCCACAACGACACCGTCAAGATACGCCAGCACCTGAACCGGAATCGGCGTGCCGCGAAGCATGACTTGTCCCGTCACCCCGGAGATGTTCTCAATGGTGCCACCACTGCGCGCCTTGGCCTCCGTTTTGAACATGCCGAACATGCCGCGAGAGCGGGCGATGACCTCGCCGTCAGCCACGGTGTCGCCGATCTTCTTCAGCATGAAGGCGGGAACGTCGGATGCCTGGCACGAAAGCAGATTGGCCACGTTGACCGGCGTAATGTCGCCGGGCATGAAGGTCCGAGCCACGACTTCTGACCCCCGGACCCTCTGACCTACCTTAACCAGAACCTCACCGGAAATCGGAAGCGCGCGTCGGGAACGATGAACCGTACGGGCTGCAACCTTCAATCCTGGTGTGTATGCCTTGGCCATGAAACCGCGCCATGCTAACGGTTACCGGCGATTTCGCCAACGGCCGGGGCCTGCGTTGCCGCTAACGTCCTCCCCTAGCTTGCTAGCACGATGGCACAAGTGACTACGGCATATCCACCCGGATTGTGACGAGGCGTCTGTTAGCTCCAGTATCCCAGAAGAAGGCCAAGGTCTGATCCATCGACTGACCCATCGCCGTTGAGGTCGGCTGCCGAGTCGGACGATCCCCAACTGCCAAGCAAGAGGCCGAGATCGGCGCCATCCACAACCAGATCCTGATTCAGGTCTCCAGCGACGAATGACGGAGGCGGATCGAATCGTATCGTCATGGCGCGTTCGCCCACGCCTGGACCGCCCCAGTTGCGCCCAACGACATAGGTCGTATTGCCAGAATCGATGGCTATCGCAACGCCACCGCCGGCCGTTGGATTGGCAGCGGACCAGTTCCAGGACTCGCGTCCCTCCTGGTCGTAACGTATGAGACCGAACCCATCCAGAGCCGGGGCCGATTGATGCACGCCGGTTACGACAACTCCCCCGAATGGATCGAACAGGATCGACTCCGGCATGTCACCCGCTGAGTTGGGATTAATCCACTCGGCCGACCAAAGTTCACGGCCTGCGCCATTCAGAAGCATCGTGCGCCAGCTCACCGGATTTACGGTGCTGGCACAGGTCGCAATTCGCCCGTCCGATGATACTGCAAGGCTTGTAGGGCCGAAGTTGTCGCTGCATCGCTGGCCTCCAAACACCACGTCCCATTGCTCCGCGCCATCATCACCAACGCGCCAGACGCGCGTTTCAAATCCGCCGCAGACAGTTTCGGGCGATGCTGCGACAATTGCGCCTCCCGTTGGATGCGCCTTGACAATCGGATCAGTCAGGATTGATCCAAACGCTCCAGGTTGACTGTGAGTCCATTTCACGGCTCCATCGGGCGACATGCCGATCGTGCCGTATCCGGCTTCAGCCAACCCACTGATTCCGCTGACATACACATCGCCGTTGAATCCAACGGCAATGTCGGTAGGTTGATCTGCAGAGTCTCCGCCACTTGACCAGGAGTGGTCCCATACCAATTGACCTCCGTCGTCCAGACGGAGTACGCGATAATCGCCGTTGTGGGTAAACGCCGCATAGATTCGAGGCGGACCATGCTGCAGATCCACAGCAAGATGAGGCGTCAATTGCGATTCGAATACGCCCTTGCCTCCCGATGCGGGTACATCAGTTGACCAAAGAACCCGGCCGGCGACATCCAATCGCAAGATCTCTATGCTGGGCTCGAGCGTGAAATGCTGGATCGTGAGCCACACTCCACCGTCAGGCGCTTGCTCCAGATCTGCAGGAATGTCGGAACCCAAGGTGTTGGTGTCGAACGACCTTATCCACTCCTGTCTGCCCGCCGAGTTGTATCGCATCACGATGACATAGTCAGATGATGCAGAGCTGAAGGCCGAACCGAGCACAGTCGCTGATCCGCCCGAATCAACCACCACCTTCCCTGCGCTTTCCGCTTGCACAGTCTTGCCGGCCTCGTAGCTGATCCACGTAGGTGCGAGCGATTCCGAGTGGCTCGAGGTGGAAAGGGCTCCCACTAGAAAAAGTGATGCGCGGCGGGCCGTTTGAGATTGCGATGCGGAGTCCGGAATCTGTCGAAGGAAGCGTGTTGTCCACGCAAGCGTTTGCTCTAGGTACATGTCGTTTGCTCCGGATGCCCCTTGCGCGGGCATCTCTCGCACACATGTAGCTTTGTTCCTCTCATCTTGCAGGAATTTCAGGCCTGAACCGCGGAATCGAAGGATCGTCTATCGGTGCCCCTGATTCACCTATTGGCCTGCATGCATCATTCGCGGCCAGTCATTCATTACGGGCAGTTCCCCCACAGGCTCAGCAGAATGCCCAGGTCCGCGCCATCGACCACATCGTCGTCGTTGAAATCCGCGGTGCCATCAGATCCCCATTGTGCCAGAAGCAGTCCGAGATCCGCACCGTCGACAACATTGTTGACGTCCAGATCAGCGTCGCAATCGACTACGTCCGGGCCGAATTCGGTCGGCAGCACGTTGTTGGTCCAGCCCGGGCCATCATGAAGCGCCGGATCAAAGTTCGTTCGGCTCTGCGGCATCAGCACAATGCTGGAGATTCCGGTCTTGCCGTTCATCGGGTTGTCTACGTCTTCGACGTATCCATCCTTGCCGTTCATGAGAACCCTCAAGACTCCATTGGACTCAAAACAGATTCGCCCGATGTTGTCGACCGCAAGACCCCGTGGATTGACGATCAACGGGTCTGTAATGGTGTAGATCGAGGTCCAGCCGGCCGCGACACCGCCTTCGCGGCCGCCCCGGCCAGCCACGCCGCCCTGATCCGAAAGCCCGTAGATCTTGGTGAGGTTGCCGGATGTCAGCCAGATGACGCCGGTCTTTCCGTCCACATCCATCGATGCGAGGTTGGGGTTCATCGCGGGAATCTCGACCGGAAGGGCCACGCCTGTGACCGGGCAATCGGTGCTTCCATCGCAATAGGGACGAATCCACATCTGCTTCGCCTCAGCGCTCAGCCCCACCAGCCGATCCTGGAAGTCGTCGTAAGCAAGGTCCGCAAGATTGAACGGCGGGAAAATGTTGACGACAGACCAGCCTGCTGTGGCAGATGCCGGCGGCTGCATGCATTTGATCATCTTGGGCCCGTCGAGCACATAGATTTCGCCGCGTCGGCCGGTCACTACTTTCTTCGGGTCGGCGATGGGCACCGGGATCTCGCTCGATGTTTGGTCGGTCGGGTTAAACATTGACACCTTGCCGGCAGCACCCACGGGTTTGGTCAGGTAGACCGATTTGCCGGAATCGGGCATGAGGCTCATATCGATGACGGGAAGATTGGAAATCGTAATCTCCTTGTCGTCGTCATTCTGAAACTCCAAGACCTTCGGCTGAATGTACTTGAACACGAGGAATCCGGGTTTGGCCACGAGCCCATAGATCGGCGTGATGCGCATGTATCCGTCGAGCCAGCCCGAGCCATATCCATTCACCCTCGCCATCGTGCGAGAGACGCCGTTGACCTTCTTGGAGGAATTGGTCAGCGTGTAATACTGCGATTTGAATTCGGACTGGCTGAACATGCTGTCACCGCCGGTGTTGGCCGGATCTCTCCATGTCAGATAGTCACCGGACGTGGTGCCGCCAACCTCGGTCAGCGTGAGTACGTGCCCGCCGTTTCTCGTCAGCGTGTCGCCGTTCTGGGTGTACCAGCCCACCGTGGGCAGGATCAGCGACGGATGCGGCCCCTGCGCGCCCGCAGTGAAAAGCGTAATGGCGGTAATCGGCGTGGAAGGGCTCGACCACACGGTCTGCACCGTAAACCAGTCTGAATTGAAATAGGCCGAAGCCCCGTCGAGAAAGCCTGCACCTCCGGTGCCGTTGACCGGATGGGTGCCCATGGCGCTGGCAAGCAGGTCTATCCCGATGTTGGACACAATGTATTGAGGGTTGCCATACGTCAGCCATTCGCCCCACGTCTGGCCCAGTACCGGCAGAATGTCTGGATAACCATGGTAATTCACATACGCCGCCGCATTTGCGGTGGCGGTGGGTGCGCAATACATGTTGCCGTCGTTGGGGAATCCCGGCTTGCCCATGCCTATGGTGCGAAGCTGGTCAAAGTCGGGCATCTGGGAAACCTTGTAGGCGTATCCGCTCAGTGGACTAATGGACCATGTGATGTTCGCGGCAGCCCCGGAACACAACACGGAACTCGCAAGCAGGGCAATTGGAGCGCAGAGGCGTGGAGGGTCGAGGTGGATCATGGGTCTCTCCGTGGCGGTGGGAGATTCCGCACTTGCGAAATCTTGCCCAACGAATTCCGCGCAATATACGGTTTGTGCGCCAAGGGAATTCTGCCGCTCATTCAAACCATCAAATTGGGGAAGGAGCGGGCATCGCTTGACAGGTCTGCAAGTGGATGGGTGGTCCCGATAGCTGGTGCAGACTGATTTGACGATGCCTACCCGCTGGGCTTGCCCGCTCAGGCGCTCATGATTGCATCAAGCCCTGAATTCCCTTGTAGACCGCCAGAAATCCAAGGCCAAGGCCGACAATGCAGATGGGATTCACTGTCGGTCCTCGTTGAACAGTGATCAGGAGATAGATTCCGCCGAAGAAGACCAGGAAAGCCACGCCGACAAGGATCGCGATGATCAAGAGCCACGTTGGCGGGGGCGGCCGGTATCGCGTGCCGCACGCGGTGCAGACGCGATCCTTGGTCATGGCCAGAAACGTGCTTGCCGATTGTGGATGAAAGGTGGCGGCTCCGCATCTGGGACACACTCGAGCAGTGGGAACTGGATCGGCCATGAAGGCACTATACCGATGATGCCCCAAAAATCGCTCCGCACTCGGGGCATGGCCGCGAATAGTCACCCTTGCGGTCAACTCTGCATACCAGGCTGAGACCGAGCCGCCTCCGCCGGGTCCAGCGCACGCCGAGGCTCCACGCAACGAGAAGTGACCCGACAAATCGTACCAGTCGACTGTGGAAAAACAATCTCAGCACTCCTGACCAGTCATCTCAGAATCGTCGCCTTGGCGCGCAATCGCGCGGACCAATCTGTTATTCTGAGGTCGACGACCCGCGCCCGGTCGGCGGTGACGGAGTGCATCATGTACGAGGTCGATCTCACCACGAGTCTTGCCACCTCGGCGGACCAGGCGTGGCTCCTGATTTCCACCCCATCCGGCTGGGACCGCTGGTTCACCACGGGCGCTGCGTTTCAGCCGCGGGCCGGGGCTCGCTACACAACCGCCGACGGCGACACCGGAACCATCATCAGCGCCGAGCGGCCGACCATCCGCTTCACCTGGGAACACCCGAAGCATCCACCGGGATCTGAGGTCACCATCTCGCTCGCCGGTTCCCCCGTCTCCGCCCGGCTCCATCACCAGGCCATTCCCTCGCGTGAACTTGCCGACGAGCTCCGCAAGGCGTGGACCTTCGTCCTCGGCCGCTTGAGCGCTGCGGCGGGAACCGCATCACCCAAGTCCTGATTCCGCGGGCCGATTCCGTTTCACGGCGACTGTTGAAAACGGTCTGTACATCGGGCGAGGTTTGTGGTCCCATCGCAGCGAAGCCCGACCGTGCAACGCTTACACAACCGGCGGCGCTGGGCCTCTGGCTTCGCTTACCTTGGGCACGCACCCCACGCCCCAAGCAGGAGCCCGAGATCAGCGCCGTCGACGTTGCCGTCGCCGTTCAAGTCACCCGTGCCACCCGACCCCCAGCCGCCAAGCAGCAACCCGAGGTCAGCGCCGTCGACCGCGCCATCACCATTGAGGTCGCCGGTGCAGCACGATCCGCTCTCCAGCGCGAATCCCTTGATCAGGGCTTCGCTGTTGGTCCAACTGGTGCCATCGCCGATGTAGGCAGACGGCCCGCCCGCGATGCGTGCGCCATTGCCGATCGACAGAATCTCCCGCCCGTCGATGCGAAGCGTTGCCCCCGAGGCGTTCGCCTCCAGCCGAAACAGGTGGTAACCGCCCGCCGTGCTGTACCCCGCCTCGACCAGCCCGGGCTGGCCGAAATCGAGATACGGATTGTTGGCCAGGAAGACTTCGTTTTCGCCGATGCCGATCCAGAAGAATCGGCCCGTCGAATCCTGCATGGCCATGGCGAAGCCCGGCCGGGCCCACCCATCGCACGGGTTGATGCCATACTCGCTGGCCACGATCTGAACCTCCGCCTCGAACGCCGCTCCATCGGCGAAGTCGAACGATTCCGAGGCCAGCCAATACAGGAACTGCGCCTGCCGCGGCGGACCGGGGCAGGTCGGGTTGGCGAACGGCATGGTCGACTGATGCAGCACCCCGCCGACCACCTCCGCCGTCGATGGCCCGCGACCCACCATGTCCCATCCCTGTTCCGAGGGCAGCATTCCTTTTGAGGAATCGTACCTCGCGCATGTCCCGCCGAACCCCGCGGCCGCGACCGACAACGCGCCCAGCCAGACCGCGGCACCACACGTGGCCGCCAACCCGCAACGAATGCTTCGCATGCGAACCTCCTCCTCACTGATCGAGCCGATGGATGAAATCACTGTATCAAGGCCCAACATCAGCCACAATGAATTTCGGGCTCTTTCCCGCCGCGAGCATCACGATCGCTCCGAAACCCTTCGCCACGCCGGCCCCAGCGTCGACGAACAGTGCAACCAGCCATCGCCGGGCGAAGGACATCATCCAGCCGGAACGAGCGGGGGAGGGGTGGGATTGCGACGATGGCCATCGTAACAACCTACCCAGGAATGCCGGTTCTGCGTATCTCTTTCCAGGAAGTGTCACGGCATCGGTCTTGTAAGATGACCGGCAGTCATGCCCGCCGACCTCCCCGCTTGCTCTCGGCGTGTATCTCGGGCTGTTGATAGCCGTACGATTGCCATTATGAGTGAGCTGATGATTACGTTGACGGCGGCAGGAGTCGGAAGCCTCTTCTCTGTGCTGGGCCTGTTGATAGGTCACGTACTGGGAATTTGGAAGGATCGACGCTGCGCGCGGCGGGACTCGATGCGGGCATCCGTCGAACAGCTCTACGCGCCGGCTGCTTACCTCGTCACCGATGTCGAAATGCTGTTCAACCGGGCCGACAAGATGCGCACCGCAATCGACAAACACTTTGCCCAGCCTTGGCATGAGAGTGCGATGGAGCGCGTCAGCGCTGACTTTGATGCTTCGGTTGCAGCGGCGAACAGCTATGTCATGCGGGCCGAGGAGCGTATGGATGCGCTTCAGAAACTGCTTGACGAAAAATGGCATTTGGTCGACCGTCAAGACCGGGAAACGTTTGACGAGATACGCATGCACCGAGCGCGAATGCAGATTGAATTCAAGTCCGAAACTGGAAAGTCGGTACCGCTACCAATCCGAAACGCTTTGGAACCGATTCCGTTCTGTAAATTTGAATGGATCAACAAGATCAAGATTCGGTACGACGAGAAAGCTAAGCAGCTCGACAGACTCTGATCGTGTGCCGAGCAACCAATTGGGGGTTGGTAGAATGAGACACATGCCCAGGAAGCCAAGGACGACACGGACGGTTTTCAGTCTATCTCCAGGCGCGGGTGCGTCAGTCTCAAGGGAAGAGCTTGAAGCGGAAAAGACGAAATACGAGCGCCAGATCGCGTCGGATTTCGCCAAGGCCATATCTGATCGCCTGAAACGACGAATTGCGTTGCTTGATGCGCCATTGTCCGAAGCTGATGATCGAGATGCGATCCTCTCCGACGACTCGGGCAATCGATACGGAATCCAGCTTGTGGAAGTCCGTGACGTCAATCGGCAGATGCGACTCGCCGACAATGCAGAGCCGACAAGTCCAAAAGTTGACAGTGGAGCCTTGTCGGATCAGTTGCTGAGGGTCGTCGAGAAGAAGGTCCGGCACTATGCGCCGGCTGTTCGAGGCGAACTCTGGCTGGTCATCCATACCACGGATTATCCAACGTCAGTATTGATGATGATGTCCGGTCCAGCTCGGGAGTGGCTCGCAAACAGTGATTGCCCTTTTTCGACGATCTGGGTTCATTCGACCACACAACCCGGTGCCGGATGCTTCGAACAACTGTGGCCGCCGGGGTCCGAATCTGATTTCGTTAGGAGTTTTCTCGAAAAGCCCGCCGACCCCAAGCACATTGATCAGCACCTGTGGCGGGGTGAGCAGATCATGGCCTTCTTCACCGTTCGAATGATCCGACCGCGAACGACACCTGCCAAAAACGCACCCAAACCCGAATAAGTGAAGACCGAGATCGCCTAGGTCTCGCCTCCGTCATGCGTAGCTTGGCCCACTGAGACAAAAGTCTCGCCTGAGACGAGCTCAGTTTCGGTGTTTTCGGACGCAGGGCGGGGTACACCCGCGTTGATGCCAGATTGGCGAGTGTGGACAGGGTCAACTCGCGTCGGAGGGTTCGTCGTCGCGTCACTACGTCGGTGTTTCATCCCTCAACCACTCGCGCTCCACAAAGTGACCGAATCGGCGGAAACCTGGATCGACCAGCCCCTCGGGACCAAGTAGTTTGGGCGTCGTCCGCAGTCGCATCTTGAATCCTGTCCGTCCACTCCCGAAAAGCGATAGATTTCTGTCCAGCGCTCCGGGTGTGAATCCGGGCAGGAATGCCATGCGGTGGTATTGGTCAGGCACCGGCGACGGCAGGCAACAATGATTGCCGTGACGTCGTTGTGGAAATGAAGACCCCACGAAGATCAGCCACTCACCCAGTCTCCCCACTTCGTCTCTCAGTCTCTTCGTCTCTCAGTCTCTCGCCTCACCCATACATCCCCATCGCCTGCACCCAGTTGGTCATCATCTGGCGGCAGGCCTGACGTTCTTCGGGCAGGACGAGCGGTCGGCCGCGAGCGTCGAGGACGAGGCCGACGGTGCCGCCCTTGACGGTCCTGGTGACCTTCTTGCCGGGGCCAGCGCCGAAGTCGAAGCCCTTTTCGGGGTCGATCTCCACCTGCGCGGTCTGGCCTTCGCCGAGGGGCAGGAGCTTCAGGTCGCCGTAGTTCATGACGCCCGACTCGTTGAGGCCGCCCGCGGACGATGTGATCTTGTAGCTGAAGCACGGCTTGCCGAGGCCCTTGGCGGGAAGCTGGCCCTCGTGCGCTGCCACAGTCACCGTGCAAGGGGCAATTCTTTGCGCGAAATTCACTTGACCACCTGTGACCCCTCGTTATTCTCAGTATCGGAGTTCCCCCGCTCAAGCCGGGATACCTTGGGGGGGGCGAGTTCTACCAGAAGGGGTCTCAAATGTTGAGTACGGGAAATCGAAGGCTGGCGGCTTTAGGTGCGTTTGGAACAGGTCTCGTTGTGACCGGCGCCTCCGGCGCAATGTGGATGACAAGTGGTTGGGAAGGTTGCTGGAACAGCTTCAAGTCGGAGGCGGCGGAATGCTGCAACATTGGATCTCCGGCAGCCGTGCAGGCGTGCCTTGAAGGAGAGTTGGAGGCATACGCGATCTGTCTGGAAACAGCGGAGCCGCCCGGAGATTGTCATCACCAATTCCGAGACTA
The DNA here is from genome assembly GCA_964407695.1 of uncultured Isosphaeraceae bacterium. Taxonomy (GTDB): domain Bacteria; phylum Planctomycetota; class Phycisphaerae; order Phycisphaerales; family SM1A02; genus CAYOWQ01. Next base: position 64,429 of record CAYOWQ010000007.1, on the reverse strand, counting down.
CATCAGGGAGTGCGACCACAGCCCTCCATGTGGCGGAAGCAGCGCGGTTGGGCAGACGGTGTGTTTCGAGGCGGCCAAAGCATTTCTTCGCTGGTGCTTGGGCGGCTCGGCGAGCTACGAGGAACTGGCCTCGACGCCGTTGTGGACGGCCCACCCTACGTCGATCGAGGTCGGTGAAACGGTGACATTTACAACGACAACGAACGATGCTGCGGTCGTTCAGGTGCGGTTTATCGCCCATCGCACAGACGCCTCTTCGTCGGATCCCGACGCGATCTTTGTCATCGGGAACGGCACTGCAACGTCACTTGGCGGAGATATGAAGAGTTGGTCTATTACCGTCGATAGTGGTAACTGGCCGCTCGAAACCTCCGAAGCGAGAATGCTGGTTTGGGCCGAAGCGTACTATCAGTCCGGTCTTGAACGGCTCATCTTCGACGCATCCGACCCCGCGTCGATAACTCTTACGAGACCATGACGCTAATCGGCCGATGCCCCGAGCGCTGCTTGGAACAGCAGTGCTCGGGGTGTTTTTCGCTGTGGAACTGCCAACCCCCGACAATTACACTCACCCAGTCTCCCCACTTCGTCTCTCAGTCTCTTCGTCTCTCAGTCTCTCGCCTCACCCATACATCCCCATCGCCTGCACCCAGTTGGTCATCATCTGGCGGCAGGCCTGACGTTCTTCGGGCAGGACGAGCGGTCGGCCGCGAGCGTCGAGGACGAGGCCGACGGTGCCGCCCTTGACGGTCCTGGTGACCTTCTTGCCGGGGCCAGCGCCGAAGTCGAAGCCCTTTTCGGGGTCGATCTCCACCTGCGCGGTCTGGCCTTCGCCGAGGGGCAGGAGCTTCAGGTCGCCGTAGTTCATGACGCCCGACTCGTTGAGGCCGCCCGCGGACGATGTGATCTTGTAGCTGAAGCACGGCTTGCCGAGGCCCTTGGCGGGAAGCTGGCCCTTCGCAGCCACGCACGTTCCCAGATAGATGAGGCAGTCCTTCTCGAAGACTTCCATGGCCGCCTTGGGGTGCACCTGGGCGAGCACACCGAGGTGGGGCATCATGAAGATGGAGTCCTTGGCGAGGGTGGTGAAGCCTTCGGGTTCGAAGGCGTCGACCAGCATCATGGCTGTCTGGTTCATGCGCGGAGCATGGGAAAGAACGCCGCCGGAGGCGACGAGCAGGTCGAGCCGCATGTTGTCGACGATGGTCTGGCCCGAGACCTGCTGGCTGAAGGTGTCGCCGACGGTGCGCTGCTGCTGCACACCCTTGAGCGTGGTGGCGAACTCCTTGTGCTGCTGATAGGCGAGTCGGAGCGCTTCGCGGGCCACGGCCTGCTCGAAGATGAGGGCTTCCTTGGTCTGGGGAATGGTCGTCGGCCGGATCATCTTGTTCTTCACGCGGTTGCGCAGCTCGCGCTCGTCCATCTCGAGGTGCACCCAGCGGAGGATCTTGGGCATCGTCGCCTCCGCGCAGACGTTGGAGATGGAGTAGCTCATGCCCAGATTCGCACTGACCGTCCGATTGAACACCGGATTCCCTCCACCGTCCGGAAACACGCTGAACACATCGGTGGTGGCCCCGCCGATATCGACGCCGACCGCGCTGATGTTCTGGCCCTTGGCGATGGTCTGAAGGATGTCGCCCACCGCGCCGGGTGTGGGCATGATCGGGGCATCGGCCCACGAGATGAGCTTGTCGTAGCCGGGGGCGTGGGCCATCACGTGTTCGAGGAACACGTCGTGAATCTTGTCGCGCGCGGGGCCGAGATTCTCGCGTTCCAGCACCGGCCGCAGGTTGTCAACCAGCGCCAGATCGACATCGTGGCCATCGAAGGTCTTGGTGACCAGCGGGGCAGCATCCTTGTTGCCTGCGAAGATGATGGGCAGTTTGTACTTCCCGCCGAAGCGCGGCTGCGGCTTGGCTGGGGCAATGAGCTCGGCGATTTCGGTGACCTTCTTGGTGTCGCCGCCGTCGGTGCCGCCGGAGATCAGGATCATGTCGGGGCGAAGTTCGCGGATGCGCTGAATCTGTTCGTAGGGTTTGCGCTTGTCGTTGGAGGCGATCGTGTCCATCACGATGGCGCCGGCGCCGAGGGCCGCCCGCTTGGCGCTCTCCGCCGTCATTTCCTTCACCACGCCGGCCACCATCATCTGCAGGCCGCCGCCCGCAGAAGACGTGGAGATGTAAATGTCACAGCCTTCATTCCCGTTGGCCGGGCGGATGATCCTGCCTTCCTCATCCACCAGCTTGCGGCCGGCAAGTTCTCCAATCTCGGTCACCGAGTTAATGACACCCACAGTGACGTCGGCAAATGGCTCCTCGACCGTGGTAGGGGCCTCGCCGCGTTGCGTCTGGCGATAGGTGTCGCCCACCTTCTCAATCAGGATCGCCTTGGTGGTGGTCGATCCGCAGTCGGTCGCAAGGATGATCGTGATGTCTTCGGGTTTCATGGCCATGTGGAACGGCAGGAATAGCACCAAGTGGCAAGGGCTACAAGTCAGCGAGGATCGGGTGGGGACGAGGAATGGTCCGGGACACGAGGTTGGATTCCAGTCGGAGTGGATGAGGGTTCACTCGCTGATGCATCAGGCAGACTTCCAGCAATCTGGCCTTCGGCGTCTTCGATGGATCGCATGAAATAGGCGATGCTTCCCCGATGTTCAAGCATGGCCGCGAAGGCCTCGTAGCCGGGACCGTCGGTGATCACCTTGATGATCGGGGTGAAATAGTGCATCGTCGAAGCAGCGACCATGTTGAGCGGCCGCGACATTTCGAGAAACATGAGCGCCGGCGTGGCCATGCCCCGGCGGACGATTTCGGCGGCGAGCTTTCGCGTAACTTCCGCCTGGATCGCAGTGGGCGAAAAATCCTCCGGCTTCTCGACCGCGAACGCATGCTTGAGCCAGTTCATTCAGACGCTCCGGAAAGCGATTGTTCGGCCGCTTCCGACATCGTGATTGCCTGAGGATGAACCGCGAGGGCGGCACTCTTTTGGCGAAGTCTTGGCTCAACAACCTGCCTGCTGCGGCCCCAATCGAAAATGATCGAACGGCGATCCCACGCCGATGACTTCACTCGAGGACTCACCAGCCCGCCACGATCATCCCAAACGATTCGGCGAACGTCGCGCCAGGGCAGGGCTCGGTGGCTCAGGAATCCGCTCGAAACGAATTGATCGGCGGAGAGTTCGTATGACGACGGAAGAAAAAACCGGCGAACAATGAAGAGCAGGACCAGCCCTACCGCAACGGAAGCAAGTACACCCGCCCCCATCAGCCACGTCGTCATCGAAAATGCAACAATGACCAAGACTCCGCCCGCTGCGGCCAGGGGATGATCGGACGCCGGCCAGGATTTCCAGCGGATCGTGTCCGGTTGGTCTGAGGCCATCCCGCAAGGGTAGTCTTCTTGGAGCGACGGGGCTGCGGACGGCTACACTAGAAAAGGAGACTGCCATGACGACAACCACAAAACGCAATGCAGCCGCATCGTCCCCGGGCGCAACGGGGCAAGGGCCTGCCGCGGACCGAGGCGGCCGGGAGCCCCTGGGCCACACCGGGTTTGATCCTCGCGGAAAGGTGGAGCCCCCGATCGACCTGATGGGCTGGATTGCCGAGAACCGCCATCGCCTGAAACCGCCCGTTTCCAACGGCTACCTGTACGACGGCGACGACTTTTTCATCATGATCATCGCAGGACCAAACGCCCGCAACGATTTTCACCTGACAAACTCGGAAGAGTTCTTTTATCAGCTGAAGGGCGACATCGTCGTCCGGATCTTTGAGGACAACACGATCAAGGATGTCGTGGTCCGAGAGGGGGAGACCTTCTTCGTGCCCGGCGGTGTTCCGCATTCACCCACGCGCCCGCCCGACACGCTGGGCCTTGTGGTGGAGCGTCGACGCCCGCCGGAAGAGATGGAGCACATCATCTGGTATTGCGACAAGTGCCATCATGTGGTTGAGGATCTGGAATTCGCCTGCAAGGACATCGTGGTTCACTTTGCTCAGGCGATGGAGGATTTCTGGGCCAACCCGAAGCGGTCCACTTGCAAGAATTGCGGCCAGCGACACGGCAAGCCCAGCCCCATCCGACGAATCAAGTTTGAGCCCACCGTCGTTATTGAGCGTGAGTAGGCCACCTCGAGGCGGTCGACCCGTCACCATGGTCATGACACGCGGCGAGGCCCGCTTCCAGGCCTGTTCGCCAATGTGATTCCGCGAGCGTTCTCCGAACGCCTGAAAAGAAAACGCAGTGACTCAATTGTGAGTCACTGCGATGATATGAACAGGAATATCAATCAGGTCGAGCGGGTCACTCGCTCCATGCCGACAACATGAGGCCGAGGTCTGCCCCATCAACGATGCCGTCGCCGGTCAGGTCGGCATTGCAATCATTCGTTTCCCAGGCGCTCAGCAGAAGTCCCAGATCTGCCCCATCAACGAATCCGGAGCCATCGAGATCCGGATTGGGAACGATTGCAGAGGGCACCAGGATCGCGACCGTCACGGAATCCGGATCGCCTTCGCCACCCGATTTGAACAGGCCAATTGTGGCATCGGCTGCGGTGGGCGGAGAGTTCGCATCAAACCGGAAATTGTAGAGGGTCGACCATCGCAGGGCATTGGCATTCGGGTTCTCCGCGAAGGTCACAGGGTTGCCCTCCGCATCAACCGTCTGCCAACTCAATCCATTGGCATCAATCATGCTGCCCCAATCGGTACCGTCAAACGGCTCACCGGAGTGATAGACGTAGTCATGGAAACCAACATTGCTGACGTCGACGCAGCTCGGCAGAGGCAATGCGAACGATCGGGCCGACCGGTCGACGTTGTAGTTCTGGATGGCGAATTCATAGTGCCATGTGGTTTCATCGATCTGCGAAACCTTGTAACCGACGATGAACCGGCCGTCGCCGGGAACCTCAACATTCTGCAGAACGACATTGGGATCCGGTGTATTGGCTCCAAGTCCGTGATCCTTCCATGCCTGGATCGCGGGCTTCTGCTGGGCCGTGGTGCCCGTGAAATTGAGATTCCATCCCGCACCGGACAGCGAGCCAACGGTGACCCGTCGATAGCTCGCGTTGTTCATGTCCGTACCCGAGGAGCAATCCTGGGGATGAACATAGTGTGCTTGAGCGAAATAGAGAGCATTCGCATTCTGGGCCGGGTCCACATCGTTGTTGTTCACCTGCAATCGACGCCCGATGGTGGGTGGGGCGGCCGGGGCGGTGAACGGATACGGGAAGATGCCGGTATGCGGATTGACCTGCGAGAGCGGACCAAGATTTGACTGCGTACCGTTCAGGTCGGTGCTGTAGGGATCGGAACATCCCACGCCAAGGGCATCGCATCCGAATGGATCGCTCTGGCACGGGCTGCAAAGATTCTCAGCGAGAGCACAGAATCCGTGCTTGAGCCACGACATGCCGATCTGTTCAAATCTTCCGTCCTTCATCCGGTACAGATTCTGAGAGATGACCGGATGCTCAGTCTTCGTGCAGGGGACCGATGCATTGTTGAAATCGCACCACTTCAAGATCTGATCGCCGATGTTGCACGATGTCGTTCCGATGGAATAGGCCGTGATGCCCCCAACGGTTCCCCATTTCTTGAGTTGAGAGGGTGCCGTCGGCTGACCGGAGATGCCGCCCACGATAACATCCGGTCCGGACCCCGCCACGCCGCCATCGCCATTTCGTCGACCGTCAGCCTGCACGGTCCAATGCCCGATCAAGGTGGCGCTCACTCCGAGTGCCAATGCGCCGACCACTCCAGATTTGTTCATTTCTCGATCTCCGATAGGTTGTGGGGGTACCTACAGCCAGATGTCACTGGAAACTCTAGCGTAGTCGATAAATCCGCGTGTGAGGAGAAAATTCGGATTTTCTGCCAGAAAATCGTCGGAGGCTATCGGACACCCGCTAAGTCCAGCCGGTTTCCAGGAGTTCGCAGAAGAGGTGCAGGACAACTTGGTGGGCCTCCTGAACATGTGCCGAATCATCCGATGGCACGATGAGTGCATGCTCGCAGAGCTCTCTTGCGGCGCCTCCGCTCGAGCCCAGGAGTGCGATGCGAACGCAACCTCTTAGTCCGGCCTCCTCGAGCAATCGCAAGATGTTCCGACTCCTTCCGGAGGTCGAGAATGCAACGACGATGTCGCCACGACTTCCCAGTGCACGGATCTGCCGTGCGAAGACCTCTTCAAAGCCAAAATCATTGGCGATGCACGTCAATGCCGTTGGGTCTGCGTTGAGGCAAACCGCACGCAACGGCGGCCGATTGCTTCGGTATCTCCCGATGAATTCCTCCGCGAGGTGGAGCGCCTCGGCAGCTGAACCACCATTTCCGGCGGTGTACATCACGCCGCCGGCACGAAGGCGTTCCACAATCGTTTGTCCCATCTTCTCAATCGTCTCGAGGTTGTCGCGGATCGAACCGACCGCAGCAAGCGCGCCTTCAACCCGCTGCAGAATCAGGTCACGGGTCAGCATGCAGACGCCGCCTGAAATCGCCGCCGACCCGCCGAACACAGACTTCGGAGCGCAACGATGATTCGTTCAACGTCCTCACGAGTATTGAACACACCCAGACTGAGCCGAGTCGCCCCGTTCGGACAGGTTCCGAATGTGGCATGGGCCAATGGAGCACAATGAAGTCCGCTGCGAGACAGGATGTCATGCTCCGACTCGAGGTGTTCCGAGATGTCGCCGGGCGAAATCCCATCAACGGTGAATCCGAAGACGGCGACTCGATCTCGCGCCGTCAAGGGACCGAGGAGCCGAAACCCGTCGAGCCCCTGAAAACCTTCAATTAGTTGTTCCGAGAGTTGCATCTCGTGACGGCGAATGGCACCGAGACCTCGACTTTCGATCCACTCGAGCGCAACCGCGAGGCCAGCCACCCCGGGAAGGTTGTGGGACCCAGCTTCGAACCGATCAGGCATCTCGGCAGGCTGAGTATCGCGCTCGGATGCCGATCCTGTGCCGCCCTCGCGCGTTGTGTCCAGGCAATTCTCCACGCCAGGACGGATACACAGTGCACCCGTCCCAAGTGGGCCGAGGAGCCCCTTGTGTCCCGGAACCGCGAGCAGATCGATTCCAAGGACCTCCATGTCGATCGGCTCATGCCCAGCAGTCTGCGCGGCATCAATCAGAACATGCGCTCCGTATTGGTGTGCAATGTCCGCGATTTGAGCGACCGGTTGGACGGCTCCGCAGACATTGGACGCATGCTGTGTGGCGATGAGGACTGTCTGTTCAGTCATCGCGGCTCGAATGTCGTCAGGATCGACTCTGCCGGACGCGGGGTCAACCTGTACTCGGGTAATCAACGCCCCGTCGCGCTCCAGTTCCTTGAGGGGTCGAAGGATTGAGTTATGGTCCATCCAGGTGGTAACCACATGAGGGACCTCCGGCTGTCGTCGGCGCGCTCGGAGGACACCCTTGATGCCCAGGTTGATCGCGTCGGTTGCATTCAACGTGAAGATCACGTTTCGGGAGTCGGTCAATCCGAAGAGCCTCGCCAGACTGTTGCGGCAACGCTGCAGGGTCTCCGATCCTTCGCGCGCTTCGGTGTACGCGCCACGCCCCGGGCTGCCCAGATGCGTGATGGCCGCGGCGACTGCCTCAGCGACGCCCGGTGCCTTGGGCATCGAGGTGGCGGCATTGTCTGCATAAACACGAGACGACTGCATTGGTCCCATTCTAATGCGGTTTCATCCGGTCGGCCTTAAAGGAACAACCCGCCGACGGGACGGCGGGTTGTTGGGGCATCTGGGTGACGACGCTGGATCGGCCCGGGTCTGTGCGTGACTACAGACGATTTGTCATCACCACGAAGGAGGAGTCTGTTCGTCCGGAGTGATTATTCTTCACCCGGTTCCATGAAGTTGTCGTTCTTGTCACGACGCTTCTTCTGCTGATCTCGGTTGGACTGCTCAAGCATCTTGCGGAGGTAGGCGTTTTCGCGCCGGGTCGCCTCGAGGTCAAACACCAGGTACTTCACGCTGAGTCGAAGGTAGTCAAGCGACTCCTGAAGTTCGGTGATGGAGGTGCGAAGTCGATCCCGGCGGTCCTTGGTCTCTGCGGCGAGCTGTTCAAGCCGTGAACGGTCGGCGTCGGGGAGGTCCTTGATCCGGGAGAGGATATCGCTCATCTTGGTCTGAAAGTTCTGTTCGTCCATGTCTTGTGTTCTCCGTTCGATGGGCGGCCGACGCCGCGATTCGAAGGAACACATCAACAATCCCGGGACCGACGACCGATGTCCGGCGTGCCAAACCGTGGAATCGGGCTCCGGAGGCCATGGGACGCACGATTCTCGGATCTCGCCCCCCTGGTCGAGGATCCGGATGTTCCGTCTGTTGACAATTGTCAACGAATGATGTCGCTCTTCTTCAACGTCTGCAGCGCTGCCGGCGGCATCCTGGCGGTCATCGATCGCAGCAGTTCGGGTTCCTGCCGGTGAACCTCCTGTGCGAGTCGCACGAGATGAAGGTCACGCTCGTAGGCATAACGCTTGAAGAAGGCCTCAAGCTCGGGACGTGAGAACCTCGAAAGCGGATCATTGAGTCCCGATTGAGCGATCGCCCATTCAATTAAGCGGGTCGGTGACCCGTCGAAGCGGTACAACGCAAGGGTGAACTCCAGGCGCTTTCTCAGACTGGAGAACGGATCGGATGCCGCCGGAGGAATCGTCGTCATGATTTCTTCGGGCTTGCGCTTTGCAAGACTTCCGAGCCAGCCCGATTCCGAGGAGGATTCGCGGGCCGATAACGTGTGATCATCCAGCAGAGATCCCGCGTCGCCGTTGGAGCTACCCGCAAGACTCAAAGAGGCGGCCGATGCCAGAAGTACCTTGAGACCCTCATTGGGGAATCGGATGGTCAGCCTCTGATCCTCCTGTCCGTTTGTGGTTACGGTCTCAACCTTGAGCACCGACCCGACACCCCATTCAGGCCGACGCGGGTGCTTCACCTGATCGCCGAATTGGAACCGGGCCCTGGCAGCTTGTGTCTGGGGAAAACCTTCTGATTCCAAGTGTGCACCTCAGTCAGTAAGCATGATCACACCCCGACCATGCACATCAATCGACGGCGACGGTTCAGCCGCCGCGTCAACTCCCGCCCGAATCATTCGTTGTGGCCCGCGGATGTCGCCTGGCCTGGGTAGGGCACTCCCTGAGAGACATGCTACCCTTTCATGAAAGCATACCGTCAGCACCCCCATGCTGACAAGCCACGACATCCATCCCAGTTTCAACCCGTGACCCAATCACTGTCCATCGCGTTCCTTGGGGATATCTTCGGATCGCCAGGACGTCGCATCGTGCAGGAGTGCCTGCCGAAACTCCGCGAAGACCACCATCCGGATCTGGTTATCGCCAACGCCGAGAACGCTCGCTCCGGTTCAGGACTTTCCGCCGACCTTTATCATTCGCTCCGAGGCCTCGGAATCGACGCCATTACGCTGGGGGACCACGTCTATAAGTGCAATCGCATCCTGCCAATCCTTGAGAACCCCGCAGAGCCGATCCTGAGACCGGCAAATCTGTCAAAGAAAGCGGTCGGACGAGGGTGGATTCGCGTCCAGGACAGTTCGAAGCACCACCGCCAGGTCTACATCATGACCCTGCTCGGCCGCGTATTCGTGTCGCTTCCTGCCGATGATCCATTCGCGACGGCCGACGCCATCCTTGCCCAGATTCCCGAGCCGAATCCCATTGTCATCGTTGAGGCGCACATGGAGGCTACGAGCGAGAAAGCCGCGCTGGCGCACTATCTCGATGGCCGCGTCGCCGCGGTTCTGGGAACGCATACGCATGTCCCCACGGCGGATGCCCGCGTGCTCGCCGGCGGAACGGGATTTATCACGGATGTGGGCATGTGCGGCCCCTACGACTCGGTCATAGGCCGGGATAAGACCTGTGTTCTCAAGCACATGACGACCGGAATGTTCGTCAGCATGGATGTGGCCGAAGGGGGCGCAGCCATGTGCGGGGCTGTGGTCCGGATTGATGAGGCGAGCGGCCGTTGCCTTTCGATCCAGAGGATCGAGTACCGATAACGAGCTTACGTCGTCGATCGCTCCGTCACGATGCCGCGCTTGACCAACGCGGACCAGACGCCGAGAGTCGACGCCCAATCGCGAAACTGGTCGGTGACGCCGGAGAGTTGAATTCTCAGCCCGCGATCCATGCTCTCCCGTGCCAGGAAGATCACAGCCGCCAACAGGGCACTGTTCATGGATCGAACCGGAGAGAGATCAACGGTCACGCTTCGATGCCGTCCATGAACGCGGTCAAGCCCGGATCGAATGAACGCATCCAGATCATCCGTATTGGTGCAATCGCTCGGGGCGAGAATCCTGTCGCCGCCATCTCGGCGCGAGATCGAGTCGAATTGGCCCTTGTTGGAACGCATTTCTGAAGAGTTCGAAGTGTCAATTCCAGCATGACACGAATTGCGATCAAGGCAATTGAACCGCCCCGGATTGGGCCGCATTGCGCCGACCAGGCCGTGCGACTTCCCTCGATTTACATTGACCGGGGAGTTCCCCAGCCGCCACCGCCCGGAGTTTCCAAGACCAGTTGGTCTCCGGCTTTCAAGTGCACCGTGTTGGAAATGGACAAGGACTCGAAGGACTCATCCGCTCGCAGGAGTGTCTGTCGAGCCGGCCTGCCGGGCGCGCCCCCGGATGCTCCGGCAGGTCCATTCGTCCGGTGCTGACCGATAACCGCAAGCGAGACCGGTTCGAGAAATCGATAGTGTCGCTCGATGCCGTCGCCGCCTTGATAAATGCCATCGCCCCCTGAACCCCGCCGAACTCGAAATCGATCAATTCGAACCGGATATCGCCGCTCGATGATTTCGACATCGGTAATGCGCGTATTCGTCATGTGGGAATGAACGGCGTCTGCGCCTCGGCCATGGGGACTTCCCCCGACTCCGCCTCCAACAGTCTCGTAGTAGCCGAACCGTGAATTTCCGAACACCACATTGTTCATGGTCCCCTGGCTATCGGCCGCGAGGCCAAGCAGTCGTATCAGTCCGTTGACGAGTCTCTGGCTGGTCTCCGTATTCCCAGCGCCGACCGCGGGGCATGCCCCATCGTCACCCGGGAAATCCGGTGCAAGCATGCAATCCGCGGGCACCTCAAGTCTGATTGGCCACATCAATCCTTCATTCAGCGGCACGCGCTCCCCGGCCAGCAGCCGGAGCACATAGATCACCGCACTTCGCACGATGGCGGCCGTGGCGTTGAGATTCCGCGGGTGGCGTGAACAGGTGCCGGCGAAGTTGAGCGTTGCGGACTCGGGGCCTGGGGTGAAGCGAATGTGAATCTCGCTGCCATCATCCAGAGCTTCGACGACCGCTGCAGGCTTGCAACGGGCGACGCGATCGCTGACCAGCGATGCAGCGCGGGTCTTCAACTGCGACATGTGTCGGTGCAACCGTTCGAGGCCCACATGCTGGGCGTAGGTGCGAAGCATGGATACACCGAAGCGAATCGCGGCCATGCCGGCGCGTATGTCGGCAAGATTGTCATCGACGGCGCGGCTTGGAAAGGTGCCGGCAGTCAGCAACGAAGCGATTCGATCCAATTCCACCACCCCCGCACGGCTGAGGTATGCAGGCCGAATGATCACGCCCTCTTCGACCAGCCGACTCGCCTCGGGGGGAAGGGAGCCTGGCAGAATGCCGCCGATCTCCGCATGATGCGCCCTCGCTGCAACGTAGCCAATGAGCTTTTTGTCGTCTGACCACACCGCCGCCACGAGCGAGATATCCGGAAGATGCGATCCGCCAAAGGCCGGGTGATTCGTGATGACGATGTCACCCGGATCAAGTCTGAGGGTATCGCGAACTGCACGAACACAGACGCCCAACGACCCGAGATGGACCGGGACGTGCGGTGCGTTGACGATGAGTTCCGCGTGCTGATCGAGCAATGCGCATGAATAGTCCAGGCGTTCCTTGACGTTTGTGGAAACTGATGTGCGCTGCAGCATCACGCCCATATCTCTGGCAATCGCTTCAAGACGACAGATGTCCACCTCATATTGCGAGGCCCGGGAATCAGTCTGATGGTTCGGCGCTGAGGCGGAATTCTGCAGCAGAACTGATCCGTCTGAGAATCGATTGCCCTGCCAGCCTTGAGCGATCCAGGCGCTGCTGTGCGGTGTTGCCAGCAGTCGCGGCCCCTCCAGGCGCTCGGTGAGGATGGGCGAGTCGATAGGAGACGGTTGAGTGAATCGTGGGCGGTCCAGTGCAAACGATCGAATTCGGTGCACGATCATGCGGCGGCCACGAGGAACGTCCCCGTACACGTCTTGATAGTGTTCAGTGAATGCACGGCATGGATCTGAACCATCGATATCGATGGTCAGCGTGCCTTCGAGGCCGGCATATCCAAAGTCGGCCTGTCGCCGAACGATGGAAAGATCTGAGGGAGCCGCGCCGGACTGGCTCGCATTCTCAATGGCTTGGAGATCTGTTCCGTGGAAGAGGTGCGACCAACTCACGGAATCCGCCTCCAGATGCAGCTCCCTTTCCGCCATTCCATCGATGGCGGCGTGAGCGAGTCCTCTGGCGCTGAGAATTCCGGCGTCCGCAGGAAGAATGATGCTGCTGATTCCCAGTCGTTCGGCAATTGCGCAGGCATGAAGCCCACCGGCCCCCCCAAAGGCCAGCAACGCATGGTCCGCGGGTTCGAATCCTCGCCTGACCGAGACCGTGCGGATTGCCTCGGTCAGCCGTTCATTGGCGACTTCCATGAATCCGGCTATCAACTCAGACTCATCCAGGTGTACCTTGCTCTCCACCAAGGTCCGCCGAAGGGCATCCCGGGCAGCGCCGATGCTGAGCGGCGTTCCGGAAATGCTGGGGTCGAGGCGCCCCATGAGCAGATGAATGTCGGTCAAGGTCAATGGGCCGCCTGCGCCATAGGACGCCGGGCCGGGCTTGGCGCCAGCGCTTCGCGGGCCGACGCGCAATCGATCGCCATCGATCCAGCAGATCGATCCGCCTCCCGCGGCGACAGTCTCAATGGCCAACGTCGGCGAGGAAAGCGAGACATCACCGACCTCGATTTCAAATCGGAGATCAAGCTGCTCGTCGATCCGGGAGACATCCGTACTGGTGCCTCCCATGTCGAGCGCCAGTACCTTCGTCACTCCGAGTTGACGAGCCGCAGCACGCGCTCCAATGACACCGCCGGCAGGCCCGCTGAGAAGGAGGTCTTTGGGATGGATTGATCCAGTCGTTCCCAGCCCGCCGCTGCTCGACATCAGGGAGATCCGACCGTCCTGAAGTTTGCTCAAGATGCCCGTCACATAGGATTCAACGCGCGGGGCCAACGCGGCATTGGCAACTGCGGTCTGACTTCGGATGAGGTACCCGGCTCGGCCGGACAATTCGCAGGAGAGTGAGATGTGCCGAAAGCCGGCTTCAAGAAGAATCTCACGGGCGACTCGCTCGTGATCAGGACGCAGATCCGCGTGGATCAGGCACACTGCGGCCGCGGTGATTCCCGAACCAACAACCCGCCGCGCGTCGTGCAGGAGGCGGTCTCGATTGATGGGTCGGAGAACCGTGCCGTCGGCTGCAACCCGCTCGTCGACCTCGACGCTGACGCTGTGAATGAGCGGTGGCTTGACGACATGAATGGCAAAGAGGTCCGGTCGGCGCTGATCCCCGATCTCAAGCAGATCGGCGAAACCAGCAGTGGCGAAAAAGGCTGTTGGCTCGATGTCGCGCTCAAGAAGAGCGTTGGTGGCGATGGTGGTGGCCAGCCGCATGTCGATCGGAGGAAGCGGGCGATTCAGCGGCGTGGAGGTCAGCAGGCGCGCCCCCAGAATCGGAGCTGCTTCATCGAACTCGAATTCGATGGTGTCGCCCGGGTTGAAGAACGGATCACCATCGGTCTCGAGAAGGCTGTGTTCAGGCGCCTCTGCAACAACGAGGGAATGGTGCGAATCTCCCGTCCGCCGACATCGACTCCCGGTGAGGATTCCCGCCGTCCATGCCCAGGTGTGGTTGATTGAAAAGCGCCGGCCATCGAACATCTCAACCACGCGAGCACGCAGCGCGGAATGGCTGAGCACCTTGGCTCGGGAAAGCACTCCTTCGGGGGATTGCCCAAGGCAATCCGTAAACGTCCCGCCGGTATCGACGAAGAGTTGCCATCGATGCATTGAGTCGACGCCCATTGAATCCGGCGATGGTAGCATCCACTCCAACATCCACCATGAAGGCACGAGAGCTTCACAACCTTGGCGTCCCCGAGGGCGCCATCATGCGATCAGCGATGGAGGCCATCGCCAACGCGGCCATGAACGGCCTGCGAGGCGATGCCTTGCGCGACGCAGTTCGACGTGTCGTGCGGGCGCCACACCTTTACGGAGACGACCCCATCTTTGGCAGTTTCGCGAAGCGTATGGTGGGGGACGATCGACCTCGGACGGACTCCGCTCCCTGGAGGCAGTGGGGGAGCGATCTCGACCCTTCGTCGGTGGCTCAAATTGAGGCGGCCTGTCGGTTGCCTGTGGCCGTTGCCGGTGCGCTTATGCCCGATGCGCATGTGGGATACGGACTGCCTATCGGCGGCGTCCTTGCCACGGACAACGCCGTCATTCCGTATGCCGTCGGGGTGGATATCGCCTGCCGAATGAAGCTGACCGTCTTCGATATTCCTGTGGAAGCAATTCAGAATCGACGCGATCACCTCGTTGAGGCCATCGAAGCACACACGCGATTTGGGGTCGGCGGCTCGTTCCGCAAGCGGCACGAACACGAAGTCATGGATGCCGACTGGTCGACTTCTCCGGTGACGAATCGGCTCAAGGACAAGGCCTGGAGCCAACTCGGTACCAGTGGCTCGGGAAACCATTTTGTTGAGTTCGGAGTTCTGACGCTGGATCAACCCGACCTTGAACTCGAGGTGGGCGAGTATCTCGCGCTGCTGTCTCACAGTGGAAGTCGCGGCAGCGGAGCAGCGGTGGCGGATCATTACTCAAAATTGGCGATGGCAGAGCACCCTGACCTCCCGCCCGACATGCGCCGCCTGGCCTGGCTCAACCTCGATTCAGAGGTTGGGCAGGAATACTGGCTCGCCATGGAGTTGATGGGCCGATACGCCGCGGCGAATCACGCCATCATTCACAGTTCAATTGCAGCTCATCTTGGTGCAGCTGTTATCGCCGGAGTTGAGAACCATCACAACTTCGCCTGGCGCGAGGACCATGCGGGGATCAATGGCGGCAAGCCTGTCGTTGTTCATCGAAAAGGAGCAACCCCTGCAGGCGCTGGGGTGCTTGGAGTCATTCCTGGATCGATGGCCAGTCCGGGATTCGTGGTTCGAGGTCGCGGCGAACCAGCGTCGCTGGCCTCCGCGTCGCATGGGGCGGGAAGGGCGATGTCTCGCACACAGGCACGCAACAGCTTTCGGTGGCACATGGTTGTGGATCGACTTCAACGAGCGGGGGTGCACCTCATCAGCGCGGGTCTTGACGAGATTCCAATGGTCTATAAAGACATCCACGAGGTCATGGCCGCTCAACATGACCTCGTGGATGTGATCGCGAGATTCGATCCGAAGATTGTGAAAATGGCGCCCGAGGGCGAGCAGCCTGAGGATTAGCCTGCCTGGCCCTCCTGGCGATCGCGGAACTGTCGTCGGAATGATTCGATCATCGACTGCCGTTCGGTATCGTCGAGCTGTCCGTCGCCGTTGGTATCAAATCTCTTGAGGACCTCTTTCTGCTGCTCCGGTGACATGTTCTGCCAACCGCCGCCGCCCGGTCCGCCTCCTCCGAATCCGCCCCGCCCGCCGCGTTGACGTCTCTCAGGAAGGAGCGCAACCTGATCTTCACGCAGGAGCCCCTTGAGTTGATTCGCATATCGTTCGTCAAGGTCGCGTCGATCACTCATGGCCTTCTCGACCGGGTCATTCTCGTCGCGGCCGCCAAACGGCCCGCCTCGCATCGAATCAACAAGGTTGCCGGAGAAGAAATCCGCCGCCTGTTCTGCCTGGCGTGACAGTTCCTTGGGCTCCTGTTTGCGACTGGCGGCCATGACCTTCTGGTTGACCATGTCGAGTTCAACCAGGAAGCGGCTTTCAATCTCTTTCACTGAGAGCAGGATGGCTTGATCAAGCTCTTCCATGGCACGGATGGATTCGATGATCTGTTGTGTGTAGGTCGGACGATACAGCCGCTCAAAGGATTCGCTCCAGACCTTCTGGCGAAATGCCTTTGCGAGGGCGTCATTCATGCTGGAAGCCATCATGTTCGTATACATGTCATTGAGATCACGCACGGCAATATGGGCGTTGGTCTGGCGATCCATGATCTGAGTCGCTTCATTGACCTTTCCCTGCGTGACCGCTCGGAAGAGCTGGCTTTCGCCGGATGCAAGTCGTTCGTCCCGCTGCCGCAGCGCCAGGTCAATGGCCCCTTCGTACTCAACCATGGTCGGCATCAGCTTGTCGCGGGTTGCTTCGTCAAGGTCCAACTTCTCCACGATGCTCAGGAGATCGACCGACTCGCCGGAGAGTCGTCCCTTCGGAAGCGACTTGAGTCGAGTCAGCTTTCGATCGATTGCCGGCCAATCGGCGCTCTGCGTGGCATCCAATTGGCTTCGAGCGCTTGAGAGAAACTCTTCGCGAAGCTGGCGCTTGTCCGCACGAAATGCATCTATTTTCCGAAGGAGTTCTGACAGCAACTTGTCAATCCTCTTGGCGTCTCCGGATTCCTCGCGCATCTGCTGAAGCTCGGTCTGGAGGGCCTGCATCCGTTCTGCGACGGCGGCGCGCATCTGCTCCTGGTCCATTTCGTTGCCGGATTCCCGCATGCGTTGGAATTCTTCAAACCCACGGCGAAACTCCTGGCGGATCCGGTCCTGCATCTCCGGAGTCACCATGGATTCAAAAATCTGGCGGCCGCTATCCTTCAATTCCTCCTGCAATGGCTCGGACTTTGCCCGGTAGGCTGCGTCATAGGTCTCGTACAGGACCTCGATTACCTCCTGTTGATTTTCACTGAGGTTTAGACCATCGACCATTAGCGGAATGTCAGAACGCAGGACGTCAGGCTCGAAGATCTCGTTGAATCGAGCGAACCCGCCGATTCGGCCCCCGAATCCCCGACCACCCGGCCCCCGATCTCGCCGCTGCCCTTCCTGTTGTCCGTCTCCGCGAGGTTGCTCGCGGCTACCGTCGCCTTGCGGCGGGGGCGGTGGCGCAGGCGTCTGTGCCAGCACCGGAGCTCCGGCCCAAGCGAGAGCTGTAATGACGGCCGTGGATGCCCCCAATCCAAACCTTTGACGCAGCGAATCGACTGGCATGAGTTGTTCCTTCTGTGGACGTGAGGCCGACGGAATGCCGGCGGACACATGGCTAACGCCTACGGACTGCAATTATGACACGTCGCGCAAGTTTTGTTTGCTTGTCGTGCGATCATGGGCAGTGTAGGCTGCCTCGCCGCAAAGTCCGGCGCCCTTTGGACTCCCACGAGGTAGAACAATGTCGGTTCTCGTCTTCGAGCATTCCCCATCCTGCCGCCCGGACCGGTTGGGAGCGGTCCTGGCCCGATATGGCCACCGACTCCGAGTCATTCGCCTCCATTCACGAGATACCATCCCTTCCGACCTGGACGGCGTTGATGCCATCGTGAGCCTTGGGGGGCCCAATTCAGCAAACGACGATTCCCCAGCCCTGCGGGCCGAAATGGCGATGATTGCCAAGGCTCATGCCGCCGCGTTGCCGGTCCTTGGCATTTGCCTCGGCTGCCAGTTGACTGCAAAGGCCTTGGGCGGCGAAGTCAGGAAACTGGATGGTCCGATCGATCTTGGCTTTGTCCCAGTTTCGCTGTCTCCGGCCGGCCGTGAGGATCCCATTTTCGCTGGAGTGGCGTGGGAAAGTCGCCAGTTGGCGTGGCATCGGGAAGAAGTTGCAGCCCTGCCGCCCGGCGCCCGGATACTTGCCTCCTCTCCGCGCTGCCGTGTTGAGGCGTGGTCGATCGGCCTGCGAACCTACGGCATCCAGTATCACCCGGAAACGTATTTCGAGACTCTTCGTCAGTGGATCAAGGAGTCGCCGGAGGACCTTCAGGAGGCCAAGGTGGGGGCGGCGGACTTGCACCAGCAATACAAGCAGTTCGGTCCGGAGTTCGAAAGGCTCGCCGAGCGAATCTTTGAGTCGATTGCGTTGTTCCTCATGCCTGTCGACCGGCGATATCAGGGGCTCATCAAAGACCTGCATCATTAGACGTCTCATCGCGGGGCATGGATGCCGCCGTAACTCGAGTGACAAATGGAACGGATTCCGTAACCAGGAAACCGCTTCGTGTCGCATCCATCTGGTCATACCTGCCCCTGCCCCGGTTGTGGATACGATCTGCGCGCAGGGGTCATCGATCCCATTCGCTGCCCGGAGTGCGGCCGGACCTGGCCGCTGGCTTGGCTTCAGGAGAAGGATGGGCAGCCTGCCTGGTTTCGGGCGCCGGCGCTCAATCGAATCATGTCGCCCGTGGCGTGGATCGCCTGCTGGATCGCGTTCTCTCCGATTCTCGTCGGCTTCCTGCAGAGTCGAGGCATAGTGCCATCGGACAGCGGCGTCGCAGCCATGGCCGGCGCTTTGGCCGTGGGCGTGGCCGTCTGGATACTCATGATGCTTGCGTTGCCGGCATTCTGTCCCGTCAAAGGATGTCGGAGGCTCGCGTTTCAAGCCCACGGGGTCTTTCTGGGATATGTCTCGGGTCTTGCCATCATGATGGGGGGACTCACGATGCTCATGGAAGACCAGGCGACACTTCAGTCTCGAATCGTGGCGGTCGCCATCGCGGGACCTGCGGTGGCTGGGCTGCTCTGGGTCTCGCGACACCTCGAGCGATCGATCGCCCGCGCCTGCCTGCTTGACGCGGCGGATCGAACTTTTGCAAAGGCAGACTGCATTGTTGGTTGAGCAGGCCAGAAGACTCATGGAGGCATGGATTGAGAATCGATCGTTGCGCGTGCACATGGAGGCCGTGGCGGCGTGCATGGGTTCCTATGCAGCGATCCTTGATCCGACCCAGGCCGATCGGTGGATTGCGGCGGGCCTGCTGCATGACTTTGACTACGAGCGACATCCGAGCCGGGAGGAGCACCCATTCGTAGGTGTCGAATTCCTCAAAGCGAATCATCCCGAGTTTGATAGCGAGATCCTCGAGGCCATTCTCGGCCACGCTGATTACAGCGGAGTGGTGAGATCCTCGCCCATGGCGAAAACCCTGTTCGCCGTAGATGAACTGGCCGGCTTCATCGTGGCGTGCGCCAAGGTGCGTCCCGACGGGATTGCTTCACTGGAGGTGAAGTCCGTCCGCAAGAAGCTCAAGGACAAGTCATTCGCCGCGGCGGTGAGTCGCGAGGACATCGCCTTGGGAATCGCGCAGCTGAATGTTGATGAATCAGAGCATCTTGGCCGGTGCATCGACGCCATTCGGTCCGAGTCGGTCCGGCTCGCGATTTGATTCAACGGCAGCAACCTGGCCGCGTGCAATGATTTCAAGAGTGATCTGGTCGGGCTGAAATCCGAGGTCTTTGGCAATTGCCGACAGGGCATCACGACAACAGCCGCACATCAACCGGTTCTTAAGCGAATGCGGCAGATCTCGAACGATACCGCTCTCGCGATACCTCACGTGAATATGTTCGGAGAGGTCGGCGTCAAAGCGAAATAGTCCGTTGTCGCAGGGCATTCGGCGGACCAGTCCGGCATCTGCCAGCGCGTTGAGCGTGTTGTAAACCGTGGCCCTGCTCAAGCCTCCATCCTTCTCGTTGACGATCTGATACAACTCCTCTGCCGTCGGATGCATTCTCGACCTGGTCAATGTCTCGAAGACCGCGAGGCGCTGTTTGGTACAGCGCAGACCTCGCTGCGCCAGCAAGGCGCGAAGGTCGGATTGATCAGACTGGGGGTTTGCTTGGCCCATCAGTCAATGTTTGGCGCTGGAACACTCCCAGACCAGTCGCTCCTCACAACTGCCCTCAATCATGGCCTTCACCGCTTGGCGAGGATTCCCCGGTGACGGGTCTGCCACTGCGTGTCAGGAAGGGAGATCATGACGCTCCCATCGAGCCGCTCCGCGAGAGGACAATTGTCGTACTCGGTTATGGGAACCAGGGTCGGGCCAATGCTCTCAACCTCCGCGACTCCGGCCAAAACGTTCTGATTGGAGCCCGCGAAGGGCCGGGCGCGGACGCAGCGCAACGCGATGGATTCTCGGTTGCCGGCCTTGGCGCTGCGTCAGCGTTGGCTGACCTCATCATCGTTGCTCTGCCTGATGAGGTTCAACCGGAGGTGTTGGCCGGAATTTCCCAGATTTTGCGCCCGCACGCCATCATCGGATTTCTCCATGGGTTCAATATTCGCTATGGGCTCGTTCAGATCCCTCAGGATCACGCCGTCATCCTGGTGGCTCCAAAGGGTCCCGGAACGACCCTTCGAAGGACGTATCTCGAAGGCCGCGGAATTCCTTCGCTTGTCGCGATTCATCAGCCGGGTTCCGGGCCCGATGCCATGGCCATAGCGCTGGCGTGGGCCAATGGAATTGGAAGCGCTCGCGCAGGAATTATTGAGACATCCTTTGCTGCCGAGACGGAAACGGACCTCTTCGGAGAACAGGCTGTCCTCTGCGGCGGACTGCTGGCCCTTTGCCGCGCGGCATTCGAGATCATGACCCGGAATGGATATCCGCCGGAGCTTGCGTATATCGAATGTATCCACGAGGTCAAACAGGTTGCCGATCTGCTCTATGCGCGCGGGCCCTCCGGGATGTGTGATGCCATCAGCAACACCGCCGAGTTCGGAGCTTATGAAGCGATCAAGAGCATCGACGACGAACACCTGCGCCGGCAGATGGTCGCCATGCTCGACCTGATCCGTTCGGGGGTCTTCGCCCAGCGACTTCGCGAGGACTATGACGCAGGTTCGATTCGACTCCAGTCGAATCGTCGATCGCTCGAATCTCACCCGATGGAGGAGGCCGGCCGAGCGGTCCGCTCCCTCATGCCGTGGCTCTCGAATCCCTGATTGATGGCTCCGTCCTTGAATCGACGATGAAACCTTCGGCCATTCCACTATGACTCTCATACAAGCCTTGATCCTTGGACTTGTCGAAGGCGTCACCGAGTTCCTGCCGATCAGTTCAACCGGGCACCTCATCCTCGCACAATGGCTGCTGGGGCTCGAAGGCAATCAGGCGGTCAACGATTTCAATATCATCGTTCAAGGTGGAGCGATCCTTGCTGTACTCGGCCTCTACTGGTCCAGCGTGGTTCGAATGGTGAGAGGGCTGCTCGGCCGCGATGCCGGGGGACGTCGCCTGGCTCTCAATACCTGTATTGCCTTCCTGCCCGCGGCGTGTATTGGTGTCGTGCTCGACAATTGGATCGAAGCCCATCTCTTTCATCCCGGGCCGGTGATTGGCGCTTTAGTTGCAGGCGGGATCGTGCTGATCTTGATCGGGCCCTGGCAACGTCGCCTGCTGCACCTCGACCGTGAAACGGCAGGGGGATCATGGACAGAGCTTGAGAACCTCACCTGGAAACAGGCGTTCGTCATCGGCCTTCTTCAATGCCTTGCCATGTGGCCCGGAACCAGTCGTTCCATGGTGACCATTGTCGGCGGAATGCTCGTGGGTCTGAAGCCGAAGCACGCGGCCGAGTTCAGCTTCATTCTCGGCCTCCCGACACTTGGCGGGGCCTGTGTCTACAAACTCGCCAAACATATGCGGGGTGGCTTCCCGCAATTCGTTGATCAACTCGGCGGGCCATTGGTCATGCTGCTGGGGTTGGCAATCGCCTGCATTTCCGCAGCCATCGCCATCCGCTGGCTCGTGGCATTCCTGAACCGCCATGGTCTTTCTGTCTTCGGCTGGTATCGAATTGCGTTGGGCGGAATTCTGGCGATCGCGATTTCGGCCCGATGGATCTCGATCTCTCCTCCGGATTCAGCTCAGAGTGTCCACGATTCGGCGCGCCAGCAGATCGCTATAGCTCACCCCGATGGTCTCGCCCAAACACGGCTGGAATATCTCGCGCAACTCGGCGATGCGGCGATCGCAGGATCCCACCGTGTTCGATGAATCGACTCGGGCTTCAAATTCCAGGAATCCACCGAGCTGTTCAACTTCATCAATGTGGATGCGGACGTTGTCAATCATCCAGAGTTCCCGGTCCTTGACAACCCGAAGCCATTCCTTGAGCCCGAGCGAGCCGTACCGTCGAGACGCCTGCTCCGGGGAGAGCAGCATATAGGTGCTCAAGCGAGGTCCTGCGACGTTTGGCCGTTCATAGACGATCCATTCGTCCGGCTCGCCGGGGGCTTCACGTCGTTTCAGGCGTCCATCATTGACTCGGAAGTACGTGTCGGTCTGACGCATGTGTCCGATGAAACTGGCCCCAAGGAGCCTGCACTGCGACCGCGCTGCAACGGCATCTCGCAACTCGGCCTTGAACTCAACGTTCTGCATGGGGCGCCGCCGGGGCATCCGTGGCCAGAGCCTCGAGCTGCTGCTCAACGTGTAATCGTGAATCCAGTGTCGCCACGATCGACAATGTGCCCCGTTGATCAATGCTGTACACGATCCAAGGCCCGCTGGGCTCATTTCGGGCGCCGAAACATGCACCGTTGTCGGTCAGCATGAGGTCGGTCGCCGATCGCCAGGGCCCTCCGATCTGGATACGGTCCTTTCCCTCAGTTTTCATGAGCACCCAGACCAGGGGCTGGTCACTCTCCTGAACCGTCACCTGAAGGTTCACCGTTGCCGCCCCCAACGTCATGGATGGAAGGTCGACCGTGACGGGTCGGGGCCACAATGTCCCACCAAGCAGCCAAACCCAGATCGCCGCAAGCACGAACGAAACCGCCACCTTGAAGGCAAGACTTCGTATTCCCAGCGCGACCTGGCCCATGGATGTATCGTATGAGATTCAGCGCGATCGAGATGTGTGGCCTGGCACTATCTCTGACCAATTTCCTGAAGTAAGCGGGCTTCATCCCACGTCTCGATGCCGAGTTCGCGAGCCTTTTCAAGCTTCGACCCCGGATTCTCACCAACCACGACGATGGCCGTCTTCTTGGAGACCGAACCACTGACCTTGGCCCCAAGGGCCTCCAGCTTCTCCGTCATGGCCGCTCGATCCATCGACTCAAAGGTGCCCGTGATCACGACGGTTTTGCCGCCGAAGGGGGAGTTCGTGGAGGATGCGGCAGGTTCCTTGCTTGTCAGGTCAACGCCAACCACCCGAAGGCGTTCAAAGGTCTCGCGAACCTTGTCGCTCTGAAGTGCGGAGTACAGACTTTGGGCGGTGATCTCTCCGAAGTCGGGGACCCGAAGCAGAGAGTCCTTGTCGGCCTTGAGCAGTTCATCAGCGCTGCGATACGTTCGGGCGAGCGCTTTGGCGGCGGCGGAACCGATATGGCGCAAACCCAAGCCGGCAAGAACGCGGGCCAGGCCCCGTCCCTTCGCCACGTTGATTGCAGCCACGAGGTTGTCGGCCGACTTCTCGCCGAATCGATCCAACTGAATCAGGCGGGCCTTGGTCAGTCCAAAGATGTCCGCAAAATGGGTCACCAAACCCGCATCACACAACTGATCTATGACCTTTTCGCCCATGCCGTCAATATCCATCTGATCCCTGCCGACGAACCACTTCAGCTTCTCGCGGAACTGGGCCGGACACTCGGCATTGACGCAGTACAGTTTGGGGCCCTCCTGCTCAACCCGACCTCCGCAAGCCGGGCATCGACTGGGGCGTTCGATCACTTCTTCCATTCCCGTCCGCCGGTCCGCGATCGGCGCCACCACCTGAGGAATGATCTCACCGGCTTTCTCGATAATGACGTGATCTCCGACTCGGATGTCGCGCCGGCGGATCTCCTCGATGTTGTGCAATGTTGCGTGCGAAACGGTCGTCCCGGCGAGCACGACCGGCTCCATGGTGGCGCGTGGCGTCAGCGTGCCGGCTTTGCCGACCTGCCAATCCACGCGCAGCAGGGTCGATGTCGCCTGGTCCGGCGCGTACTTGTATGCGATGCACCATCGTGGGGCCTTGCTGGTTGATCCGAGACTCTCCTGATCCGCGAATCGATCCAGCCTCACGACCATGCCGTCGACCGCATAGGGCAGTTCGCGTCGAATCCCTTCAAACCCATGGATCAATTCCACCACAGCGTCGATCGAAGTGCAACGCCGTGCCAGCGGGCTTACCGGAATACCCAGGGCCCGGATGGACTGAAGAAATGCCCAATACGTGGAGTCGCGCAATCCCCGGACCTCTCCGCGGCCATGAGCGGAGAATGCCAATCTCCGGTTTGCGACGATTTTCGGATCAAGGTTCTTGAGGGTGCCCGCCGTGGAATTGCGGGCATTCGCGAAGAGCGCTTCGCCGGCATCCTCTCGCTCCCGGTTCACTCTGGCAAATTCGGCGGTCGGCATGTAGATCTCGCCACGCACCTCCAGAATCTCGGGGATCGCCTCGCCGGATAACTTGAGCGGAATGGCGCGAATGGCCCTCGCGTTCGCGGTGACGTCATCCCCGCGTTCGCCATCGCCCCGGGTGATGGCTGAGGCGAGCGAGCCGTCCTCATAGCGAAGGCCGATGGCGACCCCGTCAATCTTTGGATCAACAACAAAGGCCTGGTGGTCGTGCCCCAGCATTTTCACGACCCGTTGATGCCATGCAAGGAGGTCGTCGACACTGTAGGTATTGTCGATCGACTGCATGGGAATTCGGTGGGCCAATGTCTGGAAGCCTTCGATTGGCTCGCCCCCTACCCGGTGTGTCGGACTTGACGGATCGTCGAACTCTGGGTGCTCTCTCTCCAGGACCGAAAGCTCGCAGAGCCGATCGTCGAACTCCCGGTCGGTCATGATCGGCGTCGCGTCCACGAAATAGGCCCTATTCGCCTTCTCAAGGAGCTGGCGGAGGGTCCGAATACGTTCATGGATTGCGGTCTTGGACATGTCGAGTATTCCGTGAAATCGTAATCAATCAGGACAATCTGTGGTCGACCGAACAGAGCCTCCGGGTCCCCTGCAGGAATCCCTCCGGCTCGGCCGATAGACTGAGGTCGGTCGGCATCCCACACACACACCATCATGCCCTTGGCGGAGGTCCAGAGGACGATGTTGAAGGTTCGAAACCACGTTATGAAACTCGTTCTGGCCGCGGCCCTTGCGGGTCTTGCGGCCGGTCCATCGATGGCGGGCCTTTCGGACGACGTCCGCGAGGCGATTCGAACGGCCGACATGAAGGAAGCCATCGTGGGGGTGAGCGTTCGTGATGCCGACACGGATCGATTACTGATCTCGATCGAAGGCGACCAGCCGTTTATCCCGGCAAGCAACATGAAGCTGCTGACGACCGGCACAGCGCTGCATGTGCTCGGGCCGAGCTTTTCCTTTCAGACTCGATTGATCAACGACAAGAACCGGCTGGTGGTTGTTGGCGATGGCGATCCGGCGTTTGGCGACCCGGAGCTCCTTGAAATCATGCCGTATCGGGATTCGACCGGTGCTGAACGAACGGGCATGGACATTGAAACCTTCCTGTCGCTGTGGATCAAGCCGATTCAGGATCTCCAGAAGTCCGAGTTTGACGAAATCATCGTCGACGATCGCATCTTCGACCGTGAATTCGTGCACCCCTCGTGGCCGGTCGACCAACTCAACACCCCGTCCTTCGCCCAGGTGTCCGGCTTCAACGTGCACCTGAACATGCTCTACTTCTATCCGAAACCCGGAAAACAGCGGCCGGAGATTTCCAATTTTCAACCGTTTGCGCCGTGGCTGACGCCGCGGAACCAGGGGACGTGTGTCAGCACATCAAACAACACCGCTTGGCTGAGCCGCACACTGGGAACCAATGAACTTTGCTTCCGGGGTAATGTGAAGTTCTCGTATCGCGAGCCGGTCCGGGTCACTCTGAATGATGTGCCGGCATTCTTCGGGCGGCTGCTGTCTGAACGACTGAAGTCCCTTGGAATAAAGGTCGGTGGCGTTCGCACAGCCACTTCGTCTGACCCTGAATTCGTGGGTGAGGCGATCGGTCCGACCGTTCAATCACCACTGACGACCGTTTTGAGTCGTTGCAACGTGGACAGTCAGAATTTGTACGCCGAGTGTCTACTCAAGCGATCCGGAGCCGGTGTGACCCGACAGAGTGGTTCCTGGGCTTCAGGCACGTCCATCGTGCGGCACGTGGTCATCCAGCGGGTCAACGATCCCAAGCTGACATCCGGTTTCATCGCTGCTGACGGCAGCGGATTGAGCAAGGAGAACCGGGTTCCTCCGAACCTGATGACCGCCTGGCTCAATAGCTTTCATCAGGACAGTTCGCTGTCAGCCGGTTTTGTGGAGAGTCTCGCGGTAGGGGGTGAGACCGGAACCATCAAGAGTCGCTTTCGGCAGATTGGAAAGTCGGGTGCGATCGTTCAGTGCAAGACCGGCTTCGTCAACGGTGTCAGTTGCCTTTCGGGATATGTGACCATGCCCGATGGACGTCGCAGGTCATTCAGCATCATGTGCAACAAGATCACGGAAGCCGGCGGCGTGGCGAAGGCCAAGAAGCTGCAGGAAGCGATCGTGCAGGCTATCGCCGATGACATGGCATCAGTCGCCCCGGTGCTTGGCGGCAACTGAACTGTCCGCGAGGCAACGCGTTAGAAGCTCAACCGGATGGATGGCGTGGCGGCCAAGTGCGTCGCGCAGCTGGTGTCGGCAACTGGTGCCGGGCGCCACGATTGTCGCGGTCTGGTGCTCGCGGACGGGGCCAAACAGGCTCTGTTCGCCGATGCGCAACGACAGTTCATATCGGGTTCGGTCAAAGCCGAAGGATCCCGCCATTCCGCAGCATCCGCTGTCGAGGACGTTGAGGCTCTCGCACACGCGGCGCAGTGCCCCAGCCGAAGATTCCACTCCCCAGAGCGCCTTCTGGTGGCAGTGCCCGTGCAGAAGGACCGGTTCCTTGAAACGGGTGAATTCCAGCCGCTTTGGGTGATCGTTCCATCGGGCATGGATGAACTCTTCACAGAGATGCGTCTTGGCTGCGAGGGACTTGAGGCCTGACGAGTCAAGACGCAACGAAAGGTCGAGCCAGTCATCCTTGATAGCGGAGACGCAACTTGGTTCGCAGCCCACGACCGCAATTGCCTGGTGGCTCGCCACCGCATCCATCAGCCTCTGAGCCGTGGCTCGAATGGTGCGAATGGCCTCAGGCAATGCTCCGTTCGAGATCAGCGCTCGTCCACAGCAACCAACATCCGGAATGATGACCCGATAGCCGCATCGTTCCAGCAGATTCACCGCGGCCAATCCAATGCCCGATTCGTTGTAGGTTGTAAAGCAATCTGCAAGAAAGAGCACCACCGGCCCACTGGTTGCGCGCTGGCCTCCTCTCCGCCTCAGCGTCGACCAGAGAGATGGGGAGAATTCCGGCACGCTTCGTCGAGAATCGATGCCGAGGGTCCTTTCGAGGATCCACTTGGTTAAGGGCAGCCGATTGACGAAGTTTGCCAATCCGGGGGTGAGTGCTCCCAACCGATTGAGCTCTCGCACATGCCCAAAAAACAGAG
Organism: uncultured Isosphaeraceae bacterium; assembly: GCA_964407695.1. Taxonomy (GTDB): domain Bacteria; phylum Planctomycetota; class Phycisphaerae; order Phycisphaerales; family SM1A02; genus CAYOWQ01. The sequence continues at coordinate 36,814 of CAYOWQ010000007.1, read as the reverse complement.
ACGAGAAGGGAGTTCGTCCAAGCGATTGGTAATGATGGGCCAGGTACTCCGCCTTGAGCTTGGCAATGTCCACGTTGCTCGGGCACTCGGATTTGCACGCCTTGCAGGAGAGGCAGAGGTCGAGCGTCTTGAGTGTTTCGGGGTCAGACCACCGGTCGCTTCCGTTGCCGAGTTGGCCGGTGACGGCGAGTCGCAGGGCATTGCCTCGCCCGCGCGTGGCATGGCGTTCGTCCCGGAGCGCCCGATAGCTGGGACACATGACCCCGCCCGTATAAACCCTCCGGCATAAACCCGCTCCATTGCACATTTCGATGGCCGATTCAAATCCGTGTTCACGCTCGTAGTTGAAGTAGGTCCGCTCGAATGGCACGGTCACCATGTCCTCATGCGGCTTGACGCGAAGATGATCGACCATCGCGGTGGGAGCGGTGATATTGCCCGGATTCATCAACCCTTGTGGGTCGAAGAGCCTCTTGATGGCGCGAAACGCTTCACAGATGCGCGGTCCGAAATATTGCTCCAGAAACGGCGATCGAACGCGCCCATCGCCATGTTCTCCTGAGAGAGCTCCATCGTATCGAGACACCAGCGCAGCCACATCCGATGCCAATCGCTGCATGACCGCGAGATCGCCGGGATCCTTCAGATGAATCATCGGCCGGATGTGAAGGCAACCGACGCTCGCATGTGCGTAATAGGCCGCCGTGGTGCCGTACCGGGTCACGATTTGACGGAATTCATCAACAAAATCGGGAAGCCGCGCGGGGTCCACGGCAGTGTCTTCGACAAACGTTACAGGTTTTCGAAGTCCGGGAATTCCATGAAGCAGCGGCTCTCCGGCCTTCCTCAGTTTCCAAGCCCGAGCCATCGCCTGCGGATCGGTGTGGAGTTCCATCGGTCGAGAGCTCAGGACGGAACGAAGTCGTGCAAACGAAGCGCTGATAGACGCCGGCTCCTGGCCGAAGTATTCCACGTAGAGCACAGCGCCAAGGCTGCCCGTAGTCGGCTGGGGCATCAGCTCGACGTAGTGCCTGTATTCGGAGTTGGCTTTGGCGACTTCGATCACAACGTCGTCAACCAACTCAACGGCGGCCGGTTCGGTGGAGAGAATCGTTGAAAGGGTGGAAAGCGCCTCGGCCACGCTCGCATAGCCAACAATCGCAAGCCCACGCGTCTTGGGGCGATCAACGAGACGCAGCGTCGCTCCCAGCGTCGTCGCCAACGTGCCCTCGGATCCGCACACAAGATGAGCCAGATTGACCCGATCAAAAGTGCCGGGGGTTGAGCGCTCAAGCTGTTCGAGCATCAGGTCAAGGTTGTATCCATCGACGTGTCGCTTGATCTTCGGGAATCGCCGACGAATCTCATCGGAGAGCGGTCTCACAACCGATGCGACCTGTCGGGTGATCATCGCAACATCTGGATTGGAATCTGCTGCCCCTTCAAAGAGATGAAGTCGCTTACCGGTTGAGAGCACGACATCCACTGCCTCCAGGTGTTCGACCGTTCGCCCGTACAGAATCGAATACGCACCGGCAGAGTTGTTTCCGATCATGCCGCCGAGGCATGCGTGCGAAGCCGTTGCAACGTCCGGCCCGAACATGAGGCCGAACGGAACCAGGGTCTGGTTCAACTGATCGAGAACCACACCCGGTTCCACGTGCACCCGCTGTCGGGCGACATCCACGGCACCAATGCCCCGACACCACCTTGAGAAATCAATCACGACGGCCCGGTTGACCGTCTGACCGGCCAGAGCCGTTCCTCCGCCGCGAGGCAGGATCGCCAGCCCGTGATCACCGCAGTATTGAACGACCCGAACGGCGTCCAACGGCGATTTCGGTTCCACCACGCCGATCGGCTCCATCTGGTAGATGCTCGCATCCGTGGCGTAGAGCATCCTGTCATGCCGGGAGAACCGAACCGAACCGTCGATCAACGCCCTCAGGTCCGATGCAATTCGATCGCGATCGCCGTCGTTCAGCTTTCGGTCGCGGCCATCCAGGACAGGCAGGCGAATCGTGGACAATGGAAGAGAGAGATCGGTCGTTTGGTATCGGAGACAGAAGAATCGACGCCCCTATTGGCCCGGGCCAACCGCGGGTTTCCCTTCCAGGGCCTCAATCGCTCCCTTGATTTCCGCCTTAAGGTCCTCGGCATACGTCGGGCTGAATCCGGCGTGTGACGCATGCACAACGCCGTCAGACCGGACAACAAACGTCGCAGGGATGCCGTTGACTCCCCAGGCGGCCGCAGTGGTGCCCGAGAAATCCATGGCCACCGGAAGGGTGTATTTGTTCGAGGTCCAAAATTTTCGAACCGCCGTCATGACGGCGTCCTGATTCGGGTTGCCCTCGAGATTGACGGTGATCACTCCCACCGGAAGCCGAGAATCCTTCGCCCACGAGGCAACCTTGTGCAACTCCGGCAGCGCCATCCGGCAGGGTGGGCACCAGGTGGCCCAAAAATCAACCACCACGACCTGCCCCTTCAACGCCACAAGGTCCAGATTCTTTCCTTCGAGGCTGGGCAGTTTGAGTTCAGGTGCGGGCTTGCCCACGAGCGGTCCGACACCCTCTGGCATCTCGGGCAACCCCTCGCCGTCCTGATTGGCGGGCTCCCGCGGAGACTGCTTGACCAGGGAGGCCAGCATGTCCACCCGTTGACGCTCACCCGGCTGGAACGAATAGGTCGATTCACCCGGAGCAGGCTTCAACACCGTGCAGTCAAACTTGTGCTCATAGTGCAATGAGCTTCCGGGCTGCACAAACGGGCCTCCCGTGATTTTGGCGTCCAGCGAAATTGGCAATTGTGTGCTTGGATCCACAACGAGGGTGAGGTGCTCATCTGCAGACTCCAGAAGGAATTGCTCGAGCGTTCGGCCGTCCTTCTGAATGCGCTCCACTCTCGTCGGCTGGATCATTGGTGCTCTTGGATGAAGCTGCATCAGAACGTCTTCAGTGCTCTCATTTCCCAATGCCAAGGCGAGATCCGGAAACGGAAGATCCACGAAACTCTGCATCAGCGCATAAAACGGCGAATCGTCATCCGACATTGAGAAATACGCGTGGGGATTGCTTTCATGGATAATGCTCAGTTGCCCTCCGCTGGACCAGAAGGTAAAGCCACGCAAGGTGCCCGTGGCATACCTCGGCCTGTCTTTCCCCATGCTGTAGGTCATCGTGGCTTCGACCGTCTGCCCAGGTGCTGCGGCCTCGGCCGACGAAACCGACACGGTCGTCTTCGACTTCACTTCAACAGCATCGTGACTCCGGAATCCAGCGAGAAATTCAGTAAATGCCTTGGCGGCTTCGGGGTTCGTGGCCGTGGCATCCTGCGCCGGTACTGCCAGCCCGATGCTCGCCGCAAGAAGAGTGGCCGCCAATCCTTGTGACAGTTGTCGCATCTGAACCTCCTGATAGAGCAATCATAGCGGCCTCGAAATGAAAAACCGCGGCCAATTGGCCGCGGTTCATGAGCGAATGAACTGAGGAATCCGTCAGTGTTTGGCGGCTTCCTCGGTCTCAGCCTGAAGTTCCTTCACGATGTCCGTTCCCGGAACAAGGCCGCTGTGAATCTTGAAGATCTTGCCTTGGTCGTCAATAACAACGGTCGTTGGAATGGAGCGGAATCCATAGGCACCGATGAGCTTGTCATCCGCATCGATCAGGGTCGGCATGGTGAAGCCCTGTCCGGTCCAGAAATCCTTGACCAGCTGATCCCGATTGTCGCCGCGCTCCCAAACATTGACGGCAAAAACCTTGATCGATTTGCCGGAGTCCTTCGCCCAATCGTGGAACTTCTGGATATCCGGCAGCCCCTTCTTGCAGGGACCACACCAGGTCGCCCAGAAGTCAAGCACGACAACGCTGCCCTTCAATTCGCTCATCTTCACGGTCTTTCCGTCGAGCGAAAGGAGCGTGAAGTCCGGGGCCATCTCACCCACTTCAAGGCTGGACGGTTCGAGATCTGCCAGCGAGGTCACGGCCTTCCGGTCCTTGGGATCGAAGGCGATCGGGCTCTCGAGGGCCTCCGAGATCTTCGGATCCATCGAGAAGTCAACATTGACCTTGATGCCGGGCGGAGCGCCGGGGGGAGTGAAATCCATCTTCATCTTCGAAAGCAGGTTCGACTGGGTATTGACATCAGCCTGGACCGCGCCCTCCTTGCCTTGGAAATACAACGTGTCAGAGTCCGCGCCGATCAGAGCCAACTCCGTCAGTGCACCCATGGTGAACGCGGCATAGGCATCATCCATCGTCTTGGCATGGCGCAGTTGCAGGTGGGGAATCGGAGCGGTGTTGCCGCCCATGATGTCGTTCAACGTGCCGATCATGTCGCCATCCTTCACAGGGGCAACCATGTACTTCTTCGGTGAGTCGGCCTGTTCAACGTAGATGTTGCCCTTGGACGATGTGATCGTGGCGCCGTCCATGCCGATCCGGGTTTCATCCCCGTCCGCCATGGCGATCGTCAACGACTGACGTTGGACCGCGTTCGGTGCCATCGACATGGTGATCGCAAGGTTGATGGTGTCGGTAATGGTCGGTGCCGCCTTATAGGCCTTCATCATCGATTCCAGCAGAGCACGGCCGCCTGCAATCGAACTCTCGGTCTTTGCCGAGTCGGGGATGGTGATGAACGGCGGAGCTTCCGGCAGGGCGGCTGGCTCCGGCGTCTGCGGCGATGAAGTATTCGGCGTTGGTTGATCCGGCATCGCGTCCTGGGCAATGACGGGGGAGAGGCTCGAGGCCGCAAGCAGGATTGAAACGAACAAGCGCATGGGTTCAATTGCTCCAAGGGAGTGCGAGTTCACTGGCGAGGCTCACCCTCGATGGGTGACGCCGACGATTCCATCGGTCAACAATCCAGAAGGACAGAAATTACCGTTCGCGGATTCCATCTGCAGATCACCTAGCAGTTCGGAAATGGTACGGTTGATCACCGGGTGAACGATCTCCGGTGCGATTTGTGCCAAAGGTTCGAGGACAAAAAAGCGTTGGTGCATTCGAGGGTGTGGAACGCAGAGTCCGGGCTCTCTGATCGTCGCAGTTCCATACATCAGAAGATCCAGATCGAGCGTACGGGCCTCCCAGCGAACGGTGGCGTGGCGCCGGCGACCGTGCATGGCTTCGATGTTCAATAAGGATTCCAACAGCCTCCGGGGCGTGAGGGTCGTGCGGAGCGCTACGGCCGCATTGAGGTACTTTCCCTGAATACCGGGTCCAACCGCCACGGTCTCAAAAAAATCGCTCACTCGTTCAACCTGCGTCCCGGGGATCCCGTCCATCGCGCGCAGGCTTGATTGAAGCAACTGCTCGCGCTCTCCGAGATTCGAGCCAAGAGCCACCCAGGCTTGGGTTGCCTCAATCACAGGGGAGATCATCAAGGTTTGCGTCAGTCGGCAGAGTTTTGCGGCCAATCCCAGAGCATGGGAGTCATCGGGTGACCGAGCAGTTCAAGTCGCAACCATTGTAGCGCAGTTATTGCCGCCCGTTCCCGTATGTCAGAGCGATTACCGGAGAATCGAAACCGCCGTGCCACCACATTCAGGTTGCGTCCCAGCCGCCGTCCAAGGCCGAGGTGAACCGTTCCAACCGGCTTCTCGGCACCTCCACCGTCGGGGCCCGCGATGCCCGTGACGGCGAGGGAAACGTCGGCCGTGGAATGCTCCAAGGCTCCCAGAGCCATCGACCGGGCAACCTCAGCAGAAACTGCCCCGAGCCGTTCCAGTTCCTCAGCCGGCACCCCAAGGTCCCGAATCTTCATGTCGTTTGAATAGGTGACCCATCCGCCATGTAGCGCCCGGCTCGAACCTGGAACATCCACAAGGCGTGAGGCCAGCAGGCCGCCGGTACAGGATTCTGCCATCACCAGCTTCAACCCGCGTCGCACCAGCAGCTCGATCACCGCCTCGGGGAGCGAGGTGTCCGGCTCCAACGCATATGGCGCCCATCGCGACCCGATCTCCTTCAGGTCGATCTGCACCAGCTCCTCCGCGCGAATCCCGGTGGCGCGAATTCGCGCCGAGACAATTCCACCGGCGGCCGTCGTGCCAACCAACGGATTTCGATCTCGATCCATCATCTCGCCGAGGCGCTCCGCAGCCGCCGACTCGCCCAGGCCCACAAGTCGCACAATCCCTGTTGCAATCGTCTCGCGGCCGCTCCACGATTCAATTCGCGGCCTGACAAGTTCATTGAACATGGGCTCCAGTTCTCTCGGGGGACCTGGAAGCGCAACGATCAGCCGATCACCATTCTGAGCAAGGAGTCCGGGAGCCGTTCCCCATCGATTCTCGATGATCTCGCCACTTCGAGGTCGAAATGCCTGACGGCGATTCGATGCGGGCATGGCCTTGCCGCCGCGGCGGAACCACTGTTCTACCTGCCGAAGCGCTTCGGCATCCTCTACGAGCGGTTCGCCAGGATTGACGACCTCACCAAGAGCTTCCCGAGTGAGATCATCGAGTGTCGGCCCCAGCCCGCCGGTGAGGATCACGATGTCGCAGACCTCGTGGAGAGTCCGGATTGACGCCGCAAGGATCTCGCGATCATCAGGCACCGTTCGATGCTCGACGACGCGAAACCCAAGTCCCAAGAGGCGATCCGACAGCCACGCGGAATTGGTATCAACCGTCTGGCCCGTTATCAGTTCATCGCCAATGGAAAGGATCGCGGCGGTACGCATTCGACGTGCTCCAGGTCGCTTGGCTCACTCTGCGCCCATGCGCGAGAAGCCGCTGTCGGGATTGCCCACAAAGTGAATGGCGAGGGCATTCGTCACACCTGATTGGCCGATAGGACCCCCGGCCAGGATCAGGCATGGCTCACCCCCCGTACACCAGCCCGTTCCGATGAGGTATTGATCCACAAGATGCGTGAAGTGAGCCGGCGATTCAGGAAGCGGCATGCGCACCGGAATCACCCCACGCAGAAGCTGCATCTGCCGCAATGCGCGGTCATCACTGGAGACTGCAATGATCGGCACCTTGAACGGGTGTCGGCTCAGATAGCGGGCGCCGCCGCCTTGCTGCGACCAAACCACGATGAACTTCGCCCGAAGGTCGCTCGCAATGTGCCATGCCCCGTGGGCGAGAGCGGCCGTTCGATGGGCCCTCTCCACGAGGTTTTTCGGCGCTCGATCCAGCGGGGGCTGCCCCGCCAGATACTCCTCCGACGCCTGCGCAATCCGACGCATCGTCTCCACCACGACGATGGGGTAGCGACCGACCGAAGTCTCACCGGAAAGCATCACCGCATCCGCGCCGTCAAAGAGAGCATTGGCGACGTCGCTCGCTTCCGCCCGGGTCGGCGATGAGGTCTCGATCATGCTCTGCAGCATCTGGGTCGCCACGATGCAGGGCTTCCCCTCGGCACGACACGCGGCCAGCAACTGCTTCTGAATGATTGGAACCTGGGCAAGTTCCATCTCCACGCCCAGGTCACCCCGGGCCACCATGATGGCGTCGGCCGCCTCAACGATCGGGCCGATCTGGGCAACCGCCTCGGGGCGTTCGATCTTGGCGACGACCGGAAGGCGAAGATTGTGGGCGTTGTGGCGGCGGCGTGAGACCTCGATTTGCGAAGAAAGTTCGCGAAGATCCGCAACATTTCGCACAAAGCTCAGGGCCAGAAAATCCAGCTGATGCTCGACCGCCCAATCCACGCATGCAAGATCGCGTTCCGAGAGAAGTTGCAGCGTCAGGCTCGTGTCCGGAAGATTGATCCCCTTGTGAGATTGCACCAGCCCGCCCGAGGTCACCGTGCACGTAATCTCATTCGAAGTCTTGTCGACAACCAGCAGCCGAATTAGTCCATCCTCGATCAGCAGCCGATGCCCAACCGAGATGTCATCGACGAGCTGTTCATAGGTGCTCGAGAAACGGGCAGGGGACCGTTCCCGATCGGCGACGATGGGAACCCGCTGGAACACGACGGTTTCCCCGGCTGAAACCGGCACCCCGTCCGCGACCACGTCGCCGACGCGGATTTTCGGTCCCTGGAGATCTCCCAGGACCGCCACCGGGCGACTCATTCGATTGGCCACCTTGCGAATCGTGGCGAGCCATTGCGCATGGATCGTGAGATCACCATGACTGAAATTAAGCCGGAACACTGAGACGCCGAGATCAATCAATCGCTCAACAACCGAGGCATCCGCGCACGCCGGACCCATGGTCGCCACGATCTTGGTCATGATGGGATGTGTTGATTCCACGATGGTCAGTGCTCCCTGAGAGCCCTTCAGTTGACGTTGCCCCGTGTCGATTCCGTCGCCGCGATCCGTTCTCGACCGCCGACAATCATCCGGTAATTGTCTGAAAAAAACTGTGTCCATCGTCGCCGCAGCACGTCGACGGGCGACGCGTTGGCGGGCCAGAGCCCGGCATCCTTCCAACCCTCCTTCAGCCAACCCTTTCCAACGGAAACCACCGACGCTTCAGAGTCCATGACCGCCGGAACACCATCGGGGGTATCCGTCGACGGCATGGCATCGAACAGGGTCAGCCGGCGCTTCAGGTTCGGATCATCAACCATCTCGGCCGTCACCACGCCCGCAGTCGATGGATATGCCGGATCATCGATAATGACGCTCCATGCCTCCTTCAACTCCGAATCAGAATCGATCGCCATTGCGGCCAGCATCGGTGAGAGCATTGAACGGAAATCGCCCTCTCGCGTTGGCATCGCCACGGCGATGTCATACGGATTGACCTTGTCGATCATTCGATCAAAATACCGCTCATAGAAACCCCGCCGGATCGGCAGTCGCCGGAGTTCAAACTGCTCGGGTCCCAGGTCGCCATCCTGACCAGCGCGAAATTGCCACAGTGCTTGCGCAGCGTCCGTAAGGCAGAACTCGATGAAATGCTTCGCAAGATCCGGCGACGGCGCTCCTCGAAGCATGGCCACCGGGTCCGGATCGACGATTGTTTCTCCCACGGGGTCGACGTAACCAACCCGGTCTCCCGCTCCACCCTCAACCACGGATTGAGACTGGAACCGCCCGTAGAAATCGATGCAGATTCCTGCCGCGGCTTCTCCCTGACTCACATCAATCGGCCCCCTCGGGCTGCTGGCCGAAAAGTAGCGGGAATTCGCGCTGATTCGCCTCAGAATCCTCCACCCTTCCTTCCAACCATGCTTCTGCAGGATGGCGGCCATCGCGGTGGCGATCGAACCTGATTGCGCTGGGTTGATCATGGCCACCCAACCGCGCAACCGAGGATCGCAGAGGTCCTCCCAGCGGTGGGGAGGGTCGACGCCAAGGTCCCGGAGGATGTCGCGGTTGTACACAATCCCAAACGTTGAGAGGGCTGTTCCAAACCAGTACTTTGTGGGGTCGAATAGCCGCGAATCGCCAAGCTGATTCTCGCCATACCAGCCCGACAGCTGCTCATCACTGAACTCCACCGGCTTCAGGATCGTCGTGCTGACACGGTGTCCGTTCACCTCGGCAGTGATCTCGCGCTTCAGAACATCAAACTCGTAGGACCCGCCGCCAAACACGATGTCCGCCGCTCCTCCCGGCTCAGGTTGCGCTGCGAGAAGGTCGGCGTGATATTGGGATTGGAGTACCTTGCGAATGTCGCTGGTGCCGCCCGGTGTATTCCACACGACTTCAACGGCTTCACCGAATTGCTGTTGATGCCATTGAGAAAAAGCCCGTCCGAACTCAGATCGAATGGCTTCGTTATGGGGGGAGATAATGATGAGCTTTCGAATGTCGCCGCTCGACGGACGGGACTCATGCGAGCGGGCCAACATCGGGATCGCCAGAAGAATCGTCAGGATGCAGATGGCCGGCCATGCCTGCCTCATGACGCCGCGAACCCCTGCGCATTCCGAAGCCCTGTTCGAATCTCATCTCGAAACCCGAGTGCGGCTTCCCGGATCTGCGCCACCCAGGTCGTGCACTCGCTCTCAAACGCGTAAATCACGGAACGGCTCGCCGTCACAATTCCGCCACCTGGCACACGGCCATTGCCCAGATGAAAGCACGGGATCACGTCGCGGACCGATCCGCCCTGGGCCCCGTATCCGGGAATCAGAAACATGGATCTCGGCATTGCGGCTCGCAACCGTGCTGCATCCGCCGATTTCGTGGCGCCGACAACCGCCCCAATCTGTGAATAGCCACTCGCGCCGATCCGACCCTCGCCGAGGTGTTCAACCATGCGGCCGACACACTCCGATACATCGGCTTCAATCCCAGTCTGCTCATCGACCTGGCGAGACTGAATTTCGTCACTTCCCGGATTTGAGGTACGGACCAACACAAAAACCCCGCGGCCCTGGCGAAGAAATGGCTCAATGGAGTCGCGACCAAGATATCCGTTGACGGTGAGCCAGTCTGCCTGCATCACCTCAAACGCCATGGCCGCATAGTGCTCTGCCGTAACGCCGATATCGCCGCGTTTGGCGTCCAATATCAGCTGCAGGTTGGCCCGCTTCACCGCAGCGCAAATTCGCTCCAGTGCCGAGAAACCATGTCCGCCATAGCGCTCGAGGCAAGCGGCTTGAATCTTCACGCACGGCACAATCCGCGCTACCGCTTCGATAATTCCGCAGCAGAAATCTTCCATCGCCTTCGCGATGGAGTCTGCGGTCTGCGACTGGGGAGAGATGACCTTCGGCAGACGCTCAACGACGGGATCGATGCCCACGCACACCGGGGCGTCGGCCGCAAGTATGGCTTGCCAGAGTCGGTCAGCCGGATGCAACGCGCCAGCGATACCACCCGCCACTGTCATGCCGAACTGTTTCGCCGCTGTGCCTGTCATGGCCTGCATTCTAACCACAGGATTCCCAAGCTCACGCCATCGACGAATCGCGTCCTACACTGCGCCCGGGAACGCCCGATGAACAAGCCTGTCCATCTCGATCTCGATCGCGAGCGCGGCCTCACCGTCCGCTGGTCCGACGACCGGACGTCCCATTTCCCGCTGGCATGGCTTCGACGCAATTCTCCGTCAGCAGATTCCCGGAAGTTGCGCGAGGAACAGGCGCGGAATCCGCTTACCGTTCTGCCGGCAAAGGTTGCCAATCATCGCGGCCCCCTCGTGGCTGAATCGGCCGAGCTCGTCGGGAATTACGCCATTCGGATCCACTTCAGCGATGGTCACTCGACGGGCATCTTCTCCTGGGATTACCTTCGGAGCATTGATCCGCAGAATGTCGAGCCCAACAGGCAGGCCCGGCATGATTGATCTGAATCCGCAACAATTCGCCGATCTTGGAATCGATGTTCAATCGGCACTTCGCGGCCTTGAGGTGCCGACTGATGCATTTCTGGCGCAGGTCGTCGTACAGCCGAATCACGTCAGCCACAGCATTCCACACGTCAACAACGTGCAAGCGGTTCAATGGATCGACGAGATTGCCCAGCTTCACGCGAAAACCGTCGGTTGGTCCCAGGATCGGCTGGCGGCCCTCGACATCATGTGGTTTGTGTCGCGCCACGAAGTCGACTACAGGGCTGAGGCGTTCACTGGAGAGGAACTGACCGTGGCGACCTGGGTCGCCCGGTGCGGGCAGACAAGCTGTTTGAGGCACACCATCTTTGTCCGTGCTGCGGACCAACGGCTGATTTTGCGCGGTGCCTCACGATGGGTTCTTGTGAATCTTCGCACGAGGAAGCCGGTTCGGGTGCCGGAGCCCCTGGCTCTTGCTTTGCAGGCCTCATGCACGCCGCCAACCGTGGAAGTCGGCTCGAATTCCGCACCCAATCCTTGAAAATGTGGCAGGATTTTGACATGGGGGCCGATACACCTCTTGGATTGGTGTAAAAGCAAGCTGTCTTTGACATCTTTCTCCCCTCCACCCCGTCGGCGCAGCCCATGTTCCGGCGGGGTATTTTTTCGAAGCGCTCGTTGGAGGTTCGGCTTGACCCGGGACATCGATTCGCGTCCAATATCCCGTCCGAGGCGTCTTCATGTCTCCGCCTCAGGTCATTGTTTCCTAGAGGAACCTATCCATGTCCAAGTTCATCGTGTTGTCCGTCCTTTCGCTCGCTACGCTCGGATTTCTGACCGCCTGCGGCTCAAACACCGGCGGCTCCAACCGCGGTGCGCCGAAATCCACGCCACGTGATATCTCCAATGAACCCAAGGTTGAAGATCCAACCAAGATGAACCCCGGCGTCATCCACTGAGTTCAGAGATTCGGACAGCCGGGCGCGATCAACGCTCTCAGGTCGGATTGCGCAGAGCTCGACAGAAAAAACAAAGGATCGAGATTCCTCTGGAAAGGGATCTCGATCCTTATTTTGCATCCGCTTTGGGCATTTGCGCTGCGGCACCGGAACGAAGCGTCTCCGTCTCCGACTCGCTGAGCGTGACCCCAGCGCGCTGCAACATCTTCTGAAACGACGCAAACTCGTTCGGGCTTCCCGGGAATCCGAAATTGGCACCGTCGATGTTGCTGTGAGAAATGACCTTTCCGTCGGCATCAAGAATCGCCATCCAGGGAATGCCGCCGCCGCTTTCTCCGTCGCGAAGTCGCTTCAGGATGTCCGCGCCTCCGGTCATCCGATCGGTATCAATCTTGACTTCAGTCAATTTTCCGTGCAACACCGAGGCTACCTCGGGGGCTGCAAGCCATCGGTCCAGTCGGTGACACCAGCCACACCACGGCGCCCCGAAATGGACCAGGAGCGGAGTCTTGGCGGATCGAGCCTTTGCAAGGGAATCATCAAGCAACTGCTGGGCGTCTATGGCCGGCGCCTGGTGCTCGGTCAGGAAGCGCAAGACCTTTGCCGGATCATGCGAGGGGACCGGGTCGTTGCCGGCTTCGAGCGAGCCGCTCTCCTGATTCACGATGACCTCCCCGTCCGAGTCCAGCACGGTGAGAAAGGGAACCCCCGAAGCCTTCAGTGTGGCTCCGTATCGCTCCGAGAGATCGACATTCTTATCCCACCGACCGATGTCAACCAGGACGACTTCATACTCATTGCGGAGCGTGGTGCGAATATCGCGATTCTCCTGGCATAGCTTGTGAAGGAGCTTGCACCAGCCGCACCAGTTGGCGCCCCATTGAATCAAGACGCGAGTGTGGTTGACTTTGGCGCGTTCAAGCGCTGCGCGAATCTCAGCGCCCGCATCGGCCTGTTCGTCGTACACCTTCTCGGCCGCACCCGATGTGCTCTTTGGGCTCGAGGTCGGCGCTGCGGGGACCGCCGTCGGTGCGGGATCAGATTCCGGCGGACCGCCAAAAGACGAAGCTGCGATCAACATCACAGGAAGTAGTAATTTCATCGTCTGTCTCCGCCGAGCGTGGGGTTACATATACAAGCCGCCATTCACGCCGATTTCCTGTCCCGTCACAAAGCTGGCACTGGGTCCCGCGAGAAATGATACAACCTCTGCGACTTCCTCCGGCTCGCCCATCCGGGCCATCGGTGTGATCGTCTTGATGTGCTCCAGCGCCTTCTCAGGTACACCGGCCGTCATGTCGGTTGTGATGAACCCGGGGGCCACACAGTTGACCGTCACGCCCTTGCGAGCCACCTCCCTCGCCACCGACTTTGCAAACGCATCCAGGCCGCCCTTCGCCGCGGCGTAGTTGGCCTGCCCGAAATTCCCCATCTGGCCGATGACGCTGGTGATATTGATCACGCGTCCCCAGCCCGCCTCAACCATCTTGGGCAGGAAGTAGTGCGTCATCTGCACCGGACCCTTGAGATTCACTGAAATGACCTCATCCCATTCCGGGTGCGTCATCTTCATGAAGCTCTTGTCTCGCGTGATGCCGGCATTATTCACCAGGATGTGCACCACGGGGTGCTTCTTGAAGATCGCTTCCCCCATCGCGTGCACCGCGGCTTCATCGGCGATATTGCATTTCCAGAGTTCCGCCTTCCGGCCCATTGATTCAATCTTCTGCTTGACCTCCTCGGCCGCCGCGTCATTGGAGTTGTAGTTGATCAGCAGGTCCGCCCCGTGACGGGCCAGGGAGCAGGCAATGGCCCGGCCGATTCCGCGGCCGGCGCCGGTGACAAGGGCGAGTTTTCCAGAAAGGGGGAGCATGGTCACTTCTCCATAGGAACAGGATACGTATGTGCAATCAAGGCAGAACTCATGGAATGTATCAGACTTGAGACGGTGGGAACAGAGTCGGTGAGAGCCGCGGCAGTTGCTGGATTGCGCGTTCACGATACTGCCTGTCTGCCAGACAAAAGTCGCCGACGTTGCCATGTAAGCCGAAACAAAGAGACATCGTCTTGCAATCGCTGCCGAGGAATGACCTCGCGGATGCCATCGACCGCGCCTCCGATTGACCACCCTCTCACCGCAGCACCGAGGGGAATCATGCCGACCACGGACTCCACGCACGCTATTGTTTACCAGTCCGCCTCACGGTCGCTTGAGAAGTGGAGAAGTTCAATGAATTCACTGTCCCTCGGATTGTTTGCCGCGGCCATCGCCGTGAATCCAGCCGACTCACTTCGTCGCATGAGCGACGAATTCGACAATCCGGCAACGATGTCCAACTGGAGTCGCATCTTCGCGGTCGAAGGCTGGGATGCCGATCAGCTTCAATTGATCGATATCGATGCAAGCCAACCCGGCCGGCTGGTGATGATTCCCTATACGAGCACCTGGTTTCAGGATTATCGAGGCGAGCTCACCTTCAAGGAAGTCACGGGCAACTTCGTGATCACGAGCGAAGTTCACGCTTCCAGCACAGACGGTTCCAGCATCCCAGCCTCAATCTATTCGCTTGCGGGCGTCATGCTGCGAACGCCTCGGGATATCGTCGACCCGGCCATGGATTGGGCCCCGGGAGGTGAGAACTACGTATTCACATCGGTCGGATTCGGCGCAGCCAATGCACCCTGTCTTCCGGGACCCGGCTGGCATCTCGAGCGAAAGACCACGACCAACAGCAACTCGATTCTCTGCGTGACGCCATGGGTGGGCCCATCCTTGACGGTCCAGGTGGCCCGCATCGACTACGCCATCATCATCCTCGTTCGCCCCGATGACGGCGAGTGGTCAATCCTTGATCGGCTCACTCGCGACGACTTTCCAAACACGCTGCAGGTCGGGCTCGTCACCTATACCGATTACGCCAAGGTCTCCTCCTACACCCCGTACTTCCACAACAGCAACGTTCTCAACGACGCCCTGAGGCCCGACCCATCGTCGAATACATTTCTCCCATTCGCTCCGGATCTCATTGCTGGCTTCGAGTATGCCCGATTCCACGCGGTCGATCTTCCCCGCGAACTGGTCGGCCTCGACCTCGTCAACGACGCGACGCTGGAACAGTTGCTCCTCTTTCTTGGCGATGTTGCCAATCCAGAACCGTCGAACATCGATCCCGCCGATCTCAATGCCGACGGTCAGGTGAACGGGGCCGACCTCGGCCTCGTCCTCGCGGCGTGGGGATCCGCTGACGCCGCGGCCGATCTCGACGGTGACGGCACTGTCAACGGCTCCGATCTTGGTCTCCTCCTCGCCGCATGGACCGGCTGAATCTAGTTTGCGGCAAAAAATACAACGCCCGACCAAGGGTCGGGCGTTGAGTGAGCAGTGGAGCCGGGGGGAGTTGAACCCCCGTGCCGGAACAGTCAGCAGGTCGCGTCTACACGTGTAGCCGACGTTTTGATCTCGACTTCGGAGCCGCCGTCGACAGCGTCTCTCGTCGTCATGGCAGACTGAGGTCTCGTTCCGCCGGGGCCTGCCGGCCCTTTGGAACCAGCCTGATGTTTGTTGGTCTCCGCCCTATCAGGCGTGAGGCGGAAACCATGCAGCCGTTATTAGGCCGCGAGAGCGTACTGCGTGTTGGCAGTTGTTGTTGTGCATGCTTTTTGCGTGGCCAGCATGCTCCACGACGCGCAACGACAAGCCTTCCCTGCCCGGTCGATTCCGGATCGGCCCCAATTGTCAAAGAGCAGTTCAATCCTACGCTGGTTCGGCAGATCGTTCTCATCGGCGACACTCCGTGCTCTCGTCAGGCGCTTGGCCAGAAAAAAACCCTCGCCCGTGGGGGCGAGGGTCAAACTTCATCGAACGGGCCGTCGCGGTCAGCGACGGTTCAGTTGGTGGCTGTCCACGCCGCCAACAGCAGGCCAAGGTCCCCGCCGTCAACATCGCCGTCACAGTCGATGTCTCCAAGGCAGGTGATCTGGAAGATCGGGCATGGGCCCCAGGCGCTGAGCAGCAGGCCCAGATCCGCACCATCGACCATGCCGTCTCCGTTGAGATCGCCCGGCACGATGCATTTCGTCGCGCTGACAATCTCGATGCATGGACAGATTCCGAACGTGTCGCCGCAGCCGGGTTCCAGAATCGGACCCTCGACAAAGACCGGCGTTCCCGGATCGAGTTCTGGAAGGTCGCCCTGAAGGATGTAGAGCCCGCTTCCGTCATACGCATTCAGCGTCAACCCGCAGGTAAACGACAGCACCAGCTCGCCGCATCCGGAGAACCAGTTGTCACCGCAGGCCTCGATGGTTCCAACCTCGATGCACGATCCGACCGAGCACTCCGGAATCACGTTGCAGAATGGGTTGATCGTGCCCTTCACAAACACGTGGTCGCCAATGGCAAACGCACCAATCTGGTCGAGCTGATAGAAGCCGCCGGTGTCGGCCGCCAGCACCGCGCCGCAGAACGTGGCTGCCTTCAACGTGCCGCACCCGACAAACGTCGTTTCACACAGGGTGATCGACTCGTTGTGGATGACCGGGTAGGTCAACGGGAAACACGAGTGCTCGACCAGCTCAACGTCGCCCGTGACGAAGACATGATCGCCGATGCTGAACGGTCCCTGCTCATCAAGCAGATACGCCTTGCCGTCTTCATCGGCGACAAACAGCGTGCACGATTGTGGGCCAATTTGCAGCACGCCGCATCCGCTGAAGCTCGTCGGCAAGCACGCTTGAATGTCGTCGTTTTCGATCAACGGAATTGCCACCGGGAAGCACCCGATGACGTCGTCGTTGATCGGACCCTTCACGAAGACGTTGTCGCCGGGACCAAAGTTGCCGTAATTCTGCAACACGTAGGCAACATCGTTATCGCCTGGAACAAAGATGGTGCATCCCTGCGGGCCGATTTGCAGCGTACCGCACCCTTCAAAGGTGTTGCCGCAGGGTGAGAGCGTCGCACCGTCAAGGCATGGAATTCCATCACAGAAGAGCGGGAAACCCTGGTCGCAGTCCGGAATGATCGTGCCCTCGGCAAACACGGTGTCGCCGACGCTGAACGGCTCAATCGAGCTCAGCAGGAACAGACTCTCATCCGTCTGAAGCGCGAAGCCGCACTCAATCAATTGCACAATCTGTCCGCAGCCGGCAAACGGCTCGCCGCACGGCTCGAGCACCGCATTCTCAAGGCACGGGATTCCATCACAGAAGATGGGAAATCCCTGCTCGCAATCCGGATTGATGGTGCCGGTGGCAAAGACCTTGTCGCCGATGTTGAACCCGCCAATCGACGAAAGCAGAAACGATTGACCCTCGTCAGTCACCAGCCCGAATCCGCACTCAAAGAACAGAACGATCTCCCCACATCCGGAAAACGTCTTGGATGTGTCGCAGAGTTCAATGGTGTTCACATCGACGCAGGCAAACAGGCACTCAACCGTCCCGCCGCAGTCGGCGAGGTTGATGGCTCCTTTCACAAGGACGTGATCCCCCGGCAGAAACCCGCCAAGATCGCTCAGCTTGAAGAGCCCGCCCCCGTCAGCCTGAAAAAGAATGCCGCAGAATTGTTCAAACACCAGTTGACCGCAGGTCACAAACGGCTCGCCGCAGGGCACGATGATGTTGTCCAGCAGGCAATCAGCCTCACAGAAGAATGGGGCGCCGTCGTAGCAGCCGATGTCTTCCGTTCCCTTGACATAGACATGATCTCCAACTCCAAAGTCGCCCATGTTCGCCAGCGCAAAGAGCTTCGGCTTCCCATTGAAGAGCTCATCGCTCACGAAGATGCTGAACGGGCAGGAGCCGATTCCGTCCTGGATCGTCCCGCAGCCGGCGAAGATCTTCGGCTCGCATTCTGACACCGTGATCATGGAAAGCCCGGGCGCTTCTCTCACGACCGGGAAACACGATGTCGTCACCACCTTCGCCGTCACAAAGAGGTCGGTATAGAAACCGAAACTTGCCGGCGATCCGCCCTTGGCGAAATCGACAACAAAGAACGATTGCCCGTCGTCACCCGCGAAGACCGTGCAGGACTGCGGCCCCGGTGTGAGCTTTCCGCACCCCTTGTAGGCCGGCGCAACGGATTTGGCCGTCAGGCATCCGTCGCCCTGCTGGCAGGTGCTGATGCATCCGAATTCCACAATACCTGTCACCCATAGATAGTCGCCAGCCATGGCATCCGGCGCATTCTGCAGAACGAAAACGCCTCCCGTATCCGAAGCAAAGAGCAGACATTCCGCACCCAGGACGACAGTCCCCGGTCCATCAAAATTGACCCGATCAGGCGGCCCTGCCGCCGCCGGCCTCACCATGAGCATCAGGATCGATATCACGATCATCCAGATCGTTCTTCCGGGCATAGAGCATTCCTCCCATAGAGTGTGTGGGTTTGGGGCGTGCCATGAACACTCATTCTCGTCCGGCCGGACATGCATTCGAGGAAACGGGTGAAAATTCAAGGGAATTGTTCTGGTGGCATGGAACCTGACCGCGAATCAAACAACGCCCTTGTTCAAACCGGAAGGCGTACGATCCATCAACACTTTGTCCGGCCAACTTGCCCCCGCCCTCCAGATGACCAAGCTTCTCTCCGCAACGTCAATCACCGCCGAATCCACAACCGATTCCGTGTCACAGCGCCCTGAATCGCTTGGGCCTCTCACCCTCCTGCTCAACGTCTTGAGCAGTGTGCCTCTTGGCATTGCAACCTTGATCCTCCTCTTCATCTATTCCTCCGTGGGGTCGGCAGGAATTCTATATCCCATTCATCCCAACATTTTTCACCCGGCGGCGTGGACCCATGCCCAGCTTCGCCAATGGCGTCCCTTCGAATTGACTGAGTTTGAGTGGTTTATCTGGTGGCCCTTCAACCTCCTCATTGCGCTGCTCTGCGTCAACCTCGTCATCACCACCGTTCGGCGCATCCCGTTCAAGGTGATCAACCTGGGCGTCTGGATGATTCACACCGGAATCATCATTCTGGCACTCGGGAGCGTCTGGTACTTCTCCACCAAGGTTGAAGGGGATGCGCCGGTGATTCGCCGCTCCATCCACATTCAGACCCCCGGCAATGCGGAGGCCACTTTGGTGGCGATGCCTGGCAGCAGCCTCTCGGTGAGCTCCGGTGATCAGCAATGGCGCTTTGAGGTCACCGCGACCGACCCGTCTTGGGAAATCCGGTCAGGGGCCGACAGCGGAAAGACCGCCTTTAGCGTCAACGTCATGATCACCCCGCCCGACGGGCAATCATTCATCCGCCAACTTCTCGCGGATTACCCCGAATACACCGAAGACCTCATTCGGACCAACGACCCCTCGCAGCCGTTCAAGCGCGCCAAGAAGGTCCTCGGTGAGGATCAACCATTGGTCAATACCGCCGTCACGCTCTCCCTCCAGCCCGATCCACAATCCTCCTTCTATCTGGTCCATTCCTTCGCCCTCTACCTTCGAGAGCGAGGGACGCAGCAATGGATCGAGCGGCCCATCGATGGTCTCCCTCGCTACAACGACTACATCTCCGCGGCCGCCGAGGTCTGGCCCAGTCCAGCCGTCCCCGCGCCCGACCCTATCGATATTTCCGTGCCTGCAAGGACATCTGACGATCCGCTCGCCGGCAAGGACCTTCAGATCGCAGGCTATCTGCGCTATGCCCGGGTTCTCCCGCAAAATGTCGATGGCGGCGACCGACTCAATCCGGTCGCTTCGTTGCGCGTCGTGGCATCGACGGGTCAGCAATTCAATTACGAACTCGAGGCATTCAATCCCGCACTCTCCACGGCCGAGAATGGTGCCGTGGCCTTTCGCTGGGCCGCAACACCACAGGAGTTCGAGTCGCTCCGGAAACCGCCGCACATGATCGTCTCGGTGCCCAAGGCAGGCATTAAGGATCTCGAACTCTCGGTGCCGCCAGGGTCGTCCGCCGAGCAGGGCGTCCAGTATCAGAAAATCGAAGGCACGGACTACGAAATCGGTGTCCGAAGAATTGAAGATGCATTGGTGCTCGGAAATCAGGCGTACCGTCTCGCCATCCTTTCAATACGGACCCCGTCCGGCGAGTTCTCCCGCTGGGCCTTTGAAGATGCATCGCTGACCCGCGACCGCGAATCAGGATCGAGCGATGTCCATGGCGCCGGCACGCTTCTCGATCCGGATATCGACATTCGCTATGTTCCCGGTCGCGGCGTTGCCAGCCTCCTCATCGTTGCAGGGCCGGAGGAGAACGCCCTTCGTGCCGTCGTCGCCACAAGCCCCACCGAGTCCCGGGTGGATTCTCTGGTCGTCGGCTCAGGGATGAAATTCGACCAATCGCTCGACTATGCCGTCACGAGCTACGCGCCTCGGGCCGTCCTGCAGAATCGTCCTTGGATCGTCCCGGTGGCGCAGCGAGATCGTGATGCAGACGTCGAGCAGTACTTCACGCTTGCCAAAGTTCAAATTCCTGACGCAACTCCGACCAACGGCACTCCTTGGGTGCGCTTCCATAAATATCCGTTTGAAAGCGAACAGGAGACGCTGATGCGCTACTACCTCGAACCCACCGTCTATCGCCTGAAGGACGGCCGCGAAATCGAGGTCATTCTCTCCCGTCGGAGAATGTCGCTTCCCGACCCCGTCATCCTCGACAGCTTCCATCTCACCACCAACGTCGGCGGCTACACCGGCGAACAGGGAACCATTCGCGACTACACCAGTCAGGTCAGCTTCATCACGCCCAATGGAAACACTCCGCCCGAATCCGTCAGCACCAACGCCCCCATCAGCCACGGCGGATATGCCTATTTTCAGGCCTTTTGGGATCCACCATTGCCCGGCCGCGGCCCCGGTGACCCCGGGTCCAAGGGCATGAACTACACCGTCCTCGGCGTTGGCAACCGCGAGGGAGTCTGGGTCCAGCTCTTCGGTTGCTGCCTCGCCGTCGTTGGAATGATCTACGCGTTCTACGTCAAACCCGCCATCAAACGCCGACGCCGCATGGCCGTGCTCGCCTCGCTTGCCGCCGCGGCAGATTCGAAGGTTCGTTCATGAATCCCCGCCTCCACCACACTCTCATTCTGCTGCTCATCGTCGCTTTCGGATGTGCCTCCCCGGTACTTGCCGCGGCGGAGTCTGGCAGCCCAGCGCCATTCGCGAAGCGGGTCGATCTCTCTCCTCTTGGCCGCATCGCCGTCATGACTGATGGCCGGATCAAATCCTTCGACTCGCATGCCAATGCGATGATGCAATTCGTCTCGGGCCCGAAGCGCATCGCCGACCAGTCGCCCGCCTTCACCTTTATCGACATGATGTTCCGGCCTGACGCCTATCGCGATGCCGACGTCATCTATGTGAAGAACAAGCTTGTTCGGAATGCCATCGCCGATGAACTCGCTCGACTGCATCCCGACCTGGTCTCCCGGCTTGAGATCTTCCGATCCTCGGGCCTGATCTCAGACAGGCTGCTGTCCGACCCGGGAATCGCTCTGCTCCTCGAACGATTCAAGGCTGATCTCATCCGTACGGAGAAGTCCATGCGCGAAGTGGAGAGCGCCCGCTCGCTGCTCTCGCCGGATGTTCTCATGGACAGCCTCCGCGTCATACCAGCCTCCGCCGGGCTGAATCGCCCCTGGCACAGCTTGAGAGAAATCTGGCCTCAGGGAGATCCGTCCTCAGCCAACCCTTCCGCGCTCAATCCGGCCCCACCCATCGAGGGGCTCGACCCCGCGCTCCAGAAGCAGATCGCTGACACCTGGCTTTCCTTTGCCGTCGCCTGGTATCGCCAGGATGCCGATGCCGTCACGGCGGCTTCGCGAGATCTGAGTTCCCTGGTTCGTCAGGCCGATTCCGCCGGTCTTTATCCAACAGAATCCCGACTGTCGTGGGAGAGCTGGTACTTCAAGGCCAAGGGCATGGTCTGGATATGGATGATCTATCTGCTGGCCTTGATTCTCCTCTCCATGGCCTTTATCTATCGATGGAACTGGGCACGAGCTGCCGGCCTTTCCGTCTTCTTCCTGGCCTTCGGTTTTCATACCTTCGCCCTCCTCCTCCGCTGGTATGTCTCAGGACGATGGCCCAACGCCAACATGTTCGAAGCCGTCACCACCAGTGCATGGTTCGGCGGAGTGGGCGCCGTCATCCTCGAGCATTTCGCCCGCAGGCATCCCATGCGCAACCTCTTCGCCCTTGGAAGCGCCGGCGCCAGCATGGTGGCCCTCATGGCGGCACACTTCCTGCCCGTCCAGCTCAATCCCAACATCTCCAACATCATGCCCGTCCTCCACGACGTTTGGCTCTATATCCACACCAACGTCATCATTTTCTCCTACGTCCTCATCTTCATGGCCGCCTTCACAGCCATCTTCTATCTCGGCTACTACTTCATCTGCCGCATGTTCCTCAACGTCCAGCCTGATTACGCTCGCATGGGCGGGGCGGGCCTCCTCATGCAGAACGCCCAGCTCGAACCTGTCGCTCCAATCAGCGCTGCGATGGGCGCTGCCGCCCGGGCCGAGTTGAATCCCGTGCCCGGATCGAAGGCGATCGGCATCGAGCGGCCGCGGGTGACGGTGGGCGAGGTTCTCGATGGAGCCACCATGCTCCTCATGGAAATCTCCTTCATCCTGCTCTGGGCCGGCATCGTGATGGGCGCGATTTGGGCCGATCATTCATGGGGCCGGCCATGGGGATGGGACCCCAAGGAAGTCTTCGCGCTGAATACCTTCATCATCTTCGCCATCCTCATTCATGTGCGATTGAAAGTGAAAGAGAAGGGCCTGTGGACCGCCGTCCTCGCCGTCGTCGGCGCGGGCGTCATGCTCTTTAATTGGATCGTGATCAACTTTGTGATCTCAGGCCTGCACTCCTACGCCTGAGCCATCCCGCCGGGCAACGGTCTAGCGCTCCAGCGTCTCGACATACGCCTTGGCCTCGGCAAGTCCCACGCCGGTCAACTCGCGATAACGCTTGATCGCTTCGATCTTGCGCCCGGTTCGAATCAGGATCTGCACATCGTCGTCAACAGCCGCCGACGATGACGCAGGAAGTCGAATCTCCAGGGCCTGCATGATCAGGTCGAGCTTGCGCTCAATCTCGCGCAGCCTCAACATCACGGCCGGATCGGTTCCAAAGAGTCCCATACAGGCCAGATCGTCAGGCCGTCCGGCCCACCTTCAGATTTTCGCCGCTCCAGGTTCGACATGATCCAATGTTGCGGCCGACACCGGATGTAACAGCTTGATAACCACGAACGTGATGTCATCCATGATGGGCTGGGTGTCCGCAAAGACCCGCACCGATCTCTCGATCGCCTCGGCAAGGTCGGCCGCCGATTCATTGGCATGGGCCCGGATCACGTTCTTGAGCCGGCTTTTGCCGAACATCTCGCCATCGGGATTGCGCGCCTCCCAGATGCCGTCCGTGCCGATGAACAGGATCGACCCCGCGGGCACATCCTTGGCGCGATACTCCTCATAGATCACATTCTCGCTCACGCCAAGCGGCAGATCGCCGCCGTCCAGCGTCGCGAATCCACCCGGCCCATCGGGCTCCGGCATGTATTGCAGTGCGGGATCATGCCCCGCACACGCCCATCGCACCACGTGTGTCTTGGGGTCCACCACCACCAGCGACATGGTCACGAACCGCCCGTGCTCGGCGTCTCGAGCCAGGACGTCGTTCACCGTCGTCATCAGGTCTCCCAGCGAGCCCGCCCGGTGCGCATTCGCACGAAGCGCTGCCCGCGCCGTCGCCATCAAGAGCGCTGCAGCCACCCCATGTCCCATCACATCGCCCACCGCGATCACCAATCCCGCTCGCGGGCTTTCGGCGATCTCGATGAAATCGTAATAGTCGCCGCCCGTGGCGTCGCAATATCGCGCCCGCCCAGCAATGTCCAATCCGGGGATCGACGGAGCGCTTCGCGGCAACAGCGAACGCTGGACCTGCATGGCGATCGAGAGCGATTGCTGCAACTCACTCCGCTGCCGAAGCCCCGCAGCCATCTCGTTCAGCGCTCGCGAAAGCTCGGTGAGCTCGCGAGACGCTTTCAGATTGATCTTTGCCTTGAAATCCCCGCCGCCAACTCGCCTCACGAAGTCATTCAGCACCAGCAGCGGGCGCGTCATTCGTCGCGACAGCGCCAACCCAAGCACCGCCGCCACCACGATCATCCCCACGGAGACAAACAGTGCCCGCCTCTGGGCAGCTTCGGCATCGCTCATGAACTCCGCTTCCGGAATCAGCGCGATCACCCACCAGTCAATGCCCGGAAACGGCGCCAACGCAGACATCTGTGCCCGCCACGGCTCACCATCCACCTCCACCGGCATCGATGAACCGGTCGCGAGGGATGCGATGCCACTGAACGTCGCCACGGCCTTCGACGAATCTCCCGCCGGCGCTGCGGAGTAGTCGGTGTCCTTCAGCTTCACGGCGATGGCCCGGGCCGCCGCATCCGAGCTCTCGACCACCGACAGCCTGGAGTTCTCCGACGAAATCACCGGCCCCGCAGACGCCGCCACAATCTGCCCTTCTCCATCCACGATGATCAGCCGACCATGCTCCGCCACACGTTGCCGCTTCAGGAAATCAGAGAGCGCCCCAAGCGTGACATCAATCACCAGCGCCCCCGCACGCTCGCCCCCCGGTCCCGAGATCGCCCGCGTGTAACCCGTCCCTGATTCGGTCGCCAGCCCGCCGTCGCCGAACCAGAAATACACCGGAATCCACGTCGGCCCGTCGTGTTGCATGGCCGCCGAATACCACGGCCGCGAAGACGCCACGTATTCATACTCCCGCAGCGGCATGTCCCCCCGGCGACCGTCCGCAAAGATCTCGTGTTCGATCGCTCGGTGCCCGCCCGGACCGTCGACAGCGCCGACCTCCATCCTTCCATGCGCCCGCAGCACCCACGTGGTATCGCCTTGAAGGTTGGCAAAGCAAATGGATGCAATGTCGCTGTGTGCCAGCATGTCCTCCAGGGCCAGGTCCTCCCACACCTGGAGGTTGTCGACCGGAAGCCGGCCCGTCTCGACCCGCCGGGCATACAGGTCACTCACCGCCATCGCCTGCGTGAGATACCCGCGCACGTCTCGGCGAACACCCTCCACCGCCTGATTCAGCATCGCCGATCCCAGATGCTCGGCGATTCCCGTGCCCGTCGCCGAAAGCAGCCAGACCAGCCCAGTCGCCAGCGCTGCCAAGGGCAGCAGCACCCCCAATGAGAAGATCACCACCATGGGCACACCCTTGCCATGGTGGTCGTCGATCGACGGTGCGGGGGATTGTGTGGCCTGCCGGTCCATGGCGGGGTTGAGGGTGCCTCGTGATCAGATCGCGAAATTCGCCGGCGGCATTTCCGGATTGTTTCTCAACGTCAATTCCACCTTGGGTGCCCGAACCACGTGGCCCGGTGGCACCGACGTCGTCAGGAATACACCGCCGTTGATCTGTGACCCCGCTCCGATGATCGTGTTTCCGCCGAGAATCGTCGCCCCGGCATACACCGTCACATGGTCCTCAAGCGTCGGGTGCCGCTTCGTGCCCCGCTTCATCTTGCCGTCGTCATCCTTCTCAAAGAACGCAGCACCCAGCGTCACGCCCTGATAAATCCTGCAGTGCTCCCCGATCACCGTCGTCTCGCCGATCACCACGCCCGTGCCGTGATCAATGAAGAACGACCGTCCAACCTTCGCCCCCGGATGGATATCAATCCCCGTTTCGGAGTGCGAAATCTCCGCCATCATCCTCGGCACCAGCGGCACCCGCCGCTTATAAAACTCGTGCGCAATCCGGTGCGCCGTAATCGCCCGAATCCCCGGATAGCAGAAGATGATCTCATCCGTATGCCGGGCTGCCGGGTCGCCGTCAAACGCCGCCTGCACATCCAGCGACAGCATCCGCCGAACATTCGGCAACTCCGAAAGAAACGAAAGCAGTATCTCCCCGGCCCGCTCATCACACTCCGCACACACCTCGTCAAAATGCGATGCATCGTCCTCGATCTTCCGCTCATACCGAAACGCGGCCGACAGCTGCCGAAAAAGCCGCTGCGACACATCCTCCACGATCGCCGACACATGCTCCCGCATCGCCCCCCGCGACAACGTCCGAGGCCCAAAGAAACCCGGAAAGATCAGCCACGTCAGCCGCTCCAGGATCAGGTGCACCTCCTCTCGGTCGGGTAGCCACGCCGTCGAGGTTCGATGGATTCGCGAGTCCGCCAGAATTGATTCCGTCAGGCGGCCGATCGCATCCGACAATCGAGCCCCATCCAGCGGCACCGGCCGCCCCAGGACGCTTGCGGGACCATGGCTGTACGAAGGCTGTGCGGCAGTCATAACGGCATAGTACGACGACAGGGCATCCAACGGGGCCTTTGTGACCAGCGAAGTCAAAAGCCGGGTAAAGTGACCATGTGCCGGAGTCTGCTCGCGATTCTCGATCCGCCCTTGAACGAGTCCTCGCGGTTGCGAGGATCATCGGTCAATCCGCCAATCTCGTCGAGATCCTCCAGTCCGTCATCGACGCGATGCGCGACACCCTCGACGCCGAGCGCGCCACCGTCTTTCAGTTCGACGCCAAGTCGCAGGAACTCTTCACCACCGTCGCCCACGGAATCAGCGCCCCCTTCAAGAATGTCCACGGCGGAAACGGAACGCCTCACGATCCCAAACCATCACAGATCCGCATTCCGCTCGGCAGCGGCATCGCCGGCCAGGCCGCCGCGTCGAAATCCCTCATCAACATCCCCGATGCCTATGCCGACTCCCGTTTCAATAAGGAAATCGACAAACGCACCGGCTTCCATACCCGATCCATTCTCACCATTCCCCTCATCGCCCACGACGGTGAACTGATCGGCGTCTCTCAGGTGCTCAACAAGAAAAACGGCGAGCCGTTCTCCGCCGAGGATGAATCACTCGCTCAGGCTCTGGCCTCCCAGGCTGCCGTCGCCATTCGTCGCGGCCGACTCATCGAAGACCGCGTCGTGCGCGAGCGACTCGAACGAGACCTGCAGGTCGCCCGTTCCATTCAGCAGCAGACGTTTCCCCGTGTCCTTCCCGTCACCCCAGGGTTCGATCTCGCGGCCATCGCCCTCCCCGCCGATGAAACCGGAGGCGATGCCTACGACATCGTCGGCTTCCTTGGCGGCATGAAGGATGGTCCCGATGGGATCGAACCTTGCAAGCCCGGCGATGCCGCCGACGAAGTCGCCTTCCTGCTCGGCGATGCCACCGGCCACGGAATCGGCCCCGCCCTCTCTGCAACTCAAGCTCGTTCAATGCTCCGCATGGCCGTGCGTCTCCGCGCCGATCTCAAGGGCATGGTGCAACACATCAACCAGCAGCTCTGTGAGGATCTCCCGGCCAGCCGATTCGTCACCGCATGGTTCGGAAGACTCTTTGTCCATGAATCCCGGCTCGAAGGCCTCAGCGCGGGCCAGGGACCGCTTCTCTACTACCACGCCTCCTCGCAGGATTTCGAGGTACTGGAATCCGGGGGCGTTCCGCTCGGTGTCGCCGACGATTGGAAATACGACGAACCGTTTGTTCGCATTCTCGAACCGGGTGATTGCTTCATCGCCCTGACCGACGGCTTCTTCGAAGCCCCGTCCCCATCCGGGAGTCGTTTCGGCGACGAGCGAGTCTTGCAAACCCTCAAGCCCCTGATGAGTTCGTCGGCGAGCGACATCCTCGATGGCCTTCTTGCGGCCGTCGACAAGTTCTCCGCCGGCGCTCCGCCCGAGGATGATCGTACGGGCATCATCATCCGCCGCAAGTAGGTTGCCCGAGCAATTCTTGATACCGGAGAACGCCTTTCTCTCGACACAGGTCGAAGCGATCGCCACAATGTTCCTATGGGCATTCTGCTCGTCGTGGTCGGCTCCGCAGTGCTGCTGATCGCAGCCTATTTCAGCTATGGCCGACTGCTCAGCCGACTCCTCAACCTTGACGACTCCCGTCCGACTCCCGCTGTCACCCAGCGCGACGGCGTTGACTACGAACCGATTCCTCCTCGGTTTCTGATCGGCCAGCACTTCTCCGCCATCGCCGCCGCGGGTCCCATTGTCGGGCCGATTCTCGCCGGCGTCATGTTCGGCTGGCTGCCGGCGCTCATCTGGATCCTCATCGGCTCAATTCTCATCGGTGGCGTCCATGACCTCGCCACGTTGACGGCGAGCATTCGCCACAAGGCCCGCTCCATCGCCGAAGTGGTGCGCGAGTACATCTCGCCCCGAGCCTACGTTCTCTTCCTTCTGTTTGTTTACCTCGCGTTGATCTATATCGTCGTCGCATTCACCGACATCGTGGCCGGCTCATTCGTCGGTCGCCAGACGCTTGAGAA
This sequence comes from uncultured Isosphaeraceae bacterium, assembly GCA_964407695.1. Classification (GTDB taxonomy): domain Bacteria; phylum Planctomycetota; class Phycisphaerae; order Phycisphaerales; family SM1A02; genus CAYOWQ01. Next base: position 8,332 of record CAYOWQ010000007.1, on the reverse strand, counting down.
CGGCGCGGTGGTCACCGGTGCCGGCATCGCATCCAGCTCACTGATGTATCTGGTGCTCCCCGTCGCCATGGGGCTCCTCATGCGCTTCGCCCGAATGCCGCTCTGGCTGGCCACGGTCATCTTTGTTCCCCTCATGGGTCTCGCGATCTGGCTCGGGCAGTCGCTGCCCATCGATCTTGCCGCGTGGCTCAGCCTCGAAAACGCATCGGCCGCCAAAGTCTGGGGCGGCTTGCTCCTGTTCTATTGTGTCCTGGCCAGCGTCGCCCCCGTGTGGCTATTGCTCCAGCCTCGCGGTCACCTCGGAGGCATCTACCTCTATCTCGCCCTCGCAGGTGGCGCCATCGGGCTCATCATCGGTTCCCTTACCGGTGATGTCGGCCTCTCCTATCCCGCATTTCGCGGCTGGAATCTTCCGGACGGCTCCACCCTGGCCCCGATCCTCTTCATCACCATCGCCTGCGGCGCCTGCAGCGGGTTCCACGCTCTCATCGCCTCCGGCACCACGAGCAAACAGCTTCGTCGAGAAACCGATGCTCGCATCGTCGGCTATGGCACCATGTTGATGGAAGCCATGGTCGCCGTGGTCTCGCTCGCTTGCGTCATGATGCTCGCCGCCGACGATCCGCATCTGAAATCCTCTGGCAGCGTGGTCCCCGCCAACATGATCTATGCCAACGGAATCGGCCGTTTCCTTGCCGTCTTCGGCATCCCGCCCGAGCTTGCCGTTACCTTCGGCCTCCTCGCCTTCACCACATTCGTCTATGACACCCTCGATGTCTGCACCCGCCTTGGTCGCTACATCCTGCAGGAACTCACCGGCTGGAACGGTTCCGCCGGCCGCTGGATCGGCACGCTCATCACCGCGGCCATTCCCCTCGCCTTCCTTCTGACGCCGACCCCTGTCGATGCCGCAGGCCAAGCCGTCCCGGCATGGAAGCTCTTCTGGAGCCTCTTCGGGGCCAGCAATCAGTTGCTGGCTGCGTTGGCGTTGCTGGCCGCAACGGTCTGGTTGTGGCGCTCCCCGGGTCGTTCAACCCGCCCGGCCGCGAGGCGCTGGTGGGTCATACCTGTTCTCGGCGTCCCCACGGTGTTCATGACCTGCATGAGTCTCTGGGCGTTGAGCAGCTATGTCCGGACCGGCCTGTTTCCCGCGTCATCCGGGGGCGTCTTTGTCTGGACCACCAACCCTGTGCCATGGACCGCCATCGTCCTCATGGCCCTCGCTCTAATGGTCCTGATCGAATCGGCCCTTGCGATAACTCGCCCGTGGGCCGGGATGCGATCCGCCCCTGCGTGAGGCCCTGAGCCGAAGCACCCCGACTCTCCGGCTACACTGGCTCCATGTCCGATTCCCTTCTCAGTGTCCTCAAGGCCGCCGAGGCTGCATTCGATCAGTCCGTCAATCGCCTGAGCGACTTCCTTCGCATTCCTTCCGTCTCCACCGATCCATCCTTCGACAAGGAGACCCGCCGAGCCGGCCAATGGCTCGTCGATGAACTCCGAAAAATCGGCTTCAACGCCGAACTCATCAATACCGACGGCCACCCGATGGTGCTCGCCAAACACGAAGGACCCAAGGGCTACCATGGCCCCACGTCGCTCTACTACGGCCACTACGACGTCCAGCCCCCCGACCCGCTCGAACTATGGGAGTCCGGACCCTTCGAGCCGGTCCTGAAACCCAGCACGCACGACAAGGGCGGGAAGAAGATCGTCGCCCGCGGTGCGGTCGACGACAAGGGACAGGTCATGTGTATGGTCGAGGCCTTTCGCGCCTGGCACGACGCGGCCGGCGGACCGCCCATGCCCGTCACCATCATGTTCGAAGGCGAGGAAGAGTCCGGCTCGAAGAGCCTTGAGCCGTTCATGCAGAAACATAAAGCTGACCTCGCTGCCGACGTATGCCTCGTCTCCGACACCGGTCAATGGGATTTCGCCACGCCCGCCATCACCACCATGTTGCGTGGATTGGTCTACATCGAAGCGGTGCTCTCCGGCCCCAGTCACGACCTTCACTCCGGAATGTTCGGCGGGTCCATCATCAATCCGGCCAACGCCCTCGCCCGTATCCTGGCCCAGCTTCACGACGCCTACGGCCGCGTTGCGATCCCCGGGTTCTACGACGATGTCAAGGAACTCCCTGAGGAGGTCGCCCGTCAATGGGCCTCGCTGGATTTTGATGAACGGGACTTCGTCGCCGGCGCTGGACTCAAGACACCGATGGGCGAGGCAGGGCGATCCACGCTCGAACGGATCTGGTCCCGTCCCACCTGCGATGTGAATGGAATCTACGCCGGCTACACCGGCAAGGGCGCGAAAACCGTCATCGGCGCCAAGGCAGGGGCCAAGATCAGTTGCCGGCTCGTCGCCAATCAGGACCCCCGCAAGATCGAATCAGCCCTGATGCAATTCCTTCGCGATCGAACCCCGCCCGACTTCTCATGGCACTTTGAGAGTCACGGCAACAGTCCCGCCATCAGTGTCTCGACCGATTCGCCCTATCTCACCGCCGCCCGCAAAGCGTTGAAGGATGTCTATGCCAAAGACAGCGTGCTCATCGGAACCGGCGGTTCGATTCCCGCAGTGGGGGCGGTGCAGCGCATCCTCGGAATGGAATCGCTCCTGGTCGGATTCGGAATGGACGATGACCGTGTCCACTCGCCAAACGAGAAATTCGAATTGGCGTGTTATCGCCGCGGCATCCTGAGCCATGCCCGGATCATCAACGAAATCGCCCTCTTGCGAACCTGAATCATCCGCCTCGACGTTTGCCCATGTTCTTGACAATGTCGACGCTGTTGCCGCCGAGCTTCTCATCAAAGAATTTCGCCGCGTCCAGCAGGATTCGCGGCCCTCTCAGATCATGGGTGCCGCCGGGCAGCCGCTTGAGGGTGCATTCCTCGCCTCGAACCTCCATGATGTCCCGCAGGTCCATCGACTGCTTTGACGGCACAAGGCTGTCCGCCTCGCCATGAACCAGATAGACCGGCGCATCGGCCTTGTCGATGTAGGTGAAGATGCTGGAACGATCGTTGAGTGATCGGTCCTCAATGGGATCACCGCCAAGAAACACACGACTGAATGAATCGGGTGACTTGTGATCCACGGTCGGCGCAGCGCCTTCGCCCCAGCCAAGGTGCAGCGTGGCGAAGTCCGTTGGAGCTGAGAACGCCACGACCGCCTGCACCGCGCTGGGCACATCGGTGACCCCGACCTCACCCTCGATGTCCGGAGAATTCCATGACGTGGCCAGCATGAGCGCCAGATAACCGCCCGCCGAGCGGCCGACCACGCCGATTCGATTCGGGTCGATCCCGAGAGACTCTGCATTCTTCCGCAGGAACCGAACCGCCGCTTTGCAATCATGGACCGCCGCAGGAAACTTGGAGGCGGGGGCCAGACGATGGTTGATCGTCGCAACAAAGTAGCCGCCGAGGGCAAACGGCACACATTCCGGAATGCCATCTTCCTTGGCGCCGCTGGTGAACCCGCCGCCGTGGATATAGACGATGACAGGAATCCTCTGCTTGTCGGACTTCTTCAGAAACATGGCGTCGAAAAGGAGGTCGACGTCCTTCCCCGAGTCATCCTTGGCGGTGGCATATCGCACATCCCGCTCGAGGTGAACCGAATCCGGAATCATCACCGCGGGGCGATCCGGCTTGGCGGATTTGTCCACCTGGGGCTTTGCGTCACCCGGCGCTTCGTTCTCCTTGCTCGGTGCGTCCGTGATCGGTGGATCCACGGCGAAAACAGAAACCGAAGTCAAAGCCAGGGCGAGTAGACACGTTGGAATTCGGCTCATGAGGCTCTCCTGTTCAGGCACGAACTCCATGGTAACGAATCCCTGCCCGGGGTATTGCCTCTCGATCACCAGAGACGCGTGTCAGGGTGACCACCAGCGCGGTCAGGCACTGAGAAAGTTGGCCAGCAATCGCGGGCCCTCGGTGGTGAGGAACGACTCCGGATGAAACTGAACGCCCTCCAGCGGGGCCGTCGCCGAGCCCTCGCCGACCCAGCGCAGCCCCATCACCTCACCCTGCTCGGTCCAGGCGCTCACCTCAAATTCGGGAGGAATCGTCCCGCGCTCAACGATGAGCGAGTGGTATCGCGTCGCCTCGAACGGCTGCGAAAGACCTGCAAAGATGCCCTTGCCGTCGTGATGAATCATCGACGTCTTGCCGTGCATCAGGACGTCGTGCCGCTTCACGGTCATCCCGTGCACATCGCCAATCGTCTGGTGGCCGAGACATACCCCCAGGATCGGAATCCTGCCGCGAAAGGTCCGGATCAACTCCGGGCACACGCCGGATTCCCGCGGCGTGCACGGCCCCGGCGAGAGCAACAGTCGCGACGGCCCAAGCTTCATCGCTTCCTCAGGCGTGATCGCATCATTTCGCATGACCCGTACCTCGACATCCGGCCGGATCTCTCCCAGTCGATGCACCAGGTTCCAGGTGAAGGAGTCGTAGTTGTCGATGAGCAGAATCATGAAAGTGTGAAGGTGGGCGTAGCGATCAGAAGGGTCGAATTCCTGAGCGTGGATCATACGACGGGCAGTCAAACACACATCGGCCTGTGGCCCGTCTTGACATAGGCACTGTTGCGGCGTCCGATATGCCCTATGACCGAACCACGCACACCACTGCCTGATGCCCGCCGCACCCCGCGATTCGCCGGGCTCTGCACCTTCGCCAGATTCCCCCGGCTCGATGACCTCAAACCGGGAACGAAGATCGATTGGGCGGTGCTGGGCGTGCCGCATGATGGCGGCGTGACGTTTCGTCCGGGCGCCCGCTTCGGCCCGCGGGCCATCCGCGAGGCATCGCAGTATTCCAAGCCATTCAACCTCGAGCTGGATGTCAACGTCGCCGAGAAGTTGGCCATCGCTGACGCCGGGGATGTTCCGGTAGCGCCATTTTCCACCAAGCAGACCCTCGACCAGATCGACAAGCATTGCCGATCGATTCACCAGTCGGTTGGGGCCAGGTTCCTCATGCTTGGCGGCGACCACTCGCTGGCCTTCGCCGGAATCAAGGCGGCGTGGGAGCAGTCGGGCAAGCCCCGCCGCGGCATTCCCATGATTCATTTCGACGCCCACCTCGACACCGTCGACCGAGTCTGGGATGAGCCGTGGACGCACGCCTCTCCGTTTCGCCGGGCGATCGAAGAGGGCATCCTGGATGGATCGAAGTCCATCTCCATCGGGATTCGAGGACCGCTGAACCGCAAGGATGATCTCGATTTCGCGAAGAAGGCCGGGCTCAAATTGGTGGGTCCCATCGAGGCGCGAGCCAAGGGCGAATCCATCATCGCCCGCCACATCGCTTCGCTGAAGGGCGCTGCAACGTATCTCACGTTCGATATCGACGTCGTCGATCCCGCTTTCGCGCCGGGCACCGGCACACCCTGTTGCGGCGGTCTGTCGTCGCTGGAAGCGATCTCTCTTCTCCGTGCGGCCAAGGGCGTCAATCTCGCCGGTGCCGATGTCGTTGAAGTCCTTCCGGATCGTGATGTTTCCGGCATCACCGCGATGCTGGCCGCCCAGGTCGCCATGGAGATTCTGTCGCTGGCAGCGCTGACCACCAAGCGGTCGACGGGCAAGGTCAGCGGCGGCCAGCGCGCTCGAGCGCGAGGATCAGCTCGACCTCGCCGATAGGCTGGCCAAGCTGCGACGCAATATCGCCCGGGTTGAAGCCGCGTTCCTTCAGCTCAAGAATCGACTCTCTCATGGCCACTCGATCGACTCCGGTCCGAGGCTCCGCGCCGACAGTCGACGGTGCGGGCGGGTCGTGAATTCCCACCTCAACATCGAGTCGGCGCACCGCCTGCTCCAATTGGCTGATGCGATGCGAGAGATCCGCCAGTTCATCCCGGTCCGCTCCTCCACCCATCGCGGTTCGCGCCAGTCGATACGCCATCACCGCCATGAGCAACACCCCGCCCACGATGATCGCGGTGACGATGACGGTCGAGGTTGAGGTTTCGGCGAAGAGAGTCTGCATGGCGAGGTCGAGCCGGTCGGGGCGATGATACGATCTTCTGATGCCTCCGCGAAAGTCCGGCCGCCGCACGATCGGTGCCTCACCCGACCTGCTCTCGGTGTCGAGGCGGTCCGCCTGCGCTGAAGCCCACCGGGCGCTTCGCGATGAGCTTGGATTGGAACCGGCCGAGCCGGTCATTGTCGGCGTGAGCGGGGGGGCCGACTCGACAGCGCTGCTGCTTCTGCTCTGCGCCATCCGGCGGCGGAGATCGTCTCCCATCGGGCCGATCACGGCCGTCCACGTGCACCACCATCTCCGGGCCGACGCCGATGCCGACGCCCGATTCGTCGAGCGGCTCTGCGCCCGGCTTGCGGTGGGCGTCGAAATCCACGACATCCATCCCAAGGGCTCCAAGGGCAATCTCATGGATCGAGCCCGCGAGCTTCGCCTCGCAGCGCTGGCTTCAGCGGCGGACAAGCTCCACGCGCGGTGGGTGCTCACCGCCCACCACGCCGATGACCAAGCCGAAACTGTCTTCCTGCATCTGGTTCGCGGCGCATCGTGGCGCGGGCTGGCGGGCATGCCGTGGGTTCGGCCGCTCAGCGGCAGCATCCGGCTCGGTCGGCCGCTGCTGGGGTTGCGCAGGGCCGACCTTGAGGATGTGTGCCGGGCGGCGAGAGTGCGCTGGCGAAATGATCCCAGCAATGAGAATCTCGAGCGGTCGCGCAGCCTCGTGCGGCACGACCTTCTGTCTCGGGTCGAAAACAATTGGCCGGGCGCTGCCGAGCGGCTGGCCGCGCTCGCGGCCGACGCCCAGGCCATCCGCAGCCTGATCGAATCACTGGCTGGGGCGGTGGGGGCGTCGCCGTGGAAGCGGTCGCTGCTTCGGGCCATGCCCGACATCGCCATGGCGGAGCTGATCAGGTCTGAAGCGCAGCGGCTCAGCCCGCGCTCGGCCGACGGCATCGACCGCAGCCACCTGACCACCGCGCTCGAAGCGGTGTACAACCCCGCGGTGGTGTCGAGGCGAATGCGCTGGCCGGGGTCGCTCACGCTGGTCATCTCCAGGCACACCGTGCAGTTTGAATCGGGAGCGTCCACGTGATGAGCTGTGGCAGCGCGGTCGATGCGATGCGTCTCTTCGCCCTGCTCAGCGCGATCGTCCTCGGCGGCTGCCGAACCGAATCGGTCTTCGACTCCCGCGAGTCGGCACCTCTGCTTCGGGTCTTGGTGTTCAGCAAGACCGCGGGCTATCGGCACGATTCGATCGAGCCCGCGCAGACTGCGCTCCAGACGCTTGGCCCCGAATTCGCCTGGACGTTCTCGGAAGACGGCGAGGTCTTTCGCGATGATGTGCTGGGCATGATCGACGTCGTCATGTTCCTGAACACTACCGGCGATGTGCTCAACCCTGACCAGCAGTCAGCGTTCGAGCGATTCATCCAGCGTGGCCGCGGGTTTGTCGGAATACACGCCGCTGCGGACACCGAATACGACTGGCCGTTCTATCGCAGCCTCGTGGGGGCGACCTTTCTCAGCCACCCGGAGATTCAACCGGCCGTGGTGGTCGCGGTCGATCCGCGTGACCCATCGACGGAGCACCTTCCCGCGCGGTGGAAGCGCAGCGATGAGTGGTACAACTTCCGCGAGGCTGCGGAGTCGATCGCGGCCGCGGGTGAAGATCGGCGCATCCTGCTCGCGCTCGACACACAGAGCTACGACGGCGACACCATGGGGCGGGAACACCCGATCGCGTGGCGGCATCGCTTCGCGGGCGGCCGGGCGTGGTATACCGCGGGCGGGCACACCGCGGAGTCATTCGCCGATCCCTTGTTTCTGGAGCATCTGAGGCGGGGGGTTCTGTGGGCGGGGGCGCGGGGCAGGGGAACAAGTCAACAAGTCGACTGAGAGACTAAGAGACTGAGAGACTGAGAGACTGAGAGACTAAGAGACTTAGAGACTGAGTGGGGACGGGGTTTCCCTGCCGAGGGTGCCCAGCGGCAGGATGAATCCTGCCCTACGGGTTCTGCTCTAGGGAACCTGGCCCTGTGGGATTGGCGATCGTTCGAGGGAGGAAAGGTCGGCGGGCCAGGGGGATGGGAGAGGTACGCTGAAGGGGCGCGGAGGGGGACGCTCGGTCTTGCGTTGCGAGTTGGAGCGGCGACGGCGTTGAGTGGTGATGTCGTCGAGATCGTTGTGGGGTTCGGAGGCGTCGTCGTGGGGGTCAGTGAGGTCGGCGTGGGAGTCGAAGGAGTTGGTGTGGTTGTTGCGCTGAGTGTTTGAGCTGTGCGGCTTGGCGAGGTGGAAGCGGGTGATGATGCGGAGGAGGTCGGTGGCGGATCTGCGGG
>CAYOWQ010000006.1:0-234461 GCA_964407695.1 uncultured Isosphaeraceae bacterium | reverse complement strand
CATCGTCGCCGCCGAGGTCGCCGGAGAGAATGGTGGGCGTGTTGATGAAGTCGCGCAGGTCGGGATCAACGGCTCCGTAGCCTGCGAAGCCGCCGCGCAAGGCGATACCGTTCACAAGCATGAATGACACGGTCTGGTCGTTGCCGTCGTCCGGAGTCCAGATCCAATTCGGATTCCCGGCGACAAGCACTTGGTCGCCCGACTCCGCATCCGCGAGCGCATCGTGCAGTTCGTGGTACGCGTTTGACCAATCGCTCTCGCTGCCATTGCCGTTCACTGGCGAGGATGGGTCAACCCTGCGATCAGCAGCTCCTGCAATAGGCACAGCAATCAAGCAAACTGCAAGCCAAGGCATCATCGTCAACACGCCTGTTATCACACGACCACACATATAAACCTCCTCAAGACTCACCGGCAGCCACATCGGGCCTCGCGCGGCGAAGAAATCTATCACGAATGCGACCGCATCGTGGACATTCCTGAGCTAAGCTAACAAGGATTATTGTTGAGTCTCGGAATGAACATCCCAAAATCCCTACAGAATGTTGCGCTCAAATCACGCGTTGCCGCGTTATTGGCGGCGTCCACTGGAGGCTGCCTCAGCGATCGGGCAGTGCTCGCAGATTGCACGCGGTACGAGATCAAGACGCTGGGTGTCCAATGCGTCGGCGGCTACGTGCGCACGGCGAAAGTGAACGACCAAGGAGTTCTCACCGGGTACTTTGCGTGCGCCCTCGTTGGTAAGGACACTCCTTTCTGCTGGGATGGAGCCACCGCCGAGACGATCATCCTCCCCGCGGGATTTGAAGGTCGCCCCAGGGGCATCAATGCAGGTGGACAGGTGGTCGGTTGGACGAGGCCGGTGTCGTCGGGGATCAGCCAGCCGTTCATCGCGAGTTTCGGTCAGCCCGCAGAACTTCTCCCGTTACTTCCTCTCGATGTCGGTGGCGAAGCGAACTCGATCAATTCGTCCGGGACCATTGCTGGTTGGACCGACAGCAACTCAAGCTGGATCAAGTCGGTGCGCTGGGTGGACGGCGTCCCCGAAGAGTTGCTCGTCCCGATTGGCCCATCATCACAAGCCAACGACTTGAACGACCTCGGCCAGATCTGCGGATACATGGGTGTCAGTCCGGATTCCGATGCTGTCGCGTATCTCTGGGACAACAGTGTGGTCACCGACCTCGGCAAGTATCCCGGCGATCTCGCCGCCACTGCAACCGCCCTCAACAACACCGGCGATAGTGTCGGATACGGCCGATTCCTCGCCAAAGATGGCAAGAAGTACCGCCACGGCCTGGTCTGGACGGATGGTGAAATCTCCGTGGTTGATCCGTATCCCGAATATCTCAACTGCTATCTCTTCGATGTGAACGATGCGTCCGTCGCCGTTGGCTCCTGCGACAAGCGCTTCGACCTCGTGGATTCCATCGGCGTCATCTATCAGGACGGCGTACTACACAACCTGAATGACTTCCTGGAGCCGGGGATCGATGTTGTCGTCAACATTGCCAGAGGAATCAACAACGCCGGCCAGATCGCCGCCGATGGAACCATCATTTCCAAGAATGAGGCGGTCGCCGTCCTCCTCACCCCCATCCCGCCCATCGTGGGCGACCTGACCTGCGACTGGATCGTCGACGGCCAAGACCTCGGCCTGCTGCTCAGCGCGTGGGGCGAATGCGCGGTGGCGCCCCAGCAGGATCGCGGCGGCCGAGACGGCCGCCCCACCGACGGAGATCGCCCCACCGAACCACCCCCCTGCCCCGCCGACCTGAACGGCGACACCATCGTCGACGGCGCTGACCTCGGTCTGCTCTTGAGCAACTGGACGTCGTAGGATGATCAGGTGTGCGGTGCGCAGCACAGCGAAACGGCGAGCAGTCGCCTCTTCGTCGTTCCTTTGTTGCCATTCAGTGCTCTATCGATCAGGCACAACGATACCGGCCCCGCACTCCGGGCATTTGGTGCCCTGAATCTCTCGCACATCGTGCCCGCAATTCAGGCAGACTGGGGCCCGCCGGCCGCGGAATGACTTGAGAATCACGCTTCTCACTGTGGAGCGAATCCAGAGAAGGCCGAGGCGATAGGTGATGAGGGTGATCGGAAGCAGAAGCCCCGCCGCCAGCAGGAGTCGCGCCGAGCTCGAAAGCGACCCGGTGCTGGACAGTGTTTCGATCACGAGTGTCGAAAGGAGCGAACCGACCAAGAGAGAGATCGCCCCGAGCCCGATGGTTGCGCGAAGAAACCGACCCCGGCGGCTGACCTGTCGTCTCTCTGAGGGGCTGAGGTGGTTCGGTTCGGGCATGGAGCCCATGGTCCAGCCGCTGCGCCAGAATTCGCGCCAGAGTGATGAAGAACCGTGCTTTCCGCCCGATGACATGACGAGGAAAGTATCGCCGATCCGGCGGATTTCGACGTCGTGGGCCCGACGCCCGTATGATGCGGCCTCCTCCGGGAAAAACACCGAACCTCCCCGGCACGCAGACCATGGCCCTGATCAACCTCACCGTTCCCTCTCCCGGCGAATCCATCACCGAAGTGACGCTCGGCACCTGGCACAAGGCCGAAGGCGACTGGGCCGACAAGGATGAACTCCTCGTCGAGATTGAGTCGGATAAGGCCACGCTGGAGTTGCTGGCTCCGCAGGCGGGCAAGCTTTCCATCAAGGCTATTTCCGGTGCGGAAGTTGCCGTTGGTGCGACGGTCGGCACCATTGATACCGAGGCTGCGAAGCCCGCGGGAGGAAACGGTGCTGCGCCGGATTCAAAGGCGGCCGAGTCCAAGACTGCCGAGCGACCGGCTACGGCAAAGTCGGCGTCTCCCCCACCACCGGCGGAAACCAAAGTTGCGGCCGGTTCGAGTGTGGAGCATGCCCGGGCGACACCGGTGGCACGCAAGATGGCGGCCGAACAGGGGCTCGACCTGGCAAAGGTGCAGGGTTCGGGACCGGCGGGCCGCATCATGAAGTCGGACGTGTTGGCGGCGGGCGAGGCGGGACCGAGCGGCGGGGCAGCGCGATCGTTCGGCTCGGAGGCGCATGCCGCGCCGATGCGCCGGGAGAAGATGACCAAGCTGCGTCAGCGCATCGCCGAGCGATTGGTGGAAGCGCAGCACACGGCGGCCATGCTGACCACCTTTAACGAAGCCGACATGAGCGAGATCATGCGCCTTCGTTCAGCGCACAAGGAGCAGTTTGAAAAGACCCACGGCGTGGGGCTGGGGTTCATGTCGTTCTTTGTGAAGGCGGCCGCGAGTGCGCTGGTGAAGTATCCGCGTGTGAATGCCTACATCGTTCCCGATGAGAATGGTCGTCCGTCGGAGATTGAGTATCACGACTACGTCGACATCGCGGTGGCGGTGGGCACCGATCGCGGGCTCGTAGTTCCGGTCCTGCGCGGGGCTGACCGGATGGGCTTTGCGGATATTGAGCGCACGATCAAGGAGTTGGCGTTGAAGGCGCGCGACGGCAAGCTGACGGTGGATGAAATGTCCGGCGGCACGTTCACGATCTCGAATGGAGGCGTCTACGGTTCGCTGATGTCGACGCCGATTCTGAATCCGCCGCAGTCGGCGATTCTGGGCATGCATGCGATCAAGAATCGTGCGGTGGAGGATCCACGAAATCCGGGTCAGTTGGCGCTGCGTCCGATGATGTATCTCGCGCTGTCGTATGACCATCGCATGGTGGATGGCGCGGAGGCGGTGGGATTCCTCGTTCACATCAAGCAGTGCGTCGAGAATCCGGAGCGGCTCTTGCTTCAGGTCTGATAACCTCGACAGTCGAATGATTGCATGAATGGTGGGTGGTATTGACGCGTTCAGCGGGCGTTTGGGGTCGCATTTCATCCGGTCTGGACAAGTCGCACGCCTCGGGTGCCGATGATCAATTCTCAAGGCGGCCCGGCGTGTTGGGGCCAAGTGCGGAGGAACGAATTCTTGCGCCAGGCAACGGCTGAACCAGCAACCACGGAGACGCGATTCCTCCCTGTTCCGGTGGACTCGCTTGATGCGCAGACCATGCAGATGGACCTGTATATCAAGACCACCTCGCGCGGGAATCCCACGCTGTATCGTTCTGCCGGCCTCGAGTTCACCGAGGACGACCGCCGCCGACTGATCGATCAACGCGTTGAATTCCTCTATATCAATGCGCAGCAGCATGCCGCCTATCGGCGTTCGCTCACAGCCCGGCTCGAACGGTCGTTTTCAGACAAGACGGTTGCCGCACAGGAGCGGGCTCGCATCATCCGGGCATCCTGCACGCGAATGATCGAGGATGTGATGCTGCTTCCGGCGGAGGGAGAACCGGTCCAGGCCATCTTCGACATCGGCAACAACTTCGCCGCCTGGAGCGAGCGTGATCCCCGGACATTCTCATACTTCCTGGATATGTCGGCACACGATTTCTATACCACCACGCACATGGTCAATGTCGGTGTCGGATGCGGGTTGGTGGTCAAGCAGATGCACCCCGGCGACGAACCGATGTTCGCCGTGGCCGTGCAGGGAGGCATGCTGCACGACATCGGCAAGCGGGACATTGCGGAAGAGATTCTCGAGAAGGAAGGCAAGCTCTCTGATGAGGAGTTCAATCTTCTTCGTCAGCACCCGCTGATTGGTTACGAGGAACTCAGACAGAATCCATCGATTCCGGCGGCGATTCTTGAGATGGTCCGGGATCATCACGAGAGGCTGGATGGCACGGGCTACCCGAATCAACTTGCCGGAGCGAAAATCTCGTATCTCGCTCGAGTGTGCGCGGTGGTGGACGTGTTTGATTCCATCACTGCGTCAAGGCCGAATCGTCCTTCAACTCCCCCGAGAGAGGCGCTCGAAATCATGCGGGCGGGCCGTGGTTCACAGTTCGACCAGAAGGTCTTTGATGCCTGGGAGGGCATCGTGAATCAGATGCTGAAGGAAGATCCCAAGCGTGCGCCGGCGGAGGCCAAAGGAACGATCCCGCGAACGTTGGAGACGCTGATGGCTACGGGGACATCACCGAGGCCGTTGCAGTCTGCCGTCGCAGCCTCGGGATCAGGATACCTGGATCGCGACGAAGCAGAACTCTGGAAGAAGAACCGTCGGCGACACGAGCGGTTTGATTGTCGGACGCAGGTGCGAACTCGATTTCTCACGCAGGGAAAGTCCTGCGATGTCGCCCCGTGCCAGGTTTTCATGGCGACGCTGTGCGACATCAGTCGCGGCGGAGTCAGTCTTCTCTGCAAACATCCGATGACGATCAACGACCTCATTGAGGTGGAACTCCCCCATCCGAAGGGCCCCATGCAACGACGTTGCCGCGTAGTACGAGTGCGCCAGCCAGACTCCGAGACATTCCTGATCGGAATGCGATTCTGCGAAGCGGAGTGAGTTGGCGACGGCTAGTTGGGCGAATAGGGCTGTGAGAATTGAACGATGAGATCGCCGGCCAGTTGCAGGCAGATGGATTTCTGCTGGGATGCCGAAAGTGAGTTGCAATAGCTGTTCAGCTCAGCCGCGAACGCCTGGAGCGGGTCGGCCGGCTGGTTGGGCGCCTCAAGGTAGTAGGCGAGACAGAGGAAGCCGAGGTTCTTGAAGACGTCTTCCAGCGCCGCGTAGTCGCCCTTGCCCAATGGATAGCCCGCTTGGGCTGACAGATTGTCAAGGTCGCTTACGAAGTAGTCAGCGAAGTAGCCCAGATTCTGGCAGAGATATTCAAAGGCCTGGGCGTCAAAGTCGGGGTTGAAGACCGGACTCATGTCGGGGGATCCGGGCCCCCCCACTTCCATGATCACCTTGGAGATCCCTGCCGCGGAATTCTGCACCTGTTTCTGCTGAAGGTATTTTCCGGCAATCGCAAAGCCGTTCTCGAGGAGTTGCTGGAACTCTTCGCTAGACGCAATTTCTCCAAGGAGAACGGGGACGCCGACCGTGCGGCCCCAAGCGCCGGCCGCAGCATCCGGCGTCTGCTCCGTCGATCGGCCTTCGCCGACGAAGAATTTCAGATTGCTGAGGAAATAGCGAAGCTCCATCGCGGCGATTCGATTGGACGGCAATCCTTCAACGGCTACGCCGCTCAATCCACCCCAATCGACAGAGAACCCTGTTCCCCTGACCGCCAGGGCGAGGCTTGGTGTGATGACTTGAAAATCGTTGGTCAGTCCGATGTCGTCAACCTTGAAATCGGCACGGCCGGACTTGATGGCGGCTCGCGTTCGGAGTGTCGCGCCCTCTTGAACGATCTCAGGGAGAATGAACGACGTCCCGCTTTCAATCACGACCGTTGCATTCTTGCCGACTCTGAGTCCAACGCTGGATCGAACGCCAGTGCGAATTTCGGCACCGGGACTGAGGACGGCGTTGACGGCTGCGACTTCCCAGCCGGCATCAGCGTTTGGTCTCCATCGCGCTTTCCCAGTCACCTCCATGACCACAGCCTGGAGTGAAGTCGACTGATCACCTGGTTGTGACGCGGCCTGCGATGAGTCGGTCCGTGGGGCCGACGCAGGAATCGGCGATTGTGCGGCGACGGGGTTGCAGACCAGAACGATGGTGCCGAGGGTGAGGAAGCATTGAGCGAACATGCAGGATTCCATGGTCAACTGGAGCGAAGACCGACATTGTAGTCACCCGCAAAACCCCAATTCGTCAATGGTCGGGCGTCGGATGAAGGCGGAATTACATCTTACTTCATGGGCCTCTCATCCGAGCCGGCGACTCTTCATTTCATCGGAGGACACCCTGATGAATCGCGCCATATGCATTTCGATCGTTACCGACCTGGTCTTCGCATCTGTCACCTGGGGCGAAAGGCCCCCGACTGCCACGATCAACGTTGGGAAAATTGGTGGGACCAGAGTCAATGTGGTCGACCCAGGCGAATGGATCGACGAAGAGGCGGGGCTGGTGCTGTATGAGGGAGAGATCGCCGCTGAATCCGGGATTTGGACGACGACCTGGAGCTATGTCGTCAATTTGTCATCGGATGGCGAAGGGGCAATCGACGGGGCCGTGACGATCAATAATGTTCAAGAGGTGTCGACCCAGTTTGCCTGTTCGATTCTCGTGAAAATTCACGAGGGGGAGCCGATTGACACGTTGATCGGTGGGCTTTCGACCATCGGTCTTGTAACGGACGCTGGTGGTGGCTTCCTCAACGGGGGCAGCATCCTGAACTACATCCACGAGTATCGATTTGATGGTGTGACGGCCATGAACACATGGCCCGCGGCGACTTCCATCGAATTGGAAGGGCAGAATTCTGCGTTGCTTTCGGCGTCTTTTGGCTGGCCCATCGAAACAAACCTTGTGCCTGGACCGCGGCTCTCGCACTCGATCATGCTGTGTCACAACTTCGAGATCGATGGATTGGATGCAGCAACGATGACCACGTCGCTGTACATTTCTGCTGACAAGTAGGGACGATTCCGGTTGTCAGGTCGAGTTATATCCCAACCGCAAGAGGAGGCCGTCGAACTGCTCAAGGGTGTAGAACTCGATCGAGACAGCGCCGGTCCCCCGCCGCCTGCCGATCTTGATCTGGACTTTGGTGCCGAGGTGCTGAGACAGCCGGCGCTCGAGATCCTCGATATATTCGATATTCGGTGATTGTTTGTATGTCTCTGGGACCTGGCCGCTATCGCGTCGTTGCTGATCGGCGACCCAACGCTCCAATTGCCTCACTGACCAGCCATCCTCGATCGCGTGCTGCATCGCGAGGTCTAATTGTTCGGAGGCCTCGATACCTAACAAACTACGAGCATGACCATATGTGAGCTTGCCTTGGCGAAGTGCGACTTTGCACTGCTGCGGAAGTGACAGCAATCGCAGGTGATTTGCAACCGATGACCGATCGATGCCAAGTCGTTCCGCAATCTCTTGCTGGGTCAGTTTGTATAGGTCGATCAACTGCTGGAAGGCTTCAGCGCGATCGAGAGCATTGAGATCCTCTCGTTGCAGGTTCTCAATCAGCGACCATTCAGCCACGTCCTTGTCGCTGAGTTCTCGCACAATTACTGGGATCGACTGGAGTCCGGCCAATTTTGCAGCCCTCCAACGCCGTTCTCCAGCGACAATCTCGAATGCCTCATCTGTTCCACGTGAAACACCGGAGCCCCTCCTGACGATGATTGGCTGCATCACGCCGACAGATTGAATTGATGAGGCAAGTTCGGCGATCGACTCATCCTGGAATGTTCGTCGAGGCTGGTTCGGATTCGGCGAGATGGCAGACAGCGGAACCATTGCAACCGAATCCTGATTTGCATTCTCTTTGTGTTCAATTGAAACCGTATTGGCCATAAGGCTTGCAAGCCCCCTGCCAAGGCGACCGGATTTCGACGACGATTCACCCTTCTGCATATCGGAACCTCCTCGAGAAGTCCGATTTATCGAACCATCTGGTTGGAATGTCAAGGCGGACAATCTGAATCGCCTGATTCATCGCCGACAGTTCCGACTTCGCAGAGACCCTGATGTGGCACATCGCGTGGATCGATAGTTCAGCGTGGATCAGGCCAAACCGTCCGAGGAGATCAAAAACCAGACTGTTCCCATCCGAATGGATGTCTTGGAGCAGCTGCAATCGTTGGCGGATATCGGATTGCGAACAGCCTCCTACGCCCATGAGATTAACAATGCCCTAACGCCACTGCGGGGCTTTGCTCACCTCGCGAGGAAGCTGAGCCAGGATCCGGAAGCAGCCAACCGCGCAATAGATCAGTTGGCCGCGAGCATCGAGGAGGTCAATGAGATGACCAGGCTCATCCTCGGATCCGTTTCCGCGGCGGATACCGAATATAATACAAACATTCATACAGAAGTCGACCGGTGCGTGAGAATCAGTGGTTCCAGCACCGAGGGTGTCACATCGCGGAATCGTGTTCCACCAGACCTCAACGTTCGCATCGCCAAGACGTCTCTTCAGATCATTCTGCGGAACCTGCTGACGAACGCCCTTCGTGCGGTTTCAGGTGGCGGCATCATCAATTTTGACGCGAGCGTTGAGAAGGACATCGTCTACCTTGTGGTCAGCGACGACGGTCCCGGAATTCCGGATGACGTCAAAACTGCCTTGCAGCAGCCAATATCGCTCTGTCCGACCGACGGGGGCCACGGCATCGGGCTGGTCGTCAGTCGGCGGCTTGCAGAGCAGGTGGGGGGAACCCTGCGAATTCTTCCGAGCGACTCAGGCGCCAGGGTCGAGGTTCGACTGCCGCGCGCTGTGCCAGGCGATTCATCGCATACACTCGATTAATGACTCGAGTGTTTCTCGCAATGGCCGTCCTGTTGTCGGGGTGTGGTTCCGCGAGAATTCTTGTGCCGACCAGACAGGACGCCACCCGTGATGAAGTCGCCTCGCTAAGAGAACAGGTTCAACAGCTTGAAAGTCGCAATCAGGAGCTTCAAGATCAACTCAAACTGGCCGCGGCCGGGCTCAGCGATAGTGAAGTCCTTTCACAAATTCCCGTCGTGGAGCGCCTGCGGATCGACCAACTCAGCGGTGCAGAAGATTCCGACGGCGATGGCACCATCGATCACCTCGTGATCTATGTCGTGCCCGAGGATGGTCGGGGCAGGTTCACTCAGATTGTGGGGGGCCTTGGGGCGACGGCCGTGCTGCTGCAGGGCGGCTCGCCATCGCAAACCCTGGGACTGGTCACTCTTTCATCAACGGAAGTGGGGGAGTCCTATCGGTCAAGCTTCCTTGGAACTCACTACGTTGCGCACCTCCCCGTCGACTCAGTCTCATCGGGGGACGAAGTTCTGGTCCGGGTTGATCTTCAGGATCCGATTCGTCAGCGCAAGCTTGGAGCCGAACGACGAATCACAATGCGCCTTCCCTAGCCGCTGGAGATCGGGCCTGATCAACCCTTCAATACAATGATGCACTCTGTTACCGACCTTGTTCGCCGGGTTCGACGACGTGCCAGAGTCAATGCCGCGTTGAATGGCGGCCTCTGGGGCGCCATGATCGCCACGGCGGGCGTCGTTGTGGTTGCAGCCGGGTGGAAATGGTGGGGGGTAACCAACGCTCCGGTCTGGTCGATCCTCCTGCTTCCCGCCGGGTTCCTGATCGGTGCGGCTCTTGGATCGTGGCGGGTGCCGACTCGGGTCGAATTGGCTCGATTCATTGATCGACGCTTCAGTCTGCGCGACCGTGCCGCGTCAGCTCTGCAACTGAATTCGGATCGGCACGATCAGGCATTCCGGGAATTCGTTCGCTCCGATGCGGACCGAGCCATCGGTGGAATCACATCATCTTCCGTGGTGCCGATTCGGGTTTCACCAACGTTCATTCTGATTCCCGTTGGGCTTGTTCTTGCATGGCTGTTGCACCAATATCTCCCGTCCCGTCCGGAGACTGCCGATCAACCGAAACACGTTGCGGCCGATGCGGCTGTCGAAGCAGCCAACGCGATCAAGCAGGCCGCCATCCCTCCTGAAGCGGATTTGCCACGCGATGAGCCTCTGGATGCGCTCGAAAGGATCGACGATCTCGCAGCGCTAATGGCCGAACAATCTGACCCTCAGGCTGTTCAACAAACCGCGGCCAAGATCGAAGCCGCCGCACAGGAGATGGCCAGGAGTGCCGAATCTCATGAAGCGGTCCTTGACGAGCTGGCGTCAAAATTTGATGGTCCCACTCCTCCTGATACGCCATTGAGCCATCAGGATTTTCAGAGGGCACTCTCTTCAGGACGGTATGGCGATGCCGCACGAATCATGGAGGATCTGGCATCGCGCGATCCGGCCCGGGCCGCCGAGGCGATTGACGATGCCCGATCCAACCTCGATTCCGATCCAGATTCGGTCTTAACCCCACGAACCGCACTTGATGAGCAACTCCGAAACTCGGGATTTACTCAAGAGGAGATCGAACGACTGCTCAACGAGCAGACTCGATCAGACGAGCTGCAGCGAATCCTGGATTCACAGGGAGCAGACGCGGCGGAGTCGTTGAAAGACGCGCTTGATCGATTGGATCAAAGCGAACAACAGAACGATCAAGTCGAATCAATGGCGAAGGAACTCTCCGAGTCGATGAATGAAGCGGCCCAAGAGCTTGAGCGCAGGGCACAGGACTCGCCCGCCGAGCCCGCATCGCGGCCGAATGATGCGCCGCAGCCGGCGCCGTCTTCCAAAACGGATCATTCACAAGACGCTGCAAATCCCGCTCAGCAGGACCAGGCTGAATCGGGAAACAGGTCGGAACGAGACCAGTCTCCGACGACGAGACCGTCACCGACCCAACCAACGACTCAATCCTCTCGCAGCGAGCAGAATCAGGAAGACCGCGGCGGTCAGTCGAAACCGTCTGACGATTCAGCGAAATCTCCGACCGAGGCAGGTGGGGATAAGGGCTCAGGGTCGGAAACTCAGAAACCGGGAACGGGTACCGAGCCGGTAGCAAGGCCCCAGCGTTCGACAGATGACCCGAATGCAGAGCGTGAGCAGTCGCAACCCCCGAAGGATTCGAAGGACCCGCGCAACGGAACCGCAGAGGAGCGCCGGATACGCGATCCAGCGCCCAAGGGCGAACGCGACGGCCCGGTCGATCCTTCGGACAACGCGACTCCAACCGGCGAGAGTGCGCCGGAGACGGAGTCGCCCGATGAAAACGCGCCGCCGGCTCACGAAAAATCGCCCTCCCGTCCAGGCTCCAAGGTCGACCAACTGAAACGTGCTCTTGAGAAACTTGAGCAAACGAAGCAGGCTGCCGGCCGACAGCGCGAGCAGGCGGAGAGAATCACCGACGCGGCCAGGAAGGCGTATGAGAAGATGACGCCCGAAGATCGCCGCGAGCTTCAACAGCAACTCGCCAAGGCTCTTCGGGATCGTCGAAATCAGGGCGGGCGCGAATGGGGAACGCAACGAGACGAGATTCGATCTGAACCAGCGTCTCCGCTGGACTCCTCATCTTCCCCAATTCGGCTTGATGACCCCGAAGACCCCGGCGATGTGACCATCGCCAAGTGGCTAAGCGACGAGTCGGCGCCGGAATTCGGCGGTACCGCCGTGCCGCCGCCCGCCGTCTTGCATCAGGCCACTCGCGCAGCGGAGCAGGCGCTCAGTGAGGAGAAGGTCTCTCGACGATACCACCGAGCGCTGCGGGATTATTTCAAGCGACTCGGTGAAGGCACATCTCCGGCCCCTGCACAGAGCGGTCCGTGAGAGTCTTCGTCGAACACGTCTGGATCCTGGCGCTCCTGTTTCCGGCGTTGCTTTTGCTTGTCTTGGGGTGGATCAGGCTTCGACATGACGATTCGCTGCGTCGAGCCGCAGCCATTTCGATTCGCCTGCTGGTCTTTGCGGCCGCGATCCTCGCACTCGCCGGGGCAGCCTGGCAGCAGAGTCATCATCGCATCAGTGTCATGGCGATCATCGATGTGAGCGGCAGCGTTCGAAGGCTCGCCGACCTTCCCGAGCAACTGAATTCAGATGCCATTCAGGCTCGAAGCACCATTGAGTACCTGCGCAACTGGGTTCGAGAGGTTGCCAAGACTCGTCCGCCTGATGATCGGCTCGGCGTCATTGTCTTTGACGGCCGGGCCACCGCTATCAGCGCTCCGACAACCGCCGAGAGTGATGATCAGATTGACGTCTCGGTGCGCGAGGGCACCAACATTGCCGCGGCGATTCGCCTTGGTCGCGCCATGCTTCCGCCCGACACGGCCGGCCGATTGCTTCTCATCAGCGATGGCGTCGAAACCCTGGGCGATGCCCGTGATGCCGCCGCCGTGGCGGGTGGGGTCCCGATCGATGTCGGCGTGATTGACTACGCGATGCCGGGCGATGTGCAGGTCGTCCGGATCGAAGCGCCCACAACGGCCGATCCGGGCCAGCTGGTTCCGGTGCGAGTCGTGCTGCGGAGCACAGGGCCGGCGCGAGGGCGGCTCTCGTTGCAGGTGGATGGTGCAATTGTTGACTTGGATCCGACGTCTGTCGCAACATCGTCACCCGTCGATCTTCCGGCCGGTTTGAGTGTGAAGACCATTTCCTTCCAGATGGCGGATCGGCCGGTCTCGCGGCTAAAGGTTCTGTTTGAGCCGGAGACAGCCTCCGACGACTCATTGAAGGAGAACGATTCTGGAGAGGCGGTGGTCATATCGCCAGGCCGAGGCCATGTGCTGATTGTGCGCAACGCGGAAGGAGATGGTGTGCTCGCCGCATCACTCCGAGCGGCTGAGATCTCCACGCAGACCATCTCGCCCAGCGCCTTCCCACGCGACCTGCTCACCATCCAGGCTCATGACCTGGTGGTCCTGGATAATGTCGACGCGGCGGAATTCGACCCCCCCGCACGCGACCTGCTGGCTACCGCGGTGGAGGAGCACGGTGTGGGCCTGCTCATGACCGGCGGCGACCATTCCTTCGGCGTCGGTGGGTGGAAGGGAACCGCCATCGAAAAGGTGCTTCCTGTGGCGCTGGATGTTCCCAAAGAATTGCGGCTTCCAACGTCGGCGCTGGTCCTTGTTCTCGACAAGTCAGGCTCGATGGACTTTGACGTCGCCGGGGCGCGGGCCACCCAGCAACAGATTGCCAATGAGGCGGCCGCTCTCGCGATCGAGTCGCTGCGTCAGCAGAGCTACGTCGGCGTTGTGGCCTTCGACTTTGCGGGCTCGGTGGTCGTGCCGATTCAACTCAACGAGGACCCCAAGCCGATCGCCGACCTGGTCCGAGGAATCAGGCCCGAGGGCGGCACGAACATCGGCGACGGAATGCGGCTTGGATTGAACCTGCTCCAGCAGGTACCCGCCCAGGTGGAGAACCGCCACATGGTTATCCTCACCGACGGACGATCGGATCGCGGAGAGATTGAAGGAGAATTGCAGCGGGCGATTGCGGCTGGAATCACCGTGACCACCATCGGCGTTGGTGACGATGTTGATGAGCCGCTCCTATCGGCCATCGCGTCGCAGGCCAACGGGCGATTCTTCTCCGTGCGCGACCCGAGGCTTCTTCCTCGCGTGTTAGTGGACTCCGTTCGCGTCGTGAATCAACCGTTGATCCGTGAACGCACGTTTACACCTCAACTCGTTTCCGGCGCGGAGCCCTTTCTCGCGCCGTTGGCCAAGGCGCCGCCGCTGCACGGCATCGTCCTCACCGCTCCTCGAGCAGAGCCGACGGCTTCGATCGATCTCGTCGGTCCGGAAGGCGAGCCGGTCTTTGCTCATTGGCAGGCGGGTCTGGGGCGCGTCGCTGCGTTCACCTCGGACGTCGATGGGCCCTGGGGCCGGGACTGGGCGGGCTGGAGTGACGAGGCATTGTTCTGGGTGGGTGTGGCGCAATGGGCCATTCGCCCGCGCCTCGGCGGGCGATTCGATCTGGCCGTGCAGACTGACGAGGACGCGATGCTGATCCGAGCCACTGCCAATCCCGATGAGGCACTGGGCGTATCGATGACCGCGGACGTCTACGACCCAGACGGCCGCAAGGAAACGGTGCGCCTGCACCAGTCGGGGCCTGGCACGTTTGAAGCCAGACTGCAGGCGGATTCGCCCGGGAACTGGATCGTGGCGGTCAAGCCGTATCGAGCCGGGCGGCCGGTGTCGCCCATGATCGGGGCGGTGACAGTCTCTTCGGGCGACGAGTATCGGCGACTTCAGTCGAACCCCTCGCTCCTTGAGGACATTGCCGCGAGAACCGGCGGCCGCGTAATCTCGCTCGTCGATCCTCGAGAATCGAATGTGTTTGACCGAAGCAGTCTGCCAACGACGACCTGGGTTCTTCCTGCGTGGCGGTGGCTCATCTGGCTGGTGCTGTCGCTCTTCCTGTTCGACGTTGCTGCCCGCAGGTTGGCATGGAGCGGTTCGGGAATCTGGTCGTGGATGCGTCGAGCGTGGCGTCGGGAAGCCCCTCGAACGGCATTTGAGGTGACGGGTGCCGTGGCCACGGTGACGCGTCGCCGGGTCGTGCCGACGTCGGCCGTGGAAACCGAAACCGTGAAGGTGCATTGGGCCGGCCAATCTTCCGAGAGCAAGCCGGATCCGAGTCGGGTTGCCGAAGGGCTTGCAGCGCTGCAAGGTCGAGCACCGACGAAGGAGGAACGATCCGCGGAACCGGCCGCTCCGCCGTCAACGACATCAGAGGTCGATTCCGTACGATCGAGTCTGCTCGATGCCAAGCGGCGGGCGCAGGAACAATTCCGTCGGAAGGACCCCTAGGAGAGTCATGGCAAAGCGAAAACGACCGTCACGCTACAGTGTGCATCCCGGTGTGGCCATGGTTCAGAAGTGGATTGAGACACTGAAGGTGAAGACCGGCCGCGATATCGATCAGTGGATGACATTCATTCGCACCAAGGGTCCGAAGGACGAGAAGTCGTGCCGAGCGTGGCTCAAGGTCGAGCATGGAATCGGCGCGAATACCGCATGGTGGATGGCGGAGCGCGCGTTTGGCGGAGAGATGGGTCTTGCGGAAGAGGATCCCGAGGTCTATCTCGCCAACGCTGAGGGCTATGTCGACAAGATGTTTTCCGGCCCCAAGGCAACCCTCAAGCCGATCTATGACGCCCTGCTGGACCTCGGTCTGTCGCTCGGGAAGGACGTCCGGGCCTGTCCCTGCCAGACCATCGTGCCGCTCTATCGCCAGCATGTGTTCGCGCAGCTCAAGCCCACGACGCGAACGAGGGTCGATCTGGGGCTTGCGCTGAAACCCGCCATGAAGGGCGAGAAACCGGTGGCGAAAGGGCTGAAAAGCCACCGCCTTGTGGACACGGGCGGCCTGAAGAAGAAGGACCGCATCACCCATCGAATCGGCATCGAGTCTCTGAAGGACATCGACGCCACCGTCAAGGGCTGGCTCAAAGTGGCCTATGACATCAATCCGCCGAAGGAGCCGGCCTGAGACCTAGGCCACCGGGTCAAGGCACGGCGCGATGTGGAGATGTTCCGTCCGCCCGATTGACGCGACCGCTTTGACGATCCGGTCGGAATCGCAGGGGCTGGTCACCAGCGAGGCCCGGCGTTGATGAATCTCCAGTTGCGCAGCGTTGATTCCACCCGCCTTGAGGCCCTTCAGGAGCTCGGTCGGCCCGAGGGAGTCGTTGAGCCTGAATCGAAGGTAGTGGGGACGATCGGACTGGTCAGGTCTCTTCGGCCACTGGCGCAGCGCTGTCAGTCGCGAGCGGCGACCGACCAACGCACACAGGTCGCCGAGGATGGCGCTGGCCGTGGCGTCCGGTCCTGCACCGCGGCCATGCAGCACGATCGGCCCGGCCAGTTCAGCGTCGATGACGACCGAGTTGTTTTCATCCTGCACAGACGCCAGGGGATGCTTCAGCGGCAGCACCACCGGGCCGACCCGGGCGCTGTGTTCATCCAATTCGGCGACATGACGGATCACGTAGCCCCATTCGCGCGCCTTGACGAGGTCGCCGCGATCGAGTGCTTGGAGCGGGATGGTCTCGACGTCATCAGGATGCAGGCGGCGGCCGATGAGACCGGCGAGAATGCAGAGTTTCTCCGCTGCGTCGCGTCCCGAGAGATCTGCCGATGGGTCGGGTTCCACCAAGCCGTGCGTCCGCGCCAACTCGACGGCGTCTTCAAGCGAGTGCCCGTCGCGGCGCATGCGGGTCAGAATGAAGTTGCACGAGCCGTTGATGACTCCGCGGATCGATCGAACCCGGTCGCCGCGAAGGGATTCGAGGGCCGCGAGGATGGGAAGCCCGGCACAGACCGAGGCTTCATAGCGCAGCGAGGCGGCATTCTGGGCGGCACAGGCCTGAAGCTCCGGGCCGAATCGGGCGATGACCGATTTGTTCGCGGTCACCACCGGAATGCCGCGGCCAAGAAGCGTTTCGATGTGGCTCCGTGCGGGATCGAGACCGCCGAGAAGCTCGATGGCAACCTCCGGGGCATGATCGATTAACTCATCAATCGAACTAGTGAAGAGCGAGCGAGGCAACCCTCGGTCCTTCTTTGCATCTCGAACCATGATGTGGGAGATCTCGATCGGGCCGAGGCGCTCACGGACCGAGTCCGAATTGATCAGGAGATCGGCCACCCGTCGGCCGACTGTTCCACACCCAAGGATGGCGACGCGAGTCATGCGGCCACCTCTTCAGCGATGCGAGCTGAGGGGCGACCGGATGCGATGGCATCGCGAAGGTCTTCGAACAGATCGTCGGGATCTTCGAGCCCGACGGACAATCGCACGAGGCCATCGTGAATGCCGAGTTCTTTCCGGACATCGGGATCGACTGAGGCGTGCGTCATGGTGGGGGGGTGACAGAGGAGCGATCTCACACCTCCGAGACTCTCGGCGAGTGTCCAGAGCGTGGATCGTTCGACGAGGCGCTGCACCGCCGGGAGTCCATCGGCAAGCTCGATGCTGATGATGGCGCCATGGCCGGTCGTCTGTCGACAGGCCAAGTCATGCTGCGGGTGGGAGGGCAGGCCGGGATAATGCACCGTGCTGACGCCGCGAATCGACTGCAGGCGATCAGCAAGGACGCCGGCGATTTCGGTTTGGCGTTTCACGCGGAGCGGCAGCGTGCGGATGCCGCGAAGCAGCAGGAAGCAATCCTGCGGACCCGGCACCGCCCCGCAGGCGTTCTGCAGGAACTTGAGCTCCGCATGGATCTGGGGATCGCGGGTGATCAGCGCTCCACCGAGGACATCACAGTGGCCGCCGACGTACTTGGTTGTGGAGTGAAGCACGATGTCCGCCCCAAGGTCGAGCGGTTGTTGCAGGATGGGCGTGGCAAACGTGTTGTCGACAACGGTTCGAATACCCTGCCGTCGCCCAATCTCGGTGCAGGCCTCGATGTCCGTCAGGCGAAGCAGCGGGTTCGAAGGCGTTTCGAGCCAGATGAGCCGCGTCTCGCGGCGAAGGGCCGACCGGACGAGGTCGCTGCGGGTCGCGTCAACAAGTGTGAAGGTGATGCCGAATCGGGCGAAAACCTTGGTGAAGAGCCGGAAGCACCCGCCGTACAGATCGCGCGATGCCACGACATGGTCACCGGTGGAGAGTGATGAAAGCAGGGCGTGCACTGCGCTCATGCCGCTTGAAAAGGCAAGGGCATGTGGCGCTGCTTCGAGCTGGGCGAGGGCGGATTCGAGGGTGGTTCGCGAAGGGTTTCCTGTGCGGGAATAGCAAAACGCCGGACTTCCGCCGACATCGTGTTGGGCGAATGTAGTGGTCTGATAGATGGGGGAAACGAGGGCGCTTTGGTCATCGTCTGAGATGCCGGCGCGAATGGCGATGGTGTCGGGACGGAGTGACATCGAGAAGCTCCTGAGAGCAGTTGGTCATGGGGAAGCAGTTGGACGCTGGGAATGAGAAAAAAGCCGTGGCGGTCGCCCGGGCGTCGGAAGCTTCTCGATTCGCGTGGGGGGTGACGTTCGTTCAGGTCAACGGACGGCGCCCTGCCGCACGCGGAGAAGCTCCGCGCCCGGGCCGGGCATGGCCATCGACATCGACATCGACATGGTTCGAGCAAACGTCATGAGGTCGGAAGAGTACCTTCGAGCGCAACGAAGTCAAGCGATGAGTTTGTGAATTCCGTCTCGATGTCGTCCCTCATTGTGAACTTCATCACGAATAGCGTGTTTTCTGGACTTCGGCGATCAGCGATGTAGGCTTGAACGTAGGAACAGAGGGTGCGGCTCGTGGGACTCGCGCTCGGAGGGGATGCTCAACATCTGAAAGGAGCGTCCGATGCCCATCAATCTTTCGATTCACACCAAGGCCACAGATGCCCAGCGCGAGGAATCAATCCTCCATCTGATTGCACGCGAGGTGCGCATCTGGATGCGAGCGATCGTCGTTGCCTCCGGCGTGCTCACTGTCATCCTGATGATGACCGTCTGGCCCGCCGCCTACATCACCGCGGCCATCGCCCTTGGCGCCTACATCCTTATGGAGGTGGCGTCGGCCATGGAAAGGCGAACGCGGATGGGAGAAGAACTCCATCAGCGTGAACACGACAATGCCGAAAGAGAGGCGCTGCCCGTTGCCGTGCGCGAGCAGGCGGCAGCCGCGAAGGATGTGCCCCCGCACGTGGTTCGTCGCATCTCGCTTCTCGCTGCAATCGTGGTCGCTGTCGCGGCCGTCATCGGTCTGGCGATGGCGTTCTCGATTGTGGACTGGCCGCTCGTGGCGATCGGAGCGTTCGTCTTCTTCGTCTATTCGATCCTGATCACGTGGCCGGTATGGCTGGCGTGGTTCGAGGAGGACGCCGAAGACCACACGCCCGGCGATCACCTATCGATTCGTTAGGACATCGTGTTCGCACTGGAATTCAGGTCTGGGCCGTCCACCCATACGCCACGTACTCATGGCGCAGAGATCCGTCGGCGTAGAGGTCGATGATGTTGTAACCCTCGGGCGCATCGGCTCGAGGGCCCTTCCACCAATTTCCGCTGACAGCTCCGCCGCAGATGAATGTGACGCCCGCATACTCCAGCTTCTCGAGCAGATGCGTGTGTCCGGAGAGACACGCTTTGACGTTGCGGTGCTTACGGAAAAGGTTGCGGAGGCGCGGCCAATCCACGTGCATCAGGCTGCCGCCGTAGTCCCAGCCTTTGCGTTCACGAACATCAGCTTCGGCCACCGGCGTGACGGAGAGGATCGGCATGTGGGAGAGAATCAGCACCGGCGTGGTCGACGGTGTGGCGTCGAGGATTGAAACCAGCCACTCGTGCTGCTCATCATCAAACTTGGAGATGTAGCCATCGCCCTGCGGGAAGGTCGAGTCGAGCACGATGAAGCGCCAGCCGGCCTGATCGAAGGAGTAGTACCGATCGCTGATGCCGAAATTCTCGACCGCGCGCTTCTTTCCGAAGTTGACTTCCTGGCCGGTCGTATGAGATTTCGAACGGTTGATGCCCCAGACGTCGTGATTTCCGATCGCGTGGCGCATCGGGATGTCGCACTCATCGGCAAGCACCTTCTTCCAGAGGTCCCATTGCAGCTGCGTGCGAGTGTTGTCGGCCTCGAAGGAGTCCATGATGGCATCACCCCCGGTGAGGATCAGTTGCGGCCGATCCGGAAGGCTCATGACGTGGCGCAGGCAGGTGGCCAATCCGTCGCCGGCGTGGCGCTCCGGCTGAACATGCACATCCGTCAGGTGAGCCAGTCGAAGGACCCGACTTGTGGCGGTCGGTATCGGCGGTTCGGAGGCGACGGCGAGCCGGGGCCAAAGCCCAAGACCGGCGAGCCCGGTCGTGACGAGAACGGAACGTCTGCTGATTTTCATGCCTGAACCTCCCATGGCCGCAGTGTCCGGCTGAAGTGTTCAGATCGCAATCAGTTTCGGCAGAATCCTTGGAATCTTACCTTGGAGCGTCGGTGAACCGGCGCTTGTGCGAGGCTTCGATCATTCGTTGCTCCAGAGCCTCGAGCAGGCGGGTTGCCATCTCCCGATCGGGATTGGTCCGGCCGATGGTGGCCGTGGCCTCATAGACCTTCGGGGGAGGCGCTCGAACGATGGTCAGGTGGCCGGGTCGGTTGTCGGCGGTCTTCAACTCGACCTCGTACCGGTTGGGGGTGATGGTGCTGGTGACCATGGCAACCTCAGCGTCGTCAACTGCCCAATCCAGGGCGAGCGGAATGTCCTCCCAGCGCAACGTGTCGGGCGACCTGGAAATCGAACCGGAGTCCTGGCATCCAGCCGAGAACGCCGCCAGCGCGCTCCGCGTCGCCATTTGTTCGTCATTTGATAGCAATTGAGTCCATCGAATCTGGTCGCCGGCGTTGTTCACCATTTGGGAGGATGCCGGAGGCGGCGTCGGCGAGCAGGCCGGGGGCGATATCATAAGTACAGTAATAACAAGACTTTGCGCGATCAATCTCGCTTGACGCTGTGGCCTTGCTGGGCTTGACATCAGTTTCGGATCGTTGAAGTGGCCAGGCATTGATGTATCGGCGCGGGGATCAGCCCGATATCCTATCGGAGACAACGATTGCAGTGAGATCGCCCGGCTCACGCCGCCCGCCGTCAAACGACGCATGTTTCGAACCTTCTTCAACACTTCCGGACGCGGAGCAAAACGCCGCGAGGAACTGCGGCGGAACCTGCCGCAGCCGGTGAGTGTTGTCCGTCGCCTGTTCAAGAGCAGTGAGGCGGGTCGTTCAGCGGCCATGGGCGCCCTGTTCGTACTGGCCGTGAGCTACGTGGTCACCTGGGCCTGGGAGAGGCCGATGGTTGCCGTTGGCGAAATCATGCGGGGTTCGCGGGTGAATCGGCTGGGTTTCGAGGTGGTGGATTCCGCCCGGACCGAGCAGGAGCGACTGAAGGCTCGGGAGCGGTCGCCGGATATTTATGACCTCAATTCGGAATACCTTGAATCCCTGCGGGAGCCGCTGACCAATCTTCCGGCCATTGTGGCGTCGCAGGACTCGCTTGATGCCATTGCCCCGGAGGTCCGCAAGAGTTTTGGATTGGACCAGGCGGCGATCAAGGCCCTGGCCCCCTGGGTGGATGAGGCGGGGCAACCGCTGCCGGCGTGGCGTGACGGCGTGGATCGCCTGCTTCGGGAGGAATTCCCACGACATCCGTTGATTGAGTCGGGAGAGTGGCAGCAGAAGTTCAATCGCCCTGTCTTCCCACAGTTGCGGGGTTCGGTCCCGACCGTCTGGAGGGATGCGATTCCCTACAAGCTGGATGCGCCGCATGAATTGGCTGGCGCCCTGACGCAGGTCTTGACCAGGGCGGGCATTCCGGCGGATGCAATCCCTTATCTGGCGGCCCGACTGACGGTCTCGCCTCAGCCGACGTACGTCCTGAATACGGCGGAAACGACGGCACTGGCTGACGCTGCTGCCGCCGCAACGGCCGACGTCAAGATCGAGTATCGCAAGGGCGAGTTGATCTATGCCCAGGCCGACAAGCTGACCGCGCCTCAGCTTCAGAACATCATTGAGGAGACGTCGGCATGGGCACGCTTGGCCCCGGCGCTGGCTCGGTGGTGGCCGCGTTTCGGAGTGGCAGGGATCGCATCGGTTACGGCTGGGCTCATGATCGGTTACATGGTGATGTTCTACCGTCGCGTGACGAAGAACGTCTGGCGCCTTGGGGGCGTGTTTCTGTTGATGACGTTGATGTTGGCCGGCACGACGGTGGGAACCGATCGATTTCCGACGTTATGGCCGCTGCTGTGCGTGGTCGGCATCCTGGTGCTGTCGGTGCTGCTGCTGCTGGCGTATGACCGGCGGCTGGCGTTGTTTGTCGGGCTGATCCAATGCCTACTGACGACGATGGCCCTGAATCGGTCGGCTGCTGAAGGGCTGGTGCTGGTGGCGGGGTGCGGGGCGATGGTGATTCCGCTCAAGGAGATTCGGCATCGAAGTACGCTCCTTCGGGCGGCGACGGTTTCGGCTCTGGTGCTGGGAACGGGATCGTTTCTCTCGGGGGCTGCGGAGATTCCGCTGGTTGAAGGCGGATTGCAGCAGATGTTCTCGAGTGCGTTGATGATGGGGTTGGGCTGCTACGCGGCGGCATTCATCGTGATGGGCATCCTGCCGAGCTTCGAGAAGGCGTTTGACATCACGACGGGCCTGACGCTTGTTGAGTTACGCGATCCGCGCAATCCGCTGTTGAAGCAGTTGCAGCAGAAAGCGCCGGGCACCTACAACCACTCCCTGCAGATCGCCAACATCGCCGAGGCTGCGGCCGACGCCATCGGCGCCAACGGGCTGCTGGTGTATGTCGGCGCGCTCTATCACGACATCGGAAAGATGCACAAGCCCGAGTATTTTGTTGAGAACCAGTCGGGCGGGGTGAACAAGCACGACCGGCTGCGACCGGAGCTTTCCCTGCTGGTGATCGTGAACCACGTCAAGGATGGCATTGAACTCGCCAAGGAGTATGGTCTGCCGCGGTCGGTCCGGCACTTCATTGAGAGCCATCACGGAACGACGCTGGTGGAGTTCTTCTATCGGGCTGCGTGCGCCAAGGCGGAGGCGGCGGGGGACGAGGACGGCGTGCCCAGCGAGAGCGAATTCCGTTATCCGGGCCCGAAGCCGCAGACGCGCGAAGCGGCGATCCTGATGATCGCGGACGCCGTGGAGAGCGCCACGCGGGCCATGTCGGAGCCGACGCCGAGCCGAATCGAAGCCCTCGTGCAGTCGCTGTCGCGAAAGAGGCTTGAAGATGGCCAATTCGACGAGTGCGCCATCACGCTCAAGGAACTGGCTCAAATTGAAGAATCGTTGATCAAGTCGATGTGCGGGATTTATCACGGCCGCATTACGTATCCCGGAACACCGCCGGACCAGCCCAAGACGGCGTCGGTTCCGGCGACCCGGACGAGTACGATTCGGGCATAGGCCGGCCGGTGGTCGTTGGCATCGGCGGGCGGTATCATCGTCGGTTCTGGGGCAGTAGCTCAATTGGGAGAGCGCCTCGGTCGCATCGAGGAGGTTGTGAGTTCGACCCTCATCTGCTCCACTTAGGCGAGAAGCCCGCGGTATCAGGAGATACCGCGGGTTTTTCATCGATTGAGCCATGAGCAAGCGCAGCGTCAAGGCGGAAGAGGCGGTTCGATGCGTTGAGATCGACGCGGGTGAGGTGTCTCCCGGGCCGAAGGAGACGCCCGCAATGCGTCAACACGCCCGCTTCAAGGCGCTGCATCCGGAGTGTGTGTTGCTTTTTCGAATGGGGGACTTCTATGAGCTGTTCGGCGATGACGCGGTGACAGCGCACAAGGCGCTCGGGCTGACGCTGACCCAGCGGCAAAACGGGATCCCGATGGCCGGCGTGCCGCATCACGCGCTTGACGGATACCTGCGTCGGCTGATTGAGCAGGGTTTTCGAGTCGCGGTGTGTGACCAGATTCAGGATCCGCGGGAGGCCAAGGGGGTTGTCGATCGCGCGGTGACGCGGGTGGTCACCCCGGGCACGCTGGTCGATGAAGCGCTGCTGGATGAATCAGCGCCCAACCAGATCGCGGCGGTGATCTTCACCAGTGCTGGTGATGATTCGCCGGCGACTGTTGCCATCGCGGAGGTCTCAACCGGTTCATTTCAGATCATGGATCTGGAGGCCGGAAGGCTGGTGGATGAACTGGCGCGGGCGGGCGTGTCTGAGGTGCTCTATGTCGAGACCGCCGACGGCCAGATGCCGGCGCGCGTGGATCGGCTGGCGAAGGCCTTGGGCTGTCTGATGACACCGAGGCCGGCGTGGACGTTTCGTCCGCGCGAATCGGCGGAGTTGCTCTGCGAGCACTTCGGCGTGGCCCGGCTGGACGGATGGGGATTTGCGTCGGAGGATCAGGCGATTCCGGCCGCAGGGGCGCTGGTGCGTTATCTCCTGGAAACACAGTCGGGGCAGCCGCAGGCGAATCGCGGGCGAACGCTGGGGCACCTTCGTCCGCCGCGACGGGTAGCACCGGATGCATTCCTTGTGCTCGATGCGGCAACGCTGCGATCGCTGGAGATCGAGCGGACGATGCGGAGCGGGGGTTTCGAGGGGTCGCTGGCGTGGGTGTTTGCGCGGTGTCGTACGGCGATGGGGAAGCGATTGCTTCGATCGTGGCTTTTGTATCCGCTGCGTGATGGCGAGGCGATCCAGGCGAGGCAGCGCATGGTGGGGGCGCTGGTCGAGGACCGGGAGGCCCTCGAGCGTCTCGGCGATCTTCTGGAGCCGATTCACGATGTGGCGCGGATTGCCGGGCGCGCAGCGCTCGGGCGGGCGACGCCGCGTGATCTGGCCGCATTGGGGCGCTCGGTATCGCGAATGGAGGGGTTGCAGACATTGTTGTCGGAGAGGCCGGCGTTTGCCTGGCTGGCGGAGAAGCTTGCCGGTGCGGGCAAGGAATTGGCCCCATTGGCGGAGCAGATAGTTCGCGAGGTTGTGGAGCAGCCGCCGGCGCATCTTCGCGAGGGGGGGGTGTTCAACGACGGCGTGGATTCGGGGTTGGATGAAGCGCGCACTCTGAAGCGGGATGGAACGGCGTGGCTTTCGTCGTATCAGGCGACGCTCGTTGAAACGACGGGCATTGCATCGCTCAAGATCGGATACAACCAGGTCTTCGGGTACTACATCGAGGTCACACACGCCAACACCACGCGGGTGCCCGACGAATTCAGCCGCAAGCAGACGCTGCGCAATGCCGAGCGGTATACAACGCCGGAGCTGAAGGAGTTTGAGCAGAAGGTTCTTTCGGCGGAGTCACGGGCGATCGAACGCGAGCAGCATCTGTTCGATCGGCTCCTGGCGGCGGTGGCGGGCAGCACGGCGGCGCTGCACGAGTTTGCGGAAGTGGCGTCAACGCTTGACGTCCTGGGGACTTTTGCGGAGACGGCCGTCCGCCGCGGCTATGTGCGACCAGAGATCAACTCGGAGCCGGTTCTGGAGATCAGGCAGGGCCGTCATCCGGTGCTGGATCGGGTGCTTGCGGAGCGGTTTGTGCCCAACGACTGCGTGCTGCGAGGCGGTTCGCAGGACGACGCCGGCGCTTCGCTGGCGCTTCTCACGGGGCCCAACATGGCGGGCAAGTCGACGTATATCCGCCAGGTGGCGCTGATTGTGCTGCTGGCACACACAGGTTCCTTCGTACCGGCGGAGCGTGCGGTGATCGGTCTCGCGGACCGGATCTTCACGCGGATCGGCGCTGCCGATGAACTGCACGCCGGGCAATCGACGTTCATGGTGGAGATGGTGGAAACGGCGAACATCCTGCATCATGCGACGGAGCGCAGCGTGGTGATTCTCGATGAAATCGGTCGAGGCACGAGCACGCTGGACGGACTATCACTGGCATGGGCCATCGCGGAGACGCTCGCCTCGGTGGGGTGTCGAACGCTCTTTGCGACGCACTATCACGAGTTGACGGAATTGGCGGATCGGCTGACCCACGTTGGGAATCTGCATGTCTCGGTGCGGGAGTGGAACGATCAAGTGGTCTTCCTGCACCGCATCCTGCCGGGGCGAACGGACCGAAGTTATGGCATTCACGTGGCCAAGCTGGCCGGTTTGCCTGAGTCGACGGTGGCTCGGGCGAAGGCGCTTCTGGAGACCCTTGCCGTGCAGACGGTGGAGGCGCAGAAGGTTGCAGCGACGCCCGCCACAACCGGTCAGCTCTCGCTCTTCACGGAGTATCTGCCTCACCCGGTGGTCGATGCGCTCGCCCAGTTGGATCTCAATGCCATGACGCCTCTCGAGGCGTTTGACGCCGTGAGGCGCCTTCAATCGTCGCTTGAGTCATCGCGGGACAAATAGGGTGCGAAGTTTCAGTTGCTGATCGTCGGTCATCGATGCACCATCGCGAATCCACAGCCGGGGTTCGATTGATTCGGCGGACGGCGAGACGAGGTACCACCCCGCGACCTCCGACTCGCTGAAGTGCGCGCCGCTCCAGAAGCCGTCGTCGGCACGGCCGTGAGCAACGCGCCGATCCTGGGGTGGAAGCAGATCCCACCGCTCAACATGGGACCCGAGGAGGGCATTTTCGACATCGATCCGATTCTCACGATTGTCGCTGGAGATCATGATGACGTTGAGCGCGCCGGGCATGAATTGCTGATAGGCCTTCCGAAGCAGTTTCTGGACCCGCGGTGACTCGTCGACGAAGCCTTCCGGCAGACCGATGACCAGCGTGACGCGGTCGCCGTTCCAGGGGGCAAGGATTCGACAGCCGCCAATCTCGCTGCCGTCGTCGTCTCGCACGATGAATTCGTCATTGACGCGAGCGGAAAGAATGAACGGCTCGGCTTCCTTAACGATCCGATTCAGATCGCGAGGACCGGCGCGCGGGCGCCAGCGGATGCCGACGATATATGGCCGCGGGATGCGCTCAAGGATTCGCAGCCGTGAGGAAACAGACAATCGGCGAACGGTGGCACGGCCCGTGTTGAGACGCTTGATATGGAGGAAGAATCGAAGGCCCTCGCAGTTGACGGAGAAATCGCTGCTTCGGCCGGCGGGTGTCGGGAGTTCGACAGCGAGATCGCAGCCGTGCGACAGCAGGTGTCGGGCGATGGCGATCTCGGAAAGGATGTTGAGAGCGTGGGAGGTATCGGCCGCGTGATCGAACCGTTCGACAAGCCTTGCGAGCCGTTGATCGCCTCGCCAGCGATCCAGGTCGGCTTTCACGTCCTGATGGAGCGGGATCGAGTCGATGGATTTCGACGGGCGATCGTTCATTCGAGGTGCTGGGAGTCCGCCACGGCGGGACCGACCAGGCGCTGGTGCGGGGGAATTCGCTGGGGTGGTGGGGGAGGGGGAGGTTCCCAGAGCGATGTGAGGGCGTCTCGCATCGTCTGCCCGTTGATGAGCACCCGAGCGTTCTGGGCGAGCAGTTGATCGACGTGGCGGCGACCGAGGCGGGTGACGAGGATGGCAGCGCCGCTTTCATATCGTCGTTCCGCGACGGGGGTGCGTTTCTCGAGAAAATCGAGGGCACGGCCGTCGGCAAGGTCGATGGTGACTTTGACCTCGCGGACGTCGCCGAGCATGTGTGTGAGTGTGCGTTCACGAAGAGTGTCGAGGCCGGCCCCGTTGGATGCGCTGACAGGTATGGCATTGGGTCGCTGCTCAAGGAGTCGATCGATGGCACGAGGGCTTTCGAGGCGATCGATCTTGTTGAGCACGAGCAGACGCGGCTGGTTCACCGCGCCGATCTCCTGAAGCGTGGATTCAACCGCCTGGAGGTGGCGATCGGCGTTGGGATCGGAGGCATCCAGAACGATCAGGAGCAGATGGGCGAAGATTGATTCCTCCAGCGTCGATCGGAACGACGCCACGAGATGATGAGGCAGGTTCCTGATGAACCCGACCGTGTCGGAGAGCATGGCGGAGTTGCCGCCCCCAAGATTCCATTGTTCCACGCGCGTGCCCAGCGTGGCGAAGAGGCGGGGATCTGAGAATGCGCCGCCCCGGGTGAGGGCATTGAAGAGGGTGCTCTTTCCGGCATTGGTATAGCCGACGAGGCCGACAGTGAAATGATCGAGCCGGCGCTCGGCGACTTCGCGGGTCTTGCGAGCCTGAATGTCGGCGAGTTCCCGCTTGAGCTGCTGGAGTCGCCTTTGCACGAGGCGGCGGTCGATTTCGATCTGCTGCTCGCCGGGGCCTCGAGTCCCGACGCCGACGGGCGCGCCGCCGGTGACCTGTCCGAGGTGGCTCCACATGGCGCGAAGTCGAGGCGCGGTGTATTCAAGCTGGGCGATCTCGACCTGAAGTCGCGCCTGTCGCGTGGTGGCGCGGTTCGCGAAGATGTCGAGGATCAGTTCGCTTCGATCAACCACCTTGCAGCTGATGGCCTTCTCAAGCTCGCGGATCTGGTTGGGAGCAAGGTCGTTGTCGACGATGACGACGTTGGCCTGGAGGGCTTTGACCATGGCGCTCAGTTCTTCCACCTTGCCCTTCCCGACATAGGTGGCTCCGCGGGGGGTCAATCGCCGCTGAATGCATTCGCCAACCACGTTGGCGCCGGCGGATTCAGCCAGCGCGCGGAGCTCGCCGAGGGGATCTCGCTCGTCGAGATCGGCTCCGGGAAGGATCACGCCGACCAGGACGGCCCGCTCGGTAACGACTGTTAGATCTTCGCGGGATTTCTGGGTCATGCGACGAGTCGGCGGGACGCTCGAATCCGTCAGAAGACGATCTTCGGTCCGGCGCGGGGTCATTCTAGGATTGAACGTTGCGAAAAGGCTCGTACACTGAACCGGCGTGAGCGGCTCGGTTCGCATTTTCCTGGCGTTGATCTGCGTCGTGGTGGCGGCGTTGGGGGGAGTCTTTCTTGCTCGGGGCCAGGGCCTGGGGTGGATTACGCTTGGATGTGGCGTGGTGTCGCTCGTGGCGGTGCTTTGGCGTCCTCCGGAGAGAGAGCCAACGGTCGAGGCATCTGAGATCGGTCTCGTGGGCGAAGACCGGCTTCGGGAACTGGTCCGAGGAACGAGCCTGCACCTTCGAGAGATGAAGTATCGCTATTCCGTGCGGCAGGATCCGGGCAGCCGGGCCTGCTTCAACGCCGAGGTCAATACGGTGCGGTTGGGATTCGTGCCGGTGGTGATTACCGACAACTACACGGACCGCCAAGCAAGCGGATACGTTGCATTTCCCTATGACGGCAGGCGGTGGCGAGGGCCGGGTTTGCCGTGTGCCGGCTCTCCCGAAGACGCCGTAGCGCATGCGATCCGTTGCGTTGAGCCGCTTGGCGGCGAGGAAACACGCGCCTGAACGGGGATTGGAAGGATATGGAGACCGGCTCCGGGGCTTTTCCGATGCCGTTCGGTCGGTACACTGACCCATCCGGCCCGAGAGGGCTTTGAATCCATGAAGATCGTGTTTAGGGAGCGCCAATCGCCATGAGCAGATACACCACCGTCGATATTCGAAACCTCGCGGTCACCGGGCATGCCGGAAGCGGCAAGACAACCCTGGTGGAGCAGATGCTTCATATCGCCGGGGTGATCGGGCGACCGGGCCGCGTGGAAGACGGCAACACGGTGTGCGATTACGAGGATCTGGAGAAGGAATACAAGCATTCGCTGGACAGCGCTCTCTTGCACTTTGACTACAAGGGCGAAGCCGGCAACGCCCACCTGAACCTGATTGATACCCCGGGAACTCCGGATTTCATCGGCAAGGCGATTGCAGCGCTTCCCGCAGTGGAAACGGCCATTGTGGTGATCGACGCGACCAAGGGAATCGAGACGGTGACCCGGCGCATCATGAAGGTGGCCGACGACCGGCACATTCCTCAGTTGATCGTCATCAACAAGATCGATCACATGGAAAAGGTGGCCGAGGTGTTCGCCGCGGTGCAGGAGACCTTTGGATCGGTGTGTCGGGCGATCAACCTTCCCGCCGCGAACGGAACCAAGGTCGTGGACTGCTACCAGAACACGGAAGGGGAGAGCGACCTGGGATCGGTCAAGGAGTTTCACGACCAGATCATCGACCAGGTGGTGGAGATGGACGAGGAGTTGATGATGCAGTTCCTCGAGACCCGAAAGGTGTCGCTGGATCAGCTGCACGCGCCCTTTGAACAGGCCCTGCGAGAGCATCACCTGGTTCCGGTGTGTTTCACGAATGCGCGAGATGGAGTGGGAGTGAAGGAGCTGCTCGAGATCATCGTGTCGCTCTGTCCGAACCCGACGGAGGGCAATCCGCGGCCGTTTGAATTCGAGAAAAACGGCAAGATGTTTCCGTTGAGTCCCGAGTCCGACGTGACCAAGCCGCTTCTGGCCCACGTCTTCAAGGTTTCAAGTGACCCATATGTGGGCAAGCTCTGTGTGTTTCGGGTGCACCAGGGAACGCTCAGCACGGAAGCGCATCCGAAGATCGACGACGGCAAGAAGGCGGTTCGTATCGCCCATTTGCACAAGCTTCAGGGAAAGACGCACCACGAGGTCAAGGACCTGATCGCCGGAGATATCGGCGCGGTGGCGAAGATCGACGAGATTCACTGGGGAAGCGTGTTGCACAATGGCGACATCGGGGAGCACATTCATCTCAAGCAACTGCCAATGCCAAGGCCCATGTTCGGGTTGGCGATTGAAGGGACCAACAAGAACGCGGAGACCAAGCTTGGTGAAGCGCTGCACAAGCTCACCGACGAAGATCCGACGCTGGTGGTCGATCGCGTCATGGCGACGCACGAGCTGGTCGTTCGCGGCCTGGGCGAGATGCATCTGCGCATCAAGCTGCGAATGCTCAAGGAGCGGTACGGCGTTGAGGTCACCTCCCATCCGCCGAAGGTGGCCTACAAGGAAACGATCACCAGCAAGGCCGAGGGCCATCACCGGCACAAGAAGCAGACGGGCGGCGCGGGGCAATTCGGCGAGGTGTATCTGCGGGTGGAGCCGATGGATGCGGTGGCCAGCGAGGATGGTTTTGAATTTGTCGATGACACGTTCGGAGGAAGTGTTCCGAAGCAGTTCCTCCCCGCTATTGAGAAGGGTGTTCGGCAGGTGCTGACCACCGGCGCGATCGCCGGTTACCCGATGCACGGGATCAAGGTGAGCGTGTATGACGGCAAGCATCACCCCGTGGATTCAAAGGAAGTCGCCTTTATCACCGCCGGCAAGCGGGCATTCATCGACGCGATTCAGAAGGCTCGCCCCGTGCTGCTGGAGCCGTGGGTCAACATGGAAATCGCCGTTCCGGCTGATTACATCGGGGACATCTCCGGCGACCTCTCGGGCAAGCGCGGCCGCATCGTCGGCACCGACATGATGCCCGGCAATCAGGCGTTGGTGAAGGCGCAGGCCCCGCTCTCGGAGGTCATGAGCTACGCCAACCAGTTGAAGTCCATTACCGGCGGACTTGGCTCATTTTCGATGGAGTACAGCCACGACGAAAATGCCCCGCCGAATGTGCAGGCGGCGGTGGTGGCTGCCTTCAAGCCGCATCATGGCGACGACGATTGAGCCTCGCGGACCCTCGGCGGGGATGGAGTGCGAGCCTTGGATGCGCCGGAGTTATTCGCCTCAAGATCGAGCAGCCACTTCTTGCGCCAGATGCCGCCACCGTAGCCGCAGAGGTCGCCGTCGGAACGGATGACGCGATGGCAGGGGACAATCAGTGCGAGGCAGTTTTCGCCATTGGCGCGCCCGACGGCGCGAACGCCGGCGGGTCGGTCAACCGCCACGGCGATATCTCGATAGGAGCGGGTCTGCCCGAATGGAATCGCCTGAAGTGCTGACCAGACGCGGCGCTGAAACTCTGAGCCGTCGAGGGCGACGGGTGTCGAGAACTTCGTCAAGGCTCCTTGGAAATAGGCATCGAGTTCGGTTCTGATGCTCTTGAGGACGGGATTGGCCCCCGGCACGATGGCGGCGCGCCGGCGAGATCGAAGGCGGTCGAGCTCTGGCTCGAGCCCGCGGCGATCATGAAATTCAAGCAGGAGGAGCGAGTCATCATCGGCCACGGCGATCATCGGGCCGAGCGGTGTGACGATCCAGTCTGCAACGAGGCGTTGAATGGAGGAGGAGTCCGACGGCGGCGCGCCGAAGATGCCATGGAAGGCTTCGCTGAAACCACTCTCGGAGTCGTATCCGGCGGTACGCATGGCGGAGGTTCGGCCCTTTCGTCGGCGCAGGTCATCGAACGCCATGCCCAGGCGCCGGGCCCGCTGATAAGCGTGGAAGGTCATGCCACAATGGCGACGGAACTGACGGCGTGCCGTTGTGGGTTCAACGCCGAAGGACCGAAGCCGCTCGTCGGTGAGCCGTTGGCGTGGATGGGCCTCGAGCAGGGCCAGCAACTGTTCGACGATCGGCTCGGCACGAGGGATCCGCTCGAGCGGTCGACAACGCAGGCATGGCCGATACCCGGCGTACAGCGCCTGCTGCGACGATGCGAAGAACTCGCAATTCTCCAGCTTCGGCGCTTTGGCCCGGCACCCCACGCGACAGAACACACCCGTTGTCTTCACGGCGACAACGAAGACGCCCGCGAACTCTGAATCACGCTCGATCACGGCTCGATACATGCGTGGAACGGGAGGAAGGTGGCTCATACGGTCATCGTGGCGGATCATTTTGCGACGGCCACCGAAATTCGGGCACGGAATTCGGGTTGTGGGTGATATCAGAGGTGGGTTGAATTCTTCGCGCGGTCCTGTCAGGCTGATGACATGACGTTGCCGGATTATTCCCGCGCCCTCGATCTCGTGCTGGAGGCCATTGCGCCGCTGCCGCCAAGCATCGTGTCCTTTGACGCTGCCGCGGGGCTGGTGCTTGCGGCCGACCTGATCGCCGACCGCGACTATCCACCCTTCAATCGAGCCCAAATGGACGGCTATGCCCTTCGATCGCGGGAGTTTCAGAAGGATCGAGCGTTTCAGGTCTGGGGTGAGGCTCCGGCGGGTCGAGCAACGTTGAGCGGGGTCCCGTCGGGCGAGTGCATCAAGATCGCCACCGGGGCGGCCGTACCCGAGGATCTCGACGCGGTCATCGAGCACGAGAGGTCTGATCGGGGCAACCCGGTGACATTCACGGTCGAGACCGTTGAACCATGGCGGTCCATCCATCGCGCGGGATCGGATGCGCGGACCGGGGCGCTGGTGCTGCCGGCTGGAACTCGGCTCACGCCTGCGCACCTGGGGATTGCGGCGACCATCGGTGCGATTTCACTCG
This sequence comes from uncultured Isosphaeraceae bacterium, assembly GCA_964407695.1. Lineage (GTDB taxonomy): Bacteria > Planctomycetota > Phycisphaerae > Phycisphaerales > SM1A02 > CAYOWQ01. Next base: position 201,449 of record CAYOWQ010000006.1, on the reverse strand, counting down.
GCGTTCGTCCTCGACCTCGAGTGGCGCTGGTGACCTCAGGCGATGAAGTCATTCCGCCGAACCAGCATCCGGCGACCCACCAGATCCGGAATTCCAACGGGCCCATGTTGCATGTGGCGCTGCAGCGGTTTGGTGGAGTCATGAACGCCGTGGCCCACGTGGCCGACGATCCCAAGGTTACGTTTGAGACGCTGGATCGCCTGCTCACACGCGATTCCGCAATCAACCTGCTCGTGACGGTCGGCGGCGTGAGTGCGGGCGAACGAGACTTTTTTCCCGAAGCGCTTGAGCGGCACGGTGTGAAGTTCGTGCTGCGCGGCGCGGCCATTCAACCGGGCCGGCCCGTGGCGGTGGGCATCGACCGATTTGATCGGGTCGTGCTCTGCCTGCCGGGTAATCCGGTCTCAGCGCTGGTGTGTGCGCACCTGTTCGGTTGGCCGATCGTGCGGCGGCTTGGCGGCGAACTTGCGGGCCTGCCATGGGTGGAAGGAGAACTTTCCAACGAGGCCAAAGCAAATGCTCTGCGAGAGTCGTTCCGGCCGTGTCATTTGAGGGATGGTCGAATATCGATCCCCAAGTGGTCCGGCTCGGGTGACCTTCTTCACACGGCGGGCACACACGGTTTGGCCGCGTTGCCGGTTCAATCGGAGCCGCTGACTCCGGGAGCTCGCCTGCGGTTTCTGCCGTGGGCCTGAGCGTGGTTACGCGGAATTCTGCTCGATCAACCGCTCGATGTACCGCCAGGCATTGAGCTCGCGGCGAATCTCACGGAGCACCTGCGGGTCGGCGACATCGCCGAGAGACGCGAAGAGCGCGGCGACGCGGCCGACATAGGCAGTGTGCTGCTTGTCGGTCCAATCCTGCCAATGCCGATCGGCGGCCTCATCTCCGGCGGCTGCTTCCATCTCCTCGCGACGTTCCATCATTTCCACGAGAAACCCGTCGGGGAGCGACTTGTCATCCTCCTTGGCCGGGCCCCCGAGGGACCGTAGGAGCTCGTCGGCGCGAAGTTCGGGATGGATGAGCGTTCGCCGAGCCTGGTTGAGTCGGGCGGCCGCACGCTGGAACTCAGCAGCCTCGATGGCATCGGCGGCACGATCGGGATGATTCGCCGCAGCCATTGCCCGGTGGGCGCGATCGATTTGTTCACGACTGAGGTCGAACCGGCGCGGCAGCCCCAGGATTGCAAATGCGTCGTCGGCGTGGCCGCTCACGGCCTCAGCCATTCCTGCGGAACAGCGCCGTTCACGGCCACGATTCGGGAGCGGATACCGCCGCGGCCTTTCCAATCGGTGATGACCTGCATCCAGCGGGGGTTCATGGCCCTGGCAAGATCGTCTCGAATCTGGTTGGTCACCGCTTCGTAGAAGATTCCTTCGTTCCGGAATGACTGGTAGTAGAGTTTGAGGCTCTTGAGTTCAATGCAGAGCTTGTCAGGGCTGTATCGAAGGGTGATGGTGCCGAAGTCAGGGTGACCGGTCTTCGGGCAGACCGAAGTGAATTCTTCGTTGGTGTGCTCGATCAGGAACGGAGTTGCGGCGGGGCTGGGAAACATCTCCAGCAGCGAGGGGTTGGGCATAGCTCGATTCTCCGCGATGATCGCTCTCGATCAAAGGCCGTAGGTGGTCAGCAGGGCGGTGACCTTGGGCTGGGCGGGGTTCAGTCTGAGTGATTGAACGAAGGCGTCGTGAGCTTCCGTCCTGGCGGCGTCATCGTGACGATTGCTCTTGAGCCAGGTATTCAGGGCATTGACGCCGATTCCATTGAGCGACATCCAGTGGCCGGGATCGAGTCGGGCGCCTTCACGATAGGCTTCGATGGATTGGTCATACATGCCCAGGCGGAAATAGCCCCAACCGAGCCGCTCGTAGGCGTTGGCGCTGGGGGCGATGCGCACCAGCGTGGCGGCGGTGTTCACCGTTTCCTGATAGCGCTGTTCCTTGGCATAGGCATTCACTAGGTTGAGCATGAGCTCGGGCGTTGGCTCCATCAGCTCCATGGCCGTCTCGTATTGCACGATGGCGTCGGCGTAGCGGTCGGCCTCGGCGTAGGCCGCACCGAGATTGACGCGTGACGCGCCGTCATCAGGCCGCAGGCTGACCGCCTTCTGGGCGAAGATGATCGCGTTCTGCGGCTCGCGAATCTGAAGATAGGCGGTGGCCATGCTGCGATTGGCATCGAAGTTGTCGGGGTCGATGGCCAGCGCGCGGTGAAAGGCCTTGATGGCGTCAACAATTTTTCCCAGCACCTGCAGCACAACGCCATGGCCATATTGCGCCTTGAAGCTTCTCGGACTGATCTTGGCGGCGCGCTCGTACGCCGGCTCAGCCTGCGCGTAGTCGCCCCGCGCCATGTGGATCTCGCCGATCCCGATGAAAGCATCGGTGGCGCTGTTGATGGAAGGGTTGTCCTGAAGGATCTCCTGGAAGAGCCTCAGGGCCTCCTGATAGTCTCCCGAGTCTTTGACGGCGCCCGCCTGAATGAGCCTGGATTGCTGCTCTTCATCCGTCGGCGGCGGCAGAATTTCGACCCTCACGACCCGGTCGCCATTGCCGGAATCCGACTTCTGGAAGATTCCGCAGCCGGTGGTGGTCGCGGCCAGCAGGCAGAACAGCAGTGGGCAAAAGCGCATCATGTTCGGTCCTACATCGGCTGTCCGGGGGCGGTTCGTCGATCGGTGGTCTTCCGCCGATGCGGCGGAAGGGCATGGTACCGCCTTGGACGGTGTAATTCAGGCAGAAGTTGCGCTTCAAGGCCCGGTGCGTGGTGGGGGATCAATCGCCGTGTTTCTGGCGAAGCCGGCCGGACAGCCGCAGGAGCAGTTGAACCCGTTCAAACTCATTGAGCCAATCCTGAAGGGTGGCGTTGATTTCATCCTGCGGCACCGCGGCACCCGGAAGTGAACACGAAGCGCCGAACTGCCGGGCCGAGATAGCCCGGTATCGGCTGAGAGGCCGATCACCAGCCAACGAGACGAACTCATCGTCCTCGGCAAGGAAGAGGACGGTTGGAACGCGGTGGCCACCGCAAATCCTGACTTGGTCGGCAAGATCCTTGTGCTCATCACGGTCGAGCAGCCGGAAGTGAATCTTGCCTGGATTCACACGGGCGATGGCGTCGAACATGGGCACCTGCTGAACGCAATCGCCGCACCAGATGCCGGAGATGCACAGCACCTTCATCTCGCGGGTGAATCCCTTGAGCAGGTTCTGTTGCTCGGAAGTGAGGTGGATGTTCTTGGCAAATTCCCGCCAAGGGCCGGCCTTGATGGGATCGGTGGCAAGATAGGCCTCGTAGTCGAGGCCGGCATTGAACTTGGCGCCGAGGAGACCGGCGTTGAGCGTCTGGTTGGAAGTGATGGTGAGCATGGTGGAGCATAGGCCCGCCACCGGGCAAACTCCGATGACCCGAATTCACCGTCATATGATGGCCCCATGCCCATCCGACGCCTCCCCACGCTGCTCGTGAACCAGATCGCCGCGGGCGAGGTGATCGAGCGGCCGGCGAACGTGGTGAAGGAGCTGGTGGAGAATTCCATCGATGCCGGGGCCCAGCGAATTGAGATTGCCATTGAGCAGGGGGGGACGGAGCTGATCCGGGTGTCGGACGACGGCTCGGGCATCGAAGCTGCCGAGCTTCCGCTGGCCATCGCGCCCCACGCGACGAGCAAGATCATGACCGCGGAGGACCTTGACGGAATCTCCACGATGGGCTTTCGCGGCGAAGCGCTCGCGTCGATTGCGTCGGTCAGCCGGTTGCGGATTACGTCGCGTGTGCGGGGCGCGGACGCCGCGGCCAGCCTTGACGTCGAAGGCGATGTTGCGGGCGAACCGAGGCCCGCGGCCGCCCCGATCGGCACGACAATCGAGGTGCGGAACCTCTTTTTCAACACGCCGGCGCGGCGGAAGTTTCTCAAGACAGTGGCGACGGAAGCGTCAAGGATCGGCGATACGGTCTTGAACCTGGCGATGGCGCATCCGCTGGTGGCGTGGCGGCTGACCTCGGAGTCGAAGATGGTCTTCGAAGCGCCGGCGGGGCAATCGCCTCGACAGCGGGCGCTTGAAGTGCTGGGCCGCGAGCTGGAGCCCGAGCTTCTGGATTGCGAGTGGCACAATGACGCCCTCTCGGTGTGGGGCCTGGCGGGGCGACCATCTGTTGCGCGGGCGACGGCACGGCATCAGCGGATCTATGTCAATGGAAGGCCAATCGTGGATCGTGCGGTGCAGCACGCCATCAAGGAGGCCTACCGCGGGTTGATCGAACCGATGCGGCACCCGACGGTCGTTATCTTCATCGAGGTTCCGGCGAAGAGCGTGGATGTGAACGTGCACCCGGCGAAGAGCGAAGTGCGGTTTCGCGATGGGTCGATGGTTCACCAGGCCGTGTTGCGGGCGGTGCGGGATGCGCTGCGCAAGGCCGACCTGATGCCCAGTGTGCAATTGCCGGCGATGCCGAACGTGGTGATCCCGCGCGGGCCGATGCTGGATTTCGGGCCTCGGGAGGTATCTCGGCCGCCGGTCCCGCCAAGCCCGACAGGGATGGCCGGGTTCAATGCCGGTGCGGCGCGAACGGCCTTGAGCGCAATGCCCGTCCCGCCGCCGGTAGAGGTGTTCGCCCGTGACGCGGTGGCTCCGGGGCGACCGGAACCCGATTCGGAATCTTCACCGATTCGACCGGTGCGGGATGTCATGCAGGTGCATTCAAGTTACCTGGTGACGCAGGATGAGCAGGGCCTCGTCATCATCGATCAACATGCTCTGCATGAACGGGTGATGTTTGAGTTACTGAAGGAGCGATTGGGGAAAGGCAGTCTTGAATCGCAGCGATTGCTGATGCCGGCGATGATTGAATGTTCGCGTCATTCGGTCGCGGCCATCGATGACCTTCTGCCGATACTTGAGAAACTCGGCATCGAGGCGGGTGCGGCGGGTCCGGAGTCCGTCGCAGTGCATGCATTCCCTTCGTTCCTCATCGATCGCGGGGTCGAGCCGGAGCCGTTCATGCGGGACCTTCTGGAGAAGGCGTCGGCCGGACAGCTGCCGCGCGACCTTGAAGGCGCGATTTCAGACGTGCTCGACATGATGGCCTGCAAGGCCGCGGTGAAGGCTGGCGACCGGATGTCTCCAGAGGAACTTGCCGAGCTGCTTCGCCTGCGCGAAACGATCGAACGCTCGAGCAACTGTCCGCATGGCCGGCCCACCAGCTTGCGTCTGTCGATTCGCGATCTTGATCGTCAGTTCGGCCGCGGCTGAGCACGTTTGTCGATCGCGGCCTTGATGGCGTTGCGCAATTCATCGCTTTCGGGCGTGACCTTGGAATTGAAGTACTCGGCAGACGTGCCGTCGGGGGTGACAAGGTATTTGCAGAAGTTCCACTCGGGCGCATGGCCGGTCTTGGCTTCGAGGAGGTGATAGAGCTCGCACTGTTTCTCACCCTTGACGCTGACCTTCTCAAACAGCGGAAAGGTCACTTCGTACTTGCTGGTGCAGAATTGGCGGATCTCATCGGGCGATCCAGGTTCCTGTTGGCCGAAATCATTGGAAGGGAATCCGAGGATGACGAAGTCCTTGTCTTTGAACTCCCTGTAGAGACTCTCGAGGCCTTTGTATTGGCGTGTGTAGCCGCAGAGACTGGCGACATTCACGATCAGGACGACCTTCCCGTCGTACTCGGAGAGCTTTGCGGCTTTGCCTTCCAATGTCTTGGTCTGAAGCGCGAAGACACTCCGCGACTTCATGTCCCCGTCACGTGACGGGCCGGCAGGGTCGGACGCGGGTGCGTCAGCGGGCGAGGTTTGGCCCGAGGTGTCAAATGGCATCGCGGCCAGGCCGAACAGAACGAGTGCCCCGGCACATAGGAACATGGGTAGTTGCATCGTGAGAATCCTTGACAGGGTGAAAATCGAAGGTTTAGCCGCCGCTGACGGGCGGAATCATCGCCAATTCGTCGTTGGGACGAATCGGATCATTCGGGGAAGCGTATCGGCGGTTGATCGCGATGGCCACGCCTCTGATCCGGCCACGCAAACCGGGAACTGCCGACTGAATGCCTTCGATCAATGTCGCGACAACCGCGTTTTCCGGCAGATCGATGTGAATAGACGCAGCTCCGGCGGCCTCTGCAAGGCCGGCAAAAAGCAACACTTCAACGCGCATGCCCGAATGGTAGTGCGATCGGGCGACATTGTGAGTTAGACTGACAGCCGCCGATCGCGCCCCATTCAAGTGAACTCCACCTGGACACTCTTGCTTTGGCAGATACTCGCCCTGATCGGGCTCCTGGGGTCAATCCCCCTTTTGTGGTGGTCCTTGTTTGGCGATCCCCAGAGAGGTGAGCGTCGTTGCCCGCGCTGTTGGCACAACCTCTCGGGGACGCCCGGCCTTCGATGTGGCGAATGCGGCTTTACCGCCAGGATGGAGAAGGACCTGAGGCGCACTCGTCGAAGACCGGGGGTGACCGCAACAGCGCTTCTGGTGATGGCGGTGACGATGTCGCTGCTGTACTGGCACGTCGATGGCCGCTCCTGGATGGCGTGGATACCCAATCGCGTCCTGATCGCTCTTGTCCCGTGGTGCGAATCCGGCCGCGATGGGCCGCTTCGAGAGTTGCAGCAGCGAATGAATGCCGGGCAAGTGACTCAGGAGCAGTTGCAGATTCTTGAGGACCGTTGTTTCTCCGGTGATCGGGGAGCGAGGCCGGTATCGATGGCGTGGCGCCAGAAGTACGCCGGTCTGCTGATGACTCATCGCCAGAATCTCAAGGACCCTGAGGTCCTCGACGAGCGGCTTCTGACGCTGCCGATCGAGTTCTCGCTTACCGGGCAGGCCACGATGCCCGAACGAACTCCGGTGTGCCTGAATCTGAACATCGCATTCTCGGTGTGGCCACGATGGTCGGATGTGAAATTGAAGATCTCGGTGTTGGATGAGTCCAGGCGATCGGTGATTGATCCTCTGACCATCTGCCGCCGCATGCGAGCAGGGAATGGGGTTCCATTTCCGATCGTTATCCCTCCTCTCGATGCGGGCGAACATGCGGTTCAAGTCGAGATCGAGGTTGAACGCAGAAAGGCGGCGGACTCGTTGGATTGGGAACCCGTGGGTTCCTATTCGCTTCAACACTCCGTTATGGTGAAAGGCGATCCGGAGTTGCTACCGCCAGTTCGAGGTCCTGAATTCGACGCTGACCTGGCCCGGGCATTCGAAGAGGGAATCATGGCCTGGGAAGGCGGGGTGCGGCCGCGGCGAATTCGATTCGACGTCAGGGCCACTTCAGGCGAGGCATGGCTCAATGTTGCAATCGGTGCGGAGGTGGAGTTGCTCCACAGTGGCCAGCGGGCGCGGGCCTTCAGAATCTGGTGGATGGGGCATGAAAGGATTGCCGGATGGGAACCGGCCGAGGAGTATTACCCGCTCCTTGATCAGTTGAAGGAAGAATCTTCAGAGTGGTCGATTCGAGTTCGGGGGGTGCGGGATCTTGCCTACCGGGCTCACAATGGCCGTGCGATCGGGTATTGGGACGGACAGGTCGAATTCCCCTTGAAGGTTGAGCGGCAGCCTAGCCGAGCATCGCTGCCACTCTGGTTTTATCCGGTCGAAGATTCGGTGGAGTCGGCGCAGGAAGATTTCTGACGCTATCGAGCGACAGCCTGTCCATCCCGACGAAGATCGCTGGCGCCGCACCAGCACGAGTCGAGCCGCCACACGAATTGTCCGCCACCGAATCTAACGCTCGGAACGGGATCGGAAACGATCTCGTGGCCCCTGTTCCTGAGGTCACTCAGGACGTCCGGTTGTATCCCGGGCTCGACGAGCACACGCCGGCCGGATTCGAATTGCCACCTTGGCGCGTCCAACGCAGCCTGCGGATTCTGGCGGTGGCGGGCAATCCGGCTGAGAACCTGAAGGTGGCCTTGGGGCTGCATGTGACCTCCCATGACACCGAATGCCGAGACCGGCTCAGTTTGGCCGTCGCTTCCGGATCGGGTCACCATGCCGGGGATGATGGTGTGGAACGGACGTTTGCCGGGAGCCACGCAATTGGGGTGTCCCGGCGTCGTTACAAAGCAGGCGCCCCGATTCTGTAGCGAGATGCCGGTTCCGGGAACGACGATTCCCGAACCGAATCCTTCATAGTTCGACTGAATGAGCGCGATCATGGTGTCATCATCCGCGGCGACGACAAGAACCGTGCCTCCGCGCCGGGGCTCGAAGGGTTTCGGGTCTGTGGCGTTGTCGCGGTTGATCGCCGCAACGCATCGAGTGATGTTTGATGCTTCGAGGAGATCGGATGACCTGATGATCATGGACTCGGGGTCTGCGACATGGGCCTGTGCGTCGGCAAACGCGGCTTTGATCGCTTCAATCTGAAGGTGGAGCAGATCGGGGCAGTCGGGCTCCAACCCCTCGATGGGGAGACGATTCAGAATTTCAAACGCCTGAAGCGCGACGATTCCCTGGCCGTTGGGCGGCAGCTCGTAGAGGGTGTGACCGGCGATTTCGGCCGTGAGTGGGTCGACCCAGTGGGGTTCATGGTTCGAAAGATCCTCCGTGGTCATCCAGCCACCGGTTGCCCGGGCATGTTCGGCGATTCGCTTCGCGAGATTCCCGCGATAAAAGCTCTCGCCTTCAGTGTCGGCAAGCTCCTGGAGCGTTCGCGCGTGGTCAGGAAGCGTGACGGCGTCACCCGGCGCCGGGCCGCGTCCGTTGGGCAGGAATGTCCGGGCGAAATCCGGGAATTCGGCGAATCGAACTAAGGCCCTGCCCCAGCTTTCAGCGGTTTGCGGGGCAACCGGAAATCCCTTCTCCGCAAACTCGATGGCCGGCCTGAACAGCGCTGCGGGCGGTCTCTCGCCGAAGCGGCGGGAGAGTGCGAACCATGCCGAAACTGCCCCGGGAACCGTGACCGGGCCCCATCCCAGGTGGGGCATGGATGGTTGGGCTTGAAAGACTTCGGCCGGAAGCGCCCGTGGCGAGCGGCCGGACGCATTCAGCCCATGCACTCTTCCTCCATGCCAGACGAGGGCGAAAGCGTCGCTTCCGATGCCGTTGGAAGTTGGTTCCGTGACGGTGAGCGCAATGGCGGCCGCGATGGCCGCATCAATGGCGTTGCCGCCTTCGAGCATGGTCTGCAGGCCGGCTTGTGCCGCGAGCGGCTGCGACGTGGCAACCACGCGACGGCCAAAGACCGGCATTCGCTGCGAGGGATAGGGAAGCGTCCAGCTGAGTCTCTGCATGTTCATCGAGTGCAATTCTGAGCGCACGCTCATCAAGTCTTTACACGTTCACGACGATGTGTGACGTAATCTTTCTCGTTTACGGTGGCGAGGTAGGCCAAGCGTCAGCGCGAATCTTGCGCAATTTCTGAGAGATTCTGACGGTCATGGACGATTCGTTAGTCAGCATGCGTCACCAGTCAGGCGCCATTCCGTTTCGGATCTTTCGCGGCGAGCCGCAGGTGCTGCTCGTTACGGCGAGCCGGGGGCCGCACTGGACCATCCCCAAGGGTCATGTCGAAGCGAACCTGACTCCGGGAGAGTCGGCTTTGAAGGAGGCGTTTGAAGAGGCTGGGGTCTCCGGAGCGCTCGAAGGCAGCCGATTGGGTGTTTTCCACTACGAGAAGCGGGGGCTGGCTCACCGGGTCGAGGTGTTCGGGATGTTGGTGCACCGAACGCATCGTACGTGGCCGGAGATGCTTAAGCGGCAGCGGGAATGGTTCGATATTCCCGAAGCCTGTTCCCTTGTGCGATTTGACCGGCTGGCGCGTCTGATTGGAACCCTGATGGCCCGAAGAGAGGTTCAGAGTCTGGTTCGAAGCGCCTAGGTCGGACCCAACCCGTTGGAACGGGGTTGTTCGGTGTGTGTCTCAGTAGAGTCTTGTCTCCGGCACCCGTCCCGGAGTACACTTTCCTTTGCGACGAACGTTGTCGCCCTGCCAAGGGAGGTCGATATGACCACGGCGACCATTGCCCGAGTTCCCCGGACTACATCGGAGCTGGCGGAATATTACGAATCGATTTATGTGCAGTCGGAAGGGGACCTTGCGCGCATTCCCTGGGCTGATGGCCACCCGTGCTCGGCGATGGTGACCTGGCTCGACATCGTGGCGCCGTCGTTGCTGCGATGTGGGTCGCGCGTGGCTGTGGTGGGGTGCGGTCTCGGCGATGACGCCCGCGAGCTCTTGCGTCGTGGATATGACGTGACGGCATTTGACGTTTCATCGACGGCGATTCGGATGGCAAAGGAACTCGACCCCGATCATGCCGGGTGCTACCACCGGGAGTGCTTGTTTGAAACGCCGGCCCGTTGGCACCATCGATTCGACCTCGTGGTTGAGATCAACACGATTCAGTCGCTGTGTCCGGCCGTGCAGTCCAAGGCGGTCGGTGCGATCGGGCGACTGGCGTCGATGCGTGGATCGCTTCTGGTGATCTGTCGAGCGAGCGAGCTACCAGTGCGCGAAGAAGACGGTCCGCCTTGGGCGCTGACGCAGCAACAGCTCTGTGAATATGCCGCCGCGGCGGGCTTTGAGCCCGATGGATCGATCGACGTTTTTGAGGACGATGAGACGCCGCCGGTGATCCGGATGCGAGCCCTCTTTCGCCGCAGCTAGACCTTCAGCCTACGGCCAGAACACAACAAGACCAGCCCCGGCAATCCCCTGAATCAAGAACCCGCGCGTGACAACGCGACCGAATTGCGGTCCGCCCATCACCCAGGCGACGCCGCCTTTGAAGATGAGGTTGCTGATGATGGCGATGACAATGGCGCGCCACGCGAGACCTGGCTCGGCGGTTCCGGATGCGGTCATGCCCGCCGCGGAGAGGGTGATGGCATCCATGTCGACGAGGCCGCTGATTGCACTGACGACATAGAGGCCGGAGTTGCCGAACTGTTCCTTGGCGAACGACGTCGTCAGAAGCACCAAGGCGAACACCAGCGCGAAGATGACGGCGGATCTGAGCTCGGTTGGATTCGACGGTTCAGCCATGTACTCCTCGGATCCCGACCCGCGGCGAAGTTCAATGAGCACCGCGGCCAGCGACGCTAGAAACATGAGGCCCAGCGGGACAGCCATCGCGGCGAAGAGAGTAGGCGAGGTGACTCCCGCCACCACCGCGACGCGAATGTAGACAACGGCCGTGGCAATGAGCACGACGGCCGCAGGACCGGCCGCGGACTTCATTCCTGCGGCCCGGCGCGCCATGCCGACGGTGGTCGCGGTGCTGGAGATCAGTCCACCGAGAATGCCGTTGATGACGAGGCCCCCCCTCCCGGCGACGAATTTGTGCAGGACATAACCGGCGAGGCTGATCGAGACGACGAGCACCACCATGAGCCAGATGCGCCGAGGGTTGAGCACGTCGTAGGGACCAAAGGATTCGTCCGGCAATACCGGCAGAATGACCATGCTGATCAGGACGAATGTTGAGATGGCGCGAACGTCGGTCGCCGACATGCGGCCGATGGCCTGATGGAGCGGATCCTTCGCATAAAGGAGCAGGTAGGTCATGCCGGCGGCCGCGATGGCGAGCATGCGTTGCTCAAGCGCACAGAGCGAACCGACGACCACCATCACGCCGGCGGCGGCGATGGTGGTGATTCCGTCGAACTTCTGTCTTGCTGTTGCGGAGAGGTATTCGCCCAGGATCGCCGCACCCATGATGACCACGAGGGCCGCGGGAATGAGCCAGGCGCCGGTCTGTCGCTGCACGACGGCGGCGAGCGCCCCGAGCATCGTGATGATGGCGAAGGTTCGGACTCCGGCGACCGTTTTGTCGACCCTCTCGCGCTGCATGCCGACAAGCAGGCCCAGCGCCAAGGCAACTCCAAGGGAAACCAGATCAGCTGGGATGTCCAAGTCAAGCGCTCCGGGGCCGGGAACGGCCGATCGATTGAATTCAGGTTTCTGAGGCGTGGGAGGTGGCGCACATCGACAGTCGAGTGGAGGCGAGGCGGATCGCCAACTCGATCGCGCATCGCATCGAACCTTCACTGGCCTTGTTGCGGCCTGCGAGATCAAAGGCCGTTCCGTGATCCGGGCTCGTTCGAATGATGGGCAGACCAAGGGTGACGTTGACGGCCTTGTCCCAGCCAAGAAGCTTGACCGGAATCAGTCCCTGATCGTGATACATCGCAACCACCAAGTGATAGGCGCCTGATGCAGCGTCGATGAAGACGGTGTCCGCCGGGAACGGACCGCGGGCGTCAATGCCGCCCCGTCGCGCGACGTCGATCGCGGGACGAATGAGCCGGTCTTCCTCGTCGCCGAAGAGACCGTGCTCACCGGCGTGGGGATTGAGGCCGGTCACGGCGATCACAGGTGATTCGATGCCCAGCTGGCGGCAGTACTCGTGGCCAAGATCGATGGGGTCGAAGATTCTGCCGATGGTGAGAACGTTTCTGATCTCCATCAGCGGAAGGTGCGTGGTGGCGAGTGTTACTCGCAGTCGCGGCGATTCGAACAGCATCGCGTGGCGCCGCGCCTTGGTTCGTGCGGCGAAGAGCTCGGTGTGCCCGGGCCATTTGTAACCGGCAAGGGACCACGCCTCCTTGCTGATCGGTCCGGTGACCACAGCGTCAATGCGCCGGCTATCACCGAGCGGGCGCATGGCATCGGTGATTGCGTCCTCCACGTACGTCTTCGAGGCTAGGCCAGCCCTGGCTGAAGGCTTGCGCTGAGTCAGTTCAAGGCTGCCCAGGTTTTCGTAATCAAGCACCACGACCGGGCCGCCAACCGGGTGCCCGGCCCGTTCCGACGTGGCGCCGACCCGAAACCAGTACGGTTCGATGCCGGCAAGATCGGCCGCGAAGGCGAGTACATCACTCTGGCCGTAAACGAGGAATCGAGCTGATGCGGCGATTGCCGGGTCGGCCAGGGCCTTGACCACGACCTCGGGCCCGATGCCGTCGGGATCACCCATGGTGATGCCGATGACCGGCCGGTCGCGATTCATGGGCTCGCTCATTGGTGGATGGTAGGTCGCAGCACGACAAAAGTAACAAGGCGGGCCGAGGCGGCCCGCCTTGAGAACGGCCATCAACCACCGGCGTGGTCATCGGCCTCGATGGCTTGCAGAACCGACAGGCTGACGTTCTCGCGACGATCTGGCCGCACGCCCGGTGTGGGTGGGCTGCCCTCCCGCGGCGGGCAGGACCTTCTCGAGGGAGATCTTGCTGAGAGTCTTGTCGGCGTTACCTTCTTCTTCGATGGTCTTCTGAAGAAGTTTGACGACATCCTGGTGTCCGAGTGATTCGGCGATGGCGCGCGCGGTGCCGTAGGCGGAAATCTCGTAGTGCTCGATACGCTGGGCGTCGGCAATGATTCCAGCGTCGACCACGGCCTCGTTACCATCGGCTTCCAGTGCCTCGCTCGCTTCGTTTACGAGGCCTTCCATCGCCTTGCACTTTTTTCCGGTCAGCTTGATCTCGAGAATCTCGCCGATTTTCTCCAGGCGCTCGACATGCCCGTGGGTTTCTTCGAGGTGGGATTCGAAGGCCTTGGCGAGTGCGGGAGTTGATGCGGCCTTCGCGGCCTTCGGCAGGGCCTTGAGCAGCTGATTCTCAGCGCTGTAGAGATCCTTCAGTTGTTCTTCGAGAAGGTCAGAGAGTTCGTTGAGCTTTGACATGGGTGGATGCCTCCTGTTTGGGGGATTCGTTGCGAATATCTGGAAGTGGGCCGCGACTAGCGGATTCGCTCGGCCCCGTGAGATTGAAAGACGGCGCGGATCGATTCGACCGAATGCGTTCCCGGATCGACGCCGACGAGGACATGGCCCTTCGCGAGTGATTCCTCATACAACTTGAGTTCATTCTCAGGGATCGCGAGGCCGACAAGTGATCCGAGAGCGCCGCCGGCAAGGGCACCGGCTCCGGCTCCTGCGAACGCGGCAACAAGCGGACCGGCCGCAATGAGGCCGATGCCGGTGGCCGCCAGGGCGCCCACGGCGGTGAAGCCGGCAATCGCAGCGCCGATCGCCCCGCCGGCTCCGGCCCCGATAGCAGCGCCTTCGGGCAGCTTTGAGGAATGAACCACGGAGATTTCGTCGAGTTTGACGTCTTCGGCCGCGACGACGCTGATCTGGCGACGGGGAATCCCCTTGCCGATGAGGTCGCCGATGGCGGCTGCGGCGTCCGAGGAATTCTTGAAGAGGGCGGTTACTGCGGTCGTCATACAGATGCTCCTTGATGCAATCTGGGATACGTGGATATGGCGGCAGCGACGATCTCAGGCCAGACGGCTTCAACCGCCGATGCCCACGTACACAGTGTGGGCGGATCGTCTGAACGCGCCGTGAACCCCCGGTGAATTGCATCTCAGGTCATCAACGACCCCGAGCCAACGTTTCGCAACGGCGACCGGTGAGTTGAGATTAAGGACGGATATCGATCGTGCTCGAAGGTTCAGAAAGAACTTCGTAGATCAATTCGACATCGTCGCTGGCCATTCGAATGCAGCCCATGGACATCTGTCGGCCGATCGACTCAGGCTGAACGGTGCCGTGGATTCCGTATCCATCGAAGTTTCGATTGGAATCCTGAATTCCGGCCAGGCCGATCCAGCGTTCGCCGATGGGATTCTTGGGATCATCGGCGCTGAAGAACTCGCCGGTGCGCGGATTTGTCCAGGAGGGGTTGATCAGCTTTGATCTTGGTTTGACGCGAAACAGGCCGGTCGGCGTCGAGTTGTATTCGCCGAGCCCGACTTTGAATGATCGCACGACCACGCGTTCATCGCCCGACCCCAACAGGAGGTCCAATCGGTACGTGTCCTTATGCACCACGGCATGGAAGGGGTCCGCAATGACCTTCAGCTTCTGGCCTTCGCGAAGTTTGCGCGCATCCTGAATCCGATTAATCCGGACGAGCAGCCGCCAATCGGCGTTCATGTTGAGCTTGCGGGCGATCTTCTCGAGGCTGTCGCCGCGTTGCACCACGTATTGAGAGGCGAATTCATCGCCGGGAACAATGGTTGGGTTGAAGACCAGCAGATCATTGATTGCGTGGAGAGCCTGCGTGGCCTGAGTGAGCTCGGTGTCCGTAAGTGACTCCTGAAGAACTGCGGACGAGAGCAGCCGACGGGCTGTCAGAGGATCTGTGGTTTTCAGGTCGATGCCGCGACGGACCCGATCTGATGCAGGCCGGTTCTCGACAGGATTCTTTGGAGTGCCTGCTTCCTTGGCCGGAGAACCCGATCCGGAAGAAGACTCGGTGGATGAGGATCGACCGGCATTCTCGGTCGGCGCTGTGGAGCGATCTTCACCGACGGGCGGTGATGCCTCTCGTCGGTCGCTCTCGCTGCGGTTCAAGGGATGTGGAATGGTCGGTGCGGGCGAGCCCATGACAAAGGTGTTGGAAGGGGAGGTTGGTTTGGCCGAGCTGCCTGGGGAAGAGTCGGATTTCTCAGTGGCAAGAGGTTGGGCCGATGGCGGCGCTTCAGGATGCGGTCCCTTGCCGGACTGGGTGAGCGCCCAGATACCGATGATCACCACAGTGAGCCCGGCTCCGGCCAGGAGCCATGGCTGCCGTCGCTTGCGTGCGGAACTGGTCATGTATCGGCGTCGATTGGCGGGGCGAGCGGCTTGACTGGCAAGAACCATGGGGAAACTCCGGAGCCTGTCGAATCTATGAGGGAGATGAACCGCGGGAGCGGGCAGCCGAACCCGAGGTGATGATGCGTCGGTCGGTCACGACGAATTGCACGGGAACGTCGTGGCGCGATGAAGGAACGTGCTCGACCACCTGGGCGTCATACGCGATGGCGATGACGGCGGTGCGGCGGGCAACCCGGCTGAGAAACCGGTCGTAAATGCCACCCCCGCGACCAAGCCGATGGCCGGCAGAGTCAAAAGCGAGGCCCGGCACAACGATCAGATCAAGAATCTCAGGTGAAACCGGAGCACCGTCGCGCGGCGTACGGACCCCATGATCGTCGAGATCCATATCCGCGACGTCGAAGCGGGTGATCTCGACGGGCCGAAGATGGGTTCCGACCACGTGGGGCACGCACACGGTCTTTCCGGCCTGAAGAGCTCGAAGGGCAATGGACGAAACATCAACCTCCGAGGTCAAGGGCATATAGAGCATCACGGCGCCGGCGTGCACGAACAGGTCCAGACCCATGAGCTTTTGGCAGGCTGCCAGTGAAGCGTCGTGTCGCTCTTTCGCCGTCATCGCCCCGAGGACGATCTTGATCGACGCCCGAAGGTTCGACTTCTCAAGTTCATCGTGATTCTCTGGAGCGGGATTCGACATCATGACGCAGGACGGTGGCCCGGAGATTCGGGCGAGATTGGTTCACTCTGGAGCGACGGAACGATGTGTTCTCGCAGGCTTCGAAGCTTGCGAGCGATTGCAGCCTCCTCGCCGCGATCGACCGGGTGGTAATACGTGCGGTCAACGCCGAGGTAGTCCTGCTGCACATACCCATCGGCCGCGTCATGGGGATAAACGTAGTTTTGCTCGGTAACTTCGGGGTCGCGCAGATGGGCTTCATGACGGGTTGCAAGGCGTTTGTTGGTGCCATCGCGCAGAATTCGCGGCACCGGCTGGGTCCGCAGGTTCCGCACATCGTCGATGGCCTCCTCAATCGCCCGATACGCCGCGTTGGACTTGGGTGCGGCGGCCATGTACGTCACCGCCTGAGCCAGAATAATGCGGGATTCGGGCATGCCGACCCGTTCGACGAGTTCCCACGCCGAGGCGGCCACCGAAAGGGCCCTCGGATCGGCGTTTCCGATGTCCTCGCTGGCGAGAATGGCAATCCGCCGAGCAACAAACCGGGGGTCTTCGCCGGCCTCGAGCATTCGCGCCAGCCAGTAGATGGCCGCATCGGGGTCGGATCCGCGCATGGACTTGATGAAGGCGCTGGCGAGATCGTAGTGCTCGTCGCCGGTGGGGTCGTAGACCAGAGCCTTGGCCTGAATGGAAGCCTCGGCATCGGCGAGGGTGATGCGAACCTGCCGGTGCTCGACCTGTTGGCTGCTGCGGACCGCGACTTCGAGTGCGGTGAGGGCACGGCGGGCGTCACCGTCCGCCGTACGAGCCCAGTGTTCAAGGGCAATGTCCTCCACATCGACGCGAATGCCCGGAAAGCCTCGTTCGTCGGCGAGCGCCCGGCGCAGCAGTGAAAGAATGTGCTCTTCGCCCAGGGGCTCAAAGCGAAAGACGGTTGAGCGACTCACCAAGGCGCTGTTGACGGAGAAATAGGGATTCTCCGTCGTGGCGCCGATGAGGGTAATGACGCCGCGTTCCACATCGCCCAGGAGCACATCTTGTTGCGCCCGGGAGAACCGATGGATCTCGTCGAGAAAGAGAATGGTGCGGCGATGAGACGATTCGAGGCGATGGACGGCCGCGTCGATGATCTCGCGAACCTGCTTGACACCGATTGACGCGGCGTTGGCACGTTCATACGCCGACTTGGTGGTCTGGGCGATCACTTCGGCCAGCGATGTCTTACCGGTGCCTGGCGGGCCGGCGAAGAGAAGTGATGTCAGCCGATCGGCCTGCAGCATCCGCGTGAGCAGCTTGCCCGGGCCGAGGAAATGCTCCTGTCCGACGAACTCGTCCAAGGATCGCGGCCTCAGTCGGTGGGCCAATGGCTCAACGGAGGCAAGTTTTTCCCGGCGTGTGTCGGCCCAAAGATCGGACATGGATCAATGCTAGGTCGGCTGGAAGGAAGCTTGTCCTGGGGTGTCGGCGCGTGGCCGCCATTCGGTGCCACCCAAACAGACGGAACGACCGGCAAGATAGGGGACTGATTCGGGATATCGCGTTGAATGGTCTACACTTTCTCATCAAGCGGCAGGCAGAAAGGCCGATCCAGACGGTGTGCTGGCTCGTATCAGCCGGCGAGGAGAATGTCCGTTCATGTGTGGAATTGTTGCCTACATCGGTCGTCGGGAAGCCAAATCCATCCTGCTCGAGGGCCTCAAGCGTCTGGAGTATCGGGGATATGACTCGGCGGGAATGGCGATCCTGAACGGCGCGCTGGAGGTTGCCCGAACGGTTGGTCGGGTTCGCGTGCTGGAGGACGCCGTTGAACGATCGAGTGGATTTCACGGCTCGCTGGGGATCGCCCACACTCGATGGGCCACGCACGGCGAGGTTGCTGAGCGAAATGCCCACCCGCATCGTGACGATCAGAAACACGGCCATGGCATCGCGATCATCCACAACGGAATCATTGAAAATTATTCGGTCCTGAAAAAGTACCTGATGGAGAAGGGGCACACCTTCAGTTCCGACACCGACACCGAGGTGCTTGCGCACCTCATCGGCGAGCTGTATCACGGCGATCTTGAGCGAGCCGTGCAGGCGGCACTGCGCGAAGTGACGGGGGCGTATGCGATTGCCGTGATCTGTCAGGAGGAGCCCGACACGCTGGTGGTGGCGAGAAAGGGCAGCCCGCTCCTCGTTGGTGTCGGCAAGGATGAGTACATCGTCGCCAGCGATTCGTCGGCGATCGTGGCCCACACCAATCAGGCCTTTACGCTCGAGGACTACACGGTTGCCAAGCTCACGCGCGATTCCTTCCGAACCAGCACCATCGACAATGTGCCGATTACGCCGGAAATCCGCGAGCTTGAGTATGACCTCGGCCAGATCGAGTTGGGCGGCTTCGAGCATTACATGCTCAAGGAGATCTACGAGCAGCCGCAGGCGCTGCGGGTGTGTCTCCGAGGGCGGGTGGATACCCGCGCCGGCCAGGTTGTGCTGGGCGGTGTCAACCAGTTTGCCCGCGATCTGGCCAAGGCCAAGCGAATTGTCTTTGTGGGGCAGGGAACAGCGCTGCACGCGGGCATGGTGGCCGAGTACCTGATGGAGGATCTGGCCAAGATTCCATCCGATGTGGAGTTTGCGAGTGAGTTTCGCTATCGCAACCCGATCGTAGAAGACGGAACGGTGGTCATCGCCATCAGTCAGTCCGGCGAGACCGCCGACACGCTGGCCGCGTTGCAGGAGGCGAAGCAGCGCGGCGCCATGGCGTTGGGGTTTGTCAACGTCGTGGGATCGACAATTTCCCGCGAAACCGATGCGGGGATCTATCTGCGCGTGGGTCCTGAGATCGGCGTCGCCAGCACCAAGGCCTTCCTTGGGCAGGTGATGGTGGCCACGATGCTGGCGGTGTATGTCGGCCGCCGAAGGTTCCTCGCGCAGGACTGCGTGCAGGGACTTCTGAAGAATCTTGAAATGATTCCGGACCATATCGATCGCGTGCTGCAGCAGTCGGACCACATCAAGGAGGCTGCAGCTCGCTACATCGATCGCGAGAATTGGCTCTTCCTCGGACGCGGCTACAACTATCCGGTTGCGTTGGAAGGCGCGCTGAAGCTGAAGGAAATTTCCTACATCCATGCCGAAGGAATGCCCGCGGCGGAGATGAAGCACGGCCCGATTGCTCTGATTGACGACGGCATGCCGGCGGTGTTCGTCGCCACGCGGAATTCGCAATACGAGAAGATCCTCTCGAACATTCAGGAAGTGCGATCTCGAGGCGGGCACGTCATTGCGGTTGCCACCGAAGGCGATGATGAGATCGTCGAGCACTGCGAAGAGGTGTTCTTCGTTCCCGATGTTCCCGATCCCCTGCAGCCGATGCTGACGGTGGTTCCGCTTCAGTTGCTGGCGTATCACGCCGCGGTCATGCGTGGCAAGGATGTGGACAAGCCGCGCAACCTGGCCAAGAGCGTCACCGTCGAATAGTCGTCTGAGGCTCGCGCTGTCGGGCTATCGCTTCCGACTCATCGAGACCTGGGCCGCAACGAGACGCGCCACGGGCACGCGAAACGGTGAGCAGCTCACGTAATCGAGACCGACGTCATAGAAGAATCGGATGGAAGCGGGGTCGCCGCCGTGCTCGCCGCAGACACCCAGCTTGAGATCCGGGCAGACGTTTCGCCCTTTTTCGCAGGCCTGCTGCACAAGCCGCCCGACGCCTTCCACGTCCAGGGACTGGAAGGGATCGTGGGGGAAGATCGCAGCCTTATCGCGGTCGACATAGTCGGGAAGGAATCGTCCCGCATCATCTCGGGAAAGCCCCATGGTCATCTGGGTAAGGTCATTGGTGCCGTAGGAGAAGAATTCGGAGACCTCGGCCATTTCGTCGGCAAGAAGTGCCGCACGCGGGGTTTCGATCATGGTGCCCACGAGGTAATCAACGTTGACCCCGGCTTTGGCAAGCACCTCATCGGCGATCTGGCGAGTGCGGTCGACCAGCATCCCGAGTTCCTTCCGGTCGATGGAGAGGGGGATCATGATCTCCGGCTTCACTTTGATCTTGCGCGAACGGCAATCGGCGGCGGCCTCCATGATGGCTCGCACCTGCATCTCAAGAATCTCCGGGTAGGTGATGCACAAGCGGCAGCCCCGATGGCCCAACATCGGATTGGCTTCGTGCAGCGACTCAACTCGATGCCGGACCTTCTCGGCCGACACGCCGATGATGCGAGCGAGCTCGGCCTGCTTGGCCTCCTCGTGCGGCACGAATTCGTGGAGCGGTGGGTCGATCAAGCGAATGGTCACCGGTCGGCCCTGCATGGCTTCGAAGATGCCGACGAAGTCCTGCCGCTGAAAGGGCAGAAGCTCGTCGAGCGCCGCACAGCGATCCACCGGAGTGTCGGCAAGAATCATTCGCTGCATGGCCAGGCGCCGGGCTTCCGTGTCGAAGAACATGTGCTCTGTTCGACAGAGGCCGATACCTTCAGCGCCGAGGCGTACGGCGTTCTCGGCGTCGTAGGGCGTGTCGGCATTGGCGCGAACACCCAGGGTTCGGCGCTTGTCGGCCCACGACATGATGGTTTCATACTCCGGCGGCAGCGCCGGCTTCACCAGGGGGAGCTCGCCGACATACACCTTGCCGGCAGAGCCATCCAACGTGATGAAATCGCCCTGGCGGATGGTGTGAACCCCGATCCGCATGAGCTTCTCCGAATAGTTAATGGCCAGAGCGTTGCAGCCGACGATGCAACACTTGCCCCAGCCGCGGGCCACGACCGCGGCATGCGACGTCTTGCCGCCAGTTGCGGTCAGGATGCCGGCCGCGACATGCATGCCGCCGACGTCCTCGGGCGACGTTTCCTTGCGCACGAGAATCACCTTGGCACCATGCGCCGCCATGGCCTCGGCCTCAGCGGCGGTGAATACCACCTTGCCGCAGGCCGCACCGGGCACGGCGTTCATGCCTGTGGCGAGATATCGTGATTCGAGTTCGGCCGGCGCCACGTCGGCGTCAATGATGGGGTAGAAGAGGCGCTCGATATCCTCGGGCTGTATCCGAAGAACCGCATCATCCTTGGTGATCACCGGCCGGGTCGCGGCGGTGGCGCTCTTCTTGGAGAGGTATCCCTTCTTCACGAATCGTGCTGCGGCCGAAGATGTCAGCAATGGCCGCGTGGCCTGTTCGACGGCGATACGGAACGCCGCCGCAGGCGTCCGTTTTCCCGTGCGGCACTGCAGCATGTAGAGCCGTCCCCGCTCGATGGTGAATTCGAGGTCCTGCATGTCGCGATAGTGGGTTTCCAGCTTGGCCCGAACCGCACAGAGCTGATCCCAGGCGTCGGGCATCTTGGCCGCGAGTTCCTGCAGGTGCATGGGCGTTCGAATTCCCGCAACCACGTCTTCGCCCTGGGCGTTGATGAGGAGGTCGCCATAGAAGGCGTTTTCGCCGGTGGAGGGATCGCGGGTGAAGCAGACGCCGGTGCCGGAGTCCTCGCCAAAATTGCCAAAGACCATGGCCTGAACATTGACGGCGGTGCCATTGAGGCCGCTGATCTTCTCAACGCGGCGATAGGTGACCGCCTTATCGGCCATCCATGATCCAAAGACCGCGTTGATGGCCCCGGCGAGCTGCTTCCACGGGTCCTGAGGGAATTCGTGACCAGTCTGGTCGAGAAAGAAGTCCTTGAATTCCCGGCAGAGTCGTTCCAGCGCTTCGGCGGGCACTTCGGTGTCGAGCTTGACGCCAAGTTCATGCTTGAGAGCGTGGAACTTGTCTTCCATCACCTCCTTGTTCAGTCCGACGACGACCGTTGAATACATCTGGATGAAACGTCGGTAGGAATCCCAGGCAAATCGCGGGTTCTTGGAGATCTTGGCAAGGCCAAGAACGCTTGAGTCGTTCAGTCCCAGATTGAGGATGGTCTCCATCATGCCGGGCATCGACCGGGCAGCACCGGATCGAACGCTGACGAGCAGGGGATCGCGCGAGGCTCCCAACCGCTTTCCGATGGCCTTCTCGAGCTTGGCCAGTCCCTGCCGGACCTGCGCTTCGAGTCCCCGGGGCCATTTTCGGCCGTGCTGGTAGAACGCAGCGCATGAATCCGTGGAGATGGTGAATCCGGGAGGGACGGGAAGCCCGATTGTGGTCATCTCGGCCAGGCCCGCACCCTTACCGCCAAGC
This sequence comes from uncultured Isosphaeraceae bacterium, assembly GCA_964407695.1. Lineage (GTDB taxonomy): Bacteria > Planctomycetota > Phycisphaerae > Phycisphaerales > SM1A02 > CAYOWQ01. The sequence goes on along the minus strand of CAYOWQ010000006.1, from coordinate 179,048 downwards.
AGCAGCCGCTCGGATCCGCTGCCCTCAGCCTTTCCGCGGCCGAAGAAGAAGACCATCTTGACCTTCTTGGTTGTTGGGCGTTTTTTGGACTGGCGAGGGGATCGTTTGGTGGCGGTTGGCATAGCCAGGAGGTCCTTTGGGGAATCCCGGAGTGTAAGCGGCGGAAAACGATCGCGTTCCGAACGGACTGGCAAGACCCGGATCTGGCCATCCCAGCCGGCGCACGCAGGAAAACCTGTTATGATCCCGCCCTTCGATCTTGGCCGTGGAAGGGTTCCGTCAGGATCATGGGACCCAGTTCGATGCACGACCACGGCCTCTGGCGATCGCAAAGAGAGGATGGTTTGACGATGAGGCGTTTCCTTCGCAGTGTTGTGGTTCCTGCCGCCGTGGGCCGCTCAATGCTGGTTCTGTTTTCGGTTCTGGCGGCGTTGTGGATTGCGGTACCGTCTGCGGCGGCGGAGGGGCAACACGCCGGCGGCGAGGCAAACCTCGTTCTTCCGCGGGTGGGCACGATGGACTTCATGGGCATTGCCGGCGACAAGCTGCTGTATGGCGGCATTGTGGTGAGCCTGCTCGGCATGCTCTTCGGATTCTGGATTTATGCTCACCTGAAGAATCTGCCGGTCCATCGTTCGATGCTGGATATTTCGGAACTGATCTACGCCACCTGCAAGTCATACATGATCCAGCAGGGGAAGTTCCTCATGCTCCTCTGGGTCTTCATCGCCGTCGCAGTCGGCTGGTACTTCGGCTGGCTCATTCCCAACCCCGACGGCGGAACGGGCATGTCGATGAGCAAGGTTGCGCTCATCCTGCTGTTCAGCCTCGTCGGCATCGCCGGGTCGTACGGCGTGGCGTGGTTCGGCATCCGCGTGAACACCTTCGCCAACAGCCGCGCCGCGTTCGCGAGCCTCCGCGGCAAGCCCTTCCCCTGCTACGCCATTCCGCTGAAGGCGGGCATGTCGATCGGCATGGCGCTGATCTCGGTCGAACTGCTGATCATGCTCGGCATTCTGCTGTTCGTGCCCGGTGACGTTTCGGGCGCCTGCCTCATCGGCTTCGCGATCGGTGAGTCGCTCGGTGCTTCGGCCCTGCGTATCGCGGGCGGCATCTTCACCAAGATCGCCGACATCGGCAGCGACCTCATGAAGATCGTCTTCAAGATCAAGGAAGACGACGCCCGCAACCCCGGCGTGATCGCCGACTGCGTGGGCGACAATGCCGGCGACTCGGTCGGCCCCTCGGCCGACGGCTTCGAGACCTATGGTGTCACGGGCGTCGCTCTCATCACGTTCATCATGCTGGCCATCAATGCCAGCACCGCGGGGTCGAACTTCGCAGAGATCCAGATTCAGCTGCTGGTCTGGCTGTTCATGATGCGAATCCTCATGGTCATCGCGAGTGCTGTCTCGTACTTCATCAACGAAACGATTGCCAAGACCAAGTTCGGCACTGCCGACCACATGAACTATGAGCATCCGCTCACCAGCCTGGTGGTGATCACGTCGATTGTTTCGGTGGTGCTGACGTTCCTGGCCTCGAAGCTCCTGATTCCCTCGATTCATGGCGACGAAACGATGTGGTGGAAGCTGTCGCTGATTATCACCTGCGGTACGGCCGCGGGAGCGATCATTCCGGAGCTGGTCAAGGTGTTTACCTCGACTCACTCGGCTCACGTGAAGGAAGTGGTCACCAGTTCCGAGCAGGGCGGCGCGTCGCTGAACATTCTCTCGGGTTTTGTGGCGGGCAACTTCTCGGCTTATTGGCTCGGGATTGCGATCGTCATACTGATGGGAATCGGCGCGTATATCTCGACGTTGGGTCTCGGTGAATTCATGATGGCACCGGCGGTGTTTGCGTTCGGCCTGGTGGCGTTCGGGTTCCTCGGCATGGGACCGGTCACGATTGCCGTCGACTCGTACGGCCCAGTGACCGACAACGCCCAATCCGTCTTCGAACTCTCGACGATTGAGACGCTGCCCAACATCAAGGACGAGATCCAGCACACGTACGGCTTCTCTCCGAACTTCGAGAAAGCCAAGGAGTGTCTTGAGGAAAACGACGGCGCCGGCAACACCTTCAAGGCCACTGCGAAGCCCGTGCTGATCGGCACGGCCGTGGTGGGTGCGACGACGATGATCTTCTCGATCATCGTGGCGTTGACCCACGGGCTCACCGAGAACAAGGAGAGCCTGTCGATCCTGCATCCGCCATTCCTGCTGGGGCTCATCACGGGCGGCGCTGTGATTTACTGGTTCACAGGCGCCTCCACGCAAGCGGTTTCGACGGGCGCGTACCGCGCCGTCGAATTCATCAAGGCCAACATCCGCCTCGAAGGCGCCACGAAGGCCAGCGTCGAAGACAGCCAGAAGGTGGTCACCATCTGCACGCAATACGCGCAGAAGGGCATGTTCAACATCTTCCTCGGCGTGTTCTTCGCGACCCTTTCATTCGCGTTCTATGAGTCGTTCTTCTTCATCGGGTACCTCGTCTCGATTGCGTTCTTCGGGCTCTACCAGGCGATCTTCATGGCCAATGCCGGCGGCGCCTGGGATAACGCGAAGAAGATTGTCGAGACTGATCCGAAGTTCAAGAACACCGGCCGCGGCAAGGGCAGCGATCTGCATGCCGCGACCGTCGTCGGCGACACCGTCGGCGATCCGTTCAAGGACACGTCATCGGTGGCGATGAATCCCGTGATCAAGTTCACCACGCTCTTCGGCCTGCTGGCGGTGGAGTTGGCGGTGAGCATGAAGGTCCACGGAAGCGAGCACACCATGCTCACCTCGGTGCTGGCGATCGGATTCTTTGTTGCGTCGGCGTTCTTTGTGTGGCGTTCGTTCTACGGAATGCGGATTCGCGTCGAGGATTGATGACGAATCGTCGCAGGAATCAGCAACGGGACGGCCTCGGCCGTCCCGTTTTTCGTATCCTGACGCGGCGATGACCTGGAAGTGGACAATTCTTCGCGCCGGCTCCTTCCGTCTGGACGGCGGCGGCATGTTCGGTCTGATTCCGCGCTCCATGTGGTCGAAGCTTTCGCCGCCAGATGAGGCGAATCGGATCGGCCTGCAGACCAACTGCCTGCTTCTCCAGCGCCCGTCGATGACCGTGCTGGTTGAAACCGGTTTCGGAAGCAAATGGTCGGCGAAGGATCGGGCGATCTACGACCTTGAACCTCGAACCGTTGTTGATGCGCTTCGGGAAGTCGACGTTGACCCGCAGGCCATCGACCACGTGGTGGTGACCCACCTTCATTTTGATCACGCGGCCGGGCTGACTGCCGGAAGCGACGGAGCGCCCGAGCCTGTGTTTCGCCGCGCCCGAGTTCACGTGCAGCGTCAGGAGTGGGACGACGCGATCGCGAATCGCTCGACCATGACACGAACCTACCTGCCGTCGCATCTTGAGCCGATCGCAGACCGCATCAACCTCGTTCACGGCGCGCAGGAGATCCTTGACGGCATCCGAGTACAGCCCATGCCGGGCCATACCTGGGGTCAGCAGGCAGTCATGTTCGAGGCTGAAGATGGTCTCGTGTGCTTTCCGGGCGATGTGCTGCCGACGATCCATCACGCCCACCCGGCATTCAACATGGCGTATGACATGTTGCCGTTTCAGAACATGCTGTCCAAGGCAATGCTCCTGAATCGGGCCGCAGCCCAGTCGTGGAGATTGGTGCTCGATCATGAGCCGGGAAATCCGGTGGTGCAGGTGGAGCCGGTGGATGGGGGGCGCTGGCGCCTGGAGTCCGACGAATCACTGTGGAGTCGACGACGTTCTCCGAGCGATTGAGGCTGATAGACTACAGAAGTGTCTCGAGCACGCTGTCACGGCGAGCGCGCGTTTGAAGCCTGGCTGCGGCTTCGAGCGGTGCCGTTCGTGTCGGTCGACGAAGCAAGGCGGTCGCTTGGCCCTGTCTCGGCGCTGCCCAGTCTGAAGAATTTTGATTATCTCGTCACGCCGAAGGGTGGTCCGGCGCTGCTGGTTGAAGTGAAGACGCGGCGATATGACCCCGTCGCCGATCGGCTTCAGAACTGGGTCAGCCGTGACGACGTCGAAAGCCTGGTGCAATGGCAGGACCTCCTGAGAATGGAGCACGGCGCGGTGTTCGTATTCGTCTACTGGTCGAGTCTGCAGCCCGCCGACGGTCGCTTCGAGGATCTCCTCCGGCACGATGGCCGCTGGTACGGGTTGACCGCCGCTGGAGTGGATGACTACGCCCGTCAGATGAGGCGACGTTCGTCGGGGTGGGACACGGTTCACCTTCCGGAACAGACCTTTCTGGCGCTACGCCGCCCACTGTTTGACCCCATGCGATCGGTCGTCGCGGGGCCGGATTCGCTGTTGCGGCGTGGTTGCCGACGCCCTATGCTGACTGCATGAAACTGGCACGGCGACTTCCCTTTGTCCTGGTTCGGCTCACGGCGATGGCCGGCGGTCTCTTGATTGCGACCTCGGCCTTTGCGCAGGCCAGTCCGAACGATCCCAAGGTCCGCGGTGTCAGCCCGCTGCTCGGATATGGCATCATGTTTGTATTGCTCGTCCTGGTGATGGGCATCAGTCTCTTTCCTTCAAAGCGCAGCCATCAGGATTGATCTGATCCGACACGGAACAAAGGCGGCGCCGCCTGTCAATCGCCCGCTGGCGGCCCCGAAATGGTGACTCCCATGCGTTCGCGTCCGTATCTTCGACTTGTACTACTGAACGCCGCACTTCTGGTGGCGCTTGCCGTCGTGACCTTTGCCCCGACGGTGACCGCCCAGGCCCGGATTCGTGGGAATTACACGATGGCTGCGGGCAACGTGAAGAACTCGCATGCCGCGGTCCTCTATGTCGTGGATGAAACCAACCAGGAACTTGTCAGTGTGGTGTGGGATATCAATGCCCGCCAACTCACCGGGCTCGCCTTTCGCGACCTTGGTAAGGATGCCGGTGTCCTTCGCAACTCACGGAACTGATCAATCATGAACCACACGACCACAATCCGTGAGACACGCCGCTCGATTCCGGCAGCCATTCTCTGGGCCAGTGCAGCGATTATCGCCGCCATGATCATCACGCAGGCGGGGCGGCTTCCAGGCCACCCGGCCTATGCAGGGATGGCCGCGACGACCAGCGAGTTCACCCTCGTCACCGCCAACGGCGGCACCGGCGGCGATGCTCAACCGGACGAGTTGCTCTACGTGCTCGACAGCCGGGGAGAGACGCTCTTCATCTACCAGATGGAGGATGTCAAGGACCGCCGACTCAACCTTATCGGCGGTTCGCAGCTTCCGGCCCTGTTCCGGCAAGGCCGCGGGGGGCCCTGAGTCTCGGATCCGGCGAAGGAGCATTCGCATGGTCGGAACATGCGATTCGCGTTTGCAGCGTGTTTGATTTGTGCATGACCGCGTGTTCCGGTCGCAATCGCAATTGCTGCGATGCGGCCGCAGACGTACAACGTTGACCATTCTGAGCCTGATTTGCGGCTCGCGACGTCGGATTCGCACTCAGCATGGAGCGCTGAAATGAGCTTCGGTACCGTCCCTGATACGTTCAGCCTGAACGCCGAACTGATTCGCTCTGTCTTCGAACACGCCAAGCCGCTCGGACACCACGAGGATCGCGAGAACCTGAACCTGGGGTTTGGATTCCTCTACTATGGCCTCGTGCGCGCCTTGCGGCCGCAGCATGTCGTGGTGATCGGGTCCGGATTCGGCTTCAGCGTCGTCTGCCTGGCGTTGGGGTTGCGAGACAACGGCCGGGGACGCCTCACCTTCATCGATCCTTCGTTTTCGCTGCTGAAGGACGGTCCGTTCAAGACGATTGGCGGGCGCGACAACTGGAGCGATCCCGCCAGGGCCCGCGCTCGCTTTGCCGAATTTGGCGTTGAAGACATTGTCACCCACCATTGCCTCACCGCCGGGGAGTTCTTCTCCCGTTGGGGAGAGCATGAACTTCCGCCGATCGATCTCGGATTTGTTGACGGCAATCATGCGTATCAACACGTGCGCAATGATTTCATCAACGTGCTCAGGCAGTCGAAGCGCAACAGCTACATCCTGTTGCACGACACCAACATCTATGTCCGCGAAATGGTGGGCCACGCCGGCGTGAAGAAGTGGCTCAACCGAATCCGACGCGAACGCGACGCATTCGAGGCGATCGACTTTCCCTTCGCCTCCGGCCTCGCCATGGTTCGCGTCGTGGAGCCCAACGCATGGAAGCAGCTTTCTCAGGCGGCAGCGCCTATTTCGGTTTCGGCCTCTTCGCCATCGGCGGCCTCGGCATCGCCCTCGACTTGATTGCCGCCGCCGGTCTTCTGCTGTTGGGGCTCTGGGCGTTCTGGCGTTACTACTGGTTCTGGCGCAACCCGGAAAGGACCGCCCCGGCTGGAGACAACATCGTCAGCCCCGCGGATGGAGTCGTGGTCTACGTCAGGGACGTCGCTCCTGACGAGCCCGCCATCATCTGCAAGCAGGGCAGGTCGGCCAGCATCAATGACATTGTTCGCGAAGACCTGAAGGAGCCGCGCATTCTCGTCGGCGTATTCATGAGCCCCTTTGGAGTTCACTACAACCGGGCCCCACTCGACAGCACCCTCGAATCCAGCGTTCAGTATCCCGCGGTGCACAAGAACCATCACATGGGATCGATGCATTTTCGCAGCGTGGTCAAGAGATTCCCCATCGAGATCAACAGCCCTCACATCGTCGAGAACAACCGCGCCGTCACCCGCTTTCGCGGCCGATTTGCCGATCGTGATGTCAGTTGCTACGTGGTGCAGATCGGCGGCGGCGGCGTCCACGGCATTGATGTCTATCCCGAACCGGGCAGCGCGGTGAAAAAGGGCGAGGTCTTCGGCATGATCCGGATCGGTTCACAGGTGGATCTCATCATGCCGCGCCTTGATGGCCGAAGGGTAATGGTGAAGCCGGGTGATCGCGTGGTTGCGGGCGAAACGATCCTCATCGGCTAGGCAGCGTGGATTTGCCCGTGCGGGGGCCGTCGCGCTGTACCATCGGGACATGACATTCAAGAATGTGCTGCAATGTGTCGCTGCTCTGTGCGCCTGGGTCGCCATGGCACAGGCCGATTCCATCACCATGAAGGAGGCGCTGGTCTGCGGGCCGATGCCTCCGTCAGGGCGCGACCCGTTCCGCCGCGACCCCATCGAGCAGTCGATCGTCACCGGTCGCTGGACCACACCCAAGAACGGCGATCTACTCGAACTCTCGCCGAAGGATCAGCTGAATCCGCAGACACGAGTATGGGTGCTTCGCTCGGCCGAGGGCGACGGTTTCATTGGCGGTGACGAACTGGCCGGCGGCTACGTTGCCTGGACCGTCGAGAGCAGGTTCGATCGCGTGGCACTGCTCGAAGCACGTGGCCACAGCATGGTCTATGTCAACGGCGAGCCCCGCGGAGGCGACCCCTATGGGACCGGCTCCATCGTCGTGCCGGTTCAACTTCACACTGGCCTCAATGAGCTGGTGTTTGCAGTTGGTCGGGGTCGAGTGCAGGCAGCGCTCGTCGAGCCAAAAGCCCCATTCTTCTTCGACCTGCGCGACGTCACCGCGCCCGATCTCGTCCTCGATCACGATAATCCTGGACTGTTCGTCGCCGTGCCGCTGGTGAACGCTTCCGAGGAACCGCTTGAAGGGTTGGTGATCCGCGCCGAGATCGACTGCCATGAGCACGCATCGCCATGCCCGCCGATCCCAGCGCTTTCCACCCGAAAGATCGCCATTCCCATTCCGCAGATCAAGATCCACGCTGCCGGGCCGGTCAAGCTCACGCTGCACCTGGATCAGAAAACCGGCCCGAATGTCAGTGCGACCGAAATTGAGCTTCGGACGGTAAGCGCAAGCGAGCGCCGCAAGGTCACGTTTCTGAGTGAGATTGACGGATCGGTTCAGTATTTCTCTCTCGTGCCGCCGAGTGAGCCGCAAGATTCCGAGTCCGGCAACGACGGCAAACTCGGCCTGATTCTCTCGCTGCATGGTGCGAGCGTCGAGGCCACGTCGCAGGCCGGGGCGTATGCACCCAAGCCCTGGTGCTGGATCGCCTGCCCCACCAATCGTCGCCCCTTTGGATTCGACTGGGAGGACTGGGGCCGCCGCGACGCCGTCGAGGTGCTCGATCACGTCATGCACCACATGCCCGAGGTCAGCATCGACCCGTCGCGAGTCTGGCTCACGGGGCATTCCATGGGTGGCCACGGCACATGGCAGGTTGGGGCGCACTTTCCGGGACGATTCGCCGCGATTGCGCCGAGCGCGGGCTGGATCTCGTTCTGGTCATACGTGAGCGGCCCACGCGCCGAGAACCCGGGCGCAATCGAAGACATCTTTCGTCGAGCGTCAAGCCCCAGCGATACCCTCGCGCTCGCCTCCAACTATCGCCAACTTGGCGTCTACATCCTGCATGGCGATGCCGATGACAATGTGCCGGTCGAGCAGGCCCGGGCCATGCGTAAGGTGCTCGGCGAGTTCCATCCTGATTTCTGTTACTACGAACAGCCCGGGGCGGGCCATTGGTGGGGTAACCAATGCGTCGACTGGCCACCCCTGATGGAGTTCCTGCAGCGCCACACGATCATATCTAACCCCGACACCATCGAGTTCACCACCGCTCATCCCGGCGTTTCGTCCGCTTGCCATTGGGCGGCCGTTGAACAGGCAGCGAAGCCAATGAGCCCCTCGTCCGTTTCCCTCAAACGGTCATCCAAGGACGACGCTGTCAGTGTCGAAGGCGCCACCGGAAACGTTGCAGCCATGACGCTCGCCGTCGACCGTCCCGCCAGCGTCACGCTCGACGGCGATGCGATCTCTATCGAAACCGCACATATTCAAAATGGCAGGGTCACGCTTCGCAAGGTCGACGGCCATTGGCAGGCGACGGATCCCATCGATCCAAATGAAAAGACCCCCGCCCGATGCGGGCCGTTCAAGGCCGCATTTGATCACGGCATGATCTTCGTCGTGGCTACCCACGGCACCTTCAGGGAAAACGCGTGGTCGCTGGCCAAGGCCCGCTACGACGCCGAGCAGTGGTGGATGCGCGGCAACGGTTCGGTCGAGATCATGAACGATGATGTGGTGCTCGCGGCGGCAACGACGGACTTGGCGGCGCACAACCTCATTCTCTATGGACATGCCGACATGAACAGCGCCTGGGCGCTCCTTTCGGATTCCCCGGTGACGATCCATCGCGGAAGGGCCGTTGTCGGCGGCCGTACCGTTGAGGGCGACGATCTCGCCATGCTCATGGTGCGGCCTCGGCTGGGGAACGGGGCGGCTCCCAACGTTGCGATCGGCGTGGTAGCAGGCTCGGGTATGTCCGGCCTGCGGCTCACGGAGCGGATGAGCTATTTCACTTCCGGTGTTGCCTATCCCGACCTGATGATCGCCCGCCCGGCAATTCTCGAAACAGGCCCCGATGGCGTCGTGATGGCGGGGTTTTTCGGCAATGACTGGTCGGTCGAGCGGGGTGACTGGGCGTGGGCCGGTCCGGCTACATCAGGGCCTTGAACCCGCAGGAGGGCACGGTTCTCCCCTACAGATTGTTAAGACCAGGAACACACGAGTTCTTTTTTCCTTCTGGGCAGAGGCTGAGGCAAGATGGGGCATCCGGACGCCTCAATCACGAGGGGAGGAAAGTCGATTGATGCCGACGCAACACTTCCGCCTTGCCGTCTCTACGGCATCGATGTTTCTCCTGAGTGGTTCGATCGTGGCGGCGGGTGATGTCTGCCCGAATCCCGATCACCTGTGCCAGAACACCGGAACGCCCGGCTGTTCCGACGCAGACTGTTGTAACGCGGTTTGCGCGGTCGACGGATTCTGCTGCTCCATTGCTTGGGACGGGATCTGTGTGAATGAAGCGCTGAGCCTCTGTAGTTCCAAGGGGCCATTCATGCCCTGCGGCAATTGCTCCGGGCCTGACCTCAACGGTGATCTGCCTTACATCTTCGGCGTCGTGAATTCCACTGATTGTGAGTCCGCGAGCGCCGTCGATCCCTCTGCAACCACGGGTCTGGGCAGCGGCACTGCGCTTACGGTCTGCCTTCCTCCGGGTGAGTCCTGGCTGTTTGTTGCCCCCAACACCTTTTTGGGTTTCCCATGCACCCAGGGCAATAACGCCTATTTCTTAGAGGTGAAGTGTTCCGGGGAACAATGCTCATCCGGTGCACATTGATACGTGGCTTCCCGGCGACGCCTACGGCATCCACACATACCAGAACCCCACCTGATCCAGCCACGGCGAACCCGCGAGGTTCATCTGGACGAGATTGATCTGACTCGAAACCGTGGGAGTCGGCGCCGGCGAGTCGGCGTAGGGTGTGGCCACGTGACCACCGGGGCGGTGGTATTTCACCAGCCGTGCGGCGGCCAGATTCGCCCGCGCCTTGGCTCGATCAAAGGCGGTGTGCAGGTCGCCAAGGGTGTCGACGAAGCCGTGCTCCAGCGCCTGCGATCCGGTGAACACGCGGCCGTCAAGGAGGCCGTCGGCATCGTCTTTCGAGAGTGCTGCAATCTTCGGCCGGTTGGCGAGCACCACGCCGCGAAAGTTGCCGTAGAAGTCGTTCACCAGCCCCTGCAAGAGCTCGCGGTGTTCGGACTTCATCGGCTCGAAGGGTGAGCCCATGGTCTTGTTCGGCCCGGAGGTGATCGAATCCGCCCGGATGCCGATCATCTTCATGCCTTCTGAAAAGTTGATCGTCTGAATGATCACCCCCACCGAACCGGTGACGGTGGTGGGGTGGGCGACGATTTCATCGCCCGCGCAGGCGAGGTAGTAGCCGCCGCTGGCCGCGACGTCGGCCATCAGAATGACCACCGGCTTGTTCGATTCCTGCTTGAATCGCTGGAGTTCGCGATACATCACGTCGCTGGCGGTTACCGTGCCGCCGGGCGAATTGATGCGCACGATGACGGCTCGCACTGAGGGATCGTTTCGGGCGGCCTTAAGGGCTTCCACGAACCGGTCGACCGGATTTTCACCGTCGGAGAGAAGACCGGATCGGCGCACATCAGCAATCAAGCCTGTCACGTCGAACAACGCAATCGTGCCTTCTGCCGCCGGATCCTCCAGCACCACGTCGCTCACCAGGGCGTCGGTGCCAGGGACGAACTCAAGGGACAGGCGGGCACGGCCGCACCCGACGAGAATGACAAGGCCCAGAAAGGCTGCGACGAACGAGTTGGCGGGCTTCAAAGGATTTCGCATGTCGACACGGTAGCGGTGGACGCGGCAGTGCGTCGAGGGCTGCGAGTGGTCTGCGGGAGTCCGTTTGGGCCTTTGCCGGGCCCGACCTGATACGCTGAACGCGATGAACGAGCGGGTGCATGCGCCGGTATTACTGCAGGAGGTGGTCGAGTTGTTCTCACCCGTGGCGGGAGAGACGCTCGTTGACCTGACAGTCGGCCTCGGCGGGCATGCCGGAGAAATTGCCACGAAACTCGGTCAGGATGGCAGAGTCGTCGCCATGGATCGCGATGCAGGGAATCTTGCGCGGTCACAGCAGCGCCTGCAGGAACGGTGGGGGGGTGAAATTATCTCGATCCACGCAAGCTTCGCCGAAATCGGGGTACGGCTGGAGACATTGGGTGTTCAGGCTGACATGGTGCTGGCCGATCTTGGCTTCTCCTCGAACCAGATGGATGATCCGGATCGGGGATTCTCGATGAAAGCTGATGGACCGCTGGACATGCGTCTTGATGTCTCGGACGGGACCACCGCGGCGGATCTCGTCGCCACGCTTTCAGAAACCGAACTCGCCGACATGATCTTCCACTTGGGCGAAGAGCCACTTTCTCGACGCATTGCCCGAAAAGTTGTTCAGTCGAGGTCGCTTGAACCGATACGCACTACGGCGCACCTGGCGCGAATTGTCTGTGAGGCCTACGGCCCGCGGGCACGCGCGTCCCGGATGCACCCGGCCACGCGGACGTTCATGGCGCTTCGAATCGCGGTGAACGACGAACTCAACGCCCTGGCGAGCCTGATGGATCAGGTCGAACGGGCGGCCGAGTCCGCGGGCGGGTGGCTTAGGCCGGGCGCGCGGGTCGCGGTAATCAGCTTCCACTCGCTGGAAGACCGTATGGTGAAACAGGCGTTCGCCCGGATGGCTGAACGAGGGCTGGCGACGCGGCTGACCCGGAAACCTATCATCGCGTCGGCAGAAGAAATCGCGGCCAACCCGCGAGCTCGTTCCGCGAAGTTGCGGGGGATACGGATCGTCAGGACGAGCGATTCGAAATCATGAAGGACTTGGCCCGGCCCGGAGAGGACCGGGCGCCCGACGACGGCCGTGGAGACGGCGCCGACGGGAGACTGCAAGGATGCAAAGACGCTATGACTCGCGAGAACAAGCTTGCGTTGGTGGTCGGATTCGGCCTGATTCTCTTTGTGGGCATCCTTATCTCGGACCATTTCTCGGTGGCCCAGAATCAGAATGCCGCGAAACTGACCTCGGAGAACGTTCTGGCTTCTCGCAAGCCCGACTTCAAGAACCGGGATCTGATTGATCTGACAAACCCGTCGGCAAATCAATCCGCCAAACCTGCCATGGTTCCGTCCAACGTGCCCCCGCAAGGCCACGAGCTGGAGCCTCAGAACCCCCTTCCATCCGGGGACCCGGCGTTGGAACCCGCACTGGACCCCGGTGCGTCGGACACGAGATATGCCATCAATGAACATGGTGGGAATGGCGTTGAGTCGACGCCGGACGTGATCAGGATGCCCAACCCATACGGTCCAGAGACGATCGGCTCCCGGTCGCCGAATGAAAAGTCACATACGGTCGGAAAAGGTGAGACCCTGTATGCCATCGCTCGCAATGAGTACGGCGATGGCTCTCTCTGGAAGAAGTTGCTGGACTACAACAAGAACGTTGTTCCCAGCGCTGACAACATGCGTCCGGGAGTGACGTTGCGGTTGCCTTCAAAGGAAGTGTTGACCGGAAAGCCGGCGGCTGAGGGCTCTCTGGCTCCGGAGACGAATTCCTCCGTGGGCACACCGTCGCGATATCGCGTGGTCGACTCGCGGTCATCGCAACCTCTCCAGGCTCGACCGAACGAGTATGCCCTGGCATTTCCGGTCAAGCAGGATGACGCGACGCGGGGCCTCGTAACCGGCGGCACGGTGCGGCCGGTTGATACGGAAAGCTCGAAGCGAGTCGAACCTCGCCAGCCATCAAAGAACGAAGCCAACGCACAGCCGCCGACCACGAAGGCGGCGTCAAAGAGCGCGACGCGAAGCACGGAATACACCGTGCGCAACGGAGATACGCTCGCCAAGATTTCGCAGAAAGTGCTCGGATCAACGGCACGTTGGCCGGAGATCTACGAGATGAATCGCGACGCCGTACCGGATCTTCGCGCCATCAAGCCCGGAACGGTGCTCAAGGTTCCGTCGGCCTGATCGAGAACCCACCAGGGACACCCCATGTTCGGAAAGCTGCTGGTCATTATCGTCGCCCTCGGTGCGGCCGCCTGCGTGCTGCTGGTCAACCGTCAACAGCGGCTCGATATCGCGCATGAAATGGCTCGTTCGCACCGACAGACCTTGAAGAACGAGCGATCGATTGTCGACCTGCGCCGGCGAATTGCCAGCGCCACAACCCCGCGCGAGGTGCGTGTGGCGGTCGACGCGCTTGATCAGGAATGGAAGCCGATTCCCGCTCGACCGGAGGCCATGGCGTCCGGACCGGAGCAACGTCCCCGATGAGCGAGACCTATTACCAGATCACGCAGTCAGCTCGACTCGACCGATGGACGCGATCCATTGCGTTCATCATGATCGGGCTCCTTGTGCTCGCGCTGGGGCGCGTCGTGCAGCTCAAGGTCTCGCCGGATCCCCGGCTTGCCACAGCACTTCAGCCACCGACCTCCACGCGAATTGAGCAGGGCTTCCGCGGCGAAGTGGTGGATCGAAAATATCGGGATCTGGCGGTCAATCTTGTCGGCTACAGGCTTTTTGTCGATCCACAATCGGTTGCGGACATTCACGATGCGGCCATGAAAGTCGGCAGCGCCATCGGGCGGGATCCGGCCGAAATAGAGCGACAGATCCAGTCGCGTCCGAATTCGCGCTATATCGTCCTGGACCAGCAGCTTGAGAGCTGGCAGGTGGAAGCGGTTCGATCTCTCGGAATCCGGGGTGTCTCGCTTGAGACCCGCCTGCTTCGTGAGTATCCCCAGAGCCGATCTGCGGCGTCGCTTGTCGGGATGATCGGGTTTGAAGGCAAGGGCATGTCGGGGGTTGAGGCTCGGTTTGAATCTTCGCTCGCGCCTGACCATGGCCGAATGACCTATCTGCGCGATGCACAGAACCGCCTGCTCTGGATCGATCCGTCCGGATACGAGCCCAAAGTGGACGGTGAGAGCGTTCGCCTCTCGATCGATCTGGTCATTCAGGAGCTCGTTGAAGACCAGCTCCAGCAGGCCTTGAAGGAATTCAATGCCGGCGGAGCCAGGGCGGTGGTGCTCGACTGCAAGAGCGGCCAGATTCTCGCCATGGCCGACGTGTTGCAATGGCGCCGAGGTTGGAAGGAGATCACCGACGACCCGCTGCGCCGGGCCAACCCGGCTCTCGGAAGAAACCGATGCCTCTCCGACCCCTACGAGCCGGGCTCGACGTTCAAGCCGTTCGTCTGGGCCGCAGCCACGGAGCTGAAGAAGGCGGGGCTGGATGAAACGATTGCCTGTTCCGGCGGCGGGGGGCTTCAGGTTGGGAAACGTGTCATCCGCGACGCCCATTATTACGGCCCCGTTTCATGGCGCACGGTGCTGGTGAAGAGCATCAACAGCGGCATGGCCATTGTGGCCCAGAGGATGTCGCCCCTGCAACTTCAGACTGCAATCAAGAGATTCGGTTTTGGCCAGAAGACCGATATCGGGTTGCCGGGCGAGACCACGGGTATGGTGACCAGGCCGAAGGACTGGACAAACTACACGCAGTGCTCAGTCGCCATGGGACATGAGATTGCCGTGACGCCCCTTCAGATGGTCCGGGGCTTTTCGGCGTTCTGTCGCGACGGCACGATTCCGAATCTATCTCTGATCCTCCCGATGGATCCCGCGGCCGCGATCGAGGCCGATCGGGCCGATGCTTCGTCGCGGGACGCGATTGGGAAGACGATTGTTCTGACTGTGCGCGACTGCATGCGTGGGGTGATGACTGAGGGGACCGGCAAGAAGGCTGAAAGCGAGCTGTACCAGTTGTTCGGCAAGTCGGGTACCGCTCAGCTTCCCAAGCCGAAATCCATGGGCAAGGGGTATTTTGAGGATCGATACGTCGCCAGTTTTATCGCCGGCGCGCCGTTCGAAGATCCGCGGATCGTGGTGCTCGTGGTCATCGATGACCCCGACAAATCGAAGGGGCACTTTGGCGGGGCGATTGCGGGTCCGGTAGTGAAAGAGATCGCCGAGCGGACGCTTACCTACCTGGGTGTGCCTCCCGACCAGCCGGGCGCCAAGGAACTGCTGGCCGGCGACCCGAAGCCCACAGGTTCAAAGCCGAAGGCCAAGGCAAAACTGGCATCTCGGTAGGCCCGGTAAAGGGACGATCACAGTACTGCGCGCATGGCAATCCTCTGCTACGCTCGCAGCATGTCTCTCCTGGTTACCGGCACGATTGGAATCGACACCGTCCACACCCCCGGCGGCAGCGCGGAGCGCGTGCTGGGAGGGTCGTGTGCATATTTTGCCGCGGCGGCTTCGTTTCAGTCGCCGGTGCGTGTGGTCGCGGCGGCGGGCGGCGATTGGCCGCCAGAGCATCGCAGGGTCCTCGAAGGATTTCGCCATGTCGATCTCGCCGGGCTGGAGATTCGCCCCAAGTCGTCAACGTTTGCCTGGGGTGGACGCTACTTCGACAACATGAATCAGCGCGAGACGCTCTTTACCCACCTTGGCGTGCTTGAGGAGGCGCCTCCGCCGGTTCCTCCGTCGTTTCGCGACAGTACCTTCGTCTTTCTCGCCAATACTCATCCGGGTGTGCAGATGAACCTGCTTGAGCAGTTGCCTCAACGCAAGCTTGCGGTGGCGGACACGATGGATCTTTGGATCAATGTCGCCCATGAAGACTTGCTCAAGCTTCTGAAGAAGGTCGATGGTGTAGTTCTCAATGACTCCGAGGCAGAGCTTCTCACCGACGTTCGGAATCCCTACACCGCAGCCCGCAAGATCCTTGACCTTGGTCCTCGCTTCGCCGTCGTGAAGAAGGGTGAGCATGGGGCCGTCCTCGTTCACGAGGATGGTGTGGCATTGCTGCCGGCATATCCGGCCGAAGCGCATCAGGTGGTCGACCCCACCGGCGCCGGCGACAGCTTTGCCGGTGGAATCATGGGGTATCTCGCGGCCCATGATCGAGCGGATTTTCGTTCTCTGCAGTCCGCCCTGGCCTGGGGCACCGTGACCGCAAGCTTCACGATTGAGAGCTTCGGCCTTGACGGGCTGGCCAGGTTGACTGAATCGAAGCTGAAGGAGCGGCTGGACTCGTTCCGCGAGGCCACGAGAGTTCATTGATGCGCTGCACCAATATGCTTCGAAACACGCTACCGTCCCGTTGCGCTGCAATTCTCGGCTTGCTTGGCGCTCAGTTGCTTGCGGTCCAGGGGCGAGCCCAGGAACGACTTGATGAGATTCCCGGCTACGACCGGTACCTCGCCGTGCAGGAGGCCGTTCGCAAGGCTTCCGACCTGCCGGCGGTGCGTGATCTTGCGTGGAGCGACGAGGGCCAACAACTCTCTTTCCGACGCGGCGATGCCTCCCTCGTGTGCGATCTGGCGACTGGCAGGATCACCGCGGCAGCGACGGCCCTCGAGTCAGCCGAGAAGCCATATCCGGTCCGGCGACGAGCGGCACGCGGACGCCAGGTTGACGAAGAGTCTTCGCCCGATGGCCTCTGGACAGCAGTCTGTCGGGCGAACAACGTCGTGTTGGTCGATTCGAAGACCGGTGAGGAGCATCAGGTCACGACCGATGGAACCCGATCGCATCGATATGGCACCGCCAGCTGGGTGTACGGCGAGGAACTGGACCAGACGAGCGCGATGTGGTGGTCGCCGGATTCCAAGCGTCTCGCGTTTTATGAGTTCGATGAATCGAACGTCATGGACATGCCGCTTCCGGTCAGTTGGTCATCGCTCAGACCCTCCATCACATACGAGGCCTATCCCAAGCCGGGCGAGCCCAATCCGATCGCCCGAATTCTGATTCGCGAGATTCCGACCGGGGAAATCACAAGGGTTGACACAGGCATCGACACCGACGCCTATGTCTACAACGTCAGGTTCAGCCCTGATGGTCGATGGCTTCTGTTCAATCGAACGAATCGGCGCCAGGATCACCTCGAGCTTCTCGCGGCCGACCCGGCAACCGGCACGACGCGCGTGGTCCTGGAGGAGTCGCAGCCGACGTGGCAGGACAACAATCCCACGATCCAGTTCCTGAACGACCACAATCGTTTCATCTGGCAGACCGAACGGAACGGATTCATCAACTATGACCTGTGTTCGCTTGATCAAGGCAGGATGCATGCCTTGACATCCAACACATTTCCGGGTGCGGGAATCGTCAAGGTTGATGAAGCACAGGGGCTGCTCTGGTATGCCGCATTCAGTGACTCCAATCCACTCTCGCAGCAGCTTCATGTTGTGAAGCTTGACGGCAGCTCGAATCGGCGCGTGACGATGGGCTCCGAGCACCACTCGCAGTTCACGATCAGCCCGGATGGCTGCACAGCGGTCTGCCGCATCGAGGCACTCGCCACTCCGCCGCGAACGGTGGCAATCGAAACGCGAAGCGGCCGCGAGATCGCCACCCTCTCTCAGGCCGACGCGGCTCCAATCCAGGCCCTTCATGTTCCCGAACCGGAACTGTTCCATTTCACGACTGACGACGGCTTGGTCACGCTTTACGGCACGCTGCATCGACCGTCGAGTTTCGATCGCAAGCGAAAGTACCCGCTCTTGGTCGAAGTCTACGGCGGCCCACTTTCTCAGTCAGTCCACAATATCTACGCTCCCGCGCGGCCTTCGTGCGAGTTCGGCTTCCTTGTCGCTGAAATCGATAACCGCGGAACCAAGGGTCGCGGCAAGCGATTCGAGGACGCCACCTATCTCAAGCTCGGACAGGTCGATCTCGATGATCAGGTCGCCGCGATCAGGTATCTGTCGAAGCGCCCGGAAGTGGATGGTTCCCGCGTCGGCATCGCAGGTCATTCGTATGGCGGATACATGTCGGCCTTGGCAATCCTGAAGTATCCGGAGGTGTTTCGAGCCGCGGTTGCGGGCGCGCCGGTCACGGATTGGCGGCAATACGACACCATCTACACCGAGCGATTCATGCGCACCCCGACCGAGAATTCGGGGGGCTACGACGCTGCCTCGTGTCTGACCTATCTCGATCGATACCGAGGCGGACTCCTCATTCTCCACGGTCTGGTCGACGACAATGTGCACCCCACCAATACATTCAGCCTCATCGAACCGCTTCAGAAGGCCGACAAGCCGTTCGACCTGATGGTTTTCCCCGCTTTCGACCACGGCATTGGCAGCCCGATGTACCGATCCAAGCGGATGACATTCCTCTATAGAAAATTGGTCAAGGGCGAGTAGACTGCCCACCCCTATGTCTTCGAAGCCTCACCGATCCATCGGCAGGAAGCCCCGGAAGGGGTGGCGCAACGCCAAGAACAGTGATCCGAATGAACTCTACGAGCTCTCGGTTCAGGACCCCCTGAACGAGATTGACTTCCTTCGCCAGGTCTGGAAGGACATCCGCGGTCCCCGCCGCAAGTGCGTTGACCTGCGTGAGGATTTCAGCGGCACGGGCGCCATGAGTGCGGCGTGGGTGCAGGCCGGCCCGAAGAACCGGTCGTGGGGTGTTGACCTCGATCCGGCGGTGCAGGCGTGGGCGAAGGCAAACCATGTCGACGGACTTACCGACGCCCAGAAGAAGCGGATCACCTTTCTCAACGGCGATGTCCGAACCACGAAAACTCCGCCGGTTGACACGGTCCTCGCCCTCAACTTCAGCTACTTCGTGTTCAAGACCCGGCCGGAACTGCTGACGTATTACAAATCGGTCCACAAGCATCTTCGCAGCGACGGCATCTTCATCCTCGATGCCTATGGCGGCAGCGATACGTGGCTTGAGCTTGAGGAGGAACGCAACATGGACGGCTTCACCTACGTCTGGGACCAGCGCGTGGTGAACCCCGTCACCAACGAAGTACTCAACCACATCCACTTCCGCTTTCCCGACGGATCGCAGATCAAGAAGGCTTTCAGCTACGACTGGAGGCTCTGGACGCTGGCCGAAATCCGCGAAGCGCTCCTTGAAGCCGGCTTCAAATCGGTCGACGTCTACTGGGAAGGAACCAATAACAAGACCGGCGAGGGCAACGGCGTTTTCAAGCCTACCCTTCGCGGCGAAGCCTGTCAGGCCTGGATCGCCTACATGGCCGCGGCGAAATAACGGCCCCTTCACCGCGCAGGACGACGCCTACAGGTTCGCCGAAATGCGTCTTGATTACGACGCCTTGTAGAACGGCAGCTTCACCACTTCGGCATCGACCATCGAGCTCTTCAGGTCAACCTGAAGGCGGCCACCGATTGGGCTCAAGGCCTTGTCGACATACGCCATGGCGATCGGCTTTCCGAGGGTCGGCGAAAGGCATCCACTCGTGACAAAACCGACCTCCGATCCGTTGTGGTGCACGGCCATGCCCTGCCGTGCAGAGCGACGACCATCCAGGACGAGTCCAACAAGCACGCGCGATGGCCCTGCGGCCGCGATCTTCTTCAATGCCGCCTGACCGATGAAGCCGCCGACTCGCTCGTCATCATCTCCCTTGTCGACCTTCACCGCGAAGGCCAGCCCGGCCGAAAGCGGATCAATGTCCTCAGTGATCTCGTGACCATACAACGGCATGCCCGCCTCGAGGCGAAGTGAATCGCGAGCGCCGAGTCCGATCGGTTTCACGGGGAAATCCGCCTTGTCGATGTCTTTCAGCAGCATGGCCATGGCGGGCCGGGCCATGCCCGAGCCCATGATGATTTCGACGCCATCCTCGCCGGTATAACCTGTGCGGCTCACGATCATCTTCAGAATGAGGAGATTCTTCACCGTGAAGCGATATCGCTTGAGGTTCGGAATCTCGCGCGACATCTTGGAGATGATGTCCATGACCTTCGGGCCCTGGATCGCACACATGGCCGTGGATTCGGTCTGATCCTCCATCTGAAAGACCATATCTCCCTTCACCTGGCGGAAATGCTCGAGCAGCTTGGCCCGATTGGCGGCGTTGCACACCATCAGGTACTCGTCGTCCTCAAAGCGATAGACCAACACATCGTCACGACATCCTCCCTGCTCATTGCACACCAGCGAATAGCGGCACTGGCCGTTTTCCATCCCGAAGATCTGCCGGGTACAGACATAGTCGAGAAACCGTCGCGCGTGTCGACCCGTAAACCGGATGCGGCCCATGTGTGAGACGTCGAAGAAGCCGCCCGACTTCCGCACCTGATGGTGCTCCTCGATGATCGAGGTGTAGAGAATGGGCATCTCCCACCCGGCATACTCAACGAACTTCGCCCCCTGGTCACGATGAAATGCGTTGAAAGGGGTCTTCTTGAGCTCGGCAGGCGTGGTGGTGGCGGTCGTCATAGCCCTCACGGTAGCCCGGCAAAACGCCTTTCGCCATCCGGCGAATTCAGGGCCGGTCGTGACGATTGGCGGTCCGAATGATGGCGGTATCAGACCCCCGATCGGACTGGTGGGCTCGGGCGCTACCATCCGGTGTGTCATCCTCCAAGCCCAAGGTGCTCCTGGCGATGTCCGGCGGCGTTGACTCGTCCGTTGCGGCGGTTCTGCTCCTTCAGCAGGGTTTCGATGTTGTCGGCTGCTTCATGCGGCTCGGCTCGCCCGGAGAGACCTTCGACGAACTCCAGCCATTCGATACCGCCGGAGTCACCTGCGACCCGGCCCGGATCAAGATCGGTCATCAGGGGTGTTGCTCGATCAACGACGCGGCCGATGCCCGGCTGGTCGCCGCCAAGTTGGGAATTCCGTTCTATGTATGCAATTTCAAGAAGGATTTCGGACGGATCATCGACTACTTCGTAGGCGAATACAACGCCGGCCGCACGCCGAATCCATGCATCCGCTGCAATGACTGGCTGAAGTTCGGAAAGCTTCACGACTACGCAAGGCAGATCGATGCCGATTTCGTCGCCAGCGGTCACTATGCACGTGTTGATCGAGCGAACGGGCGACCTCGGCTTCTGCGCGGCCTCGACCTGGACAAGGATCAGTCGTACGTACTCTTCGGGGTTCCGCGGGATCGGCTCGATCGCATGGTGTTGCCTGTTGGCGGCCTGCAGAAGTCGGAAGTGAGACGCCTTGCCCAGGAACACGGGCTCCCGGTGTTCAACAAGCCGGATTCACAGGAGATCTGCTTCGTTCCCGACAACGACTACGCCGGCCTTGTCGAGCGTCGATCGCCGGAATCGATGGGCGATGGGCCGGTGCTCGATCTGGAAGGGCGCGAGATCGGTCGTCATTCGGGGCACCAGAGATTCACCATCGGCCAGCGCAAAGGCGTTCGAGTGGCGGCCGGATATCCGCTCTATGTCATCAACAAGGATGCATCAGCCAATTCAATTACCGTTGGCCCGAGAGAAGCCCTTGCAGCCGCCGGCTGCATCGCCGAAGACCTCAATTGGCTCGCTGATCCGAATCCGCAGGATTGGATCAGATGCCAATCACGGATTCGATATAACGCCGAGCCCGTTTCTTCCAAAGTGCGGGTTCGGGCCGACGGCCGGCTTGAGGTCCGGTTCGACGTGGAGCAGGATGCGGTGGCCCCCGGTCAGGCGGTGGTGTGCTACGACGGGGATGTCGTGCTCGGCGGCGGTTGGATAGCCACCACGATCAGCACCGCGCTGAGTCAACCGGTGCAATCGCCGGAGGAAAATCGCCACACGAGGAACCGATCGTGCTGAACAACGACTTGCGGGTACCGGCTCATGCCGACCCCACTCAACCCAAGCCTGTGAGACACTGACACACCATCGTCACCGGGCAAGCACTGCTGACCAACTTGAGATGAAATCTCCCAACCGATAACCCGGCCTACCCGGTTACCGGGCCAGAATCGGCCGAAATACTGTTGACCGCTCGCCCGCGCAGGCACTTCCGAACGTGCTGGAGCCAGGCGGCCTCCGGAAGGCCGTAGGGTCGAAACTTTTCCAACTGACCAAGTTCCTCACTGTGATAGAACGCCCGCCTTGCCCCGAGGCGCCCGGCCGCGGGCGAATCTATCAAGGCACTTGAATCGTTGCCGCTCATTTGGAAGAGCACCCGCTGGTCGAACTCGCGCAAGCCCTGGCGATCAAACGTGCGGTTGAGGTTGTTCAAGGTGTCGCACCAGCCGATGACGTGCACGCCATAGGCCGGCCCTTCCCTCAGGATCGTATTGAAGAGCTTCTCCGGACTGGCAGGTTTATCGGAGGATGCGAAGCCAAAATCGTCCTCCGCCTTGCGCAGCGTCCGGAACCGCTGCAGGCCATAGATCAGGATGTAATTCGCCGGGGCCGACATGTCGCCCTCTTCTCGCCGCCGATCCACTTCGGTGGCGACGAGATTCATCACCTCGGGAATGTCGCGATAGCCCACTTCCATGACCGGATGGGGCACCACCGAGGCCAATTTCCCCAGATAGCCAACCCACGGCGAATCCGGTGTCGAACCATCCAGCAAATAGAATTTCGCGCCCTGCGGCGAGTGCTGTGCAGCCAGACTGATGAGCGACGACGTCAACATGGCAAGCGCCGATTCGTCCTGTTGGCCCACCATCAGCAGGTTGGCGCCCGATTGTCGCCGGAAGGTCGCTGCAGTCGGATCCTTGATCGCAATGGCGTCGCCGAGCCAGGCGCTGGCGGCCGGGATTGAAACCGGCCAGTCGGCGGCGTCGAGAGCGGCGTTGATCGGCACCGACCGTTCAATATCAGCTGCAACGTTGCCTTCGAACACGATTGGGGCAGGCATCGGCCGCGAGCGGCGCGTCGAGGCGGTGTCGCGGATCGACCCGAGATAGTCTTCGCGTTCCTCATCTGAGAGCCACACGATCTGGAACGGGCTGTTGCCTTCCACGAGTCCGCCCTGATCGTTGTAGATTGCTTCGCCGGGTCGCGAGAGGAGCCGGGCGGCAGTGTTGTCGTCAGAGAGGATCAGGTGGGAATCAGCTTCGCTGCACTGCAGCGCGATGCGAACCGCCATCTGTCCCATCGTCGCCCGCGCCAGCGTATAGGCGCCGCCCAGTGTCTGGGAACCGAGGATGACGTGGATACCGAAGGCACGGCCCTGTCGGACGAGGCGGTCGAGAAGCAGCGCGGCGTCCTGGGCCAGCTTGTCATCCTCGGAGAAGAATTCCTGGAACTCGTCAATCACCAGCAGCGTGCGCGGCATCGGCGGGCCATCGGGATTCACCCGTCGATAACCGGCAAGGTCCTGCACCTCGAGTTCGCGGTATATCTGGCCGCGGCGGCGGAGCTCGCCGTCGAGTCGCTGCAGGACAGACAGGCCGAATTCCCGATCGCTCTCGATGGCGACCGCTCTGGCATGGGGGAGTTCCAGGGAGGCGTACGTCTTGAATTCGACGCCCTTCTTGAAATCGATGAGATAGAACTCGACCTGATCAGGCCCGTACCACATCGCCAGGCTCGTGATCAAGGCATGCAGCAGGGTTGACTTACCCGAACCGGTCTTGCCGGCGATCAGCACGTGCTGAGAAACGCCCTGGCCGAGGGTCAGATATTGAAGCTTGGTTGCTCCAAGGCGGCCGATCGGCGCTCGCAGGCTTGACGCGCTGTCCATCGTCCACATCTGGCCGTTCTGCGGCGCAACCAATTCGAAGGGCACCTCGACACGGCTCGCCGACTTCGCAGCCTTGCCGACGTCGTGCATCAGGCGGGTCAACAGCAGTTCGTCAGGTGGAGCCTCAAGCTGAAGCGGGAATCGTCCCAGCGATTCATCGTCCCAGGCCAGTCGACCGTCGTCTTCTCGAAGGAGCACACAGCCGCGCTTCAAGTCGTCCTCGGTAATGCCGTTGGGCAGGGCGACGCGAGGATCGCGAACGATGAGCGTGTAGACGCCGCAACGGGCGCCGGAATTCAGCACGCTGGCCAGTCGGCGGGCGCAGTTGTCGTTGAAGTTGGCCGGGAAGTCGGCGATGACCACGAAGCGGTACGGTTCGGCAATCTCGCCTGCCTCGCGGTTGTACTCCGCGATGGTGCGGAACTCGTTGCGCAAATACTTCTGGATCACATTCTCCATGTGCTCCGTGAGGTCGGTGAGTCGTTGTTCGATGTGTCGCGATTCGGTCAGGATGCGATCACCAACCAGCAATTCCATGTGATCCGCGAGGTGCATGAAACCGGCGAAGCTCTGGCCGAGTCCTACGGGATCGATCATCGTGAACCGCACCTTGCCGGGGGGCAGAGCGGTCAGCAGGCGCACCATCAGGTTCTGAACCGCGTTGAGTGCGGGAATCCGATTGTCCGGGCCGGTGTTGATCACCATCGAGCATTCGTCGGGAAACTCGATGAACGCCGGAATATCGAACTCGGTCGGGCCGCGATCATCGAGCCGGGAATCCGTGGGTGCGCCGCCTTCGAGCGCGTTCATGTCGACATGAAGGGATCCAAATCGAACAACCTCGGGAGCTTCAGCCGGGGCGGAATAGCCGGCGCCGGCGGCCCAGCCCGCAAACAATTCGCGATCACGCGAGACGGCAGCGTTCACGGTTTCGCGAATGCGCCGCAGGTCACCCAGCCATGTGCGCTCCATTGCAATCCAGGCGTCGTCGCGCTGACGCCGGGCATCCTCCGTGGCGGCATCAAACTCGGCATTGATCGACCCGATCGAGGCATCATGCTCGGCCTGAATCCGCGCCCGCTCGGAGACGATCCGCTCGCGCGACTCCGATCGTTCCTGGGCATGCCGGTCACTCTGAGTCCGCTGATCGTTGGGATATCGCTCATCAAGGCGCTTCAAGTGGCTGTCGCGCCGATCGATGATCTCGGCGATGATCGGTGTGAATTTCTCTTTGGCGATACGCAACTCGCGCTCACGAACCTCTCCCAACTCCTGCATCTCGCGATCGCGAATCTCCGCCGCCAACTCGATGTAACGGCTCGACGCCGCTCCACCTTCAACCACGGTTGATACCAGCGGCCGATAGAGCGACACAGCTTTCCGTCGTCCCACGCGATAGAGCGCGAGGCTCAGCAGCACCAGAACGATCAGTGCGGCGCCACTCGCCGCCCACGGCCAGGTCGACCAGTCCCAGTGCTTCCACCATGCCGCGCCCACCGCCACGCCCATCAGCACCAGGAGGATGATGGCCGGAAGCCTCAGGCTGTGAAAGAGTCGGGGGAGCCTGAGGGCTCTGAGCGATGCCAGCAGGCGATCGGTCTCCGCAAGGCTTTTCTCGAGTACTACCTGAACATCGTCGATGGTTTCGCCCTCAATCAGGGGCGATGGCTCGGCCGAGACCAGCCCGCGTGGATCCATGCGGCATCGACTTAGCAGCGTCTCCGCCTGCTGGCGGATCGTTTGCATGGCCTGCAACTTGCCGTTCGCGTAGGTCTTGGCGAGATCAAAGCGTTCCTGAGGCTGGTTCTCTCCCGCCTCAAACACCGCCTCAGCCAGCCAGATCGCTTCCTGCAGGCCCTTCTTGGCAGCACGTTCATTGGTGGCCGCCTTGTCGATCAGACCCGCTCGGCTGGTTTCATACTCCCGCTGAAGCGCGGCAGTCTCGGCCTTCTGGCGAGCGTCGAGCTGGCGTGTTTCCTGATTGGCGGCTCCCTCGTGCTCTGCAAGGGTGGTTCGAAAGGCGGCTTCGACTCCGCGGGTCTTTTCGGCATGAACCCTGCGAGCCTCCTGCGTGGCCGCATCAAATCTTCGGGCGATTTCCGTTTCCGTTTCAGCGCGCCAGGCGGTGAGCTCGACCAGGTGGGCAAGGTCCCGGCGCAGGCGGTTGTTGATCCCTGCCGTGGTTGGCGTCTGGGCCGGAGCTTCACTCATATGCTGCATCTTAAGGAACGCACGCTCGTCGGGCTCGGAATCGGCCGGATTACCCGTTGCATTCATTCCGCGCCCGGGCGAGCATCTCGGCCATCTTGTCCATGGCGTTCAAGGCACTTCGCAGCCCGGGCTCCAGCGGTTCGACATGGTTCTTGTGAAATTGCTCCCGGGCAACGTCGTCCCAGCCGTCCTGCGTCCGGTCGAACTTCATCCGAAGCTCTTTCAGTGCCATTTGCAGCTTCGTGCGGCCGGTTGAGAGGCTCAATCGCCACCCCAGACGTCAATGTTCTTTGGATCAAGGACGGCCACGATTCGGCCATCCTCCACCACCGCAAGCCATCCGCGCGGAAGATTCAGCAACTCAATCAGGTCAGGATGCGCTTTCAGCAACGTAAACACCGCAACACCAAGATGTTTTGCGCCGGGTGGATCACAAGGCACAGCTCCGACATACCACCCGCAGTCGCCGTGTGAGCCGAATTCCATTCGCTCAACATAAAGCCTTCGACGGCCCAACACCGAAGGTCCGAGAACGATCTTGTCATAGTCATCCGGCGGGTCGATGGCAGGATTGAGCGCCTTCAGCCGAGCGATGTCATCCTGGTTGATGGTGGTTCCGCCGGCTGAATCGAGGCGCCCGGTCATGGCGATTTGATCCCTGACCCCTCGGCCAGGGGAGTTCATTCGGAGGGAGGTCCACTCGGAGGGGCCGGTTTCAACGGCGGAGGCTGACTCGGTCGCCCGGTCCTCCGCTTCAAACTCCTCCAGTTTCTGCTTCAAGCGAGGATCGTCGATCGAGGGTGCCTGGAGCCGGACATACTTGTCAAGGGAATCCAGCATTCGGTCAATTGTCGTCAGGGCCTCGGGAATGTCGCCTTCCAGCGCTCGAGCGAAGGGTTGGACCTGACCCTTGTACATGGTCAATTCCCGATCCAACACGCGTTGCCAGCGCTTGGTGGCCTCAAGTCTCTGTTGGGCGTCGACGAGACGCCGTTCGGCGGCTTCCAAAGCCTTTTTCTCATCGACGCAGGAAGGGCGCTCACCCTCCCGGCCCTGCAATTGCTTGCGAAACAAGTCACTTTTGGCCTGCTGCACCTCGTTGTTCCGCTTCCGGATCATGCCCGCCCAGTAGTGTTCCCGGTCTGATTTGAGCCACGTCAGAGTTCGCTGCAGGTCCGCTTCCGCTTCGCCGAGAGCCAGTCGGGAAATCTCCTGGAACTCCACCATGGCCGCCCGAAAATCGCGGATGGCGTCAATTGATGAAACTCTTGCTGCACCTGCCACGGCGGAGGAAGGCTCCCTTTAGCGCTGCTGGAGATATTCATCCACGCGCTGCGCTTTGCGGAGGAGGAATGGAATGTGAATGTTGACGGCCTCCATGAAACGATTGAGTTGCTTCATGGTCAGTTCGAACTCCTCAGCGAATTTCTGCTGTTCCTGGTCGCGCCAGGTCTGGCTGAGGAGGGACATACGTCCGAAAATCGAGCCCATTTGGGTATGAAGTTCGGACGTGAATCGCTTGAGATCATTGGCGAATCGACGAAGTTCCTCGGGGTCTACGACGGCTTTGGACATGATGGGCTTCCTGTGATGGGCATTCGGGGGCCGATAGGCATGATAGCCGTGCGTGCCCTCGGTTCTGCTTGAACCCCGGGGGGGCTCGGTGTAGAGTTCCATCCGAATCCGGCGATCCGCCGGTTTCATGGGGCTGTAGCTCAATTGGGAGAGCGCTTCCATGGCATGGAAGAGGTCGTCGGTTCGAGCCCGATCAGCTCCACTTCTCGTAAGGTTCGCCGAGTCCGCGAGTTGCGGACACCTGCCTGTGTTGGGCAGTGCGGCTCAAGGCGCGAAAACGCGCGGTGTAACACCGCGCAGGAGCGCAGGAGCAGCACGTGCCCACTCGACCCACCGTCAACAAACCCTCTATTCCGTCTTATCGAAAGCGTACCGGCTACGACCAGGCCATCGTGACGCTTGTGGATTCACGTACGCGCAAGCGGCGTGATTACTGGCTTGGCCCGTACGACACGCCCGAGAGTCGCGAACGCTACTACCGTCTCATCGCCGAATGGGAGTCTCTGGGACGACGCCACCCCAAGGGCGAGTCGCGGGCACCTGCATCAGCGCTCACGATTTCAGAGCTCGTCCATGCCTACTACACCTGGGCCAAGACGAACTACCGCTTCGACTCGCTCCACTCCTTCCGCATGGCGCTTCGGGTCGTTCGCCGGTATTTCGGCAGCACACCGGCCATCGAGTTCGGCCCCAATCGCCTGCGGCTGGTCCGCGACCGGATGATTCTCGGGGAGGCCGACGACAAGCGGACGCGAAAGCCCTGGTCGCGCACCACCGTCAACCATGCGGTGCACCGGGTGTGCGCCATGTTCAAGTGGGCCGCCTCGCATGAGATGCTTCCGGTTTCGGTCTATCAACAACTCAAGACCGTGCCGGCGCTCCAGCGAGGCCGAAGCGCTGCCCGCGAGTCGGAACCGGTGCGACCGGTATCGATCGAGTTCATCGACGCCGTTCGTCCCTTCCTGAGTCGACAGGTCAACGCGCTGATCGATCTCCAGTTGCTCACCGGGGCTCGAGGTGGCGAACTCCTGCGCTTGCGGCCGATCGACATCGTCATGGATGAACGCAAGGGGATCTGGTCGGTCACACCAATCGACCACAAAACTGCGTATCGCGGTCACGCGAGAACGATCGTGCTCGGTCCCAAGGCTCAAAGCGTGATCCGGCCCTTCCTCGTCGGGCGGCCTGTCGACGCCTGTCTCTTCAGCCCTGCCGAGGCAGAGATGGAGCGACTCGAAGCCCGTTCGGCAAATCGAACGACGCCGCTCTCCTGCGGCAATGTGCCCGGTTCCAATCGCGTCGATACGCGCCGGCAGGAACCCGGTGACGCCTATACCCCCGCCAGTTACCGCCGAGCGATCGAACGGGCGTGCGAACGGGCGTTCCCGCTCCCGAAAGGGGTTCGAGGGGAGGCCGCGAAAGAGTGGCGGCGGGAGCACCGCTGGCATCCACACCAGCTGCGCCATACCGCGGCCACGCTCATCCGGAGAGAATTCGGGTTGGAGGCGGCGCGCATTGCGCTTGGACATTCGAGCGCATTGGTGACCGATGCGGTCTATGCCGAGCGGGACATGGAGAAGGTCGTCGAGGTGATGCGAAAGTTCGGATGATCTGATGCGAGTGGGTGCGTATGACTGGACATCGTGGACGCCGTGGTGCCAGCTCGAAGGGCTGGATTTCAAACAGGTTCCCAGGGGGCTTGGCGCGTATGTCATCTCGGTTGGAACGGCACTCAACCGCGTCGTCGGCATCGATTCCGAGGGCATGATCGACATCGGTGAATCAGGCGGCTTGCGACAACGGCTGAAGGACTTTTGCAGATGTGCGACTAGGCGCGGCGAGGAGGGCCATATGGCTGGATGGCGATTCGCGTTCTTTCAGTTCCATCGGCATTTCACGTTCGAGTCACTTCGCGTTCGCTGGATCGCAACGGCCTCCAAGGACGACGCACGCGACGCTGAAGGTCGGCTGATGTTGGCGTACCTGCTCAACCACGCTGAATTGCCACCATTGAACTACTCGTTCAACTGGAGACCGTTCGAGCGAGATGGTTGGGACCTCTTTGACCGTCTCTTGAGCGCCACATCGGTGCAGTCTGGATCGAAGCAATGATGGCTTCGGGTGCATCGGCCATCGTGATGGACCTTGAACAGGCCAAGCGTGCCATCGCTCAATACAACTCCAGTCAGACTCTCCTGGCATCCGATCGATTGATGCACATTCATTTCGCGTCCATCACTGGTTCGCTGGCCACGGACACGATTGCGGAGCGAGTGGTGCTTCTCGATGGATTGTGGGCGACGCGGTTATTCATGGAGAGCGGTTCGGCCGACCGCATCGTGAAGAGTTTGCAGCATCACGCCAGCAAGATTGTGGAGCGGCTGCAAACGCTTGCGGTGGATGCGCTAGAAAGTGATCCATCGCTCGTAGTCGAAGCGGCCAGCAACGTGCTACCGGCCATTCTCTCGCCCGCCCTTCAGGTTTCTGATCAGAAGTACCGGCAGAACTACTCGTTGGCGACCAAGTTCTTTCACTGGACGAGCAGGCACCATTTTCCCATCGTCGATAGCCGGGCGCGGAGTTTCATCCACGGGCTTCAACAGTCTGGCGGCATGAAATCCTGCGTGCGCAAGAACATGACTTCGATGAACGGGATTAGCTACGTGGAGGAGTATGGTCGCTGGATTTGCTTCTACAGCGAAGCGATTCGATCCCTGCGGCAAGCTGACCGAACAGCATTGCTCGACATCGACCTCTCTACGCAGCCGAAGGCGACGGCCGTGAAGAACAGTCTGCTTCGCGTGCTTGACAAGGCGTTCTACACTCTTGGCGGCGGGACTGGCGTGGGCCGAATCTCGGCCAGCGATTGATGACCGTCACGCTGCGCCGTTGATCTCTCGCTGCAGCGAATCGAGGCTTGTCAGCACCTCATCAAACGATGGTGCCGTGCCGAAGATCATCACCTTCATCGCCTCATAGTCCTTCTTCAAGTCGGCGACACGTTCTTCTTGCGGCATGAGGCGCAACGTCGGTGGAACTGCGAGATCGTATTCTGCCCACGCCGATGCGTAGAACTTCTGCTTGTGGGCGACGACGCGAGCAAGCAATGGCAGGTCACTCAGCGCTACAGTTCGTACCGATGAATTGGCCATCATGGCGAGGTCGTAGTAGTGGCGCGAGTACCGAAGCGGCGTTGGCTTGTCCTTTGGCCGATGATGCTCGACATGAAGGATGGTCGCTTTCTCCCAGAACGTCCGCTCGGCAGTGATCGCCTTGACTTCGAGATTTGGCGTGGTGAACACGTTCGGGAACTCCGTGGCCGCGAACGGCTGAATGCGGTATGAGCCGCTGGGGATGAGTTCCGCATGCGTACCGAGTTCAAGCAGTACAGCGGGCGTGACGTAGGCGACGCCTTCGTCAAACGCCGGTGGATATCGAAACTCGATTGTGTTTGGATCAGCGGCACGGGCCTCCAGTGACCACGGTTCTCGATTCCCGAGCACATGGGTGATCCGCTTCTTGAGGGCGCGCATGAAATCGCCGGCGATGAACACTTGGCACGATTCCATTATCTCGTCGAGTAGTTTCTCTCGACGGGCTTTGGGCATTTCCTTTGCCGGATCACGATCGCCGGTGAATCCCAAGGGCGCGTAGTCCACGGCTAGGTCGATGTCTTCCGAAAACCGATTGATCAGATTGAACACCTTTGACAGCGACGAACCACCCTTGAAGAGCAGGACTTCTCGAAGCGATTCGATGGTGAACAACTGGCCGAGTGTCCAGCAGACCCAGAAGTCCTTTTCGATGAGCGCCGGTGGCAAGCCCATGCGAGCCGCAGTTTCACGGAACAAGTCAGCGCGATCGCCGCGCGGCATGGTGGCAATCGTGTCCATTACTTGGCTTTCCGCGTGCTCTCGGCAATCTTCTGCGCGACGGCGAATATCCAGTCCGATGAGAGCCGAGCATCCTCACGAAGCCTTTGTCGGTCAGCGGGCTTCAACCGTGTGCGAAGCTGCTGGATGACCTCGGCGGTAACGCGATCTTGTCCGAGGTGCCGCAGCGCCTGGATGACCGTACCGGAGCGAGGCGATTCGACTTTGACGTGCTTCGGACGGGCATGCTTGAACTGGATCGACTGCCGGCCCAGTTCGATGGTTCGGGTCGGGCCGTCGGAGAGGTAGATGATGCGGGCTGGGACCTGTGTGCTCAATCCGAGCATGTTTGCGGCCAGTGCGCCATCCGGAACGATCTGCCAACGGAATCTGCGAGCGATAGCGCGGGCGAGGTTGTCGATGTCCGGGCTGAGCTCGCCGCCGAGGGCCTTGCTGGTTCGGGGTGTGTCGTAGACACCTCGGGTGACACGACGGATCGTTCCTGTGGACGTCAGCGATGACAGCGTCTTGTCGATGGTGTCGCGGGAGGCTAGGTCGAGGAAGTCCTTGGGAGTGAACGCCCGGCCGGGTCCCCATCGACGAATCCGTTGGTTGATCTTGTCCTTTGCGTGGGTCATTTGTGCAAATTCGTATTCAGAAAAAATAGGCTACTTTTTCTGAATCGTCAAACTGGGTGAATCGCTTGAGTTTCCAGAGAATGGCCTGTTTCCGGAGCCGGAAAACGGGGCAAAACTGGAAACCGCCTCTCCGGGCGAGCATGAGCAGCCACACCCAGGGGGGATCGCACCCCTCCGAAGTTAGCTAACTCGTGGGATGGCAACATTTTTGAAGATTTTCTGGCCCCCAAAAACGCTGTGAAACAAGGCATGGGCCGCGAGCATCGGCGTCTCGTGAGCCTTCCGGCAAGCGAGAAAGAGTTAGGCCGCGCAAACCACGTTTCCAATCGCGTGCATCGCTTTCACCCCCTTCAGCAAACGGGAGGTTTCGATGTACGCACCGAACGACCAACACCTCACACTGACGCAGGCCACGAAAATTGCGCCTGGAAGACCTTCAACGAACTGCATGTGGCGCTGGTGCCGGCGCGGGGTGATCGCTCGCTCCGGCCAGCGCATCAAGCTTGAACACATCCGAATCGGCGGCAAACTCTTCACCACTCCGCAATGGGTGAATGAGTTCGGCCGGAGGCTCGCCGACGCTGACGCTCAATATTTCGACCGCGAAGACGACGCCGCGAGTGAGCCAACGCCATCACCGCCTCCGCGCTCGACCGAACGACGCGCTCGCGTGTCTCACGCCGCGCCGACAGATACGGACATCGAACGCGAGCTTGAGGAGGCTGGACTTTGAGCGAGGCAGTCAGTCGCAAACATGCCTCCACGGCTGAAGTAGCGGCGCTCATCGCGTCCGTTCCCGCCTCACTCCGCGACCTCCCGCAATGGGTGGGCTGGATGTACGTGATGCGCGATGGCAAAAAGACCAAGTGTCCGATGAACGCGAGGACCGGACGCAAAGCTGACCCGACCGATTCATCGACGTGGACGACGTTCGACGAGGCCATCAAGGCATGGACTGCTAACGATCGCTATGCCGGAGTTGGCTTCGTATTCGCGCCTGATGATCCGTTCACCGGCATTGATCTCGACGACTGCATCGACGACAACGGCGAAGTCGTCGCCAGCGCCCGCGAGATCATCGATTCGCTCAACTCGTACACCGAGATTTCGCCCAGCGGGCGCGGCGTGAAGGTATTCATCATCGGCACCAAGCCAGCCGGCTTTGGCTGCAAGTCGAAGAAGATAGAGGGCTACAAAGAAACCGAGGTTTATTCTGCTGAGCGATTCTTCACGGTGACGGGCCAACACGTCGCCGACACGCCGTTGACGGTTGAAGTTCGCCAGCAGCAACTCGAAGCGCTCTGCGAACGGCTGTGGCCCAGGAAGCGCTCGCCGCACATCAACGGCACTGTCACCGTGACCGGGTTCGACGGCGACGACGAGGGCCTGATCGAGCGGGCGGGCGCGGCGAAGAACGGGAATCGCTTCAAAGCGCTTTGGGCCGGCAACACCTCGGCGCATGCGGATGACGAGAGTTCGGCCGACCTGGCTCTGTGCAACTCGTTCGCCTTCTGGACCGGCCGCGACGCGACCCGCATGGATCGGTTGTTCCGGCGTTCGGGGCTATTCCGCGAAAAGTGGGATGAAAAGCGCGGGGATCGCACCTACGGGCAGATGACGATCGAGCTGGCGATCAAGGATTGCACCGAGGTGTATTCGCCGCGTCGTCGCCGCACGCAAGCAAAGGACGAGGCGCCAGCATCGAACAGCGACGGTGAAACGAGCGACGACGACCAGCAGGCCATCGCGCTCGGGCAGCGCGACCCCGACACCGGCCGACTCGTGCTGTCACCGAAGCGCACGCTCCCCACCGCCGAAGCCTATGTCCGCGAGTTCAACCAACACGCCGATGGTCGCACCCTGCATGGCTACGGCGGACTGCTCATGGAATGGTGCGGCAACCGCTATTGCCAGGTTGAAGAGGAGGGGGTCAAACAGCGACTGCAGCCGTGGCTGCATGCGGCGCTGCGATATGTGCTCAACAAGAAGACCGGCGAGATGGAGTTGCTGGACTTTGAATCCAACCCGACGACCGTTCGGCAGGCCCTCGACACGATCCGATCGTTTACCCATCTGCCCGCATCGACCATGGCACCGTCATGGCTGGATGCTCGGGCTGATCGTCCGCCGGCGCTTGAGATTCTCCCGTGCAAGACGATGAACCTGCACATCCCAACGGGACGCATTCTTCAACCGACACCGGCGCTGTTCACCATCAACGCCCTTGACTTCGACTACGACGCCAACCCCGAGGCACCGGAGCGGTGGATCAAGTTCCTTGAACAGTTGTTCGACGACGACCTTGAATCGGTGGATCTGCTCCAGGAGTTCATGGGGTATTGCCTCACTACCGACACCAGCCAGCAGAAGATGCTCCTGCTCGTCGGACCGCGTAGGTCGGGCAAGGGCACGATCGGCCGTGTCGTGACTCGACTAGTAGGCGCGGCCAATGTCGTGGGACCAACGACCAGCAGCCTCGCCGGGCATTTCGGATTGCAGCCGCTGATCGAGAAGTCGCTGGCCATCGTCAGCGACGCCCGATTCAGCGGCGAGAACGTGGCGACCGTTGTGGAACGTCTGCTGTCCATCTCAGGGGAGGACACGCTCACCATCGACAGAAAGTTCCTCGGGTCGGTGAGTATGAAACTGCCGACGCGGTTCATGATCCTGACCAATGAACTGCCGCGCCTCAACGACGCCAGCACGGCGCTGGCTGGACGCTTCCTCGTGTTGCGGCTGACGAAGTCGTTCTACGGCAACGAGGATGTCACGCTCACCGAGCAATTGATATCCGAACTGCCCGGCATCCTGCTCTGGGCGATCGATGGGTGGAAGCGGCTGAAGAAGCGCGGCCGGTTCGTGCAGCCCAAGAGCGCGGAAGAGGCGATCCGCGATTTGGAAGACTTGGCTTCGCCCGTCAGCGCCTTCGTCCGCGAATGTTGCGTTGTTGGCCCAGGCCATCGCGCGTGGATGGATGAACTCTACAAGGCGTGGCAGGCGTGGTGCGAGCAGGACGGCCGCACCGTCGTCACCCACAAGCAATCCTTCGGACGCGACCTCACCGCTGCTGTGGGAGGCATCAAGCGCCGGCGCGGCACCGGTCTGGAATCGTTCTACGAGGGCATTGGGCTTGGGGGAGGTGGTCAATGAACCACGCCGCTGCTGCGCACTGTCGCAGACTGTCGCGACAGTTCCCATCGTGCGCGAGTACGTTCCGCGTGCGCACGCGTGCGCGCACGTGCGCCTGCGCGCCCGCGTGCATAGGTAACAACAGCAACTGTCGTGACAGTGCGCGACAGTGCGCGACAGCGAACCCCGCCAACGCTCGTTCGAACGGGCTGCCCACCGTGGGCCACGACGTTGGCCGACGTTGCGAACGATGCCAAAGGGCGAGCGGTGGCACGCCCGTCGCCCTCGCGGCCCACGGCCCATCGTCGCCCAACCCGGCGCGACCCGGCCGAGCGGGCAGACTGTGGGTAAGTGGGCAAGGTCGGGCCGCCAATATGGTCTACGCGTGTGTGCGCCCGCATATCTGTGGGCACCAACGGCAACTGTCGCGACCGTACGTGATAGTGCGCGACAGCTTGCACAAGGTGCCGCCGATGCCGGTGAGGGCCGGATGGGCCAGCCTGGGCTGCATACCGGCAAGGGTCCTTCGTGCGTCGCGATTCTGGTCGTTTCCCGGTCGACGGGTCGGCGCAAGCTGGCCCCGGAAACGACTTCGTTCCCAATCTCTCTCCCAAGCCATTTTGCCTTCCGGAGCCGAACATGCTTGTTGAACTCCGCCCCCTCTCCGACATCCGTCCCTACGACAAGAACCCCCGTCACAACGACGCTGCGATCGACGCTGTGGCAGCCTCGATCAGGCAATTCGGCTTCCGGCAACCGCTCGTGGTTGACGAGGCCGGGGTCATCATCATCGGCCACACCCGGGCCAAGGCAGCGGCCAGGCTGGGCATGGATCAAGTTCCCGTCCACGTGGCCAAGGGCTTGAGCGAAGCCCAGGCCAAGGCCCTGCGAATCGCCGACAACCAGACGGCCAGCATCGCCACCTGGGATTACAACCTCCTGCCGGTCGAACTGGCGGACCTGGTGGCGCTCGACTTCGACATGAGCCTGCTCGGGTTCGACGACAAGGATCTCGCCAAGCTGCTCAACGCCGGTGGCTCCGAGGGATTGATCGATCCGGATGAGGTCCCAGCGCCTCCCGATGAGGCAACCACCCAACCCGGTGACCTCTGGCTCCTGGGCAAGCACCGTTTGCTGTGCGGCGACAGTGCCAAGCCCCAGGATGTCGACCGGCTGGTCGACGGCGAGCTGATGCACCTGGTGAATGCTGACCCGCCGTACAACGTGAAGGTGGAGCCGAGGTCGAACAACGCCATCGCGGCGGGGCTCTCCTCGTTCCAGACCGTGCAGACAGCCTCCGGGTCTCGCGTGGATGCCGACCAGCAGCGAGCGGACCTCAAGCGATATCCCGAGAAGGCCAAGGGCACCAGCAAGAAGCTTCGACCCAAGGATCGCCCGCTGGCCAATGACTTCGTGTCCGATGAGGCGTTCGAGCAGATGCTGCTGGCGTGGTTTGGGAACATGGCCCGGGTGCTCATCCCCGGCGGCGGCTTCTACCTGTGGGGTGGATACGCCAACTGCGCCAACTATCCGCCGGCGCTGAAGGCCAACGGCCTGTACTTCTCGCAGACCATCATCTGGGACAAGGAGCATCCGGTCCTGACCCGCAAGGACTTCATGGGGGCGCATGAGTGGTGTTTCTACGGCTGGAAGGAAGGGGCAGCGCATCGCTTCTTCGGTCCGGCCAACATCCCCGACCTCTGGCACGTGAAGAAGATCAATCCCACGGCGATGGTTCATCTCACGGAGAAGCCGGTGGAACTCGCAGCCCGGGCCATCGAGTACTCCTCGCAGCCGGGCGAGAACGTGCTTGACCTCTTCGGGGGCTCAGGCAGCACGCTCATCGCCTGTGAACAGCAAGGCCGACGCGGCTTCCTGATGGAGCTCGACCCCCTCTATTGCGATGTGATTCTGCAGCGCTGGGCGAGCTTCACGCAGAAACAGCCGGTGCTGGAGCGGACGGGTGAGGTGTTCACATGCCGGTCGTGACTCGTTGCCTGCAATGCGGAAAGGTGCGTGCACGATCCGCTTCGCAAGTCAGAGCCGGACGGGGACGCTTTTGCTCTCGCAGCTGCGCTGGTAAGCACTATCGAGGCGCGCGGGCTCGGCGTTACGTTCACGGCGGCAACTGTCTGCAGAATCGGGAATGCCTTCGTTGCGGCCAGACCTTCGTCGGGAAGGTCCAGAGGAACTACTGTTCCCGCCACTGCGCGCTGCCCCCAACCTTCAAGGCATGTGCCCAGTGCGGCTCACGCTTCAAAGCCGGCCACCTCGCGCAGCGCTTCTGCTCGCGACCGTGCCATTACGCCTACCGATCAGCGCAACCGCGAACGGACAAGTCACCTCCGACACCCGAAGCCCGGAGAGCCCAAGCGATCGTGCGCCGACAGGTTCTGGCGGGCGTTTTGATCCGGGCTGACCGTTGTGAACAATGCAGCAAGCCGGGATACACCGAGGCTGCTCACGCCGACTACGCCCAGCCGACGAACGTTCGCTGGCTGTGTCTTCGATGCCATCGTTTGTGGGACCAATCGTGCCCGAAGGGTGGGACGGTCAAGAGCCGGTTGCGCCTCAACGGGCGGGCAAGCGAGAACGCCCCGGCACATGCCGAGGCGGTTTCGGAGGGGTCACCGTGAGCCTATCGGTCTTCGCGGTGGGTTCGCACCCGAGCTACGAGTTGGTGCAATTGTGTAACCGTCATGGGTCAGGTCTTCGGCGTGGCGGCCGAGGCCGCGTTGGCGACGAACAACCCGCGATCGGTCTTCTTGAAGCGCGATTGGCTGCCCTTGGCGGCGATCTCCCGGATGATGGCGGCGTAGATCGTGGCCGCCGGGGTCTTACCCTGAGACGACCACAGGCCCTTGGCGATCATGGCCTCGACCATCGCGCCACAGGTCATGGGTTCCTTGGCTTCCGCCAGGACGGCCGCTGCCG
Source organism: uncultured Isosphaeraceae bacterium (assembly GCA_964407695.1). GTDB lineage: Bacteria > Planctomycetota > Phycisphaerae > Phycisphaerales > SM1A02 > CAYOWQ01. Next base: position 140,813 of record CAYOWQ010000006.1, on the reverse strand, counting down.
CGTTGAGGCCGCTTGGGCGCTTGGGCTTGGCCGTCTTGGGGGCTTTGGCCGACTTCGCGGCCCGTGGCGAAACGGGCGGCGACGTGGGGGCCGGCGTGGGGTCCGAAGTGGCGTCCGAAGTGGGGACCGGAGCCGGCTTGGGTTTGGTTGCCTTGGGTTGGGTGGCCTTGGTCTTGGTGGCCTTCGCCTTGGGGGACTTGCTGGTCTTGGTGGACATGCGGTGCTCCTTTCGATGGAAGCGCTTCTGAAAACAAACAACCCGCCACGCGGCGGGTCATCGAGTTGGGGTCTGGTACACGTTGGTGCAGCGTCGACATTGGACGCTGGCGGGGTAGATGCCCTCGCGGGGCAGACGATCTCGTGTGGTATTGCGGCTCGAGCCGCAGTGTGGGCAGCGAGGCATGCGCGGAGTTCGGCGGCGCGTCGCGATCTGTTGCGTGGTCTTCGGGGTCATGGTTCAGCACCCCGCCAATCGCTCGATCTCGCAGCGGACGTCGTAGATCATCGAGCCGGTGCAGTTGGGCTGGCCGGGGATGGAACCGAACCGATCGTGGCGCTTCACCGCGCCGTAGATGGCGACGGCGACCTTGGTGGCCTTGGTGCGGCGGCTCTCATCGGGCTCATTCGCCCGGTACTCGCAGAGGACGGTGTTGCCCTGGGTCACCAGCGCCCCACCGGCGATGCGGGTGATCTCGACATCCGGGCCGGTGTGGGCTTCGATCGTGATGGTCTTGATGGTCATGTGAACTCCTTGGCGGGCCCCCCGCCCGCGTGGTCACATGACTACCTCGACGGGCGGGAACATCAAGGCGAAAACGGCTTGATTTGCAGCATTTCTGAAGAAGGCGGGGGTGTGCCCAAGACGCCCCCTTCGTCGTTCCATGCGGGTTCGTTTCCGGAGGTTCACCATGTTTACCCACTCGCCCCATGTTGATGATGGTCGCCGCTCCGACGACCACCGGAAGTTGCCGGTGGTGATGGTGCCCCGGCCGCGATGTCCGCGATGCCAGGGGACCGCGCTCAAGAAGTACCGATCGATCCGGGACCAGGGAGATGGCACAGCCGTGGCGTGGGTGCGCTGCCGCGATTGCAATCACCGCTTCAAGGTCATCATGGAGTAATCGGGTTCATGTTCCACCCCGTGGATTGCGATCTCCGCGAGCTGAATACGCTCCTTCATGCACGAATCCACTGACCACGATCCAGAGGATGTCCGCCGGGCCTTACCAACCGACGCCGCGGACATCGTTGATCTCGATGATGAGGATGATGAACCCGGCTCGCAATCTCGCGTCGACGGCCTGACCAAGCGGCACGAGCAGGCGATCGTGGCCTTGCTCAACGAGCCCACGCTGCCGCTGGCGGCCAAGGCTGCCGGGATCGGTCGACGCACGCTCAATCGCTGGCTGGCTGATCCCGTCTTCTCCAGGGCCTACCGCCATGCCCGTCGCGAGGCGTTCTCCCATGCCGTCGCCCTGACCCAGCGTTACGCGCCGGTTGCCGTCAATGTGCTGGCCAAGATCATGGCCGACGCCTCCACGCCAACCCATGCCCGGGTCACCGCTGCAGCCACGCTGCTTCGATTCGGGCGGGAGGGAATCGAGTTGGACGACCTGGCGGCCCGCATCGAATCCCTGGAATCAGCGATCGAACAGAACGGCGTGGGGCATCCGCAGTCGCCGCGAAGCCTCCGGGCGGCTGGTTGATGCGGCTGCATTCGCGATTGGCTCGACTCGAATCACAGGTGCCGCCGATGCGCCGCCGCTGTGGACTTTGTGCTGGCTCCCCAGACCATGGACCGCGGATTCGGCTGGTGCGCGAGGATGACTCGCACTGGCTGTGTCCTCGCTGCGGCTGCGACATCGATCCCCACGGTGCGTCGATTGGTCGGGCAGGTAAGCGAATCGTGATCGACGTGGATCGGAAGGCCGACACCGCGAGATCCGGAGAAGTTCGCGATTCCGTGAAGACCATGGCTTGATCTTCCACGACGTGGAGGTACTGGTTGTCACGTAGCCATCCGGGCTACGGACCAGGAGGACCCCAATGTCAAGGTATCAAGATGAGGAAGGCCATGTCACCACGCCGTCAAGTTCCACCGGGTGGAATCCTGCCGGGAGACGGAAACGAACCAAGCCTCGGCGTCGCTTGCCGCCTGAGGTCCTGACGGATGAGGAGGTCCGCAGCCTGATGGATGCGTGTGCCGCCACCTCGGCGAGCGGCATTCGCAATCGAGCCCTGATTGCCCTGCTCTACCGCAGCGGCCTGCGGATCTCCGAGGCCCTGGACCTCTACCCCAAGGACGTTGACCTCGAGCGCAAGGCCATCCGTGTGCTTCATGGCAAGGGAGGCAGGAGCCGGGTCGTGGGCATCGATGCCGGTGCCTTGGCGGTCCTTGCCAGATGGATGGAGGTCCGAACGCTCCACGGCCACAACGGTTCAAGGCCGATCTTCTGCACCACCTCCGGAGAACGAATGGCCAACGCCTACATCCGTCGGTTGCTCCCCCGACTGGGCCGGGCGGCAGGAATCGCCAAGCGGGTGCACGCCCACGGACTTCGACACACCCACGCCGCCGAGTTACGCGAGGAGGGCATGGACATCGGGCTGATCTCCAAGCAACTGGGGCATGCGTCGATCTCGACCACGGCGCGGTATCTGGATCACATTGCGCCTTGGGCGGTGGTGCAGGCGATTGGGGGCCGGGAGTGGTAGAAACTGCGGGTCTGCCACCAGGAGCGTCGCACCCGTAGCGACCTCCGAAGGCCTGAGATGCGACTCGTTGCGAGCTGGATCTGCGTTCGCTTGGTAGCGCAACCTGACGCGCGACCCTAGGATGGGCCGATGGCACGCAAACAAATAGTCAAAGGACTCTGGTGGGAACCCGCAACCCCTGAAAAGCGATATCCGGGTACGTTGCGATACAGCAAACAAGCGGGAATCAAGTTGGAGCTGTTCACGACAGAGCGGCGGCCGCTCTTCCAGGCTGGAAAGAGTGGCTGGAGTGCGGCTCATGGTGTGTCGCACTCCGGTGGCCGATATTCGCTGTTTCACGGCGGTGTTCAAGCTTCGTCATCAGGTGGTGGCGAGTTGGCGATAGATCACGTGCGATTTAACGCAGGTATTGAGGGCGTTTTGGAAGATTCGCCCCCCGAGATGAAGGTCTCATCCGTCACCGCAAGGTTTTACGGCCTTCATGCGTGGCTGAACGCGAAACCCTTCAAGATCGAGTGGGACGTTACGGGCGGGTTGGAAGCGCGAATGCATGCGCCTGTAATGGAGGAGCTTGAATTCGCAATCGATGGGTGCCGAAAGCTAAAAATCGGATGGAGCTCGACTGGCCCGGCGATGAATGCGGTACAACGAAACGTCCACATGGCTCGATTTCCAGAGTGCACGATCGAGTACGACGTTCATGTCAGTCTTCAACAGGCAGCGCATGATTTGCACGTGTTCGCGGACCTGCTTTCGCTACTGATCGGTCAACCCACCCTGCCAACACGTCTGCGGTGCAATTCCCCTGCACACACCATGTCGATCGGCGACAAGACGGTGCCGAGATCCTTCCGGTTGCTCCGTAGCGAGCTCAGTCTTCCGAGCCACTTGGGTAAGCTCAATCCTCACGACGTAATGATGGGCCATCCCTCGTTGCAGGCGGACTTTGGTGCTATTGTGCAGAAGTGGTTTTGCTTGCAGAGTGAGTTGTGGAGCATCGTTGGTCCTTACTTCAATTCCCTTCGGATGCCGGGGCGATTTGTCCAGGGTAAATTCTTTGACATGGCTCGCGTTGCGGAGGCGCTGCATCGGGAGTTATTCGAGGAGACCATTCTGTCGCCGGAGGAGTGGCGGGAGATTCACCGCGCCCTTGTGGAAGCGATTCCAGAAAAACACCGCGAGGCCCTGAAAGGTCCATTGCAACGCGGAAACGAACTCAGTTACAAGACCCGTCTGCAGCGAATCCTCGGACTATTCCCCACGCTGGCTCTGGAAACGGTAGGAGATTCTGACGACCAGAGGAGATTCTGCCAACTTGTCCGTGATCTTCGGAACCACGAAGCGCATCGATTGCGACAGAAAAAGCAGAAAGAACTCTCAGGATCGGGATATCTTCGGGTAACCAGTAAACTTCGCGTGATGATTGATGCCCTTCTGCTTCTACAACTGGGCCTGTCAAACGACACGATTGAAGGGGCCATGAAGGCAAACGAGTCGTACTGGTTCTACGCAAGCAAAACAACCTGGAACTGGGATGAGTGACTGAGATAACAGACGCCGCCCGACGTTCGCATCCCCGCTACGGTTTTCACGGAAAGCGTAGCCGGGATGCTTGTGACCTCAATGAGATCGACGGGTACTCAACGGTGATCTCCATGTCGCAGAAATCGATACCTCCCTCCTTATTTACATCATCATGGTGGCCGATCTGCCAGCCGAGGCCGTTGTATCGGTATTCAGAGACAAGGGCGGGATGGCCGCCTCGCGTGGTGATCTTCTTGAGGCGGTTGAAGCCGTCGTAGATGAACTTGTAGCTCTTACCGTCGTCGGTGAGGTTGCCCGCGGCATCGGAGGTTTGGGTGTAGTTGTTGGAGCCGTTGTTGTCGGTGTCCCGGGCGGTCATCTCGTTGGCGGCGTTGTGGGTGCGGTCGTCATCGAACTCGTCGGTGTCGACGTAGTCGTTGTCGCCGTTGAGATCGTCGTTGAAGGTCGCCCAGTTGCACAGGACGTCGAGCGCCCACTTCTGACTGTTTTTGGCCGGGATCAGTATGGTGGCGTCCCAGACGACGCGTTTGATTCAAGGCACGTCGATTGTTCCGCGGGCGAAGAAGGTCCAGTCGATCTCCGGCTCGAGGACTGTGAACAAGGGTGAGGTGCAGAGCAATACTAACTTCGGGCCTTCTATGTAGGGATATGCCTCGAACATAGTGTGGTTGAGATGCGCAAGCACATGCCGATCCTCTTGTTCCCGCGGATCATCGGGAGTCAAGTCGATCTGAACAGGATACAATGGGCACTTGATCTCGGCAGCCACCTGATGGTCGAGTGCGGGGATCAGTTGATAATACTTGCCCACTGATTTGTGATACTTCGGCACGTCGCGAAGCCTCCCAAACCATTCACTCATGATCCCGAAGCGATGAGATTTCGCCCACGTGTCCCCGAACGTCCAATCATCCAGGGTGATGTAGAAGTCAACCAATTTTTCAAAGATCACTTCCTTGAACATCAGGGGTGCTGCCGCTTCGAGCTTGGTTTTTACTCGTTCGCTCACGATCAATTCCCCCGCAGGAGGCCTGAAGACCTCTGGGATAGATCGTCCGCTGCGAATGAGACGAAGACTCTCCTGAGGAGGATCGTGAACGGTGCCGTATATGTTCCTCACCACTCTTCCGTGATAAGAGAGATAGTGCTCGATCGCAAATTGAGGAAGTTGTAGCGGGCTCAAACCCATGCGATAAACAAAGCAATAAATGCGCATCACTCTGCTTTCTTTCCGCCTCGTCCGAAGAGTGAGCCGGCGGTCAGATTGCACCCTTCGTCAGCGATGAACTTGTCAAAGTCTGACCCGCATCCTGAAGCGGCGCTCCCAATCAATTGCTCGGAACGCAGCTTCGCCTCCAGCCACTCCCGGTACTCCTCGTCAGCCACCGCAGAAAGCCATTCGTCGGTGGTGGTGATGACAACTGGGGAGGTCACATCAAGCATGGGCGCTCGCAAGAGACTGCAACGCTGCGGCCAATCGGTTTCGATATTTGACCACCTGCCAGGCCCATCGTACCAATAGTATGAGGGGGAGAACAAAGATCACCGCCGCGCCGACGGATGCAATTGCGATCCAGGCCCAAACATAAGACCCTCGTGAAAGCCCCAATACAACCGCTCGAATCAGCAGCACTGATGCGGCAATAGAGACACTGAAAAGCACTCCGAATACATAATATACCGATGGCGCAACGGATATTTTATAATATGTACATCCATCGTCGGCCCGCTCACACAATCGAAGCGTAACAGGATATACTTCACGTAACTGTGTATTCCAGTTAGATATCTGCAACACGACTCGAGGCCTGAGAGTCTCGGCACACGAGATTCGCATAAGTCTACTGCCATCGCTATTCGACGATTGTTCGTTGAGCACCAGGTGAATATGCAAGTTGTTCAGATAGCTGCGGATCTGATCAAGAGTGATATTGCGGGGGAGACAAGTCCATCCCTGCATTGATGTAAAATCAGAGCGCGGGTCCGGTACAACAGCCATCAAAGTGTCCCCTCAGGCCAAACTCGATTGACGCGCCATAGACTCCATATGCACCACCCCACGAACCGGATATCTTATCCCAATCGAACAGGGCATCGAGGTCGCCGCTGAACAAATCAGTAATATCCCAGGCGACTTCACCTTGAACGCCTACCCAAACTCCGACGCTACCTCGAAGGAACATTGATCCGTTTGCAGCCATGTCACACCCATCGGGACAACGTTGACAACTTGTCCCAGCGCCGATGTACCCCTTTCTCTCGCGATACCCAGAAGGAAATCTGACATCATTCGGGTTGGCGTTTCGATTGTCCTTAGGAATGATAAGTCCTCCTGGCCGACCTTTGCCCGGATCGCCAGGAACTCGCTCGAAAGTCGGAGGTGCCTTGACATCCCGTCTGCGACCAGGGGTTGATTTCCCACAGCTAATGAACCCTTCAACATCGATTACGAAGCAAACTGTGGCATGCTCACGACGTGTCGTTGGATCAACACATGATCTCGCCTCAATAGATCCAGTAACCACGATGTTAATAGCACATCCGGATGGACCTAAGGGTATGATGATTGGAGGCAAGGTGCCGGATACGCCGCCATAGCCGTGCAGAAACTCAATAATGGAGAACTGCCCGGAGGGATCAACCGATCCTATAGGTGAGCTGCGTACTGCAGCGTAGAGATTCATGGAATCCACATATGCAACCGGATCCCTCTCAACCCACCGCCCCAACTGCGGCGAGTACGTCCGGAACCGCACCGTGTACATCGCGATTTCGGCGTTGTACACGTATCCATCCCACCCGATCACGTTGTCCGGCCCCGCCGCATCCGACAGCACGCCCTTGGCCTTGGCCGATTTCGCGGTGGTGAGGAACGCGGCGTCGGTGGCGTCCACATCGCCGTCGCGGTCGAGGTCGGCCTCGGCGCGGTAGGGATTGGTGTACGTATTGGGATCCCACTTGTCGATCGTGTTGTTCGGCGACATTCCGCTGTAGATGTCGATGATGATCTGCTTGTCTGACCCAGCGCCCGTCAAGGTGATCGCCCCGTCGCCGTTCACATCGCCGAACCAGTGGTGCCGGGCCTCGCCATAGGCGTCGTAGGAGACCCGCTCCTCGACCGCGGCCGCGGCGTCGGTGATGCAGACGGTCGAGAACTGGGCGTCGGTCAGGTGATACCAGGTGCCCTCGCGCAGGCCGGTGTCCACATAGTCGCCGTCGTTGTTGACATCCTTGCGATGCAGCACGATGTCGTCGATGTATCGCAGGCCCCAGAGGTGCTGCACCCGATGATTCATACCGGGACTGGAGCCATAATCGTCATCCACCCGCTCTTCGAGAAGCTGCCAGCTGGCGGAGTAGACCATCACCCGCTCCTCGTCCAGACCAGCGGTGGTATCGGTGTCGGCACGCTTGAGGATACGCCAGTCCAGGCCGTTGTAGCGGTATTCCTCAAGGCTGGAGCCTGCGATTGCCGTGTCAAGAGTGTTGCACGGGAATCTGCAGACGGTCAGGACAGCTCTTGGCGGCTCACAAATATAGCAAGGCAATCGCAGGAGCCAGGTCGCCCATGGAAGAACGAAGACGAACTCAATCTCGCCGATCAGGCGGCAAGGCGAGTCGTTTGATCGCCGTCGCTCGATACTCTCCGCCCCCGCTCGCCCATTTCCGGAAAGTTCAGCCAGGCGTGCTCACCGAAGAGCTCCCGGGCTTTGGCGTCATATGCCAGCGCAGCTTCGATTTCATCGTCGAATCGCCCGATGAACCCACCCTTTCCATCCTTTCGAATCTGCGCCTTCCAGAGTTCCCTATTGGGGTCCCAGCACACGCCCTTGAATCGCGACGTCAATTCGCGGCCAGCCATGGATCGCATCTTGCGATTGCCGTAGATCTGCTCCTGGAGCGACTTCACGAATAGGTTGGCACGTGTGCAGTCGAGCGGATCGCCATTCGCATGAGTCACGCGTTGCTCACTCCTGGTCGCACCCACAACAAGGCGTGCAAGTGGCTCGGCCGGTCCCGTCACGGTCGCCAGGACCACCTGGCCTCCTCCGATCGCGTCCGGTCGTGGTGCCCAATTCCAGTTGCGCCCCGCCACGATCGGAAGCGACTCCGCATCGATCATCGCCTCGCGATAATCGAGGTATCCCTTCAGTGGCACACGCCAGATGCCTGGCCGATCAGGATCTGGGTACGGCTTGCCAAGCAAGCTGATCTCCTCCCGAAGCCGCTCAAGTTCCGCAACCGGATACAGCTTGCAGCGTCCGGGCTTGTCGTCTGGCAATGGGAAGAACTGGCCGCATTGAATCCGGCCTTTCTGTTCCCAGACGGTCCACGTTGTCAGGGAAACGCCGAACATGTTGCACGCGTCGTCACGGTCCACCATGCCCGGCGGTGGAAACGTTGCGTACAGCGGCGGAACTGGCGTTTCCAATGCGCGCTGGCGTTGGGCTTCAGCCGGATCAGGAAAGTTGAGACGTGCGTGCTCGCCATGAAGTTCGCGGGCGGCTGCGTCGTAGGCCAGCGCTGCGTCGATTTCGCTTCGGAAGCGGCCCAATTGCACAACCTTGCCGCCGACTGACTTGCCGCCAATCTGCGCCGACCACTTCCTTCCCGATTCCACGCACTGCACACCCTTGAATCGCGAACTGCAGGGACGACCTGACTTCGATGTCATCTTTCGCGCAGCTACGGCCTGTTCTGAGGGGGTCCGCACGACGAGATTCTCGCGGCGACAGTCGAGCGGATCTCCATTCAAATGTCCGACGCGAAACTTGGCACCTCTCACTCCCATGATGACCTGGTGGAGCGGCGGTCGCGCACCCCTCACCCCTCCCAAGACGACGCTCCCCTGGCCGTGCCGAGAGCCGGGTGCCCAGGTCCACCTTCTGCCTTGAACCAGCGGGAGTGACTCTTCATCAATGATGGCTTCCAAGGGGTCAACTCGGCATCCAACAGTCACTCGCCAGCATCCCGGGCGCTCGGGATCGGGATACGGCTCAGTCAGTCGGCGAGCGGCATCTCGTACCTGGTCCAGTTCCTCGATCGAGTACATCCTGCGTCCATCGATTCGAACTCCGCTGATTCGGCCCTGCCGCTGCCATTCGGACAGTGTGCGCTTCGACACACCGAGAATTCGGCGGGCGACGTCGCAGCCGACCAAGTCGGACACGGGACCTTCCGCTGGCGGAGTTTCTCGTGAAGGGTGCTTTGAAGCTTCCAGTTGAAGCTCGGGGTTCGTCACTGCATCGATTCCGGTAGAACAGAACAATGAGGAGGTTATCGACCACAGACTCGCCCGGGTTTAGTAGATGCCCACTCGAATCTCTCCTTCTATGAGGAGGTAGCGGACTCCAGGCACCGGGAATCACGTGTGATCCATCGATCGATAGCATTCCAGTCCATGACTGACTCATTGGGACGCATCCACCCTCTTCGTCGAACTGGGTTCGAGCGCTTTCGCGCATCAGGCGTCGAACAGGATTTCGACCTCATCGACTTCTGGCGCTGGCTCGGTTCTGACCTCGGCAGTAACGCGCTCCGCGGCACGCTCGCCGAATACATCGTTGCTCGTGCATTGGGCGCATCGGCCGATTTGGTACGAACCGAATGGGACGCCTATGACGTTGTCGCGCCGGATGGCGTCACCGTCGAGGTGAAGTCCGCCGCGTACATTCAATCGTGGGAGCAGTCAAAGCCCGTGCGCATCTCGTTCTCCATTGGGCCGCGGCGAGCATGGTTCGCCGAGACCAACACGTACTCAGCCGATCAGAAGCGCCACGCCGACATCTATGTCTTCGCCCTCCTTCACCACCGCGACGCGACTACGCTCAACCCGCTCGATCTCGACCAATGGAGTTTCTACGTGGCATCCACCGCTCGGATCAACGAGCTGTGGCCCACGGCCAAGTCGGTGGGTTTGGCGAAGGTCGAGCAGGCCTTCGGGCCGGCGGCCGGATTCATGTCGTTGAACGAGCAAGTGAAGCGGCTCTTGCCGGTCGAAGCGCAGCGTAGCTACGGGCAGTCAACGCTCTCGGATCGAGGTGCACCGACCGAGTAACGATGAGCAATCGCTCGTCGTGCCCGGCGTCAAGACGGACGCTTCGTTCATAGCACAGTACGAATCGTTCTCGACGTGGGGACATGACGTCGCCAAGATGCGATCGGGACGTGTGTCGCACCTCTCCATCGGCGAGCACGACGGCTTCTACGTCATCAATCGCCGCATCAAGGCCACGTTCGAGCATCCGTTCCTCGTGCGCCGTGGCGATGCGTGGGGCTTCTGCTCGGTGGAACTGCTTCAGGTCGGCGACTGCCTGGTCACGCCAACGGCCGATGGCTTCGGCGAGGAGCGCATCGACACGCTGGAGCGCATCGACGGCCGCGTTCGTACAGTGGCGATCCGCGTGCCCGGCACGAATACGTACCTGGCCGAAGGCGTGTGGACGCACAACGACCTGTCGTCCTCGTCCGGGCCGATTCTCACCGACATCACGCACTCGTCGAGCAGTTCCAGCAGCGGGTCATCCAGCGGGAGCAAGTCGTCGGGATCGAGCTTCTCAAGTTCGTCGGGATCGATCAGCGCCACGTTCATCGGAAGCAGCAGCGGCGGCACGCCTTCCGGCAGCGGCACCGGGTTCACCCACCAATCCACCCGCAGCCACAGCGGCGGTGGTGGTACGTTCGGCAACAGTGCCGGAAGCAGCGGCGGAAACACGTTCGGAGAGCACAAGGGCTAGAGGCCAGAACCGCACACGTCGCCTTCAGGGCAACAAGAGGGTACCGTTTCACCGTTCCAAGGAGACAACCCATATGGATGAACAACAGGCAGCAGTCGTTGCGGAAGCGTTGGGCGGCGAAACATGGCAAAGCGGAGGCGACATCTGGCTGGTGCTGCTTCACAGGAGCGACGGTCGCGTCGTTGCGATGTCAGAAGACGTGGTGTGTGAATACGCTGACGACGATGCCTTGGAAAGCGGCCAAGCTTCGATCTCAATCGTGCTTCGATAGACAAGCCGTGTCGCGCAACCACGCCATTCCCGTCATCGATCTCTTCGCGGGTCCAGGTGGACTCGGGGAGGGCTTCTCCGCACCTGTCAGGGGCTCGGGGCATCCGTTCCGGATCAAGCTTTCAATCGAGAAAGACGTAGCGGCCCATCAGACCTTGGAACTGCGGTCATTCTTCCGACAATTCGATTCGGGTGCCGTTCCGGATGACTACTACCGCATGCTGCGTGGCGAAATCGACCGCGCTGCGCTGTTCGCGGCACACGAGTGTGAGGCCGACGCGGCCAAGAAGGAGGCTTGGCGCGCCGAGTTGGGAGTAACGCCGGCCTCGTCGGTCAGGTCGCGCATCTCCGATGTGCTGCGCGACGCCGACCCATGGGTTCTGCTTGGCGGACCTCCGTGCCAAGCCTACTCGCTCGCGGGTCGCTCGCGAAACAGTGGCCGCAAAGACTACGATCCTGCGACAGACAAGCGGCAGACACTCTATGTTGAATACCTACAGACGCTTGCAGATCACTGGCCGGCGGTCTTCGTAATGGAGAACGTCAAGGGACTTCTGTCCGCCACGGTGAACGAGAAGGGCATCTTCACCCGCATCCTCGAAGATCTCCGTGAACCCAAGAAGGCCCTCACTCGCGAGGACCGGACTATGCGTCGGAATGGCCGTTCTCACACATATGAGCTGTATTCTCTCGTTCAACACGGGTTGATGGGCGACGTTGACCTCACCGACTTCGTCGTTCATTCCGAGGACTTCGGCATTCCGCAGTGTCGACATCGCGTAATCATCTTGGGCATTCGGAACGATATGAACGGCACGACACCGGACGTATTGCCTGCAACCAGCTCGATCAACGCGTCGAGGGTACTCGATGGTCTGCCGCGCCTTCGCAGCGGACTCTCGAAGGAGAGTGATTCGTCAGAGGATTGGATTAATGTGCTTCAGCGTGCGCGGGCATCGACATGGCTACGATTGTTGGATAATCGCGCGCAGAAGAGCGAAATACTCGATGTGCTCGACGGTCTATCGCATCCACGTCACGGTCGCGGAGGCGAATTCGTGGAATGCAACGCCAGCGTAGGCTACGAGGAAACGTGGTTCTTGGATTCGAAGATTCACGGGGCGTGCAATCATGCTAGTCGCGGGCACATGTCGAGCGACCTTCACAGGTATTTGTTCGCTTCGACGTATGCAAAGGTGTGCGGGCGCTCCCCAGTATTGTCGGACTTTCCCGTCACACTGCAACCAAACCACGCAAACGTCAAGAACGCACTGGTCGGCGGACACTTTGAAGATCGATTCCGAGTGCAGCTTCGCAATCGACCTTCAACCACGATCACCTCGCACATTTCCAAGGATGGTCACTACTACATCCACCCCGATCCAACTCAGTGCAGGAGTCTAACCGTGCGTGAAGCAGCCCGATTGCAGACGTTCCCGGATAACTATTTCTTCTGTGGCAACAGGACATCGCAGTACACGCAGGTCGGGAACGCCGTCCCGCCCCTGCTGGCCAGAGCAATTGCCAAGGTTGTGTATTCATTGCTGCGCTGAGCGATCGATGAAATGGACATACTGACTGCGCGTCAACGAAGCGAACTAATGGCGTGCATTCGCGCCAAGGACACGAAACCTGAGCGTCTCGTTCGGTCGCTGCTGCACCGATTGGGCTTTCGATTCCGGCTTCATGCGCGCGATCTGCCGGGCCATCCTGACATCGTCCTACCTCGCTATCGAACCGTCATCTTGGTACACGGGTGCTTCTGGCATCGCCATCGTGCGTGCAGGCTCGCCTATACGCCGAAGTCGCGAGTAATGTTCTGGACACGAAAGTTTGATCGCAACGTCGCCCGTGATCATGTCGTGCGTCAACAACTGCGCGCGGCTGGATGGCGCGTCATCGTCGTATGGGAATGCGACACTGCGAAACTCGACTCACTCGCTGCGAGGTTGTGTCATGCCATTCCAAAGACACCTCCGAGCACTTCACGGAAGAAGCGGCGCTTGCGGAGATCCTAGTTGGCGACCGATCGCTCAGAAAAGCGCCTGAAGAATCTGGTCATCTGGATTATTGGCAATTCGCAGGCGCTCAAATCCATCGAGCCCAATCTCGTATTCGATGCGCATGACGCCTCCTGGACAGCCGACGACAAACGAATCAGGCACCAGGCGCGGAAAGTCGTCTCGCACGGCGAAGAGCTCCTCAGCAGCCACACGCAGGCGTAGCGCGTCATACTCCGGCTCGTGCGCTTCCAGATATCCAACGCGAGCAAGGTGAGATTCGAATTGGGAGAGGGCGTCGTCGTCAGATGACAGAGCAGCCTTGCACGCTGCAACCAGCGATGGGAGCGTATTTGTTGCACCACCTTCTTCGCGCATCCGCAGGCTGAAGAAGAGCAACTCTCCATCTTCGGGCGGGGCAAGCTGATCAAGTCCGTTGATTCGGTGCACTGTGCCACGAGTAGACGTGGTTCCCTTAACTTCAACCGATCTGCCCACCCATTCGAAATCATGGCGAGCGCCCAATGGCCCGCGCCAGCGAGCAACCGCAACGGGACCTATCCGAGCCTGAAGCCAGAAATGCAAAAACCAGACCTCGGCGAAAAGTCCTATCTGTTCATCACGGGAGAGGATTGGGCGGGGTAGAGCACTCCAGAACCGACGCCATTTTGCAAGCACATGCATTACTGCAGCCCCCGGCGGTTCCGTGGTCGAAGCGAGGCGCTCGGCTAGCTCACCACCGAATACCTGGAACGCGCCGTGGCCGGCAACATCATGACAGGTGACATCGATATATCGACCGGCGTCGTGTCCGCGCATGGCAAGGTCGCGAGTAACAGCGCCAAGACCTCGGCTTTGCTCATCGTGCACGTCTGGCTCGTCGCTTTCGAGCCGGATCAGAAAGTGCCTGCGGCCTTCGGCATCCAAAGCGGCAAGCAGCCGATCCGAGGAATCGGGCAATGCTCGCCGCGCCCAGAGCGTTTCACCGTGCGGACGACCGCCAGCAAGTCGGGTCCAAATCTCGGGCGCTATCGCAGTCACTCCACGGGCCTCCATCCAACAGAGCCCTCGAGGAACGCGTCGACCCGTTGGGATTGTGCAGACCGCGGGAACGACAAAGCGAGACCAACAAGGTCACGTGCCTGCGGACCGTTGGGATCGTCCAGCAGTGGTCTGCGCTTGCCCCCATCGTTGAGGTCATAGCCAGACTTTCGACTGATCGGATATAGAAGCAAGAGGCCTTCCGTCGCAGGTCGAACCTCGCGAGCCGCGCTGTTGTCGGACTTCTTTTCTCCGTTTGCCTGTGCGGCCGCGACCGCGTCCCTGGCTTGTTGCTTCAGTTCTGGCGACAAACCGATTGCTTCATCGCCTGGACTCGTAATTACACCAACCGAATCCGTTTCACCCAGTCTCGAGCGACTGATTTGCGATATCGCGTTGGGCAACCCCCAATCAACCGTTCCCAACGTGCGATCCAACGATTCCCGTCCGCATACTGCCACCGTCCATTGATTCAACTCCCCTACGTCAAGCAGCCGTTCAATGTACGCTGTAATGAGAGGAACGGAGATGCTTCGGGATTCATCGTCAAGCCGAAAGTGGCGAAGAAAGCCAATCACGGTGGCAGCCGGCACGGCGGACCACACTGGACCTCGTTGTGACGCGTGAGCAGGATCAGGTGCTCCCAAATTGCCGATCAACTCGCGGACGGAAAGTCGATTGGCTTCGGCCTGCACAGCAAGTTCCTCGGGTCGACGCAGTGGAAACTTAAAGGTCTGCTCAAGCGCCAGTGAGTAGCTCTGTGAGATTGTCGTGCTTGAAGCAAACCTCCGTTTCAGAGGGCTGGTCACCTGCATAGTTGGGTGTTGCCAGATGCGCATGCCCAGCTCGTACGGTGTCAACCCCTGCGATTCGTACACCTTGATGTCCTCACGCAATCGATTCTCGACAAAGGCCAAGTCGCTGAACCAGCTGTCGAGCTCCGCGGTCGTGTAGATGCGAGTGAGATCTTCGTAGCCGTTGCGGAATCCGAACCATCGGCCCATCTGCATCAGTGTGTCGTACATCACTGTGCGGCGAATGAAGAAGCTCGTCATCAATCCTTCAAGTGTCAATCCGCGAGAAAGTCGGTTGCCACCAATGGCGATTGCTTTGAGCGATGGCTCACGCTCATAGTCGAGCACATCTCCCGTGGAGCTGTTGATTTCGCGCACTTGGACGGCTTCGAGGAACGGACTCACGTGAGGTTCGATGGCTTCAAAGTCGACATCCCGGTCCAGATGGCTACTGCGTGTGACCCGGCGAAACTCCGATTCCCAACGTGACTCAAAGCGATCACGAATGCCATGTCCACGCTGATAGCGCCATTCATCACGCAACTCGGCAAAGCGTGTCGAAACCAGATCACGCAAGTGGGCATGCATGAAGATGCGCTGGCTGGTGTGGATGAGCATTGTTGCGGGCGCATCGGCCTCGCCTCGCTGAGCACGCGCGGCACCGGCAAGCGCAAAATCCATCAGCGCGGTTTCCATCGACGCGGGAAGCCTCCCCTGTTCAAGTGCGGCGATATCTTCGTCGGGGACCTCTCGAATCACATCGAGTCCATCGCTACCGCCGTCGGCAGCATCCATCCTTCCAAAGATCTCTTCCGCGCCGAAATAGCCGGGAAGTCTGGGTAGATCGACGATGAAGTCCTTCGGATAAAGGTCATTGCCAACACGAGGATCGCTTGTGTCATGCGGAATCAGGATGTTTGCGAACGGTGTTGCCGTATACGCAACGTAGGCGCGCCGCTCGAAGCGCCGAAGCAGATCCCGAATCAATCCATTGATGACCGAAGGAGGCTCGTAGTCGGGATCAGGCGGATCGTCTTCCGCCTGGTAGGTTCCGCGCGTATCGACGCTTGCCTGGTCCGCCTCGTCATCGATGACCAGTATCGGGATGGTTCGGCGAACTTCAGGAGGTGCGGCATCCAACCATCGCAGAAGCCGGCGAAGCACTGGACCGTTCTTCTTAACCACCAGCAAGACCGGTTGTGATCCCTGCAATGCGGCGTGATTGGCATAACCTGGCTGAAAGTCTCCGTGTAGATCGTCTCGCGTGAATTCATGCCACTGCCGGCCCAATGGCGGCAATCGCACGGCACCTTGATGTGGTTCTGGAAGTCCGACAAGTTCTCGCTTGAGACGGCTGTTCGTCTGCCTACGCAGACCGTTGTCGATTCCAGAGAGAACGATGATCAGCCGATACCCTGCATCTGCGGCTTTCGCAGCAACCGCCGTGTAGTTCGCTGTCTTACCGCTCTGGACAAAACCGAGCACGAGCCCGCGTACATCAAACTGCTCCTGCGCTGGAGGCGCCATCTCTCGGAGGATCTGATCAGAGCTGTCATCGAGAGAGCGAACCGAGGCTGTATCCCATCCTTTGACAGTCAGCAAGAACTGCCGCAATGTCGGCCAGTAGTACCAGTCGGATCGATCGCAGGCGCGCAGCCAATCGGGGCGGTCTGGCGCAGCCGTGATTGTGCGAGCGGGCTCGAGGAGGAAGTTCTCATCGCGCGCGATTTCCTGCTGCACAAACTCGCGCAGTTCCGGAGGGATGAACGGGCTCGCCAGTATCAGGTCAAGGGGATGGCCCAGATCAAGCATCGATCTTGCTGTACGGATGGCCTGTTGCTGCTCAGGAGTCATGATGTGCAGATTACGCCTGTCGGTGAGGTCGCATTCGACTGAGAACGGCGGTCACGATGGGTCGTTCGGTAGTCGTGGCTGTCGCAAGGAGGCGCGACGACCACTCTTCGAACGTCAACAACCTGTCACCACTTGCGGCATTGGGCGTTGCCGACGATTGGGCGGAGTTTGACTGGGCTGGTGTTGGCGAGCCCGCCGCCTGCGTGGATGATGATGTTCCTGTTGTCGCTGCCGGTCGAGCACCCGCTGCTTGTTTGGCATGCTTCCGGTCGTAGACCTCACGAGCGAGCTTGACCACTGGGCCGATCGCATCGCGGACAGCATCTCTGATCTGGCTGGGCATCTGTACCCGCATCTTGGCCACATTGATCTTGAAAGCCTCATCAAGGGCGGGGCTGAAGCAGACGCCAATGCGTGCAAGCTTCGTATGCTCATCTGGTGCCCGCAAGTTAGACCAACCACCACTCTGGATCATTCGGCCCGCGCGATAGATGTAGAAACCCTGCTGCTGATTCCAATTGGCCGGGCCGCTAGCCAGTCGAAATGCATCCGGAGAGCTGAAATCCTCTTGATGCGGTAGAACAAATGGCTCGATCAGGACCTCGCCGCTGATGTTCTCGTGCACGATCGGCAACGTCACTGTCTGAAGCGCGCGGGCCTTGGGCTCGCCTCTACAGAATGGGTCCCACGCGCGAATCTCGTTACCGTTCAGCAGAAGTTTGAATCGCTTGTGCTTCACCTCACCAGTCAGAAACCGATGGAACACCATGCCCAAGTGCAGTTCGACATCGCGGCACATCTGGGACAATCGCTTCCTCGCGGCCTCGCCGTAGGGGTGCTTGTAGCCGAGCAGCCGATCGAGCTTCTGCCACAGCACAACCGTCCCGGTGTTGTCCCGCAGAGGTTGCCGGATCGCAGGTGCCAACCCATTCCGCTCCAGCGGGAGGATCTCCCACTTGTTGGTCCGATCGATGTGCTCCATGTCCCACGCATAGGCGGTGATGTCTGCGCGTTCTGGATTCCACCGGCTGGCGACTGAGAGACACTGGCACTGACTCATGGAAGCGGTCTTCAATCCCAACCCGAACTTTCCAAGGTCATCGACATCGTAATCGCGTTCGGCTCCGAATCGCATCGCCTCGCGAACTTCGTCAGGTTTCATCCCGCGACCGTTGTCGGCGACACGCACCCATGAATCGTCGCCATCGAATTCGATGTCGATTGCGACCAAAGAGGCTCCGGCCTCGATCGAGTTGTCAACGACGTCGGCAACGGCTTGGGCAAAGTCGTATCCCATGTCCCTAAGGGACTTGATGAGTCGCTTTGCCGACGGGATGACTTCGATTCCAGCCATAATGGGGCATTCCTGCTGCGAGAAACGGAGATTGTACGGGAATCATGGATGTCGGCGAGGCCGGGCCGGTGACGGCGTGGTGTCAGTGACCGGCAGGCACCGGGACAAACGCGACAAGGAGGGCAACGGCGACAAACACCAGATTCGCACCGTAGAAACCGCGAGGCGGTGCGCCACGGGCGATCAGGATAGCGTTGGCGATGAACGCGCCGAACGCGATCATGTGCCACATCTGGACCGGCGAGTTCATGAAGACCGGGCGGCACAGTCTGTCGAAGATCGGGCCGGATGATCCCGACGCCTGAATGGCGCTGAAGTCCCAGTTCACGGCGAACGTGAGGAATCCGGCCGCAACCAGCAAAGTGCCAATCACGATCAACGTCGGTCGGGACCGGAGCAGGCCCCAGCCGATGCCCGCCAGGCCGAGCAGCATGAACGCCGAGCGCACCAACGCGAGGTACTGATTCTCATGGGCAATGGATGAAAATGCCAGCCACAACATCAGCGGCATGAAGATGATGGCGGCGAGGAAGACGAGAATCTTGGCGAGGTTGTTCATGATGTTCTCCATCGATGAAGAGTTCGGTGCTAGTCGCTCCAGTTGTCGCGGCGCGGGCCGCGCTGGCGGTTGTGTCGAGTTCGAAACAGGCGAGTCAGAATCAGATCAATCAGGAAGGCCGTGAAGAAGTGCGAGAGGAACCCGGAGTGGGCGCGGCACCGTCGGTCATGGCCACGACCGACGATGCCCCGCCATGCGAATCGAAGGGCAAGCAGCATGAGCCCGATGACGATCAGGAAACTGGTGCAGCTGGCGAAGGCGTCCACGTCAAGCGCCTCCTGCGGGTGCCATCGCGTTCAAGATGCTGGCGGTGGCCAGTGTCTTAAGGGGAATCTGTCGTGGGTCGATGCGGGCGCTTTCAAGGCCACACACCGAACACTCCTGATCGCGCTCGACGCCAGCCCAGATCGATTGAAACGCATGCTGGCCGGGCGTGGCATGGAACACGTCCTTGAAGAACCAGTAGTTCGGCGTCATGCCCATGAGCAGGTAGGGCGTGCCGGCAGCGATGGCGTTCTCCGCCAGCTCAGCCAGCGAACCCTTGGTGCCCGGCGGCAGCATCAACGAGAGTGCCAGCTTCGTGGCCGCTGACGCCACATGGTGAACGTCCACGCCGAGAGCGACTTCGCCAACCAGCCGACCGCTGCCGTAGTCAGTACGACGTGAAACACCACCCGCTTCGCGCTCCATCGACCGGCGGAAGTTGGTCGCGCACTGGAAGCATGCAGTGCGGTCCGGAATGCTCATCACCACCTCGCCGCCCTTCGCGCCGGCGTACAGGCCGACAAAGATCGCGGGCTTGCCGTAGCCGTAGGCAAACCGATTGAGGGCAAACTGCGCCTGCGGGTCATCGGTCGTGGCGATGATCATGTCGGCGGCGCTGACCAGATCGGCGAGGGCAGCGACACCCATGTCCTGAACAGCGACGACGTGTGTCTCAACTTTCAGCGTCGGGTTGATGTTGAGAAGATGCCGGGCGAGTGCGTGTGGCTTCTTCATCCCCACATCGCCGAGGCGATAGCAGCTCCGCGACAGGTTGGCCAGCTCGACGTTGTCGGGGTCCTGCAGAGCGATCTTGCCCGTTCCGCTGCGAACAAGCTGCTCGGCGATGTACGATCCGACGGAACCGTCGCCAACCACCAGCACCAACTTCTGGCTGACTTCCGGCGGCAGCAGATCGCGTGTGCGGGCAAGCGCGGCATCGCGCTTTTCCGAAGCGCGGTTGTCGGCATCGGCCGTTGTCACCACCGGCGTCCAGCCAGCGATGCTGCCGACCTTGGCGTCGTGGGTCATCGAGTCGCCATTCTTCGGCCCCCACGCGCGGCGGTAATTGCCATCGCCATCAACACGGAAGTGTTCGCTCAGCGCGTTGACCAGACGTTCCGATGCTGGCTGGCTCAAAGACCACTTCAAATCAAGGTTCTCGGTGTCCGTATCCCCGATGCTCAGCATCACCGCCGGCGGGCGGACGGGGTAGTCCAGGCCGAACAGAAGGGTGATCTCAACATTCCCGGCCAGACGAATCTGCCGCGCCAGCATGGTCCGGCCTTCGATCTCAACCATGCCGAGGTCTGCGACGGATTCGGCGTGAAGATGGTTGGCGGCGCGCTCGGCATCGCGGCGCACCGGCAGCACGGTTGCGGCGGTCTCAACCAGTTCCAGATGACCGCCACGGAGACGCCGTCCGACGAAGCACGAGACCTTGCCGCCAGGAAGCGGGATTTCATGGTCGGCCAGGGTGCTGTGACCGTTGGTGGTGCCGTTCTTGTTGTAGGTGAAAACATCCGATCGAGTCGTGACGATCGGACAAACATAGTTGGCGAGATGGGGATTGGCCTCCAGCCCCTTGCCGACGGCGACGCGGTCCGGGCCGGACGGCCGATCAAGTCCACCGGGATGCGAATGGAGAACGCCCTTGAGCTGCAGGCCCGAAACGGATTCAAACTTGCGCACTCGCTCGGTGAGCTGGCGCGATGGAACGAAGCTGGCCGTGGAGGTCTCGGCGTCAGGATCGAGCAGGAAGGCCGTGACCACCGGCACGTTCGGCGGGCCGAGAAGTGCGCCGCCGCGCTCCGGTGGATGAATGAGCACCTGATCGATGACTTGAGCGAGCGCGTCGTCTGTGAATGTGAACATGTTCTTGCTCCTGTTGTGGGTGTAGTCGTGGTTGTGAACGTGTGCGTGTGGTTAGGCGGTCCGTGAAGAAGTCGCGGTTCGGCTCGTGCTACCCACACGGTCGAAAACCGCACGGTGGGCCAGCCACGCCAAGGCCGATGTAAACGCCGTCAGGAAAGATTCCGAACCGGAGGTGCCAAAGGGTTGGAGGCGACCGTCAGCGCCGATCCGCAGGCCAACCGCTTCGGCGTGGTCTTCCAGCGGTGGATCGACCAAGGAGATCTGGTGTGCCACCCCGTCATGCCACGCGAAGAACGAGAACGGGTCGCCATACGGATCGAAGAGCGAGAAGTACCAGCCGTCGATGCCGCCGACGGACATCCACTGGGCGTCCGTCGGCAACACCGCAGGCGTGAGGTGTTGGCGGTTCGTAGGATTGGACTGCACGTTTTCCATTGGGGCTGTCTCCTTTGATGCGATGACGTTGTTAATGTGCGGGCCACGGAAACTCGCCCGTGCGGCGCAGAATGCTGAAACCGTTCGCCCAAAGCACGCTGCGCCCATAGGCATCAGCCAGTGATGGCATGCCGCCCGCGGGTGGCCGAAGGCAAAGGCGACCATCGCCGAAGATGTGGGCGTTGCCGACGCCGTACTCGCTTTCGATCGCAGGCGACACAACCTTGACTTGGTATTCGCCGCCGTCGTAGTACGCACACAGCGTGTAGGTCTCGCCGAACTCGTCATTGATGCTGTAGACAAACGCCGTGGTTCCATCCACGTTGACTTCACGTGTCCCGGCGGGAAGCTTTGCCCGCGCGACATCACGGTCGCGCGAGATGCGGTTGTCACCACCGAACCAGCCATCGGCGAAGAGTTCTTGCGGGACTTCGGAAAGCGCCCGGCGGTCGGCACCACCGATGTCATCGCCGTGGCGGATCTTCCCGTCGCGGCCGACGACGATCTTCTGGCGCGGATCATCGGGGCGGGCGTCGCCGCGTTGGGCGTTTTCACGGAGGGTCTGTCGAAGGTGATTGAGATCAAGATTGGTCATTGCGTCAGCTCCTTTTTCTTGGGTGTAGAATCTGGACGCCGTAGCCGGTCGACGTGCCGGTCTGGCGTAGAGGTTGTCTCTACCCTCATGGTGCTGACAGCCAGCGCAGCCAAGCCTTGAAGTAATTGCGAGATGGGAAAAGCCCTTGCCGCCGCTCAAACCGGCAATGCAAGCCCTTTTTTTTTTTGAAGAAGGCGCTGATTCTGGGACGTGGCGTTTTTGGTGTTGTCCGGGGCCGTACCAAACTGTCCGAGGCCTCATGGGGCTGTCCGGCGGGACAGATTCTCGGACCTCGCGGACAGTTCATTCTCGGACTACGACAGAACTGCCCCGATCACTCTGGAACTTGCCACTTGCAGACGCCGGTCAGAACTCAGCATTCTTCGAGAATCTCCGACCTGGCCTGACCGGGTTTCCCTGAGCGCGTCTGTCACTTCTTTCTGTCGATCCCATCTAGTTGGAGACAGCTTTCTGGACAGCACTTGCGTCCGGCGGTCTCATCGGGAACCGAGCTTCATGCCTACAGCCGCAACTCTCCTCGTCCTTGCCGCCGTGCTCCTGCCTGGGCTCCTGTACTTCGCGCTCGCGATCCGCGAGCACCGATTCGTGCATTCGATCAGAGACTTTTTCCCGCTGACGCGATACCTGGAAGCAGGGGCATATTCGCGTTCCACCGTTAGCGCTGGCGTCAGTTTGGCCACGGTCATTCTCGCGCTCGTCAACCTTGCGCCGCTCTATGGAATCTCGCTCCTGACCACGATTGGCTCCTATGCCGCGAGCTTCTTCCTGCTCTACCTCGCTGCGCCGGCGATCCTTCAGCGCAACCCGTCCAATCAGACACTGCAATCATTCTTGGGAAGTCAATACAGCAGCACTTCGGTCCGGACGATCTCGGTGGTGTTCACGTTCGTGGGGTACGTCGCGATCTTCAGCATGGAACTGCTGGTGGGTGTGACAATCCTTGAACCGTTTGTGGGCAACTGGATTCTTGCCTTTTCCTTCACTTATCTGCTGTTCATCATCGGATACTCGTTGATCAGCGGGTACAGGTCGATCGTGGCCACCGAACAATGGCAGTTCCGCTTCATCGTCCTCGCCGTGGCCATGCTCCCAGTCTTCCTCGTGATGATGGTGCTGCGGGCTACTGAGCCGGTGCCGATTGCGGAGATTGCCGGTTCGGTGTTCGGGAATTGGAACGCCGGATGGGCATTTGTACTCGGCATTGTCGTCATGAACTTGCCTGCGACGATCAGCGATTCGGGCACTTGGCAGCGGCTGTGCTCCACACGTGGAGAGGTTGATGCAAAGAAGGGTCTGCTCAAGGCCATTCCGTTCTTCTTACTCTTGTGGGGTACTCTCATCGTAGTGGGCTGTTTCATATCCACGATCGCCATCCGATCGCATGGCTTTGATCCCAGCAGCGGCACACTGATGACCTACATCCTTTCTTCGCTCTCAACACAAGGAGTGTTCGGTCTCATAGTGCTGTTCGGCTTCATGCTTGGGCTTTGTGCTGCCATGATCACGACCGCGGACAGCCTGCTCCTTGTAGCCGCACAGATGTTTGTCGTGGACGTATTGGCGGTCGACCCCGATCGAGTCGGCGACAAACGCGGAATCCGCGTCTCGCGTGTCGCGCTCGCGATCATCGCCGTCGTGTCGTTTCTCGTGTTCCTGGCGTTTCGATTGCTCAAGTTCGACGTCGTCCAGCTGATCTTCGCCATCTACGGCGCTCAGCTGGCACTGTTTCCGTCGGTTGCATCCGCGATTTTCCTGCACCGAAGAATCAGCTTGTCGAACGCCTCCGTAGCTGCATGGTCCTCAATACTCGTTGGCTTTCTTGGAGCATGGGCCAGCGCGCTTTACGGCAAGTTCAGCGGGCACACCGTTTGGATGTACAACGCGCCAGTCGTGGCGCTCGTCGGCTCATCGCTGGTGTTCGTGCTTCTCTCCGTACCGGCGGTTGCTCGAAGATCGAAGGCGGTCAGGTCCGTTTCGGCTGAGACCCCATAGCGACCGAGCAGTTCCGAATGTCCGACTGCCCTCGCGGCTCCTTGCACGGGGCAGTCCGGTAGAATGCCGCTGATTGTCTGGCATGTGGCACGAACTGATACCGCTTGGAACCAATCGTGGAAAAGGAAGTGCTTCATTCCATAGGCGAAGTGCTCGCACCGGCTGTGCGGCCAAACCTTCGAGCTTTTGGCGACACATTCACGCTTGGGCCGGGCGTGGTTGGAGTGGTGCTGAATCTTGAGCCTGATGCTCGCTGGCATCTGTACTTCGCGGAATTTGTCGGCGGGGTGAACGCTGGTGAATCCACGTCCGCTCCAAGCTACGCCAAGCCGCCGAACCACTCGCTATCCATCGCACTCTTCCACCCGGAGGTTGTGGACGAAATTGCGCACCTCGATCCGTATCTCGTTCATGTCGACGACCCCGATGTTGCACCTCCTCTTGAGGCGCTATTTGGACCGCTTGCTGGTCGGCGCACCAAGATTCAGATATGGCACTCATGGCTCCTGCGCCCAAAGTCCATGCTTTACTACATCCCCAAGAGCCAAGCAGTTTCCGTAGAGTGGCAGAATGCGCGGCGAGGCACTCACTGGATCGCGAGGCACATCCGAGCGGATCTGATCCTCGCGAGGATGGCCGGAGAACTACCGCTAGTTCACATCGACCGGTTGGTGGCCTGCTTGCCTGCCTCGGCCTATCTAACTGCATTCGAGGCAAAAGCGCTCTCTGGCAGGTCACGCCTCGACAGTTTCGAGCGACGGAATGTCCTGTCGAACTGTTCCGTGCTCGCAGACTTCGACAAACAGAAACGACTGCTGTCGTTTTCTGCAAAGGGACCCACTGACAGCATGCACAGCCCGCTGTTTGCGATTGACGTGCGAGGCAGTTTCAAGGGGCCAAGTGGGGACAAGTGCTTACTAGATCAACGCAGTAACTCGTTCAACACTTCAAGTGTTCCTCGGTCGGCCAACCCGATTGAGGCGAACTCAGTCGCGCAACGGGCTCAGCGCATCCAGCTCCTCGCGTTCTTTCTGACTCGTGCGCTCATGAAGCAGAATCCTGCTGTACCCCAATCGCATGATTGGACTGTCATGTGGACAGCGCTGCATGGATTCGTTTGCGCCGATGTGGCAGAGGGCACAGTGTCTCGCTCAACAGACGATCTTAAGAAGAGCAAGAACATGATTGACAAGCGAGTACGAAGAGCCGCGCATTGGTTGGCCAGGCAACTGGGGCTGACAGAAGCTCCGTCCGGCTGCGTGCTTGAGTGTCTGGCCACGGGGCAATATCTCTGCCATGTGCAGGTAAAGGAAGGTGCAGGGATTCCTGATTTGTGGAAGGACAAGGGATTTCAAGCGATGTGCGAGGAGTGCATGGTTGGCGGTTTGTCCAAAGCCGGCGCGCTGACTTCGGTTAGCGATTCCAGCTCGCAAAAAGCGGTGCGGGATGAGTGCGATCAAGAGGAGGATTGAGTGTTGTCGCCAGAGAGCGTCGCAATGTCTGTTGTTCACGTTCCTCAAGAGACGCACGGCCCACTTGCCGACAGATTTCTTGCGCGTGAAATGCTGCCTTGTTGGATCGGTCTCAGCCCCTCGACCTCCTCGGTCAATCGCGCCCGACTGCAAGCGATCGTCGAATGGGCATCTAAGCGCTCACGCGACATGGTCATTGTGGAGGGCAGTTTCGCTGAGCGGTGGAACCTCATGAGCGAGGAAGGACTGTCCGAATCTGCCGCTATCGCACAGGTCCGAGCGCCGGTTGATCGTTTCCGGCGAAGAGTGTCGGAGGTCCAAGCGAGTCTCGACGCAGAAACGTCTGTTCGTGTTTTTGATTGGGAAGAAGCCCTGGCTTCAACGGCGTTCAAATCGATTCACGGAGCGATTACTGCATACGCATCAGGTAGCGCCTTGTTCTCCGAAGCCGCCATCTATGCGACGCAGACGTTTCTCCAACGACGGGGTATCACTGACTCGCGGGATTTGGCGGACAGACAGCAGGACACATGGGCTAAGTACCTCTTTGAAGAGTTGGCCGTATTCCTACTCCTGTACTCTGAGGGGTATCGGGTCGAGGTGTATCCCGGAGCAGATCTCCCTTTGATGCAATCGATCGCCGCTGGTTGCTTTCCCGAGTTCCCAGTGCGGTGTGCTGACCGTACTCACATCGGCATCCGCGTGGACACGCAATGATCCGCACCGGAAACAAACAAGATCGACCCGCGATGCAACGAATTGTCAAGGCATGGCCTTCACACTTTGTTCCTGCGTCGTACCCCTACATCGACGCGGATATCACGGATTGTCAATCGTTTGTGTGGGAGGATGAGAGCGGGGTGCGTGGCTTCATCATCTGGACAGCCCACGCCTTCGAGATTGAGATGCTTTGGATGGGCATTGCTCCTGACTGTACGCGCCAGAAAATCGGCACGAGGCTGGTAGAGGCTGTGTTGGCGGCGGCAACAAGCCAGCGAATCGTCTCGCTCAAGACGAGCGACCCCGAAGCCGCGATCCCCAACTCACAGTTTGATGGGATGGCTTTCAAGGGCACCATCGAGTTCTTTGCGAAGCTGGGCTTCCACGTCGCGTGCAGGCTGGACGCTTACTGGGGGTCCGCCAACGATGCGCTTGTGCTTGTCAAGCACATTGGTTCCAAACACGAATGATCGACCGAGCCAGCCACGGCAGGTTCGACCCGCCCCAGGTTCCTGCTACCCTTTTGACGAACACGGAGGTTCCTGCGCAATGGGCCAACAGTACAAGCCCCAAGATTTCTTCCGAGCCATTGGCCGCGGGCTGATTCAGCGATACTTCGACCAGTTGAAGCTTTCTGAATGCGTGCGATTGAACGAGCGCGGAGCGATCGACCCGAACCTGACGATCGAGGCCATCGAGAATCTCAAGGTTGCACAGCGCAGGCGGATTGAATCGGACTTCTCGCTGGTCACAGAAATGGCGTCGGACCCTGGATCGAACCTGATCCGTGACGAAGCCGTGTTCTGGCGTCTGCCTTGGGCTTCCAGATTGGACGAGATGAAGAACGGGTTGGAGCGTGCGTTTCTGGCACTGCTCGAAGACCGCGAGCGTCTCGATACGCTCGCCAGTCAGATTGAGATGGATCGATTCACCGACAGCAAGTGGTGGAGAAGGTCTGTCGGCCCGAAGCTCGACCCGGCAGACGACGACGACGCGATCGACAAGCTGAAAGCAGAGATCAAGAAAGTCCTTAAGCCGCAAGGTCGAGGCAAGCGATGCCATGTCGATCATTGCGAACGTCGTGATCCACTTCGCTTCTGCTACTTCGCCTACCCAGAAGACCTGCCCAAGACTGATCCTGGATTCGACGAGAAAGACACGTTTGGGCGTCAGGCCCGGCGCAGCGCCCTTGAGATCATCTTCGTCTACCGGCCTGAGTCGGGGCTTCTTGAAATGGCTGCGCCGGGCAACAAGGCGCAGAAGGAAGAACTGGCAACCGCGTTTTGCTCCACGATTTTGCAACTGCCGAATCTCCCGCTGGCGACCGAGCGTCCGCCATTCACGCTGAATATCTTGAAAAGCAGAACGTTCGAGTTTCGCACTGGCGCGGCGGACAACATTGAGCGGATTGAACTGCGGATGCTTCGGTTCGATCTGCCGGGGCACGGTAATCGCCGCGTCACCATCTCCGCGCGACCGCGAAAGCAAGACAGCCCCCTGATGATCTACGACGTGCTTGATGACGTGGTCAACACCACGCGTATCCCGCTCACGGGCCTCAACGTGTCGCAGGCTCGCATCAGCATGAAGTTCAAAGGCGAGGGTCGATCTCGTGGCAAGAGCCTGACATTCGAGGTCACCCTGCCGAACGGCTGCAATCTCAAGGACCACGCCAAGGATCTTGTGGCCAAGCGATACCTGAAGACGTGGGGGATCGCGCATGATTGACGTGCTCAAGACCCTCCTGCAACGCGCTGAGGTTTCTGGAGCTGAGATTCTCCATCGCCACGATGTCGAATTGTGGCCCGCCAATGTCCTGAAGAACCTTGAAACAGCAGCCATCCTGCGACCGTTGGCGCTGCCCGAAGAGATTGAGTACCACGGGTGTGAACACAAGTGCCTGATTGAGCGCGACTTCGTGCAGCACCCCGATGATTCGGAGGCGATGGTCTGCCTTCACCAGTGCGGTCTCGGCTGTGGCTTGGTGGTGCTGAAGCCGGAGGCGTTCGATCAATGGGAGTTCTCACTCGCGGGCCTTGCAGGCGTGATCAAGAGCGCGATCGCGGCTACGGGCGATGTCGTCGAGGATGTACGAGATCGCCTCGTCTCGGTTGGCTTTCTCGGCGATGCGGCACGCACCGTCGAGGTTTTTGTGGCGCGTGGCCTCCAATGGCCGGATGCCGCGAAGATTTTCGCTGATGCGAAGCGGCTGAAAGCGGCAGACCACCCGATGGTGCTGACCCTCAGTGGTTCTCCCGATCTGAGCATCTGGCCGACGATGAAACCGGCCCATGCGGTTCTGATTGAGCACTGCAAGCCCGGCTCAACGAACACTCTCTTTTCCCTCGACCTCTCGCCGCTCCTGGCTCTGGAATCGATCCCGCACCCTGGCATGGACCGGCCAGCGTGGATTCGGCACAAGGAGGCGGCGATCAAACTCCGCGAAGTCACGGACGGCCTGTCGATGACCAACGCCCGACGAATGATCACGGAGGCTGTCCAACGTGGCGCGTTCACCACGAACCGCCAGACGGGGCACCGCCTCCGTATCAACCTCGACAGCTTCAACACTTGGCTGTTGGCGGAGCAGAAGTTGAACCTAGACGAGGTCCGCGACGATGACGGAAACATTGTGAAGCGCCGACGATCGCGACGCAAGACGACGAGTCCGAAACGGTGAATCCGCCCGATGTACACCGCGAAAACCCATCAAACTTGCTCAAAACCGCGCGGGATCACAACGTCTTTGATCTGTAATCAATTCTACGTTGTTGGTTACGCACTTGGGCCAACCTTCTTCGGAATTGGTTGGAGCAAGAAACTGGGTCCTAGCCGCATTGATGGGAGAGTCCGTCAGGACGATGTGGAGGATGATCAGGTGCACGCGGTATCTACTCCCGCGGATGCGGTAGAAAAGATCGCAGAACTCATGCCGCGGCACACCAAGCGAATGCGGCACGTCTAGCGGGTGCCAAAAACAGTTGGGATACCGCGACAGGTGTATTCAGCGGCCATGGTTCGTACGACGATAGGGTAATCGTACGTTCTCCGGAATAAAGTGCCAAAACTGTCTCTTTACGGACAATTTGACGATATAGTTGCCAGAAGAGGCACTTATGGCAAAGACCAATGAAATGACGGACGCGGCGGTTCTGGCGAATCTCGGGGATCGCCTCTCGCAATACCGGCTCCAGCGGAACCTCACCCAGGCGCAACTCGCCCGTGAGGCGGGCGTCTCCAAGCGCACCCTGATCCGCTTGGAGAGTGGCGAGTCGAGCCAGGTGACCAACCTCATCCGCGTGGTCCGCGCGCTGGGCCTGCTCGGCAATCTCGACGCGTTCGTTCCGCCGCCGCTCCCAAGCCCACTTTCGCAGTTGCGCTCGCGAGCCAAAGAACGCCGTCGCGCGTCGCCCGGGGTGAAAGAGATCCGGCCGCCAACCAAGTGGACCTGGGGAGACGATTCGTCAAAGGCCGGAGGTAAGGCGTGAGCACGGTTGCCGAAGTCCGCTTGTGGGGAAGTTCGATCGGCGCGGTGTCCGTCAATGGGCCTGGGGAGATCGCGACCTTCGAATACACCGCCGCCTTTCGGCGAAGCGGGATCGAGGTAGCGCCGCTCATGATGCCGGTCTCGCCACAGATCTACAGCTTTCCCGACCTGCCCAAAGGGTCGTTTCACGGGCTTCCGGGGATGCTCGCCGATGCGCTGCCCGACAAGTTCGGAAATGCCGTGCTTGATGCGTGGCTCGCCTCGCAGGGGCGTCTGCCCCTAGATATCGACGCCGTTGAGCGGCTGTGCTACACCGGCACGCGCGGGATCGGGGCGCTCGAGTTCAAGCCCGCCCGGGGACCCCAGAGCCGCTCATCGACTGTCCTGAACGTGGATTCGCTGGTGATGCTCGCCTCTGAGGTGCTTAGCAATCGAGAGAACCTGCAGGCGTCATTCGCCGACCCGCATAAGGAGCATGCCCTTCGCGAGATTCTCCGCGTCGGCGCATCCGCGGGCGGTGCCCGCGCCAAGGCCGTCATTGCCTGGAATCCCATGACCAATGAGGTTCGCTCAGGGCAGGTCAAGGCCCCGAGCGGGTTCGAGTACTGGCTGATGAAGTTTGACGGCGTCACCAACAACAAGGACCGAGACCTCGCGGACCCGCAGGGGTTCGGTGCAATCGAGTACGCCTACTCGCAGATGGCGAAGGCCGCGGGCATCCGGATGTCCGAGTGCCGACTCTTCGAGGAGAACGGACGACGCCATTTCATGACCAAGCGGTTCGATCGGCTTGATGACGGCGAGAAGCTCCACATGCAGTCGCTGGGCGCGCTGGCGCACTTCGATTTCAACAACCCGGTCGCTCACTCTTACGAGCAGGCCCTGACTGTCATCCGCAGATTGGGCTTGCCGATGGACGCAATTGAAGAGCAATTCCGGCGTATGGTGTTCAACGTGATCGCCCGCAACCAGGACGACCACGTCAAGAACATCGCCTTCCTCATGGACAAGAGCGGGAGGTGGTCGCTCTCACCGGCCTTCGACGTCATGTACGCTTACAACCCGTCCGGCACATGGACCGCGAGTCATCAGATGAGCCTGGCCGGGAAGCGGGAGGGCTTCACGCTCGAAGACCTGAAGGCGGTTGCAGAGACCGCGTCGATGAAGCGCGGACGCGCTGAAGCCATTGCACGCGAGGTCACGAAGGCGGTCTCGCGTTGGAGGGAGTTCGCCGACGCCGTCGGGGTCGTTCCCAAGCAAGTTGAGATGATCGCCGACGTTCACCGGCTCGATCTCGTTCCCGCCAAGGCGTAGGCGGGCACGATTCCCCTGGATGAAACGCCGCGGCCGAAGCGGGTTCAGGCGCGGAGACTCGGGATGGGTGTGAGGCACCAGGTCGCCAGCTCGGAATGGATGACGGTGGGCCAACAGCAGGCCCGATCGGTCGAGGTCATCGGCGAGCCGGCGCGGTCGATCGTCCACTGCTTTCCACACCTTTCGGCGCGGTGTACACCGCGCAAACCCCCGAAATCTGCCCAAAACCGCGCCAAGGATCGTAAGGGTTGCAATCCGTAAACCCCTCGTATATCGTGGTTTACGCACCTGGGCCAACGGCCCTTCGGGAATGGCATGGAAGAGGTCGTCGGTTCGAGCCCGATCAGCTCCACTTTGTTGACGAGTCCAGAGGCATCACGGTGCCTTGGGGGGTCGCCTCTCTGCAAGACGATTCGAAGAACGGGCGGTGGGCCTTGCCATGATTCTTCAATTGAGCCATGTTTGCCGCTCCCGGATCGTGGAGGCTCCGCGCTATGACTCGACTCTGCGACCTGACCCGCCTTCGTTGGTTGCTGTTGTGCGTCCTCGCGGTGTTCGTGGCCGCATGCGCATCGCCACCGAAGTCGTCAGCGACGAAGTCGGCGATGGCGCCAATTGAAGACGGGCTCAGGACGCAGGCCATCGTGATGAGCATGGCGGATGACTACATCTCGGCTCTTGGCGAGTCGATGTATCTGCTGACGCATGTTGAAGGAAGGAGCACCAAGTCGCGATGGCTTTCGCAATCCTTCCTGCGCAACGGTGTCGGGTCGGCGATCGACATCGGCGCCGGCCCCAATCCGCCCGTGAACCTGCTCGATCTCCTGGTGCTCTCGTCACTTCAGTCCTGGTCATTCGAGCACCATTGGATGCCAGCGGGAATTGGGGATGCCGGGCTGCCGGCTCTCGCGCGGCTGCGGCAGGCCGAACTGGAGCTCTGGGAGGATGCGCGAGGGCTACTCTCCGACGAGCAGATTCAGACGCTGCATCAGCTTGTCGATGCCTGGATCACTCAGCATCCCGATCGAACGGTTGTCGCGCTGGTGCGCTTCAATGAGTTTGCCGACGAGCGACAGATCAGCTCTCTTTCTCTTCGTCGCCAGGCGACCGGACTGTTGCGTCAAGTCACCGAGGCCACCGGCGCGATTGACGATGCCCGCCTGCTCGGAGAGCGGATGTTGTGGTACGCAGGCCGATATCCGTATGTCCTCGGTGAACAGGCTGAACTCACCGCATACCGCTTGCTCGATCAGCCCGAAGGCGACGACCTCGCTTCACTGGCCCGGGCGCTTCGGGAGCTTGCAGATTCGGTGAGGACCCAGCTCGGCTCCATTCAGGCCAAGCTTGATCGCCAGCAGCACAATCTGTTTGAGGGCGTCGCCGCGGAGCGACAGAAGTCGATCTCTCAGGCACAGGAGGCCATCCAACAAGTGGTCACCGAATCGCTTGAACGGGCTTCGCGCGAAATCGACAGGCAGAGAGTGGCGGCCGTGGACCATTTCTTCACCGGCCTTGATCGCGAGCGCACAGCGCTGCTGGATGATCTCGCCAAACGCCAGGGCGACCTCCACGGACTGCTCGCGGATCTCCACGACACCATCAACGCATCCGGAACACTTGCGAGTGAGCTGACGGAAACGATCAGCGCGCTTGACCGTTTGGCCTCGCGATTTGATCACGAGACCACCGGCGGGGACTCAGGCCTGAGCCTCGCGGATGTGCGCAACATCGCCACGGAGGCGGGACACGCCGCCGAGCGGATGACCCGCGTGCTGGAACTGACAAATGAACTGGCCAACGCCTCCGCTTGGAAGGATCGTGTTTCTCAACTGAGTGAGCCAGCCAATGCAATCGTTGACCGTGCGTTCTGGCGCGGGCTGGTGTTGATCGCTGTGTTTATTGGCGGACTCGCCCTGCTGCGGCTGGTGCCATCGCGTGTCACGGGCGGTACAGCCTCGGCGGCGCGACCTTCGGGACCGGGACCTGCCGGCCTTGGTCAGAATCACGGCGAATGATTCGGCGAGAAACTCAACCTTCCGTGTGCGGATGGTCGTTGGCCGAATCGGCCCTAACTTCTTATAAGGAAAACACCTCTGGCCTGTTGGCCGAATTTTCGGTGGTGGGCCGATTCGAAAAAATCCCAGGATTAGCCGAATCAAAGGTTGACACCCGTCCTCGGTCGTCGCAGGATGCGGAATGAGGAGTGAGCCATGCGAGGAAGACACTGTGGGAGTGGCGTCGCGTCGCTGATGCTGGCTGTGTGTGGCCACGCAGGCTACATGCTGACGCCATCGGTCGGCGGACAGCCTTCATTGGACGTGGCAGCGGGGCAAAGCTTTACACTGGATGTTGTTCTGACAAGTGACGCTGCCGATCAGCACAATTCATCCATTTTCGGGCTTCTGTTCAGCAGCGGCGGACTGGTGCTTGAAGGATTCGAATGGTCCTCACCGTATGTGACCGGCGGTCTCTTTGACTTCAGCAAGCCCGCCTGGAATCAGTTTCCGCTGGCGCTTGGGCCCGACACGCTATCCGGTCCGGGCTACGACCCCAACGCGGTCGACATCGAGCTTTCCAATATCACCGGCGTGCTCGGTCAGCCGGTGCAGTACTTCGGAACCGGTGTGTTGGCAACACTCTTGTTCACGGTGCCGTCTGACTGGTCTGGACCGTCGCAGGTCGTCATTTCGGCCTTGCCGGATACCTTTGCCAAGGGATTCACCGTCATCGACACGCAGGCGGGTGATGACTTTGTGCTGAATATCGTGGTGCCTGGGCCGGCCGGCCTCTTGGTGCTTGTGGGCGTTGTGGGAATCGGGCGTCGATCGCGGCGTCGTTCATAAGTTGAACTCCGGTCTAAAGCCGGGATGGGAGTGTGCAGGATGACCATGCAGAACACCATGCAGCGGGTTCTTCAACGCGCCGGGTCGGCCGCGATGGCTCTTTCACTGGCGTCCTCAGCGCTCAGCACAGAGATCGTTTACAGCACCGACTTCGAATCCGGCGTCGGACCTGAGTGGTCGTTGACGGCGGTTGACGGATCCGTGCCTGTTCCCTTTACGACATTTTCGGGGCGGTTTGATAACGAAACGCAATCGCTGTCGTTGACGCTGGCGCCCGGCGTGGAGCACACGCTGACGTTTGATCTTTACATCATCGACAGTTGGGATGGCACCTGCGTGGCGGGGCCGGATACAATTTCGGTCAGTATCAACGGCGAGACGCTGTTTTCGGAGACATTCCAGAACGTTCAGGTCCCGAGTTGTCAGAGTTACCCAGGGTCGCCGAGCATTCCAAAGGCCAATTACGGCTGGTCAACGTCGGTTGATTCGGGGTATCAGGGGCTGACCATCACCTTCACGCCCCGACAGTCATCCGTGCAGATTTCATTTACCGGGTCGGGGCTGGAGGGACTGGGGAATGAATCGTGGGGGATCGATAACATTGCGGTTGCGACGGACGGGCCGCCGGTCTTCGACCTCGTGAATCTCAATTTCAACTCCGGCGTCGATGACCTTGGGCAGGATCAGGGGGTATTGGTGTTCACCGGACGGTCTGGATTTCAGGTTGCACTGACCGACGATGGATCCAACGGCGGTTTTGGCGGCAATGCCGATGGTGTGCACATCAGCAACATCAATTACGGCAACAGTAAAGTGGGCACCAGCGATCTCGTGCTCGGGGCCTACAACCTGTTCGTCGGGCCGGACAACTATCACTCCAGCGGTGTGCGCGCCTTCTTCAATCGCGGGGTCTCGTCGGTATCGATGACGGATACCGACGACGACACGACGACCAAGACGCTCTTCGCTTTTGGACAGAACGGGCAGCTCATCGGGCAGACGGCCGCGGGATTCCAGCAGGTATTCACCATCACCACCGACCAGACCGGCGGGCAGGCGATCTGGGGAGTCGAGTTTGATACTGCCTTCGGCACGGCCGGTGGCTCCAATGACGGTACGTACTTCACATTCGATAACCTGATCGTCAGCGGGCTGCCCGAGAAGGTCCAGGTGAGCGATTGCAATGAGAACGGGATCGACGATGGACTGGAGATCCGGACCGGCGAAGCCCTCGACCTCGACGGCGATGGCCAGCCCGACGATTGCCAGACCGGCCCGGAACAGTCGGTGCTGGTGATCAACATCAACGGGTCCAGCTACAACGGCGACGGCTTCAATCTCTACCAGACGCTCGCCCTCGCCGGCGTCGATGCGGTGTATCAAGACCTCTCGGCGAATGGCCAGGTGGCGGATCTTCTTCTGGCCAACGACTTTGATCAGATCTGGATCTTTGATCTATCGGCCGGGAGCGACAATTACTCTGCCGACTGGCAGGCCATTGCCAACTGGTTCAATGCCGACCCGTCACGAGGAATCATCTGTGATGCGCGCATCATCTCGTCGTATTGGTCCGGCCGCTGGCAGAACGAGGGTCAGAATCTCAGCGAAAACTACTACTGGAACCTGAAGAACGTCGGCGGCGGCCTGATGCTGGGCACCGATCACAACTCCTTCCAGACCGGCATCAACAGCGTCAATTCGCTCATCGGAATTCAGCCGTTCTGCTGCAACTTCAGTCTGGCGATGATTCCGGTGGATGAATCCAACCCGCTGATGAATGTTCCGAATGATCTGGGCAGCCAGTTGTTCGACGATTCCTCCCCGGGTCAGACGCCATTCGGACTGCAGCCCAACGGACGATTGCTCTATACCGTCGCCTGGCACAGCGGCAACACCGCGACGCCCGGCATATCCGCCACGATTCCAGGTGTGGTGAATGCCCAGATCGCGATCACTTCGCCCACAAACGGAGCCCAGTTTTTCACGTCAGACACAATCGCCTGTATCGCTGAAGTGGCCCAGGTCGTGGAGCCATACACCGTCACATGGACGGCCGACGATGGAAACACCGTGTTGGATCTTGGCACGGGAAACGCCATCGACGTTTCTGACCTGCCGGGCACCACCGCAGGAATGTCGTACACGATTCGCGCCTTGGTAGTCGATGGTGTCAACTCGGCCGCGGAGGATTCGGTGCAGATCACGGTTAAGGCCGCCCCGGACCTTCTTGTCACGGACGTTGACGCACCATGTTCGGTTGCCGCTGGAGATGTTGTGGGCGTGAGCTGGACGGTCAAGAACAATGGCGATGCGGCGGCCATTGGCCCGTGGACGGATGCGTTCTATGTGTCCCTCTCACCTCAGGTTGGCGGCACGCTCATCGCCCAAGCCACGTTTGAGGGTGTGCTGGAGCCGGGTGAGTCGTATACACAAGTCGCCTCGGGCGTTGTGCCGAGCGGACTTCCGGTGCCTGCCACGGCGTATGTTTCGGCTGCAACCGATGTGCTGGGAAACGTGGCGGAATCATCCGAAAGCAACAACGGTCTCCTTGATCCGGAATCGGTCAACGTGTCGGCGCCGGGTGTAGTAACGCTTTTCTGCTGGACGGAACAGGACTATGCCGGAAACGGCGCAGCAGGTGAATGGCAAGTGGCCGGAGACGGTTTGAGCGTGACTCAGGTCATCAACGGGGATCCGGCATATTTCGTCAGCGATTTCCTTCTTGTGGATTCCAACTTTGAAGGAACGTTCAAGGTCAATAAATCAGGGGGCGATGATGACTTCATCGGCTTCGTGTTCGGATTCAACGGCCTCGGTGCTGACAAGAGCTACTACCTGCTGACCTGGAAGCAGGCAGCGCAGGACACCGGAGAACAGGGACTGAAGCTGCTGAAGGTTAACGGGATTCCCAGCGACGCCACCGCGGTAAGCACCACCGGTGAAATCTGGGATGGCGAGAACTCTGCGCACATTAGCGTCCTGACGAAAAACATCGGTTCCGGAAAGGGGTGGGCCGACCAGACGCCCTACCGCTTCTTCCTCACGTACCAGGCCAACGGCAACATTCGCATCATCATTCGAAACGACAATACCCAGGCTCTGGTCTGGGATACGGGGCTGATCAACGACCCAGAGTCGCTCGGTGTCGGAAAGGTCGGATTCTTCAACTACAGCCAATCGGACGTGACCTATTCAGGCTTCACCTCAGTGGAGCTCGAGAATCCAATCGCCGTCGCAGGCGGTCCCTACGCCCTCAGTGCGCGCACGACCGACATCACCCTTGACGCCACCCAGAGCAACGATCCTGACGCCATTGCGGTGGAACTCTTCAATGGCATCACGGCCGTGCAGTGGGATCTCGGCGCCGATGGGCTCGATGGCATCGATCGAACGCTGACGCAGCCGATGCAGACGCTCACGCTTGAACAGGCGATTGCCAAGGGGCTTTCGATTGCCAGTCCGCTCGACATCGGCCTCACCGTGACCGATTCGGACGCGCTGACGGGCGACGATACTGGTTCGGTGGCGTACGACAGCACTCCGCCGCAGGCGTTCGCGGGTGGCCCATACGCCGCAGTCGGACCCGGGCGACTGATCCCCCTTGCCGGTGTGGTTGACGATGTGGATCTGAAGCGCAATGTCGGTGAATCGCTCGCGGTGGAGTGGGATCTTGCTCCAGCGCGAAGCGCTGCCGATGTCGGTGATGGATTCGCGTCCGACGCCGTCGAGTTGGTCTCCTACGAGTCGCTGGCTGCGTCTGCAACCAGCGATATCGTGACCATCTACCTCAACGTGGCCGATGCATCCGGCAAGGTGGACAGCGATTCGGCAACGGTCGAGCTTTTGACGCCTGACTTCGTGCCCCTTGTTGGTCCAACGCCCACGAGCGGCTTCGTCAAGTCTCCCATCACCGTGGCGTGGACGGTGACCAACAACGGCGAATCATCCGCCGCGGCGGCGTGGCAGGATCGTGTCTATCTCTCTACAGATGCTGTTTTCGATGCTTCTGACCCGCTGGCGGCGGCATTGCCCGGTCCGGGCAGCCTCGATGCAGGCGCTTCATACAACCGATCCACGCAGATTCTTCTGCCAATGAACGCGGGAACGTATTGGGTTATCGTCAGAACGGATGTCGACAACGTGGTGGCGGAGGCGGGTGGCGAAGGAAACAACGTCGCAGTAGCCGCGATGTCGATCGACGTAGAGCCCACCCCCAAGCCCGATCTGGTCGTCACGAACATCGTGTCGCCGGGCTCCGGCACGCCGGGCCAGGCGGTTGAGGTGAGTTGGACAGTCTCCAACATCGGCCAGATTGCAACGTCCACCGGCTGGGTGGAGCGCGTGTATGCCTCGTCCGACGCGACGGTCGGCTCCGACGTTCTCCTGGCGGAAATCGGGGTCAACGAAGTCATCGATCTCGGTGGAGAGGTTGTCCGCACGAAGTCGGTCGGCACGCCGGCGCTTCCCTCGGGGTACCACATTGTCGTGTGTGTCGACGTCAACAACACCGTCGACGAGCTTTCAAATGCCAACAACTGCGCTGTAGGGCCGGAGACGGTTGACGTCATTCTTCCCGATCTGGTTGCGTCAGGAGTTGCCGGACCCTCGTCGGCGTTTGCGGATGAATTGGTGTCCGTCGCCTGGACGGTGACGAACGATTCGACCGTCGGCGTGGGCGGCATCTGGGTGGATGCCGTCTATCTCTCGACCGATGGCGTGATCGGTAATGACACGCTTCTCGGCTCGAAGATCCGGTCAACGCCGGTAGGACCGAACCAGTCCTACAACGAATCGCTTGCCGTGAAAATTCCGGGCACAGTTGAAGGCGATGGATTCTTCTTCTATGCAACGACCGACGCCCTTGACGCTGTGCTTGAGGAGCCCCCGGTCAACAACACAGCATTTTCGCCCACGCCGGTCACCATCACCCAGCCGCCGAGACCGAACCTGCAGGTGACTTCAGTGCCCAAGCCAGCCAGCGGTGTCATCGGCACCTCGTTCGAAGTCTCGTTCACCGTGACCAACAACGGGGATGCGGCCACCAGCGGAGCGTGGACTGATCGAGTGTTTGCGGTCAATGTGAATACGGGTCAGGAAATCGTTCTCGGCGACGCATTGGTGAGCGGCGTGTACCAGCCGACAGAGTCGTACACCAAGACCATCACGGCCGTCTATCCATCAACACCGGGCCAGTATTTCGTGAAGGTACAGGCCGATCGCGCCAATACTCTCAATGAGGGTCTGAACGGCGGCGAGAACGACAACTCCGGACTCAGCCGTTCTCCGTTCACGGCCGACAATTATCTCGTTTCGGTCTCGACGCCGTTTGAGCAGGGTGTGGCGCCGACGCCGGTGACACTTTCAGGTTCGGCCACGCTGGAGGTTTCGGGCGACCCCTTGGCCAACGTGTCCATCAACGTCGGCGTCAAGCTCCAAGGAACGACTCGGGTGCTCTCGGCCGTGACGGACGGCGCTGGAAACTACTTGGTCGTCTTCAATCCGCTTCCCAACGAAGGCGGATTCTACGAGTTGGTTGCGGGCCCGCCCGGAAGCTTCTCGCCATTCGTTCAGGACTCCTTCGTTCTTTACAATCTCCTTGCCAGCCCCAAGACAATTCAGACCACGGTCTTTACCGACCTCGGCAGTGTGAATGGCAACATTACGCTCACGAATCCGGGCAACCTGGAGATGACCGGACTCTTGGCCGGCGTTGGCAGCCTGCCGACAGGCCTTTCGCTCGATCTCAGTGTGCCCGCAACAGATGTCGGGCCCAATGCAAGCATCCCGGTGGGCTACACCACCTCGGCGACGGGGACGAATTTCGGCACGTTTACGGTCCCCGTTGAGTTCCAGACCAATCAGGGACCAAAGGCGACGTCGCAGATCACGGTGACGATGCTTCCGCCCCAGGCCGCGCTGGTCGCGACGCCATCCACAATCTCCAAAACCATGCTCCTGCCCGAGTCGCCCGGCGAAGTGGTGCAGACGCTCGTGGAGTTCCAGGTCAAGAACGTCGGGGCGGGGGCTGCGGAGAACGTCCAGGTGCTGCTGCCGCCCGTGTCGTGGCTCAAGTCATCCACGCCGGTCAGCATTGGAACCATTGGCCCAGGCGCGACCAAGAGCATCGTGCTTCAACTGACGCCGCCTTCAGACCTGCCACTGGGGCCCTACTCGGGCTCGATAGCCATTAATGGATCAAACGCGTTCACCAACGTCGGCTTTACGTTCCTGGCAGTTTCGGCCAAGCAGGGCACGTTGACCGTTGAAGCGACGGATGAATTCACCTACTACGCCGAGGGTGCGCCCAAGGTGCAGGGAGCACTGATCACGGTCAAGGACGCATTTACACAACAGGTCGTTGCCGAAGGCACCACGCAGGAGTCAGGCGTGCTCGTGTTCTCCGACTTGCCTGAAAGCTTCTACGACATCATTGCTGTTGCCCCCGGTCACGGCGGCTTCAGCTCCACGGTGTTCCTTGCCGGTGACGACAATCTCAACGTCACGGCGTTTCTGCCCGCCTCGGTCGTGTCGTATTCGTGGAAGGTCATTCCGACGATCATTCAGGATGAGTATGAGATCGTCATCGACCTCACCTTCGAGACCAATGTCCCCGCGCCGGTGGTCGTCGTCGAGCCTGCGTTTGTGGATATTGAACAGGTCCTCCCGGATGGTCCTTCGACGCAGGTCGACTTCACCATCTCCAACTTCGGCCTGATCACAGCCGCCGATGTTCGACTCGAACTAGGTGATCACCCTCGGTACAAACTCACACCGCTGGTTGAGGAAATCGGCGATCTCGCCGGCCAATCGTCGGTGGTGGTGCCCGTCATCATTGAAGACACCTTCTATGGCCAGGAAGGCGGCGTCGCCGGCAATCCCTGTGTCGATCTTCAATTCGATACGGTCTATGACCTCTTCTGCAACGAACTAAAGACCTATCAGGTCCCGGTCATCGTGGCGGTGCCCGATTGTCCGCTCCCACCCGCTTCGGGTGGTGGTGCCTGTTGCGGCGGGGGTGGCGGCGGCGGGGGTGGCGGGGGCGGGGGTGGCGGCGGCGGGGGTGGCGGCACACCCGTGTTCAATGTTCCGCCGGCCATCGAACTTGAGGTTCCGTGCGACAACTGCTGCATCAATCCCCCCGATGATGACAACGAGAAGTGCATCGACGCTCCTCTTGGTGCTGTCGAGGCGGCCATAAAGGCGTGGATCGTCGCCCAAACGGGCGGATTCCTGGATGCGGAGGTAGATCTTGACGCCAAAATGTGCGTCAAGGAATGCTGTAAGTCCGAATGCACCACCAGTTGGCAAGCGACTGCATCCGCCGCCGCCGAGATCGAATTGTCGCCAAATACTCCGAACTTCAGCGCTGACTTCGAGCAGACCGTGAATGTCAACGTTGACGTGCCCGGATTCGGCCCGCAGCAGGCAGTGCAGTTCGATGTCAAGGCCGAGATCTTTGCCGGCATTGAGATCACCGCCACCGCCGGCGGCGGTGGCGGTGCGACGTGGACGTGCGATGGAGACATCTGTTATTTCGGAAACGTGGGGTTGAGCCTCAGCGCCCAGGCCGGATTCACCTCGTCCGGTTCCGCCACGGCCACGATCCCCGGATACGGCGAGATCGGGGTCGCAAACTACACCGTGACGGCGATCATCGCCGGAACTGGCAGCGGCTCAATGTCATACAACTCATGTGAGGGCACGGAAGACAATTTCTGCTTTACGGGCATCTATGCTCAGGTGGAAGTCTCAGCCACGATTTTTGGTGAAACCTTTGAACCGATTCCATGCACCATGAAGTTCCTGGTCGGCCCCAAGGGCGACTGTGAACCATTCGGCTGCGATGCCAACGGTGTTGCGGGGGTGGACGGGAGCGATGACCAGGACGTTGCCGATGCCGTGCAGGCCTTCATCAACGCAATACAGAGCGACTTTGATGCCGTATTGGCGGCCGCCCTTGAGGATACTGACATTGATGACCCCGAGCCGGCCGAAGCAGGCGTCTGTGCCCAGGTGAAGATTCAACTCACGCAGGATGTGATAATTTCCCGAAGCGCATTCGAGGCCACACTTGAACTGACCAACAACTCCTCACTCGACCCGCTGCAGGATCTTGCGGTCGAAATCCAGATCAAGAACCAGTCGGGTGAGATCGTGAACAAGCTCTTCGGCCTTTCAGATCCATCGTTGAGCAATATTGACGCCATCGACGGCTCTGGCTCACTGGCCGCGAACGGAGTCGGCACGATTCAGTGGATCCTGATCCCCACCGACAACGCTGCCCCGATGGAAGCAACGAAGTACTTCGTCTCCGGCATGTTCAGCTATTCGCTGGTGGGCAAGACCGTCACGGTGCCGCTGTTCCCAGTGCCGATCACCGTGCTCCCGAATCCAAGTCTGGATTTGTCATACTTCATTGAGAAGCAGGTGTATTCCGACGATCCGTTCACATCTGAGGTTGAGCCGGCGATTCCGTTCTCGCTTGGCCTGTTGCTGTCCAACACCGGCTACGGCGAGGCCCTGGACGTCAAGATCACGTCGGCCCAGCCCGAGATCGTCGAGAACCTGCAAGGCCTCATCATCGACTTCCAGATCATCGGTACTCAGGTGGGCCTCGACGAGCTGGCTCCGTCGCTCACCGTGAATTTCGGGTCGGTCAAACCTGGCGAAACCGAAGTGGCGCAGTGGCTTCTGACGTCGTCGCTGCAGGGTAGCTTCATCGACTACGACGCCACGTTCCAGTCAAAGAACGCCTTTGGTCAGGAAGGACTTTCGCTCATCGATTCCGTCAACATCTGGCCCATGACGCACGTCGTTCGCGCGGTGTATCCCAATGACGATCTGTTGCCGGACTTCCTGGCGATTCAGAAGGAAAACCCCGACGATTTTCCCGATGCCCTGCATCGATCCGAAGGCTTCGTCGAGCCTGTCACGTCGCTGGTCACCGGCTCGCTCTCGACCGGTCCCAAGCCGCTCACGGCCACGCTCGTGGTTGAGATGCCCAAGGGATGGACGTATATGCGATTCGACGATCCATTCGAGAACCAGTTCAAGCTGGTGAGTGTCGAGCGGGGCGATGGCATCTCGCTCGTCCCCGGGTACAACTTCTGGCAGACCAGCCGTATCTTCCATCCATTCTCCGGCCCCGATATTCCGCTCACATTCGTGCATCTTTTCGATCAGGGCGGACCGGGAAGCTACACGCTGACGTATGAGCAGGATGTCAAGCCGCCGGTGAATCAAGGCTGGACGATTCTGGCCGATCACGGGCTCGTCGGCCAAACGTCACTGGTCGTGATCTCGGATGAATTCACTGAGTCGCGGGCGGCCGGCGTGTCGTCGATTGAACTCAAACTCTCCGAATCGATCGACCCCACGACCTTCACGTCCGACGCCGTCTCGCTCAACGGACTCTCTTCGCCAACCGGTTTGCCCGTGGATCTCTCCGGCACGACCATCAGTGTTGCGATGTTCGATGGGAATACACGCGCTGTCCTCGGATTTGATCCGGCCCTGCCGGCCAACGTCCGATGTTGCGTCAAACTGGTCGGCGTCACTGATTTCGGCGGCAATGCATTGGAGAACGACTCGCTCGTAATCAACGGTCTGGCCGGCGATATCACCGGCGACCTGCGCGTCAACGTGACCGACCTGGGCGGCCTCCTCACGCTGCTCAACACCTCGCCGATCGACCCGCTGGACCCGATCGAGGTACGCAGCGATATCGATCAGAACGGGTCAATTGATGCAGACGATGTGAATCTGGTTCTCGCCG
Source organism: uncultured Isosphaeraceae bacterium (assembly GCA_964407695.1). Lineage (GTDB taxonomy): Bacteria > Planctomycetota > Phycisphaerae > Phycisphaerales > SM1A02 > CAYOWQ01. The sequence goes on along the minus strand of CAYOWQ010000006.1, from coordinate 97,154 downwards.
CCATCGGTGGCGACCTCCGCTTTGTACCGCAGCCGTGCCCGGCTGAGCCTTTTAGTGCAATCGCCGGCGCTGACGACAAGGTGCATGGTCATGTTCATCGATCAACCCAGCGGTCTCATGCCCACCGATCAATGGATCGGTCCACGGATGCGGGTCACACTTCAGGATCGGCGCGACGGACAGCGTCGACACCGAGTGGCAATGCGGATTCCAATCTGACCACCCTTGAACGGCCTCGCCTCTCGACGGATTCAAGCGATCGGAAACCCTCCACCCACTGGCTCGCCGTGATGTCCACGGATCCCAGCGCGTCGGTGATCGATATTCTTCGGCAATCAGGCCTGAGCGGTGCCGACGTCTACGAGTTCGGTGATCCCCATTGGCGGCTGATACAACTGTCAGACGACGGTCGAATGGAACCCGATTCCATGACCGGCCTCGCAGAGGTGCTCGCAAGCGATGCGTTGTTCGTCTCGACAGTGATCGAGGCCGACGGAACGCTGTCATTTGTCGCCCCGTTCGTCGATACCGAAGTCGACGCAGCCATGGAGCCTTCCGTTATCGATGCGATCCTCGCAGCCATCGATCCGGACATGATCTTGATGGACCTGTCCTCCGGACCTGTCTCGGCCACAGCGGTGATCGACGCCGGTGCGATGACGGGCCATGCCACGCAGGCCAAGGCCGGAGTGTTGTCGCAACTGCCGGAATTCAGGAAGGTCGAGGTGGAGGAATTGACTGTGGACCTCGAGGATCTGATTCGCCCGCCGACTCCATCGGTGCGGGGGCCTGCCGGCATTGAAGTGCCGGCCAGAGGAGTCACCGGTCGCTGAATTCCACGCCTGGTTCAGGGCATCCGATCACGCCGACTTTCCCGCACGAGGGACGGTCTGTAGCGCGCTCGCCCGGCAGCCAACCTACACTCCGCCCATGCCGATCAGCTTTCATGAAGCCCGCTTGCCGAATGGCCTCACAATTTTGGCGGAAGTCGATCCCCATGCCCATACGGCTGCGGCCGGATTCTTTGTGAAGACCGGTGCCCGCGACGAAGCGCCCGAACTCATGGGCGTTTCTCATTTCCTCGAACACATGATGTTCAAGGGCACTCCGACGCGAACGGCCGAACAAGTCAACGAACAATTCGACGACCTCGGCGCTTCCCACAATGCCTTCACCACCAGCGAGCTCACCGCCTTCTGGGCCCACACCCTTCCGGAGGTGATGCCGGCCGCACTCGACATTCTGGCTGATATCCTGCGACCCTCTCTGCGATCCGAAGACTTCGAAGAGGAGCGCGGAGTCATTCTCGAAGAAATCGCCATGTATGAGGATCAGCCGTTCTGGGTCGTGTACGAGCGAGCCATGGAGCATGCGTATCGAAATCACCCGCTCCAGCATCGGGTCCTCGGCGTTCGAGACACGATCTCCGGCTTGACGCGAGATCAAATGGCCGCGTACTTCGAGAATCGTTATTCGGCCGACAATACCGTGCTTGCCCTTGCGGGGAAGCTGGACTTCGACCGGATGGTCGTGCAGGCGGAGCGCCTCTGCGGGCATTGGCAGACCACTCGCCCATCCGGCCGTACCGCGCCGGGGCCGCTTCCGACCGCACGATTCGAATTTTCGCTTCCAAACGTCACTCGCTGCTACAGCTTGCTGTTCTCGCAGGCACCTGCCATTCAAAGTCACGACCGCTATCCAATGTCGATGGCGGCACACATTCTGGGCGATTCAGAGGGGTCTCGGCTCTATTGGTCGTTGATCGAACCCGGGCTTGCCGAAGAGGCGCAGTCGCAATATGACGGCCGCGATGGCTGCGGTGAGTCGCTCGTCTTCTTTGTCTGTTCTCCCGACGCCGCCGACAAGGTTGAGGAGATTGTGCGACGAGAGATCGAACGGCTGGCGGAGTCCTTGACCGAGGACGACCTCGAGCGCGCTCGAAGCAAATTCGCCACCGCCATCACGATTGCCGGTGAGCGGCCGGCGGGCCGCATGCGGCGACTCGGTCAGATTCGAATGTACCTTGACGACTACCGATCACTCGAAGATGAGTTGGATGAGATCAATCGCGTGACTGTTTCCGACCTTCGAGAGGCCATCGAGCGAAACCCGATGCAGCCCAGCGTCGTGGGGCGACTGGTGCCCGGCTGAAATCAATCGAGTCAGGCGGCTTCAGACGATTGCCGCGGCGAATACACGCGAGCACAATCGCCTCCGGCGGACCTCGCGGCCGCAAGGGCGCCCGTTGCCGCCTTGAACACGGCGTCTGCCGAGGAGAAGAGAGACGGCAGTGTTGGATCCGTCGCAGCCGCACCAGCGGAACACAGGGCCGCAGCAGCGCCCGACAGCGCCGTTACCTCATCGGTGAGGAGCAGGCGAAGCCGTTCAGCCAGGCGCGTGGTTGCAATTCGATCTGTCTTTGCAAGGAGCACTCCGAATTCATGCTCGCGCAGCCGCCTGACCTGGGCGTGGGATCCCGCCTCGCGACTGAGGCTGCGCTCAATCTCGGACTCAAGCTGGTCTCGAGTCTCTGAAGATTGGCCGTAGTCGATGGCCAGGAGTATCAGTCCCATGGGCTGCGCCTCGCCTGAACATGATGCAAAGAGCTCGTGGAGCGAGTGACTGAATTCCGACTCATTCGAGCCTGAGACAGCCGAGTCGGCTGTGGTTGCCGCTGGGCCGACGCCCCGCGACCTCAGGAGTTTTTCAGCCTTGGTCAAGAGGGCGTCGACATCGGGCATGACGCCGGTCTCGAGGTTGAACAATTTTGAAATCTCACGCCCGTCGTTGGCGGCCGGTTCAAGAAATGCCTTCGCGTCGCGACTGTCGATCTCAAACCATTCGGCAGCCTTCCGTTCGTATCGTTGCAGCGCGGTCGCCGAATTCGGAGACACCAGCGCCGAAGCCATCAAGCAGGCCAACTCGACGGTGCGCACAAAGTCCGACCACTCCGAGTCGCACCGTTCACTGTGATGATGGTGAGAGATGGATTGGGTCAGTTGGGGCGGAAGTCTCCATCGCCGAGCCAACTCACCCCCGACGATCGAATGATCAAAATCAAGTGATCGAAACTCAATGGTCGGAAGGCGACGATGGTCTCCCTCCGTGAGATCGAGAATCTGCAGGTAGGAATCACCCATCGCGCGGAACAGTGCCACCATTCCGATGTCTTGCATGAGGGCGGCCAGAAAGGCCTCGTCTGGATCGCAGGAACGTAGTTTCTTGGCGAGCAGCTTGGCGGCCGCGGCCGAGTAGGTGCCTCGGCGCCAGTATTCCACAAAATTGAAGCTGACATCGTTGTCGCCGCCGCCGTCGATGGATTGCGCCAAGCTGAAGCCCAGCACCAGCGACTTCACGGCATTCATTCCGAGGTAGGCAAGAGCCTGGCGAATGTCGGCGCATGGCTTCGAGAGGCCGTAGTAACTCGAATTGACGGTGCGAAGCACCTTCACCGCGAGCGCCTGATCGTTCTGAATGACCGACGCGAGCTCGGTCAATTCAACATTGCGGCGCTGGGTCAGTTCCAGCACCTTGACCGCCACCTCCGGAAGTGACGGAAGCCTTGGGCAGGCGAGGACGGATTCGAGTGAGGGTTTGTCCATGCGTGGCGAGTTCCAGTGAGTGAAAACGGCCTCGCAGCCACTTGGAATCGGGCCGCGACGAACGGAGCGCACAGAGTGCCCCGACGCTGGAGAAACGACCCTGGTTCCGCCTGCTTAATATCCATCGGTGCATAAATTGGCCGACATTAGCCGGACACTCGCGGCGGTGTGACTCGCCGGCCATCCAGGTCCGGAAACACAAGGCGCATCGTGGGCGGCTCACGTTGCAGCACTTCTCGGACGTATGCGGCCAACAGCGATCCGGCCCGACGAGCGGCCGACTCATCAGCGATCGGCGACTCCGACTCAAGGCAACGAAGGCATTCAATCGTGGATCTACGGACCCGCCATTGCGGGCCAACCTCGCCCTCACCTACGACCTCGCCTCGCGCTGGATCAAAACCGAGCGTTGAGGCTTGCGCGGACTTGGTCGGGTATTCGAGACGGGGTTGAAATCCCGCCTCAACCAGGAGTCGCCATTGAAACCGAAGCAGCGTCGGTTCGGTCAACTCCCGTGATGAACCGGCAGATCGGAGTGCGTCGCACAGGGCGTCAAAGAACGTTGGGTGTGGAGCGGAGTCCGGGAAGAACTGCTGAACAAGATCCGCGATGTAGTACCCCGCATGATTCGCTCGGAGGGTGGCTCGCAGGCCCCAGAAAACCTCCTGAAGGTCCCAATCAGTCAGAGTGGCGAGGTCTCGATCCGGCTTGACGATGGCGACGAGTTCTCCCCGGGCAAGAAGATCAATTCCACCGGAGAATCGGCCTCCATCACGTCGGGCTCCCTTCGCGAGGCCCCGAAGAGTTCCGTGGTCGCGAGTGAAAAGACTCACGGTCTGACTGGTTTCGGAGAAGTCCCAATGACGGATGCAGATTGCCTGATCACGAATCGTCGGCATGAGCGACAATTGATAGCCGTTCACGCCGCGGCCGGCACCTCGATGTGGCCGGCAACGACCACCCGGTTGCGGCCGCCCTTCTTCGCGGCATACAAGGCCTGATCAGCAGCCTCAACCAGGGCCATCGGACGGTCGGTGTGGCCGATTCCTTCGAGATCCGCGACACCGAAGGAGGCGGTGACCTTGAGTCCCGGCTGGCCCGACCATGTCCGAGCCTCCATCAGCGATCGCGCCCTGGTGGCCACGGTCTGGGCTTCGTCGGCGGTGGTGTTCGGCAACAGGACGGCAAACTCCTCACCGCCATATCGGCAAGGGATGTCGCTCAAGCGCCCGGTACTCAGGATCTGCGAGAAGGTTTCGATCACTCGGTCGCCGAAGGGGTGGCCGAATCGGTCGTTGATCGACTTGAAGTGATCAATGTCAGCCATGACAAGCGAGATTGGCTGGGAGTGCCGAACGGCCTCGCTCAACTCCGAGGCCAGCCGCTTATCGAAGAATGCTCGATTCCCCAGTCCGGTCAGTCCGTCAAGGCTTGCCCGCTGGGCGAGTAAGCGAACCAGATTGACGATGCGAAGCGCTGATCGAATCCGTGCCTTGAGCTCCGGTACGTCAAACGGCTTGCTGATGAAATCCACCGCACCCAGCTCGAGGCCCCGGACCTTGTCATCGGTTCGTTGGCTTCCCGAGAGAATGATCACCGGAATTTGGTTGGTCGCATCGCAATTCTTCAGCGCCTGGAGCACTTCGAATCCGGACATCTCCGGAAACTCCAGGTCCACGAGAATGACATCCGGCAACGTCGCGATGGCCGTGTCGATCCCCTTCTGGGCTGAGTCGATGCACGTAATTTCAACGCCTTCACCTTGAAGTCGGGCCTTTAGGAGGCGGTGGATAAAGATCGAATCATCGATGGCGAGAATTCTGGGTTGTGCGGTTTGATGCTCTTCCAGCATGATCCAATCCCTCTCAGGTGCACACACGCCTGCACGCCTCCGTGAGTTGTTCAACGCGAGCCCGAATGACCTCCTCACTCTGATTGGTTGCCAGAAGGGCTGCCTCGACACCGGCCGCAAGTTCGCCGATTCCCGGAAAGCCATACCCACCGGCGGCACCCTTCAGTTGGTGGGAAAGCGTCTTGAGCTGCTTGAGGTCATTGGCGGCCAATGCAGCACAGATCTCTGCAACCTGATCGTCCAATCGCTCAACAAAGAACTCAACTAACTCCAGCATGTCCGGGTCGTCGGCCATCAAGCTGCGGATCGGGCCGTCGCCGGATTGACACGGTGACTCGCTCATACCTCAGTCATCGGCGGGGACCTTCGGCAACTTGGACGGCTCCCTGGAATTCCTCTCGAAAACCCTGTCGAGCGCTATTCCGTACCGCGAGGTCCAATAAACGCCGGCTGGCGGGATTCCCCCCGTTTCCACAGAGATGGCGCGGGAAACCAGGGGTGCTCTACGGCAGCTCGGAGCGAGCGGCACGGGTTGACCGCCACTTCCGGGGGATTGAGCAGGCCCTCCGCTTCGAGCCGTCAGGCGTGAATCACGCGACCTTCACTCGCCAGTGCCGCCTCGTGAACCGCCTCATGCATCGTTGGGTGGGCGTGCATCGTGGAAATGATGTCCTCGGCGGTCGCTTCAAGGCGTTTCGCCAGGCTCATCTCAACAATGAGCTCGCTGGCGTCCTCGCCGATGATGTGAGCTCCAAGAATCTCGCCGTATTTCTTGCTCGTGATGACTTTCACCAGACCTTCTGTGGCACCCACGGCCATCGCCTTTCCGTGCGGTTTGAGCTGGTAGGTGCCGACCTTGTACTCGAGACCCTTGGACTTGGCATCGCGCTCGGTCAGCCCAATTGAGGCAATCTGAGGATTGCAATAGGTGCAGCCCGGAATCGCGCCGTAATCCACGCCTAGCGTGTGGTGGCCCTTCATCCGTTCGACGCAGGCCACAGCCTCCTCGCTCGCGACGTGCGCCAGCCACGGCGGCCCGATCACATCGCCGATGGCATAGACGCCGGGCACGCTGGTCTGATATGTGGGCTCCGGCTTTTCCTTGTAGTCGGTCTTGATGAAACCCTTCTCCATCGCCAGATTGAGCTTGCCATCCACAACACCGTCCATTCGGGCCTGCACCCCCACGGCGACAAGGACTGTTTCGCACTCGATGGTCTGCGTCTTCTTCTCGTCTTTGACATCGACGATCGTGACCTTGGCGCTGTCCTTTCCCTTCTCCACCGCTTTCACCGTGTGGCCCGTGTGGAACTCAATGCCCTGCTTGCTGAATGCTCGAAGGGCGATCTTGGAAATGTCGTCATCCTCAACGGGAAGAATGCGATCCACCATCTCCACAACAGTTACCTTCGTGCCAAACGCATTGTAGAAATAGGCAAACTCCATTCCGATCGCCCCGGACCCGACGATAACCATCGACTTCGGCTGTTTCGGAAGGTTCATCGCCTCAAAGCTCGAGATAACGGTCTTGCCGTCGAACTTGGCGAAGGGGAGTTCTCGTGGCGAAGCTCCGGTTGCAATCAGCACCTTGTCGGCGGAAATCGTTTCCTTCAGCTTGCCGCCCTCGCCGGTGTAGTAGCCGGCGCGATCGGTGTGAACGCTTGATTCATGCACTTCAACCTTGCAGGGGCCATGCGCCGACTTTCCCGAAATGATCTTGCCGTGGCCCTCGAACACCTCGATCTTGTTCTTCTTCATCAGGAAGGCCACGCCCTTGGTGATCTGGTCGGTAACCCCGCGGCTTCTGCCGACCACCTTCTCCCAATTCACCTTCACCTTCTCGAACTCAATCCCCCATTCCGCGCCGTGCTTTACGGCCTCCATATACAGTTCGGCATTGTGCAGGAGCGCCTTGGTGGGGATGCATCCCCAATTCAGGCACACGCCGCCCATCCGGTCGCGTTCCACAATGGCCGTCTTCATGCCCATTTGGGCAGCGCGAATCGCGCCAACATAGCCTCCGGGTCCGCTGCCGATCACGATAAGGTCGAAATGCTTCTCGCCTGCCACGGGTCATTGCCTCGCTTCGAAAGTCGATGGGAAAGTCGGCGATTGTAACGGACCAGCGAGAAAACGGGGATTTCAAGGCAGACGGCCGTGACATCGCTGGTTGAGGCGTCCGAAAGGTCTCAACCTCGGGAGCCGAATGGCCGATAGCACCTTCGGCCGGAGCGGGCCGTTTGGTTCCGGAGAGAAGGCGACCACGGGTGCGATTCCACACCCATTGTCACGACCGAGGTGCTCAGGTGCTCCCGATTCCCTATCCCGACAACGAATCCCAGCGAGTGGCGGCGCTGCACAAGCTGCAGATTCTCGACAGCGGTCCGGACCAATCGTATGACGACCTGGTGTTCCTGGCCTCGATGATCTGCAACACTCCGATGGCGATGGTGAGCCTTGTGGACCGCGATCGCCAATGGTTCAAGTCGAAAATCGGCATCAGCGCCACTGAGACTCCGCGCGACATCTCCTTCTGCACGCACACGATCATGAGGCCAAGTGACCTCCTGATCGTGGACGATGCCACGAAGGATCCACGATTCACAGATTCTCCGCTCGTGACCGGCGATCCCGAGGTGCGGTTCTATGCCGGAGCGCCGCTGGTGACGCATCAGGGCCTCGCCCTGGGCGCGATCTGCGTCGTCGACAAACAGCCCAGGACGCTCGACGCGCGACAGGCCGAGGCGCTTCGATGCCTTGCCCGGCAGGTTGTTGCATTGTTCGAACTACGCCAAGCGCTTCTGAAGTCCTCAAGTCTGATCGCTCAACTGGATCAAGCCCGTGAGGAGCTGGCTTCGGCGATCAGAATGACGGAGGCCGCCGGCCGCGCCAAGAACGAACTCATTGGGAATATGAGTCACGAGCTTCGCACGCCGCTTACCGCGATCCTCGGTTACGCCGACCTGCTCCTGGACAGCTCCGAGGGTCGAGAAAACCAGGTTCCGTATGTTCGCATCATTCAGCGGAACGGCGAGCATCTGCTGAATCTCATGGACGACCTCGTCGATCTCTCGCACATCGAGGCGGATCTGATCGATGTCAAGAGGAGCGCCTGCGCGCCCTTGAAGATCCTTGAAGACGTCTGCTCGGCCATGCAGGCTCGGGCGTCCCTCAAACGCCTCACGATCCGAACCGAATGTGTATACCCCATTCCGCGGGCCATCGAAACGGATCCGAAGCGGGTTCGGCAGATCCTCATCAATCTGGTCGCCAATGCCATCAAATTTTCAAACCAGGGTGAAGTGACGTTGCGCGTCAGACTGGATTCCAAAGACGCGCCGAAATCAATCATCTTTGACGTTGAAGATCGAGGGGTCGGATTCGACCCCGAGCAGATCTCGAGGCTGATGAGCCAAGTCGTTCAACAGGATGACTCCGCCGGCCTCCGCCTTGGTGGGGCAGGCCTGGGCCTGACAATCTCTCAGCGGCTGGCGTCGTTGCTTCATGGCAGCCTGAGCGTGGAAACAGCGCCCGGAGAAGGATCAACATTTCATCTGCAGATTCCGATTGGAGGTCCTGTCGAGTTCGTTCAAGGTCTCGCCCGCGAGGGTGATCTTCGCCCGATTGCTTCCAGCACCCATCGACACTTTGATCGACCGTATCGAATCCTTGTGGCGGAGGATGGGGCCGACAGCCGGCTCCTCATCTCCCGGTTTCTCCTGAATGCAGGCGCCTCGGTTCAACTGGTCGAGAATGGTCGGCAGGCGATCGATGCGGCCCTGCGGGCAGATGCCTCCGGGCGTCCATTTGATGTCATCTTGATGGACATGCAAATGCCCGTCCTTGACGGATTCGACGCCACGATCCAATTGCGTCGAGCAGGTTATCGTCCACCGATCATCGCGCTGACGGCGCGAACGATGACGAGCGAGAGAGATCGATGCTTCCAGGCCGGCTGCAACAATTACGCCGTCAAGCCTCTGGATAGAGACTCGCTGATCGCGTTGGTGGAACGCTATGCAACCGCCGACACCAGTACGGCCGTTTCGCCTTCCGCGTCGAGTTGATATCGGGCTCTGCGCCCAACCTCCTGGAAGGAATACTCCGTCCAGGTTCATTCAATCCCGAACCCGTGTCGACAGGCATCCGGCCCGATGGCCGATGAAAACGATGCGATCGGGCCGTTGTCCGACGCGGTGCGGCCCATGACGTCCGCGGCGAGTGATTCCTGTGTACCGAGACCGAACCGTCGTCGTTGTTGACTCAGACGCAGCCACTCGGAAACAGGCCCTCCACGCATTGGAGCCACTCTCGGTCAAGTGCCTCGTGGGATCGAGCCTCGACGAGGCGTTGCGGGGAGGCATTCACGGATGCGCCGATCTTGTCATCGTGGGCACATTCAGCAAGACGGCGTCGGTTCATGATGCGGTCAGGACGATTCGAGGTCACGCAGGAACGCGTGATTCGAGAATCATTGCCCTTGCCGATGAGGCTGCCAAAATGCTGGGAGATGACGGGCTCGGGGCCGATGTTGACCAGGTGTTGGCGGCGCCATGGTTCGACGCCCAGGTGCGGCGGGCTGTGCGTCTCGTGCTTGAGAACGCCGCATTAAACAGAATTCTAGAGAACAACATCAATGTCGACCCGCTTACGGAGCTTCCCACCCGGGCCCGCCTCCTGTCACAACTCCGAGAAGGTCTAGAGGGCAAGGGCCAATCGGACCTCGCCGTTCTGGTCATCAATCTCGACGGGTTCAGTCCGATCAATAACGCGGCCGGAACCCATGTTGGAGATCAACTTCTGGCGATCATCTCCCGCAGGATTTCTCAATGCATCCGCGGTCGGCATGATATGGTCGCGCGCACCGGTCCCGACGAATTCTCCATTGCGGTGTCGGGTATCCGGTCAGCCTCCACGCTTCGCCTGCTCGGTGAACGATTGCTGGATTCGATCGCTCAGCCGCTGGTGATTGAGGGTATCGAAATCCGTCAGCAGGCTTCCGTGGGTATTCGCATCGAACGAGGGAATGACGATGCCGAGAACATGATTCGTGAGGCAGATATCGCCATGCATTCCGCAAAGGACGCCGGCGGCGGAGCGTGCGTTCTCTTCTCCGAACAGCATCGAGAACAACTTCGTCGCCGCGTGGACCTCGAGCGCTCACTTCGATGCGCGATCGACCAACGGGAGCTCGGTCTGCATTTCCAGCCGATCGTGTCGCTGACGGATGGCCGAATCGGCAGCTTTGAGGCGTTGATTCGCTGGAATCACCCGACCCACGGCCTCATTTCTCCTGGAGAGTTCATCCCGATTGCCGAACAGTCCGGCCTCATCGTTCCGATCGGGTCGTGGGTACTTCAGGAAGCATGCCGGATGTCTCGCGACTGGAACCGGCGATTTGGTGGCGACCGGTACCCCATCACCATCGCAGTCAACGTGTCCAAGAGGCAGCTTCTGATGCCGCACTTCCTTGAGACGGTTGCGACCGCATTTGAACTGGCCGACATCCCGAAGAATTTTGTGAAGCTCGAAATTACGGAAAGCACCATCGTGGAGGATGGACGAGCTGTGGTTCCTGTCCTCGAAGCCTTGCGCGAGGCGGGGTATCTCCTGCACATGGACGACTTTGGAACAGGCTATTCATCGCTTGCATCGCTTCACCGGTTCCCGCTGAACGGACTGAAGCTCGACAAGTCATTCATCGATAACCTGCAGGATTCACGGGAATTCGCCGCAACGATTCATGCCGTCGTCGCGCTGGCCCACAATCTCCAACTGGAGGTTGTCGCCGAGGGCATCGAAACCGCCGAGCAGGTCGCCGAGCTTCAGGCGCTCGAGTGTAACCATGGACAAGGGTACTACTTCGCCAAACCATTGAGCGTTGCAGACGCCGAGCGCTGGCTCATGGGATCCGCCCCGCTGGCTCAATCGGCATAAACTTACTTTGGACCGCCCGGTGGAGGCTTCGGTTCATTCCGGGCAGGCGGCGCGGGCTGTTCGGAAGGCGACGTCGCCGCCCCGGCCGGCTCCTGACCCTCGGCTTCAGCGTTCTCGGCCGGGACTTCGTCGGCGGAGATTCTGGAGGCCTTCTTGATTTCGATCGTCTTGGCGGGGAACGTCACCGCGCCATCGCGATTCATGACCCGGACTTCGTTCATGGAATCGATGACATCCTGGCCGCGAATGACCCGTCCAAAGACGGCGTAGGGCCCGACAGACCCGTCGGCGTCCAGGCTCGTATTCCAACGCATATTAATGAAGAACTGCGCCGTCGCCGAATCCAGGGCGGATGTTCGGGCCATCGACACGGCATACTTCATGTTGCGAAGTCCGTTGTTTCCCTCGTTCTTGATCGGCTTCTCCGTGGGCTTCAGCTTCATGTCCGGGGTGTACCCGCCGCCCTGAATCACGAAATTGTGCTCCACGCGATGAAAGATCGTGCCGTTGTAGAACCCCTTATCCACGTAGGAGAGAAAATTCCTGACCGTGATCGGAGCCCGGGTCTCATTCAATTCGAGAATGAAATCTCCCATCGACGTCTCGACCTTCACGTACTTCAGCGTGTCGGAGGCTTTCGGCGGCTGCGTCGGTTCCTTGGGCTTGCTTCGAGCACCGGGATTGGCTGCCTGCGCACCGAGCAGACCGCCGACCAGCACCAGGGCCATCAACATCAGGATTCGAGCAGGCATCGGGACAACTCCTTCATGATTAGGCGTGGACCGGCATTGCGGCCGAGGTCGGGCTTGACATCGCCGCTGACTTCATCGCCGCCGCCTTATCTGTTCGTTCCCAGGTAAACGTCGGCTGGTTGCGACCGAAATGTCCATGTCGAGCCGTCTCGCGATAGATCGGTCGTCGCAGGTCGAGCGATTCGATAATTCCTCGCGGGGTCAGTTTGAAATGGTCGCGGATGATGTGGGCAATCCTCTCCTCCGAGATCCGAGCCGTACCCTCGGTCGAAACATGAACACTGGTCGGTTCGGCCACTCCGATGGCATAGGAAAGTTGAACCTCGCAGATGTCAGCCAACTCCGCCGCGACGACATTCTTGGCGATGTATCGAGCCATGTACGCAGCGGATCGATCGACCTTGGTCGGATCCTTGCCGCTGAACGCGCCGCCGCCATGGCGCCCGCGGCCGCCATAGGTATCGACAATGATCTTGCGACCCGTCAATCCGCAATCGCCATGTGGCCCGCCAATCTCGAATCGCCCGGTGGGATTGACGTGGAGCTTGATCTTGTCATTCCACCACTCACCGAGGATGGGTTTGAAGATGTGCTTGACCACATGGTCCTTGAGCTCGGACTGCCGTTCATTCCATGACTTGTCGTGTTGGGTCGAAAGCACGAGGGTTTCAATACGGACAGGTTTTTGGCCTTCGTATTCCACCGTCACCTGGCTTTTGGCATCGGGACGAAGTCCGGGAATCACGTTGTCTCGCCGAATCTGCGCCTGCCGCTCCACCAGGCGGTGGGCCAGTTGAATCGGCAGCGGCATCAATTCCGGCGATTCGCGGCAGGCAAAGCCGAACATCATTCCCTGATCGCCGGCACCCTCGCGGTCAACACCCATGGCAATGTCGGGGGATTGTTTCTTGATCGACGTCAATACCGCGCATGACTCGTAGTCGAAGGCCATGTCGCCGCTGACATAGCCAATTTCCTTGATGACTTCGCGAACGACGTCGGGAATCTCAACATAGGCCTTGGTGGTGACTTCGCCGGCAACGACCGCCATGCCCGTCGACACCATCGTTTCGCAGGCGACCCGGGAGTGCGGGTCCTGGGACAGCATGGCATCCAGAATTGCGTCCGATATCTGATCCGCCACCTTGTCGGGGTGGCCCATCGACACGGATTCCGATGTGAACAAATAGCGGCGGTTGGACATGTGCGATCCCTTCAGCTCTTGCCATGGAGGTTACTTCATCCGAAAATCCGGATGAACGAATCAAGTAGTGTACCGACGTCAGTATGTTCCGACAAGATGCCTTCCTTGTACACTACCGCCGAGACAAATAAGGCCTCTGGGCGGAAAATCAGGAGGAACCGCCCGATGCCTGTGTTATCCTTGGTTTCCATGTTACGGGAGATGATCGTCGCCAGCGCGATTGCAGTGTGCCTGCATGCGGCAAACGTCTCAGGTGCGGAGATCGCACCTGACGAAGACGACGATCCCATGACGCGGCTGGATCAGGCGGACGGGTTTCGGTCGGATTCAGTGATTGTGCGCCTTTCGCCCGAGACATACACCACGCGGTTGCGCGACGGCCGACCGGCGATTCTGCGGGCAAGTTCTCTTCCGAATCGTCCAGAGGCGGATGAAACGGCGTTGCAGGGCGCCTTGGCGTCAATCAGGACTGTCCGATTGGAGCCGGCGCTTCGAAGCCTTCCCAGGGACGCCGCGCTGGCGTCACGACATCGGCTGGATCGATATGTGCGCGTGGTGTTGCCGAAGACCTCCCGAGGTAGCGATGCCTTGAACGCGATGAAAATCTTGCGCGGGCTGGAGTTCGCGAACTTGATCGAAACCGCCGAGGTCGAACCTCTCGGGGGCACGGCCGGTGTTCCGAACGACGCGGACTTCGGCAAACAATATGGCATGAACAATACAGGCCAGTTGGTGCAGGGATCGATGGGCGTCCCTGACGCGGATGTCGATGCACCCGAGACCTGGTCGAACGTCACGGGCCAGCCAGTCGTTATCGCGTGTCTCGACGCCGGGATCGACAACCACGTAGAACTGGCCGGGCGAATCCTTCCGGGTTGGAATGCAATCGACGGGATCCCCGAATGGGGCGCAGTTTGCGGAAGCCATGGCACACATGTCGCAGGTATCGCGGCCGCAACCGGAAACAACCTGGTCGGAATTGCCGGCATGAACTGGAATGCGTTGATCCTGCCGATCAAAGTGGTGGATAGTTGCAGCGGGACGGAAACGTCGGTTGCGGATGGCCTGATTTTCGCCATCAACGCCGATGTGCGGCTGATCAACATGAGCCTGCAGTACTACACGGGTTCTTCGATTCTCAAGGACGCCGTCACGGCTGCGGCGGATGCCGGCATCGTCATGGTGGCCGCGTCGGGCAATAACAACGCGCAGGTTGCATATCCGGCGAAGTGGAATTCCTGCATCGCGGTGGCCGCGACCACGAATACAGACAAGAAGTGGAGCGGATCAAATCCGGGGCCCCAGGTGGACATGGCCGCTCCGGGCGCAGACATCTATTCATGCACCGGCATGGCAGGCTATGCCTATAAGTCAGGCACATCGTTTGCGGCGCCGCATGTCAGCGGGTGCGCAAGCCTGATCATGGGAATCAACCCGAGCCTGACCCGGGATCAGGTGCGAACCCTGTTGATGAATTCGCTCGACGACGTGGAGATCCCCGGCTTCGATGAGTTGACCGGTTTCGGGCGTCTGAATGCGTCGAAGGCGATCGATGGTGCCGTTCAGTCTCTGGTGCTGATCGGGGATATCGATGTGAGCGGTGTGGTTGACGGCGCTGACCTTGGCCTGATGTTGGCGGCCTGGGGCACTGATGACCAAGCCGCAGACCTGAACGGCGATGGAATCGTCGGCGGGGCTGACTTGGGACTGCTGCTGTCAACCTGGGAACAATTCGGGGACTAGATCGCCCAACGCCGGCTCATCAGGGCAACCGGTTACCCGTTGGGGCATGAAACAGCGCCTTCGCACGTTGGACGGAGCGGCGTCGCTGCGGCGTCTACCATCCTGACTACACCATCACTCCCGGTTTATCCGCCCATGCAATTCTCAACCAGACCCGTCGTCTCCGGACTCCTCCTCGGTGCGGTGTTCAGCGCCCTGGTCCCGCTTGCATACGCCTCGCTGAAGAACGATCCATACAAGTGGATCGATCCGCTCGTCTTCGTCCACGACCGGGTGGTCAACGACTTTGTCGACGAGCCGGATGGAGACCGGCTTCAGGTTGCGGCAATCAACGGCATGCTGGACTCACTCAATGATCCGTACACCGTGTATGTGCCGCCATCCGACGAACAGGCATTTGCCAAAGTTCTGCAGGGTTCCTATGTCGGCATTGGTGCGGAGATCCAGATCCACAACAACTTTCTCACGATCGTGACGCCGCTGGAGGATTCGCCGGCTCTCGAGGCGGGGGTTCACTCCGGTGACACCGTGCTGGAAATCGACAGCAAATCAACCGAAGGGCTGAGCAGCGATCAGTGTGCTGACCTGCTGATGGGTGAGGCTGGCACTCCCGTGAGGTTGAAGCTTCGTCGCACCGACGGTCGCGAACAGGATGTCACGGTTACACGACGGCAGATCGTGACTCGAACGATCAAGGGAGTGACTCGAACGGGCGACGAATGGAACTTCATGCTCGATCCCGAGCATCACATCGGCTATATCCGGGTGACCCAATTCACCGACGCCACGATCCCAAACCTGGTGGAGGCGCTCAAGAGTCTGGGAGACATCAAGGGGCTTGTGCTGGATCTCCGCTTCAACGGCGGCGGGACGCTAAACGCAGCCATCGAGATGTCGGACCTGTTTCTGCGTTCCGGCGACATTGTGTCGGTGCGCGGGCGAAACGGTGAATCACGCACCGCATCCGCCGAGGAAGCGGGAACGCTGCCCGATTTTCCGATGGTGGTGCTTGTGAACGGCGCCAGTGCCTCTGCCAGCGAAATCGTGGCCGGGGCATTGCAGGACAATCACCGCGCCAAGGTGCTCGGCACCCGAACCTACGGCAAGGGATCGGTGCAGGAGGTGCAGACGGTGGGCCAGAATCTGGGCACGCTGAAGATGACGACCGCACGCTATTACCTTCCCAGCGGCCGCAATATTGATCGCTCGGGACACAAGGCGCTCTGGGGCGTTGATCCGGACCTCGGCTACCACGTTCGAGTCGATAACGACAATTATCGCGCCATGATGGAGCGCCGTCGCCAGTACGAGGTCGTCAATGACGGCGATGCCCCGGACGGCCGATGGAACGATCCCGTCTGGATCGAGAACGAAATCGGCGATCAGGAACTCGCTGCAGGTCTCAAGGCGATCCAGGCCTTTCAGAGCGATGGGAGCTGGCCGATGGTGGGTGAGGAAGGCGGCACAACCACAGCGCTCAGTGAATCACTCGATGTGGCGGTGGCGTATCGCGCGCGACTGGAGGCCGAGATGGAATCGGTCCAGCGCCGAATCGATGAACTTTCCGGCTTGCCGGAAGCGCCGAAGCCCGAACCCGTTCTGCCCGAAGGCGCCAAGCTGAAGAATGGCGTCGTTGAAGTGCGCGATGATGCTGGAAATGTCATCGCAACCTTCACCATCGAGGATCAGGCGTTACTCGAAGCGGCCATCGAGGAAGCGAGGCTTCGGAAGATTGGGCCGTGAGGCACGAAACGCAGCCCAGCACCGGGCCGCTGATCCTCGGCATCGAGACAAGTTGCGATGAAACCGCCGCCGCGGTTGTGGCGAGCGGTGTCAATGTCCTCAGCAATATTGTCGCCTCTCAGCACTCGTTGCATGAAAGATACCGCGGTGTCGTGCCCGAAATTGCGAGCCGCGCCCATCTCGAGCGCATTCTGCCCGTCATTCATCTGGCTCTTTCCGAGGCGAATCTCGCCGCAGCCGATGTCGATGCCGTCGCGGTGGGGCATCGGCCGGGCCTGATCGGGAGCCTGCTCGTCGGGGTGAGTGCGGCCAAGGCGCTGGCATGGTCTCTTGAGGTTCCAATTATCGGAGTGGATCACGTTGAGGCGCATCTTCATGCGGGCCTACTGAATGCCGAGCCAATCAGCTACCCGGCCATGGGGCTGGTGGTATCGGGTGGGCACACGTCGATCTACCTGATTCACGCCCCGGGAGATTTGCAGGTGCTGGGTCGCACGATCGATGACGCTGTTGGCGAAGCGTATGACAAGGTCGGCTCAATCCTCGAACTTGGGTATCCCGGCGGTCCGGAAGTGGATCGCCTCGCAGCCCACGGCGATGCCTCAGCCTTTGATTTCCCGATTGGCCTGCCCGAGCGAGACAACTTGAACTTCTCCTTCAGCGGACTCAAAACGGCGGTGCTCTACGCGGTCAAAGGTGTTCCCGCGGCCCCGAATCGGCCGGACTTCCGGCGAGAGGTTGCGGAGATGACCCCCAGGCGTCGGGCCGATATCGCAGCAAGTTTTCAGCGATGCGCTGTGGCTGCGTTGGTGCGCAAACTTGGCCGTGCGGTCGAGCTGCAACCGGTGCGGTCCATCCTGGTGGGGGGCGGGGTGAGCGCAAATTCGCGGCTGCGGCAGGAGCTTGGGGAACGATTTGGCGGCCTCGATTTGAGGTTGCCCGCGATGGAGTTCTGTGTCGACAATGCGGCCATGATTGCCGGCGCAGCGGCAGGACGGCTTGACCGCGGCAAGGTCGATGGATGGGACCTCTCGGCCCATGCAACCTCAGGGGCTGCGTGATAGCACGGGGTGCAATCGACAACGCGCCGAGACGATCAGGCGCAACCGCCCCAGGCGCTCAGCAGAAGGCCAAGATCGGCGCCGTTCACCATGCCATCATCATTGAGGTCGGCGGCTGATTTGGCGGCGTTCCAGTCGCTTAGCAGCAAACCGAGGTCGGCGCCATTGACGGCGTTGTCGCCATTCAAGTCGGCCGGACAGTTCACCGGCATTGTCCATGAAACAGCAGCTGACGGCCCATCAACCTTTCCGTCATTCGGTGTCACGGCGCAGGCGATGGTCTGACCGGGCTGCGCAGTCGAGCGTGGAATGGCGTCGGAATGAGCGGCCGTGATGACGTCGCGCACCGCATTGCCATCGAGCGTCCACAGGTAGTGATATCGGAGGGTGTCGTAGTCCTTGTCATCGACCGTGAGCGAAGTCTCAATGCGGCAGAAGATGACGTCGTCCGGCGCGGGGGCGGCGGGTTCGAAGTGTGCCGCAATCGGCTCCGGGGCACGATTGAAGTTTGGGTCCTTCACCGCCACGACTTCGATGGGGGCATGCACCATCAGTTGGTTGTCGAAATAGACATCGACATGCCATGTGCCGGCAATGGTGTGCATGTCTTCCACGTACCAGTAGAAGAAGCCGGGCCAATAGCGAAGGAAGGAAACGTTTCCAAGCGTTCCGCTCTCGTCCAAAGCCGTCGTGCCGTCGGGCCGTAGGAAGACAAATCGCCACGCCGCGTCGGCGGGAAGGTTGGCGGCCTGAAACCAGAGATAAATGAACACATCGTCGAAGCCGAACTGGCCGGTGCGGGGCTGTTCGAAGGGAAGGGGATCTCCCATGAACAGGTCTTCGACGGTGGCGCCGAAGTCCGCGAGATATGGCGTCAGCGTAAGCGGCGGCTGGGTTTCGAATCCGCTGTCCGCCAGATTGCAGGCGCCGGCGAACGGGTCGAATACCTGGCCCGCTTGGCGGGACTCAAAGTGAAGGTGCGGACCGAAGGAGTTGCCGCTGGAGGCCGCCAGTCCAAGCTGCTGGCCTGCAGCCACGTTCTCGCCGATAGCGACGGCAACGGAGTCCTTCTTCAGGTGGAAATACCATGTCTCGCGGCCGGAACCGTTGTCGAGAATCACGTAGTTTCCGGCGTCTCCGCCATTGAGATTCATGTCGGGCTCGCCGTCATTGGAATCGATCACGACGCCGTCGAGTGCGGCAAAGACCGGCATGCCGATCAACTGTTCGGCAAAGGAACGAAGACCGGTGTCGGTGCCGGCGTGCCCGTCGTAGGTAAACGGATGGCAGGAGTAGTCCTGAAATCCGAAACTTGCGTCGTGGTCAACGAACCCGGGCGGGAGAAGATCGTGATCGAACGTTCCACCCTGCGGATAGTAGCGATAGAGGAGTGTCTCGCCGGCAACACCGCCCCCGGCCGCGAGGCGACCGGGATTGATCCCCAGCCTGGTGCGATTCTCCACGATTCGCCGCTCGATGCGCTGGCGCTGGCTCGGCGTGATGCAAGTGGAATTTGCAGGATGGAGCCAACACGCGCCGAGCCCACCGCGAAAATGAGCATTCCTGGTGGCTGGCAGCGGTGGCGGGTGGCTCGCGGCAGGGCCCGATGGCCGGCCGCCGAAACAACACGCGGCCCATGCAAGGCTGCAGACAAGCGTCAGAGCAATTCGTATCAAGGCTTTCTCCTCAACCTCTGAGACTCCACGAGCCTACGTCGCGGCGAGGGTTGCGGCAACGAAAATCCGTTTCAGGACCGCGATGAATTGTGGCTGCGGACTGCTCGGTGACGATAATGTCGGCCTCAACACACCCGGCGACGCCACATGAAGATACTGGTGCAGACCGTCCTGCTGCTGACCGCCTCCAACGTCTTCATGACGTTCGCCTGGTACGCCCACCTGAAGGAGCTGAACAGCAAACCTTGGTTTATTGCGGCGATCGTTTCCTGGGGCGTGGCGTTCTTTGAGTACATGCTGCAGGTTCCGGCGAACCGAATCGGGGCAGCGCAGATGTCGGTCGCCCAGCTGAAGATCATTCAAGAGGTGGTGACGCTGACCGTGTTTGTGCCGTTTGCGTTGTTCTACCTGCGCGAGCCGCTGAAGCTCGATTACCTCTGGGCGGCCTTGTGCATGGTGGCCGCGGCGTACTTCATGTTTCGGGGCGGGATTGGGGCGGGGTAGATCTACTTCCTGTACTTCGGCTGATACAGCTGAATTTCGAAGTCGCCCGGCACCTTGAAGAATGTCACAAACCCGTAGCCGTGATCCTCGACGGGTTGGGTGAACTCGACGCCTCGGGATTTCAATTCAGCCACCGTCTTTTCGATGTCGTCACAGAAGAAGCTGATGGCGTGAGTGCCGCTGCGGGCGCCATCGCGATCCTCCGCGGGATGGCATCCCATGTCGCCCTTCGGCGTATCGAAGATGAGCCACCCGCCGCCGACGTCGGTAAACGGGAACTTGAGCTTGTCGCGCAGGAAGGCGCGAAGCCCATCGGCGTCGTCGGTGTAGAACATGGTGTGAACGCCGGTGATCATGCTTCTCTCCTTGCGAGGAAGATCAGAGTCCCTAATGCACCTTCTTCAGCCAGGCCGCAATACGAGTGCAGCCGTCCTCGATGTTCTTCTCGGCACAGGCGAAGCAGAGACGAATGTGTCGCTCGGAGCCGGCGCCGAAATCGTCGCCGGGAACCACGGCCACTTTCGCCTCGTCCAGAAGCGCCTCAGCAAGTGTGCCGGCACATCGGATCGGTCTTCCGCCCCCGCTGGCACGTCCAAACAGGCTCGAAACATCCGGAAACACGTAAAAGGCCCCCGTCGGCTCCACCACCGGGAGTTGCGCGTCGCGCAGGCGGCCGGCCATCACACGGCCGCGATGGGCATAGGCCTTGCGCATGACCTCGACAGAATCCTGAGGGCCGTTGAGGGCAGCCACGATGGCCGCATAGGTGAATGAAGTGATGTTGTTTGTCATCTGGCCCTGCAGCTTGACCATCTGTGCTGCGAGGCCCGATCCTGGCGGGCATGCGGCATAACCGATGCGCCAGCCAGTCATGGCGTAGGCCTTCGACATGCCGTTGATGGTGATGGTGCGCTCCGCGAGACCGGGCATCGCCGCGAGCGAAGCGTGGCGAAGACCCGGCTGCGCCTCGGGGTAGACGAGCTTCTCGTAAATCTCGTCGGTGATAACGGTAACGGCCGGATGCTTGCGAAGCACCGCCGCGAGAGCCTCCATCTCGGCGGGCGTGTAGACGACGCTGCACGGATTGGATGGGCTGTTGAAGAGAAGCGCAGTGGTGGAGGGTGTGATGGCGGCTTCAAGCTGCTGCGGCGTCATCTTGAAGTCACGCGACATTGGTCCCTCGACCTCCACGCAGATGCCGCCGGCGAGTTCGATCAGCGGGCGGTACGAGACCCACGCCGGCGTTGGAAGAATGACCTGCTGGTTCTTGCCGGGATCGAGCAGGCACTGCAGGGCCATGTAGAGCGCGTGCTTCGCACCGGCGGTAATCGTAATGTCGGCCGGGGTGACCGAGACGCCGTTGTCCCGTTTGAGCTTGTCGGCGATGGCCTGGCGAGCGGCGAGTTCGCCCGCCGTGGCCGTATACCGGGTCTTGCCCGCATTGAGCGCTTCTACTGCGGCCTGCTTGATGTGCGCGGGGGTATCGAAATCAGGCTCACCCATGCCGAAACCGATGACGTCGTGCCCGGCGGCGCGCAAGGCTGCGGCCTTGGCGGTCACGGCGAGCGTGGACGACTCCTTCAGACTGAGAACACGATCGGAGAAGTGCATGGCGGGAGGATACCACGCGCGGCACAGCCCGATTTCGCTGGATGTGCGGCAGCGGAAGTCAATATTGATCGCACTGCGCCCGATTCGGCCTAGCATGGGGCGATGGGCGAGGAGATTCGCGTCAATTTCGGCAAACCGATGCCTCTGTTTCCGATCCCGGGAGTGGTGCTTCTGCCGCACGCGCTGCAGCCGCTGCAGATCTTTGAGCCGCGATATCGACAGATGGTCAGCGATTGCCTCGATCAGATGGTGGGAAACCGTCTGACCACGGCGGGGCAGATCGCCATGGCGACGTTTGAGCCCATGAAGGCTGGAAGCGGCGAATCATTCGCCGTGCTTCGGCCGGCGGTGTGCGTGGGCCAGATCATGCATCACGAGCCTCTGGTCGACGATCGATGTCATATCGTTCTGCAAGGAATTTGCCGCGGACGAATCGTTTCCGTAAACGAGCCGGATGGCGATCGGCTGTATCGGACAGCGCGGTTGGCCATTGTTGACCGGCCGGACCTGCCACAGGCAGAATTACCGGGGGTTCGCGAGACGATTCGCAGGCTGTTGCGCGGGCCGCAGTTGAAGCGAATGTGCGCCGCCGACACGGTCAAGGAACTGCTGGATCACCAGGAACTGCCGATGTCAGCGCTGCTTGAACTGGTCGGCTTCACCCTGATCAAGAATGAGGAAGTGAAGTACCGGCTGCTGGCTGAGCCGAATGTGAAGCGCCGAGCAGCGACGATTCTCGGGGAATTGAACGAATTGGACCGCATCGTGGCACGGGCCGATCATCAGAATTGGCGAGATTGGCCCAAGGGCCTGAGCTGGAACTGATCAGGCCGCTTCGCGGGTGCCCGCTACGCCGTCGCGGGTGACCACAAACAGGGCGTCGGTGATCGGGTAAGGGAGTCGCTTGTAGTCGAGAACCACTCGCTCCTGAAGGCGATTCACAAACTCAGCCGGATCGCAGGAAAGGGCGAGGAACATGTCTCTCGCCGGCGTGGCGACATAGAAATCGCCCTTGAGCTCAGGCGCCAGGCGCTCGTGGAGCTTGTCGAGCAGAAGTCTCGCGGCGTCGTAGCCGTCTTGCTGGGAGACAATGGCCGCACGGCCGCCCTCGGTGGAGTCCACGATCTGAATTTGCAGGTCGGGCGCGTAGCGGGCGAGGTTCTCCCGGGCGATTTGTTCGAGGTCGTCGGCCTGCATGCCCCACCGGATCATCTGTTCGGTGGTGATGCTGACGGTCATATTGGGCAGGTCGATGACAAACACCACAACGGTGTCGTTCACAAAGGGGATGTGCGCCACCTGTTCGCGATCGAGGTGGCGGAAAATTGAGAGGGGCTGAATCCGCGGCATGATTCGGGCGCGGGCGACCGAAAGCGGCAGCGGAGTGACGTTAAGGGTATCGCCCTCCAGGAGCCGGTCGAGATAGGTCTCGACGATTTCGACACCGCGATTGGGGTCACGCATGACCATGCGATAGAGATTCTCGAGGCCGAGATGTTTGCCGTTGATAATGACGTCGAGCGGGCCGGCAAGCTCGGGATTTCGGTCTGGGAAGTGGCGCTTCAGGATCTTGATGACCTGTTCGCCGAAGGCTTCGGGTTCTCGCGGCATCATGGACATGGGCGCGGCTCCAACTGCGTATCCAACCCTTGTAGAGACACGGGTTTACATCTATTCATTCGACGCAATCGGTGGGGTTGTTTCGGCTCAGCCTCAGTTTTCCCGTCAGGACCGTTCCGAATGTGGTTATCGGCATGGACATTTGGCAGAATTTGGGCGATCTGTGACAGGTCGAGCGAATCGGGGCTACCCTCATGCCCAATGAGCAGAGGCTGCAGGATCGGTTCAGTGACGGCAGGATCGGGAAAAATGGTCTTGATCGGCGGCCCCTGCGTCCTCGAAGAGCCCAGGACCAATGACCTCATCGGTACGTCGCTCAAGGCCATCTGTGACCAGATCGGTTGGGGCTATGTCTTCAAGGCTTCATTCGACAAGGCCAATCGATCGTCGAACCGCTCCAAGCGCGGGCCTGGATTGTCGGAGGGTCTCCAGGAGCTGAAGCGGATGAAAAGTCTCCTCGGTGTTCCGGTCTGCACCGATATTCATGAGCCGGATCAGGCCGCCGCCGCAGCCGACGTCGCGGACCTCCTTCAGATCCCCGCCTTTTTGTGTCGGCAAACAGATCTGCTGGTGGCGGCCGCGAAGACGGGCCGGGCGGTGAACGTCAAGAAAGGTCAGTTTCTCTCGCCTGCGGAGATGGGAAACGTGATCACCAAGCTTGATGACGCCGGGTGCCGTGAGATTATGCTGACTGAGCGAGGTACCTTCTTCGGGTATCAGCGATTGGTGAACGATTTCATTGGACTGGGCGACATGATGGCGCTGGGCCGCCCCGTTTGCTTCGACGTGACACATTCCACTCAGCTTCCCGGGGGCGACAAGACATCCACAGGTGGGCGCCCCGATCGGGCGGCGATCCTGGCGAGAGCGGCTGTTGCGGCGGGTGTGGATGCCCTGTTCTTTGAAGCCCATCCTGAACCCGCCAAGGCGTGGTCGGATGCCAGCACGATGCAGTCGCTCTCGGCGATGGGACCGTTGATGCAGGAACTGGACGCCATCCGCCGCGTCTTGAAGTCCAAGGGGTAGGAAACGGCCGGAATTGCTGTGCTGGTCAGAAAGCAATTCCTATACTGGGTGAAGCGGTTTGCGGCCTATGAAGTGCGATCACTGTGACAAACCGGCCGTCGTTCACGAAGTCATCATCAAAGGTGATGAGAAGCGGGAGGTGCACCTCTGCGAGGAACATGCCGCTCAGCTTGGCTTTGTGACGCACCAGCCGATCAATCAACTGCTCACCAAGTTTGTGATTGCGCAACAGCCCGCGCCCGACCAGGCGCGACGGGCGACGGTGAGTTGCCCGGGATGCGGGCTGACCTTCACGCAGTTTCGCCAGGCCGGAACGCTCGGCTGCCCGGCCTGCTATGACGCTTTCTCGCAGCATCTTGCGGCGATTATCGAACGGGCGCAGGCGGGCGCCACGCACCACGTCGGCAAGACGCCTTCGCGCACCGGTCACTCAATTGACCGGCAGGTGCTGCGACAGCGGCTCTCAAAGGAATTGCAGGATGCACTGACGGCCGAGCAATACGAACGCGCTGCCCAACTTCGGGACCGGATTCGTGAAATCGACGTCGGGAGGGCGGAGGGGGCATGAACATGAGGCTGACGCTGCATGGGCCGTTTCTGGGCGAGCCGGGGCCCGAATCTGATGTCACCATTTCTACGCGAGTTCGGCTGGCGCGAAATATCTCGGGCATTCCCTTTGTCGCCCGGGCGTCGGTTCAGCAGCGTCATGACTTGATGAATCTCGTTCGACGGGCGCCGTTTGGCCCGGAAAGCGATTCCGGCATGATGTGGGTGAACCTGCATCAGGCGTCGCCGAGAGAGCGGATGCTCCTGGTCGAACGTCACCTGATCTCGCGGCAGTTTGTCGAGGGCGATAAGCCGCGCGCTGTAGCTGTATCGCAGGATGAGGCATTGAGCGTGATGGTGAACGAGGAAGACCATGTCCGCATGCAGGTGCTGCTGCCGGGCCAGCGCCTGCGCGAGGCATTCCTTCGCGCCAACGCCACCGACGACGCGATGGAGTCCACGCTCGACTTTGCATTTCACAAACGGTGGGGCTACCTGACCGCGTGTCCGACGAATGTCGGCTGCGGCATTCGCCTCTCCGCCATGCTTCATCTTCCGGCCCTGAAATTGACCAACGAGATCGAGAAACTTCGCCGGGCGGCGGAGGAGTTGCACCTTGCCGTGCGGGGATTCCACGGAGAAGGATCTGAATCCGCGGGCGACTTCTATCAGATTTCAAATCAGGTCACGCTCGGTTTCACCGAGTCGGACCTTCTCGATCGGTTTGAGACGATGATCCTGCCTCGCATCGTCGAATATGAGCGGCAGGCGCGGAGAACACTGGTGGAGCGTCACGCGTCATTGCTCGACGATCGAGTACACCGGGGCATCGGCATCCTCCGCGGAGCGCGACTGATGGGGGTTGATGAAGCCATGAAGTTGTTGTCGAGGGTTCGCCTCGGCGTCCTTCTGCGGCGGCTGGAGGGAATCGAGCCGACAACGATCAACCGACTCTTTCTGATGATTCAGCCCGCCCACATGCAGACGGCGGGCTATGAAGGACTCGGACCGGATCAACTGCGCGAAGCCCGAGCTGCACTCCTCCGAAAGGCCCTCAGCGCCTGAGTTTGGTCAGGACGCCGGAGCGCGCCGCCGAGTGTCGAGAAATCGATCCGCCGTTGCGGCCAGATTGAAATCCTTTTCCGTAAGGCCGCCGGCGTCGTGGGTCGAAAGCGTGAGCGTTACCTTGTTGTAACGAATGAGAATGTCGGGATGGTGTTGAACTCGCTCCGCTTCAGCTGCAACCTTGTTGATGAAGGCGATGGCCGCAACAAAGTCGGTGAAGTTGTACGTGCGCTGAATGGCGTCGCCCGCAAGCGCCCAATCCGGAAGGGTTTTCATCAGTTGTTCGATCTCGGCCTCTGGCAATAGGTCCATGAGCGGCTCCGCGGGGCGTCGTATGCTCTGAGGCCGCATCATACCGATTCAACTGGCCCATGACTCAATCTGTCTCCAGACTCGCTCCATCGCCGACCGGCTCGCTTCATCTCGGCAATGCTCGAACATTTCTAATCAATTGGGCTCTCGCACGTCGGAATGGATGGAAACTGCTCATGCGAATCGAGGACCTTGACGGTCCTCGCATCAAGCCGAACGCTGCAGCGGCTGCATTGGAGACCATTCGCTGGCTGGGTATGGATTGGGATGGCGAAGTCCTTCGGCAGTCAAGTGATCTCGCGCCCTATCGCGCTGCCATGCGCGACCTGGCGAAGAAAGAGCTGGTGTTTCGATGCGATCTGACCCGATCGCAGATTGCCGCCGCGGCCAGCGCGCCGCATGCCGGCGAGCACGAGGTGCATTTCTCGCGATCACTGCGCCCCGCGCCGGGCGAGGCATGGAATTTTGAGGATGAGTCCGCGGCCTATCGATTTGCCGTTGGCGAAGAGGATGTGGAAATTGCGGATGCGGTTGCCGGCCGCACGCGGGTTCGACCGTGCGACGAAGTCGGCGACTTCATTCTCTGGACGAAACAGGGCGTACCGGCGTATCAACTTGCGGTGGTGGTTGATGATGCGCGGCAGGGTGTGACGCACGTGGTTCGGGGTGATGACCTGCTGCCGTCGGCGGCGAGGCAGGCCTTGATCTATCAAGCACTGAATCTGCCGGTCCCGGCGTGGTGCCATGTTCCGCTGGTGGTGGGTCCGGATGGGAAGCGGTTGGCCAAACGGCACGGCGACGCTCGGATCGAGTCGTACCGGAATGTGGGTGTGCCGCCGGAGCGAGTTGTGGCGAAACTGGCCGCGTGGTGCGGCATCGGCCCATCCGACGGTTTGACGAGTCAGGAGTTCGCAGATCGGTTTCAATTGGAACAGCTTCCACGCGGTCCTGTATGCTTTCGTCCTGAAGATCACGAATGGATACTTCGCGGAACATCCTCCTGAGCCTGATCGCCTTCGTGCTGGCGGTGTCGATGACTTCGTGCGCGAGCGGCACTGGGGATGGCCCACGGACTGAACAGGTAACGATTGGCGGGCGGGTGTTCAAGCTCGAATTGGCGACGACTTCGGCGGAACGGGTCAAGGGACTCATGTACCGACCATCGATTGCGGATGACGGTGGCATGATCTTCGTATTTCCCGTGGCCCAGCACCAGAGCTTCTGGATGTCGCACACGATGGTGGATCTCGACATCATCTTTCTGGACAACCTTGGCTACATCACCGCCATGCACGAGATGAAGGCGGAACCTCCCAAGTCCAAGAAAGAGACCGAGGCCGCCTACGAGGCGAGAATATCGGAACGTTATCCAAGCGTGATGCCGGCCCAATTTGCCATTGAGCTTAAAGGTGGAACGCTCCGCACACTCGGGCTGAAGAACGGGGAGAAAATCGAGTTGGACCTCAAGAAGCTCAAGGCCATGGCGGAATAGACCGATCCGAAGACGTCGGTCTCGTTGCGGGTCTGCAGCGCCCGACAGGGGATCCGCTGTCACCATGACCTCCTGGACCGTCAATGTCTATGTTTCAGCGTCGGCGTCCGCAGCGGAGAAGGACCGTGTGGGCCGGTGGTGTTCGGCACTGTCGAATGTCTCAACCTGCAAGGGATTTGCCGCTCGGACGATTGATGCGGGGTCGCTCAGCCCCGAAGTTATTGAATCGGGCGATGTACATGTGCTCTGGTGGGGCGAGGCGATGGCCCGTTCCATGGCTATTGAGTTCTCGGACCTGTGTGATGAACACCTCCGCCCGGGATTGGTGGTTGCCGAGGGCGAGCATCCCGAGATGACCGCCACGTCCGTTATTGTGCAATCCGCGAATGAATCAATTGATGCCAGCGCTGCACGAATCCACGGCATGCTGGCGCGGCAGGTTGATATTCGGCGGCTGCAACACGAACTCTCACTCTCGATGAGGTGCACCGGAGGCCTGCGCGGTGAAATCACCCGGATGCACGACGAATTGCAGCTGGCCGCGATGGTGCAGCAGGAGTTTCTGCCGCGCGAGCTGCCGGATGTTCATGGGGTGCGATTCGCGGCCATGTGGCAGCCCGCGAGCTATGTCTCCGGGGATATTTATGACGTCTGCCGTCTGGATGAGGACCATGTCAGCCTGTTTCTTGCCGATGCGGTCGGCCATGGTGTTCCGGCGGCCCTGTTGACAATGGTCATCTGCCGCTCCCTTCCGACGCGAGAAGTGGTCGCCGGCCGAACGCGCATCGTGCCGCCAAGCGAAGCTCTCGCGCGCCTGAATGCGGAAATGATCCGACGGCAGGGCCGGACAACGCGCTTCGCCACCGCCGTCTATGGCGTGCTCAATTGCCGAACTCGCGTGCTGAAACTTGCCGGCGCGGGGCATCCAGCGCCGCTGATCTTTCGCCGCGACGGCCGAAGCGAATCGCTGGAGACTCCGGGAGGTCTCCTGGGTGTCTTCGAAGGAGAGTCCTTCGATCACATTGAGGTGCAACTGAACGTCGATGATCGGCTCGTGATGTTCTCCGACGGATTTGAGGTTGCCTTTCCGAATGGAAAACCAGGTTTGAGGCCGGGTGGCGAGCGGCAGGCCCTTCCTTCGCGGCAATATCTCGAAGAGTTCGAGCGATTGCGGGCCGAGTCCGACCCGAAACTGGCGATGGAAGCGATGCGCGAGGCGGTGAGCCGCCAGCAGGGCTCGTTGCATCAGATCGACGACCTGACACTGCTGTGCACCGATGTCGGTATGCCGGTCCAATGCGAACCGGTCCAGGGCCCGTCACCCCGCGAAGCAGTGACAAGCCGGGGGTCGTGAACTCACGAATCCTTGTGAAGCCGTTCGAGCCAGGTTACGGTGGTCTTGGCAAGCACGTCGGCCTCAAGGTTCACCGGATCGCCAACTCGAAGGTCGCCCAGTGTCGTGAGGTCGAGCGTGGTGGGGATCAACGCGACTTCGAATGTGCGTGCATCAGTGCCCGCAAGGGTCAGCGAGACGCCGTCAACGGTGATCGATCCCCGTGGGATGAGAAACGCGCTGACGTCGGAGGGCACCTCAATGACCAGCCGATAGTCTCCCCCCCGGTCCTGGACTGATCGGACGGTACCGACGCCATCGACATGCCCTTGAACAAAATGCCCGCCGAGAAAATCGGAAGCCCTCAAGGCACGCTCGAGATTGACCCGCTGTCCCGGCCCCAAACCGCCGAGCGTGGTTTTCGCCAAGGTTTGTGCAACGCAGTCAAATTCAAGTCCGCCGCGAGATGCGTCAACCACGGTCAAGCAGCACCCGTTGACCGAGATCGATTCGCCATGAGTCGGTTCGTGCGACCACTCGTCTGGGTCGATCCGCAGACGAATTCCTTCCTGTCGCGGCCGGACCTCACTGACCACGCCGACATGCTGGATAAGACCGGTAAACATGATGCCGCAGGGATGGTAGCGACGATGGGCGTTCCCAATACCGTCCCGGGTATGCAATAGGCCCTGTTGCGAATCCGTTCAATTCTTGCCATGACACCCTCGCTGGTCTTAAGTGTTCTGCTCTGTTGCGGCAATCCGGCTCTCAGCGATACGCCTCCGGCGTCGGCCGCTTCTACTGCAGAGCAGGTGCCCGCAGCGTTCCTCAGAGGAGACGTAACGGATGCCCCCGCAATCGATCTCGAGCGGGCTAAAGCCGCGGCAAGATACTCCGCGGAGCACTCGGGCCGTGCTGTGCTGGTGATGCAGAACGGTACGGTCGTATTCGAGGACTATGCCAACGGCTGGTCCGCGTCAAAGCTCCATCCCCTCGCAAGTGGCACCAAGTCCTTCACCGGGATCCTCGCCATGGCGGCCATTGAAGACGGTCTTCTCTCAGGTCTCGATGAGTTGGTGAGCGACACCATCAATGAATGGAAGGAAGATTCTCGCAAGTCAAAGATTACCGTGCGTCATCTCCTGAGCCTCAGTTCGGGTCTTGAGCCGGACGATCCATCGCTTGGGCGTCAGGGGGCGGGAATTCGAGATCTGGGAGCAGCAAACAATCTTGCTGGACGGCTGCGCGATCGGCGGGAATCGATGCCGGAGAATCGGTTTGCTGCCGCTGTAAACATTCCCGCCACCTCCGATCCGGGCGAGAGGTTTCGATATGGCCCGAGCCACTACTACGCATTCGGCGAGCTTCTGAGCCGTAAGCTGAAATCAGCTGATCGACCGGAGAAGAACTATTGGGAGTACTTGAGAGCGAGAGTACTTGTGCCGGCCGGCATTGACATTCCGCTGGAACGTTTTGCCCCGGATCGCGTGGGCAATCCCAATCTGCCCGGTGGCGGGCATTTGACTGCCCTGGAGTGGGCCCGATTCGGCGAGTTTGTTCGGCTTGGCGGCGCAACGAGATCCGCCGATGGCTCGCTGGAGCCTTCATTCAAGGAAGGATCCTTTGAGCCGTGTTTCGCGCCGAGCAAGGCAAACACCCATTACGGTCTGACCTGGTGGCTCCTCAATGGCGAAGAGGGCGATGGAGCGGAAGTTGCCGATACCCCCGGAGCATCGGGACGCATCCGCGAGCGGTTTGGATGGATGACCGGCAACGACCGTGCCACTCGACAAGCGGCCCAGATTGAGCAGGTCGCCCTGGACGGTAAACCCGTGGATGCGGTAATGGCCGCAGGGGCTGGGAAGCAGCGGCTGTATCTCATTCCCCAGCTTGGCCTTGTGGTGGTTCGTTTTGCCGAAATGAACCAGAAGGGTCAGAGCTATGACGACGGAGTCTTTCTGAAGACACTTCTCGGATCGCCTGAAGCTACGGCAAATGTCGACAAGGAGTAAGCACTCCAAGGGTGCGGGTGGCGTGCCGCTCCTGGGAGCCTCAAGGGCCGATTCTGTACGGTCTTGAGTTGGGGCGGGAATCGTCTCAACGAACTGTTTGACATGGTGTATCGGCATCTCGATACTGCGGGTTTCCCCACGGCGGCCCCGCCCGGCCGGCGATTCAGGAAGCGATTCGCGGCAGAGACCTCATGACCATGCTGAACCTCCTTCAATCCGTGCTTGCGGGACTATCGATATCCCTATCCGTGGGGTGTAATTCCACGGAATCCACGTCGGCGGCGCCGGCAGACGCCAACGGCTCAGCGCAGGTCGCGCCGGGAGCCACGACGGATGAAGTCCTCCGCAAACTGGAGCAGGACTATCTGATCGGTCCGGTGAGCGCGCAATCGCTCGGACTGCGCATCGATTGGCAAAGCCTGGTGGGCCAACAGACCGGCTCCAAGCTCAGTCACTTCTGGGTCCTCGGCGACTCGGTTGTGGTTCTGGATGAATCGCAGATGCTGACGAGGCTCCGCCTCAAGGATGGAGGTGCCGTGTGGCGTTCACCAATGGGTGGCCAGATGGGCCGAATTCTCGGCATCTCGCGGATGGTGGGTGAGAGCGGAGACGGACTGTTCCTGACTACTGATACCGAGCTCTTCGTCGTGGATGCGGCCAACGGCGCACCGCTTCGACGCCAGCGGTTTGAGAAGATTGCGTCGACCCCTTCAACCGTCTGGGACCGATTCGTTGTCTATGGGTCGCACAACGGTCAGGTTGTATGGCATCAATATCTCGCGGGTGTTGCGTATGGTGCGAATCAGTTGAATGGCGCCATCACCGTCAAACCGCTTCTGGTCGGCAATGACATCGTCGCGGTCAGTCTCAAGGGCACAGTGATGGTTCTCGACGCGAGGTCCACACATTCGATCTGGGCGAAGCAGTTGCTCGATGGCGTGGTGGCATCTCCCGCCGCAAGCGATGGAATCGTCTACGTGGCGGGGCTGGATCAATACCTTTGGGCGCTCGATATCCGAAATGGGCGAACTCGCTGGAAGTACCTGACGGTCTCGCCTCTCAGAGACGCCCCGGTGGTCATCGGATCGCATGTGTATCAGCAGATTCCC
Organism: uncultured Isosphaeraceae bacterium; assembly: GCA_964407695.1. Lineage (GTDB taxonomy): Bacteria > Planctomycetota > Phycisphaerae > Phycisphaerales > SM1A02 > CAYOWQ01. Next base: position 64,954 of record CAYOWQ010000006.1, on the reverse strand, counting down.
GGCAAGGGCCTAGCCTGTTTGGAAGCGAATCCGGCGGACTCGCCGGGCGGAAAGCTGCTTTGGGAGGCCTCCACGGTGTCCGGCAGCGTGGTCACAACGGTCGGAAGCAACCTGCTCGTGTGGGACAGCCGGAAGAAGGTCATGTGGCTTGTTGATATTCGCGGCAATGTCGTCAGCGAAGTGGGTGTACCCGATGTCGATCAGGCATGGTGCGATTCGCTTGAAAATGGCGAGCTCTTTGTCTCCGGCGATGATGGCCGCGTCAGTCATCTGAAAGTCGTCGGCCGTTGAGCAGGACGGGTGGATGATTCATGCAGAGGCCGCCGCGAGTCCGACGGGCGCTGCTTTCAGTCAGCGACAAGACCGACCTGATTGCGTTTGCCCGTGCCCTTGCGGACATGGGTGTGGCGCTTCTGTCCACCGGGGGCACGGCTCGGGCGATTGAGGCTGCCGGGCTGCCCGTCACTCCGGTCGAGAAGATGACCGGGTTTCCGGAGATGCTCGATGGCCGGGTGAAGACACTTCATCCCAAGGTGCACGGCGGCCTGTTGGGGGTGCGCGAGAACCCCGAGCACACCAAGGCCATGGCCGAACACGGCATCGAGCCGATCGATCTGGTGTGCATCAACCTGTACCCGTTTGAGGCCACCATTGCCCGCGAAGGAGTGAATCGCGAGGAGGCCATCGAACAGATCGATATCGGAGGTCCGGCGATGATTCGCTCGGCGGCCAAGAATCATCGCGATGTTGCGGTAGTGACCAGCGTGCACCAGTACGACACGGTCATCAGCGATATGCAGGCGAATGGGGGCGCTGTCAGTGATGCACTCAAGCGCGATCTGGCTGCGGCGGCATTCTCCCGAACGGCTGAGTATGACGCTGCCATCAGCGAGTGGATGAACCGGGCGGATCACGCACAGTATCCGCATGTCCTTCGCACCAGCCATGTGCTGAAGCAGGGGTTGCGTTACGGCGAGAATCCCCACCAATCGGCGGCGGTCTACTCCGATCCGGTCTCGCAGGAGACCAGTGTGGTCAATGCCACGATGCTGCAGGGCAAGCCCCTGAGTTACAACAACGTGCTCGATGCAGCGGCTGCGCTCGACCTTGTGCATGACCTTCATGACACGTTCCGTGGAGAGCCTGCGGCCGTCCTTGTGAAGCACACCAATCCGTGCGGCGCAGCGGTGGCGGCCAGTGGAGCCGGGACGTTTGAACTGGCCTACGCGGGTGACCCGCTGGCAGCCTACGGCGGCATCCTCGCCATGAATGTCGTCATCGATGCGTCGATCGCTGAGGCGATTGCGACGGGGGATCGGTTTCTGGAGGTCATCGCATCGCCGGGTTTCTCTCCCGATGCAGCGGCAATGCTTGGCGAGCGATGGAAAAACGTTCGCCTGCTCGACTTGGGCCCGATGCGTCGTGGTGGTGGTCGGTCGCACATGTTGCGCAGCGTGGTGGGTGGATTGCTCGTGCAGCAGCGCGATGAAGCCCTGCCTCGGGTGCAGGAATGGACGGTCGCCGCCGGTGAAGCGCCGAGCCAGGCGGTCCTTGAAGACGCCGCGTTCGGCTGGTGCGTGGCCAAGCACCTGAAATCAAATGCCGTTTGCATCGTGAGCGGGAAGTCTCTTCTCGGCGCCGGTGCGGGCCAGATGGACCGGGTGACCGCGGCACGCCTGGCGGTTGAGAAGGCGGGTGATCGGATTCGATCGGCGCCCGCCACCGCGGCGTCGGACGCCTTCTTTCCATTTGCCGATGGGCCGCAGATCCTTGTTGACTCGGGGGTCCGGTGCCTGGTGCATCCGGGCGGATCCAAGCGCGACGACGACACCCTGGAGCTCTGTCGGCGGCGCGGGGTCACCTGTCTAATGACCGGTATTCGCCACTTTCGCCATTGACCGGATAGGATCGTTCCCATGTCCATGCCAACGCCGCCGACCTCTCCGATGCTGGATCATCCGACGTTGCCCAACGTCAAGGCAGCGTTTCCAAACGTCAAGTTCAAGGTAGCGGAGTTTCGCGGGCAAACCACGCTGGTGCCGCCGCGGGAAAAGCTGCACGACCTGATGCGGCATCTGCGCGACGACCCTGGCTGCGACTACAACTTCCTGTCAGACGTGCTGGGCGTTGATTACCTGAACTACCCGGCCACTCAGCCGGGGCGATTCGCCGTGGTGTATCTCCTGACCAGTTATGAGTTCAATCGTCGACTGACCGTGAAGGTGTATCTCAACCCGACACTCGAGACGTCCGGTATCGCGGAGGATCCCGGGCTCGAGATTGAGAGCGTGACCGATCTCTGGCCCGGCGCTGAATGGCGGGAGCGGGAGGTTTACGACATGTATGGCATTCGCTTCACCAATCACCCGGATCTACGGCGAATCCTGATGTGGAAGGATTTTCCGGCCCACCCGCTTCGCAAGGACTATCCGCTTCGGGGCCGAGGCGAGCGCGAATCCTATCGCACCCTTGGACGAGAAAGCCGTTAGGGGGGCCGATAGACAATCGGTTCGTATCAGTGCGGCCGGGATTTGTTGCGTCTGAACCTCGCAAACCGCCGAAATCAGCGGATGTGATCCATGCCTCGTTCTCACTACTGCTGCTTCATGCCGCATCGTCGTGGTATATGACGGGATTGATCTGGTTTGTCCAAGTGGTGCACTATCCGCTCATGGCCCGGGCCGGGAGGGGGATGGCCGAGCCGGATTGGATCGCCTACGAGAAATCACACATGTCGAGGACGACATGGGTGGTGGCCCCGGGGATGCTGGTGGAGTTGGCGGCGACCGTGCTGGTCCTGGCAGCATCGCCGAGGAGGACCGCGGCGTGGGTCGGGGCTGCGTTTCTCGTAATCATCTGGGCCTCAACCTTCGGCCTTCAAGTGCCGATGCATCGGCGGCTGTCCAGCCGATGGGATGAGCCGGCTCACCAACGGCTCGTGTCGACCAACTGGATCCGCACCCTGTTCTGGACGGGTCGCAGCGTGCTGGCAGGGTCCATGCTTCTGAGTCCCTGACGCGATCCCGGGATCCGATCGGTCCGTTGAGACTCAGCAGCACACCAAGACCGTGCGAAATGCGGGTATCCTTATTCGCGGAACCCATGCTTCGGAGTCACGGTCGAACAGACCCTCTCAACATCGCCGTGTTGCTCGTGATCGTGCTGTCGCTGCTGCCGACGCCTCTGCTGGGTCGTGTCAACGATGTGGCGGAAATTCTTAACGTTGTGCGAACACCGTTTGGCGACCTGGCCCGGCGGGTGAGCGGATGGCTTCGTCCACCGGATGATCCGTTAGCGATGATGTCGGAGGATTATCAGAAGCTCGCGAAGGAACGGGAAATTGCCAACAGCGCGTTGTTTGCCGCGTGGGAGAAGATCAAGCAATTGGAGCAGGAGATCGAGGAACTGCAGCAGGCTCGGCGTTTCAATGAAACGGGTGCGTTTCGCCCGCTCGTGGCCCGAATCATCGGCATGGCGGGATCAAGGGCGGATGGACCCTTGAAGCTCAATGTCGGTAAGGCCCATGGCGTAGCCCCCGGCGTCGTCGCCGTTCATGGCGGGGCTGATCTGGTCGGTCGTGTCGGCGAGGAGAGCGACGTCAGCGCTCTCAATAGCGTCCTGATCTTGACCACCGACCCGATACACAAGCTCATTCAGGGGATGGTGACCACGGCAACCACCGCCGAGCGGCAGTATGAACCCATTCCGATTCAGCTGATTCCAATTGGTGATGGGACGTTTGTCGGAGACATCAGTGACGAGGTGCCAGCTCGGGTCGGAGATGTGGTTCGGCTCTGGGACGTCGGCTGGCCGGAAACTGCTCAGGGGATGATCATCGGACAGGTGGAGTCGATGACGCGGAAGGACGATTCGCCGAAAAGGATGGAAGTTGTCGTTCGTCCGCGTATCGCCGAGTTTTCGCGCCTGTTGACGGTCACCCTGAAGCTTCCGGAGACGGGAGCCCAACCGTGAGGTGGGGGATCTTCATTCTCTTCCTGTTCGTCGCGCTCGTCTTGGACAGCAGCTTTTCGAACGTGTTTCAGATCGGGTCATACGTACCTGCGTTGATCCCGTGCCTGGCGGTCTTCGTCGCGCTCGGGGCGCCACGGTATACGGCGTTATGGGCCTGTCTGATCATCGGCCTGGTCGTGGATCTTTCAGCGCGGATCTCGCTTGGGACGGTGCCGACTCGAGGACTTTATCTCATCGGTCCCTGGACGTTGGGATACTTCGTCGGCTCGCATTTGATTCTGCCGCTGCGGACCATGGTGTTTCGGCGAAACCCTCTGACCATGGGGGCGATGACATTGCTGTTCCTGCTGATCGCTTCGCTGGTCGCAGTGTCGGTGATGCTGGTCCGATCGTGGTATCCCGGCACATCGTTAGTCTGGCCAAACGGTTCGGCATTTCAGGAGTTGGTCTGGCAAGGCGTTCGGGCGCTGTATTGCGCTGCGATCGCGGTCCCGGCGGGCTGGTTGCTGACCCGGACCACGCCGTTGTGGGGATTCCATCCTTCCGTGCAGCGGTCAGCCCGATGGTGAACTGAGGAAACCCGGCATGGTGCGACTCATCATTTTCGATGACGGACTCGGGCAGTTCGGGCCCATGACCGACCTTCGGGCGGCGTTTGAGTTGAGGACCGGCATGCTCACCACCGCGGGGCGCATTACTTCAGCGTTTCCCAAACGGCTGGCCGGATACTGGGCACCCGAACGGCTGCGCAGGATTCTCGAAGAACGGGCGAATGCGCCCGTGAACCGGGTTCCGGAGGAGGAGACGGTTCTCTGTGTGAACGGGCGCTGGGCCATGCCCGATGGGTCATGGAATCTCGGCGTCAACACCGCCGTGACCGAAGAGGCGACAGGCCATGTGGTGGCCGCGTGTCTTCGCCGAGCTGACGCGCAGTATTTCCTTTCGACGGGTGAGCTTCCGGAACGGATTCAACCGCGATCCGGCGGCAAGCGATTGCTCTACCGGTACCCGTGGGATGTGCTCGCGATCCTTGAAGAGACGATTTGCCACGACATTCACAACCATCGGAACTTTCCGACCCGGCTCGTGGATGAATCCAGCGTGGTGGGGGAGCATCCGGTCGTTGTCCACGAGTCGGCGTCGATTTATCCGGGTGTGGTCTTTGATTGTGAGCAGGGGCCCATTCTGGTGGCGGAGAAGGCGGTCATTCGGCCGGGCACGGTGCTTTGCGGCCCCTGTTCGATTGGACATAACTGTACGATCATCGATCGGGCATTGATCAAACCTCGGACAGTTATCGGACCCAATTGCAAGGTGGCCGGCGAGGTTGGCGGAACCGTCTTTCAGGGTTTTTCCAACAAGGCTCACGACGGTCATCTCGGAGACTCATGGGTCGGCAAATGGGTCAACCTCGGAGCAGGCACGACCAATTCCAACCTTCTCAACACCTATGACGAGGTCAGTATGCGAGTTGAGACGCATGGGCCGCAACTGCGCACGGGCCTGACGTTTCTTGGCGCGGTCATTGGTGATCATGCCAAGCTGGCGATCAACACCCGGGTCATGACCGGTTCCGTGATCGGTACCGGGGCGATGATTGCGTCGACCGCGCCGCCTCCGCTGACCACGCCGCGATTCTCCTGGATTACCGACGACGGAATTCGTCCGTATCGGATGGACAAATTCCTGGAGACCATGAAGGCGGTGATGGCGCGCCGAAGCGAGCCTGTGACGCCCGCCTATGAGGCGATGGTTTGCGAGCTCTATCGACGGGTGGTTGGGTCGTCTGAATAACTGGATTCAGGCGGCGGATCGGCGCGCCTGTGCGGCCCCCGCACGGGCAAAGTCGGTCAGCGGTTGCGGCTGACCATTGCCGATCTGAATGCTGAGCTGGTAGTGCTCGTTGCATCCAATCCGGGCTGGTCCCTTGATCCGCCGGTTGATCTCGACGCGCTGTTCATCCGCGACAAAGATGACTCGCGGAAAAACCGACCTGTCGATCTCGATCTTGATGGTTCGGAGTTCATCCTTTCGAGCCAGCAGTTCGAGTTTCCTGGATTCGACGTCCCGCTGCCGGGTTCGCAGCTCCTCGAGCTGATATGAGACTTCGGTCATCTGCTCGCGTTCCGCGGGCGTGGGGCGCCTCGAAAGCTTGAGCAGATCCAGAGTCTGGGTCAGCTTGGCTGCCTCCTGCTCGAGCTGACCGACCTGATGGTCGAGGTCCTTGATTGCCCCTGACACAAGCGGGAGCGTCCCGAGGTGAATCTCGGTGGCAATCTCCGCTTCGTTGCCAAGGTCGGCCAATCGAAGCGCACGGCCGATAGACGTTGTCCCACCCACAAGGCTGCCGGAACAGACCAGATCCTTTCCAACCACAAGCTCCGAATTCATGATCTCGTTATCAATCGTGAGCGAGCCCTGAATTCGAGCCTTCACATGATCGAGATACCCGATTCGAGCATCCCCACCGACTTCAACGATGCCTCGATGTCGAGCGGCGATCCCGCGGCTGCAAGCCAGATTCCCGCCGCAATGAATGTTGGCGCCGGCCACGAGACCGCCGATGCTGATGTTGCCGGAGGCACGAACCGTGAAGTTGTCCTGAATGCCGTGGCGAATGGAGACGTCACCCTGAAAGTCGATGCTCCCGGTGGAGAAGTCCACACAATCCTGAACGTCAAGGACCTTGAGGATGCGGATCTCATCCTTGGAGAAATCAAGAATGCCGGCCTCAGAAGCCAGGACGCGGCCGGTCGAGTCGACCGAGATTCCCTTTCCCGCAAGTACGCGGGCCGGCTTTCCGGACACAGCCCGAAGGACCCGGCCGCGAACATCTCGACCGTCGGCTCCGTCGGTGGGGGGAATCACGTCTGCCAGGTGATCGCCGATGTTGACTTGAATCGTTTTCCTTGCGGCATAGAGATCGACTTTTCCGTCGCTGGGCGCGCTGGAGTCCGTCGGGTCGAAATTCGGCCGCCATTGGAGCGAGCCGGCGCGGCCGGGCGTCGGCGGCTCGGCCCGTGCCACGACATGTCGACCCGGAGTCGGCGACACCGAGAGACGGTCGAGCGCCGATTTCAGCGCTGGGGTGACGGGAATCCCCGCCGCGGCGATCATGCCATCGAACGCATCCCGATTCACAAACGCGGGGTCGGCGTTTTCTGGGATATCAATAGTAAGGGATAACGCATCCGCGTCGATGATGACGCGTGGTTCCTGCTGGTCGGACATGACGGGACCTCGCATTCATGGCAAGATCGGTCAGAGCGTCACCTGAAACAGCCTGGTCAGGCAGCCTTGGCCTTGGACATTGTCTCGTTGATTCTTGCGGACAGAGACTCGGGCGTGAATGGCTTGACGACGTAATTGTTGACACCGGCCTTAATGGCTTCAATGACGCGAGTCTTTTCAGCCTCGGTGGTCACCATGATGACCGGCGTCTTCTTTCCCTTGGCCCGAAACGCCTTGACGAATGACAGCCCATCCATGTTGGGCATGTTCCAGTCGAGCAGGATGAGGTCGGGGTTCGAGGCATCAACTTTGCTCAGAGCATCCTGACCATCGCACGCATCGTCGATGGCGGTGGCTCCGAGGCCACTGAGAATGTTCTTGATGATGTTCCTCATCGTGGTGGAATCATCAACAACCATGACCTTCATGATCACTCTCCTTCCAACAGTTCACGCGGCCGAGGCCTTCTGGGAACCGGCAACCTGGCCGGTCTGACCCTGGACGTTTTTCATGGTGATCTCGAGGATGAAGTCCCCGCACCACACCTTACACGGGATATGGATGCCGATAACATCGCTGGGACGTGTAACGGTGTGCCTGCTCCCGACAACAACGGAAGGGCAGGAAATTGAGACGGACATGCCTTCGAACTGCGCTTTGGCGGCACCGGCGATCATGTTGACAAGTTCGCCGATGGCATCGGCAAACTCCTCACGGTCCGGTGGAAACTCTGTTCCGGCGAAGCGGCCAACCAACTGGGTCGCCACCGGAGTTGGAAGACAGAGAACGACATTCCCGACAACGTCGCCGGAGAGGCCGATGATCGCCGAGACATCATGGGCCAATGCCTCCTTGGCGAGCGTCGGCTTGCCGATCGTCGCATCGACCTTCAACATCGTCTTGAGGACGCGGATCGTGGATTCAATGAACGGATTAATGAAGCGCACATTCATGGTGTACCGGCCTCAAGGTTGGAGCTGTAACGCCTTCGAAATTCAGCGCCACGTTGCCAACTGACCATCGACTCACGAGCCGAAGCGGTTTAGCCAAAATCCGCAACTTCTGATCCGGTCGAGGTCTGAAAACCTTCTCATCCGAACCCGTCGGCCACGGAATATCGGAACGGCGGCATGTTGATTGAAGTGGGATGCGGCTTGCGTCGATACGAGGCAGTCGTGTTGTGAAACACGCTTTTGAGGTGCTTCGTCACGACTGCGAGGCAAGCCAGCATGTCAAACGTAGAAAACATCGTTGAACATCTTGCACGTCGATCCCTCGCTTCCGATTCGTCGGACCTCCCCGGTCTGGTCGAGATCCAGGAAGATCTGCTGAAGCTGGCTGCAGCGCTCGAAGGGGGGACCACTGCAACATTTCTGGTGGGCCGGTGCAAGGACGCCGCCGAGAGCATTGAAGGAATCGTCCTTCGCGAGGTCGCCGACACTGACGGAGCCTTTCAGAAGGTTCGCAAGGAAATTGGAGAAATCCAACGCGCCGTTGACGGCGCCATTCGAACGAGTCGCTCCGACAGCGGATTCGACCCGGAGCTGGCGTCGGCCTGGATCGTGAGCGCCGAGTCAACCATCGGGGCGATCGAGGTGGCCCTTCTCGCCTTGGAAACGGGCGAGCAGGACCCCGACACTCTCAGCGAACTGCGCCGCAATATTCACACTCTCAAGGGTGAATGCGGTGTCTTCGCGCTCTCCGATGCACAGGCCCTTCTGCACGAAGCGGAATCCGCGATGGAGTGGGCGATCGAACACAAGGAGACGCCGCCAACGACCGCGCTGCTTGACGTGGTGGACTGGATGAAGGCCTACACCAAGGCTCTCGCCGCAGACTTCTCTTCACAACCACCGCCCCACTCCGAGCTGATGAATGCTCTTCGGGAAGTGCAGCGTGCTGCGGAGAAGCAACCGGAGCCGGAAAAGGCAGTCGCCTCCGACGCGGCCCTGATGCCCACAGCGCACCTCCCGGCCGAGAGCTGCGCGGAGTTTGCACTTGAGGCAAGGGAGCACCTGGCCGCTGCAGAGGCGGCGGTCCTTCAACTGGAGCAGGATCCCCACGAGAGAGAACAGATCAACATCGTGTTCCGGGCGTTCCACACGATCAAGGGCGTTGCCGGGTTCATGAACCTGACGACAATTGTCGAAGTCGCCCACGAGGCCGAGTCGTTGCTTGACGCGGCCAGGAACAATTCCATCCACCTCTCGACCGAGCTTCTTGAACTCATCCTTCAGGCGGCCGACATGCTCGGGAAGCTCATCAGCAGCATCGAGGGTCAGGCGCCGCCGTCCCTGGAGGCCGTTCAGGCGTTGAAGGCCAACCTCAAGCTGGCCCTGAGCGGCAAGCCGGTACCTGCAGCCGCCAAGGCGCCTGTCGCATCACCGGCCACCTCCAAGCCAACTGAGACGGCAGCCGGTGAGGCGCCGGCCAAAGCCGGCGGCCGACGACCTGACCAGACGGTAAAGGTCAGTACGACGCGCATGGATGCCCTCGTCAATCTCGTAGGCGAACTGGTGATTGCGCAACAGATGATCGTGCAGGATCGCGCCATGCAGCAGGTCAGTGACCAGCGATTGCAGCGGAACCTCTCCGCGGTAAGCAAGAGCATTCGTGACCTTCAGGAGGTGTCGATGCTTCTGCGAATGGTCACACTCAAGGGCACATTCCAGAAGATGGCTCGACTCGTGCGCGACGTGGCCGCCAAGGCCGGCAAGCGAGTGACCTTCCGGACCAGTGGCGAGGATGTCGAACTTGATCGCAACATGGTCGATGAAATCGCCGACCCGCTGGTGCACATGATTCGAAATTCCTGCGATCACGGGATTGAACCTGCCGAGGCCAGGCTGCAGGCCGGCAAGCCCGAACACGGCACGATTGATCTGCGGGCATTCCACAGCGGCGGCTCGATTGTCATTGAGATCGAGGATGACGGTCGCGGCCTCTCACGCGAGAAGATCCTCAAGAAGGCCATCGAGAAGGGCGTCTACCGGCCGGATCGCCCGATCGAGGAGATTCCCGATCAGGAGATCTACAACCTGGTCTTCCTTCCCGGATTCTCCACGGCAGAAAAGGTGACGGACATCTCCGGCCGCGGCGTCGGCATGGATGTCGTGCGACGAAACATTGAAGCCCTGCGCGGGAAGGTGGAGATTCGGACCCAGCCCGGCAAGGGAACGGTGTTTTCCATTCGACTGCCCCTGACGATGGCGATCATCGACGGCATGGTGGTGCGTGCGGGCGATCAAAGATACGTCCTGCCGACGCTTTCGATCGAACACTCCTTCCGCCCCACGGAAAAGGAAATCCACACGGTGCTCGGGCAGGGCGAGATGGCCATGGTTCGCGGCCAGCTGCTGCCGGTGTATCGACTGCACCGCGTGCTGGGCATTGAGGCTGAACTGCAGACCCTGACTGACGGGCTCTTCCTGGTGCTGGAAACGAATGAAGCGAAGTGCTGCCTGTTGGTGGATGAAATCATTGGTCAGCAACAGGTGGTTATTAAGAATCTTGGCCTCGGTGGCAAGGCACTTCGGGGAGTTTCAGGTGGCGCGATCCTTGGCGACGGTCGCGTTGCGCTCATTCTCGATGTCGCCGGAATCGTGGCTGAAGCCACGCAAAGCGGGTCGAGCGGGAGCGGTGAATCGTCGACCCTGGAGGCTGCTGCATGAGCACGGAAGCCGTCGCGACCCCGCCCTATGCGTCACAGGATGCTGACGGCCAGGGTCAGGTACAGAAATACCTCTCGTTCTGCTTGGGCGAAGAGGAGTATGCGCTCGAGATTCTTGCGGTCCGCGAGATCATCGGGCTGATGGACATCACCCCGCTGCCGCAAACACCGCGGTACGTCAAGGGCGTGATCAACCTTCGCGGCAAGATCATTCCGGTGATCGAGCTGCGAACGAAGTTCGGCCTCGACAGCGTTCCCTATACCGAGGAGACCTGCATCATCGTCGTGGAGGTGATGCTTTCCGAGATGCAGGAACCCATGCAGATGGGCCTCATCGTCGATTCGGTGCGGGAAGTGCTGGATATCAATCGGGGCCAGATCGAGCCGCCTCCGTCGTTCGGGTGCTCGGTTCCGCTGACGTTCATCATGGGTATGGGCAAGGTCAAGAACAAGGTCGTTGTGTTGTTGAACATCACCAGCGTCGTCCGCGCGGACGAGCTGGAGCGAATCGCTTCCGCAGCCGGTCGGCGCACGTCCGGCATCGGAAATCCCGAACCCGCGTGCGCCGCAAAGGGTTGAGGCCAAGGCTGCTTCATTGAGGAGAATCACATCATGATCCAGAAACTCAAATCACTCGGGCTGAGCACGCGAATCATCGGGCTCACGCTCATCATCCTGGTCGGTGTTGTTTGTGTGAATTACTTCGTCTTCGTCAGCGGATTCCGCAAGTCAGCGGAAGACGCCTTCATCGCCCGCGCCGGTGCATTCACGGCCGTCGCTGATGAAGCGAAGAACCATGTCGCTCGGCTGCACCTACGGCACACCTTTAACGAAGAGGAGATGCTCGAAGAACTCGAGACTCTGCAGAAGTCGGGTCGCTCCTACACGGAGGCCTCGATCTTCGGAACGGTTCCGGTCGTCGCCGGCTGGACCGCAGCGCAGGAAGCCGCCAAGCGCGAAGGCATCGAGTTTCACATTTCCGCCTTCGAAGCCCGCAACAAGGACAACGAGCCCAAGGGCGGGTCGTTCGACGAGCAACTGTTGCGCGATCTGACGACGCAGGTACAGGCCAACGGCGCGGAAACCGTCGCTCGAATCGACCGCGACACTAACATTCTTCACTACATGCGGGCCATCCGCCTGACCGATGACTGTCTGACCTGCCACGGTAATCCGAGTCCGGAAAATACGTCGGGCAAGGACATCGTTGGATTCCCGATGGAGGGCTGGAAGGCCGGTTACATGCACGGCGCGTATCACGTCATGGTGCCGCTGGCTCCGGTCGATCAGCAGGTGGCCGGTTTCATCGGCAGCGGCCTGATGTATACCGTGCCGCTGGCCATCGGGGCGTTGATCCTCTTCGTGTGGCTCATGCGCAAGATGTTCGGCCGCCCGATCGGCATTCTCCTCGACCGCATCAAGGACATTGCCCAGGGCGAAGGTGACCTGACCCAGCGGGTCGATGTCAACAGCGAGGACGAGATTGGCCAGCTTGGCAAGTGGTTCAATACCTTCGTCGCCAAGATCGAGAGCGTGATCGCGGAAGTGATGACCGGCACGGGCCAGATCGATTCCGGCGCCGGCCAGATTTCCTCCGCCAGCCAGTCTCTTGCTCAGGGCGCCAGCGAACAGGCTTCGAGCCTTGAGCAGATCTCCGCATCCCTCGAAGAGATGTCGTCCATGACTCAGCAGAATGCCGAGAACGCCAAGCAGGCCAACTCGCTTTCTGAGGAATCCAAGCGTGCCGCCGATCGCGGCCAGCAGGAAATGGGCCAGATGTCGAAGGCGATGAACGAGATCAAGCAGTCATCGTCAGAGATTTCAAAGATCATCAAGGTGATCGACGAGATCGCGTTCCAGACCAACCTGCTGGCGTTGAATGCCGCCGTTGAGGCTGCCCGTGCCGGTGAGGCGGGCAAGGGCTTTGCGGTGGTGGCCGAGGAAGTGCGCAATCTGGCCCAGCGATCGGCCGAGGCGGCCAAGAACACCTCTTCCATGATCGAAGAGGCGTCGAAGCGGGCCGACAACGGCGTCGAGATCGCCGAGCGCGTCGGCCAGGCTCTTGAAGAGATCGCCGCGAGCACCAACAAGGTGAACACGCTTCTCTCCGAGATTGCATCGGCCTCGGGCGAGCAGGCGACCGGCATTTCGCAGGTCAACACCGGCGTGAGCCAACTCGACAAGGTGACCCAGCAGAACGCCGGCAACTCGGAAGAGCTGGCGTCAAGCGCTGAGGAGACGTCCGCTCAGGTGGCCTCACTGCGCGAGCTGGTCAACCAGTTCAAGGTCAGCCAGGTGCAGTCGCAGTCGTTCTCGGCGAAGCCGAGCGGCGGTTCGCGCCCGACGCCGACCCGGACGCAGAAGCCGTCGTCGGGTTCGAACGCCGGCGGCGCCACCAAGATGCAGTCGCTAGCGGCTTCGACCAAGGGCGGAGGCAGCAGCCGGAGCAAGGCTGAGCAGATGATTCCGCTCGAGGATGAAGAAGTTCTGGCGACGTTCTGATGTGTATCTCGCCTCGCCGGTGCGAAAGCGCCGGCGAGGTCTTCTCAGATCAGTTCATCATGTCCACCGTCATGACCGACCTCTCTCCGAAGGACTTCAAGCGGATCTCGACTCTGGTTCGAGAGCGTTGGGGTCTTCAGTTGACCGAGCGAAAAATGCCTCTGGTGGCGAATCGCCTGTCGTCGTTTGTGCGCCGAAGTGATTTTTCGACGGTGGAGCAGTACTTGCATCATCTCGAACACGATGCGAGCGAGGAGGACATGCTGGTGTTCTTCGACATCCTGTCGACGAATGTGACCAGCTTCTTCCGTGATCGGGGACACTTCGACTACCTGGAGCGGGAGTTCTACACGGGGCTCGCGCGGGGCAATACGACCACGCCGGGCCGAAGAATTCGCATCTGGTCGGCAGGATGTTCGATTGGATGCGAGCCGTACTCGATGGCGATGAATGCCATTGAATCGCTTCCCGACCTTGATCGCTGGGATTTCAAGATCCTGGCCACGGACCTTTCGAATTTCGCCGTCGAGCAGGCCAAGGCAGGCATCTATGACGCCAAGCAGGTGTCGGATGTTCCCCGCGATCTCTTCAAGGCGCATTTCGTGGAGGCCGGAGCCGGGAAGTTCGCGGTGTCCCAGGGTCTGCGCAAGATGGTGCAGGTGGCTCAGTTGAACCTGATGGGCGATTGGCCGATGCGCGGCCCGTTCGACGTAATTTTCTGTCGAAACGTGATGATCTACTTCGATCAGCCCACACGACAGAATCTGGTGACGCGCTTCTACAACCTGCTTCGTCCAGGCGGAGTCATGGCGGTGGGCAGCGCCGAAACGCTCTCGGGCCTGCAGGTGCCGTTCAAGCCGGTGCAGGCGTCACTGTATCTGAAGTAACGGAGGTCGTTTTTGAAGACAACTCTGCCCGAATCAGAGGTTCAGGATCAGACATCGAGTCGCATCGTTGTGGGCGTCGCCGACGTCGTGCTGACCAGTGATCCGGGCGCGAGCATCATCACCTTCGCTCTTGGGTCCTGCATCGGCGTGACGCTGTACGACCCGATTGCCCGGGTGGGAGGGATGCTGCATTTCATGCTCCCCAACGCGACCCTGAACGACGAGAAAGCCGAGAAGAACCCCGCCATGTTCGGCGACACCGGAATTCCGCTGCTCTTCAAACGCGCCTACGAGTTGGGAGCCAAGAAGGAACGACTTGTCGTCTGTGCTGCCGGCGGCGCAGAAGTACTCGGCGACGATATTCAGTTCAAGATCGGATCCCGTAATCGCACCATCCTGCGAAAGCTGTTCTGGAAGAACAACATCCTGATCGCCGCCGAGGAAACCGGTGGAAGCATCTGCCGGACGCTGACGCTCCGGCTCGTGGACGGACTAGTGACGGTGCGCACCAAAGCGCAAGAGCAAGTGATCTGGCAGCCCAAGCGCGGCGTCGCCGCGGAGGTCCCGGCATGAATTGCAATGTCCTGATCGTTGACGATTCGCCGATCCTGCGGCGAGCGGTTCGCAAGGTGGTTCGCATGGCGGGCATCCCCGAAGAGCGCATCCAGGACGCCGGGAACGGCAAAGAAGCGATCGAGGTGATCGAGTCTGTCGCCGTCGACCTGGTCCTGCTTGACCTCAACATGCCGGTGATGGATGGAGAGTCGTTCATCAAGGAGCTTCGATCGCGACCGGAATGCGCTGACATTCACGTGGTCATCGTGAGCACCGAGGCGAATCAGGCACGACTCGACCGGCTCGCCCACATGGGAGTCACCGATCGCCTCCATAAGCCGTTCGAACCCGAAGACCTGTGCCGACTCGTCGGCCGCATCATGGGAGTCAATACATGAGCGACATCACTCCAGATCGTCTGGCCCAGCTCACAACCGAGGCCCTCGAACGGACCGCCTTCGTCCTGACCGAACCGGCCGAGGGCCAAGCCGGCGTTGCCTTCCGACACGCGGCCAAGATCAACTACACCGGTCCACTTGCCGGAGAACTTCACCTGGCCGCCAGTGATGGATTTCTCAAGGAACTTGCGGCCAGTTTGTTGGGCGTCGAGCCCGATGAAGTCAATGTGACGGAACACGGAATCGACGCCATCAAGGAGCTTGCAAACATTGTGGGAGGCTCGGTCGTGATCGAGCTTGGAGGCGCCACGGAACCCATTCGTCTCGGCCTGCCCGAGACCGCAGCCCCCGATTGCACGGATTCGTGCGGTGGATGCACCTGCGAACTTGACTCGTGTGGGGAGAGGTTGCGCGTCTGCTGGCGGAATGCCGCCTGACGCTTTCAGGGAGTATGTGCCATGGATCCCCGAGCCGGAGCTCTTCGCGACGTCAGAGTTCTCATCGTCGATGATTCCTCAATCGTTCGACAGGTGCTCACTCGAGAACTGTCGCAGCAACCCGGCATCCAGGTTGTCGGCGCTGCTCCCGATCCTTTCATGGCTCGCGACCAGATCGTTCAGCTTCAGCCGGATGTGATTACGCTGGATATTGAAATGCCGCGGATGGATGGGCTCTCGTTTCTTCGTCGGCTGATGAAGCACCATCCGATGCCGGTGATCATTGTCAGCTCGCTGACCGCGAAGGGTCGAGCGCTCGCCATCGAGTGTCTTGAAGCCGGGGCCATTGAGGTGCTCTCGAAGCCCAATGAGTCGTATTCGGTCGGAGATCTCGCATCGCAACTGGCGGAGATCATCAAATCGGCGGCGAGCATCAAGGTCCAGCCCAGATTATCGGCCGTGACTCCAAAGGCGCGATCGTCTGCTCCAAACGTGACCGCAGCACTCGCGGAGACAACTGAAAAGGTCGTGGCGATCGGCGCCTCCACCGGCGGCACCGAAGCGCTCCGTGTGGTCCTCGAGGCCCTGAATCGCCGGATGCCGGGTCTGATTGTCACCCAGCACATGCCCGAGGGATTCACGGCGTCGTTTGCGGAGCGGCTTAACTCATTATGTGAGATTGAAGTGCGGGAGGCGCGCGATGGCGACCGCGTGACACCCGGCGTGGCCCTGATTGCGCCTGGAAACCGGCACATGCAGTTGGCCCGCGATGGAGCCCGATACATTGTCCGCATCACCGACGGCCCGCGAGTCTGCCGCCATCGACCTTCGGTCGAGGTCATGTTCGACTCCACCGCCAGGCATGCCGGCGCCAACGCCATGGGCGTGATCATGACGGGTATGGGCCACGATGGGGCCGGCGGCATGCTCAACATGCACCGGGCCGGCGCGTGGACCATCGCCCAGGATGAGGCGTCGTGTGTGGTGTACGGCATGCCGGCTGAGGCCGTGAAACTTGGCGGCGTTACGACTGTCTCGCCGCTCTCGCGGATCGCCGACCATATCGCCGCGTTCGCACGAGGTCAGACCGCCGCCCGAACAGCCTGAATGGTTTACACGGGCAAACTCGATGAGCCGGTGATCGAGCTGACCTTGAGCAATTCAGCGATCTTCTTTATCTGCCCGTAGACGATCAGGCGGTCCCCGCGCTCAAGCGAGAAATCTCCGCTGGGAGCGCCGAAGTACTCATCCTTTCCACCAGGGGATTGGCGGGTGGCCCCCAGAACAACGACCCCCTGACTCCCCAGGCGCAGATCCTTCAGCGATCGTCCGACGAGCGGGTGGGCTGCGTCGATGTGAACCTCCTCCACCACGTAGCCCGAGGCAACGCGGAGGAGCAGCGCGAAGTCTGCCGGCTGAGATACGCCGGAGTGCCGCAACGATGCGCGAATCATCGAATCGATGAAGGCTCTCACCGGCGGCAAGAGCGCCAGCAGGAGCAGGCCCACGCTGCCAAGAACAATAAACAGGAGCACACGGAGCTCCTCGCCGGGATCGCCCGCCTTGACAAATGCCACGATGATCGAGCCGGCTCCTGCCGTGAGCCCGATGTTTCCAATAATGATGAGGTGCTTGATCACTCGCCGTCGGGCCGGGTCCGAGACCACAAGCTCCGCCTCGTGCGTCGTAAAGCCGACACCGAAGAAGGCCGAGCAAGCTTGAAAGCTTGCGACGTCATGGGCCAGGCCTGTCATGATCAAGGCGTTTGTGCCAACCCGGACCACGACAAATGACACGGCGATAACAATGAGCAGTGAGATAATGGCGCCCATGGCTTCAGTATCCTCGATTTGATCGATATCGTCCGGGAGAATCGACTATCGAACGATATCGGATTCGTCATCATGCAGCATGCGAAGGGCGGGCGTGTCCAGATCGTCGAGTTGCCCCTGACGGACGGCCCAGATAAACGCCGCCAATGCAGCCCCGGCCAGCACCAGGGCCAGGGGTAACACGACAAAGATCACGGACATGGCAGTTCAGCCCTCCGCGGCCGGAGTCCCGCTGGAAGTTTCTCGTTCGCCTTCTCCACCTTGCGAAAGGTCGGTAAGCGAAACGAAAGAGTCACAACGGTCAGTGAGCTTAGCGGCATCAGAACGGCCGCAATTAACGGATTGATGACCCCGGTTATCGCGAGTCCGGCTGCAACCGCGTTGTAGGCCAGCGACACCACCAGATTCAATCGGATCACCCGAAGTGTTTGCGTTGAGGCATCCATCAGTTCAACGATGGGTTTCAGGCCCGGCCGGTCAAGATAGATGTCCGCCGCCGCCAGTGACGCCTCAGCCCCGCCATGAACCGCAATTCCAACACCCGCCGCGGCCAGGGCCGCCGCGTCATTGACGCCATCGCCCACCATGACCACCGATCCACGACGAGAGGCCTCCGCCACCTCCCGCAGCTTCGCCTCCGGCGACATCCCGCCCCTGATCAGTTCCGGGTCAAGCCCCAGCTGTGCTCCAACCGCCCTTGCAACCGCTGGGTGATCACCGCTCAGCATCCCCACCTCCCAGCCTGCCGCACGCAGGGCACGGACAGATTCGACCGCGTCGGACCGCACACGATCCCCCAGAGTTGCCAGCCCACAGATCGTTCCATCGACTGACATCGCCACCGGCGTAGCGCCCTGGTCTAGAGCCTGGTCAAGAATCGACGTCATCCAATCCGGCAAGGGCAGACCCTCGCCCACGTACGCCGGCGACCCGACGACAATCGCTCGTCCGTTCACGACGCCCCTGATTCCGCAGCCTGTGGTGGCAGCGACATCCTCCGCCTCCTCCGTGGTCTCCCCACCAAGATCACGAACGAGGGCTCGCGCAACTGGATGATTCGAATGACGCTCGACCGCCGCCACCAGCGGCTTGATCGACGAGTCGCCCGCCCAGTCCAGAAGATGCAGCCGTCCCTCCGTAATGGTGCCGGTCTTGTCAAGATAGACGCGTCCACGGCTGGCGAGCCGCTCGATCGCCTCACCGCTCTTCACCAGCATGCCGCGCTGGGCGGCACGGCCGATGGCGACGGTCATCGCGAGCGGAGTTGCCAGGCCAAGGGCGCACGGGCAACAGACAATGAGCAATGCCACGGCGTGATCAACGGCGTTCGCAACGCCGTGCCGTGCCTGAATCAGAAGCGTGGCCCCGGCCAGCGCCAGGATGCAGATCACGAACCACGACGCAATGCGGTCGGCCGCCCGCACGATCGGGGCGCGCGTGGCTGCCCCGTCCTCCACGAGGGTCATCAGCCGTCCGAGCCGGGTTTGGGCGCCCAGGGACAGCACTCGCACCTGAATCGGTGATTCCAGATTGAGCGCCCCGGCGAAGACTTCATGACCTGTCCCGACTCCGACCGGCGTGCTCTCTCCGGTCAGCAGACTCTGGTCGAGATGACTCCGGCCGCGACAGATGATCCCATCCCCAGGCAGGCATTCGCCGGCACGAACCTCCACAACGTCTCCCGGTTGCAGGGCCTCAACCGGAACTTCCTGCTCGCCAATGTCAGTCAGGCGACGGGCCACCGATGGTGTCAGCGAGAACAGGAGCTCAAGAGCATTGCCCGTTTGCCGCTGTCGGCGATGCTGAATCCAGCGGCCGACGAGCAGGGCAAAGACGAGCACGCTCAGGGAGTCAAAGTAGATTTCTCCTTCGCCGCGCGCTGTATTGAACATGCCCCAGCCCAGACCCACCACGAGACCGATCGCGATGGGTACATCCAACCCGATGGTTCGAGCGGTGATTGAGGTGATTGCGCTGCGAAGGAACACACGTCCGGGCCAGAGCACGCTCATCGTGCTCAATCCCAGGCTGAGCCACCGGAAGAAGTTCACGATGGACGGCTCGATTTCGCTGAACAGGCCGGCATACAGGGCCAGGCCCAGAAGCATGACGTTTCCCGCGCACGCGCCTGCCACCGCAAGGCGGATCAATTGCTTGCGGTCCTCGGCCTTGATCGCCGATCGTGCTGCCGGACCCCTCGCCGGATGTGGCTCATAGCCAAGCGTCGCCATGACCCGCGCGATCTCCGAGAGGTTCACCCGGGATGAATCCCAAGTGATCCGAAGCAGCGTTCTTCCGAGATCAAGCCGTGCGTCGATCACTCCCGGGGCAAGCCTTGGCAAGCGCTCCAGAAGCCATATGCATGCCGCACAGTGTGCTGCCGGCACACAGACCTCGGTCGTGCGGCGATTGTCGGAGACCGTGCGGACATAGAGCTTCTGAAACGCCGGGTCGTCGAACTCGGAATACGTCCGAACGTTCTTCGGAATCGCGCCGAGCGGATCTCCGCCCTGCGCTCGTACGGCATAGAACCCTTCAAGGCCGCACCCCTGAATAATCTGATACGCCGTTCGACAACCCTCGCAGCAGAACTGCTCACCGTGATGAGGATCTATAAGGCCCGGTGGAACCGCGAGACCGCAGTGAGTGCAACCGATCACTGCAGCCGGTGTGGCGACCGAAGGGGGATGGATCGCGAAGGGAGTCATTGTCTGCAACACGGCGGGACCGAGTCATCAAGGGCTCGCACCTGACGCACCGCATCATCGAGATCACCAGTGTGGATCGCCGCCATGGTGTCGTCCATCGGTCCGATCCCGGTTCGCGCCACGATCGTGTACAGACCGACGGCGATCATGACCATGGAGGTGGCCAGCGGCAATCGCGCGCGCACCATTCCGGAGAGAGACCGAACGCTGACCCCAAGGCTGATCATGACCGGCAATGTGCCCAACCAGAATGCCGCCATGGTCATGGCGCCGAGTGCCGGGCTTGCCGTTCCCGCCGCGGTCACCGCAAAGGCATAGAGCCAGCCGCAAGGCAGCAAGGTCGTGAGCAATCCGATCATCCACGCACGCGAGACGGGCGGCAGAGAAAACGCCGCGCGGTGACCGCGCGACACCAGTCGCCGCCATGCGCCCGGCACTCCCGGAAGCGTGAGCCGGGTCCCACATGCCCGGGCAAGCGCTACAGCGCCAAAGAGAATCATGAATCCACCCGAGAACACCATGGCGGTTCGGCTCAGCCCCACAGCAGTCCCGCCGAGGTCGACTGCCCGCCCGACGAGTCCCGAGACCGCGCCGAGCGCTGTGTACGTCAGAAGTCTGCCCAGGTTGTAAGCAGTATTCAGCGCCGCCGGCGACGACGGCCTTCCATCGAGCGCCACGGCAATCGTCACAAAAGCGCCGCACATTCCAGCGCAGTGCAGACTGCCCAGCAGGCTGGCGATCAGCACGGCCGCGAAAAGCGCCAGCATCACAGCCCCTCCGGAATGTCGAGGTCCTTGGACCTCTCGAAATGCTCGTCACGTCGAGTCGCCGCCAGTTCAAATCGCCACAGACCCTGACGCAAGGTTGGCAACTCGACGATGTATTCGCCGCCGCTCACAGTGCGTGGAACGAGGATCTGTCGATGGGCGGCGTAAGCATGGTGGAAACAGGTGATTCGGATGTCTGCATCGTCTATCGGCTGCCCCGTCTCATCAGAGAGGCTGATCGCCAGGCGCCATGTGCCCGCACCCCGAATGAGGTTCAGGTCAGCAGTCCAATTGTTTTGGCTGAAGGCCGGCGACACCTCATGGCCCACGTCGCGGCGTTCATACGCTGCGGGCACAAACCACGACTCACCACGAGTGGCGGCGAAGATCGTGATGCCGACAATGACGAAGTTCATGCCGATCATTACGAAGATGATGCCGGGAAAGATTCGAAGCTTCATGGTCGCGGCGCCTCGGGTGAGCTGGCTGGCTTCGCAGTGGGTCCAACAAGGGCAACACGCGAGTCAATGATGTGTCCTTGGCCGTCTGTCACCCGGATCAGGCCGCTGGCGGTGCCGTGTGCAAACGCCTCTGGCGGAACGACCAGAGTCAGCGCCAGCGTGACCGATTCACCACCTGCAACGGTGACGGGGTTCTCGATGACCGCAATGCTTGATCCCCGGGGCTCAACCAGCGAGACCTCGAACTGGCCAGGACCATGTTGCCGATTCGTGATCTTCACCTTCATCGGGTTTTCAATCATGCCGTCGGCCTGCTCGGTGTAGGGACGCCCAAGGCCGCGGACGGCCGTCACATTGAACGGCGATTGCGTCACGAGAATGATCGAAAAAATGGTGACAATGATGAGCAGGAGCGCCGGATACACGATGACTCGCGCGCGAAGCATGCGCTGCGGCTCACCCCCGAGCGTAGCCTGCGAGGCATACCGGATCAGTCCGGGCGATCTGTTCAACTTGATCATGACGGCGTCACAGGCGTCAATGCACTGGGCACAGTGAATGCACTCCATCTGCAGTCCGTCGCGGATGTCGATGCCGGTCGGGCAAGTCGCCACACATAGCCCGCAGTCGACGCAATCGCCCCGAACAGCCGGCGCATCCTTGCGGCTGCAGGACTCGCAATCTCCATTGCGTGTGCAAACGTGGTCTTCCTCATGCTCGGCGGCAGGAGGTGAAATGACGTCGAGCGAGATCGTCCGTGCGGTCGGCGCTACGCTCGGCGCTGCCTTCCCTCGCGGTTCACCGCGGCGGCGGTCATATCCCACGATCAGCGAATTCCGATCAAGCAAGACGCTCTGGAATCGCCCGTAGGGACACGCGATCGTGCAAGTCTGCTCCCTGAAGAACATGAAGTCGAACATCATGAGACCGGTTACCGCGGCCATGACCAGGAACGGCGAAACATGGTCCGCCGGCGACTGCTGGACCCACTGGGCCAATCGATCAACCCCGACGAAGTAGGCGAGAAACGTGTGAGCGAGGTAGCACGACACCACGAAGAAGCACGCATATTTCAGGACGCGAGCCAAGGCCGTTCCCTGGATGCCGCGTTTGGATCGCCCCGGGCTGCCTTCAAACAATCGCTCAATTGGCCGATACACAAACTCGAGGTAAACCGTCTGCGGACAGCCCCAGCCGCACCAGACACGGCCGAGCAGCGCGGTCAACAGAAAAATGGTCAGGAAGATACCCAACAGGAACAGTGCGAGGAGCACCGTGTCGGTGGGAAGGAACGTCACGCCGAAAAGCGTGAACCTCCGCTCTGCGATGTCCAGCAGCATCAGCGGCCGACCCCCGATCTTCAGATACGGGATCAGCGTGAACAGAAGAATGAGGACAAAGGCAACGATTCGCCGGCGCGTCAGGAACCGGCCCAGGCTTGGCTTGGGTCTGAGCCACCGGCGCGAACCGTCGGCGTTGAGCGTGGCCAGAACCCGCTCGGTAGGCTTCGGAGCATTGGCGGTCGACAAGGTCATACGGGCGAAGTCCTGATGGAAATCACTTGGGCCACGGTGCAAGCTCAGTACCTTCGGCCGGCCGCGGATTGGCCGGAGTTGTGCCGCGCAAGGACGCCGCATAGGCGGCCATCAGTACTCTCTCGTTCTTGTTCAGGCGGTTTTCCCACGCGGGCATGGCGCCGGCATTGGCCCCCTTGGTGATCACGCTGAAGAAATCTTCAAGTTTCGTGACGTTCTTATACGAGTTGTCGGTGAGGTTGACTCCGTTGATCCCGCCACCGTCTTTGGCATGACACTGGGCGCAGTTTGAGATGAAGATGCCGTTGGCCACCGCCATCATGCGGCTGTCACCCATCAGTTGATGCATCGTCTCCGGCGTGGGCTCAAGATCGCCGTAGTCCTTGAAGATCTTGGCGAACTCGGCAGTTTGAATTGATTTCCAGTTGTCCTGGATGGTCGCCGCGAAGGGGCTTCCCGAGTGATAGAACGCGTAATAAACCACGGAGAAGATGACGGTCAGCGCGAAGATCGCGTGCCACCAGCCTGGGATCGGGTTGTCGTATTCGTGGATCCCGTCGTATTCGTGATCGAGGATTTCCGGGTTTGGTGCGCGAGCGGTCATGATCGGTTCCTGTTGGCGTCTGCGTGGGGCTGCAATCCATCGGCAGGTCGTGCGTCATCGAGCGGCAGTTGTGCGGTGCGTCGGTCCGTCTCTCGAAGCGAAGGGCTCAAGACCCTCCACAGCACGAGAGCGAACATCGCAAGAAAGAGGAAAAGGGCAATCGTGGGAAACAAACCAAGGCCAAGGTCGCGCATCACCTCGCTGAATCTCATGGCTTCACCGCGACTTTCTCCGCCGCTGCATCCGGCGCGGGCTTGGAGATATCGGTGCCCAGTCGCTGAAGGTATGCGACAAGGGCGATTACCTTCTTGTCGTCGAGACCCTCGTAGCCCCCCTGTTGTTTGAGGTCCGCCGCGATCAGTCGCGCCTGCTCACGGGCAAGTTCGGCGGCTCGTCCGGGCGTTGCGGCCTCACCGTAGGGCACGCCGAGGATTGTCATGGCGTTGACGCGGGCTTGGATCGAGTCGAAATCAAGCTGCTGTGTCAGAAGATGCGGATACGCCGGCATGATGGACTGCGAGATGAGCTGTCGCGGATTCTCGAGGTGACGAACCTGCCAGTCATGGCTCTGTTTCCCACCTTCGCGCGCAAGGTCCGGTCCGATGCGCCGGCTACCCCACTGAAAGGGGTGGTCATAGACAAACTCGCCCGGCTGTGAATAGTCGCCATACCGCTTGGTCTCGGCCCAGATCGGACGCACCATCTGCGAGTGGCAGTTGTAGCAGCCTTCCGCGACGTAGATATCGCGGCCAATGAGCTCCAGCGGGGTATAAGGCTGCACGCTGGCGATGGTGGGAATGTTGGACCGAATCATGAAGGCCGGAATGATTTCGAACAGGCTGGCGACCGCCACCGCGACGACAACCCAGATTGTGAATCGGACCGGCTTGCGCTCCCAGGCGCGGTGCCAGGCCGCCTGAACGGCGACGTCAATGCGCTTGGCGACTTCGAGCACACCTGAGAGCTGAGACGGCGGCGCCGGCGGGTCCACGAAGGTGGCGCTCAGTGGCGGCGCCTCGTGCACCTCCTCGGCATAGACAGTGGGCCGGGCCCGCCACGTCATCAGCATGTTCAGCGCAAGCAGCAGCAGGCCACCGACATACAGCACACCGCCGAGTACCCGGACCCAATACATCGGAATGAGGGCGACGACGGTCTCGACGAAGTCCGGGAATTGAAGGGCTCCCGTGTCATTGAAAGCCCGCCACATCAGGCCCTGAGTCACGCCCGCCGAGTAGATCGCGAGCACATACAGGGCAATACCGATAGTGGCCGTCCAGAAATGAGCCTCAGCGAGCTTCGGGCTCCACAGTCGCGTCTGGAAGAGTCGCGGCATCAGCCAGTAGAGCATGCCGAACGTCAGGAAGCCGTTCCACCCAAGCGCTCCGGAATGGACATGGGCGATCGTCCAATCGGTGTAGTGCGTCAGCGCGTTGATGCTTTTGATCGAAAGCATCGGGCCCTCGAATGTCGACATCATGTAGAACGTGACGCCGAGAACGAAGAACTTCAGAACTGAATCATTGGTGACCTTCGACCAGGCACCGCGCAGCGTCAGTAATCCATTGATGCCTCCGCCCCACGACGGCATCCAAAGCATCAGGCTGAAGAGCATGCCCAGCGTGCTGGCCCAGGCCGGCACCGCCGTGTAGTGCAGGTGGTGGGGCCCCGCCCAGATGTAGATGAACACCAGGCTCCAGAAGTGCACGATCGACAAGCGATAGGAGAAGACCGGTCTGCCTGCGGCCTTGGGCAGGAAGTAATACATCAGCCCAAGAAACGGTGTGGTCAGGAAGAAGGCGACGGCGTTATGGCCATACCACCACTGCATCAGGGCATCCTGAACGCCCGCGTACACCGGGTAGCTCTTCAGGAAGACCTCTTTCCCCGGGAAGACGCCGGTCTTGGCCCACTCCACCAGACCAGCAGGAATCCAGAGGTTGTTGAAGACATGCAGAATGGTGACCGTCACGATCGTGGCGATGTAGAACCACAGGGCCACATACATGTGGCGCTCGCGGCGCTTGACCAGGGTCATGAAGAAGTTGACGCCGAAGAAACCGAGCCACACCACCGCAATCGCCAGATCGATCGGCCACTCGAGCTCCGCATACTCCTTGCTCTGGGTGATACCCAGGGGAAGGGTCAATGCGGCCGAAACAATGATGAGCTGCCAGCCCCAGAAATGAAGCGACGAGAGCAGGTCGCTCCACATTCGAGCTTTGCACAGGCGCTGAGTTGAGTAGTAGATGGCCGCGAAGATGGCATTGCCGGCGAACGCAAAAATCACGGCATTGGTGTGGAGCGGCCTGAGGCGACCGAAGGACAGCCATTCGGTATTCGTCAGAAAGCGGAGCCAGCCGAAGGGATGCGACCCGCCGGCGGTGGACCACTCAACGAGGGGGGGGAGTGCGAGTTGAGCGCCGACGACGATGCCGACCAGCATTCCAACCAGGCCCCAGACCACGGTGGCAAGTGCGAATTTCCGCACGATTGAATCGTCATACGAGAACCGCTCAAGGAGCGGATGCGGGTCGGATTTGCTGTGCGGATCAGTTTTTGGATCGGGCTTGATGAGGGTTGACATAGTCGTTGGTCCGAGGCCGAGCGCGGATGACTAAAAGACAAACATATCCGAAGATCATTTATATACCCAACCCCACGTTGGGCCGTCAAGGCCATATGGGAAAAATTTCACAATCTTTTTTCTAGGCTTCTGGTTCGGTTTTCAAGCGTGCCGCCGGTCACCGTAGATCAGTTGACAAATCGACCATGTGCTCCAATACTTCCCACATGGGCAGGTGTCGCACATGGTGACTCAGGGCGTTGGATACGCGGCAACCGCGTTGGCCTATGTCGCTGCAGCCGGCGGGAAGCCCGCATTGGTAAAGGAAATCGCCGAAGCGGCCGGGATTCCCGCTCCCTACCTGGCGAAGATCATCAATACTCTGGCCCGGAAGGGATGGGTGCAGACCCAGCGAGGCATTGGTGGAGGGGTGACACTGGGACGGCCAGCCTCGGAAATCACGCTCTTTGATCTCTGCGAAGCGCTGGATGACCCGGTTATCCAGTCGCGCTGCATGTTGGGCACTGCCGAATGCTCTGACGCCCGGGCGTGTCCAGCCCATGAATTCTGGACCAAACACCGCGCCAAGCAGATCCAGTTCCTGCAGAAAATGACGGTCGCGGATGTGGCTGCTTTTGAGGTTCGTCGGCGGTGGAAATCGGATGGGATTGACCGCGGTGCGGCAATGTTTGGATTGGATGGCGCCACCGGAGATTGAACCAGCCGACCGCGGAACCGCGGGGGTTTCAGTTGTCCGAGTGTTTTTTCTTCATTCCTGTGTGCACCGGTGGTATCTTGGAACATTGGGATTCTGGCGGCGGTCACCCGCCGCATGGTCGGATACGCCCCACTCGACCATCGAACCCAAGACATTGTTGCCCCAACCCCATCGGAGATGAAATCCAGTGTTCCCCACCACCTTTAAGATCAGGTCCGGGTCCGTTGCTCTCGCTCTCGCTCTCGCTCTCGGCGGGCTCTGCCATGCTCAGCAATTCCAGAACATGACCTCGACGAAATTCCCGTCGGGGCCGATCAATAATGAGTACACCAACCAGAGTTCGCTGTGCGACATCGACGCGGACGGCGACCTCGACCTCGCCCTGGCAAACTCCGGAACGAACGAAAAAACGCGCATTTGGATCAATAACGGCGCCGGCACCTTCACCGACGAGACGGATGCCCGCACTGGTGGGTGGTCGGGTGTTGCGCGCGGCGTCGAATTCGGCGATTGCGACAACGATGGCGACTGGGACATGATCGTGGCCCAGGATTCCTCCAAGGTCCCACAACTCTTCATCAATGACGGGTTCGGGTTCTTCACGAACGAAACGGCCAGCAGGCTGCCGGCGTTGGCCCTGAGTTCCTTCCGCGGCCAGTTCGGCGATGTCGATAACGATGGCGACCTCGACCTGATTTTCAACAACCAGGCCTCAGGCGGCCAGCCCCGCCTGTATCTCAACGACGGAGACGGTTTCTACTCCAATGTCTCCGCCACGAACCTTCCCGCCGGCAGCGTCGCCGATCAGAAGGACATCATTTTTGGCGATGTGGACAACGACTTCGACCTCGATGTTCACGTCGGCAGCCGGGCGGGGCAGAGTAAGCTCTGGCTCAACAGCGGAAACGGCGTCTTCACCAATACGCCGATCAATGGTGGCGCCAGTGCGTATTCGTATGACTTCGGCGATATCAACGGCGACGGCGATCTCGACCTGCTCGGTGTGCAGGGCGGCAGCGAAATTCTGCTCGAGAACGTCGATAACTCAGACGCATGGACGGTGATCTCCTCCGAGATCTCACCCAATACCCCGATCGACGATAACGACAGCAAGTTCTTCGACTATGACAACGATGGCGACCTCGATTTCATCGTCGGGTCGCTTGGCGGACCCGAGCGGATCTATCGAAACAACGGGCCGCGGGCCGCTGGCGCGCAGTTCACCCAGCAGACGGGGTTGATCACCGCCATTACCGACTCGACACTCGACATCATGGTTGCGGATGTGACGGGCGACGGCCGCATCGACATCATTACCAATCAGGGTGAGTCGGGTAGCTTTGTCGACAAGATCTACGTGAACGTGACTGGGCCGGCGGACTCGATTGCTCCGTCAATCATCAAGACCGAGCAATTGCCCGACGCGAATTTTGACGATGGCCCGTTCGCGGTTCGAGTCATCTCCTATGACTCGTATTCCTCGGATCGCGGCTATTTCGCCAAGGAAGTCGATCTCCACTACAGCGTCGATGGCGGCGATGAGCAGGTGGTGGAGATGAAGTGGTATGGCAACAGCATCTGGAGAGGCGTCATTCCCCAGATTCCCGAAGGCGGCACCGTCGAGTATTTCGTCACTGCCACTGATCGAGCAGACAATACCGGCACCGGCGAAACGCTCTCGTTCGTGGTGGCAGCGCCGCCGGTCTTCGGCGATTTGAATGATGACGGGATCGTCGATGGGGCCGACCTGGGCTTGCTCCTTGCCGCCTGGGACTCCGATGACGACATCGCCGACCTCAATGATGACGGGATCGTCGATGGGGCCGACCTTGGGCTGCTGCTGAGCGCGTGGAGTTGACGATCTGAATGAGACACTGGCGTCGAGGGCCCGAGTACTCGGGCCTTCGACGCGAATCTACGAGGACATCCCGGCGGATGCTGTCTCGAAGGCAGCGAGCCGGGCGGCGATCTCGACCACCAGGTCAAGCTCGCGGAGGCACTCGCTGATGCTCATGGATGCGTCCATCGCGGTGACGGCCGCTTGAGATGCATCGGTCAGTTGTTGGAATCCAAAGCTGCCACCGGTCTCGCGAAGATGCTGACACGCCGTGCGAGCGGCATCGAATTCGCCTTTTTCGATGGCCCGCCGGACAATTTCGCCCTCACGATGTGCCACCACGACATAGTCCTCAATGAGGTCTGACATCGAGGCATCCTTGGCATAGGCGCTCACGATCTGCCCCGGCAGCCTCTCCACCTCAGATGGCCGGAGGAGCACGCCAAGGAGATCGAAGAGTGCGTCTGCCATGATCGGCTTCTGGAGGAATTGTCCCTGGGCCGCCAGGTCCTGGTCCGTCGCTCGCAGTGATCTCTTCTCGCCAACGAGAAGGATCGTTGGTCCCTTCTGACCGCCATTCCGAAGGATGTCCGAGACTCCAGCCTGCTGGGCCGGTTCGAGATGGGCATCGCAGAGCGCCAGGTGAAAGTAGGTGCTTCGCAATCGATCGAGGGCGCGCGGCAGGCTGTTGAACGTCTCGAGGCGCACCCTTGTTTTCTGAAAGGTCGCCTCCAGGAAGGCGATCACCAGCGGGTCGTCGTCAATTGCAACGATGCGGCCGCACAACTCCGACGGCGAGAGGGGCCGCTCGACGGCCTCTTCCTGGCTCCGATAGCCTCGAATGAACTGGCGGAGATCGAGCTTCCTCTCGAATCGAATCTGGCAGACATGCACGGTGCTCGAAACGTGCTTGCAATCCTCGCAGATCCCGGGAATGTCAATGGGAACACCACCGATGGAGTTGATCCGCATGAGATAGTTGGATCGATGGTGCAGATACCCGTGGTGAAGAACGAAGGCCCGTTCTTCCCCGGCAACGAGGATCAGGTCGGTGAACCGACCGATGCCCCCGCCGGGGTGCATCACCGTCACATTGGCGGTGCGGCCTCCAAGCGGCGGCTCTATCGACGCAGCACGAAGCCTCGACAGCTCCTGTTCCAGTAGGGGCATCGATTGTTCGGCTTGAGAACGGTATTCCAGTGTCCGGCTGGTCGACTCCCATGAGGGAAAACCGGACGACGGTTGTGAGTTCGTCTTGGAGCTCGCAGCCATGGCACAACCATCGGGAGTTACCGTGATGGAATTCACCTACGCCTGTCAGCGGTCGGTATATTTGGTACTTCTCCTAGTCCGGATCCCGCGAGATGGACTAGTGGAACTACCGTTTTGCAGCGGGCTTTACCAAATGAAAAAAAATACATGCAGAGTTGAGCCGAAAGTTAAGTAGGCAGAGCGAGGCCCGCTCGTCAGCGGGTCGCACATCAGGATGAGCAGCCCTGTCGTCCAGCAGAAGTCGCTTGGTAGCATCCTCATCTACGTTGAGCAACACATTGTCGTCAGTCCAGCCAACTAACGCGATCTCGGCGGAGATCCGATCCCTGATACTGGCCCTTGCCGACGACTCACAATCGCCGATCGCTGTCCTTGATGAACGAAAAACGGTCCTTCTTGTGGCCGGAAATTGGTCCAGCCTGGCCCTGATTAATCCAGCAGGTCGGACGCTTCGAGTCGGTGGCACATTCGCCGAGTTTCTTCCTCAGGAGTTGTGTGTTGAGCAAGAGGTTTTAATCGACAAGGCAGCGCTTGTCCGCGGCGTTCAAAGACTGATTGGATTTGTGAATGGTCGTGTCCTCTGCTGCACGTTTCGATCGATTCGGGACCATGGGAGCGAAAATCTCGTTCTCGTCTCCATGGCCCCGGTCCAATCCGGCGAGCTTGCGAATCGAATGGTCTCCGACATTGAAGTTCACCAGGCGCAACAACAGGACTTTGGTCCCTTGGCACCCCTGACCATGCGCCAGTTGGACGTTTTTCGGCTTATGGGCCTTGGATTTATCGGACCGGAAATCGCCTCCCGAATTCATCGTTCAATCAAGACCGTTGATTTTCATCGCAACGCCATTCGCGAAAGACTTCAGGTCAACTCGATTGCAGACATCGCGCTGCTTGCCCATCGATCGGGTATCGTCCATTTCCCGTTTGACCTGGTCGTGGAATGGCGACACCGCGATATCAACGGAAGCGACACCGATCCGGTCGGCCGTGATGAGGATCAGGAGTAGGGATCACCGTTTGCCCGAGCCTTACGGTGCCGGATATCGCTGGCTCTACCCAATGACGCGAGTCCCGGGTGAACCAAGGGGTCTCCGCCTTGGTGCGCGGACCGCCATGGTCCTGGCTCCACCCGACAGGTGAGGCTGGAAATCGAAGAACCACACCGATGGAGAGGGCGCCAGTGCGGGGCGTCGACGCGGGTAATCAGGCGGCGTTGAGCGAGATCTTGGAACTGTCGCGGCCGATCCAATCCGCAACAATTGACAAGAGCGCCGCCTTGACGATGGGCTTTGTCGCGTAGGCATCGCAGCCGGCGTCAATGCAGCGCTGGCGCTCTTCGGCCATCGCATTTGCCGTCAACGCAATGATTGGAACACGAAGACCTCGCGATCGAAGGGTGCGCGCCAACGTGTAGCCGTCCATGACCGGCATCTGCATGTCTGAGACCACCACGTTGTAGGGATTGGATTCGGCCAAGGCGTTCTCGATCATCAACAGGCCCGCCTCGCCATTGTCGGCAACGTCAACCTCTGCCCCAGCCTTCCGCAGGTGAAAAGAGATCAATCGCTGATTGTCTACGCCATCCTCAACCAGCAGAATGCGGCCCTTCAGCCCCAGGTGGGCCCCGATGGCCGTGGAAGGCTGGGCACCACATGCCTTGGTGAGTTGGTCGATCTGCCTGGCGCCCGGAGGAGTCACAAGCGGAAGGCGCAGCCGGAAGGTTGATCCGACGCCCGGTTCGGTCCGGTACAGCTCGACGGTACCGTTCATGATATTGGCAAGTCGCCGGCAGATGGTGAGCCCCAGGCCGGTACCGCCGAATTTCCTGGTGACCGTGCCGTCGGCCTGACTGAATGGTTTGAACAGGCGCTCGACCTGTGCGGGAGTCATGCCTGGACCAGTGTCCTCGACGCAGATGACCAGGTCGGGTTGGGCGCTGGACGAATTGACGGAGGCCTGAATCGAAACGTGTCCATGTTCCGTGAACTTGACGGCGTTGCCGACCAGGTTCATGAGAATCTGTCGAAGGCGAGTCGGGTCGGTGATGATGGTCTCCGGGACCGGGGTGGCCAGAGATGCCGCGACGTCCAGACCCTTGCCCCTTGCCCGAGCCTGAAACATGTCCACGATCTCGGTCAGGATGTCGGCGATAGGCGCTTCGAGGATTTCGAGATTCAGATGGTCGGCTTCGATCTTGGAGAGATCAAGGATGTCGTTGATGATCGACAGCAGGTGCGAGCCCGAGCTCA
This sequence comes from uncultured Isosphaeraceae bacterium, assembly GCA_964407695.1. Taxonomy (GTDB): domain Bacteria; phylum Planctomycetota; class Phycisphaerae; order Phycisphaerales; family SM1A02; genus CAYOWQ01. Next base: position 32,750 of record CAYOWQ010000006.1, on the reverse strand, counting down.
TGATTGAACCGACCGCCTCGCGCCGGCGCAGCGGAGACGACGCAAACTCCTCATCATCGCGGAGCAGTTCGGCATAACCGAGCATTGCCGTCAGCGGAGTGCGTATCTCGTGGCTCATATTGGCAAGGAATTCGCTCTTGGCGCGATTGGCATGCTCGGCCATCTGGGCCGCGCTTCGCATCGACTCGGTCGCGTGGCGGGCGGCGTGGATATCCATATGGATTCCCACGGCCCGGAGCGGCCGACCGTCGTCGTCGCGAGCGATCACCTTTCCGGCATTCAGCACATATCGCCAGGAGCCGTCCTTCTGTTTCAGTCGATGCTCGCATCGATAGACCGGCGAACGGCCATTGAGATGTGCGTCGAATGCCCCTTCGACCAGAGCCCGATCGTCAGGATGGACAAGGTCTCGCCAATAAGCGATGTCGTTCTTCCACTCGCCGGGTTGATACCCCAGCATGGTTTGGATGTTGGCATTGAAGAGGACCTCGCCGCTGGAGATGATCCAGTCCCAGGTGCCGATTCCACCTGCATTCACGGTCAGATCGAGTCGATCCACTTGCTCGCGAAGGGCGGATTCACTGCTCCGCAGGTTGGCGGTCATGGTCTTGGCCAGGTGGGCGGCCCGTTCTCTGCTTGTGCCCAATGACCACACCGTTGCCGCGAGGAGCACGGTCAGGGCAATCCCGCCGAGGCCCTGGATCGTTGGCATCAACATGTTGATTGAGGCTTCAAATTTCGGGGTGCTCGAAGTCTCGACCAACCAGCGGCGACCCCCGACATTGAGAGCCAGGGAGTGGTGCATCAGCGGCCTCGCTTCAGCGCCCGGGCTTTCAGAGTCATTCCCGCGCTGGAGATCCGCGACATACAACTCGCGCAGCTCGCCCGAAGCATCCTCGTCCACGATGTGAAGGTTGAACAGATCTTCATTCATCAAGTCGATCCCTTCAAGGGCCTCTTCAAGGATGATCGGGGCGTAGAGCACTCCGAGGAGATTCGCTTCGCGTTCTTCGCGTGTCGATTTCGCAGCATGTTTCTGATACACCGGAACGAAATACAGAAATCCGATCTGGCGTTTCCCAGCCTGAACCAGCGAAACCCTCTGCGAGATAGTGGGCAGGCCCGTTCGAATGGCGTGCTCCACCGTGGCTCGGCGCACGGGCTCCGAACCGAGGTTCAGGCCCCAGGACGGGCGATTGCGATCCAGCGGGAAGATATGCTTGATCACATAGAGCACAGGGTCATTCTGCAGCTCGGGTGGCCCATCAGACAGATTGAAGACATGGAAATCCGGGGCTTCATCGGCCCGCTCTGTCGCCACGAACGCGTCAAGGTCCTCTCGTCGCACACGCTCGACAAACCCAAATCCGAGCACACCCGGGAACTCCGCCTCAAGATCGCGGGATTCCGCATAGGCTTGGAATTCGCCACGTTCAACAGACTTCGACGCTTCATAGACGCCTCGAGCGCCTTTGAGGCCGTACACCGGCTGATTGATTCGCTGTTCGACCTCTTTTGCGGCAATCTCGGTGATTCGGCGGAACTGGTTCTGGGCCTCCTTCTCGATGGAGTATCGCTCCGTGAAAAAAGCGACGCCCGTGGCAATGCATCCGATGACGATGACCGCTGCGACGGTCAGAAAGAGTCGCAGCGGCGCCTTCACGTCCTCCGGGTCGCTGAGACGATGGGCTCGCGCGATCACTCGGCGAAGTCTCCAGAGGATGATCGGCCCTGCAATCACGGAGAGGATCGAGGCGTCGAGCAAAGCCTCGGTCACACCGCCCACGCCCGGCGCCACGATTGGCAACAAAAACATCACCGCAACTTCCGCGAGGAAGACGGCCGCGAGTGTTTCGAGCAGCATTCTCGTGAAGGGCAGGCTTGGTCTCATAACGGAACGGTCAGTCGAGTCAGATCGCTTCGGGTGATATCGACATGATCGTTAAGCCACTGAACTGGCTATCGGCCCCTGAATCCGACCTCGCTGATTGCGATTCGGGCGATTGTCCCCGGGGAACAGCCCCCAAAAACCTGTCACTCGACTTCCCAAGAAACATGGATCAGGAGCCCCCATGCTGACCATCGTCGCCGCGCTCGCGTCCGTCTGTATCCTCGCGCTTGATCCCCCCGCCGATTCCGAGGTGGCCGCGGCAGCGGACAGGTTAGCCGCCATGACTCTTTCTGAGAATGGAGCCGCCGGCCTCTCCATCGCCGTTGTCCGAAACGGGAGGATAATCCTGAGCAAGGGCTACGGTCTGGCCGAGATCGAGCACGATGTTCCCGTGAATGAGGACACGTTGTTCCGTGTGGGGTCTATTACCAAGCAATTCACGGCCGCGGCCATCATGCGACTGGTCGAACAGGGCAAAATCGGTCTGGATGACCTGGTCACCGGATTCGTTCCGGACTTCAACACCCGGGGCCGCGAGATCACGGTCCGCCACCTTCTCACGCATACGTCCGGCATCAAGAGCTACACGGAACTTAAGCAAGTCATGGTGGATCAGCCCGAGCACGAGTTCTCGCACCAGGAGATGTTGGATCTGGTGCAGAACGAACCGCTTGCATTCGAGCCTGGTGCCAGAGCGGACTACTGCAACACCGGCTACTACCTGCTGGGCATGATCATCGAGAAGGTGAGCGGCGAGGACTACTGCACCTATCTCAGCCATGAGTGCTTCGAACCACTGGGTTTGGCACGCACCCGGTGCGATTCGAACACACAGATCATCAAGAATCGCGCGCAGGGTTACGCCCTCGACGGCAGTACACTTGTGAACGACCGCGGGCTCGCCACGAGTACGCCATTCGCTGCCGGCATGCTGCTCGCCTCAGCGCACGACCTGGTGGTGTGGGCCGATGCGCTCGCCGCGGGCAAGGTGGTGACACCGGCGTCATATGCGCAGATGTCGTCCCGAACCGAATTGGCAGGCGGTGGTTTCAGTGAGTACGGATTTGGACTGATCATTGACTCGCTCGATGGACACGCGCGCGTACAGCATGGTGGCGGCATATTTGGATTCAACGCCATGCTGGCTCGATTTCCTGACGACGGTGTCACCATCGCGGTACTTTCCAACAGCCAGGCTATCTCCGCCGGCCGCTTGGCCGACGACCTCAGCCGCGAGGCCCTCGGAATTGTTGTTCCCAACGAGCCTGCTGCGGTGGCGGTCTCTGAGACCGAGGCGGCGAAGTGTGAAGGCGTCTTCGAATTTCCTGCTGCGGGCTGGGGCATAACCATTTCGCGGCGCGAGGGAAAGCTATTCTCCAAGGCCTCGGATGACCGCGAATCAGAGATGATCTACCTGGGCAAAGGCGAATTCAGAACGATCTTGTATGAGAAGACTGCGCGATTGGTCTTCGAACTATCCGGTGATACGCCTTCGCCATCCCTTGTTCTTCACGAGGGCGGAGCTGCTCTGACGGCGAAACGAAAGGAGCCCTGAACGAGGCGTTTCCGAGTCGAATCGCCGCCACCGATGTTGACGGTGGCGGCCTTTCGATAAGGCAATGCGTTCGAGACTCGGGTGGAACTCCATCGTGACCAGCACAGGTCCGAATGTCGCCGACTTCCCGGTTTAGTGCGCTCCAATTGATTGGAGCTGGAGGCGGTATGTACAGGACCCGATCCTCGGAGCTGGTCCGTCTCCGACTCGCCCATATGGCGGCACGAAGCTTCCCATGGTGACCTGCAGGTCCTGAGAAATCGTCATCGGAAGAATCGCGATGACGAAGGCCATCCCGCCGCCTGCGCCGCGGGCAAGAACGCTCGCAAACTCGATTCGGCCTTCGTCGGCGCTCGTGTCGGCGGGTCTTCTGGTCATCCGACCGTGGGGTCGGGTCGGTGGACAAATGCGTGCTGGAATGGAGTTGGCCAGTGTCTGCTGTAAGCTGGGGTTAGCACTTCGGACACGTCCGCAGGTGATCTTTAACGGGCACGAGCGGGAGCGGATTGAACCAGCGTCTCGCGCGCCGATGAGGCGATTACCTGAACTCCAGGGTGTCTGACCCGACGCTCCATCGAGATGGCGTAGAACTGTTCGACTGGACCAGCGATCTCGCCCAAGGTCTTGACTGAGTATTGCGCCTGAATGTCATTGGCGATGGCTGTTGGCGCGAAAAACAGACCGGCGCCGGACTGGCCGAATACCTTCATCAGGGCGGAATCCTCGAATTCCGCGACGACGGTTGGACGCAGTCGCTTTGATTCAAACCAGTGATCCACTTGCCGTCGAATCATCGTGTTCTGCGATGGCAAGAGGAGGGGCGCACTGTCCAGCGAGAGCGGAAATCCCGGACGATACTTGCGCCAGAGCTTCGGAACACCAAATACAGACACCGTTGACTCTCCGAGCCGGTGACTGAACGCGCGCACCCCGTACTGGGGGGATAACGGTGTATCGGTGAGCACAACATCGAGCTCATGGACCGCCAATCGCGCCAGGAGGGCGGTGGGCGTGCCTTCCATGCAGATGAGCCGCACCTGCTCGGGCATCAAGAGGACTGGCCGAAGCATGCGATAGGCGATGAGCTTCGGCATGACATCGGCCACGCCGACCACCAGGCGCAGCGCGCTCCCCACGGACTTGCCCTGCAGCGAGTCAAGCATCTCAAGTCCGATCGAGAAGATCTCGTCGGCGTAGCGAAACACAGCTCGACCGGTCTCGGTCATGACGAGATTGCGGCCGGACTTCTCAAACAGCTTGTGGCCTAGCGCCCGCTCCAGTGAGCGCAATTGCGCCGAAATCGTGGGTTGGGACAAGTGCAACTGTCGGCATGCGGCCGCGATCGTGCCCTCTTTGCCGACCGTCCAGAAGTACCGCAGGTGGTGGTAATTGAGCCAGTGCATGCCGCAAGTGTACATCGATAAATCCGATGACAATGCTTGGGTCATTCGAGTGGAGCAATGAAAAGTGCGAAGGTGTCCGCGGCGTATCATCGCTCCGAAACACCCGATGCCGACCGACTTCACACCTGGCGGAGAAGCGCTGTGTGCAGGAATGCACCATCGCCATCTGCCTGATTGGTGCCTCGAGTTCACGCCAGGGTGCATGGTTGTGACCGATGGTCATCGGCGCGACCTCAGGACCACGTCACATCCCGAGACCAGACGGTGAGATCAGATTCGTCGATCACGTTACGGGCGGGCGCGGGCCGCGCACGCGCAGTCGCGGCCGGCTCCGGAGTCTCCAATACATCGGTTTTTTCAATGTGAATGAGCAGACAATTCTAATGGATGACATGATGTCCGGACCGTATATCTATGACATCGTTAGTGAACACAACCGCCCGAATAGGAGTTTTCCCGATGCGATTGAACATCAAGTCCGGCAATGCCCAACTCAGCGAGCCCATGAAGGAATGGACCAAGCGGCGGGTCTTCTTTGCACTCGGCCAGTTTGGCGACAGGCTCCGGGCCGTCAATGTCGTATTGTCCGACCTCAACGGCCCGAGAGGAGGCCTCGATCAGCGATGCCTGTTGACCGCGGAGATTGCTGGATCGAAGGCCCTGACGGCGGAGGTGTGCGACACCGACCCCTATTCGGCGGTCAGCCGCGCTGCGGATCGACTGGGCCGTCGGATTCGAGACCACCTGGACCGCTCGCGAAACCATCGTCGCACACCTGGTATTCGCAAGGCCACGGTGTGACCATGACCCGGTCTGCGGCCCGACGCCAAGTTCCCGCTTGATCGCAATAATGATCTGATCGGCCGGCTGCCATGCCCGAGCAACCCCACTGAGAAGGAACCATGAACGAATTGCTGCTCCTCGCCACCGAGGCAACATCGAATCCCGCCAATCTCAAGTTTTGGGCGTACATCGGGTTCATCGGCATCGTGGTGGTGTTCCTGGCGCTCGACCTTGGGGTGTTTCACCGTGAGGCGCACGTCGTCTCGATGAAGGAGGCAATCACATGGTCGGTGATCTGGCTTTCCTGCGGGCTCGCCTTCACGGGACTCGTGTACGCCGTGTACGAGAACCACTGGCTCGGGCTCGGCCTCGACACCGCCAAATACAACAGCGCTGATGCCATCGAGGCTGGGGCGCCGTTAATTGTTTCCGGCGTGGTGAGCGGAATCGAGGCGTCGAAACAGTACCTCGTCGGGTACCTGGTCGAGAAATCGCTGGCGATGGACAACATCTTTGTAATCGCCCTGATCTTCTCCTTCTTCGCCGTTCCGCCAAAATACCAGCACCGGGTTTTGTTCTGGGGCATCATCGGAGCCCTGGTCATGCGCGGCATGATGATCTTCCTCGGCGCCGAATTAATCCTGAGGTATCAGTGGATATTGATCATTTTCGGCGGGTTTCTCGTGTTGACGGCGCTGAAGATGGCACTGATCAAGGGCAACGACGACGTCTCGCAAAACTTCGTCGTGCGCCTGTGCCGGCGGTTTTTCCGCGTGACTGACTTCTATGACGGACAGAAGTTCTTTACTCGGCGCACCCTGGCTCCGACCTACGCCAACGACGCTCGCACCGGATATGACGTCATCCAGCCGCCACCGCCCGGTTCGCTGAGTGGCCGCTGGGCCATGACCCCGCTGTTCCTGGCCCTGATCCTCGTCGAGATCACCGACCTGGTGTTCGCTGTCGACTCCATCCCGGCCGTATTTGCCATCACCCCTGATCCATTCATCGTCTTTACCAGCAACATCTTCGCGATTCTCGGCTTGCGGGCATTGTATTTCTGCCTCGCCGCGATGATTCAGAAGTTCCGATTCCTCAAGCCGGCGCTGATCCTGATCCTGGCGTTTGTCGGCGTGAAGCTGCTGCTGATGAGCGTGCCGCCTTATCTGTCCACCATCGGCCTTGAGAGTGGGAACCCTATCAAGATTGACACGACGGTCTCCCTCCTGGTCGTAACCGGCCTGTTGGGCGTCGGCGTTGCCGCGTCGTTTCTGGTTCCAAAAAGGACCGTCCAGGTTGCATGATGAACGCGTGAGCACGCGACGATCCATTGCCAGCACGCCCCTCTCGCGGCACGATGACGTCATTGTGGCCAGACAGACTCGAACCCCAGGGTGACGTGTGCCGGCTCCTTATCACCCCAAACAGCCTGATCCGGGAGCCCGTTGCTGGTACACAGCACATGCGTTGGCTTCAATATGACAGTGCTCCGGCAAGGGCCAGGTGGTCCCACGCTCCGCAGATTCCATCGACCTTCAAAGGGGTTCGAGTTGTTAGAACAAATCGCGCTGCAGTGGGCAGGTCACGAACTGAGACTTCGACAGCGCAACAGGACCAAGGAGCTCTAGCCATCGCCTGGTTCGCAATGGCCTCATTCCGTGCCAAGAGCGAAGACGTATTCGAACCACTCTGGCTCCATCCGGGTCAGGATCGATTGGGCGACGTCACCTAGACGCTCCAGGATCGGATCATGCTTCACGGAAAGACCAGGATTCGTTGGGATGAGTCGCTCACGAAACCGAGAGCGCCGGCGGATACGGTACCGGGCCGATTCGCCTGCAACCACAGGGATTTCCGCGATCCGGGCGGACGGCCATCGGAGAGGCCGAGCCGTAAACCAAACGACCGCCGCAAGTTCGCGACGGTCAGGAAAGCTCCCCCAACTGGACTCGAACCAGTAACCTGCCGGTTAACAGCCGGCCGCTCTACCATTGAGCTATAGGGGATCGATTTTGCGAGCCGACAAGGATAACTCACCATCTATATCGGTCAAGTGGCGAGGTTGAATGTGTTGCCGCCCCTCGCTACACTTTCAGTCCCTCAGATGGGCCGTCAGTGACACGTCTCCGATGTGGCTCTGCATGGGGCGTCCAGTCGCGGCTGACCGACGTTCCCGCCCGAGGATTGGCCGCGGACATGTCTTCGGCATGGGCTTCTGCCCCTCCGAACGCCTGAACCGCGACAAGCACGTTGTCGCCGGACCAACTGGCTTCGCCATCTGGCATCGCCCTAGGTCCGGTATCGAGTTCGGTTGTTCGGGTACGGATGGCCTCGCCCGCCGCCCCGAGTCTCAGTTCTGGGTTTTGGTCTGGCCCGTGGTGTAATGGTAGCACACCTGATTTTGGTTCAGATTGTCCAAGTTCGAATCTTGGCGGGCCAACTCTTTGACCCAATCGCTCGCGTCTGCTCGTGAATCAAGGCTCCTCACAACCTCGCGCCCTCGCCGCCGTGATCCTCGCGGCTGGTAAGGGCACGCGCATGATCAGCGACCTGCCGAAGGTGGCCCATAAGGTGGGCGGTCGGTCGATGGTGTGCTGGGTGGTGGACGCTGCGCGGGCCGTCGGGTGCGCTCCGGTCGTGCTCGTTGTCGGCCATCAGGCTGACGTTGTTCGCGGCATCTTCAAGGACGACGACAGCGATCTGCGCTATGTCGTTCAATCACCGCAACTTGGAACGGCTCATGCCGTGGATCAGGCTCGATCGATACTGAGCGAGCCTGGCGTGGCATCCGGCAATGTCTTTGTCCTCTGCGGCGATGGGCCTCTCATCCGCGCTGAGACGCTTGAGAGGGTGCTGACGGTGCACCATACCAATCATGCCGCGGCCACTCTGGCCACCAGTACGGTGGCGGACCCGACCGGCTATGGTCGCATCAAGCGAGACTCCGATGGGCGGTTTCTCAAGATCGTGGAGCACAAGGACGCCTCGGCGGAGGAAAAGTCGATCCGTGAGGTAAATCCTTCTTATTACTGCTTCTGTGTGCCAGACCTTCTTGAGGCGCTTCGTTCGGTCTCGAATCAAAACGCCAAGGGGGAGTATTACCTGACTGATGTGTTTGAGATTCTCCTCGCCGCCGGGAAGCGGGTGGAGGTCGTCGATGCGGTTCCTCCAGAGGACGTCCTGAGCGTCAATACGCCCGAACAGCTTGCTCAGGTGGAAGGCATCCTCGAGTCGCGCGGGACACCTTCGGGGGCCCACATGAGATCCAAGCCAACAGCCCGACCCATGAAGGAGGCCCGTTCATGAGCGCAGCCGATCGCGATCATCTCAAGATCTTCGCCGGCCGTGCGGGTCGAGCTCTCGGCGAGGCCATGTGCGATCACCTTGATCTGCCTCTGGGCATCGCCAAGACGACCGAGTTTCCGGATGGCGAGGTGTTCGTCAAGGTTGATGAAGACGTTCGCGGGCGTGATTGCTTCGTGGTGCAGTCCACCTGTGATCCGGTCAACAGCAACCTGATGGAGCTGCTGATCTACATCGACTGCCTGCGAAGGGCCAGCGCCAAGCGCATCACGGCGGTGATCCCGTACTTCGGTTATGCCCGTCAGGATCGAAAGGATGAGGGTCGCGTTCCGATCACCGCCAAGCTGGTGGCGAACCTCATCACCGCCGCGGGCGCCCATCGCGTGCTCTGCATGGATTTGCACGCGGCCCAGATTCAGGGCTTCTTTGATATTCCCGTCGATCACCTTTCGGCGGTTCCGGTGTTCAACGAATACTTCCAGGAGATTCGCGGCGAGTTCGGCGAGGTGGTCGTTGTTTCTCCGGACATCGGCAATGTCAAGCTGGCCAACGCCTATGCCAACCTGCTGAAGGCCGACCTCGCCATCGTGGACAAGCGACGCGATTCAAGTACCAAGGTGGCCTCAAAGAATCTGATCGGTGAAGTCCGCGGCCGCACGGTGTTGATGTTTGACGACATGATCTCGACGGCGGGCACCGTGTGCGAGGCGGCCAAGCTGGTGATGGCCAACGGGGCGAAACAGGTGATTGCCGCCGCGACGCATCCGGTGCTGGTGGGCATGGCGATGCAGCGCCTCGCCGAGTCGCCGATTGCTCGAATCGTCGTGACCGACACCATTCCCAATGGGGAACGGACCGCGGCAATCGCCTCCAAGCTCCATCATCTTTCTGTCGCACCGCTTCTTGGTGAAGCGGTGCATCGCATTCATCACGATCAGTCGCTCTCCGCCCTGTTTCGGGGCGGAGCGGAGACCAAGCGCTGACCCAGAGTCCAGTCCCCATACCTTCTGAAGAAGGATCAACACCATGAGTAAGCACGAAACTCCAACCATCAACGCCCAGAATCGCGACCGGCTCGGCTCTCGATACGCCCAGCGATTGCGCAAGTCCGGGCGCCTGCCCGCCGTGATCTACGGACACCAGAGCAACCCCGTCGCGGTGCACCTCGATGAGAAGGAGACCCTTGGCCTCCTGCATCACGGCGTGCACGTGCTGAACGTGTCGATCGAGGGCGGTCAGACCGAGACCTGCCTGGTGAAGGATCTTCAGTTCGGCTATCTCGGCGACAACGTGATCCACGTTGACCTCGCGCGGGTGGACCTTGACGAAGAGGTGGAGGTGCACGTTCACCTTTCGTTCTTCGGCACACCCGCCAGCTCCAAGAAGCCCGGCGCGATCCTGACCCACGACATCACCGAACTCGAAATCGTGTGCAAGGTGCGCGACATTCCTGATGATCTGCGCGTCGACCTCACCAGCATGGAGGACATGTTCTGCGTCAGTGATCTGAAGCTGCCCGAGGGCATTCGCTGCGAGCTCGATCCCGAGACCGTGATTGCGAGAATCGGATTTGTCGCCGAAGAGGTCGCCACGGGCGAAGCCGCAGAAGCCGGCGCCGTCACCCAGCCCGAAGTCATCACCGCCAAGAAGGAAGAGGGCGAAGGCGAGGAGAAGAAGAAGTAAGGTCAGTCCGGGCCAGGGTCACCATCGCGGCCATGGTCGGCATAATCGTTTTCGTACGGAACCCGTCATGAAGCTCATTGTCGGTCTCGGAAATCCCGGTCCTGAGTACGATCGAACACGACACAACGTCGGGTTTGACGTTCTTGATCGCCTGGCGCGCCGATACGTGGACCCCAACGTCTCGGGTGCGGCCAAATCGCGCTTTCAGGGGGTGGCCCTGGAAGCCGAGATCGGCACCGAGCGTGCCCTCCTGCTGAAGCCGCTCACCTTCATGAACCGCTCCGGACAGTCCGTCGCCGAGGCGGTGAGGTTCTACAAGCTCGATGCCGCGGCCGACCTTCTGGTCATCGTCGACGATCTGGCGCTGGGCTGCGGAGTGATTCGACTTCGGAATGAAGGATCGGCGGGTGGCCACAACGGGCTGGCCGATATCGAGCAGAAGCTTGGAACCGCTCAATATGCGAGGCTTCGAATCGGGATCGATCCGCCCAACGCCATTCCGCAAAAGTCGTACGTCCTCGGGAAGTTTCGTCCAGATCAGTTGGAACGGCTGGAGCCGGCGCTGGCAGAGTCCGTCGACGCTGCGGCCTGCTGGACGATGAACGGCATCACGGAGACCATGAATCGTTTCAATCGGAGAAATACAGCCTGATCGATCCCGGTGGGGCGGTTGTCCCGCCTCCAGAGTCCATACCGAATGCAGGCGCTGCCTGCCAGAAAGCACAACACCATGAAAGAGATTCGAACGAAGTTCTACGAAGGCATGTTTCTGTTTCCCCAGTCGGCGACCGCCAACCTCCAGGATGCGGTCGACCACATCAATGACATCCTGCACCGCGCCGAGGCCGAGGTCATCAGCTTCAAGAAGTGGGATGAACGCAAGCTTGCCTACGACATCCGAGGCAACAAGCGTGGCGTGTATTTCCTGGTTTATTTCAAGGCTCGCGCCACCCAGATTGTCAACATCGAGCGCGACTGCAACTACTCGGAAAAGCTCCTTCGCTGCATGTTCCTCCGCGTCGACGACATGACGGTGGACCAGATGCAGGCCGCCGATGGCCGTCAGCAGCTTGCCGATGAAATCAAGCTCCGTGGTTCGGCCCCGGCCGGGGAAACACAGCCCTCCCAGGTCGAGGCGGCCGCCTCGACTTCAGACTAAGCTGAAGCAACTCCTTCGAAAGGGACCTCCCGATGGGAAACTTCAACAAAGTGCTTCTAATGGGCAACCTGACCCGCGACGTTGAACTGCGTTCGGTCAATTCCGGCCAGCAGGTGGCCGCGTTCGGCCTTGCCATCAATCGATACTGGTACACGCCGGACGGCGAGAAGCGGGAGGAAACCACGTTCGTGGATTGCGAAGCGTGGGGAAAGACGGCAGAGACCCTGTCGCGGTTTCTCTCCAAGGGCCGGCCCGTGTTCGTCGAAGGCCGGCTGAAGCTCGACCAGTGGGAGAAGGAAGGACAAAAGTTCTCCAAGCTCCGCGTCGTGGTTGAGACTTTTCAATTCGTAGACTCCAAGGGCGGGGGGGCAGGTACCTCCGGCGGCGGCTACGACGCCTCCACAGGCGAATCTCGCCCGTCGCGATCCTCGGCCCCGTCCGGCCGTTCATCCAATACCCACCAATCCGTTCCGGAAGAAGACATTCCGTTCTGATCGCTCTCTCTCGCTGGGGCGACTCTCGCTCCTAACTTGAAACCCTGAAAGGACAGCGAACCATGGCTCGTCATATTGAACTGCTGCTGCTCGAAAATGTTGAGAACCTCGGCATCGTCGGCGATATTGTCAACGTCAAACCCGGATATGCCCGAAACTTCCTCCTGCCCCATGCCATCGCGGAGTTTCCAACGGCCGCGAAGATCGAAGCGCTGAAGGAAGCCCGCGCGAAGGCGCAGGCGATGCTTGCCAAGCAGCGCGCTGAGCGCGAGGCCCTCGTCGAGCGGATGCACAGCATCGAGATCGACTTGACCCGTTCCTGCAACGATCAGGGAGTGCTTTACGGCTCCATCTCGCAACGGGACATCTCCGACGCCCTCCATTCGGCTGGCTTCGGCGTGGATGTTCGTGCGGTTCGCCTCAGCCAGTCCATTCGCCGCATCGGCTCCTACCACGTTCCCATCCAGTTTGACAAGGACCTCAAGACCGAGATCACGCTCGTCGTGAAGGCCGACCGCCTCCTCGAGTCGCAGGAGAAGCCGGCCGAGGAAGAAGCAACATCGGGTGAGAACACCGAAGCAACCGAGCAGGCCGCCGGCAAGGCCAAGGGCAAGGCCGACTCCGCTGAACCTCAGGCGAGGGATGCGGCGCCGGCTCGCAAGCCGCGGGCCAAGGCCGCAACGTGATCCACGCCGCACTTCGGCGGCGGGAACCATGGAATTATCGGTTCCTATGATCTTTTCGGTGCGCTCGTAGCTCAGTTGGATAGAGCGGCGGTTTCCTAAACCGCAGGTCGCGCGTTCGAATCGCGCCGGGCGCGTTCTGCTTCCGGGGAGGCCGGAATCGGCAGGCTGTGGGTTGCGCGATCAGTTTCCGAAGAGGTCGCGCTCCGGAAACATGCCTTCACTCTCGAAATACCGTAGCGCTTCGTCCACGGACTTGAAGATTCGTGTCGCCGTCTCGGTGATGAAGGGGCTGGGGTTCTTCTTCGGCTTCCACACCACGTAGACCTCCTTGGTGTGCTCGAAGGCGTGCTGCAGCTCACGCTCGACGCCGCTGGACAGGCCCGGTACGCCGCCCGGAAGTTCCGGCACGAGCGAACAGATCATGTCCGACTGGTCGATCAGCTTGAAATCGCGCATGTAGATCTGTCCGTCAATGTCGCCGGCAATGTCCAGCACCTCGCGCACACGAACGCGCATCGGTTCCGATCCCGTTCGCCCGCCAAACGTATGGGGTGAAACCTCCAGCCAGTCCTTGCCCTCCTTGGTCGCGGCGATCGCCCGGTCGAGCAGCAACTTCTCATCCACATCGCCAGGATCGAACGCGATGAAGTGCCTCGCCAGTTCGGCCCTGAAATGATCAATCTCCGCCAGCACGTCGGGCATATCGACAACATGACTCATTGGAAAGCTGGGGTACACCTTGCGGATATCAGGCCGCGTGACGAGCCGCACGCATGTCTCCACCGTGTCCTGCTGGCGACCGCGGCTCAGGATGTAGAACCGATTCTGGCACCCCACGGCCTGGGCAAGAAGTTCTGTCGCAAGAATTTCCTCTTCCCGCCACACCATGCAGTCCTTCAACGTGGCGTCAATCGTGTGCTCGGCGTGGAGTCGATGGTGCACGACCTCGATGTTGTCCACGAGGCAGATGCACATGTTCGGCTTCAGCAATTGCACCTGGTCGAAGTCAAAGGCGCTGAACAGGCCGTGCCTCCAGCGGAAGGTGGCATGCGTATTGACGATGACGTTGGGGTGAGCATCCGGGGGCGACGTCGCGGAAATGATGTCCTTGAATGCCGCACGCCGCAACGCATTCAACCGCGAGAGCGGAAGATCGAGAATTCGACCCGGCCGCACGTCTGGAGCCTCGCGATACATCATGTCTCCGACATGAAACATCTCGAGCCGGCCCCCGCGCTGGCCGGCAACGTCGGCTACCGCCGCGAGATAATCCTTTTTGTCCATGCCGATCTGACCGGTGACGACTGCTCGCATCGTGGAGGCTCCAGGACGGCGCATCATGCGCTGAACATGCAGAATATAGCGAACGGCGCCCTAGAATCGCGAGATTCACCTTCTCGGAGACTCAGATGCCGAATCGAAGCGCTCAAACGAAAATCCTCAAGCTCCTCTGCGAGGCCTATGCCGCCGAGCTTGAGACCGTCGCCAGCTATATCGCCAATTCCGTCAACCTCGACGGGGTGCGGGCCGAGGAAATCAAATCGTCCCTTGCGGCCGATGTGCCCGCTGAACTGGGGCATGCCCAGTTGCTGGCCAAGCGGATCAAGACCATTGGCGGCACCGTGCCCGGGTCCATGGCCCTTGAACGGAGGCAGAAGAAGCTGCAACCTCACAAGGACAGCACTGATGTCGTTGCAGTGATCAAGGGGGTCATCGCGGCCGAGGAGGATGCGATCGACGTCTATTCCCGGATCATCAAGGCCAGCGAGGGCGTCGATTATGTGACGCAGGACATGGCGATCTCAATTCTTGGCGACGAAGAGGAGCATCGGCGCGAATTCGTCGGATTTCTGATGGAGTACGAAAAGAAGCGGTAGCGATTCGCCGAAGCGCTCCTACGCGGCCGATCGGGTGTTTGACTGAATGCGTCGGCCCCGAAATTTTCGCAGCCAACTCGCCTTCGCGCGGGGAATGGATCTTTTGCTCGCACGATGAGCGGCCAACACTCGGAAAAGCGCGGTGGCCGCGAACATGACGACGAGGACCGCCACGATCGTGAGAATCGTCCCCAACAGGTTCTGACTGCCGATCCCCTTGGCAACCAGGTATCCGCCGCCCATCTGTAACGAGACCGTAATCGCGGCACAGATTCCTTCAGCGAGGTAGAACTTCCACGGCGGCAGGTGAAGCAGGCCCGACATGACGATGACCGCCGTCCGGCTTCCTGGCAGAAACCGCCCCGTCACGATCACCCAGGCGCCGCGCTTCTCCATCTGGTGCTTGGCCTGCAGCAACCGTCTCGGATGGGCCAGCCGCTTGAACCACGGCTTGTGCAGCAGGGGAGAACCGTAAATGAAGCAGAGAAAGTACCAGATTGAATCGGATGCCAGCACTCCAAGATAAGCGCAGACCCATGTCCAGAAGGCAGGGAGGTGCCCATGACCGATGGCGATGCCTGCACCGACCACAATCGGCTCCTCGCCCAGCAAGGGCGCGAAGAGCGCAAAGAAGACCACGATGGGTCCATACTGGTTAAGCAGGTCGATGATCTGCTGTTCGGCGCCTTGTGTCGACGCCAGGATGAGGAGAGATTCGAGCATGGAGTGGAACCAGGCTACTAGTGTATTCTCAGATCGTCACTCGACGGTTCAAACTTCTGCCCCAAACCGAAACTGAACACATGATTCGAGCGATTCGAGTACTTATCGCGCCCGACTCGTTCAAAGGGACGCTCGCCGCCGCAGATGCCGCCGTGGCTATCCGTCGCGGTCTCGTTCAAGCCAATCCAGCAATTGATGCCGACCTTGCACCGCTCTCAGATGGTGGCGAAGGATTCCTCCAGGCCCTTCAAGAACGCGGTGTTTGCAGGCTGCTCGAGCAGGATGTCACGGGTCCGACCGGTGAACAGGTTCGTGCGATGTGGGGCAGGGGCTGTTCTGACGCCGGAAGCGGCTTTATTGAGTTGGCGCAGGCTGCCGGTCTGGGGTTGGCGCCCGAGAGCCAGCGGAATCCGCTGAAGGCGACCACCTCTGGAGTCGGAGAGCTGATTCGAGCGGCCATATCGTCCGGGTGTTCGCGACTGTCCGTGGGCCTCGGAGGCAGTGCCACGTGCGATGGGGGCGTTGGAATCGTCCAGGCGCTTGGAGGTCGGTTTTTCAATCGAGACGGCGACCTCTTGACGGCTCCGATTCGAGGTGAGGATCTCATCTCGATCAATTCGTTCGTGCCGCCATTGGTTCTGCCTGTTCTCATCGCGGCCTGCGATGTCACCAACCCATTGCTGGGGTCGAACGGATCAGCTCGGACGTACGGACCGCAGAAGGGGGCCACACCCGCGCAGATCGAAATCCTTGAATCCGGTCTTCGACAGCTTGCGTCAGTGGTGGGTGGTGATCCGGATCAACCGGGAGCCGGGTCTGCCGGCGGGGCTGCGTTCGGATTGGCGGCGATGTGCGGTGCTTCTCTCGTTTCCGGGGTCGATCTCGTCATGGACCTCCTCAACCTGAAATCAAGAGTTGCGACGTCGGACCTGGTGATCACCGGCGAAGGAAGATTCGATGCCACATCGGCACTCGGCAAGGTCATCTCTGGTGTTGCAAAGGTGTGTGCCGAGTGCCAGGTTCCATGTATTGCCATCGTTGGTTCGGCGGCACAGGGCGCCCTGAAGCACTGGACGTCGCACGAATTGCCCGCCTTTCACCGAGTGGTCTCCTTGTGCGATCGATTTCCAGAGCACACGTGTCTGGCCGAGCCCGCGTTCTGTCTCGAGGCGGTCGCCGCCACCATTGCCCGAGACCTGCCGTCAACGCGGCGGTGACTTCTCGTAGCCATTCGGATGGCGCCGCCGCCATTCCCAGGCGGTTGAGACAATCTCGTCAAGTTGCGTGTATCTCGGCTTCCACCCGAGCGCACGCTGAATCAGCGATGATTCGGCGAAGAGTGTTGGTGGATCCCCAGCCCGCCGGGGGGCGGCCACAGCCTTGAAGTCGATGCCGGTTACATGCCGGCATGACTCAATCACCTCGCGCACCGAGTATCCCCTGCCAATCGCGACGTTGTAGATACTCGTCTCCGCGGGCTTCATCGCCTCCATGACGCGAAGGTGCGCGTCGACGACATCGTTCACGTGAACATAATCGCGGACGCACGTGCCATCCGGCGTTTGATAATCTTCGCCGAAGATGCTCACCTGCGGCCGTTGCCCGAGTGCAGCTTCAAGACAGATTGGAATGAGATGGGTCTCCGGGGTGTGGTCCTCACCGATCCGACCCTTGGGATCACTTCCGGCGACATTGAAATATCGCAACATGGCCAGCGAAAATGGCCGCCCGGCCTTTCGCGATGCCTCGGCATGGTCGAGCATCATGCGTTCCGCCATGAGTTTCGCCCTGCCGTAGGGATTGATCGGGTCCTGCCGGCAGGTCTCGCGAATCGGGATGCTGTCAGCGCTGGGTTCGCCGTATGTCGCACAACTGCTCGAGAAGATGAGGCGATGAACCCCGGCCCGCTCCATCGCCTCCAGGAGCGAAAGGGCGCCGGCGGCGTCGGCGCGATAGTAGCGAAGAGGCTCGTTGACCGATTCGCCGACATACGCCAGCGCTGCGAAGTGCATCACGGCATCGATACGCTGTTCCTTCATGAAATGGGTCAGGGCTGGTCCATCATTGACGTCTGCAATCAGGGATGGAATGGTGCGGCCGCATGCCGCCGAGACCTCATCAATCGCCGCCCGATTTCCGCGGCCCTGCACCAGGGAATCAACGACGGCGACATTGTGGCCCTGGCTTACCAGTTCCAGCGCAGCGTGGGAGCCGATGAAACCCGCTCCGCCAGTGACGAGGACGTTCATGTGGATGCCTCCCGCGACGGTTTGTCGGTCTGGCCGTTCTTACCGCGTACCGCTTCGCCTCGGGCGCGCCACCATTCGTAGACGCCCGGAAGCAGCGAGATGATGATGATCGCGAGGATTACCAGGGAGAAATTCTCCTGGACGACCGGCAGGTTTCCAAAGAAGTAGCCCGCCAGCGTGATCGAGAGCACCCACACCACAGCGCCCACAAAGTTATAGAGGAGAAACCGGCGATAGGTCATTGCCCCGATGCCTGCGACAAACGGGGCGAATGTCCGCACGATGGGCACGAATCGCGCGATGATTATCGTCTTGCCTCCGTACTTCTCAAAGAATGCGTGGGTGCGGTCGAGATGTTCCCGGCGAAACCATCGGCTCCGCCGACCTGGCGCAAAGACCCGCGGTCCTATGACTCTTCCGATGTGGTAGTTCACGGCGTCGCCAAGAATGGCGGCGACGATGAGAAGGCCTATGACCAGCCAGAGATTGATGCTCCCACCAGCCGCCAGGGCCCCGACGGCAAAAAGCAGCGAATCACCCGGCAGAAACGGCGTCACCACCAGGCCCGTTTCGCAGAACACGATCAGGAAGAGGATGCCATACACCCACGGCCCGTAGTCAGCCGCGAGTTGATTCAGGTGCGTGTTGAGGTGCAGGAAGATGTCGAGCAGCTCGCCGAGGCTGGGCATGGTTGCGGCGAGTGTAGCTTCAACACTCCACGCGACCTAATGCCCGCGTGCCAGGTGCTATTCCGTTGCGTCCGGGTGCGGAAACAGCACCCAATCACCGTCGGCGATCGAATTTCCGAAGGTGGTCGGGGTCACGCCCACATAGGCCGGCCGAAGGGCCTGGTCTCGGGGTATCCACTGGTGCACGTTCTGCGGAGCGACCCTGCCATCCATACTGACCGGAGCCCTTCCTCCGTCATCGTCACGATCGGTTCCGATCGAGTACAGCAGCGGCTTGCCATCCCGAAGGAAATATCGCAGCGGCTTCCCGTCGAAGACATCTCGGGGAACATCGGGCAGATAGCTTGGAACGAGGGCCGCAAGGGTCGCCGGATAGCCGCCGTGATCGCGGCGATACGACTCCAGTGCGAGCGCCGTCGTCGCTACGTCGCGGCTGAAGACCGCCATTCGACCCGAAATGATTGCCTTGTCCAGCGCTGGAAGGAGCAGAACCAGCGGCAGCATTCGCGCGCGTGTGACTGGAGAACCGGCCGCCACTTCTATCTCGGTCATGACATCCGGATTCGCCCGAGGCCGATCGCGCTCCCAGAGCGGCACATGCGCCATCCGCTCCATGCGATCCATGTAGTCGTCATATTGCTGAAGGACATCGCGCCGACTCATGCCGATCGCCGGCACAAGCAGGGCATCAGACGGGGTTCTCCAGACATTGCCATCATGAAAGGTCACGATCGCGCCGAAACCCTTCAGGCCGTCCCAGGTCAGGTGCCCGTCGCCGGACCCGTTGTCGGTATAAGTGCGCTGGATGGTGTCATAGAAACCCATTCTCTCGCCATCGAGCCGTGGCACGAGCTTGTCGTCAGTGATGGCCGCGAATCGATGGGCCAGCTCGCGCAGCTGCTCGGCCGAAAGGCAATTCGGATGATGCTCAAGCACCCAGAGCAGCCGATCCTTGCCTACCTCAAAAATTGCCATTGAGACCAGGTCGTTGATCAGGACTTTCAGTTCGCGGCAATGCTGCGAGAGTGCCAGGAGGGTCTCAAGATCCTGCATCACAATCTCACCCTCGTCCTCTTCCGCAGCGCGATAGACATCGGCTCCAACCGTCCGGGACAGGTGGCGCATTTCCGCCAGATGCGGCAACAAGATCGAAAACAGGCTGCCCCGCCAGATTGGGTCCTCCGCGAAGGGAGCCTGGATCAAGTCGGGCCAGAGCTTCTGATCCTCCGGACTCAGGGAATCCGAAATGACGAAGCCGAGGTGCGCCCGCTGCGAGCCATGTCGCACCGAGTCCAAAACCGGTTGAATCTCCTGGAGCCAGGTGACGGCATCATCCCACTTCTCCGTTCCAGGCGCCCCTCCGTCACCGGTGAAGATGGGATTGGTTGGGATCGACGGCTTGATGGCCATCATCGCGTCGCGATAGACGGGCCAGGCGACTTCATCGTGGGCGTGACCAACGGCTGGCTCATTGAACTTCGCGAGGTAATCGACGCTCACCACTGGGCTGCCCACGAACATTCTTCCCACGAGCAATCCGATCGCCAGGACGATGAGACCCGCGATGGCCGCCGTGGCCTGCACGGTACGTACCAGCATTCGCCAGGCGAGGGGCCGTTGCCGCTTCTTCGCCCGACGGATCAGCCGTGCCGCCAGCTTGGGATTGCCAAACGCGCCGCGCAACTGCTCCACTGAAGTGCCCGCGTCGAGGCCGTCGCGAAAATGGCTGCAGAGTTCCGCCGCCACATCGGCCCGCTCGCCGCGCCAGAGCCGTGCGCGTTTCACGACGTCCATCACGAGCTCCGCCAGCGAGTCGGGCAGCTCATGGGACGAGATGACATCGAGCGCCCGGCGCTTACCAACCACCTTGCTTGTCGTCGTCATGCTCCGGCCCCTTTCGGCTGGGGCAGGATTCCCAGCGCCTCCATCGCCCCCGCAGCCAGGCGCCATTGCTCGGTCTCGGCCTTCAGTCGTTTGCGGCCCGATGCGGTCAGGGCGTAGTACTTCCGCTGACGACCGTTCTCCACCTCGCGCCACTCGCTGGCGATCAGTCCCTTCGCTTCAAGGTTGTAAAGCAGGGGATAGAGCGTCGACTGCCCCATCTCGAGGGCGCCGTTGGATCTGCTTGAAAGGGCTTCACTCAGTTCATAGCCATACATCTCGCGCCGTTCGAGCAGTTTCAACACCGCCACCGGTCCAGCGCCACGCATCAGTTCGCGTTCGATCTTCATGGGAAAACTCCGTTGAACATACTATGTGTAGCATAGTATGTATGCACAATCAAGAAGTTGCGGGAAAATACCATTGTCTCGGGGAAAACATCCCTCCGATCGACCACCGTATGATTCCCGACCATGTCCACCCTCGCCGCCAGCATGCTCGCCCCCGGCGGACCCATCTCGCGGCGATTGCCCGAATTTGAGTCCCGCCCCCAGCAGGTCGAAATGGCCGCCGCAGTGGAGCACACGCTCAGCCAACGCGGCCGGCTCATGGTCGAGGCGGGCACCGGGGTCGGCAAGTCCTTCGCGTATCTCTTGCCCGCGATCGCCCGAATCGTCGAGAAGCGGGAGCGCATTGTCATCTGCACCCACACCATCAGCCTGCAGGAACAGCTGATCGAGAAGGACATTCCGCTGCTTCGCGCGGTCTTTCCTGAAGAGTTCAGCGCGGTGCTGGTGAAGGGCCGCGGAAACTACCTCTCTCTTCGCAGACTCAAGCTCGCCAGCGAGCGCGAGGATCGGCTCTTCTTTGATGAAGGGGCCCGGGCCTCGCTGCAGGCAATCGAAGCCTGGGCCTACGAAACGCGGGATGGTTCGCTGTCTTCGCTGCCGGTCGTGCCGCCGGGCGATGTGTGGGATGCCGTGCAGTCGGATGCCCACAACTGCATGGGCCGAAAGTGCCCCACCTATCAGAAGTGCTTCTATCAGACCGCACGCCGGCGCATGGAAAACGCCGACCTCCTGGTGTGCAATCACGCGCTCTTCTTTTCCGATCTCGCGCTGCGCTCCGGCGGTGTGGGGTTTCTGCCGCCCTATCACCACGTCATTCTCGACGAAGCCCACACCATCGAGGATGTCGCCTCCGATCACTTCGGCGTTCGGCTCACCGAGGGCCGGATCAACCACCTGCTGCGCATGCTTTACGACCCGCGCACGGGTCGGGGCTATCTCGCAGCGCTCAAGCTCAAGGAAGGTTCAAACGCCGTCCTCGACCAGGCGATCAACGCCTCGCTCGATGCCCGCAACGCCGCGGAACTGCTCTTCGATTCGTGGTGGCGCTGGCTCAAGGCGGAAGGGCGAAACGGCAGAGTGCGCGAAGCCAGCGTCGTCGCCGATACGCTGCACGCCCCGATGCAGCGGCTCGCCGAAAGCCTCAAGCTGCTCAAGACCCGCGCGATCAATGAGGCCGACGAGTTCGAGCTCACCAGCTACAGCATCCGCGCTGCCTCCATCGCCGCCGAGCTGGAAGCGCTGCACGCCCAATCGATGAATGGATATGTCTACTGGGTGGAGCCGACGCAGTCGGAATCGAAGGCCCGTCGTGGCCGGCCCCGGCTCATGCTGTCTGCAGCGCCGGTTGATGTCGCTCCCATCCTGCGAGAGAAGCTCTTCGGGCAGGAAATCTCGGTCGTGCTCACCAGCGCCACCCTCGCCACCGGTCGGGCCGACTTCGCCCATCCGCGGCTTCGCCTCGGCGCGGACGATGCCGCCACGCTCGCCCTCGGCAGCCCGTTCGACCACGCCCGCCAGTGCCGGCTCATCATCGACCGCTCGATGCCCGAACCCGCCAGCCCCGGCTATCTCGATGCGCTGGCCCCGCGCATCCTGCAACACATCCGCAGCACCGGCGGCGGCGCGTTCGTCCTCTTCACCAGCTTCGACCTTTTGAACAAGGCCGTCGATCGACTCCGGCCCGAACTTGCCGCCGACGGCTATCCGCTCCTCGTCCACGGCCAGGACGGCCAGCGCTCGCTGCTGCTTGCGCGCTTTCGCGAGGCGGGCAACGCCGTCCTCTTCGGCACCGCCAGCTTCTGGCAGGGCGTTGACGTCCGCGGCGATGCCCTGCGCAACGTCATCATCACCCGCCTGCCCTTTGATGTGCCCGATCGCCCGGTCATCCAGGCCCGCCACGAACTCATCCAATCCCGCGGCGGCAACCCCTTCATGGAAGACCAGATCCCCAGCGCTGTGATCCGCTTCAAGCAGGGCTTCGGCCGGCTCATCCGCTCGGCGACGGATACCGGCCGCGTCGTGGTGCTCGATCCGCGGCTGGTGACCAAGTTCTACGGCCGACGGTTCCTTGATGCGTTGCCCGAGGGGGTTTCGCCGGAGGTGGTTCCGGATGCCGCCGACGGCGACGATCACGATGGCGGCTGGCCCGAATAGCCCGCAGGC
This sequence comes from uncultured Isosphaeraceae bacterium, assembly GCA_964407695.1. Taxonomy (GTDB): domain Bacteria; phylum Planctomycetota; class Phycisphaerae; order Phycisphaerales; family SM1A02; genus CAYOWQ01. Next base: position 9,861 of record CAYOWQ010000006.1, on the reverse strand, counting down.
CCCATGCACCATGAGCGGTCTGCAGGAATTGCGCATCACCGCGGTTGGAGACGGTTTCAACTCGGTTGGAAATGATTTCCAACCGCTCCGAGATCGTTTCCCACCGCGCAGAAACGACTTCCGCTCGCGCAGAGACGCCTTCAGCGCGTGCAGAATTCATCTCAGCGCGATAAGCGAAGACCTCCAACCGCGCAGAAACCATCTCCGCTCGCGCTGAGAAGCGTTCAGCGCGTGCTGAAGGGAGTTCAGCGCGTGCTGAAGTCTGTTCTGCGCGGACTTCGGCGTCATCACCACGCTCTATTTTCGTCGAACCAGCGCTCAACTCGACCTCTCGAGGGACCGATAGCTGTGAGGTCAGCTGTCAGTTGGTCTGCCGGCGTGTTGTGCTGCGCCCGGCGACAGGAACCGCATGATGTGCGGCAGCATCAGCCGCGCTGCCGCCCCGCGGTGCGATCGCGCGTTCTTCTCCTCCAGCGCAAGCTCCGCGCTGGTGCATCCATCATCCGGCAGATACAGAAGCGGGTCGTAGCCGAAGCCGTTCATCCCGCGCGGTAGGTCGGTGATCACGCCCTCAAACGTGCCGCGAGTGACCGCTCGAATGTCGCCCGAGGGATCCGCGAGAGCCATCACGCACACAAACCGCGCCAACCGCTGATCGCTGGGAATCTCGCGCAGGGCAGCCAGGAGCTTGGCGTTGTTGGCGTTGTCGCGCTCCGCCCGCGTTGACCCCACGCCTGCATAGCGCGCGGAATGCACTCCCGGCGCTCCATTCAGCGCATCCACCTCAAGACCCGAATCATCCGCAAGACACCATCGCGCGGTCGCCCGGGCATACGCCGCCGCCTTGATCCGCGCATTGCCCTCAAACGTGTCCTGATCCTCCTCCGGTTCAGGAATGTCAGCGTGAAGCGAATCCAGCCCAACCAGTTCAGCCCCGATCGCCGCGAGGCGATCCGACAGAATCGCCGCCACCTCTTCGAGCTTGTGCGGATTGCCTGAGGCGAAGACCAGTTGCATGCGTGGCGATGCTATCGGGTTGGGCTGTCCCTGCAACGCCGACGCCGCTCAGTCATACCATTGGGGCTGATGTCCCCAACCGCACCCCACGATGCCTTCGCCGCGATGCGGGTGCGGAATTATCGGCTCTTCGCGCTGGGCTGGTTTCCCGCCACGCTGGGCCTGCAGATGCAGGCTACCGCGCTCGGATGGGAGATCTATGAGCGCACCGGCGATTCGCTCGCGCTTGGTGCGGTGGGATTGGCGCGGGCGCTGCCCACCGTGCTCCTCGCCCTGCCCGCGGGCCAGATCGTCGACATGGTCGATCGCCGCAAGGTGCTCGTGTCCACGCAGTTCGGCTTCATGGCCACCAGCTTGCTGCTCACGCTGGGCTCCTTGCTGTGGGCCTCGGGTCGCGTGGGCACCCACGCGGGCTACTGGATGATGATGGTGCTGGTGGCGCTCACCGGCTGCTCGCGGGTCTTCAACGGGCCCAGTCGAAGTTCGCTCCTGCCGCTTCTCATTCCCGGCGGTCCGACCTCACCGATCTTTCACAACGCCGTCACCTGGAACAGCGGCCTCTTTCAAGCCGGCGCCACCGTCGGCCCGCTGCTTGCGGGCGGCCTGATCTGGCTCACCGGCCACGCCTGGCCGGTCTACCTTGTCAGTGCCCTCGGCTGCATCTGGTTCGGCTTCGCCGCCATGATGCTTCAGCCCGACGAAGGCTCGCGGCCGATTCGCCCACCCGGTTCCGCCCTTCGCCTCGCTTCGCCGAGCATCCTTCTTCCCGGCATCATGGAAGGCGTTCGTCATATCGTGCGCGAGAAGGCGGTGCTCGGCGCCATCCTCCTCGATCTCTTCGCGGTGCTGCTGGGCGGAGCCACCGCCCTCATGCCCATCTACGCCAAGGACATCCTTCATGTCGGCCCGGTCGGCCTCGGCATGCTGAAATCTGCGCCCTACGTCGGCGCGCTGCTCATGGCTGTTGTTCTTGCCCATCGGCCGCCCATCCGCCGCTCCGGACCGGCGCTCCTCTGGAGCGTGGCAGCGTTCGGCGCAGCCACCATCGTCTTCGGCATCTCCACCAGCGTCGTGCTCTCGCTGGTCATGCTGGCGACGCTCGGCGCGGTCGACAACATCAGCGTCGTCATCCGCAGCGTCCTGGTCAGCGCCCGCACACCGGACCGCCTTCGCGGCCGGGTGGCGGCGGTGAACTCCGTGTGCATCGAGTGCTCCAACGAGGTCGGCGGGTTTGAAAGCGGGCTCGTCGCCAAGCTGCTCGGCCCCGTGTTCAGTGTGGTGGCCGGCGGTGTGGGCACCGTTCTCGTGGTCATCGGCATGGCCATGTGGCTGCCCCAGCTGCGCCGGCTCGGCCGGCTCGACGTCGCCGATGCGGCCATGCCCGACACCGCGGCATCGACCGAGGTGAACGCCGCAACGCCGAGCGCCGTTGATGCTGTAGCGGGGGCTCCGGGGGTGCCGGGGGTGCCGGGCGAGGCCAGGGCGTCGGAGACCGCGCCGACCGCGTAGACAAGTCTGCCTCCAACACCCGCAACCCCTGCGAGTCCCCCGAAAAGTCCACCCACGAGGCAGCCCGTTCGGCAATCGACGGCAGCCGGTACGCCCCAGCTGCCGCCGGGAGAGAGATAGTCGCAACCCAAGCGAGGCCCGAGATTGCCGTTCCCGCGCGCGGCTATTCAAGAATTTCTTGCAAACCTGCGCGACCCATCGCCAACCCTGCGCCCGCCCGCCTGATGCCGTACCCTTTCCCCATGCCCACGCTCTATCTCATCGATGGCCATGCCCAGTTCTTCCGGGCCTATCACGCCATTCGCTCGGGCATGTCGAGCCCGGTCACCAAGGAGCCGACCAACATGACCTTCGGCTTCGTGGGCATGCTGCTCAAGGTCCTCAAGCAATACAAGCCGGACTATCTGGCCGTGGTGATCGACCAATCCGGCGACCGCGAAACATTCCGCTCCGAGATCTATCCGGAATACAAGGCCAACCGTCAGCCGCCGCCGCAGGATTTCAGCCCGCAGGTCGATCGCTGCCTTTCGATCCTTGAACAGATGCATGTTCCCGTGCTCGCCGAGGAAGGGGTCGAGGCCGACGATGTGATCGCGTCGCTGGTCCGCCGCCTGCGTCGGGAGCAGCCCGATCTCGAGATCCGCATCGTGTCGAAGGATAAGGACCTCGCCCAACTGCTCGACGATCACGTCAGCCTCTTCGATGTGCACACCGATGAAGCGGTGTCGGTCGAAAAGCTTTTTGAATCCAAGGGTGTGGCTCCCCATCAGGTGGTCGACATGCTGACCCTCATGGGCGACTCCGTCGACAACGTGCCCGGCGTGCCCGGCATCGGACCCAAGACCGCCGCCCAGCTCATCACCCAGTACGGCACGCTCGACAACCTGCTAAATCACCTTCACGAGCTCAAGGGCAAGCGCCGGGAAAACCTCGAAGCCGTCAGGGACAAACTGCCGCTCTCCAAACAGCTCGTCACCTTGAAGGATGATGTCGAGCTCGATTTCGATCTGGCCAGGGCGGCCAGCGTGCCCGCCAATCTGCCGGTTGATGTCTTGCTCAACGTCTTTCGCGACCTCGGCTTCAATCGACATCAGGATGAACTGAGGGCTCTGGTCGGCGCTGGAGCATCAGGCTCAGCCGCCGCCCCCGCAGCAACCGCCCCCTCGCCCGCGGCCGATTCCGGCGGCCTCTTCGGTGCTGAGCCCGCCGAAAGCGACGCCGCCCCGCGCATCCCGGGCGAGTGGACCACGATCACCACGCTTAAGGCCCTCGACGCCCTCATCGAATCCATCCGCAAAGCCGGCGCCTGCGCCATCGATACCGAGACCGACAGCCTCGCCACCGTCTCGTGCAACCTCTGCGGCATCTCGATCAGCGTCAAGCCGCTCACCGGCGTTTACATCCCCGTCCGCTCGCCCACGCCCGACGCCCATCTCGACGCCGCCACCGTCATCGCCCGCCTGCGGCCGGTACTCGAAGACCCCGCCATCCGCAAGATCGGCCACAACCTGAAGTTCGATCTCAACGTCCTGCGCACCGCCGGCCTTCGCCTGCAGGGCGTCGACTTCGATTCCATGATCGCGTCCTACGTCGTCGATCCCACGCGATCAAGCCACGGTCTCAACGCCCTCTCGCTCGGCCTCTTGCGCCACACGTGCATCCCCATTTCTGAGGTCATCGGCACCGGCAAAACCCAGAAGACCTTCGATCAGGCAGATCTCGCCGTCGCCGGCCCCTACGCTGCCGAGGATGCCGACATTTCCTATCGCCTGAAGGAAGTGCTCGCGCCGCAGGTGAAGGCGCTCGGCCTCACCGACCTGTTTGAGAAGGTTGAGATGCCGCTGGTCGAGGTGCTCGCCGAACTGGAATACAACGGCATCATCGTCGACCCCGCCGAGCTTGATCGCCAGGCGGCGGGCCTGCTCAAGCGCATCGACGGCCTGCGCCAGGAAATCATCAACGCCTCGCCCCACGCCTTCAATCCCGATTCGCCCAAGCAGCTCGCCGTGGCCCTCTTCAACAAGCCCGATCAGGAGCCGCCGGGCCTCGGACTCAAGATCGTCAAGCGCGGCAAGACCGGCCCCTCCACCGATCAGGAAGTGCTCGACACCCTCGCCGCCGACATCTCCATCGAATCCCCCGTGCCCCGCCTCATCGTTGAGTATCGCCAGCTCACCAAGCTGGTGAACACCTACCTCGTAGCCCTGAAGGAAGCGATCAACCCGAAGACCAACCGGGTGCACACCTCGTTCAACCAGACCGTCGCCGCCACCGGCCGCCTTGCCTCCAGCGACCCCAACCTGCAGAACATTCCCATTCGAACCGAGGTCGGCCGCGAGATCCGCCGGGCCTTTCTCGCCCCGCCGGGCCACGTGCTGATCAGTGCCGACTATTCCCAGATCGAGCTGCGCCTGCTCGCCCACCTTTCCGACGACCCCGCGCTCATCGACGCCTTCCACAAGGGCATGGATATCCACATCGCCGTTGCGGCCGAGGTCTTCGGCGTCAAGCCCGATGCGGTGACCAAGGACCAGCGCAACTCCGCCAAGATGGTGAACTTCGGCATCGTCTACGGCATCACGGCGTATGGGCTTTCGCGCCGACTCGGCCCCGATGTCAGCGTCGAGCGCGCCGGCGAGATCATCGCGGGCTACAAGTCGCGCTTCGCCCGAATCGATGAGTTCCTCAACGCCTGCGTGCAGAAGGCCCGCACCCACGGCTACGTTGAAACCATCCTCAAGCGCCGCCGGGTCATCCCGCAGGTCATGAGCCGAAACCCGCAGGAGCGAAACCTCGGCGAGCGGCTCGCGATTAACAGCGTGGTGCAGGGCAGCGCTGCCGACCTCATCAAGCTGGCCATGATCGATCTCTATCGCACCCTGCCCGCCGCCGCCCCGGGCACGCGCATGCTCCTGCAGATCCACGACGAACTGGTGTTCGAGGCCCCCGAGGCCGTGGCCGATCAGGCCCGGGCCTACGTCGTCGAGCGGATGTCGAAGGCGATGGACCTCAAGGTGCCGCTCTTGGTCGAGTCGGGGATGGGGAGGAACTGGGGTGAGGTGAAGTGATCGGATGGGGGCGGAGCCGGCGGTCATGGGGAGCGGCGGTCCGCCTACGCGGGACGGAGTGACGACGCATGACCTACGTCACTCAACGCCACCAGTGCCCCGACGATCGCCCACGTTGCGTTCCACGGCCACCGTTGGCCAACCATTGGCCACCGAGCGGGGAAGGGGGGGTCAAATCCTTGGGGTCGTCGAGGCGTGGACCGTACGCCAAGCGCACGTATTCTTGCGCGGGTTTTGATATAGGGGGGAGGGTCTGATCCATGGGCAGACGCGGACCAGTTCCAACACCAACCGCCATTCTCAGATCGCGGGGCAGCCGCCGCGGCAAAGATCGCGAGGGCAAGGAAGTCATGGGCCCCATTGGCAGGCCGAGTTGCCCTGCGTGGCTCGATGATGATGCGAAGCGGGCATGGCGGCGCTTGATCCCGCTGCTTGAGCAGATGAACGTCCTCACCCGCATCGATGGCAACGCGCTGGCCAGGTATTGCCAGTTGTGGTCACGCTGGATCCGGGCTGAGCTCTTCATCCAGAAGCACGGCGATACCTATCCGATCAAGGATGAGAAGGGCAAGATCCGCTGCCTCCAGCAGTTCCCGCAGGTGGCGATCGCCAACAAGCTGGCTCAGCAGTTGACGCGGCTGGAGCAGGAGTTCGGCCTGACGCCGTCGGCGCGGAGTCGGATCACGCAGGTTTCGGGGAAGCCGCTGGATCTGCGGTCGGACGCTGAACGGAATAACTCCAAGGCGAGATTCTTCGCAACGCCGAAGTGGTGATCCACGCCTCTAGGATTCAAGCAACGTCCCCGCAGCGGAGACCATATAGGTGAGCGGTGTTCAGCCTATGCGGGACGAGGGCGATGTGCATGACCTATCTCACATAGCCGACGCGGGACGGGGCCGAGGTGCATGACCTACGTCACTTGGCTTGGAATGGGCTGGATTTGGAGGCAGTAGAGTTTCTCAACAGCCTGCTAGGTTCTCTGGGTCGGATTGCCGGGGCGCTTAATTTGATTGCTCATCGGATGAACAAATGCGGCGAAAGTCCTCTACGCTGACAAGTGTGACTACTTCTTCAGACACATCGACACTGTAAGTTATATCGACACCACCAGTCGTCGGAATGCTTTGGAATCCCCTTGACCGAAAGATCCGGCGCAGGAGTGTATCTGAAAGATCTGAGTCTTGATCAAAGAAGAGGCGAACCGCCCTACGCTCCAGCTCGTTTGTCTCGCCCTGCATCGTCGCAAGTAACTCGACGAGGAATTGGTTGAGCTCTTTGTCCATCGACTGATATGGGACCATTTCCGCCGATAAGCGATCAACGTACCAAGATAATGCCGCACTATCCCAAGGACACGTCTCGAAGGGAAGCATCTCACGTGCTGCTGTCATTATTGTGCTGCGCAACTGTTCAAATGGAGTACTTCCATCTTGAAAACTGTGCAACAATTGAATCATGTCGTTTACGGTTTGCATTTTCTTGCGGAGTGTCTAATCGCAATGGAAATGTACGAGCTTACCGTCCTTCCACACCTGGTGCATAAACACATCCGTACCCTTGGGATGACCTGTAATTACGACATCGCCATTTCTGCGTATCGCAACCCTGAACCAACCCCATGGACCTCGATACGTCTTCGCGGCGACGGTAGTGTTAGTGATAGGGCCAGCGCCAGGCGGTGCCGCCTTGCGTACGATTGCGCCTCTTGAGTTATGCACCAGCACGCCGCTTTCGCCGACGGCGTACAGTTGCAGATCCTTGACGTGCAGATTGTAGACCTGCACCCGTTCGGTGCGGATGGTCAGGCCCGAGACGGTGGCGCTGGCTCCGGTGCGGGTCAGGAATCGGTCGCCCAGTCGCAGCCAGCGGGCCTCGGTCCAGCGGCCGGACGGGGTCATCTGGGAGTCGTGGATCGGGAGCTCGGTGCAGACAGGGCGCTCGTCGAGTTGAACGCCGCTCACCACCCAGAACGGATGGCCGCCGGTGCAGTCGATCGACTCCGTTCGGTTAGATGAGCCGTCGCTGATCGAGATCTCAAGCCGGACCATGTCGCCGAAGTACTCGCGGGCGTGGGTGTTTTCGAGGGTTGCCACCTGCCATTCGTGAGACGACTGGTCGTAGGACCAGACGCTGTCGCCTGGTTGGATTGACTCGATTGGAGTTGGCAAAAGTGAGCGGTGTTCAGCCTATGTGGGACGAGGGCGATGTGCATGACCCACGTCCCTGCGTGGCTCGATGATGATGCGAAGCGCGCCTGGCGGCGCTTGATCCCGCTGCTCGAACAGATGAACGTGCTCACCCGCATCGACGGGAACGCGCTGGCCAGGTATTGCCAGTTGTGGTCGCGATGGAAGCGGGCTGAGCTCTTCATCCAGAAGCACGGCGATACCTATCCGATCAAGGATGAGAAGGGCAAGATCCGCTGCCTGCAGCAGTTCCCTCAGGTGGCGATCGCCAACAAGCTGGCGCAGCAGTTGACACGGCTGGAGCAGGAGTTCGGGCTGACGCCGTCGGCGCGAAGTCGGATCACGCAGGTGTCGGGCCGGCCATTGGATTTGCGTTCCGAGGCGGAGCGCAACAACTCCAAGGCGCGGTTCTTCGCGACGCCAAACTTCTCCATTCGGTCCTGAGTGGCTGCATCGACAATCAGCGTCCTGAACCTTGCGTCAAGGTGGTGACTCTGGACTCGCGGATACAAGCAATGGCCCGTCGCGGCGACCACCAAGGTGAGCGGTGCTCAGCCTACGCGGGACGAGGGCGATGCGCATGACCTACGTCACTTCAAGGTACATGGCCTATGTCACCACGATATTACGTCGCCATGGCACCTTACGGATGACAATGTGAGTTGTCAGAAGCCATTAGGCCGATCGTCATCATTCACTATGATGACCAACAACCAGGAGAAAGTCTTTCCGGCTTACGCGATAAATCCGAGAAGAATAATAGACCACCCCTTCATCTCGCGGAATCTTATATAGGCCGGTAAGTACATAAATTATATCATTATTCGGAGCAGCAGTTGCAATTGAATACTCGAAGTCACCGCGCCATTCATGCCTCGTAATCTCATTTGTACCGGCATCATTTGCCAATATGCCACCTACATGGGCGAGAATTTCATCAGCTGTACCCCGTACGGTCTCAGCACTGGGTTCCAAAATCGTTCGGAGGTCGACTTCGAAGTGTAATGGAATTCTAAACATCGTCCTGCGAAGGCAGCCAAACAGCCGATCGTTCGGACGACGGGTTGTGAGAATTGTGTTCAGTGTCGGTAATGGATCGTGCATCACTCGCTGTTGGCTATCGCCGGGCCCAATTGCGTTCTAGGAAATAAATGGCAAAAGGATCTCACTATTGATCATGGCGATCGGCATTGACGAATGCTACCAATTGCTAGTGACGTAGGTCATACACTTTAGTCCCGCCCCGCGTAGGCTGGGCACCGCCCACCTTCTTCCGTCGCGAATCTCTGCAACCGTTCGCCATCTCATTCGCCTCGGTCCTCGCGTGCGAAGCCTTCAACGCGGGGGTCGGTCGGGGGTCGGCCGCACGGCCATCGCAGCGGCAGCCCCATTGCACATCATACAGGCCGCAAGCAGCGATTCGATGCGGACAGCTCCAATTCAATGCTCTGGGGCAGCATGAGGCGAGATCGTGCGTGACTGGCGCGAAGACGGTCTGGCGCGAAGACGGTCTGCACCCGTTCCGTGCGGATGGTCAGGCCCGAGACGGTGGCGCTGGCTCCGGTACGGGTCAGGAATCGGTCGCCCAGTCGCAGCCAGCGGGCCTCGGTCCAGCGACCGGATGGGGTCATCTGGGAGTCGTGGATCGGGAGCTCGGTGCAGGCCGGGCGCTCGTCGAGTTGAACGCCGCTCACCACCCAGAACGGATGGCCGCCGGTGCAGTCGATCGACTCCGTTCGGTCAGATGAGCCGTCGCTGATCGAGATCTCAAGCCGAACCATCTCGCCGAAGTAATCACGGACCTGGGTGTTTTCGACAGTTGCCAACTGCCATTCTTGAGACGACTGGTTGTAGGACCAGACGCTGTCGCCCGGATGGATTGATCTATTGGAGTTGGGCTTGCGGTGCCGAAGGTGAGCGGTATTCAGCCTCCGCCGGACGAAAAGCAATTGTATGACCTATACGTCGCCAAATTGAGACGAGACCTACCTAAATCCGTGTGAGCGGCGATCAGACAGCGCTGGTCGTGACCTGCCCCCCGAAATCTGATCCAGGTGCTATGAGAGTCCCGTCGGCCGCCG
>CAYOWQ010000005.1:0-236933 GCA_964407695.1 uncultured Isosphaeraceae bacterium | reverse complement strand
CGACAGGGTGGTGTGTGCGAGCGTCGTCAATCGCCGGGTGCCACACACCATCCCGACAGGGTGGTGTGTGCGAGCGTCGTCAATCGCCGGGTGCCACACACCATCCCGCCCCCGGAAAACAGGGTGGTGTGTGCGAGCGTCATCAATCGCCGAATGCCGGGTGCCGTGCCTTGATGACAGGCGCACAGAACTCCACCCCTACACCGGATGCCATGCCGAGCATCACCTATTCAAAAACCAAACCTGAAACTCTCGATGGTGGTGCAGGTTCGTAGGGTCCGCGCTGAGAGGAAACGTTGGGTGCCATGCCTCCATGCCTGTTGACTTGTCGACTTGTCGATCTTTCACTCCCCACCCCACGCACTCAACAGCAACCCCAGATCAGCGCCGTCAACAACGCCATCCTCATTCAAGTCCGCATCCGACCCTCCACTTCCCCACGCCGACAGCAACAAGCCAAGGTCCGCACCATCCACCACACCATCGCCATTCAGATCGCCGAATGTTCCGCAGACCAACGGCGACAACACCACCCATCCGAGCATGCTGCTCTTCGCCAGGGTCTGACCCGATTCATTGATCGCCACCCCATCAGTGATCGTTGCCTTGTTGCCAACAACGATATCAGTCAGAAAGAAAAACTCGCCATCGCGCCAGAACACACCACGCTTCGTGGGACTGGGGCTGCACTTTGTTGCTACACCGGTCGCATCCCCAACTGAATTGATCTGCCACAGAACACAGGTGCCGCAGTCACCGGGTGTGCCGAGGTCGAGAAAGCCGATGTCGCCAAGGATGAATGGATGGCTGTTCGTGGTCGACCGCCGAGGCAGCGTGAAGCCCGCCATGATGACGCCCGCATCACTGATCGAATTGACTGCGCCCTTGTCCGAATCGGGAGCCAGTCCCAGATCCGTCACCGCACTGCCGTAGAACATCGCCGCATGGGCATCCGTCGTAATCGCCTCGCCCATCCACCCGCCCGCAAACCCCGCATCATTCATGCACCGCGCAACCGTCTTGTTGCCATACGTCGGCAGCGCCAGTTCCATCGACCGCCCATCCCACCGAAACGCGCGGAACAGGTTGTCGTTGTTCTCCCACACGTTTCCCGCCACCCAGCCCTTTTCGTTCACGGCCACACCCTCACTGCCCAGCCAGCTCGACATCGGCGGCTCAATGAACACCAGCTCCCCCGTCGGGATGTGATAGCGAAACGCCCGGTACTTCGCAGGATTTGTCGCGATCATCGTGCCCACCACATACCCCGAATCCGAGATATCAAACGCCTCCGAGGTGAAGTATTCCGGCGGGCGGGGAATCTTCACCACGCCCGTCTCCGGCGTCCAATAGCACGATTCCTTGAACGCTCCATCGCCGCACTGGTCGTAGCGGCCGCACACCCAGCCGAGATTGTTCATCGCATTCCCGACAAAGTGCGTGTCAAAGATGCCGCCGCACTTGGGGCCCTCGATCACCGCCGACACCTCATACTGCGGCGGGCATTCGCCTCCCCACGCCGACCCCGCTGTGATCAACAACACCCCCGCGGCCGTCGCCGCCCCATGCCTCGCCGCGTTGAACATCATCCCCGTTCGCACCGCCAATACCTCCGCTAAGCCCTAGACCATCAACAGCTTACAACACGCTCGCGCTGCGCCCGCCGGAATAATCGCCTTTCCCAGCAGGTGGGGTCCGGACCGCGAACCAAATCTCTGAACAAAGTCATTCACCCGGGTTCAAAAATACTGCACAAAACCCTAAAAGAATCCTTGACTTCACTGAAAACATCCGTACATTTACCGTATGATTGCCTCCGCGGCCGTCGTTCCACCCTCCCCCGAGCCGCCCATCCATCCCGATGAAGCCCGCGCCCTCAATGCGTTCCTCCTCGCTCAGTGGTCCCTCCCTCAGGCCGCCGAATCACTCGCCATCCCGCTGGACGCTCTGATCAACCTGCTTTCTCGCCCCGCCGTCGCGGCCCGGCTCGAATCCGCCGAGCGCCTCGCCGCTCAGTCGGCCCGCATCACCGCGCTCAAGGCCGTCGCCGAAGCTCTCGAAAACCTGGCCCCCATCGCCCGCCGCCACGAATCGCATCCCGTGGAGGCCCGCCGCGCCTGCTCCACCATCCTCGCCACCACCCGCTGGCTCATCGCCGCGCAACCGCATCCCCGTGCTCAGAGCGCGCGCCAGCCCGCCGACCGGCTCCCCTCCGGTCTCGCCACTCTCGAATCCATCGCCCGCAGACTCGCCTCGGCTCCATCCGCGCCCGCGTCGCCGCCCGCCGCTTCTCGCCCGAATCGCCCCAAAGACGATTCGACCCACCGGCCCGCCCACAATCCGCACCCACACGCACACGCACAATCGTCGCACAACAATTCGTCTAGCGCCTCCGCCGAATCGCCCACCGCGAGTCATTCATCCGTCGCCGGCGACGTGCATCCATCAACCAACGACTCCACCGGCGCCCCGCCCGATTCGCCGCTCAACCGCCAACAGCGCCGGGCCCTCGCCCGCGCCAACCGCAGCGGCCGCGCCCCTCCCTGACCTCCACAGCATGTGGCACACACCATCCCACCCGTCATCCCAATCACCCTCCCCTCGACAACTCGACACCTTGACACCTCGACACCTTCGCCCCGGGGAACAACTTGACACCTCTCCCAAGGGGTACACTTCCCTCCCATGCCCCAGGCGCTGCCCCGCTCCAAGCCCTCCAAAACCCCCCTCACCTACGCCGCGGCCGGTGTCGATATCGAAGCCGGCGACAAAGTGGTCGACCTCATCAAAAACACCCTCCGCCGCACCCACGGCCCGCGGGTGATCGGCAAGCACGGCGCCTTCGCCGGCATGTTCCGGCTCGACTACAACGAAAAACTCTTCAAGCGCAACTATAAAGACCCCGTCCTCGTCGGCTGCACCGACGGCGTGGGCACCAAGGTGAAGCTCGCCTGCGACCTCAAGGTCTACGACACCGTCGGCATCGACTGCGTCGCCATGAACGTCAACGACCTCATCGTGCAGGGCGCGGAACCGCTCTTCTTTCTCGACTATCTCGGCCTCCACAAGATCATCCCCGAGCAGACCGCCTCCATCATCGCCGGCGTCGCCAAGGGCTGTGAACTGGCCGGCTGCGCCTTGATCGGCGGCGAGTGCGCTGAGATGCCCGACATCTATCAGCCCGGTGATTTCGATATCGCCGGCTTCGCCGTCGGCGTCGTCGAGCTCTCCCGCGCCATCGACCCCGTCCGCGTCAAGAAAGGCGACGTCGTCATCGGCCTGGCATCCTCGGGCGTGCACTCCAACGGTTACTCACTCGTGCGCAAGATCGTCGCCGACTCCCGCCTGAAGCTCGACAAGATCTACCCCGACTTCGCCCCGCGCACCCTCGGCGAAATCCTCCTCGAGCCCACTGTCATCTATGCCAAGCCCATCGTGAAGCTGCTCGCCGGCTACCTGAAGAAGAAGGTCGTCTCCGGCATGGCCCACATCACCGGCTCCGGCCTGCCCGGCAATATCTGCCGCGCCCTGCCCGACAATCTCGACGCCGTCGTCAACACCGCCGCGTGGACCCCGCCGCCCATCTTCAACTTCCTGCAGAAGCACGGCCGAGTCGAAACCACCGAAATGTTCAACGTCTTCAACATGGGCATCGGCTACACCCTGATCGTGCGCCCCGCCTTCGCCGACGCCGTCGTCGACAAGCTTCGCCGCATGAAGACCCAGCCGAAGATCATCGGCGAAATCACCAAGGGCAAGGGCGAGGTGCAGCTCACCTAGCCCCGCCGAAATCGTGGAGGGAAATATCGTGCTCGCCGCCCTGTGCCTCGCGATCCAACTCGTCACTCCATCCGGAACCGGGAACCCGCCGGAAATCTCGTGCTGGCAGCTCCCCTGCGGCGTGCGCGTGATGGCCATGGAGGTTCCCGGAGCGCAGGCCGAGACCTTCTTCACCTTCCACCCGCTGCACCTCGGCAACGACGCCGCGAATCACCCGCAATGGTCGCACCTGGTCGAGCACCTGCTCATCCGCTCCACCGACCCCGACGAGTTGAACCTCCCCGGCATCGCCCTCAACGGCGAGACCATGGGCGACGGCATGCGGCTTGAGTCGATTGCCGATCCCGACAAGTGGAAGGAAGCGCTCGAGCGCCACGCCAAATGGCTTCACGTCACCACCGTTGACCCCGCCGTGCTCAAGACCGAGTGCGAGCGCATCGACGGCGAGGTGCGCCAGACCTCGCTGACCGGCTTCACCCACAAGTGGGCCATCGCCGCGTGGAACCAGGTCGCCCGCCACGGCCTCGACACCGTCGACGTCAAGTCTTCGATCCACACCGCCGCGCCCGACACCGCGCTCCAGTATCTGCGCGATACCGTCGCGCTCGACTCCACCGTCCACTTCGCGGCCATCGGACCCGTCGACGTGGCATCACTGCATCAGGAACTCGATCGCCTCACCGCTGATCTCACCCCGCGCGCCGTCACGCTTCCGGCGGCCAAAGCGCCCCGGCTCGAACCCGCGGAGTTGCTCGACGCCACGTGGGACCTTGATGATTCGTGCATCGTGCGCTGGATTCGCCTGCGTGATGACGGCGAGCGCGGTGCTGCCGAAGTGGCATCGCAGTTGATCGCCATGAGTCTCCAACGCCAGGATCCCGGCGGCAAGGGTCTGCTGCGCACCTTGGTAATTCCCTCGGTCGTGACGCCCGAAGGTGTCTTCATGCTCGCGATCGCCCGCGCTGCCGATGCGACGGAGGTTGATGGCGCGCCGGCCGCGTTGTCGAAACGGATCGGTTCCGTGGTGGACGATATCTCGAAGGTGATTCCGCTCAGCCTCGCGCCACGACAGGTTGCGACCATGTTTGAGGCGGTGCCCGATTTTGCAGTGCAGCGATCAATGACTCCGCCCCAGTATCAGCGCCTTGTCGAGTGCCAGTGGCTGCTGCAATCGGCGAGCCGCGAATTTGCATGGGGGTGCCCCCGCGAGCAGATCACGAGAGTGATTGGATCGGCCGCGGCGGGGGACTTGCGTTCGCTCATCGACCGGTTGGCTTCGGACCATCCAGAGGCCGGCGGCACGCTGCGGCTGACGTCTCGGGTCGGCGCACCCCCGGTTCATTGAACACGATTCACGCGCGCAACCAGCGCGAAAGCCACCTTGACTTTCGCGCTGGAAGAGGATGCCAGTTCGCTTCTGAGTTACGATTCGCGCTTCGGCGGAGGAACATGTTCGATGTTGCCCTGCACCAGGACAGCGAGGTGATCCTTGTGGCTCACCTTGACCTTGGCGCTGGTCTTGACGACCTCCGTCATC
Organism: uncultured Isosphaeraceae bacterium; assembly: GCA_964407695.1. GTDB lineage: Bacteria > Planctomycetota > Phycisphaerae > Phycisphaerales > SM1A02 > CAYOWQ01. The sequence continues at coordinate 231,616 of CAYOWQ010000005.1, read as the reverse complement.
GTGGACGTCTTGCCGTCAAGCATGTAGCGCGTGTTGTCATCAACACGGATGGAGATCGTCTTGCCGTCGCTTTCGATCACGAATGAGCGACCTTCCATATCAACAGACCTGATCGTTCCGTCGATCGATGCCGCGGTGTCTTCGGCACGAAGCGATGGTTGATCCGCGCACGCCGTGGTCGGGGCTAGAGAAGCAACGCCGCAGAATGCGAGGCTGCCGCAGGCAAGTGTGCATGCCAATACGTTCATGGGAACTCCTTGAATGCTGAGCGTTTCGCCACGTCGAAGGCTCATGGGACTCGAATCGGCGGCGGGAAACATTGCCCGCCGCCGCATCGGACTCCAGGAATTCTGAACCCGGGGTTTGATGATGAGAAGTAAATTCGAACTCAGATTGCGTGGCGTGAGACACGCCAGTCGGCATGAATCGTCACTCACGAAACCGGTCGCGCCACTGTATCAATCGATCGTGCGCAAGACCGCGCGAACGGGACTGGCATCGAAACCGACCAGCGGCAGCGGCAGCGCGATGAGTTCATAGTCGCCGGGCGGAACATCCTTCAGCACAAGACCCTCAAGGATCGCCATGTCGTGAGCGAGAAAGCGCTGATGCGCCGGCAGGTCCTTGGAGGAGAAGAGATCAACGCTTGGCGTATCGATGCCGATGAGGCGCACGCCGCGATCAAAGAGCGTATCAACCAGCGATGGTTCCAGACCGGCGAAGTCATCGTTCCAACATCTGGGGTTGGGGTAGGTCCCGGTGGCGAAGAGCACCCGCGGCGCGGTGATCTCGACATGCACGTGGGCCAGTGAGACCCGCGCGCCATGCGCCACCGGAGCGCGGATGACCTGGCAGGGACCGAGATAAAAGTCCAGTGATCGCTTGTCGATGGCCGGCGCTTCATCGCCATAGTGATTCGGGCCGTCGGCGTGGGCGCCAAGATGCACCGTCGATCGCAAGGAGGAGAGCGTGATGTTGGCGCCGTGGCGCATGTCAAGCAGCACATCGCGCTGCGGCGGCGTATCACCCGGCCACACCGCGAGATCGGGACAGATCGGAGGCGTGATGTCGTAGAGCATCAACTCAGGATAGGTCGTTGGGCTGTTCGTCGCGGCGGCGCGCCGCCACGACAATCAGCATTCCGACCAGCCCGACCGTCACAATCGGGGGAATCGCCACGGCGGCCACGGTGTTGAACTGCGACATCGCGGTGGGCGGAAAGCCGCCGAAAAACCATTCGTAGCGATCGAAGGCGGCCACGGCTTCGGGTGATGCGGTCCCTCCAGGCCCGTAGGAGTGGGCTGCGCCGCCGCGGGCGTACCAGCCGATGGCGCTGCCGCCCTGAGCCAGTGACCCGATGGCCAGACCACCGGTCGACAGTCCAGCGGACGCCGCCAACCCTCCTGCGGACATTCCTACGCCGAGCGCACACCCACCCGCACCAACGAGTACGCCGGCGCCAACGCCCCCGAATGACATGACGCCGATGGCTACGCCGCCGGCGGCCACAACGCCGCGAGCGATTCCGCCCATGGCAATGACGCCGGTGGCGATGTCACCGATGGCGATGATGCCCTTGGCGTGGCCGCGCAACTTTCCTTCGCCGGGTCCCATGGCGATGTCAACAACCGGCAGACCGAAGAGGGTGAGCTTGGAGCGATAGCGTTTGCCGCGGAGAATCATGGCCCCTTTTCGGCCCATGACCTCGACGAGCGGCTTGCCGCACTCGGGGCAATTGGAGGACTTCACCGCACCGGTGAGCACATAGCCACACGCGGTGCAATAGGGTTCGCCGTAGGTCTGGGGATCCATTTTCACGAAGTGCCTCCACCCGCGCTGACGCGCGGGTTCGTCACAGGATATCTTGGGAGTTTGCAGCGCGGCATTGCCGCGGGAGCCAACGATGGCAGAGCTTTGCGTCAATATCGATCACATGGCCACCATCCGCCAGGCCCGGCGCACCTATGAACCGGACCCGGTGTGGGCGGCGGTGGAGGCGGAGCTGGGCGGGGCGGACGGCATTACGGTGCACCTGCGCGAGGACCGGCGGCACATTCAGGATGATGATGTGCGGCGGCTGCGAGAGACGGTGCAGGTGAAGCTAAACCTGGAAATGGCCGCGACGGATGAGATGGTGGGGATCGCCACGCGGATCAAGCCGGACATGGTGATGCTGGTGCCGGAGGGTCGGCACGAGGTGACGACGGAGGGGGGGCTGGATGTGGCGGGTCAGTCAGCGCGGGTGAAGGAAGTGATCGCTCGGCTGAAGGGGGCCGGATTGATGGTGAGCATCTTTCTCGATGCGGAAGAGCGGCAGGTGCACGCGGCCAAGTCTGCGGGGGCGGACGTGTGCGAGGTGCACACGGGGCCGTATGCGCACGCGATTCAGGATCATGGGCGAGATCTCGGCAGCGCTTCGGTGGCGAAGGAACTGGAGAAGGTGGCCCGAGCCGGGGAACTGATTCAGGGGGCGGGCATGCGGTTCAATGCAGGGCACGCGCTGAACTATGTGAATGTGGGACCGATTGCGCGACTGCCGGGCGTGAATGAACTGCACATCGGACATGCGATCGTGTCGCGGGCGGTGTTTGTGGGGTTGCGGGAGGCGGTGCGGGAGATGAAGGGGTTGATCGAGATTTGACCGCCCTACGAACGGCGGGCGCCGCGCCTTCGAACTTGGTGGAAAAGGACACATGGACATTCGGCCATTGGGGCCGGATGTCGATGCCACCGGCGAGACGCCGGAGCCGCCAATGAAGCGGCATTGATTGCAGAGTGCGCGCGCTCGACAGGCTGAAGCCTGCCCTACGAGGCCAGCCTGTGGAGAAACAGCGCTTTGATGTCGTGCGGGACGAATGCCCGCGATGGGTGCAGGCGATCGTGCGGACATGGAGTCCGCACGCCAGTTCGATCAAGCCTTCGCCAGCACCTCGTCCTTTAACCGGTCCGGCATGAGGCGATACTCGGCGGGTTCCATCGTGCTGGTGGCACGGCCCTGGGTCATGGACCGCAGGGTGGTGGTGTAGCCGAAGAGTTCGGAGAGCGGGACCTCGGCGGTGATCAGGCGGACGACGCCGCGAAGCTCGGAGTCGAGGATGTGGCCGCGACGGGAGGCGATATCGCCGGAGACGTTGCCGAAGAATTCGTCGGGGGTGGTGACGACAAGCTTCATGATGGGCTCAAGCAGGGCGAGGCCGGCCTGCGTGCACGCCTGACGGAAGGCGAGGGCGCCGGCCTGCTCGAAGGCGATCTGCGACGAGTCGACGTCGTGATACGAGCCGTAGACCAGCTGAGCGCGGACGTTGATGACGGGATAGCCGCCGAGGATGCCCGACGCCGCAGCCTGGCGAGCGCCGTATTCGACGCTGGGGATGTATTCGCGAGGAATGACACCGCCGGAGATCTTGTCTTCAAACACGACGCCATTGGTCATTTCAAGGCCTTCGGCCTCGGCTTCGGCCGGAGTCATGGGCATGACGGTGAGCACGGCGTCGCCGTACTGGCCGCGTCCGCCGGACTGCTTCTTGAAGAGGCCGCGGACATCCTTGGCGGAGCCGGTGATGGTTTCGCGGTAGGCGACGCGTGGGGCGCCGACCTTGACGCCGATCTTCATATCGCGGATGAGCTTGTTGCGAATGATTTCGAGGTGCAGCTCGCCCATGCCGGAGATGATGGTTTCGCCGGTTTCGTCGTTGTAGTTGGAGCGGAACGAAGGGTCTTCGCGGCGGATGGTCTGGAGGGCTTCGCCGAGCTTCTTCTTGTCGTCGGCGGTGTTGGGCTCGATCGACATGGAGATAACGGGTTCGGGGAACACCATGCGTTCGAGGACGATGGCGTTATCCGGATCGCAGAGGGTATCGCCGGTGTAGGAATTCTTGAGACCGATGACGGCGACGATCATGCCGGCGTCGGCTGATTCGAGGGCGACGCGTTCCTTGGCGTGCATCTCGTAGATTCGCGAGACGTTTTCCTTCTTGCCGTTGACGGGATTGAGAACGCGCGAGCCCTTTTCGAGTTTGCCGGAATAAACGCGGATGTAGGTGAGATCGCCGTGGGTGTCGGAGACGACCTTGAACACGAGGGCGGAGAAGGGCGCGTTGTCGGTGTGGGGACGGGAGAGCTTGATCTTGATGTCTTGCGGATCGGTGCCTTCGACCTCGGGAACCTCGGTGGGATTGGGGAGGTATTCGATGACGCCGTCGAGGAGGCGCTGGACGCCGATGTACTTGAGGGCGGAGCCGCAGAAGACGGGGAAGCACTTCTGGGCGATTGTGCCCTTGCGAAGCGCGGCCTTGATTTCGGCGGCGGTGCAGGACTTCTCATCGGTGAGGTACTTCTCCATCAGGTGGTCATCGAGCTCGGCGGCCTTTTCGACCAGCTCGTGATGCCACAGCTCGGCCATGTCTTTCAGGTCGTCGGGGACGTCCTTTTCAGTAACGGTGGCACCGAGCTCGGAGGAATCGAAGTAGTACGCCCGCATGGCGAGCAAGTCGATGACGCCCTGGAAGGTGTCGCCCTGACCGATGGGAATCTGCACCGCGATGGCGTTGGCGCCGAGTCGGGTGCGGATCGAGTTGAATGAATACTCAAAGTTGCCGCCGAGCTTATCCATCTTGTTGATGAAGCAGAGGCGGGGAACGCCGTAGCGATCAGCCTGGCGCCAGACGGTTTCAGACTGGGCTTCAACGCCTTCCTTGCCGTCGAACACAGCGACCGCGCCGTCGAGCACGCGAAGGGAGCGCTCGACCTCGATGGTGAAGTCGACGTGACCGGGGGTATCGATCAGGTTGATCTTGTACTCAACGCCTTTGAATTCCCACGGGCAGCTGGTGGCGGCGGACTGAATGGTGATGCCGCGCTCCTGCTCCTCCTGAAGGAAGTCCATGGTGGCGGTGCCTTCATGGACTTCGCCCATCTTGTAGTTCTTGCCGGTGTAATAGAGAATTCGCTCCGTGACGGTGGTCTTGCCGGCGTCGATGTGGGCGCAGATGCCGATGTTGCGGACTTTGGTCAGGTCGATGGGCATGGGAGGGGTCTCGGAATCAGTCGGGTGAAAGCATCGTGCGGCCCTGCCGGACGGAAGTTGGAACAGCGGTCGCCGGCAAGGGGTTCGCCGCTGCGTTCAATCGGTTGATGGGGAGGTCGCCTTGAGGGGGCAGACATCGCCCGTTCGTGCCCGGCCAAGCGCCAGGCCCGAGAGGGCGTTTAGCGCTGGCGGGCGTTCTGATCGTCGGTGATCAACACCGGCCTCCTTGAAACAGGAACAGAAGTCGCCAAAAACAGCTCCATCCAAAACGGCCGCGACGGGGGTCGGTGGCGTTCGGATGGAATCTGGAAGGATAGACGAAAAACGGGAAAAGTCAATGGTTTGGGGAGTTCCGGCGGTCTTGACCGACCGGTCTTCCCGGGGAGTCCGAGGGCGGTTTCAGGACCGTCGGACGAGCAATTCCGGGGTGATGCCGAGCCGGGCCATGAGGGGTTGGACCTCGGAGAGGAAGCGGCGGCCATCGGTGGCGTAGCCAGCGGTGGGTTTCAGTTCGGGAAGGTGTGACCTGAAAAACCGATTGAGGCGGTACATGACCAGCTCGCGGACGTACTTAGCGGTCATGGAAGCGAGGGCGACGGGAAGGTGGTCGGCGTCGGCTTCGACCTGGAACCGGATGGTCAGGGGTGGCGCCGAGGGACGATCCACGTGATATTCGCTGTGGGTTTCGCCTTCGTGGGCAATCCGAATGTAGGCGTCGGGGAAGTACATCTGGAGCGGTTCGCGGTAGTGAATGCGGCCGCCGTGGCGATCGATGACGATGACGGCGGGCTGATCGGCGGCGGATGCGAGGATCCGGTTGACGCGGCGCATGGCCGCGTCGAAGTTGATATCGGCCTTGTTCTGGCAGGCGAGGAAGCGGTTGAAATCGGCGGGGTCGACGGCTTCGCATTGGATGGCGAGAGGTTGGACCCGGGCCTTTTCGAGGCTTCGGCGAAGGCCGGCGGCGGCAATTCGAATTTCGTCCGCCTGATGATCCAGCGGAATCGACTGGGGGCCCCGTTGCCAGGGATGATCGGCTCGGAGCGACACACCGAGGTGGGTGAAGAGGCTGTCGTCGCAATCCGGCGGACACTGGTGAAGGGATGCAAAGGCGAGGACGCCGCGTTCGAGGTGACGGAGGGGGTGTGATTTCCCGTCGTTCGGGCCTTTGAGGCGCTTGGAATCGTCGATGGCGATTCTGCGGCGACGATCGCCCGGCTTGCGGCAGATCGCGTCCTGAAGGGTGTTCCAGAGATTTGGCGGATCACCGGAACAGGGAAGTTGGAAGGCAGCGCCCGCGACGCAGAGCGGGCCGAGCAACGGGCCGTAGCCTGCCTCATCGATGCCGGCGTAGACGGGCATCGAGGCATGGTAACCCGATGAAGTGTCCTGCCTTGCGGGAAGGATGCCAACAGACAGGAAATCCCCGGATGACCGAGGATTGGCGGCCTTGGGGAGCCTTGAGACGAGATAGCTTTGGAAATCAGCCTGAAAGTTATTCAGGAACGTAGAGGTCGACGAGGCTGGTGCCGTTGACCCGGTTGTAGGCGTCGAGCGAGGCCTGATCGGACAAGCCGGCGGGCACTCGCGCCCTGACGATGCCCTTGGCGGGGTTGTACCAGAACTGGGCAGCGCGAGGATCGGCCGTGGAGCAGTCGAGGGGATTCTCGAGTCGGTAGTACATGGGGGTGGCGACTTCGAGCCAGGGGCGGCTGTCGTCGAGGAGAGGGTTATCGGGACGGTGATCGGCGAACCATTCGGGGTCGACGGTCATGGGCCAGCCGAATTCGTTGATGGGGACGCGCTTGAGCGACGCCTGCAGGTTGATCTGTCGCTGCAGGTCGCGGAGTTGCATGCGTCCTGAGTCGTAGGTGGCCTCCGAATCGGAGTTGTCGCGGTGCGCGACGACGATTCCGCCGAGGATGCCGGCCAGCATGAGAGCAACGAGGGTGTCGATAAGGAGCCGCATGGTTCGTCTCCTGAGACTCCATGGTGGAGCCACAGTCGATCATTGATGAGGGTCGAATATCGGTTGGAGCAATTCAAGATAGAGATGTGCCTCGGGTTCAGAAGGGTTGGGGTTGTGCGGAGATTGCGGGTTGTGCCGGGGGGAAGCGGCGGTGAGGGGCGAGGGCGGCTAGAGTGGCCCCCATGTCTGATACGGCAACGTCCGAGATGATTCGATGGCAGCGGGTTCGAGGCGGGCTGACGGTCGCGACCGAGAACATGCCGGGGACGGCCTCGGTGGGTCTGACGTGGCTGACGCCGATGGGCAGCGCGACGGAGCCGGAGGCGCGAAGTGGTCGGGCGGCGATGCTCTCGGAGTATCTCTTCCGGGGCGCGGGCGGGATGACGAGCCGGGAGCACAGCGATGCGCTGGATCGGCTGGGGGTGCAGCGGAGCCCGCATGTGTCGAGCCATCATCTGCAGATTTCGGCGAGCCTGCTGGGGCGGCGGCTGGAGGAGGCGCTGGGGCTGATCGCGCCGATGATCACCGCGCCGGTCATTCCGGCGGATGCCGAGGAGGCGGTTCGAAGTCTCTGTCTACAGTCTCTGGAGTCGCTGAATGATGATCCCCAGCATCTTTCGATGCTGAAGCTGCGAGAGCTGCATCTGCCGGCCCCCATGAACCGGCATGGGTACGGCAGCGAGGAGGGATTGCAGGCGAATACGGCGACAAGTCTTCGGGATGATTGGAAGCGATGGTGTGGGCCGGAGGGGTCGATTCTGGCGATTGCCGGGATGGTGAACCACGACGAGATCGTCGAGGTGCTGGAACCGCTGCTTGGGACCTGGACCGGCGAGCATCGGGAGCCGGCGGCCGAGGGATCAGGTGTGGGAGGCGTTCATCACGTGGAGAACGCCTCATCGCAGACGCACCTGGGGATGGCGCTGGGCGCGCCGACGGAGCGTGATGAGGCTTGTGTACTGGAGCGGCTGGCGACGAGGATTTTGGGAGGAGGGTCGTCAAGCCGGTTGTTTACGGAGGTTCGTGAGAAGCGCGGGCTGTGTTATTCGGTTGGAGCGAGTTACCAGGCGGGGCGGGATCTGGGGATGGTGTCGATCTACGCGGGCTCGACGCCGCAGCGGGCGCAGCAGACGGTGGATGTGATTGCGGAGGAGTTGGTTCGGATGAGCGGAGGGGTGAGCGTGGCGGAGTTTGCCCGGGCGAAGATGGGTTTGAAGAGCCGGACGGTGATGCAGGGCGAGAGCACATCGGCTCGTGCGGCCGCGTTGGCGACGGATCTATTCAAGCTGGGCCGAGGGCGATCGCTGGGTGAATTGGCGATGGAGGTGGAACGGGTGAGCCTTGAGCAGTTGAACGTTTATCTGGCGGAGCGCGACTATGGGGCGACGACCGTGGTAGCGCTTGGGGAGGGCGCGGTTCGATATTCGATGTGATGTGATGCGAGGTTTGGAGCGTCATCTGGAGCGTTCCTGGAGAGGATGTGAGTTGAGCGATGAATCCTGAGCACCACCCGGACGCACTGCGACGACTGATGTCGACGGGCAACGTTGGCGAGGCGATGCGGCGACTTCCGATGATGCTGGAGCAGCATCCGTCTGATCCGCAGGCGCTGACGGTGGCGACGATGCTTCGGTTTCAGGCGGCGGATTTTGATTCCTGCGTTGAGATGCTGCGGCGCCTGGTGGAGATCGAGCCGGGGAAGGCGCTGAACTGGTCGATGCTGGGGAAATCGCTCCTGATGCGGGCGGATGCGGCGGATGCGCGGACGGCCTATGAGAAGGCTCTGGCGCTTGAGCCGCTGAACCCGAGCGCGATTGCGGGCATGGCGGAGGTGCTCAATCGTCTCGGCGAACAGGAAGAGGGCTTGACGATTCTTCGCCAGGCCAAGAGCAAGGGGGTGAACAACTCGGAGATGTCGCTGGTTGAGGCGACGATCCTGCAGCAGCTTGGCCGGTCCGAGGAGGCGATGGCCGAAGCCCGGCAATTCTGGCAATCGCCGAGCACACCGGCGGTGTTTCGTGGTCGCCTGGGGTTTCTGTTGGGACGATTACTTGAGTCGGCGGAGCGTTATGACGAGGCGTTTACCGCGTATGCGGATGCCAATCAGGTTCGGGCGGCGGCGGCGAAATTCGATCCGGAGATGTCTCGGCGTCAGACGGACCAGATGATCGAGTACTTCTCGACGGCGCGGCTGGGTTCGTTTTCGCGATCGACTCTTGGGTCGGAAGTTCCGGTGGCGATTCTGGGGATGCCGCGATCGGGCACGACGCTGACCGAACAGATCATTCAGGCGCACCCAGAGGGACATGGCGCGGGTGAGACGCCGGCGATGGATCGTCACTTCCGTCGGTTGGCGATGCAGAATCGAACCCAGCGATATCCGGAGTTTCTTGGATCGCTGACGCCGGCCGACCTTGACTCCGTCGGGGAGGCGTATCTGAAAGAGGTTCTTGTGGGCCGACCGGACGCAAGGCGAGCCGTGGACAAGTACCTGCGAAATTCGAGTCTGGCCGGGATGTTCTGGATGGTGTTTCCCAAGTGCCGACTGATCTGGTGTCAGCGCGACCCGATGGACACGTGTTTCTCGTGCTATACGAATCCGCTGCCACCGAACATTCATCCGTGGAGTTCTGACCTGCGCCATCTGGGCACGGCGTTTCGGTTTCACCAGCGCCTGGCGGAACACTGGCGAGACACGCTTGATCTGCCGTTTCTGGAGCTTGTGTATGAGGAAGTTGTGGCGGATTCAGAGACGTGGATCCGCCGGATCATCGATTTCTGCGGCCTTTCGTGGGATGAGCGATGCCTGCAGGCCCATGAATCGAAGCGGGCGGTGATGACGATCAGCTATGACCAGGTGCGGCGGCCGATTTTCGATACATCGATCGGGCGGTGGAAGCGATTTGAGAAGCATCTTGGACCGCTGCGCGAATCGCTGGGGATTTAGGACGAGGGCTGCATGTCCTGAAAGATCCGGTCGAGGACGCCGTTGATGAACGGGGCGGATTTGATGGCCGCGAATTCCTTGGCGAGTTCGACCGCTTCGTTGATGGCAACCTTGGGCGGGACGACGCCGCGGGTCATTTCATAGGCGGCGAGGCGGAGCAGATTTCGATCGACCATGGGTTGACGGTGAACGGGCCAATCCGGGGTGAGGCGGGCGATGAGCCGATCGAGTTCGTCGCGGAATTCCCACACCATGACGGCGAGATCAAATCCGGCCTGATGGATGGAGTCGTCGCCGGGCGAATCGATGAGAGAGGCGCGGACGGTCTCGAGGTCGTCGGCATTGCCGGCATCGAACTGATAGAGCACCTGGAGGGCACATCGGCGAACATCGCGCTTGGAAGACACGGGTCAGCGACCCCCCTTGGCGAGGGATTGAATGGCGACGGCGGTTCGGATGGCGGCGTGCATGGCTTCGACAGCCTTATTGCCTTTGGCGCCGCCGGCGCGCTCGCGGGCCTGGTTCAAGGTTTGCACCGTCAGAATTCCGAAGGCGACGGGCTTTGACGAACGGGCGGCGAGATCGGCGAGCGCATGGGCCACGGCCGAGGCAAGGTATCGATCGTGGTGGGTATCGCCGGTGACGATGCATCCCAGAGCGACGACGGCATCGATGTCGGCCCGCTGGAGCATTGCGGCGGTGATGGGGACAAGTTCGTAGCTGCCGGGCGCTTCGATTGAAAGCAGGTGATTGGGCAGACCGCCGGCGTCGAGGAAGGCTTTTTCGGCCCCGCGACGGAGGGCGGAGGTGATGGCCTCGTGGTATCGACTGGTGACGATGCCGATTCGAAGATTCCGGGCATCTGGAGGCGCTGCGTTCGGGTCTTCGTGCATTGGAGGCTCTCGGGAGGCGGCCATCGTAGGGGCACCGCTGATCCTTGGCCAGCATTCTCGGACGGTGAGGGGCGGGGCGGAATCGCGGCGGGTTGACCGAGTTGACTGAATTGCCGGTTGGAACGGGTCGATATCTCGGTGACGACGGTTTCTTCGGACCCCCGGCGGAAAGGCTGGACTCATGAACATCAACGACATCCTCAAGGCCGCTCACGAGCATGAGGCCTCTGATATCCACCTGATTGCGGGTCACGTGCCGATGATGCGCGTCCACACGGTGATGACGCCGATGGACATGCCGGTGCTGACTCCGGAGGGCCTCCAGACGACCCTCGGGACCATGATCACCCAGACCCAGCAGGAGCAATTCCGAACCAACCAGGACCTGGACTTCTCGTATGAGGTTCCGGGCCTGAAGCGATATCGCGTGAACGCCCACATGCAGCGCGGCGTGATCGGCATGGCCATGCGTTCGATTCGAACGAAGGTTCCGCCGCTGGCCGACCTGAACCTGCCCGAGGTCATCAGCCGCCTGACGTATCTGCCGCGCGGGCTGGTGCTGGTGACCGGAGATACCGGTTCGGGTAAGTCGACGACGCTGGCCGCGATGATCCAGGCGATGAACGACCGCTATCGCAAGCACATCATCACGCTGGAGGACCCCGTCGAGTACACGTTCAAGTCGAACAAGTGCCTGATCGAGCAGCGGGAGCTCGGCGCTGACATGCCGACTTTCGCCTCGGCCCTGAAGCACGCGTTGCGACAGGACCCGGACATCATCCTGGTCGGCGAAATGCGAGACCTTGAGACGACGGCCCTGGCGATCACGGCGGCGGAGACGGGCCACCTCGTGCTTTCGACTCTGCACACGGTCAACGCGTCGCAGACGGTCGAGCGAATCATCGACATGTATCCGGCGAACCAGCAGAACCAGATTCGATCGATGCTGGCCAACACGCTGCAGGCGGTGGTTTCACAGACCCTGTTCAGCCGCATTGACAAGCCGGGCATGGTTCCGGCGATCGAAGTGATGCTGTGCACTCCGGCGGTTCGCAACATCATTCGCGAGTCGCGAACGTTTGAAATCCCCAACGTCATCGACACGAATCGTCAGCTTGGCATGATCAGCCTCGACAACGCGATTGCCGAGCTCTACTTCAACGGCATGATCAGCCGCGAGGATGCCATCGCCCAGGCTGCCTTCCCCGACAAGCTGGAGCGTCAGTTGGCCGCCTGATTGGAGATTTGAGGAGCGCTCATGCCGCAGTATCGATATCAGGCTCGACATTCCGGCGGCCAGGTTCAGGCCGGCGTGCTCGCGGCGGAGAATGCCGCGGCGGCGGCCAGTATCCTGCGTCAGCAGGGACACCACGTGCTGCAGTTGTCGCCGATTCAGACGGTGGCCGCGGGCGGGTTGAAGCTCGGGGACCTGGTCAACTACTCGTCGGGCCCGTCGTCGAAGGACATCCTGGATTTCACGACACAGCTGGCGGTGATGATCCGCGCGGGCATTTCGATTCGAGCGGCCCTCGACGGCATTTCGGACCAGGTGACGAATCCGAAGTTCAAGAAGATCCTGATCGCAATCAAGAGCGACGTCGAGAGCGGCAAGCAGTTCTCCGAGGCGATCTCGAAGTATCCGCGGCTGTTCGGGCCGCTTTATGTGAACATGGTTCGGGCGTCGGAGATGTCGGGTTCGTTCGCCAAGATGCTGGACCGCATTGCGGCATATCTGACGCAGGAGATCGAGACGCGGAAGATGGTGATCGGGGCCAGTATTTACCCGGGCATCATCGCGACGATGGCGATCGGCGTCACGGTGTTCCTGCTGACGTTCGTGTTGCCGCGCTTCGCCGGCGTCTTCAAGGGGAAGGAAGAAGCATTGCCGGCGCCGACCAAGTTCCTCATGGGGCTTTCGGCATTCATGGTCAGCTACTGGTGGATGCTGATCATCCTGATCGCGACGGTGCTGACGGCGTTTCTGCTGTTCATCAAGAAGACCGACATCGGCCGCTGGTGGTGGGACACGATGAAGCTGACGATGCCGCTGTTCAAGCGGATGTTCAAGGCTCTCTACATCAGTCGTTCGCTGCACACGATGGGCGAATTGCTGAATGCAGGCGTTCCGATGCTGGACACGCTGGCGATTACGGGCGATATCTCGGGCAACCTGCTGTTCAAGCGGATGTGGCGCGGGGTGTACGGCGCTGTGAAACAGGGCAAGAAGATTCAGTCTCAGCTGATCAAGTCCGAGAAGCTGCTGCCGAAGTCGGTGGTGCAGATGATTTCGGCCGGCGAAGAGTCCGGAAAGCTGGGCGAGGTGCTCGACGAGGTGTCGGTGTTTTATTCCAAGGCGCTTCGGGATGCGATCAAGGCCGTCACCAGCATGATCGAGCCGTTGATGATCGTGCTTATGGGCGGCATAGTCGGATTCATCGCCATGGCCATCATCCTGCCCATCTTCAAGATGAGCAATCTGGTTTCGGGTCACTGATTCGTTTGCGATGGTTGACCAGGAGGCCTCAAGGAGTCATGCGATGGGTTCGGCCCGGCATCAACATCGAGTTCGACGCGGTTTCACGCTGATCGAGACGGCGCTGGCCACCATCATTGTCGGGGTTGGCGTTCTGTCGATCATCGCAGCGCAGCAGGCGTTTCACCAGAAGAACTCGTGGTCCACGCACGCCTCCACGGCCGTGCGGCTGGGCAACGAGATCCGCGAGATGACACTCAACCTGCCTCGGCACGACCCCGTGACCGGCACGTCCTATTGGGGTCCCGAGCCGAACGAATCGTGGGTGGGCGACTTTGATGATGTGGACGATTTCGACGGTGACGACGGCAACGGCGTGATCTTTTCGGCCGAACTCGGGAACGGGCCCATCAACGCGATGCGGCAGATCATTCCGAACATGGAGGGCTGGTCTCAGACGGTGACGGTTTCGAACGTCGATCCGTTCGATATCACGAAGACTGACGATGACTTCTCCACGGACATGGTCCGCGTGGACGTCGTGATTCACTACCAGGGGCCGATGGATGATCAGCCGATGGAGATGACGCGGGTGTCGTGGATTGCACCGAACTGATGGAGACCTTCGCCATGATTCGACCGATGTCAGGATGGACCCGCACCTCTCGCCGCGGCGTTGCCAGCGTGCTGGCCATGATGTTTCTGGTGATCTTCGGATCCTTGGCGGCAGTGATGGCGGTGGTGGCTCAAGGCAACCTGCGCACAGCGGACAGCGCGTTGAAGATGTCGAGAGCGATGTCGGCCGCGGAGACGGGGCTGGTGTTTGCCAAGCGGCGTCTGGCGGAACAGGGCAAGCGATTCGTGATCAAGAAGGGTGTCGTTGATGCGGAGTATGCCGAGGAGCTCTGGCTGGGCACATACAGCGGCGGCGGTGACGAGGTGGTCGTGCTTGAACCGGAGGGGTTCGAGGAGACCGCAGCGCCGGCCGGCCTGGCGCAGGCCCTCTTGAATGCTCACGGCGCAGACAAGAACGCCTTTGATGCGGAACCGGGCGACGGCGACCTGCCGGCGATGGACAGCTCGACGGGCGAACTCTGGACCAAGGCGATGAAGATCGAGGATTCCGATGCCTCGCCCTATTTCAGGTTGAAGTACAAGATTGAAGATGATGGCGACCCCTATGTCACGGTGACCAGCGAGGGCGTGGACGGAGATATCCGCCGCGTCCTCAAGATGAGCTTCAAGATCACGAAGCGAATCGAGTACGCCGTGATCAGCCCGAGCCGCATCATGGTCGGCAAGAACGTTTCGATCGAGGGACCGCTGGGGAGCCGGTACGGCGTCGAGGACGGTGAGTTGGATCCTGAGCACGGTGACCCGCTGGTCATGCGGAGCGATTTCTACTACCTGTCGGACGATCTGGATTCGACCCTCGATTCGTTCTTCTCGGTCGTGGTTGATTATGACTCGGATGGAGACGGTCGCCTGCGTCCGAACCATCCGGAGGAAGGCGCAGCGTTGATTTCGCATCCCGAGTTCGAGGACATGGACGGCGACGAGTACGTCGATGACTTCGACCTGTTCCTTGCTGCACTCGACGCGAACACCGACGGGATGGTGGTGTATGACTCGGCGAAGGCGTCGGCGGCCGGATTGGGATCGATGGCCGAGGAGCTGGCGGTAGACGAGCAGCTCGGCCGCCTGATTGACCGGTCGAATCCTGATCGCAACGGTGACGGAGTGATCGACAGCAAGGATACTGCGCTGGGATATGACGACGGCGTGGTGGATGGCAACGATCAGTATGCGAAGGTCCGGGGCCGGCTTGCGTTTGCGGTGAAACGGAGCGAATGGGACACGGCCAACGAGGCGTCGTATCAGACGATCGTGGAGGGTGCGATCCGGCCGCCGAAGGACAAGGCGCCGGTCTCATTCGAGGTGAGCGAAACGGATCTTCGCGAGATCACCACTGAGATGTTCAGCAACAGCGCGACCTGGTTCAAGTCGAAGGGTTCCGGCGGGCTTGACAGCCAGGCGGCTGGGGGCGATGTGACGGTGAAGGAGGAAGCGCCGTATGAGAAGACGCCATACGGGTCGGCGAATGCGTACGACTTCTATCAGCGTCCGATCTACAAGAACATCACGTTCTCGAACGTGAAGATCCCCAAGGGCACCAATGCGCTCTTTGAAAACTGCACGTTCGTCGGCGTGACCTATCTGGAAACCGCGACGGACTGCGACGACGTGAATTGGAACTACACCGGAGCGCTGATGGAATCGCCGCCGGACAGTGGCACCTACGTCGAGAAGTTCGGGCTGACCTCGAAATACGGCGGGGCGGACATCACGGACACGCGGGTGCAATCGAACAACCTGCGTTTTCACAACTGCACGTTCCTTGGATCAATTGCCGGCGACAAACCGGACGAATACACCCATTGGCGCAACAAGGTTCAGATCACGGGTCAGTCGCGGTTCTTTGTGGACCCGGAGGACCCAGCACTCGACAGCCAATCCGATGGCTCCACCCTGAAGACTCTCCTGGGAGGCCTGTCCGACGACGACCTTGTTGAGCTGCAGAAGTCATCGATTCTGCTGCCGGGGTGGTCGGTGGACGTCGGCTCCTTCGCCAACGAAGTGGATGCCGATCCGACCAAGACGCCGACAGTCAACCTGCGCGGCGTGATCGTCACGGGCATTCTCGACGTGCGCGGCACCGCCGATGTCTTCGGCACGCTGCTGATGACCTTCAGGCCCGAGGCCGGAAAGGGGCCGCTCTACTACGGCGGCACCACCGATGTCTTCAACACCACCCTGGGCTATTTCGGTCCGGCGGATGGCGACGGCGAGGGCGAAGACCCCGCGTCGGCGTCGTTCAGCGGATTCGGCGAAATTCGCCTGCGATACAACCCCGATGCCCTGTTGCCTGACGGCATTCCGTGGCCGATTTCGATCGACACGGTGCCGGCCAGCTATTCGGAAGGAGGGGCCGGCTAATGGCACGCCCCATGAGTCGATCAATTCGTCGCGGATTCAACATTATTGAGTTGCTGATTGCGCTGGCGATCACCGCCGCGTTGCTCGGGGCCACGATGGTCGCGCTGAATGCGTCGTTCGTGGCGTATCAGATGACGACGGAGGAGGCGTCGACGCACACGATTGCCCGACTGACCATGAATCGCATCCTGGCGCTGATTCGATCGGGCGAGGACTTCGGCCCTTTCCCGGACGATCCGAAGGATTCCATTGTTGAGAGCAACTCCATCGAGTTCGTGCTGGGAGATCAGACGATCATCATCGACTGGGATGCTTCGGACCAGGCGCTGTATCTGACGGTGGCGGAGAACGGGTCGGAGGATGAGACCCGGACACTTCTGCTTGGCGGGGTTGTGAAGCAGCTCGATGAAGAGGGGAACGAAGTGCCGCCTTTTACGCTGGAGTTTGAAAAGGGCTCCAAGCTGTATCGAGCCACGATCGACCTGGCGATTCTGCCGGACGACAATGCTTCCCTGGATCTTGAAGGCGACTATGCGCAGGTGATCCGGCTGGTGGCGAGCGCGATGCCGCGATCGTCGGCGTATTGACGACTCCGATCAGGTTGAGTCGTCGGTTCCGGCTGGCAACGAACGCTCACGGGCCATGTTCATGAACAATTGATGCGTGCCGATGGATTCGGGCGAATCGGCGGGCAGACCCGTGGCATCGCGGCGACGATAGGAGCCGTCGGGGTTCATATCCCACACCTGGCGCCGGTCGTTAAGGCACTGCTGCAGGATGCCGAAGAGGCGGTTGCGACCCTGTCGGTTCTCGATAGGAGTGATGACCTCCACGCGCGTGTTGAGGTTGCGATACATCCAATCGGCGGAACCGATGTAGTACTCGCCATCGAGCGGGTCCTCGCGGCCGTTGCGGAAATAGAAGATGCGGCTGTGCTCGAGGAAGCGGCCGACGAGCGAGCAGACGGTGATATTTTCGGAAAGACCGGGCACACCGGGTCGCAGGCAGCAGAAGCCGCGGACGATGAGGTCGATCTTGACGCCGGCCTGGCTGGCTCGGTAGAGGGCATCGGTGACGGCACGATCCTCGAGTTGATTCATCTTGGCGATGATTCGGCCGGGATTCTGCGGAGAATGCAGAAGTGCTTCGCGCTCGATCATCTCGATGAATCGTCGCTTCATGGTGATGGGGGCGACGAGCAGCTTGTTGAAATCGCGCTGTCGGGATCGGCCGGTCATGTAATTGAAGACGCTGATCAGGTCTTCAGTGAGCGACGGATCGCAGGTGAAGAGCCCGATGTCCTCATAGAGGCGAGCGGTCTTGGCGTTGTAGTTGCCGGTGCCGATATGGCCGTAGGCGCGGAGGCCGTTGGCCTCCTGTCGCACGACAAGGGCGATCTTGGTGTGGGTCTTGAGACCGACGACGCCGTAGGCGACGTGAACGCCGGCGTTTTCCAGCTTTCGGGCCCACAGGATGTTTCGAGCTTCATCGAATCGAGCGCGAAGTTCAACGAGGACCGCGACCTGTTTGCCGCTTTCAGCGGCTCGGATGAGTTCGGGGATGAACGATGAATCGCCACTGGTGCGATAGAGCGCCTGCTTGATACAGAGCACGCGCGGGTCGGCGGCGGCTTCTTCGATGAAGCGTTCAACCGACGCGTCGAATGATTCGTAGGGGTGATGGACGACGATGTCTCCGGCCCGAATGGCGGAGAAGATGTCCTTTTCCGGATCGGCCATGGCCGGGGGAATGATCGGACGCCAGGGGACGAAGCGGTGTTCGGGCAGATCGAGGTCGGCGATCTGGAACAGCGACTCGTAGTCGATAAGGCCCTCGGTCTCGTAGACGTCGGAGGTCGAGAGCTCCATTTCCTCCATCAGGAATCGCAGGATCCGGGGATTCGGCTTGTGAATCACCTCAAGGCGCACGACGCTGGCGAATCGGCGCTCGCGGAGCTGCTTTTGAATGTGTTCGAGGAGGTCTTCGGCGTCTTCGTTATCGCGTTCAACGTCGGCGTTTCGGGTAACCCGGAAGGGAAGCACTCGCGTGATTTCCATCCCGGGAAAAAGGTCGTCGAGGTTGTGCTCGATGATGTCCTGAAGCTGCACGAATCGGCGTGTGCCGGCGAACTGATACCAGCGCGACGACATCTCGGGAATCTTGACGCGGGCGAAAAGCTGCTCACTCTCGCCGGGCTTGCGCAGCATGACACCGAGCGATTCGGAGAGATTGGAAATGAACGGGAACCGGTGCCCCGGGTCGACGGCCAGCGGGGTCAGGATGGGGAAGACGTTTCGGCGATACCAGTCTTCGGCTTCGCGCCGCTCAGCCTCTGAAAGGTCGCGATAGCCAAGAAGCTCGATGCCGATTTCGCGCAGGCTGGGCACGATCCGGCGGCGATAGCAATCCGCCAGCCGGTGCGACATGGGAATGACTCGCTGGCGAATCGCCTCGAGCTGTTGCTGAGGCGACATCGTGTCGTAAGGCAGCACGGTGACACCGGCTTCAAGCTGTCGCCGCAGTCCGCCCACGCGCTTCATGAAGAATTCGTCGAGATTGCTTGAGAAGATGGCAAGGAATTTCACGCGTTCAAGCAACGGCACCTGCTCGTCCATCGCCTGCCAGAGAACCCGATCGTTGAACTCGAGCCACTGGAGTTCGCGGTTCAGAAAACGCGCGGGATCGCTCGCATTCAGGGCGGGGAGGGCCGATGCGGGCGGCTCGATGGCGGCCGGGTCGTTCATGCATCCACCTCGCGAATAGTGGCCAGGCAACCTGGCGCTTCGGTGACCGAAACGGAGGCAATCGCCACGCCTTCAGGCAGTCGGGAACGCATCGACTTGGCCACATGCTCGGCGACACGCTCGGCGGTGGGGTTGATGCGGTCAAATGGCGGCGTCGCGTTGAGATCCTGGTTGTCGAAGGGGCCAAGGATGTCGTCGAGATCGCGCTCGAGGGAGTGAAAGTCACAGAGGAGGCCGTCGTCGTCGAGCTTCGGGCCGCGAACGGTCAGGCTGACACGCCAATTATGCCCGTGCACCGGTTCGCGCAGGCCTCGAATCACGATGGCATGGGCGGCACAGAATTCTCGCTGGATCGTCAGTTCAAACACCGGTGCGAGTATATGACGCCGGACGAATCCGATGGTTGGCGGGAGTTGGTGGTGGTTCGCTATGCTTTCCGCCATGAACGCGGATGCTCCATTGATGTTGTCGGTCTCCGGCGCCCGGGGCATCGTGCATCAGTCGATGACGCCGGGAGTGGCTTCCGGCTTTGCGGCGGCGTTCGGATCCTATTTGCGCGACGTCACGGGGAAGTCTTCGCCCCGGGTGTGCCTTGGTCGTGATGGAAGGAATTCGGGCCAGATGGTGGCCATGGCCGCGGCGGCGGGACTGCTGAGCACCGGGTGTGAGGTCATTGACCTGGGCGTCGTGACCACGCCGACTGTGGGGGTCATGATCGGCGAGTTGCGGTGCGATGGCGGCGTCTGCGCCACGGCCTCTCACAATCCTCAGCAGTGGAACGGGTTGAAGTGCCTGAACCATGAGGGGCTAGCGCCGCCACCGGACGAGGCTGCGAGAATCGTCAGCCGGTACAAGGAAGGCCGGTCACTGCTGTGTCCGGTCGATGGCTTCGCGATGCTGCACCGTGATTCCAGCGGCAACGAGGTGCATGTGAAGCGGGTGCTGGCAGCGCTGGATGCGGACGCGATCCGTCGCAAGCAGTTCACGGTGGTGGTGGATTCGGTCAATGCCTCGGGAGCAGCGCCGGCCAGGATGCTGCTTGAGTCCTTAGGTTGCCGGATCATTCATCTCAACGACGACCAAACCGGCATCTTCCCTCACGCTCCGGAGCCCGTGGAGGCGAACCTCGGCGAACTCATGCAGCGGGTGGCGGCTGCATCGGGATGCGCTTGCGGGTTTGCGCAGGATCCTGACGCCGATCGCCTGGCGATTGTCGACGAAGGCGGGCGGTATATCGGCGAGGAATACACGTTGGTGCTGTCTGCCCTTCGAATCCTCGAAACACGAGGGAAAGGCACGCTGGCGACGAATCTTTCCACAAGCCGGATGATTGATGACGTCGCGGCGAGGTTTCCCGGGTCAGAGGTGCTTCGGACGGCGGTTGGCGAGGCGAATGTGGTCAACGCGCTGAAGCCGTCGCGCGGCATCCTTGGTGGTGAGGGCAACGGGGGTGTGATCCTGCCTGCAGTGTGCTGGGTGCGGGACTCGCTCTCGGCCATGGGTCTGGTCCTTGGCCTTCTGGCGTCACGAAAGGAATCCCTCTCACAGATCGTGACCGGATTGCCGCGTTACGAGATGATCAAGCACAAGTTTGATTTGAAGGATGTGGGCGGAATGGCCGCGGTTGGTCCGGCCCTTGCGAAGGTGCGAACCGCCTTTTCGAATGAGCGGGTGAATGACTCCGACGGGGTTCGGGTTGACTTGAGCGATGGCTGGGTACACCTGCGGGCGAGCAATACGGAGCCGATCGTTCGGCTCATCGCGGAAGCATCGACGCGAGAGCGCGCCTGGGAATTGATCGACGAGGTGGCGACGATCGCCGGGCTGCGATGATGCCGTGGTGGTCGATGGCGTCGGTGGCCGATGCCCTCGCGGCGGGTCTTGAACAGCGGGAAGCTGAATTCGCGAGGGAGCAGGCGGTGTATGGCCTGGATCACCTTGACGAGTTGGGACTCCATCCTGTGCTTTCGCGCGCCCTTCGGGATGCCGGATTCGGTGTGTTTGACGAATGCCGATACCCGGCCGCCAGGTCGAGCCGCCGGAAGTCGGAGGGAGACCGGTGTGATCTGGTGCTGACACCGGATGGTCGAGACCTCCATGAGCCGGAGGCGGCTGCGACGCTCTTCGACCCCGAGGACGCCGTCGAGCTCTCCGAGGCACTGTGGCTTGAGGTGAAACTGGTGCGCCAATTCACGGATTCCGGGGCGAATCCGAGATACTCCAGCATTCTGCTACGGCCGCCGCGGACGGATATTGTGAAGCTGGCGTCCGACGGATCAATATGCCATGCGGGGCTGATACTCGTGTTATTTACGGCCGACGCCGCGATAGGGATCCACGACCTGCGGGTGTGGGAGGGGCGATGCGTTGAACAGAGGCTGCCCATCGGAGTGCCTTCAATTCGGCAGATTCCGATCAGCGACCGATTCGGAAACTCGGTCTGTACGGTTGCGCTTTACCCAATTGAAGGGCGCGATGTGAGCCGGGATGCGTGAATTCGGGATATTGTGGGAGTGGATCGCGTCGTACCCGGAGGACCCATGACGTTCTGGAACCATCGCCAGACAGCCCGTTCCTGCCTTGTCGCAGTCATTTTTCAATGCGCCTTGAGCGAACGAATCGCTGCGGGGCTCGATCTGGAGTCGCTGCGGGCGAGTTCCGACGCCGGCGACATTAGCGCCGTTGAGGCGTTCACGACGACGGACGGATTTGGGAGGGCTGCCAAGGAGATTGCGCTGAAACGAGCGCGGGCCAATCGCACCGCGCAGGAGACGCCTGAGCGGCTCGTCCTGCTCCGAGATGTAATCGAGCAACGGTCAGTGCTCCTCTCGTCGTATGCGGATCATCCGGGCGTTGACTACATCGCCATGGAACAAGCGCATGATGTCTTCTTCCTGCTCTGGCCCTTCTATGGAACGCGGGCGGCGGCGATGTACGGAGTCATGGATGACGACCAGGCAGAAATCGCCGCCATGGTGCGAAAGCAGTTGCCGGCAGCCTGCCTCCGAGTTCATTCAGCTGCCGAATCGGCAAACGACGCCGCAGGACGGTTGCGCGAGGTCATGCCGGTCCTCGAGGGTGCGGCGGCCGTGATCAATGCGTTCGAGCTCAATGATCCGACGGCGCGCAAGATTTCATTGGGGCGAGCCGCGGAACAGCTGCTGAGCAGGATCGAGTCGCTGCCTGAGACCGCGGCGATGGAGGCGCGGGTCTACGCCGGTCTTGCTCTTGCCGAACTGGGTCAGTTTGATGAGGCTGAACTGCACTTTCGCGCGGTTGCCGCGTCGGCCACCGCCGACGAGACCTTGAAATTCATGGCGCGCATGGGCGCGGTGCGGAATCGTGTGGTCCGGGGCGGTCCTGCGGCAGGGACGGAGGCCATTGAGTCGATCGAAGCCAGGTACGCGGGGCCGGACGCCGCCTTCTTCATCTTGATGATCGCCGACGCCAAAGTTGCCCTGCATCTCCAGCAGCATCCAGACTCATTCGAGTCCGGCTCGCTGCGGCCCTACCTGGAGCTGCTCCATACCAATCTCGGCCTGTCCGACGACGATCGCCTGGCGGTTGTGCTCGACCGGTTATGCCGAATCATTCCGAGCGTGGCGCCACCCGAGAAGGTTGCCCCGGAGGGAAACATTGCGATGGCGCTGGCCGCGTTGAGAACGGATGGCGACCATGACCGTGCAATTGAACGACTTCGTGCGGCACTTGCGAGGAAGCCGATTGAGCCGGCGATTGAGCGAGCGGGTCGTGTCGCGCTGGCTGAACTGACGGCACAGATCGACCCTGTCCGGTCGCTCGACGTCCTTGCCGACGCGCTTCGCACCGCACCCTTGGCGCACGTGGATGAGCTGGCGAGGCGAACGGGGGCTGCATGTCTGGCTCGGATGCAAACGGGTGCCACGGACGGCGAGCGACCAGCCCTCGCGTCGGCGCTGAAGCTGTGCCTTGAGCGCGCGCCCAAACACGCGGACTCGATGACGTGGCGAGTGGGATCGGCGAGCCTGCTGATCGCGGGTGGTGAGTTCGAGGAGGCTCGTGCGTTGCTGGCGGTCGTGCCGCGATCAAGTCCGGAATGGCTGCCCAGCCGGGAGGTGCTCCTCGACCTGCTTGCGCGGTGGGCGGGCTCCGGCGATGGAAACGGCAGCAAGGATCGCTGGACCGCCGTGCGCCACGAAGCGGCGGCGATTCGGCACGATGTCGCGGCCGACGAATCGGTGAATGGCAAGCGTGTTCGAGCCATGGGCGCGATTGTCCACGCTGAATCGCTCCGGGCACTGGGTCTCGAACAAGAAGCCGTCTCGGAGATCAATTCCGTCAATGCGTCGGACGAAGCACTGCCTGGAGCGCTGCAGGAGCGTGTGCTGGCGACTCGAACCGCGATCCTGACCTCGGCGGTCGACGATCGGGGCGCTGCAGACGCGCTGCGGGCCCTTCTGGCACACGGACCCGAACGGTCGGCGGCGACCATCGCGCTGGCCCTTGAGTTGATACGGATGAGGGAGGACCCGAAGGGGGGTGGCGAGATTCTGGAGGTCGTCGGAACGTGGCTGGACGAAGCGGGTGCGTTCAATGGCGCTGAAGCAATCCGTCTTGCGCTGGCACAGACCTGTCAGAACTCGGGGGCATGGGCGCTCGGAGCCGTTCACTATGGCCGATTGCTTCGCGAGCGCCCGGACACGGTCGAACTCTTGGTTGGACGGGCCGAGTGCCTCTTCCAGGCGGGCAGGGAATCAAAGGATCGCACGACCATGGGCGAGGCGATGGCGATCTTCCGCCGTGTAAGCTCGGGGCTGACCACACAGGATGCCGACTTCTGGACGAGTGAGCTGCGGATGATGCAGATTCTCGACCTGACCGGTGAGGGAACCGACCAGATCGGGCGGCGCATCGCGAGGCTTCGACTGCTTGATCCCTTACTCGGAGGCGAGGCGACACGCACAGCCCTGGAAGCCCTCGAGGCCAGGCACATTCGCTGACTGTGTTTCAACCAACGCGGTATCAGTTCTGGATAATCAACTGCACGGCGTTGGACGCGGGAAGATTGAGAGCGCCATGGAGACGGGCGGCCGCATCGGCGAGATCACCCGACGACTCCTTCACGATCTTCAACAACGCGTCCGCCTGCCGCTGCTCCGCCTTGTTTCCAAATCGACGTGCGGAGGCCGCGGTGTGATCGAGAAGTTCGATCTGTTCGCGATCGCTGGCCGACAGGGCTGCGTCGAAGATGGCCTGCTGGGATCGGGCCGTATTGATCCGGGAAACCACATCGGCAACCACCAGTCGGACGCCGCCCGTCTGCGTTTTCATCGCCTCAAGGAGAGAGGTTTCCGCATCACCGATCGAATACACCGGGTTGTTGGCGACGGCGATCATCTGCAGCGTGTCCAGAGCGTCGAATGCGTACTGGGTGGCTTCGCTTTCGCCGATACGTCCGCCCGCGCCGCTGGTCATCACTGCCTCGATGGCGGCGGCAAACGCCTCATCGCCCGCGGATTGCCAGATGAGAAGGCGGGGATCGTTGGAGTAATCCCCTTGAAGCTTGAGCTTCTCCACCGGATCACCGACGACCACGAGCGTGGGCGCCACGGCGGAGATTTCGCTGGACTGCACGGAATCAATGGCGGCCTTCACCATGTCCTGGGTGGTTCGAATAACCACGAGATCAATGCCGACGGAATCGGCCGCGGTCGCGAGCGCTTCGGAAGCGTTGGCCCCCGATCCAACGATGTTGAAGCCAAGACCCTCAAGGCGGCTGCTCTCAAGGCGGCGGTTCTCGGCATCGTCGGCAATGACGACGGCAAAACTCGAAGCACCGTTGCGCACGGCGGAGGCAAGAAGCGGCACGACGGCCTCCGAGCCGGAGAAGGTCTGCATCGGCAGGGCCCGACCCAGGACCAGCGCCGATTCATACTGAACTCGTCGGTCTGGATACCGCAGGCAGGAGAGCAGTGGCTTTCCGGAATCGCTTCCCTGGAAGAGGTTTCCCCCTCCAGTTGTCTGGCTCAACGCGGCAATCGCGTCTCGAACCAGAATCGTGTTCTTGATCTGGAGCGCCAAACCGAGGACGTTCTGGCAGGTGGCGGTGCCGGCCGCGGTGGCGTAGAACTGCGGGGAATACCGAGCCTCACCAAAAATCGGGTCAGATTCGCCATTCGGGAGCTCATTCTCGCGCTTCAGGTTGGCCGCAACGAAGAGGGACAGCGCATCGGCCCGATCGGGCGAGAGGGTCAGCGACTCCCGGGCCGAGTTCATCGCCATGATTTCGCAGTAGATGGAAGTTGGAACCGACGTGGCGTTCAGGCCGATGGCGGGGTCATAGGACCAGATGTTGTTGACAGCTTCGCTCGGCCATGGAATCAGGGAGAGTTCTTCACGGAAGTATTCCGAGGAGAGCCACGTAAATGCCGACGAAGCGTCTGCCTCGACCCCACCAACCCGGGAGAAGGCCCGCATGGCGCCTTCACGAACGACCTGCGAAGCATTGGAATCCTGAGCCAGCCGCAGCAGATACGGGGAGGCATGTCGCCAGCCGATCTCGCCCAGCATGTCGCAGACCTTGCGCTGTGAGTTGGCGTCGAGCCAGGGAAGTGCTGCGCAGAGCGGAGTCACTGATTGTCGCTTGATCTGAACGATCATGTCGGTGGCGGCCAGTTCA
This sequence comes from uncultured Isosphaeraceae bacterium, assembly GCA_964407695.1. GTDB lineage: Bacteria > Planctomycetota > Phycisphaerae > Phycisphaerales > SM1A02 > CAYOWQ01. The sequence continues at coordinate 205,909 of CAYOWQ010000005.1, read as the reverse complement.
AGATCGGCCCCGCGGCCATTGACAATCACGTTGAGGAGGGCGGGAACGGCGTATTCGCCGGCTGCCTCCAGCCGGGCCTTGGCCTGAAGCTGACCCCGAAGATTGCCAGTCAGCATTGAGATCGCTTCGTCAATGCGTTTGCGGTCGCGGGAGAGTTCCTGGCGCCCCTTCTCGAGGTGAGACTCAAATTGGGCGATGAGGTCTTCAACGCCGGCCATGCTCCGGCCGCGTCTCAGGGCCTCTTCGACGCGATCTCCGAGTCGATTGTCGTCGACGAGGAGGGCGAGTTCCGAGTCGGTAATCCCGCTGTCGAGAAGTGTTTGTCCATTGCCTGCCGCCAACTCGGGGTTGGCGGTCAGCACATAGAAGAGGAAGTCTTGGAGGAGTTGCCCCCGATCCGTAGAGGCGGCCTGCCGGGGCGCTGCGATAGAAGTCGTAGCGGCAACCAGCATTGTGCACGCCAAAAGGCTATAGACTCGGACTAGACGGTTCATCGTGACGGACCTCCTCGACCGTTGCCCGGGGCCGACGTCGGCGGAATTCGTCAGGGCGGGAACGGGCGCAACTCGGCTGCTTCGGCGCCGGAACACCGGGCGGAGCGCCCAGGCGCGCGAACTTGGAATCTAGCCAACGCACCGGCGCATGTCAATGAATCGGCGACGCCACCCGCGGTTTCGAGGTCTTGCCGCGTACCTTGTGACCCCCCCACTCCGTCTGTATCCTCCGCAGGCTTGAGATTCCTCAATTCGACCGCTGCGATGGGCTTTCGAAACGGCCTCCATATGGCCATCGCGGTCATTCTGCTATTCCTTGCCGGCCCGCAGGCCATGGCGCAGGTCCCGGGTCAGTCGTACCGGTACGAGGACGAGTCCTTGCGCGACCGCCCCGTTTCCAGGGTTGACGTGATCGGCCTTGTGCGGCTTCCCGAGTCGGAGGTTCGCAACAACCTGCGAATTGCCGCGGGAATGCCCTACGACCCCCAGACGATTCGGGATGACATTCAGCGGCTGCAACGACTGGGCCGATTCGGCCAGGTGGACGCCTACGCCGAGATCTTCGGGGACGGGAGCGTCGGGGTCCGGTTCATGGTTGAGGAGCAGCCGACCATCAATGCGGTTCAGACGGTGGGAAACAAGTTGATCTCCGACCAGGATCTTCTGGCGGTGATCGCCCTGCGTCCCAACGGGCCGCGCGACGACTTCCTCGTGCAGCAATCCATCCGCAACATCAAGAACCTCTACAAGGAACGAGGCCACTTTCTTGTTGAAGCCGAGGTTGATGAAGCACAATTGGCCACCGAGGGCATCGTGATCTTCAAGGTCATCGAAGGCCCGCGCGTCAAGGTGCGGTCAGTTCAATTCGAGGGCAATGAGGCCTTCGAGGACAAGGTGCTCTCAGCGCAGACCAAGACGCGGACCGCCATGTTCCTGTTTCGCCGGGGCCAGCTCGATGAAGACCTGCTGGTGGACGATGTGGCCGCGATTGACCGGTACTACAGGGATCGCGGCTACGTGGACGTTCGTGTGGGCCGGCGCGTCGACCTCAGCCCCGACAATCGCGAAGCCACGGTGACGTTCCTGATTGCCGAGGGTCGTCAATACCACGTTCGCCATCTTCAGGTAAAGGCTGTTAACGCGGCCGGCGCCGAGGTGCCGCCAAAGGTGTTTGCGGAGCAGCAGCTCTCCGCCATGCTGGAAATTCGACCTGGAGATCCCTTCAGCCAGGACCGAATGCGGAAATCACGGGAAATCATCAACGATGCGTACGGAATCCTCGGCTACCTCGACTCCAGCGTCAGGGATTCCGCCATCCGGGTTGGCGAAGAGCCGCTCGTGGACGTGCAGGTGATTGTGCAGGAGGGGGCCAAGTCGACGGTCGGTATGGTCCGAATCCAGGGCAATTTTCTCACACGCGACAACGTCATTCGGCGGCTGGTGCGCCTCCAGCCCGGCCGGCCCTATGACGGCCGCGAGATCGATGATGCGCGCGAGCGCCTTGAATCGACACGGTTGTTCAACGATGTTCGAGTGACGGTCCTGCCCGCTGATCCCTCGCTCCAGAGCAATGACCCGCTGACCGTCGGTGAGACTCGAGACACGCTGGTGGAGGTGAAGGAACGAAACACCGGCAGCGTGAACTTCGGGGTGGCGGTGGGGACCGATTCCGGCTTCCTGGGACAGATTTCACTGGGACAGACGAACTTCGACATCACGGACTATCCCGAATCCTTTGACGAATTCGTCAAGGGTCGGGCGTTTCGGGGAGCCGGGCAACGCTTTCAGATCTCGCTGGCGCCTGGTGCGGATGTGAGCACGTACTCGGTCAGCTTCACGGAGCCGTACCTCTTCGAAACGCAGAACTCGTTGTCGTTGGGGTCGTTCTATCGCTTTCGCGAGTATGACGACTATGACGAGGAACGACTGAATTTCAGCATGGGAATCGGCAGGCGACTCGGCGACGTCTGGACCGCCAGCGTGAACGGACGGGTTGAACGGGTGGGGCTTGACGACTTCGACAGCGATGCGACCATCGATGCGCTCGAGGCGGAGGGACCGAATCTTCTGACCACGCTGGGGGTCAGCCTGATTCGGTCGACATTGGATCAGCGGATTCGCCCGGGCCGCGGTACTCGCTCCGAATTGAGCTTTGATCAGACTGGCGCGATGGGCGGCGACTTTGACTTCTCGACAGTGCGCGCTGAACACTCCATGTTCTTCACCGTAACCGAGGACTTTCTTGGCCGACGATCGATCCTGAAGCTCAATGGGCAGATCGGATACATCTTCCCGACGGACGAAGCGCCGCTGTATGAGCGGCTGTACCTGGGTGGCCGGTCATTCCGAGGCTTCGAGTTCAGAACGATCAGCCCGAAAGGCATTCGGTCTGACAATGGCCTCGTCGGCACCGATCCGGTCGGCGGCAATTGGCTGGTCTTCGCAGGGGCCCAATACGAGGTTCCGATCTTCGAGGAAGTCGTCAATGGCGTGATCTTTGTTGATTCGGGCACGGTGACCGAGGATGTCGGTCTCGACGACTACCGGGTTTCCGTCGGGTTCGGCCTTCGGCTGTACATTCGCCAGTTCGGTCCGGTGCCGATCGCCATTGATTTCGGCTTCCCCATCCTGAAAACCGAGGGCGATCAAGACCAGCTCATCAACTTCTCCGCAGACCTGCCGTTCTAAACCTTAACTTTGACGGTTCCGGGCTCGATTGGTACCTTTCGCGGTCCCCGGAGGAGCCAGAACGTCTCAGGCCCCCGGAGGCAGCCGCGCCCCCAACGCGAGGTCGAACTGTTGGCCAAGAAAAAGAAGTCCTCATCGGCCGCGAAATCAAAACCGGCCGCCAAGTCCAAGGCGGCATCCGGATCGGCCGTTTCGCGCAAAGTAAACACAAAGCCGTCAACCAAGGCTGCGGTCAAGACTCCCGCGAAGAAGGCCACCTCATCGGCGAAAGCCCCCGCGACCAAACCGGTCAAGCCGACGAAAAAGACACCGGCGAAATCGGGTGCGAAGTCGGCTGGAAAGACTGCCGGAACGACTGGCACCCGGAAGACCTCGGAATCCGGCGGCCGCAACCCGCAGGTTGGGACGGGCCGCACCGTCGCCGCCGCCGTGGTCTCGCAGGTGCCTGACGCTCAGGGTTATGTGTTGATCAACGGGCGCCGGGTGCGGGCCATCTCGACCAAGGGTGTGCCGGTCAAGAAGAAGTCCCATCGTGATTCCGAAGCGAAGGCCCAGGCGGCCGAGCTTGAACAGGCGATCAAGAACGTCAAGACCAAGCTGGGGAAGAAGGAACTCGACCACTACCGCGATCTACTTTTGATCAAGCGGGCGGAACTGTGCGGCCTCATATCATCGATGGAAGCGGAGGCCTTGCGATCGAGCGGCGGCAACCTGTCGCATATGCCGATCCACATGGCGGATATCGGCACCGATACCTACGACCAGGACTTCAAGCTTGGCATGGCCGAGGCGGAGCGGCAACTGATTGTCGAGCTCGATCACGCACTGGAACGCATCGACAACAAGACGTACGGTGTCTGCCAGATGACCGGAAAGCCGATTCCCAAGGCCCGGCTTGAGGCCAAACCCTGGGCCAAGTACACCATTGAGGCAGCGCGGCTGGTCGAGAGCGGTCGCCATCGGCCATGACGTCTCCGGAGGCGAGGCTCTCCACCCCGGCATCCAATCGATTCAGGTCGGCCCGCTCGCGAATCGCCTGGGTCACCCTTTTCCTCGCCTTTGCCTGTGGCCTGGGGGCTGATCTCTGGACGAAGGCATGGGCGTTTGACCATGTGGCGGATCAGCCGGTCGTGCTGGATCGGGCTGAGATCCTGGGCAATCCGAACTACCACGTGCCGTGGCATCAGCCAATCGTGCTGATCCCGGGCAGGCTCCTCAATCTCAACCTCGTGGTCAATCGGGGGGCGGTCTTTGGGCTGGGCGAAAACCGACGCGGTGTTTTCATCGGCTTCACGATTCTGGCTGCCGCGGCCGGAATCTTCGTGTTCGCCCGATGGACCAGCGCCAGGGACCACATGGCTCATGTCGCCCTTGGGCTCATACTCTCCGGCGGCATCGGAAACCTCTTCGATCGAATTATCTATGGTGTCGTTCGCGATTTCCTGCACCTGTTTCCAGGTCGGGCGCTTCCGTTTGGTCTGCATTGGCCGGGCGGCAATGCAGATCTCTTTCCATGGGTATTCAACATCGCCGATGTCTTGCTTCTGACCGGGATGGGTTTACTGATGATCCATCTGCATCGATCGGATTCCAAACGAAAGTCCGCGGATCACGGGGAGCGATCGAGCATCGCCAAGGCCTGATCGAGGCTGATGAGGTCCAAGGGTTGCAATAGCGGGGGCAGATTCTCCAGCCGCAGGGCCAGTGTGTCGTCGAACGGACCGACCGCAGTTCGGCGCAACGACGCACAGTGCCCGCCGCATCCAAGTGCCGACCCGACATCGCGGGCGAGACTTCGGATGTAGGTTCCCTTGCCGCAATGCACTTGAATCTCGAGTTGAGGCCACTGAAACTCGCAGAGTTGAATTGAATGAATCGTGACGGGACGAGGTTGCAACTCCACCGTTTCGCCTCGGCGAGCCAGCTTGTAGGCTCGCCGCCCCCCCACTTTCATGGCTGAGAATGCGGGCGGACGCTGCAGGATTGTTCCGACGAAATTCCGCAGCACCGCAAGAATCTGCGCCTCGTCCGGTACCGTGGTGACCTGCACTTCGGTTCGCTCGCCTTCGCGATCATCCGTCGTGGTGAATGCTGAAAGATCGATGACGGTCCGGTAGTGCTTGTCGGTGGCCATGAGTCGATCGATCTGTTTGGTGGCCTTTCCGAGGGCCACGACAAGGACCCCGGTGGCCAACGGATCGAGTGTGCCGGCGTGGCCCGTTCGGATTCCCCCCGCCGATCGACGGACCCGGGCGACGACCTGCATCGATGACAGCCCTTCCGGCTTGTCGATCACGAGAATTCCGCACAACGGTTCGCTCATTCAGCATCCTTCGACCACGACCCCGGATGTGGCTACACTACCCGCCGGCGTCGGGCAGGTGTCCGAGCGGTTGAAGGAGCGGCACTGGAAATGCCGTGTACGCCCTCAAGGTGTACCGTGGGTTCGAATCCCACCCTGTCCGCTTCGACGATCGCGGCCGCGAGGGCACTCTCGGCCGCCAGCATGATCGGGGTGTAGCGCAGCTTGGCTAGCGCGCTTGACTGGGGGTCAAGAGGTCGTGGGTTCAAATCCCGCCACCCCGACTTGAACGAGAAACGAGCCCTTCGGCGAACACGTCGAAGGGCTTTCTCGTTATCGGCTGCGGTCGCGAATCCGGCACCGTCTCGGCACGCCGTCGGGCGCACGAGTGTGCGGCGAGAGACCGCATCACCTCGAACTCACCGACATGTTCCTCAGACCTTGACTGCGATTGCCCGCTGCATCCCGGCGGCACATTTCGATTGACTCACCCCGTCAGGGGCGAGGAGATGGATCGCGCGACTGTTGACAACAATCGCTTTGTTCCCGACGCAATGGCCCTACAACGATCTCTGTCCCGACAGATCCGGTTTCCTTCACCCAGACTGGCGCGAACCTTCTCGGTGAGTCAGTTGCCTCTGAGAAGACGCGCTGTCTCACACGAAGTGGCGCCACCGTGAGACCGGCACCACCAGCACCTTCGTCTGAGCCTTGTTCTTTCTCCTGACATTCTGCCCACGATTGAAAACGACGAATCGCGACGGGGTTCGCTTGCCGCGCGATGGTCACGCCACGCGACATCCACCTTACGCCTCAACGCCCGATCTGCCGCACCAGACTTCACATGAAATACACCCCGGCCAGGATCAACATGACCAGGGCCAGAACGTGGATCGCCCAGATCGCCACCGCATGCACTCGCTGGTGCTGTGGAAGCAGCATGGTGAAGCGCCGGTTCCTGATCGCCAACCGTACGGCGTACATCCCGCTGCAGAAGCCGAAGAGGTCGAGCGCCATCAGGCCGTATGACCATCGGCCATCGCCGAACCAGACTCTTCCCACGATCGGAATCAGGAGGAATACGGCACAGAGTCCGGAGAAGAATCCGGGAGCGACGGCCGCCAGCAGCCAACCCGTCCGAGGCCGGGAAACACCTACCGTCAGAACGAGCTCGTGTCGGCACTCCGGACATACAGGTTGCCGCAGGGCATGGACGTTGTATCCACACACCGGGCAGGATGCCTCGTTGTCCCGAAGAAACTCAAGAAGCAAGTCCGAGCGGGGCACTTGAACTTCGTCAGGAAGCTGGTGAGTTACTGTCATGGCACGCAACGGTGAAGGGACCGCGTGAGATACGCGCGCAGGATACGGTGTGTTCGGCAAACCCGGACCTTCCATACTTCGATCGCCGGCTCATCCGGCTATTCCGGTTCGTGATCCTTGAGAGACCGAATGGTCAGCGTCCACGCCCAACGGCGCGGTACTTCATGTTCCTCCTGACGTTGCGCAACCGCCTCATTCGATCACTTTTCTTCGGCCTTCGACTTCTCTAACACCTCTCTCCGGTGCGCAAGCGGCTTTCCAGTCTTCTCGATGGCCTGATCATCGGCAACGATCCAAGAGACTGATTTCACAGGGCTCGTCTCTCTGAATCCGACGCGCCTCATCCGATGTCGGATGCATGGCCGGACCGTGCCGCAACCAGCAACGATGGCGCTGTTTCGCAGTGACCCACGTTCGCGCTTCCACGGTCTCCACCCATGCCCTCGATGAACGGTTCTTCATTCTCCGAGTTTCGCGAACATCGGCGTTTGGTCGCTTCTAGACTTGGCACAATCGTTGGGTGATCTCCTTGCTGAATGAAAGGTTGACGCATGCTTCGTTGGGCACTCATCTTCCTCGTTGTGGCCCTGATTGCCGCGCTCTTTGGCTTCACGGGCATCGCCGGCGATGCGGCTTACATCGCGAAAATCCTGTTTTTCATCTTCATCGTCGTGTTTCTGATCAGCCTGATCTACAGCCTCGCAACCGGAAAGAAGCCGCCATCGCCGCTGTGAAACAAGCGCTGTGTGCGCGCGACTGCTGAAAGCACTCAGGCTTTCAGCGCCAGGCTGACAATCGACTTGAACCCGCCATAGCACATCCGCTTGACATCAAAAGGCATCGCGCCTGGCTTGCACATGGCCGCGAGGCGCGGATCCTTCATCACCGCCGCATTCACCTTGTCTCGATGCGCCTTGGTCTTATAGATAATGAACGAAAATGCGATAGTCTCGCTCGATTTGGGCTTGACCATCGTGGGAAACGGCAGGCCCATCCCCGTCTTCAGATCATCACCGACACACTCAACATACTGCAGTGCACCGTGATCGATCCACACCTTGCCCGCCTTGGAGGCGATGCGCTGATACTCCTTGAGATTCTTCTTGGGCACCGGAAGCACGAATCCATCGACGTAGGCCATTTCGAGACTCCTTTGAACGCAAAACGGTCGGATCGATCCTTCACCTGTCGAGCAAAGCCTATCCGCCCGCAATCGCTCCGACGACCATGAATGGCTCCTTTCCCGCGGCGACCGCATGGGGCAACGGGAGATCGGCCGATTCAAGCGACAGATCTCGTCCGCAGGCGAAGTAGCGAATGAACGCTCGACGGGCCTTCGTGCCGTGATCGCGAATGGTGCCGCGAAGGGATGGGTAGGTCGCTTCAAGGGCGTCGAGCACCGTCGCCGTGGTGATTAGTCCGGTCACCGGCAGCGCCACCTCGCCATTCACTCCGGCAAGATTGCGCAGGTGAAACGGCAGGGTCACGCGGATGGTCGAGGCGCTGCTCAACGAATCGCCTGCGCCTCAACACTCAACACCGCCGGCAGGTCGCGCACGAGCGGCTGCCACGAGTCGCCTCCGTCGGCCGAGCCATACACCTGGCCGCCGGTGGTGCCGAAGTAGATCCCGCATGGATCGAGCGAATCCACGGACATCGCCTCGCGATAGACGTTGACGTAGCAATCCTGCTGAGGCAGCCCCTTGGTCAGCGGTTCCCAGCCCTTGTCGTCCCTGCCTCCGGTCTTGCTGCGGTAGACACGCAGCTTCCCTTCCGGAGGATAGTGCAGCGAATCGCTTGTGATCGGAACGACGAAGATCGTCTCCGGATTGTGAGAATGCACGTCGATGGGGAAGCCGAAATCCGTCGGCAGGTTGCCGCTCACTTCGGTCCACAAATCACCGGCGTTGTCACTGCGCATGATGTCCCAGTGCTTCTGCATGAACACCGTGTCGGGCTTCGAAGGATGAATGGCGATGCGGTGAACGCAATGACCGACCTCGGCATTCGGGTCGGGCATGAACTCCGACTTCAACCCCTTGTTGATCGGCTTCCAGGTCTCGCCGCCGTCATCGGTGCGGAAGCACCCGGCGGCCGAGATCGCAATGTAGATGCGCTTGGGGTTTTTCGGATCAATCACGATCGTGTGCAGCCCCATGCCGCCGGCGCCCGGCTGCCATTGCGGGCCGGTGCCATGGCCGCGAAGGCCGGAAAGCTCGTGCCACGTCTTTCCGCCGTCCCTGGTGCGAAACATCGCGGCATCCTCGACACCGGCGTACGCCAGGTCCGGGTCGTGCAGTGACGGCTCGATGTGCCACACGCGCTTGAACTCCCACGGATGCTGCGTGCCGTCGTACCACATGTGGGTGGTCAATGGTGCGCGATCGGTGTCGTACATGAACTTGTTGCTCTCGCCCTTGGGCATGCCGTATTCGCCCTTCAGGTCTTCGGGCTTGCTGCCGGGCGTGTGCCAGGTCTTGCCGCCGTCGTCGGAACGCTGCATCACCTGGCCGAACCAGCCGCTGGACTGGGAGGCATAGATGCGATTCGGATCTGCGGATGATCCCTTCAGGTGGTAGATCTCCCATCCCGCGAAGTGTGGCCCGTCGACCTTCCATTTCTCGCGCTTGCCGTCCGAAGTAAGCACGAACGCACCTTTCTTGGTGCCGACAAGAACTCTCACTGCGGTCATGGGATCTTCCTTTCGCCTTCGAGTGGGGTGATCATTCTACGAAACGTTGGAAGGTGTGTTGACCTTCTCCGCGATTGAATCGTTCAATGTGGGCGTGGACGCAGTCATATCAGAGTGGACTTGCCGCACACTCGAAACCAGCATCGAACTCTTCACGTTTGCTGCGTTGTTCATCTCCGCGCCTCTGGATACAGATGTCTCGTGGTCACGGGGACTTTCAAGCCCGTTCTACCTCGTCGGTTTGGTCGCGATGATCCAGATGGTGTGGGGCGATATTCGCTCCTCGCGCGCCAGGCCGACATCATCATCCGCAATCCTTTGCGCAGCGTACGGGTGGGCGGGCGCCAACGGCCGGCGCGCAACGATTGGACGCGTCTCCGAACTTCACCGCGGCGGCTTGCCCAACCACGGCGCAACGGAGCTTTGGGTGGTCGCTGGAGCGACCACCCTTGTCCTCATCTGCGTTGTCATGCTGACCTGGCTCAATGCTGCCTCTGATCGGCCACATGAAACCTCCCATCCGGCAAACGAATTGGCGATCACACCGTCCAGTTAGCCCGCGGCCGGTTGTACCTCCCCTCCCGGAGTGAAGAGCGGCTCGCGTCCGATCGCCCGGCGAGCATCGGCAACCTGACCCCGATGCATCATCTGGTGCAGCACCACGATCATGAGCGTGTCGCCAAAGGTCGCCATGAATTGCTCCAGCCCGGGAGGAGGCTCAACCGTGGGCTGGTCGAGATCCTGATCGTCAAGTTGATCGAGAATTTCAAGGGTTCGTGCCCGGCAGCGTTTGTACATCTCCAGCACTTCGTCGAATGGAGGGTAGTCGTCGGGATCGTCGGTTGGCTCAGTACCGGGGCCAAACATGGACGCCCAGTGCGCCACCGGATTCGATTCACCAAATAGAACATGGGGCACATCGGCCTCGACAAACGCAATGTGGCCGAGAACCCAGAGCGGGTGATTTCCGCCACGAGGTGTCGGAAACGTCAGCGGTGCATCCTGCATGTCTTCAACGATGGACGTGAAGACCTGGTGGCTGATCTGAAGTGTCTTGCGGAGCATTTCAACGGATTTCAAAGGTTCTCTCCTCGTTACTTGGACTTGTGACGACGCTCGGCGATCTCGCGGATTCGCTGCAGCCCGTGATTCCATCCTTCGGGCATGCCGTCGCGATGATCCGGCGCGATCAACCCCATAGCGCGATGTGTGAGCTTCAGCCGGGTGATCGGGCCCTCGGGCGTCAGGCGATACTGAACATGATTCATCGCCGGATACGACATCGGCATCGGGCCATAGAGCTCCAACAGGGTCGGCGGCTTGATGACCTGAACATGTCCCCAGAGGTGGCCGGCGTTGTTGCCAAGATCGCGGAACCAGCGACCGCCCGGCCAGGGCTCAACCTTCAGATTCATGCTGCGGCCATCGGGCAACTGGCTCCCCGGCCCCATCTCGTCAAGTACCGACTGAAAGACGACGTCCGGCGGCGCCTTCACTTCGATTTCCTGAACGATGTGAATCGTTGTGACTTCTTCCTGCGTGATCGTGGCGGTCATGAAGATCTCTCCTGTGAATCTGGGGTTGAATCATTGGGGTCCGGGTGTGGAGGCGGGGGTTCCTTGGCCGCGGCTTCAGCCCGCGCCTTGATCCGTCCAAGCTGATGGGTCCAGAAGCGCTCGAACTCCCTCACCCATGCATGCACGGGTTGAAGGCGCTCGCCGTTGAGGTGGTAGTAGCGCTGCCGACCGGTCCGCCGCACAGAGACCAGACCCACCTGACGCAACACCTTGAGGTGCTTGGACACCTGGGGTTGGCTGACGCCGAGCAGGCGAACGACGTCATTGACCGGACGCTCGCCGGAAGCGAGCAGGTCAATGATGCGGCGGCGTTTCACATCGGCGACGGCGGCGAATGCATCGGCAGTGGCTGTCAGCGGGGCCATGAACCGAAATATATTCTGATATTGGAATATATCAAGTCCGGCGACCGTTTTTTTGCCAAGATCGAGGTGCGAACCGATCATCCGGTGCGAGACCGCCTCTCCTACCCCAGTGCCTGAACCACCAGCCACAATCCCAAGAGTGGTCCGATCCCCGAGCGATGCGATTCCCCCGCTCTCCGAATCGGAGCTGGGGAGATTGCAGACCGCACAGGACGGTTCCGACCACCGCGAAGCAGCCTTTGACGCACTGGTCGAGAGCGCTAACTATTGGCCTCCCATAAACTTACGAGATCTCTACCTGCCGGATGCCGAGCGCGACCTGCTGATGAATCAGCCTTCATTGCACCGCGGCCGGGCCTTCCGCGTCCGCGGCAGGCTTGAGCAAGCTGAGATTCTTCCTGAACCCTATTCAAACGTCTCTCGCTGGTTTGTCCGTGACCGGACCGGGCGACCGATGATGGTCTTCGTCTGCGGGCCGCTGGACCCCGCTGGGTACCAGATCGGCTCCAACGTCGAGCTGCCGGTGCGCTTCTACAAGCGCATCGACGCCAAGGCACAGGACGGCCGCAGCTACTCGTATCCGGCGTTCGTCGGCGCTCGACCGACCCAGTCCACCCAAGGCAGCTACTTCCTTGCATTGCTGAGGGCGGTGGCGGGAGTTGTGGCCGCGGTTGGCGTGGTGGCGCTGTGGCTGACCATTCGCAAACGATCCGGCCAGAGACCGGAATCAAGTCAAACTGCCGCACCGGGTGCAGGGGCGGACCCGACGTGAATTCGATCCGAGTCATCACGGCGAGTCGAACCTATGACATCGTTATCGGCTCCGGCCAGCTCGGCACGCTCGGCAGACGTGTTCTGGAGGTCACTTCAGCGCAGCGCGCGCACCTCGTCGTGGATGCGTCGGTGGCCGAGACCCATGGTGCACGAGCGCGCCAGTCGCTTGCCGCCAGCGGACTGGATTGCAGCACCACCATCCTGGAGGCATCAGAATCCAGGAAATCCATGGCTGCGGTGGAACAAATTCACCGAAACCTGCTTGAGCGTCGCATGGAGCGGCGGGAACCGGTCGTGGCGGTCGGCGGGGGAATCATCGGCGACATCGCCGGGTTCGCGGCCGCCACATGGCTTCGAGGCGTGCCCGTCATTCAGTGCCCTACGACGCTTCTGGCGATGGTGGACGCATCGGTTGGCGGCAAGACCGGGGTGAACCTGGCGCTCCCGAATGGCTCGCTCGGCAAGAATCTTGTGGGCGCGTTCTGGCAGCCGCACCTCATCGTGATCGATCCACATGTCCTTGAGACGCTTCCCCATCGCGAGTTCCGGGCGGGTCTGGCTGAGTGCATCAAACATGCCCTGATTGCCGAATCCGCCGCTTTCGACTGGCTGGAACAGCATCTGGATCAGATTCTTGCGCTCCAGGATGCAGCGCTCATTCAATTGATCCGCAGCCACGTAGCCATCAAGGCCGCGATTGTTGGTCGGGACGAGCGTGAGGAAACCGGCGAGCGAGCGCTGCTCAATCTTGGCCATACCTTCGGACACGCCTTCGAATCCCTTGTGGAGCTCAAGCTGCTTCATGGTGAGGCGGTCGGGATCGGGCTGGTGGCTGCATCCCATGTCGCAAGCAGACTCAACGCGATGACCATGACTGAAGCCGGCCGCGTAGGGTCAATCGTGCAGCGGGCGGGGCTTCCGACGCGTCTGCCGCAACCGGTCGAGGCTGAATCGCTGATCCAAGCAATGCATTTCGACAAGAAGGTTCGTTCGGGCAAACTGCAACTGGTGCTTCCGAATGGAATTGGGCGGGCGGAGTTGCGAAATGACGTTCCTGACAACGTCGTCCTTGAGGCCTTGCGGGCCGTGGGCGCCACATGACGGGTAACGGCCCTTTGCCCTGGCGATGGCTGGTGGTTGTCGGTTGCGCTTTCATCTGCCTCCTGTTGTCGCGAGTCCTGAGCCCGTACAACCTTTGGGACAAGGCTCAACCCAAGACGATCGCCTACACCAGTGACATCGTCGCTCACGGGCGTTTTATCCTTCCGATCGAGGCCGGCGAATACCCCGCCACGAAACCGCCGCTCTATAACTGGATCGCTGCGCCTTTCGTCGCGCTTTGCGGATTCGATTGCGAGACGGCCCATAAGGCGCCGAGCATTCTCGCACTCGCGGGTTGCGTGGTGGCCCTTCTCTGGTTGGGCCGCAGGATCTCACCGGACAAGACGATGGGGCCGATTGCCGCATTGGTCTTCCTTTCGAGTCACTCGGTCTTCAAACTCGGCTACCTGGCTCGCCCCGACATGCTGCTTTCGGTCTGGCTGCTGGCCGGCTGGATCGTCGGAACATCGATCATCGCGCGGGGATCATCGACGCACGGGAGACGGATTCTGTTCTGGCTCTGCGTCGGCCTCGCCGGTCTTACCAAGGGGCCGGCTGCCTTGATTCTGCTCGTATACGCCGTGGTCCTTGGAAAGGTGCTCACGGGGCGCTGGAGCGGTTCCCGCGAACTCGGATGGTGGACCGGCCTGCCCCTGGCGCTTGCCATGGTGGCGGCATGGCTGATACCTGCCGCGATGATCAACGGGCCACACGTTCGGGAGGTCCTGTGGGGGGCAGAGATCATCGGCCGCGTGAGCGGCACGGGGCCGGAGGGCAACAGTCGGGGCCCGATCGGCTTCTTCACCGACTTCTACTACATGCCGCTCTATTTCATTCGCGGCTTTGCTCCATGGTCACTCGTGACGATTCCGGCCGGGATGGCGCTCTTGAAGCGGGAAGGCGGCCCATCATCGCCGCGAGGCTGGCGATCAGATGTGGCCGGAACCTGGGCTCTGGGCGGCCTCCTGTTCCTGCTGATCACCATCGGACTTTTCACGCTTTCAACGGGAAAACGAGCCGATTACCTCGCCGTAGCGTTCGCTCCGGCAAGCGTCCTGGCGGCATGGTGGTTGGTGCGGCTCCCAGCGGTCTGGGGGCGGCCATTCTTCCTGTCAACGGTGGTGATCACGCAGGCGTGCCTGGCTTATGTCACGATTGAGAAGAGCCACTCCCCATGCCCCGGCTTTGCCGATGGCATTGAGGAATTCTTTGATGACGTCTTGAGCCGCGTGAAGGCGGAGCCGCTGCCCGTCGCTACATGGAGGTTCGGACCTCATCCGATTCAGGCTCTCCTTGGAATCAGCGCGACCGAACGGCAAGATCGGAGCTTGATGGAGGCCCTTGCAACCGAAGACGAATTCTGGGTCGTCGGCGGCTTGCAGACCTCCCCGCCATTCACGCTCGACCAATTCCTCCTCTCTGCAGCTCCGGACCGCGTGGTGGAGCAAGTCGCCGCCTCGCGCCGAACCTGTCGCGAGGCGGGTTGGCCGGAGCAGGCCTACCTGTATCGAGTTCGAAGAATTCAGCGCTAAGAGCAGCGCGGTTTTCAAGGCCGGGTCGGAACGGTTCCGATAACGAGGCTGGAAGTACCTCCCAGACGAGGAGACCGCCATGAGAACCATCGCGATCGTCAACCAAAAAGGAGGCAGTGGAAAGACGACAACGGCGATCAATCTGGCCGCGGTTTTGGCCCGGAACGGGCGCCGAGTGCTGCTGGTCGACATGGATCCCCAGGGGCATTGCGCTGCAGGGCTTGGAGTTCCCGAGCATCGAATTGAGAAATCGATCGCTGACGCACTTCTGATGCCGCACAGCGAGTCGTCCCGCCAAACACTTCGCAACTCGATGTTCTGGGAGGTCACCCGAAATCTGCATTTGGCTCCCAGTACGGTCTCCCTGGCGGGGCTTGAGGCTGCCGGCGGCGGCTTGCACGCGCTCAAGGATCGGGACCGGCGCCTTTCCTCATTGCTGTCACTCTTCACAACTGACTTTGACTTCTGTCTGATCGACTGCCCCCCCACGATCGGACTCCTCACATTCAATGCCCTGCGGGCATGCGAGGAGGCCCTCATGCCGGTCGAGACCGGCTATTTCGCCCTTCGCGGCGCGGAGCGCCAATGGGCGACGATCGAGACGCTGACGAAGAGGCTTGGGCGCGAGATTACCGTTCGAATTCTGCCGACGCTCTATAACAAAGACTCGCCGCTTGCCGGTGAGATCCTCGGAAAGCTTCGACGCCAATACGCGCCGGTGATTCTCCCGCTTGTGATCCATGAGCACGAAGCGTTGCGCGAGGCTGCGAGCTACGGACAGCCGGTGGTGGAAACCGCCCCGAACAGCGACGCCCTTCGGGATTTTGAAGCTCTGGCGGCGTGGCTTCTGGCCCATCCTCCGGCCGGTAACCCATCAGAACATGCCGGATCCAGTCTCGATCCGGGGCCGCCGGTCTCGGAGCTGTATGCGATTGAGGTTTCCGACCAGGCGGATCAGGTGTTGCATGGCCGCGGCCCGGGACGACTGGCCGACGTCGCCCGCAGAATTCGCCAGCAGCAGGAATCAACGATTGGCGGGGGCGCTCAGCCGCAGCTTGGCATCGCTGAGGCGGCCACGGGATCTGAGGCGCCGATCCGGTGTTCGGGAACCGTTGAATCGTCGCGGCCGGCCCGGGCGATCGGCTACGGCGTTCATGTGGGCGATCGAGCCGTGACATTTTCGCAACCGGCCGACGCCGGCCGAACCATCGCGGTGGCGGGTGATTTCAATGACTGGTCTCCGACCGCACACCTGATGCAGTTCAACGAGCTGGAGCGCAAGCACTTTGTTGTGATCCCGCTTCCGCCGGGCCGGTATCAATATCGGCTGGTCATCGATGACGAATGGTGCATCGATCCACACAACGCGTACACTTGGCCGAACGAATACGGCGAGAGCAACAACGTCTTTCTCGTCGAACGGCTCTCCGCATAGACACAAAGCACTCTTGCCGATCGATTGACACATGCCTGCAGCCGCCGACCCATTTGATGAGCTCGCCGCCCTCTTCCTGACCCAGACAGAGGAAGGCCGTGGCGGGGACCGCGGGGCATCGTCGGCGATCGACGTGGCCATCTGCGGAAACCTGCCGGTCATGGGAGCGATGTGGCTGGCGCAGTTTGCGGAAACGTGTGCCCGGCGACTCGGCGCCACTGCGCTGGTGCGACTGGATGGAACCGAGCCGCTGGTGGAAGTGTTTCACGGCGAAGCACCGATGCCGAAGTCGCCTGACGAGACCGTTGATTGGCTCCGCGAGTGCCGGATTCGCCGCTGGATCATCAAGCCACCGGCTCATGCCCGCAGATCGGAGATCATGGAGGCGGAGATCGGAAGCATTGCGGTGCTAACCGGCGCGGACGAGGCTGCGGTGGTCGCGGCGTATCGACTCGTCAAGGAGATTGTGGAGTCGGGACCGATTGACGGTTCGGGGCCGCTTCCGCGGCTGGTGATCCTCGGGGCCGAGCCTGAACGATCTCTTGAGGTGGCGGAGAAGCTTCGGCGCACGATCGCGACGTTCCTGGGCGTCACCCTTCCGCACGGCGAATCGATTCAACGCATCGACGCCATGGAGTCGAGCGGCCCACTGCCGTTTCCGGGGGGGGCCACGTTGGACTCTGCGCTGGACCTGATCCAGGATCTTCAACGCAATTGCCATGAACGACCGAGCCCCAAGAAACCGGTGATGGAACCTCCGACCATTGACGTTCCGCGGTCTGCTTCGGCTCGAGTGTCGATTGCCCCGAAGCCGTCGGATCGAAATCGACATCCGGTCTCAACGACCGCGCTGCAAGCCCCGAAACTGATCTCCTACCTCACCGACCTGCATCCTGCATCATTTGAGTGTCCGCTCGTGCCGGAGACAGAGTGGGGTCTTGATCGGGACGGAACCCTTCATCTCCTGTGCACCGGTGAACGGCTCGCCCGGGGGCTGAGGGCCAAACAATGGGCCATGGCGCACCGGACGATTCTCTCGTTGGCCGACCGGCGAATGGATGCCGATTCCGAAGTCATCATGCATCTCTTCGTTGCGTCTCCGGATCAGCTTCTTGAGATGCAGGACGTCCCCTGCCGCCTACACCTGCTCGCGCCAGTGAAAGTCGACGGTGAGACCGCGTGGTACCACGCTGCGGCGGCGACACCTTCGCCCTGACTTAGCCGTCCTTGTTGGACCGGGCGGCCTTTTCCTGCGAGATCGTCGCCAGTGCATGGAGGGCGCGGGCCCGAGCGTCAGAATGATCGACGATTGGTTCGGGATAATTCTCGCCCAGCCGCACGCCCCAATCCGCCAACGCGGCCCGTGAAGCCATCCACGGCTTGTGAATCCTGTCTGCGGGAATCTGACGGAGTTCGGGAACCCACCGGCGAACGTACGTTCCGTCCGGATCGAACTTTTCGCCCTGCAGAACCGGATTGAAGATTCGAAAATAGGGAGCTGCATCAGCACCGCACCCCGCGGTCCATTGCCACCCGAGGGTGTTGCTGGCGAGGTCGGCATCGACCAACGTATTCCAGAACCATGCCGCACCGGCCTGCCAAGGCAGCAGGAGATGTTTGGTCAGAAACGACGCCACGATCATTCGAACACGGTTGTGCATCCAGCCGGTGTGCCAGAGTTGCCGCATGCCGGCGTCAACAATCGGGTATCCCGTCCTTCCCATTTGCCAAGCGCAACGCGATTCGTGATCGTCCCGCCAGGGAAATCGGGCGAATTCGGAGCGGAGCGGCTGCGTGGCCGTGGCTGGGAAGTGGTAGAGGATGTGATGGGCAAACTCCCTCCAGCCGACCTCGGCGAGGAATTTTTCGGTGCCCTGATGGAGCCCGCGGCCACCCGGACGGGACAGTGCTGCCATGACTTCGTGCCAGATCCGTCGGGGGCTGATTTCGCCGAAATGAAGGTGAGGCGAGAGCCGCGACGTGCCTTCGGTATCGGGCCGGTCTCGACCATCGGGATAGCCGGCGAGGGCTGATTCAAGGAATTGGCGGAGGCGCTCGTTGGCGCCGGCTTCACCCGGAGACCAGACCGCGCGCATGCCCGCGGCCCAATCGATGCGCGGTTCCAGATCGAGCGATTTGAGAGGGGCGGATTGGGGCCACCGAGCCGGCGCGCTCAATGTTGGCGGGTGAAGTGGTTCTGCCGGAGGGTCGTCCTGAAGACACCGTTTCCAGAACGGAGTGAAGACCTTGTAGGGTTGGCATTCCTTGTTGGAGACCTCCCACGGCTCGAAGAGCAGGTTGCTGCAGAAGCTCCTGACCTCGATTCCGTCTTCAATCAACGCGGACTTGACTCGTGAATCGCACTCGATGGACGCCGGCTCGTAGCGTCGCGACCAGTACACGGCGTCCGCGCTGGTTTCCTGAATCAACGAGCGAATGGAGTCGAGCGCCGGCCCCTGCCGGAGAATCAGGCGGCTGCCGCGGGAATTGAGCGATCGGTCGAGTGCCGCGAGCGACTGATGAAGCCACCAGCGAGATGCTCCTCCGGCGGGCCAGTCGCCTTCCTCCTTCGGCGCATGGATGAATACGGGAATCACGTTTCCTCGCCGGGCCGCAGCGCAAAGCGCGGCATGATCGTCAAGTCGAAGGTCGTGCCGAAACCAGACGATCGAGTTCATGAGAATTGTCTGACCCTTGAGTGAATAAAGGCGCCGCCGGTTGGCGCGTGTCCATTGTTCGACGACGCAACGCCATCAGATTCTGATGTTTTTGCTACGTGAGTTCGGCCTTAAGCACTGCATCGAGGGAAGGCTTTTCAAACTGAAATCCGGCCTCTTGGAGAACACGGCTCTTCACATGGGTACTCGAAAGAATCAGGGCACGACCCATCTCGCCAAACACGGCCTTGACTACAAATCCCGGCAACGGAAACAGAAACGGCCGATGCAGCACGGAAGCCAGTGTGCGGCCGAAATCTCGGTTGGTGGCGGCACCAGCCACGGCGTTGATTGGCCCATGTACGTCGTGATCCATGCAGAACTCGATCACCCGGACGAGATCTCGCAGCCATATCCAACTGATGAACTGCCGCCCCGAACCGACCGGGCCGCCCAGACCCAGCTTGAAAGGCGGAAGAAGGGTCTTCAGCATGCCGCCATCGCGAGCGAGAACGACGCCGATTCGCACCAGCGCTACGCGAATGCCCGCCTCGGCCGCGGGTGTGGTGGCTGCCTCCCACTTCCGGCAGGTATCCGGCAGAAAGCCACTGCCCGGCTCGGAGGATTCATCGACCACCTCGTCACCTCGATTGCCGTAGTAGCCGATTGCGGAGGCGTTGATGAGGAACCTGGGCTTCGGATTAAGCGAAGCGATGGTTCGTGCGAGCAGGTCGGTCGATTGCACCCGGCTTGCCTCGATCGCGTGTTTGCGCTTCGCGGACCAGCGACCCCCGGCGATGTTTTCTCCGGAGAGGTTGATGACACCGTCGAAGGAGCCGGCCGAACCGAGATCAAGGACGTTCTCGCTTGGGCGCCATTCGACTTCGCTGGCATTCCGGGGAGGTCTACGGACGAGTGTGACGACCTCAGCGCGATTCGCCAACGACCTTTGGAGCGCAGTGCCCACCAGCCCTGATGCGCCGCTGATGAGAATCCTGGGTTGAGCAGCCATGGATCGAGGATAGACCGACTGACCGCATGGGGTCAGGAAGATGTGTTTGATCGTGCCATGTCAATCGAAGCGCACCAAGATGGGGGCAAGCGAGATGTTGCAACACATGAGACATCCGTGAGTTACGAACTTCTGTCTTGGGCACACTGCTCCATGGGGAATACTGAGCCGATCCGCGTTGTCTCCAACAGCGGTCAAGTGTGTCGTGGCAGGTCATCTACTCGTTCGAGGAGAGCAACGCATGAAACGTATGGGGTGGATCGCTTCAGTCGCGAGCACGTTCGCCTTGGTGTTCATTGCCGGGTGCGCGAGTTCGTATTCAACGCCCGGCGCGAGGGCCGATTTTCAGGCCCTTGGAATCACTCCGGAAGAAAGCCTTCTGCTGACCGATGGAGATATCCAGCACGCGATGGATCGGAAGCCGCTCGCTCACTTCCCGGCCAATATCGCGGTAGTGCGCGTGCAGGGGTCTGGATACAGGTCGTATACGAACGATGGGTATGGCAGCGGACGCATCACGGTGGTGACCACGCGCGACGTTGAGACCGACGAACAGTTTGCGCGGCTGCACAAGCTTCCCATGGTGAGCGGCATCGCTCCTGTGGGTCGCCTGCTCCTGCCGGAAAGAATCGACGCCGAGCGAGATCTTCGGGCTGCGGCAGCCCGACTTCAGGCTGATATGGTCTTGCTCTACACGTTCGATACGAGATTCGATGTTGATACTCCGGTCGAGCCGCTTGGACTGATTACGCTGGGCCTCTTCCCTGATCGCTCGGCCCGGGTCAACAGCACCGCGTCAGCGGTGTTGATCGATACGCGGAACGGATACGTGTATGGCACCGCCGAGGGCAGCGCCAAGGATTCGCGACTCGCCAACGCCTGGACCAGCGAGGATGCGGCCGATGCATCGCGCCGAGCGGCGGAGACCGAAGCGTTTGATGCGCTCGTGGGGCAGATTGAGACGATGTGGAATGGCGTCGTGTCGAGCTACGGACCCGCCAGCGCTGCGGGCGCTGTCGATGAGGTCACGAACTCGCCAAGGCGCTGGTGATCGCGGCGACCAGCGTCTTGGCGCGATCCGGCTGCAGTGTTCCGGCGTTCCACGTGAGGCCGAGCCCTTCCGAGCCGCGGCGGGGAATGATGTGAAAGTGCACGTGCATCACCGCCTGATGCGCCTCGGCACCATTGTTCTGAAGTATGTTGTAAGCCGTTGCGCCGGTGGCGCTCAGCACCGCTCGACAAAGCCGGGGCAGCACGCGACCGATGGCCGCGGCGGATTCGTCGGAGAGTTCGTGCAGATGGGCCTTGGCCTCCTTGGGCACGACGAGGGTATGGCCCTCGGCGAGTGGGCCGATATCGAGGAAGGCGAGCACGTGGTCATCCTCGTACACCTTGTGACACGGAATTTCGCCGGCGATGATCTTGTCGAAGATGGTGGGCATGGATGCAGTGTATGGATGTGCAATGATCTCAGCACGGTCGAGACGGTCGGGATCGATCCGCCGCATTGATGATGAACTGATGATGACAGCGATGACGATCAACCCGATACATGATCGCTGAATGACGAGATGGGGAATAGAGCGCGGGTCGGTCATGATTGCGTCATGCCGGCGCGTGTGGCGACGGTAGGTTCGTTGTGCGTGGTTCGTCGATGCGCTGCGCATCGACGCGCGATTGATCTCTCAGACAAGGACACACACCATGAGCCAGATGTGCAATCAGGACGGACGGCGATTCGGAGACATCTTCGCGACCATTGTCATGGTCGCCGGAGCGACAGTCTCTCAGGGCGGTTCGCCGGACCCGGACCTGCCGGACTGGTCGAAGGCAACGTTCGGAAGCCTCAGTTCCACAAGCGAGCACCCCTACTTCCCTCTCGATCCGGGGACATTTCTCGTCTATGAAGGGAGGGTGGAGGATGGACGCGTCGAGCGCATCGAAACCTTCGTCTCGTTGAAGACCAAGACCATCCTCGGCGTCGAGACCCGCGAGATCCGCGACTCAAGTTTTCTGGATGGCGTTCTGGTCGAAGTGGCCCTCGACTGGTATGCCCAATCGGATGACGGCACGGTGTGGTACTTCGGTGAGTATGTTGAGAACTACAACTACGACAGTCGCGGACGCCTGATCGACATCGACCACGGAGGATCGTGGATTGCTGACGGCATCCAGAATTTCCCGGGGGCCATCATGCTGGCCAGGCCGGAGGTTGGCGACGAGTACTTCCAGGAGTATGCCCCAACGGTCGCTCTGGACTTTGCGGTCGTGACCGGCACCGAAGATGTCGTCGAGCTCGACGTGGGCACCTTTCGTGATGTGTTGAACACATCGGAGGGAAATCTGTTCGATGGACCTGAACTCTCGGACAACAAGCTCTATGCCCCCGAGGTCGGTCTGATTCTCATTCAGGTTCTCAACGACCGTGGCGAGCCCGAGTTTGATATTCCGCTCGTTTCAATCGATCAGGCGGGGTGCCTCGGCGATATCGACCACGACGGAGACATCGACGGAGCTGACCTTGGCGTGCTGCTCACCGTGTGGGGAGAAGACGACGAGTTTGCCGACCTCGATGGCAGCGGCGAAGTCAACTCCGCGGACCTTGGCCTGCTGTTGGCCGCGTGGGGAGATTGCCGCTGATCGGGTTTCACCGCCCTCGACATGCAGAGGCACGCGGGCACGATCGCATCGTGTCCGCGTGCCGTTTCCTGATGTTGATTGAGTCGGGCAGGACGTTCATCGCTGCGCCGATTCGAGCTCGGCCCATCGCGAATACAGCCCAGCAACCAGTTGCTCCGCCTCAGCGAGGCGTTGGAACGCGGCTGCAGCTTTCTGATGGTCCGCCAGCACCCCGGGATCCATGGTCTTCGCTCGAAGCGACTCCACACTGGCTTCCGCAGCGCTGATCGCGGATTCCATACCGTCGAGTTCGCGCTGCTCCTTGTAGGACAGCTTTCGGCCCGTGCCTGATGGCTTGGCGCGATCGGAATCGGGAACGGGCGCCGGCGCCCTGGGCGTCGGCGCCTCCGGCTCGCGTCGACCGACGCCCGCCATGACCTGCTCGTATGACGCCACGCCTCGGGCACCGCCCGCTCCGTCGAGTGCGAGGAACTCGGTCGCCACCCGCTCCATCATGAACCGATCGTGCGTGATGAGCACGATCGCGCCGGGAAACTCCAGCAGCGATTGTTCGAGCACTTCAAGGGATGGAATGTCGAGGTCGTTGGTCGGCTCGTCAAGCAGGAGCACGTCGGCAGGCTCGAGCATCAATCGGGCGATCATCACCCGGGCCTGCTCACCGCCGGAGAGATGCCGCACAAAGGTGCGGAGCTGGGTGGTGGCAAAAAGGAATCGGCGGGCCCATCCGCTGACGTGAATGGCCTTTCCCGCAAACTCAACAAAGTCGCCATGCGGACACAGGGCCTCGTGCAGCGTGTGTTCAGGGTTCAACGCGGAGCGATGCTGGGTGAATGTCACGACCCGGAGGTTGTCGACCCGCGATACGTGACCCTGATCGGGCGCCAGCTCTCCGCCGACCACCTTCAGCAATGTGCTCTTGCCCGAACCGTTCACCCCGACCAGGCCGACTCGACGGCCCGGCGACAACAGCAGATCGATCCCGGCAAACAGACATCGCCCGCCGAGCGATTTGGCGACATCCTTCAACTCAATCAGCTTCCGCGTCTTGCGCTCAGTCCCTTGAAAATCGATGGTTGTGGTTCGAGTTGGGGCGTCGTTTCGCTCGCGGATGGATTTCAATTCCTCGCGTCGATCCGCCGCATCCTCGATGTGCGTCTTGATTCGAGTGCGCCGCGCCTGAATGCCCTGCTGAAGCCATGCCGTATCGCGGCGCACCATGTTGGCCAACGTGGCTTCGGCGGCGGCCTGCCCGTCGAGGAACTCATCGCGCCGACGGACGAATTCGGTGTAGTTGCCTTTGACTTCGAGCGTGCCGTCGGGATAGGCCGCGGAGAGTTCGACGATCCGCGTTGCAGCGTTCTCCAGAAACCGACGGTCGTGGGTGATGAACACGAGGGCCAGTTCCGATTGCCGCACGAAGCCTTCAAGCCACTCAATTCCTTCGAGATCGAGGTGATTCGTCGGCTCGTCGAGCAGGAGCACTTCGGGTTCGCGCATCAGTGCCCGGGCCATGGCGAGGCGCTTACGCCAACCGCCCGAGAGCGTGGCGGCCGACTGGTCGAAATCACTGAATCCAAGCCGGGTCAGGATGATCGCGGCCCTTGTTTCGGCGTCGTGACGGTCAAGCGTTTCGTCGGCACCTTCCACAACTGACATCACCGACATGTCCGGTTCGAACTCATCCTGTTGGGCGACATAGACCTGGCGCAGGCCGCGCCGTCGCGTGATCTCGCCGTCGTCGGGCGTTTCGAGTCCGGCGAGAATCTTCAGCAATGTCGATTTCCCCGCGCCGTTGGGCCCGATAATGCCCATCCGCTCACCCTCGCTGATTTGCAGCGACACCCCGCGAAACAGGGTGTGGGCCGTGAAGGTCTTGGACAGGCCGCGGGCGGAGATGAGGGTGGCCATGGGCGAAGATCGTAGGTCGCACGGCCGTGCGGCCCGCGGTTCGAATCTGCATGGATGCTGGCGGCGTGATCCAACGGCCCCCAAGCCGGTGCGAATTGTGATTGCCCGGCGTTGGGGCCGGACGTCAGGTCAATTGTCCGACCCGCGATGCGTGGTGAATCCAACGATTCGGGACTGGCGAATCCCGTGCAGAAGGAGGACCACATCCATGAAAGGTCTACACGCTGTTGCTCTCATCCTCGTCATTGTTGGTGCGGTCAACTGGGGACTTGTCGGATTGGCCCAGTTTGACCTGGTTGCGACTCTGTTCGGCGGCTCAGACGCCATGCTCAGCCGAATCGTGTATTCGCTCGTCGGCCTCTCGGGGCTGCTGCTTGCCGTGCTGAGCTTCTCGGGCTCAAAAACGGGCGCATCGTCGATGGCTCCATCCCGAGCGTAACGTCTCGACATTCAATCCGTGAAATGTTGTCAAACTGCACGGGCGTCGATTGACGCCCGTGCAGTCTTTTTTGTATCGCCATTGGTATCCCGTGTTTCCAATCTGCTGCATTTCGGCCCGCCGAATTCGGCGCATACCGTTGCTCCGAGAGGAACTTACTGAGTAGAGAATTCTAAGAGGTGCCCAATGCGCGTCATGCTACGTCGTTGCAAGACGTGTTGATCGTCAGAAGCTGCACACAAGATGGCGGGGGAGGCGGGGTGACCCGCACTTGCCATTAGGAGTAGCGCGCAGGGTTCCTGCTACTCGGCAGGATTTCCCTTGATTTGATCTCTGTGAACAGCGACAATCACATTGCCACTCCGGGCCGTACTCGGGACACCGCTCAATAGGACTGGAATTTCAGGAGGTTTTGCAATGGGGAATCTTTGTATGAATCACTTTGGGCGAGTATTCCAAATGTTTATCGGGCGGGCAGCAGTCGCAACACTGGCGCCCGTTCTCCTTGTTTGCGCTTCGTATCCGGTACGTGCTACCAACGGAGTTGCGCACAATGATTCGCTACTGATGAACTCATCCAGCAAAAACCAAGGGGAAGACGCTCCTGGTGTGGCGAGAGGCGACATGCCCTCATGCGAGACACCCCCGTTCTTGGCAATTACACAGTGCGATGGGCTGGTTGTTGCTGGATTGGGTGTTGCCTGCCCAGCAGGCATAAATCACTTCGCTCGGTTCTATGACCTGAAATCCCTCTTTCCCGACGCCAACCTTGTTCGAATCGGATGCGTAGAGTTTGCGATCGAGGCGAATTCGGGCAGCGATGCCGTTTGCACACTTGGAGTGTACGGAGACAAAAATGGAGGGAGTCCACAATCCCCGGAGGGCCAATTCCCGGATCTGGCCTTACTCTCGGCCGTTGATGTGGTCATTCCTGCCGACTCCAAATTGGAGCTATACAGTGTTGTATTCCCTGACGGGGTCTACGTGTCCGCCAGCAAGACACTGGTTGTAGACCTGAAAATTTCAGATCAGACTGGGGACGTGTTTTTCGGCTGTGCCTCGGAACCAGAATCGTCACCTACGTACTTGTTCGCGCCAAATTGTGGATTGACCGTCTACACCAAGACTGCATCAATCGACTTTCCGGATGCACATTGGATTCAGACAGTCTGGCTGCAGTCGGATCCGGAGTGTGCAGCCGATCTTGATTCGTCCGGAGTGGTGGATGGCAAAGACCTCGGCCTACTTTTGGCAAATTGGGGCGGCGCTGGTCAGGGAGATCTCGACGGCGACTTGGACGTTGATCACAACGACGTACTCCACATGTTCAATAGTTGGGGCAATTGCCAACCTTGAAATTCAGAGTTTCACGAGCAACTCCCAACGGTACGCCGGACTAGCGCATCCCCATCCGCCGCGCCACCAGCATCGCAATCTCCAGCGCCTGCTCGTAGTTGAGGCGTGGATCAACCTGCGAGCGATAGGCGCGGGCGAGGTCGGCGTCGGACAGGCCGCGAGCGCCGCCGGTGCATTCGGTGACGTTCTCACCAGTCAGCTCAATATGAATTCCGCCGAGAATGGTTCCGGCGTCGCGATGGATCTCAAATGCCTGCTCAAGCTCCGCCAGGATATGGGCAAACTTGCGTGTCTTGACGATGCCGTTTCCAGTCTCGACCGTTTCCGTGTTTCCATGCATGGGGTCGCAGCACCACGTCACGATGTGACCTTTGCTTTTCACCTCGCCCAGAATGACCGGAAGCGACCTGGCGATCTGGTGCGCCCCAAATCGGTGAATGAGCGTGAGGCGGCCGGGTTCATTCTCTGGATTCAGCACCTCGATGAGCTGAATGACCTCGTCTGGTGACATCGATGGACCGACTTTGATCCCGATCGGATTGGCAATTCCGCGCAGGTACTCCACATGGGCGTTTTTGAGCACCGGGATGGCGGTCCGCACGCCGAGCCACGGAAAATGCGTGCTCAGGTTGTACCAACCCGTTCGGTGAGGTACCTGGCGGGTTTGTGCCTCCTCGTAGGGCAGGATGAGCGCCTCATGGCTGGTAAAGAAATCCACACGATTGATCTGGCCCACCTGCGCCCCGGCCAGCGTCTCCATGAAGCGAAGGCTCTCCCCGATTGACTCCACCATCCGCTGGTATTCGCCCGCCAGCGGAGAGTGCTTCACAAAGTCCAAATCCCAATACTCGGGGTGGTGCAGGTCTGCAAAGCCCCCATCAATGAGGGCCCGGATGAAATTCAGGGTCAAGGCCGCCCGTTCGTAGCCTCGGAGCATCAGGGTTGGATCGGGCCGGCGGTCGGATGCTGCAAACATTGGTCGATTGACAATGTCGCCGCGATACGCGGGCAGTGTGGTCCCATCTCGGGTTTCATGCTCCTGGCTCCGGGGCTTGGCGTATTGCCCTGCGAAGCGGCCAACGCGGATCACCCGTTTCTTGCCGCCATGAACCAGCACAAGGCTCATTTGCAGCAGGATTTTCAGCTTGGCGGCAATGGCCGCGGAAGTGCAATCATCAAAGCTCTCCGCGCAATCCCCGCCTTGGAGTAGGAATCGTTCGCCACGGGCGGCCTCGGCGAGCTGTCGCTTCAGGGCTTCGACCTCCCACGAGGTCACCAGCGGGGGCAAGGCCCGGAGCTGGCCGATGGCGGATTCGACGGCCTTCGAATCTCCGTATGGCGGCTGCTGTGCGGCCGGAAATTGGCGCCACGACGAGGGGGACCACGTCTTGGTGGAGGAAGGGCCCGAAATTGACCGATCTGAGCTCACAGTCCCGATGCTAACAGGCCGCGGGGGCGAGCACCTGCACCTGTTCGAGGCGGGTCAAAAAAGAAAAACCCCGTCGCCAGAGTCCGGCACGCCCAGCCGACTCTGCTCTTGCGACGGGGACATTCGTTCCCCAGAAAACCCGGCAGGGACGCCCGAGGCGGCCTCCTCCATGGAACGGGCGCCCGCGCACGAATGCGTCAACCAAAAACGCAGCATGTCCTCCACTGTGCGCGAGCCTTGCCCCCTTCTCTTCGAGCCTATCGAATAGGCGGTTCCGGGAACTTCGACAAATCGAAGATCGGCCGGAACTTGCGCCTGCGGGATGCGGGCGACAGGACTTGAACCTGCACGGGGTTTGAGCCCACGGGAACCTAAATCCCGCGCGTCTGCCAGTTTCGCCACGCCCGCGGCGATTTTGCCGATTATAGACTTGGCAGGGAGAATTCCCTGATGCATGACCTCGGAAGGAGCCGTCCATGACCGCTAGTCAGAAAGCCGGCGGCAGTTTCGTCCCTCTGCTCGCCCGCCTTGTTTTGGCCTTGGCATTCATTCCCATGGGATGGAACAAGGTGATGACGTCTTTTGCCCCATCGGCGGAGCAGGCCGTGCGCCTGCAGGCCTTAGGTGTCCTACCCAAACCCACAGCTCGGGGTGATTCGGGGGTGTCTTTCGCGGCCTATCAGGAGGAGCCGGCGACGGCACCTGCAGAGACGCAACCAGAGGCGAAGGATCCGCCGCCTTCCAAGGACAAGTCGAAGGTTGAAGTCGCTACCCCCGAAGTTCGATCGCTGCATCACGTGACCCTGATGCTGGACGGGGCCGGAATGTCGGACTATGCCGTGATAGGAGCTTGGACGGCCGCGTTGACCGAATTGGTTGGTGGCACCCTTCTGCTCGTCGGCCTTTTCTCGCGAATCTGGGGGCTGGGACTGGCGATCGCCATGGGAACGGCGTTCTACCTGACAAGCCTTCAGATCTTCCTTGACACGTACATGTTTTCGGCGACACCTGATCAAAGCCACCAGATCCTGGCGCAGTTGAGCCTCTTCGTCCTTGCGTTTGGAGTGT
Organism: uncultured Isosphaeraceae bacterium; assembly: GCA_964407695.1. Classification (GTDB taxonomy): domain Bacteria; phylum Planctomycetota; class Phycisphaerae; order Phycisphaerales; family SM1A02; genus CAYOWQ01. The sequence goes on along the minus strand of CAYOWQ010000005.1, from coordinate 177,117 downwards.
TCCTGACTGGCGGAGGAGCCCTCAGCCTTGACCGGGCGATCTTCCGGCGGCGAGAGCCTGAACCGTTCACTGAAGCGAAGGTGGAGCCCAAACCCAATCGGCCCGCAATCTGAGACCTGCACCGACTGGCTGATCGGGTCGGGTTAGAACGTGAGGGAAACGGACCCGCCGATGAACGGGGCCGGGTTGTAATCATCATCGGCAAGCTCATACCCGTCCCGGTCCGCGATGGAGAACTCGCCAAAGACGGCCAGGCCCGTAAACAGGTCGAGGCGAAGGTTGTCGTTGACCCGGTAGCCCGCACGAATCCAGATAGGAACGCCCGATTCCTCTCCGACACCATCCGGGGCTATGCCTTCATCATCGAGCCGGAATCGACGCACGTCGTACCGCCCGCCAAGTGCAAACTCCCAGTGACTCTCCGGGCTGAAGACAATCTCGAACCCGCCGCGATTGTTGGCGGACGGAATGGTGGGTCGGGTCGTACTGCTGATTCGCAGTTGATTGGTGATGCGCCAGTCGAGGATGATCGCCGGGAACACCGCCGGGTCGTCCTCAAGCCGGGTTACCACTCCGAATCCTCCGCCGATCAGGAGTTGGTCGTTGATTCGATACGTAACGGCGGCAAGTCCACCACCTGTGAAGGCATTGGACCATTCGGCATCTTCGCCCGAGACACCGACCAGGCCGCCCATTACCAGGTTCCAGTTCGGCGCGAATCGCCAGGATGCATTCGCAGAGAACGTCAGCGAGTGAATGTCCTCCCAGGGGTCGGGGCCAAGACTTGTGGCCGAGGAGAACTCATATGAATCAAAGCCGTATCCCACCGTTCCGCCGATCGATAGTTCGGGGCTGAATCGATAGCTCGCGCTGACACCACCCCCTGCTCGAAAGACCGAGAATTCGCCGGCTCCATCAAGGTCAGCGTCGAACTGGTGGGCGGCAGCGCCGTTCACCGAGATGTTGAGCGGGCTGGAAGACGAACCCTCTTCCTGAAGGCACCACGAGGCGGCCAGAATCAGCGGAACGATATTCATTGCAGGCTCCAGATGCGGCGCAGACCGCGCCGGCGATCCGGGACGATACCGCGACCGTCACCAGACGTCACCTGCGGGTTCTTGAGAGCCAGTAGAGCCATTCCAACGCCAGAATCACCAGCATTGCGGCGACCACCCACGGCCACCATTCGCGCTGCGCAGTCTTCGCGACGGTGCCGGCTGATTGGCGATTTGAGTTGACGACGAGGTCATTCCGGCCGCGAATATCACTCTCACGTTGATTGACAAGATTCACGGCGAGGCGATCCGCGCGGGCGGCTCCATTGACGGCATAGACGCCGACGCGTGGCAGCGGAGGCACCTGCACCTGCCGCAGGTCATGGGTCGGGAAGCGCAGGTCGGCGCCGTCGGGTCCGATGCGCTGAAGCACGAGGTCGGCCGCACCGGGTGCCGGTTCGACGCGCCAGGGTTCATCCGTTCGCACAAATCCAGCGACTGAGACGGAATCAGCGACCGCCAAACGATCAATGCAGTTCTGAAGAAAAATGACGAAACCCGGCTGAAGGAACCAATTGCTTCGCGAGATGGCAAAGGCCACGACCACGTGGGGTATTCCATCACGACTCACGCGCCCGATGACCGGACCCTCGCGAGAGAGGGCCAGCTCTTCGACGTCTCCGTGTGTCTCAAGCGAGGCGACATCGGCAAACACTACTGCGCTGAGGTCAACCTGCTCCAGCAACGGATCAGTTCGATTCCAGCTCAGGACGCGGTGCCCGCCCTGTGATTCAACGATCTTCATCATTTCCGGATCAACGGTTGCGTTGAAGGAGAGAGTTGGAAATGGCGGAGGATGCTTGAGCGGAATGCGATCAAGGACAACGAGGTCCCAGGGAATGGGCCGTTCATCGAGGCGGCTCATAAACGCTTCCCGAGAAAGAATGGATGGCGTCTCACCACCGATGTTTTCGAGTGCGCGAAGCAAGTAGGTGTCGGGGCGTGAACCGGTGGCGACCACGGCCACTCGTGGAGGGGCAGGGGCGGGGATCACGGCGGACGCCGTCTGATCGGCGTCCAGCGCATCGGCTCCATCGAGCCCGATGACCAGCGTCGTTGGGGCGGGTTCTTCCAACTGTGCAGTCAGAACGGCCTCGCCGGGGGACTGGGCGACCGCTGCGGGAAGCTCGATCACTCGAGTGCCGACGAGTTGGCCATTCGATCGGATCGACACGGACGTCGTGAAGGGCTCCGCCTGAGTATTGATCACGCGAGCGAACACATCAATTTTCCATCGGTCGGTCGGGGAACGGGCAGCGCGAAAGTCGACGATGCCGCGATTGACCTCCTGTCCGGAATCGCCTGGATCCACGCGTATGAACTGAAACTGCCCGCATCGAACCGAGTAACCTTCACGTTGCGTGGCGATGGGAAGTGCACCGTCAGAGATCAGCACCACGTCGGGTGGACTGTTGTCGGACGATTCACCCTGGCGGGCGAAGGCGTCGGCGAGGGCAAACGCACCCTCGAGATCGGCCGGCTGATCGGTCGGCGAGATTGCGGCGACGGCATCCATGACCTGGCGGCGATCGGTGGTGAATGGCAGCAGCACCTTCGGCTCGGCGTCGATACCAATGATCAGCACCTGGGGCCGCTGGCCCCCAGAGAACAGCCGGTCCACCAACTCCCCAGCTTTGTCCTTGGCAATTTGCAATCGGATCCGACCGAGATCACCCGCGGCCGTCTTCGCGCTCATCGACGCGCTGCGGTCGAGCAGAAGTATTGTCCGTCCGGAGGCCAGTCCTGATCCTGATGTGACCGGTCGACCGAGCGCGAGCGACGCAAGCAGGATGGCGAGGAGTTGAATGAAAAAGAGTCGGCTGAGCCGAAGCCGCCGAAACGGGGCATTGGCGAGGAGGTCCTCGATGGCTGATTGCCAGAGCAGCGTGCTCGAGATGCGCACGGGGTAGCGGCGCAGCTTGAGAATGTAGAGGCCGATGAGGGCAGAGACGCCGATGGCGGCGGCGAGCAATGCAGACCACGGTTCAAGAAGCGTCACGACCGGGATTGTGGGCGCAGGCCGCCCGGGATTCCAATGCCATGCTGAATGAATTGAGCGCTCGGTCGGCCGGCATGGGACGAAACCCTAAGATGGCCCTATGAATTCAGTCCGCCCGGCACCTCCGTCGACCTGGACCACCCGTCGCCTGATGGACTGGATGACCAACCACTTTTCGTCCAGGGGGATTGATTCGCCGCGAGTCTGCGCGGAGATGCTGCTCGCCCACGTGATCGGTTGCGAACGAATGCGGTTGTACATGGACGTGGACCGGCCGGCCAGCGAGGAGGAACGAGAGAAGCTGCGAGCGCTGACCCAACGTGCAGCAGCGCATGAACCCGTTCAATACCTCGTGGGCCACGCCTGGTTCTTCTCTCGCCAATTTGACGTCAACCCCTCGACGCTGATCCCAAGACCGAGCACCGAAACGATCATTGAGCACGTCTTGCAGCGAGAGCGAGCAGAGCTGCGCGGATATGCGCCGGTGATGGCCGATGTCGGCACAGGAACCGGGTGTATCGCGGTTACCCTGGCGACTCGGTTGCCTTCAGCGCGCTTGATTGCCACCGACATTTCGGCGGAAGCCCTTGAACTGGCCGCTCGCAACGCAACGAGGCACGGGGTGGCTGAACGAATTGAATTTCACGAGGGCGATGCGCTCGAACCGTTAAAGCACTTGGCGGCCGCACCGCGATTCGACTACATCTGCTCAAATCCACCCTACATCAGCGATGCTGAATGGGGGTCGGTGGAGAGAAACGTGAAGGACTACGAGCCCGCCAGAGCGCTGCGTGGCGGAGCTGACGGGCTGGACGTGATTCGCCGGATCGTCGCCGGGGCGGCGGCGCTGCTTGCGCCGGGCGGCCAGATCGTCGTTGAGATTGCGCACTCGCAACACGACGCAGCCCTGGAGATCGCGGCGGCAAGCGGGCTCGGTCAGGGTCGAGTCCTCAAGGACCATGAAGGATTCCATCGGGTCCTGGTGGCCAGCGTTGCGATGTAGCCTGCCGCCGCACTGACGAGACAACACAGCCCGCGTGTTCGCGGGCTGTGTTGCAATGTGTGTGATGTGTTCTTCGATCAGGCGCTGCGGCGACGCCGACCCACAACTCCGGCGACCGCGAGAAGGGCCAGGGCGCCGGGGGCGGGCACGGGATTGACGACTCCCAACGCCACGATGTCGGGTCCGTTGAAACCGTTCTTGGCCTCCACTCGGAAGCCCTTCAGCATGCCCCATGAAGAGTCGAGGCTGATGCCCACGCCATGCACGTTCTGAGAGCCACCAATCTCAAGGGTGTCGAGTTTCCAACCGGTGGCGCCGGTGACGTTTCGACTGACAAACAGAGCCGAAGTCAGCGTGCCGTCGGCCTTGATGCCGTAGATGTTGAAATCGGAGTTACCGCCGCGTTCGAGCACGGAGAGTTCGACGCTGCCGGTGTCTGCGTCCGGAGTGAACCATGAGCCATTGGCGAGAATGAGGTCCATGTGCCAGGCGGCGTTATCTTCGCCGTCGATGATGTAGGACATATTCTTGTAGCCCGAACCAAATGGTCCGAACACTTCCTTGAGCGTGCCTGAGGCCGAGCCCTCACCCGAGAACGGCGTGGCGCTGTCGGCGCGATCCGGGTTGCCTGAATACACGTTCGAGGAATCGATGTCGCGCGAGATTGAGTCGTTCCAGCCGAAGGTACCGGCGTTGTTGGTCAGCGATCCGTCAACCCAATGAAGAAAGTTGGAGCCGTTGAACGTAGAGCTGGAGCCGAGAAAGCCCATCGTGTTCAGCTGTCGGTCGCCTCCGAAGAGGGTGCTGGAGGTGAGGCCCGAGTCGACCTTGTAGATGTTCGAAGCGCCGGCAAACGAGGCGATGGTTGCGGTGGTAATGAGGGTGGTCGCGAAGTAGGAATTCATGTCTGCAAGACTCCGATGGTGATGCCCGGACACGGAACGCCGGCGCCGGGCACCACAACCATGCAATAGGCGCAAGACTTTGCAACCACTCGACTTGTGCCTTGGTGGTTCGCGGACGTGGCAGGCCGCGAAACTTGCCCGGCTTCAATGACATCCAAATGATGAGCCCATATCCATGCAGACCCTGACGACCGAGAATCCAGCGCACCTTCGACGCATGCAGTGTCTTGAGGTCTGGGGCGGCAACTCAACGGTCAACGATGCTGTTGCCATGCCGGGCATGGATGCGTGGGTCTATTCGCAGCCTTATGCCGGCAGCAACGCGGGCGGCGATGTGCACTACCTGTCCAGCTGCGGCACCGGACGCATCACGCGGCTTCTGCTCGCCGACGTCAGCGGACACGGCCAGAAGGTATCGGACACAGCGCTTCGACTTCGGACGTTGATGCGTCGGTTCGTGAACTTCGTGGATCAGACACGCTTTGTTGAGGCGATGAATCGCGAGTTCCTGAGTGAGAATGAGTCGGTGTCGTTTGCCACCAGCGTGGTGGCGACGTACTGGGGACCGACCGGCAGCCTTGATATCTGCAACGCGGGTCATCCGCGGCCGCTCTGGTATCGCGCCCGCAAAAAGCAGTGGCAGTTACTCATTGATCTCAGGCCCGAGAACGAGCAGGACAGGTCGCCGATCAACCTGCCCATCGGGATGATCGAACCGACTCGCTATGAACAGTTCGGCGTCAAGCTACATCCTGGAGATCTCCTGGTTATCTACACCGATTCGCTGATCGAGGCACGGAATCCCACCGGAGAATTGCTCGGCGAGGCAGGACTCCTGGCCATGGCGAGAGAGATCGATGCCACCCGCCCGGAGCAGGTCACCCGGCAGCTTCTTGAAAAAGTAGAGCGGTATCGTGCGGGCGCAGCCGCCGACGATGATGTGACCGTACTCGTCGTGCATCACCATGGACGTGACGAGCAGGCGCCGATTTACTCTCGGTTATGGGCTTCGATGAAGTTTCTCGGTCGCGTGCTTACCGGATGGATCCCGGGGTCGAGCCCGATTCCGTGGCCCGAGTTCAATCTGGCCAACCTGGGTGGGCCGTTCATGCGGCGATGGAACCAGCGGTGGTCGCGGGTGAACCCGGACGAGTCGTGAGAACGGACGATCGTCCGAAGAAACGCCGGATTATCACGTCGCGAAGGGTCCGGCGCTTGCCCGATCGGCACAAACGGATCAGGTTTGCCTGACGGGCCAGGATGCGCTTGCCGTGGGCAAGAATGAATTTGACCTTCGGATCGGGTGATGAGTGCCCGATCAACGGAGGCGGAACATGGCACGAGCAACAACCATCGCGGCGACCGGAAGCAACGACGAGGTTCTCATGCGCGTGGTGATCGCGATGATCGCCCTGGGCATGATTGTGGGTGCGGTGCTTGCGGGGTAACGAGATCAGGGCGCAAGGTCGCTCGCCGATTTCTCGGTGAGTTGCTTGACCGTGCGTTCGAGATCGCGAACCCGGCGCATGAGCCCATAAAGATCCATTCCAGCCAGGGCATTCCGCTTGGCCTGATCAAGCTCAACCGCGGGAATGCCGCCGACCTTCATCCCCGTGGGCACGTCGTCGACGATGGCCGTCTTCCCCGCGGCCTGAACGAAATCGCCGATGTCGAGATGGCCGGTGACACCGACTTGGCCACCGAGGGCGACGTAGTTGCCGACGTTGACCGACCCGGAGATTCCCACCAGCGAGACGAGCAGACAGTGCTTGCCGATCGTCGTTCCGTGCCCAATCGAGATGAGGTCAGCGAATTTCGTGCCGGCGCCGATTCGCGTCTCGCCCATGGCGGCACGCTCGATGGCGCAGCCGGCGCCGATCTCCACATCGTCTTCGATCACCACAACCCCTGCCTGGGGAATCTTGTGATGCACGCCCTTGTGCGTCGCGTAGCCGAAACCATCATGACCCACGACGGCGCACGAGTGAAGGGTGACGCGATGGCCCAGCGTGCATCCGTCATACACCACGCTGTTGGGGAACAGAATGCAGTCGTCGCCAATCCGGGCGCGTTCCCCCACATATGCACCGGGGTAGATCACGGTCCGGGCGCCGACCACCGCGTGGCGCTCAATGACCGCAAATGGATGAACGCGGCAGGAGTCGTCAATCGATGATTCCGGATGAATACAGGCGAGGTCGCTGAGGCCCGACTCGGCGGCCATCGGCTCGGGGTGCACGCGATAGCCGTGCAGGGCCACCATCGCCTCGCGAAACGCGAAATACGGATCGCTCGCCACCAGTCGGGCGAGGCCTGCCGGGCACGCGACATCCGACGAGACAATCACGGCCGCAGCGCGAGTGGTCTCCAGATGCCTCAGGTACTTCTTGTTGGCGACGAATGCGACGTCCTCGGGACCAGCGCTCTCGATCGAAGCGCATCGGTTCACCGTTTTTGTTCCATCGCCATCCAGAGTGGCTCCGATTCGATCGGCAAGCTCGCTCAGCACTATCGGCATGCCTGCATCTTAACGCAGTCGGGGACGATCCGGGGCACCAATGAACCAGCCCACCACATCAATGGCGGGCTGGTTCAGGGTACGTTGATATCGCGATCGATCGGCGGCGGCGTTAGGCCGATGCGTTGATTCTGCTTCCCGGCGGATAGTGACGAGCCAGTCTTCCCAGAAGCGAGCGTGACTGCTGATCGGAAAGGTTCAGTCCGTCGACGAGGCGGCGGAGCGAATTGGGCGGTGTCGAGCCGAACCCGGCGGCATTGAGCCGACTGATCAGGTCATCCGCAAGCCCGGCAACTTCATTCCCGGTGCTGGAGGTCTTCGGCTGAAGGGCTGCGAGCCAGCGCTGCTCAAACCGGTTGATGTCGAGATTGGGTTGATTCTTCGTAGCGGAGTCAAGTTGGCGGCTTATCGCCAGGCGCAGGTCGCTTGCGCTCACGAGGCCGTCGCCATCAAGGTCGAGATTCTTGAAGAGCGTGCTCCCGACGCCGAGTTCGGCGGCGGAGAGCAGGCCGTCACCGTCATGATCACGGGTGCTGAGGACGGCGTTGGCGATCCGGTCCGGCACGGAAGCCGCGGCTTCGGCAACGGGAGGTTCGGCGGGCACCGCCTCCGGTGCTGGAGCATCGGCCGCGAGGGCAAGGCCGAGATCCGCCCCGTCGACGACGCCATCGGCGTTGAGGTCGGCGGCGGCATCGTTGGAGCCCCACGATTTCAGAATGTCGTCGGCCGTCAGTGCTGTGACGGGAACATCATCCTTTGGTTGGGCGCCGCCAAGCAAAAGTCCTAGGTCAGCACCGTCAACCGTTCCGTCGGAGTTGATGTCGAACTTGGAGCCGGACTTGCCCCATTCTGCCTGAAGCAGTGTGACGAGATCAGATGTGTCGTCCTGCGCCGGCTGCGGGGTGACCGCATCCTCGACGGGCTCCTGGCCACCAAGAAGGAGGCCGAGATCGGACCCGTCGACGTTGCCATCGGCATTGAGATCGAATTTTGAGTTGGTCTTGCCCCAGTCCGCAAGGAGTTGATCGAGCGGCGAGGCTTCGACGGAACCGGGCTTCGCGGGCTGATTGAGCCGGGAAAGCAGAATTCCCAGGTCGCCTCCATCGACCGTGCCGTCCTTGTTAAGGTCGAAGTTCGAGCCGGTCTTGCCCCAGTCCGCGGTGAGCTTTGCAACGGGGTCCACCAATGCCGGCTGCCCGGCGGGAGGCGCCTGCGGGACCTGCGGGCGGCTGTGAAGGGATCGAAGGGCGGCGAGATTCGAGGTACTGATGTTCATGGCGTGCCTCCTTGTGAAATTGGCCATGCAAACCGCTTGCCATCCGGTTGGCGGCGTGAATTCGTGCATCTTGGAAATGGGAGGCAGCGCCATTGCGCAATCCGTGCCGCAGAAGCGCAACTGCTGCGGGTCCTGCGGGTCCCCTCGTCAGGCGTTGGACCAGCCGGCGCTCGGTCGTCGCCGCGGCAGATCGGCGTCCGTCTCCGAGGCCTCCACGGGGGCTTTGTATCCAAGCCCGATGAGATACATCTCGACCGATTCATCTCGAGATGCCTTTGGTTTGAACCCTTTGGCCCGCTCGAAGAGCGTGATGGATCGCTTCAGCAGCGCTGGGTAGGCTTCGCCCTCAAACACCTTCATGACGAGGTTGCCTCCCGGCCTGAGAAGCGCAGGGCAACGATCGAGCAGCGTCTCGCAGAGCCGGGCAGAGCGATGATGGTCGCTGAACGGGTCGCCCGTTGTGTCAGGGGCCATGTCCGAGAGGACCACGTCGAATCGCCGGCCGCCGGGATGCGACCCCGAGCTGACGCCGAATCTACCGAGCATCTCGGCTGTGTCTGTCGAGGTGAAATCGCCCTGCAGAATCCGCACATTCGGCTCGCCAAAGGTCTGGGCCGGCGGCTTCAGATCGATGCCGACGACGGCGCCCTTGGGCCCCACCCGCTTCGCGGCCATCTGCACCCACGATCCGGGGGCGCAGCCGCAATCGAGCACCAGATCGCCGCGGCGGAGAATCTTCTTGCGATCATCGATCTCGACCAGCTTGTAGACTGCGCGCGAAAGGTAGCCTTCCTCCTTGGCCTTGCGAAAATAGAAATCGTGAAGTTCGCGGGCCATGGATCAGGATAGGGACCGCGCCCAGATCGAGAGTGTAAGAAGTGTGAAGAGACGTTGGGAGTGGTCGCGTTTCTTGCTCATGTGCTCATCGATAAAGCGCTGCACCGCCTTGCGATTGAGGCTGATCGGCCCAAAGGGCTCGGCAGAGTTGAGGTGGTCAAGCAGAAGGGTCTTCATCCCGCCGAAGTCGGTGCGGAACCACTCGCCGATGGGAATGGCGAAACCCATCTTGGGGCGATCGACGATTTCTCTTGGAAGATACTTGCGGGCAATCTGGCGGAGGAGGCCTTTGCGCTGGCCGCGGGGCATGAGTTGATCGATCGGTGCGGCCAGCGCGGCGGCGGCGAGAGCGCGATCGAGGAAGGGGCAGCGGACTTCGAGGCCCGCGGCCATGGAGGCGGTGTCGACTTTTCGCAGCAGGTCGAATGGCAAGTAGTGCGACACATCCCACTCTCTCAGTCGGACCAAGGGATCCTCCGAGTCCGGAAAACAAGAACGAAGGCACTCGTCGAGTGGCTCGTGATCGTGCACTGAGCAATCCCACGATGGATCGCTGAACTGGGGTGTCAACGATTCAATCTGGTCCGGCGTGAAAATGGCCTCGGCCGCCACGAGACCAATTGCTGGATAGCAATTGGCCATGTCACTCAGCCGGCCAATCCGGCCAAGTAGAGTGCGAGGACTTGCTCCGTTAACAAGTGCAAATGAGAGTCGGCCAAGTGTTCGGTAGTGCCTCGCAAGCAATCTTGCTGCACGATAACGGTCGTAGCCAATGAAGAGCTCGTCACCCCCGTCTCCCACGAGAGCCACTTTGACGTACCGACGCGCAGCTCTAGCTATCCAGTGTGTTGGAAGAAGGGATGAGTCACCGAAGGGTTGGCCCATCATGCGAATCAGGCCTTGAAGGTCGTCCGCTGCATTCGATTCGCACTCGAGTGTTTCGTGGGTCGTACCTACGTGTTTCGCGACTCGTTCCGCAATGTCGGATTCGTCATAGGACGGATCAGGCATCCGAACGCTAAATGTTCGGAGACCTGGGTGGCTCCTCGAGGCGAAATATGTGATTAGAGACGAATCCACACCTCCCGAAAGAAAGCAGCCCAGCGAAACATCGGCTTCGAGCCGCTGATCGACAGCGCGACGAAGGAGCAGCTCAAAGTCTGGTTTCGGTTTGCCCGCCTCGACCTCTCGCCGATCAACCGACGACGCATGCCAGAGACCGCCTCGGCTGCAATAAGTCACGCTTTGCTGATCCGCGTGGACGTCAACGTGATGGGGACCGTGCGCGATTTCTGCGTATCCCAGCAAGAGGTAGTTGAGGAGCCAATCACGCCGACACCAGTCACCTACGACTACGCGTGGTGCCGGAAGTAAGGTCAGCGAAAAAGGTTCACTGCCAAAAGCAATCACCGGCGAACCGACAATGTCTGCCTCGTTCGTGGTACATGTTTCTCGAACGTATAGCGGCTTTTCGCCATACACGTCGCGGGACATGTGAACGCGAAATTGTCGGCGATCCCAAATCGCAAATGCATACATTCCCTCCAAGTGCTGCGAGAGCTGCTCTCGCCACTGTCTCCACCCGTGAATCAACACCTCCGTGTCACTGTGATCCGTGACAAACCGATGCCCCTCTTTCTCCAACTCCGTCCGCAACTCGCGGTGGTTGTAGATGCAGCCGTTGAACACCACGGCGACGAGGCCCTCGCTCTCATTGCGGCCGGTTTCGCTCACCATCGGCTGGTGGCCGCCGGCATGGTCGATGATCGAGAGCCGCCGGTGCACGAATGCCACCTCGACCACTCGCTTCCCGCCCGGTGCTGCGGCGTCTTCAATCTCCACCCGATCGCGAAAGCGGCCGCAGCCGTCCGGCCCGCGCCAGGCGATGCGCGCATCGATGCGATCGAGCCATTCCTCGGGAATGGGTTCGCCGTCGCAGCGCAGGATGCCGCCGATGCCGCACATTCGTATGCAGGTTACTCGCCGGAAGGGGGCTTGGTTCCGACCGTTTCCGATTGAGCCTGGGCGATAACCCGGAACGCACGCTCAATAATCTCCAGTGCAGGCTTGCCGTCCACCCCATAGCCGGTGTCCTTCGATTCGCCGTGATAGTACGGATCCCAGTGATAACAGAGCACTCCGCCGGCGCTCGGATCGCGGTTCAGAAAGGTCTCGGTCCACGCGGTGAAGAATGCCGCCCAGCAGCGGGCCTGCGCGGCGTGGTCGGCCGAAGTCCCGGCGGGCGCTACATAGTTCCACGGGTGCTCCGCGGCCCAGGGCAGGCTTGGATATCCAACTTCGCTGATGATCATCGGTTTCTTCGCGGAACGGGCGAATTCGAGCATGCTGTCGCGCTCCTTTCGCCACGTGTCGGCGAGCACTTCCACCGTGGGCGGCGGAGCGCCCTTGCGTGTTGGATCTTCCTCTTCGTCGTCGATCAGCTCGAAATACGAGCTCACACAGATCAGATCGAGGTCGTCCCAGAATTCAACCTTCTTGAAGCGGTCCCAATTCGCGGAATAGCTCAACAGGCCTTTGAAGCGGTCGCGAGCATGTGCGATGACCTCCTGCCATTGATCGATCTGCGGCTCGACCGAATTGAGCTCGCTTCCAATGCAGAGAATGTCAACATCGGCCCTGTTGGCGATGCCGATGAATCGATCCACGACAAACCGATAACTGACCCACCAGCGATCCCAGTTCGACGGCTGCATCAGCCCGCGCCATTCCTTTCCGCGGGGATTCTCGGGCAACACCAGCGGAATCAGCATCGTGCGAAGGCCTCGTTGCTTTCCCCGACTCAGAATCGCAATCAGCTCCTCATCGCGCGCGCATCGAGAGGGAATGAACCGAATCTGCTCGGATTGGAGGTCTTTGACGTACATCGGGGAGAGTACGACCAGCGCGTTGGCCCCGGCGGCCGCAATGCGATCGACGCTGTCGAGATAGAGCTCCACTCGGTCGATGTGGTGCACATTGAGCGCGAACCCCAGCCACGGCGGATCGAACGGGCGGCTCAGGTCACCCCAGACCGCCGGCGGCTCGGTCGGGCTCCGCACTGCCCGGGCGTCGTGAGCGCCGGCCGCGGGCTCTTCGGCCATCGTCGTCACGCGCTGAATTCCATCAACGCCGCGCGTCGCCAGGAGCCACGCCGCTGCCCCCAGCATGACGAGCACGAAAATCACGTGCGAAATCCGGGCCATGGACGTATCGTATGCATGTATGAAAGCCACCCAAACAGCGAGTGAATCCCGGAAGGCCGACGAGGCTGCCGCGGGTTTTCCCGCGGTTCGCGGGCCGGCGGGGGCGGCAGCGCTTTTCACGGCGTTCGAACCTTCCGGCGATTCGCATGCCGCACCCATCATCAAGGCGCTGCTCGAGCGTCAGCCTGACATGAAGATCTTCGCCTGGGGCGGGCCCAAGATGGCCGAGGCGGGGGCCACTGTCGTTGAACAGACGTGCGACCATGCCGCGATGGGAATCTCGAGCCTTGGCGCTGCAACGCGGGTTCGCCGGCACATTGGCGAGATTCGTCGCTGGTCAAAGCAATACAAGGTGCTGGCCCACGTCGCGGTGGATTCCCCGGCGGCGAATTTTCCGGTCTGCGCGTTCATGAAGAAGACCGGCGCTCGCATCATTCACCTCGTGGCCCCGCAGCTCTGGGCCTGGGGAAGCTGGCGCACCGGCAAGCTGCGCAAGCTGACCGATGCGGTGTTGTGCATCCTGCCGTTCGAGCAGGAGTGGTTCTCCACCCGAGGAATTCCGGCGGTGTTCATCGGCCATCCCACGATCAATCGGCCGATCGACGACGCGGGAATTCGCGAGCGCGCCGGCAGCCTCCCCTCAGGGAGCCCGCGTATTGCCATCTTTCCGGGGTCGAGGGCTCAGGAAGTCAGCGCCAACATCCGCCTGCTGGTCTCCAGCTTCATTGAGTTGCAGGGTCGGCATCAGGGAATGAGCGGCCTCATCGTGGCGGCGTCCAACGACATGGCCAAGCTGGTGCGAAAGAGAGTCTCCGTGTTTCCCACGGGACTTCACATGACGGTCGGCGGGGTCGACGCGGCCGCGGCATGGTGCCACCTCGCCCTTGCGGTTTCGGGCACCGTCACAATGGATATCGCCCTTCAGCGGAAGCCTATGATTGGTATCTATAAGACCGATCTGATTTCATGGCTGGGGGCCAAGATCTTCGTTCGAACGCCGTTCAAGCTGCTGCCCAACATCGTGGCGGGGCGCGAGATCGTCAACGAGTTCGTGCCCTACGTTGGCGGAACTGGTCCTATCGTCGACGCTGCAACGAAGCTGCTGAAGGATTCGAAGGTTGCCGCGCTCCAATCCGAAGAGCTTGCCCGGATGGTGCTGCGATTCCGCGGACACGACCCGGCGGCCGAGGGCGCCGACGCGATTCTGAAGGTGATGCGAACCGGCGCGTTGGCCTGATCAGGCCAAAACCGGTGTCGACTCCAGCGACGCTTCCCTGATGGAATCCGCTTCCGGCGGAAGAATCATGATGTCTTTCGATTGAATCGCGACATCGATCATGGTTCCCGGCGGTTGAAAGGGTCCGGGGTGAATTTCCAGCATCTTGAGTACGGCATTTCCTGCGGGAGACTCCAGCCGTAACGCGTGCTGAGCCACCTCCCCGAGGTAGGTACTCGAAAGAAGCCGGGCATGCAGTCGCACGGCAGAGCCCGATGCATCGCCACGCGCCACGTGAATCGTCTCTGGACGAATTGAAACGGTGACTCGCTGGCCCTTGGCGACACCATCCTGACCAATGCCTCGCATCGGCCCGAAGGAGGTCTCGACCGCGATGAGCCCCTCGGGGCCAGTCGCCAACTCCGAAACCGTCGCCGCAAGAAAATTCGTCTCACCAAGGAAATCGGCCACAAACATCGAGTTGGGACGCTCATAGAGAAGTCGCGGCGGCCCCGATTGCACCACCACGCCCTGCCGAAGCACCGCCATATCGTCGGCCAGTGAAAGTGCTTCCTTCTGATCGTGGGTGACGTACACCGTAGTGATCTTCAGCTGTGAAACGAGCCGTCGAATTTCGCTGCGCATCTCCAGCCGCAGCTTGGCATCCAGATTGGAGAGCGGCTCGTCAAGAAGCAGGACATCCGGCCGAATCGCCAGGGCGCGGGCCAGCGCCACCCGTTGCTGCTGACCGCCCGAAAGCGCGTTGGGCCGGCGTCCGGCGTAGGAGCCCATTTGCACCATGTCGAGCGCTTCGGCGACGCGGGAATCCCGGTCGCTTCTCGACAGCTTGCGAACCTTCAAGCCGAAGGCGACGTTCTCCGCCACGGTCATGTGGGGCCAGAGAGCGTAGCTCTGAAACACCATCCCGGTGTTGCGCTTCTCTGGCGGAATTCTTGCAACGTCCCTTCCATCAAACAGAATCGATCCCCGGGTTGGTTCAATAAAACCCGCAATCATGCGCAAGAGCGTGGTCTTGCCGCAGCCCGACGGCCCGAGCAGGAAGAACAGATGGCCGTCGGCGATATCGAGGCTGACCCTGTCGACGGCGAGAGTGTCGCCGTAGGCCTTGCTGAGCCCTCGAATGGAGATGGCGGTCATGTCAGGAGCATACCGACAAGATTCCGAAATGCCTTGGAACGGTGCACGAACCGTGGAACGGCCGCTCTACGCGGCAAGCCGTACCATGAGGTCATGTCCGACCTTGAGCGGCTCGCCCGCCAGATTGCCTCCCGGCGTCGCCCGGATTCGGCTCGTGCCGTCGGCGACTTGGTTGAGTCCATCGCTCGGACAGCCCGCCGTCAGGGCAAGCAGATGGCCGAACTGGTGGACCTCTGGGAGGCCAATGTTCCGCCCCATGTGGCCGAGCACACTCGGCTGGCCGGCATGCGCGGCGGCGTGCTTCATGTTGAACTTGATTCGGCCTCGGCCCTTTATGAAGTTGATCGACTGCTGCGCGGCGGGGTGGAGCAGCAGCTCCGCTCCTGCTTCGGCGGGACGCTTCTTCGCGTCCGGCTCAAGGTTTCATCCGAGGAGCCGGAGTCACCAAGGGCCGCGCGAAGAACGTCGCGAAAAAAACGGCACTAGCAGCAAACATGACGAGCCATCCCGCCGCATCACCGAGGGTCGCGAACAGGGGGACCCTCGAATCCAGTTGGGGCGTGGCGATCAGGTCTCCGTCGACGCGCGCCTGGCCGTATCCGGGCGCCCCGATGGCGCTGACGATGCGGCCGCACGAATCGATGGAGATACTCACGCCTGTATTGACACACCGAATCATCGGCGTTCGATTCTCTATGGCGCGGAACCGCGCCATCTGGGCATGATCAAGCCTCGCTCGATTCGACGCACCCAGCCAGCCGTCGTTGGAGATATTGATGAAGAGGTCCGCCCGACGGCGGGCGCCATCCCACGCGATTCGGCGGCAGAGCCATGGCACGGTGTCTTCGAAGCAGATTGGCGCTGCGATTCGTGTGGACTGACCGCCTCGATGAAGGATAAGCGGTTCCACGCTGCGGCCGACGTCGAGGTTGAACGACATTCCCGAAGCGCCGATCGCCAGGAGCTTCTCTTCCAGCCAATCCCATGACGAGATGTACGGCATGACCTCGCCAAATGGCGTCAGTGCGATCTTGTCATAGCGTTGAAATGGTGGAGCATCGGTATCGATCAAATACGCGGAATTGAATTGTTCCTTGGCAATCCACCGCCCATCTTCAAGCTGGAGACCCAAACTAACCGGACTTCCGATGAGGAGATCGGCCTTGGTCGCGCGGCGAAGCTCCACCATCGCATCCAGATAAATGTCGCTGCGAGGGTCATTGGCATCTGAAAGCGATTGAAGTTCCGCCGGCTCGAGGCCGAAGCCGGGCAATGTCGTTTCCGGCCAGATGATCAAATCAACCGGGCCTTCCCGTTCGAACGCGTCGTACGTTTGAACAAGAAAGGCACGTGTGTCGCTGACTTGCTGCTCGAAGCTGCGCCCGATCTTGTTCTGAGAAAGCTGATTGGTTTGGATCGCAAGGCAGCGCGGACCTGCTGCCTCAAGCGGCTGCGACATCCGCCACCACCCGTAGGCGCCGTTGGCGGCGAAGAGAGCCGCAACGACAAGGGTGCACCATCGAAACGATCGGCCCGAGTGCCATCGCAATCGAATCGATATCGCATCAACGAGTATGCCCGATACCGCGAGAATGAGAAGCGACACGCCATAGGTTCCGAAGAGATCCGCGCTCTGCACCAGGATCGGAGCTTCTACCAGCGGATGCACCGTGAAGTACCAGGGGTAACCCTCAAAGAACACGCGGCCGCGGAAGAACTCCACCCCCACCCAGATGACCGGCAACAGGACGGCGCACGGAAGCTGGCTGAAGCGAGGATGTCGTGAGGCACGCCGAATCAGCCAGCTGCTGATGGGAACCCAGCAGGCGCTATAGGCCGAAAGCGCCGGATACCCCGCCTCGGAGACGTTCCTCGTCCATGAATGGATCCACAGGAAGAGCGCCAATTGCGTGAGGAACAGTGCGAGAAACAGCGATCTCGTGTTTCTGGCTCCGAGCGATGCCAGGGTCACGACGACCGGACCAAGCACCGCAACCCACCAGAGGTTCAGCGGGTGAACGGATACGGCGGTGCAACCGGCCGCCACAGCCGCCAGCAGCCAGACCAAGCTTGCGGGCCATTCCCCTGCGCGGAGATTCACATTCAGCGCCCGTAGACGAAGTCGATCACTCGGCTGATTTCGCTTCGAAGGTCCTTGCGATGCACGATCCGATCGATGAAACCCGCATCGAGAAGGAACTCGGCCCGCTGGAATCCTTCGGGAAGCTCTTGGCGGATGGTTTGAGCAATCACCCGAGGCCCCGCGAAACCGACAAGCGCTTTGGGTTCCGCAAAGATCACATCGCCAAGCATCGCGAAGCTGGCCGTCACGCCGCCGGTGGTCGGGTCGGCAAGCACCGAGATATAGAGTCCGCCTTGATCATCGAATCGCGCCAGGGCGGCGGACGTCTTGGCCATCTGCATGAGCGACAGGCCTGATTCCTGCATGCGGGCGCCGCCGGAGCAACTGACCACGATCAGCGGAAGATTGCGATCTCCCGCGGCTTCGATCGCTCGGGTGATCTTCTCTCCGATGACACTTCCCATCGAGCCGGCCATGAACGTGAAGTCCATGGCAGCCAGGATGACCTTGCGACCCTTCACAAAGCCGGCCCCGGTCAGAACGCCGTCAGGCCTGCCGGTTTGCTTCTGTGCTTGCGCCAGCCGCTCGCGGTAGGGCTTTTGATCCACGAAGCCCAGCGGATCACCCGGCGCGAGATCGGAATCGAACGGTTCAAAGGAATCGGGATCGACAAGTTGCCGAATTCGCTGCTCCGCCGAGACTCGGAAGTGGTAGTCGCAGTGCGAACAGACCCAGAGATTGGTCTCCACGTGCTTGCGAAAAAGCATGTCGGAACATTCCGGGCACCGGATAAACAGGCCCTCGGGCACCGCCTTCTTTCGAGGCCCTTCCGCCACGTCTTCCCAGGCCAGGGGCGCGATCACCTCCGCCGTTGGGCTGAGAAGCGGCTTGGAAGCGCCTGTATTCTGGCCAGAAAGCTGTGTCATGAGCGTTGCAGCACCACGGGCTGTCGACATTGGGCGGGTCGAGGAGGTATCGGCTCGCCGCGGGCCGGAGCCTTTCAATCCTGAGATGGTATCTGATTCGGCCCCTGACTCCAATTTCCACTCCCGCCGCCGTTTGACATCCTTCCGCCGCGTCGCTTCCATTCAGGTCCATGACCATGACCCAGGCTTCGGATCTTGCCAGGCTTCACGTGAACTCCTATGACGGCAGCATCGCCGTGCTCGCCATCCCCGGCACCTCGTATCAGATCCACGCGACGGTTGACGGAGCGATCGCGGCCGGCTCAACCGTGAGAGGCCGGCTCCAGGGGCGAGCCCTCAAGATGCACCGTGCCCAGGCCGGCGGATGCTTTATCGAGCCCGTCATGGGTGCGCCGAGAATCATTCAGGGGCGAGTGGTCGGCTCCGTTTCGGATCGCGGCCAGATCCTCCTCGACGTCGGCGTGCCGATGTGGATCGAACCCGTGGCCGGCCAGGACGCGACGACCTTCGCGCATGGCGAGATGCTGAACTTCTACGTGGAAAGCGGCATCCGGTTCATGCCTGTGGGTTGATCTCTGATTCGTCCAATTGAGTTTCGATCATCGCCAGGCGACCGGCCATCATGCGCCGCGCCGGCTCCGTGATATCAACGAGCAGGGCGCCCAGAATCATCGCCGAGCCAATCGAAGGCGAGATCAATTCACATGAGAGACCGATAGCGCTGACCGCCAATTGCGTCGGTCCGGCCGCCATGATGCCCAGCAGCATGCCCATGGCGCGAATCGGTTTGCGTCCGCCTTGAACCATTGTCCCAAGCACAGCACCGATCCATCTCCCATCGCCGGAAACCACCGCAAAGACAACAACCGGCCAGAAGGAGATGTCAATCAGCCATTCCACACGCGCGGCTGCAAGGCCGGCGAGGATCGGAATGATGATTCTCGTGGGAACATGCCCCCAATCTCGCGGCCGGATCACAGTGCCAAGGAGGGCCATGGCTCCGCAGAAGATCATGAGCGAAGCATCGGCCGTTGCCAGCTTCGATCGCATGGCAACAACCACCAGAACGATTCCGGCGCCTGCCCGAGCGAAGGAGGCAGCGCGTTCGACAAGTCGTGTCGCGCCGATCTCAATCGCGTTGGCCGCGGCGATGTCCGTGGCGGTTGGGCGCCATGCGCCGACGCCCGCCCCGGCCATTGCGAGAATTGTTCCAGGGCCCGCAAGATCGTCTCCCCAGAGCCAGCAAGCACCCAACACACAGCCTGCGGGTATTGCCGCAGCCCAGACCCCGATATTCAGGGAATCAAAGAATTGCACTCGGTCGTTCCGACCCGTCTGCGACCTGACTCCAATCAGAACGAGGCCGCAAAGGACCAGCGTCGTCCATCGAGGAACGGCCTGGGTCTCGAACATGGCCGCTCTCCACTGCTTCTCAAGCTCGGCCCGATGGTCCTCGTACACCGACTGCTTGGACTCGACATCCGCCGGCTCAGCGCGGGCGTGCCCCGCGGCCAACTGATACGCCGTATGTTCTCGTTCCAGTCGCTGCAGACCTGCCCGCTGCTCAATTGCACCCAACATCAATCGCTCAAACGAATCGGGCAGGATGCGGCCAAAAATTGTCGGCCCGATCAAGATTCCGGCGACGACCCCGCCCAGAATCCGCGATCCCGGAGCGCCAAGCCGACGAAGCACTTCGGCGAGCGAAACGGCCAGAACGATGATCAGGATGGTTCCGATGAGGATCGGCATGGCCGCGGGCCGCGGGAAGACTCTACAGTACGCCCCATCATCACGGAGGCCTCAAGATGAAGTGCGTAATCCAACCGTTTGCAGTCATCCTCTTCATCTGGTTCGGATTCTCCTCATCAGCACTGGCCGAAACCGGCTCCAAGACAGATGCGGCCTTTGGGATGCTTCCGGCGGACGCTCACGCGGCGGTGCTAGCGCCTGATCTGAAGCGGTTAAATGATCGTCTGACCGAGCTTCTTCAGCGAATGGAGCGACCCGAATTGTTGCTGCCTGGCCGTCCAATCGACGCCATTCGCGGCTGGGTGGGCCTTGGAGCGTCTCTGGATGAAAATGGCCCTGCGGTTGCCTTTGTTCGATTCGCGGGCGATGAGCCTGTCGCCACGATTGTGGTTCAGGCGATCGATCCGAGCGACTTCCTGAAGGGGAATTTCAAGAAGGTCGAAGGTGCCAATCCTCTCGCCTATGAGACTCTCGACGGCAAGACCGTATTCGTCAGGGCACAGGGAAACCAGATCGCGATCTCGGCGGAGTCGCGCGGCGTGGAGGGCATTCAACCGGATTCGGAAGGTGCGAAGCGCCTGCGCGGGCGATTGGGCGAGGCGGGTTCGGCATACCTTTCGAAAGGAGACGTTCTGATCTGGTTGGACGGAATGGCCGCCCGCCGCGCAGCCGAATACAGCGTGTTCAACGTGCCGATGGCCATCGGCCAGATGATTGAGCCGGAAAGACTCGAAGGCCTGAACGATCTGTTGGTTGCCGTCGATTTCGATCCTCTCGGCCTGATGATCCACTCGTGGGCCGGATTCAAGAGCGAATCCGAACTCGGGCGGCTGACGACGGGAGGCGAACCGGCCGCTGGGGATGCCGGTCTCAGCCTCGTGCCCGCCAACCCCTATTACGCTGGAATATCGGTTGATGTTGCGGGCCTCGGCGGACCGGATGCGTTGCGACAGTTCCTTCCGGGAATCGACCTTCCGGCCTGGATTGATGATGCAAAGGCGTTTCAGTTTGCCGTGTATCCCAGTTCATTGGGGGTGGCCATCGGCGGGTTGCTCAACGACTCCGCCATGGTTGTCCTGTCGCCCGAGCCCAAACGGCTCGGGGAGGTTTTCAAGAATCACGTTTTGGGTTTGCATGAACGCGACGGAATCAGGCTCGAGGGGACCTGGGAGACCGACAGGGCATTCAAATCTGGACTCGTCGCCGATGCCTTCGAAGTGAAGGAGACCGTCGAAGCACCGCCTGCGGATCGCGCTGCAGCCATTCAACAGGAGCAGTTGTTTCGACGCATCGTGTTCGGCCAGCGCGGCTTTTGTGGTCTTGTCAGGACAACAGCAAAATCGCTGGTCGTAACCTTTTCGCAGCGACCCGATGTCATGAACCGCGCCTTGGAGTCGGCCAATGGCGGAGGCGGCCTCGCCAAGACCAGCGTGATCAAGGCCATGCGCAATTACCTGCTGGTCAATCCGGATGTTGAGGCCTACGTCTCGCTCGGACAGCTTGTCATGCTGGCCAGGCAGGTCGCAGGTCTCCTCCCCGGGGCCGCAGCGAACATTCCCGACGTGCGCCCGAATCTCGAACCCATCGGCGCTGCCCTTCAGGTGCAGAATTCCACGGTGGAGGGCGCGTTGGTTATCCCGTCGGGTGTGCTCGCCGTCTTTGCAGAGCAGGCCATGAAGGCCAACACTCCGGTCGGTGCACCCGCGGCCAAGAGCCCATGACGGCAGCGCACCGTGAAAAGGTCTGGCAACTGGGCAATGGCCGGTATCTGGCTCTCGATCGTCCCCGCATCATGGGGATCTTGAACGTCACGCCCGATTCATTCTCAGATGGCGGACAACACACATCCCTTGATGCGGCGGTGGAGGCCGGCATTCGAATGGCCACCGAGGGGGCCGACATCATCGACGTCGGGGGCGAGTCCACGCGGCCCGGCTCGGCCCGGGTCGATGCCGCAACACAAATCTCCAGAACCCAGGAAGTCATCCGAGCGCTGAGCCATCAACTCGCGATTCCCATTTCCATCGATACCACGTTGGCCGACGTTGCGGCGACAGCCATCGACGCCGGTGCAACCATCGTCAACGACATTTCGGCCGGGCTTGACGACCCGCAGATGCTTCGGCTGGCGGCCGATCGCCAATGCGGCATCGTGCTCATGCACCGACGCACCGTTCCGCAACGCGATGTCTATAGCCACGCCCACGATTCGGAACCCGAGTACATGCCCGACGTCGTTGAGGCTGTGAGGAGATTCCTTGCAGAGCGCATCGCCGCCGCCGTTGAATTGGGAACCGCCGCCACGTTGCTGGCAATCGACCCGGGATTGGGATTTGGCAAGAGTGTTCGGCAGAACTTTGAGTTGATTCGAAGGCTCAACGAGTTCTCGGACCTCCGGGTTCCGATCCTGATCGGTGCGAGCCGAAAAAGCTTTATCGGCCAGGTCACCGGGCAGGCCGATCCGGCCAACCGGGTCGTCGGATCCGTCACCGCGGCCATCGAAGCGGTTCGGCGGGGTGCGGCGATCATTCGGGTGCACGACGTGGCCGCCCATCGAGAAGCGCTGGCCATGACTGCGGCGATTGCCGACATCTGATGGTCAACAGGCTGCTCCTGCCTATCGTTGCCGCTCTCAGATGGCCACCATGTCTGTCCAACGTTTTGATGAGCCGCTCTCCGTCGGCGTGAAGCATCGATTGTGGTTCACGCACGATGCGTTCGATCCGGCCAACATCGCCGTGCGAGAGGCCTTTGCGACCGGCGGCGAACCGTTGCCTCGCCGTGCGCTTGTATTGCTGGATTCCGGTGTTTCCGAGGCCACGCCGACGCTCAATCAAAGGATCGAGAAATATTTCCAGAGCCACAAAGACGCCATGCAGCTTGTGGCTGCGCCCGTCATCGTCCCAGGGGGGGAGCAGGCAAAGAATTCGCTTGACGTGTTCCATCGAACCGTCGCCCTGGTGCATGAGTTCGGCCTGTGCCGGCGCTCCATCGTGCTGGCCATCGGCGGTGGAGCCATGCTCGACGCCGTCGGTTTCGGAGCGGCCACAGCCCATCGCGGCGTTCGGCTGGTCCGGATGCCCACCACAACCCTCGGACAGGACGACGCCGGTATCGGTGTGAAGAACGGCGTCAATCTGTTCGGGAAGAAGAATTTTCTCGGCTCGTTCGCCGTGCCCTGGGCCGTCATCAACGACGATTTGTTCCTCGCCACGCTGTCCGATCGTGATTTTCGTGCGGGATTCTCGGAGTGCGTCAAGGTCGCCCTCGTCAAGGACAGCGAATTCTTCGCAAGCCTGGAGGCTGATGCAGCCCGAATCGCACGACGGGAGCGTCGGCCGGCCGCAGACGCCATTCGACGTTCCGCCATCCTTCACCTGCATCACATCACCCGCGGTGGGGACCCGTACGAATTGACCGAAGCTCGCCCCCTTGATTTCGGTCACTGGGCGGCCCACCGGCTCGAATCGATCTCGCGGTTCGAGCTCCGTCATGGCGAGGCGGTGGCCATCGGTGTAATGCTTGATTCAATGTACTCGCATCTCGTGGGCTGGCTCGATCGGTCTTCCCTGGATCGAATTGCAAACTGTCTCGCGGCGATTGGTTTTTCGCTCAGCCATCCGCTGCTTGCGCAGTCTGACCTGCTGCTTTCCGGGTTGGAGGAGTTTCGCGAGCATCTTGGCGGCCGGTTGACGATCTCGCTGCTGCGCGGAATCGGGCGCGCGGAGGATGTGCATGCCATTCAGGATGACGTCATGCGCGAAGCGATCACCCGCACTCGGCAATTGGGCGACTGACCCCAACCGCCGAAGGAGCCGACAAAAACGCCATCGGCCGCCGGGAGGCAGCCGATGGCAGTCAACGAGCTCTCCCTCCGAGAGCTCGGCAATTTTCAGATGGACCAGTTCGCCAGCAGCAGACCAAGGTCGGCTCCGTCAACCGTTCCATCGTCGTTCAAATCAGCATCCGGATCAGCGCTGTCCCACGCAGCCAGCAGCAGACCAAGGTCGGCTCCGTCCACTGAATGGTCACCGTTGAGATCTCCCACCACGGCCATCGGTGCAACGATCTGACCGCGCAACGCTCCACCTGGAAATTCACTGTTGTGAATGTTGAGGTAGTAGCCGGACGGATCCGCCAGGATCGCGTCAATGTTTGCATCGGATGTGCCGACGGAATTCTTCAATGTGTCCGGACCGCCGGTGGTCACCACACCCAGGCCGATGAAGATCGGGCCGGAGACTCCCGCCTCGCCGGTGTGAATATGGAACAGGGTCGGCGCTGCAATGTCGTGATACATGATGTCCCACGACACGGTGTCGGTGCCGGTGTCGAACAGCACCGTGCCGTGCGCGAGACCGTCCGGATCACCGGGACCCGGAACCTCCTCGCCGCCGGTGAGCATCACGTCAAACGACTTCGGAATCTGGCCGCGGATCGCACCGCCTCCGAAATCAGCATTATGAATGTTCACGTAGTAGCCGACCGGATTGTCGAGTATTGCCTGGATGTTGGCGGCCGAAGTGGTCGCGGTGCCGATCAGCGTCTTGGCGCCGCCATTGGTCACCGGATCGAGGCCGACAAAGATCGGACCGCTGGCGCCGTCCTCACCAGTGTGAATATGCATCAGCGTGGGGGACTTGATGTTGTTGTAGGTCAGGTTCCAGGAGATTGATTCAAGGGCGGGATGGAATGTAATGGTCCCCGTGGCGGTGCCGTCGGGATCGCCCGGGCCCGGGGATTCCTGGCCGCCATTCAGAACCAGCGGAAGCGAGATGGCTCCCGGGCTCGTGTCGAGAACAATCTGGCCGCGAAGGGCTCCACTTGGAAAATCGCCGGTGTGAATGTTGGCGTAGAACTCATTCGGGTTGGCGATGATGGCGTCCAGTTTGGAATCGGTCGTGCCCGTTGAGCTGATCAGTGTGCCGCGACCGCCCGAAGTTGCAGCGCCCATGGCGATATGGACCGGTCCGCTCGCCCCGGCCTGCGCCTCGTGGATGTGCATATCTGTGGGGGCATCGATACCGGAATACGTGAGGTTCCAGCTCAGCGTGTTGGTACCGGTGTCAAGCACGAGCTGACCTGAGGCGGAGCCGTCGGTATCACCCGGGCCGGGAGATTCCTGGGCGCCGTTCATGACCACACGGAAGAGGTGGGGAATCTGCCCACGAACCGCCCCGTTCGGAAACGGTGAGTTATGAACATTCACATAGAAATTCTGTGGATTGTTCAGAATGTTGGTGATGTTGGCAGCCGTTGTTGTTGTAGAGCTGATGAGCGTGCCCGCCCCGCCCGAGGTTGCCACACCAAGGTTGATCAGAATTCCGCCCGAAGCCCCATCCTGGCCCGTGTGGATGTGCATGAGCGTGGGTGCCGCGATATTGGCATACGTGAAATTCCAGGAAATCATGTTGGTGTCGGGGTCCAACGTGATCGTCCCGCCTCCCGTGCCGTCCGGATCGCCGGCAGACCCGACTTCCTGGGTGCCCGTCATCTGAATTGGGAACGTGACGGACGCATGTGACGAAGCCATCGCCACGAAGGCCGACAGGGCGGCCGCCGCGTGACAGAACTTGGACATAAATCTCTCCTCGAAAAAAGTGTGACTGCCCGCGGACGGGACGGCGCGACGGGCGCGCTCCTTCTCCCATCCTCGGACCTCTGAGAATAAATGTAAGGCGCACCGGGCGTCCTTGCAGCAATTTGTCGGACATGTCAGCCGATCCCGCGAATGAACCCCCGTCTCTGGTACACTGACCGTCATGCCGTTGGAGTCATCCGTCCCCCAACCCGGTACCCGCGTCAAGGTCACACAGCAGATGCCCTTGGCCGACCGCACCTGGACACAGCCGGTCGTCGGCACGGTGGTGCGGTTCCGTCAGGCGAAGACAGGATCCTGGTTCGCCCACGCTCGGGACGACAGACTCTGGCTCGACCGGCTGGAGATTCGACGAGATGACGGAGAATCCGTGGTTCTTAATCTGGACCAGTTCACCGTCATCGAGTCTGATCCGGCTCCCGCCTCGTAATTCGCAAAATTAATTGCCGGTCTGGCGACATCAATTGCTGTTGTCACCGTTTGTTCGGGCCCGAGCCTGCAGCTATCGCGGCCTCATGGCCTCATCCCCCAACGAGGTCAATCATGCGAACTTGCCTGGGATCGACTTCGCAATCAACGGAAAGGGGGAGATTCGAACTCCCGATGACCCGGGGGCCATACCGGTTTTCGAGACCGGCCCATTCAACCGCTCTGGCACCTTTCCTCTCGGGCCCATTGTTGCCGATGCCTTCGGATGGGTCAATTGCCTGGTGCTGATCGAGTTCATCTCTTTCGAATCGGTGTTCCACCATGTATTCTGAAATCCGACGCCCTTCCTTTTCGAAGCTGCTTCCCCTTCGTGACACAATGACAGAGATACATTCACAACGCGCTCCGGAGCCTGTCGGTGCGTATCCGCATGCCCGACGCGTCGGCAACATCCTCTTCCTCTCGGGGGTCGGGCCAAGGCAACGAAACACGATGGAGATTCCCGGCGTCACGCTCGATCGGCACGGCGGGGTTGTCGCTTACGACATCGAAGCGCAATGTCGAGCCTGTTTCGAGAACATCCGGGTCATCCTGGAAGACGCCGGATCATCGTGGGATCGAATCGTGGATGTGACTGTTTTTCTGACCAATATCCGCGCCGACTTTGCCGCATACAACCGCGTGTACGCGGAATACTTCGCTGGAACCGGCAAGCCCAACCCAACGCGCACGACGGTTGAAATCAACCGACTGCCGACCCCCATCGCCGTCGAACTCAAAGTCATCGCGACGATCGAGGCCTGAGGCGTCAGGCCTTCCCCGATGCCTTTGGCCCACTCTGGTGAATGAAGGAGCGCGCCCACGCAATACCGATCGATGCGCCCACGACCGACGACGCGAACCAGTCAATAGGCATGGGGTAGGCCAGCCGGCTCAAGGTGCCCAGGGCCGGCGCGTCGGGCAAGGGCCCCGATTGACGAGCGGCCGCCACGGCCATCGCGCACGCCCCGAAGAATGTTGGAGCTGCATACAGCAGGATCGGCTGCGATTTGGGTGAGACGATTCGCCCGACAAGCGCCCCCACTGCTGATCCGATCACCACCGCCCCGATCGCCTGTCCCTTGAGATCGTGCCGGGCGAGCACCCAGACCACTGGAATGGTCACTATTGCCCCGGCAGCGCACTTAAGAGTCCCCGTAGAAAAAAATCTGGAATCCTGAAGGTCGATGCCATCCTCGCGAATCGGGCCGCAGACCCGCACGACGACCGTTGTGAGTCCGATCGCCACTGCGGACCACACCAATGCTTCGATCGCCGCCATCCAGAGCGAACCTTCCGCAAAGCAAAGTTCCCTCGAATTTCCAAACCGCATCGCCAGTGCGGCGAGGGCGATTCCGAGGGTGAACATCGCCCGATTCGTGCTGGTCAGCCTGCCCACAAGAAGGGCCATTATCAACGCCACCAGCAACCCGATTCCCAGCCAGAGCACCGCCGATGTCGGCGATTGAGCCAGCGAGACCAGCGGGCCGAATTCGCCGCGGACAGACCGCACCGCCGGCGCGCAGATTGAGATGAGGAACCAGGCGACCAGCGCGAAGCCCGCAATCATCACGACATTGCGCCGTATCAAAGCCGTCATGGCAGGATTCGTAGACGAAGGGCTTCGCAAATGCAAGTCTCAGTATGAAACAGGCCGCGAGCAGATTGGACCCTTGTCCTGATCTGCTCGCGGCCCTTCTTGCGGTAAATGAACCTCGGTCAGGCGGACTTCCCGAGCTTGACCGGAATGAGGCCGGGAGTCTTCCGTCGGTAGGCGAGGTAACTTTCGCCATGCTGGCGAACGAGCTCCCGCTCTTCAATCTTGATTCCAAACAGGATGTAGGCAGTGATTACGCCGGCGAAGAGCAGGTGTCCCTGTGTCATGTGTGGCGTCGACCAGAAGGCGATCAGGAAACCAAGCATGAGTGGATGGCGAACCAGCTTGTAGAGCGATCGGAGCATGAACGGACGCTCGTAATACGGTACTCGACGGGCATGCAGCACCACTTGCCTCAGTCCGAACAGGTCGAAATGGTCGATCAGGAATGAGGAGAGGAAAACCATTCCCCAGCCGAGGACGCTGATTCCGATGACGAGCCACTTGGCCGGAGCCCAGTCGATCGACCAGATCGTCTCGGGCAAGGGTCGCCATTGCCAGAAGAGCAGGAGGAGGCAGCCGCTGGATGCAAGCACGAAGGTCGATCGTTCCATCGCCTTGGGTATGAATCGGGTGATCCACGCCTTGAATGCGGGTCGCGCCATGATGGTGTGCTGGACGGCGAAGAGAAGCATCAGTCCAAGATTCACGAGAATCGTCTCGCCGAAAGAGACGACGGTTCCGGTATTCATGGTCTTTGCCGCCCAGGCGTCGGCGACAAAGAGCATGGCCCAGACGATGGTGACGAGGAATGAGACATATCCCACCAGACCGTACAGGAGAACTCCTGTTCGGGCGACAATCCCATGTGTGGGACGACTCTGGGCGGTATCGGGGACAGTCGGTTGAGCGGGTAGGGTGGTCATTTTGGGCTCCTTGTCGGTAGCGATTGGGGTGCGTGTCCCATTGGAAGCGAGAATGTATGCGCCGATTACACGCGCCATGGTGGACTGCCGGTACGAGATGACTTGACTCATGGTCAACCGGACTGAGAATCCGTTGATATTCGCCACCTTCCTTTCGGGCGGCCTTCAATTGGAGCCATCGTCATGAGCGCCACCCGCGAGAAATTGATTCAAGTCTCCCACGACCGTTTCTATCGTGATGGCTTTCATGCTGTCGGGCTCGACCAGATCCTGGATGAGGTCGGTGTCAGCAAGACAACCTTCTACAATCACTTTGAAAGCAAGGAGGACCTCATGCTGGAGGTCCTACGATGGCATGATCGCTGGTGGCGCGACACCTTCCTTGAAAAGCTCCGTGGACACGGGGGAGACACGCCACGCGGCCAACTGGCCGCAACCTTCGACGTTGTGGATGAACTCTTTCAGAGCGAAGATTACAACGGGTGCGTGTTCATCAATGTGGCGGTGCAGTTTCCGCTGCATCACGACCCGATTCATCGGTGCGCTGCCGAACACAAGGCCGCCATGCAGGACCTGCTGAAGATGCTGGCCGGATACGCCGGGGCTGATGATCCGGCCGCGTTTGCGGCCGAGCTGTCGCTGATCCTCGAAGGCACGTACATCACCCAGCAGGTCACAGGAGATTCCAGCTGGGTGCAGGTGGGTCGCCGGCTGGGGCGTGAGTTGCTCGACCGCCGTCTGCCGAAGAGTAGCCCGTCCTGAGGCTGAATCGACCTACCAGGTGAGCCACGCGCTGAACGTGATCCGGTTGTCCATGATGTCCTCGTCTGGGTCGGTCAGGGCGAATTCGTAGGTTCCGCCGATCGAGAAATTGGGCGTCAGTCGGATTTGCCCGCCGAGACCGAGCCAAACGACGTTGTTGCCCGACACCATGGTCGAGCCCAGGTTGGTGTAATCGAGGCCGCCGACATCGAGCGGTGTTCGGTCGCCGTCGTCGAGATAGTGCAGCCCATGGATCTCAACCGTGGGCGCGATGCCCTTGTAGATCTCATAGTCAGCATGCAGTGACCACTGGAGCACGTCATTCCCATCCGGTGCATCCAGGGGAAGTCGCCACGAAGCGTTGCCGAGAAGGTGGAGATCGCCAAATCCCTTGGCGACAGAGATGAATGGGGAGAGCTCCTGGACGCCACCCTGAAGTACTTCGCTGTCGCCATTGTCGGGCTGGAAGCGGCATCCCCCGGTCACGACGAGATCAAGGTTGGCGTCGGCGATCAATGCGTATTTGAGTCCAAGCGCGAGGTCATTCCAACCTTCCCCGTCGGGCAGGGCACCGGCATCAAGCCAGGAATAGCCGTCCTTGGTGGCAATGAAGCCCAAGCGCTCTGTGAGGGCGATCCGTACTTGAAGGGCAGCAACGTCAAGATGACCACCGGCGAGGGTGGAGCCATCGTCGAATTCGTGGTGAAGGTAGAGAAACCGGGCTTCGGTTTCGTTGATTGGAGACTCAAAGTAGAGGGGGTTGCCGATCGGTTTGAAGAAATGCTGGAACGAACGCTGTCCCGTCAGGAACCCGTCCCAGAGTATGGTCTTGTCTGGAAAGATCCGGCTGTCCGAAAGCAGACTGCCTGAGTTTGGACCGGCGGCTTGCGACGTGGTGGCCAGGGCGACGAAGACAAACGGCAGGGCGTTCCGAAACATGATTGACCATTCCTTTCTATTCTTGATTTATTGACCAACTGGTCTTTTTATCGGCATTCTACCTGGCTGATCTTGATTCGCAAGCGGCCCCAACCGACAGCCGCCTTTGCTGTACAAGCTGCTCCATGAACCTCCTCATTCTCGGTGGCACGGCCTTCCTTGGTCCCCAACTCGTCGAGGCCGCACAGCAGCGTGGGCATACGCTGACCCTCTTCAATCGGGGCCGCACCAACCCGAGTCTTTTCCCAGACCTGGAGAAGCTGGTCGGAGATCGCGACCCGAACAAGGGCGAGGGTTTAAACGCGCTCAAGGGCCGGTCGTGGGATGCCGTGATCGACACCTCGGGGTATGTTCCAAGGGTCGTGCGAGCCTCGGCGGAACTGCTCGCCCCCAACATCAAGCAATATCTCTTCGTGTCAACCATCTCCGTCTTCACCGATCTCAGCAAGATCGGAATTTGTGAGGAGGATCCTGTTGGAATTCTCGACGATCCCACCACGGAGCGGGTTACCGGAGAGACTTACGGACCTCTCAAGGCATTGTGTGAGCAGGCGGCGGAAGCGGCCATGCCGGGGCGCACGACGTCGGTGCGACCGACGCTGATCGTGGGGCCCGGCGACACAACCGATCGTTTCACCTACTGGCCTGTGCGAATCGACATGGGCGGCGAAGTGCTCGCTCCGGGTCCACAGGAAGCGCCGGTTCAATACATTGACGTGCGCGATCTGGCGGAGTTCTGCATCAAGCTCATTGAGGATGGCCACTCGGGGATCTACAACGCCGCCGGGCCGAAAGGAACGCTGAGTTTCTCGGAGCTGCTCTACGGCTGTCGTGCTGCCACCAGTGCCGATGTCTCCTTCACGTGGGTCAGCCAGGAGTTTCTGGAGGAACAGAAGGTCGGCCCTTGGATGGAGATGGCCATGTGGATTCCGCAGGCCGCCGACAGCGCTGGGTTCTCACGGGTATCCAACGCCAAGGCCATCTCGCACGGCCTTGCATTCCGACCCTTGGCGGAGACTGCCCGAGACACATTGCGATGGCACCAATCGGCTCCGGAGCGCGCCGGCTATGTGTTCGGCAGCGATCCTCGGCGCGCCGGGCTCAAGCCCGACCGGGAACTCGAACTGCTCAAGCTCTGGCATGAGAAGCATGCCGCGGCATCGTCGCGACCGGCCTGATCCGAAGAGGCAGGGCTCCGCGGTACACTGCCATCACGATGCCGCCAAACGGTTCTGTGCCCCGACTTGTCGCCTGGTGCGGCCTCTTGTTGTGCCTGGTGGTCTGTGTTCCGCCCTTGGTGATCGGACTTCGCCAACGGCCGTCAACGCACACGATGGAGCATATCGCCGTGCTGTCATCGCAGGAGACCTGGCTGCGACAGCAACGCGGCGATAGCGATGCCTGGTTGATGCCGACCAACAACGGTGTGGCCCGAATCGTGAAGCCTCCGCTGCTTGTTTGGCTCAATCTGGCCGGGTGGGCCGACTTGACACCCGAGACCGCAACGCCGGAGGACCAGATCTTTCGCGCGCGGCTGGTCAGTGTCGGCACCGGCCTCATCATGCTTGCGGCGATCTATTGGCTTGGGATGTCACTGGGGGGTCTACGCCTCGCGGTGTTGGCAGCGCTGACCGCGGGGGCCATCCTTTTTGTCCAGCGACAGATTCGGACGGCGTCGTACGACATCGAGTACAGCGCCTGGGCGACCTTGAGCGTGGCGGCTGCGGTTTGGGCCCTTGGACCACTTCAGGATCGAGTCCCGGCGGGACGCCGATGGATTGGCTGGGGCGTTTCGGGGGTGGCGATGGGCCTCTCGTGGATGACAAAGAATCCATTGGCGCTGGTTCTGACCATCCCACCGATTCTGGCCGCGATGATGGCGTTTCCCGGCCGCGAAGGGAATCAGCGACGGAATTGGGCGGGCCTGGCGATTTCGGCAGTCACTTGTCTCGCGGTGGTCGCCCCGTGGCACCTCTACGTACTTCTGTATGTGCCGGACGCGGTCGAGACGCTGGTGCGAGAGTTCAAGCAGTCGAGAGGAAATGACCCGCAGGTTCCTTACTACTACGTCGGGACCTTCGGGCTGTTGTTTCCATGGTGCATCGGAATCATCGCCGGCCTCTATCACCCGTTTGACGGCTCGTGGATTGACGACACAGCCATGAATCGGTCACGACAGGAATGGATTCGATTGTGGCCCCTCATCTGGTTCATCATGCTCTTTGCCTTCTTTTCCAGCGTTGCGGCGAAGCAGCAGCGTTACATCCTGCCGATTGTGGCCCCGGCGGCGCTACTGGTTGCCCGGGTCTGGTGCGATCAGGCGGTGACGGTGGCACGCGGTCCGGGTCGCGTCAACGTGAAACTGCTGTCGTGGCCGCACTGGATCATCCTTCTGGCAACTTCCCTGGGCCCGATCGTTCTTGGAATGGCCGACATCGCGGGCTGGAGGCTCCCGATGGAGATTCGCGACTCGATTCCATTCAGTGGGGCTTGGTCGGTCGGCCTGGGGCTCCTACTCGTCGCCATCTCGGTGGCCGGGTGGTACCTGCAGGACAGCGGAAGAATATTCGGGGGCGGAATGATGACTGCCGCGTGGGGCTTGACCCTTTCAGCGCCGTTCTGGTTTGGCTATTGCCGTCAGCCGACGGACATGGATCACACGACCAGGGCCGCGAGGACTCTGCGTGCCGAGATCGAGGCGAGCGGCCGACCGGCCAGCTCGTTGCGATATGTTGATGTCTTTCCGACGGATCTTGCACCTGAGGAGGAATTTCGCTTGTATTACGGCGACTTCATTCCGGCAGCGTCAAAGAAGGAATTGTCCGACCCGACCGTTACGGATGTGATTGCCGAGCCCATCGACAGTCATCGAATCCTCCTGAGCAGCCTGGGGTATCGCATGATTCGCTCGATACCCGAGGGCAAGAACTCGACGCGGGAATACTGGTCTAGGCGAGAGCGATGAGGCACGGACCGGTACAACGCCTGCGAATCCTGGCTGTATGATGCA
Organism: uncultured Isosphaeraceae bacterium; assembly: GCA_964407695.1. Taxonomy (GTDB): domain Bacteria; phylum Planctomycetota; class Phycisphaerae; order Phycisphaerales; family SM1A02; genus CAYOWQ01. The sequence goes on along the minus strand of CAYOWQ010000005.1, from coordinate 143,885 downwards.
TCTTCGCCCACTGGCATGATTACCGCACACGACTTGAGCAAGCGCTACGGGCCGGTTGTTGCCGTGGACCGGCTCGCATTCTCGATCCCCGCGGGCGAGATCGTTGGTTTCCTTGGTCCGAATGGAGCAGGGAAGACGACGACGCTACGCATGATCACCGGAGCGTTGCGTCCCAGCAGCGGCTCAGTGAACGTATGCGGGCACGACATGATCAGCGACTCGCTCGAGGCCCGGCGGCGCATTGGCTACCTGCCAGAATCAACCCCGCTCTATACCGAAATGCGGGTGATGGATTACGTGATGTTCCGTGCAAAGCTCTCGGGAGTCGGGCGTCGGCTCCGCCGCGAGGCGGTGGATCGCGCGATGGAGCGATGCAAGCTGACCACAGTCCGGCGGCGGCCGATTCACCAGCTCTCGAAGGGCTTCCGGCAACGGGTCGGCATGGCGGGGGCACTGGTGCATGAACCGCCCGTGCTGGTGCTGGACGAGCCGACTGTCGGCCTTGATCCGAGCCAGATCCAGGAGGTTCGTTCGCTGATCCAGGGACTGGCAGGAACACACACGGTTGTGCTTTCGACGCACATCCTGCCGGAGGTCGAGGCGATGTGCCAGCGGGTCATGTTGATCGCTGGCGGACGATTGCGGGTGCAAGGGAGTCTCGACGACCTTCGAAAGTCAGCGATTGGACGGCCGTGGTATGCCGTTGAGGCCGACCGCGATGAAACCCTTTCGATCCAGCGCATCGCGGGTGTGGCGCGGGTCAGGATTGAATCCCTTCCGCAGGGTTGGATTCGGCACACGATTGACGTCCTGCCGGAGGCCATGAGCGAGGATCTTCGCGAAGCACTTGCAAGAGCCTTGAGCGCGTCGGGGGCTGTTGTTCGCGAGCTGCACCGGGAGTCTGAGTCCCTGGAGTCATTCTTTCTTCGAACGGTTGCGGAGGAAGGGCGGACCTGATGCCGGCGACATTGACCATTGCTCGGCGCGATTTCGCCGGACTGTTTCTGACGCCGACAGGGCCGATTGTCGGCGCGCTGTTCGCCTTTATCGCGGGCCTGGCGTTTCAACAGGTAACGTTCCTGCCCGGCGAGCCGGCCAACCTGCGAGCTGTGCTGGATTTCGCAGGATGGGAACTGCTGGTGATCGCGCCGGCACTCACCATGCGTTCACTCAGTGAAGAACTTCGGGCGGGAACGATCGAAACCCTGTTCACCTCGCCGATTCGTGAAATTCAGATTGTGATCGGCAAGTATGGTGCAAGCATGCTCTTTCTGGCGGTGATGCTGTCGCCGATCCTGATCATGGCGATGGCGGTCGAGATCCACGGTCGGCCCGATTATGGGGAGCTGTTCTGTGGGCTGCTTGGGCTACTGCTTGTGGGGTCAGCCTACGTCAGCTCCGGAATTTTCGCCTCGACGCTCTCCGCAAGCCAAGTGGTGTCATATCTGCTCACGCTGTTCTTCTGGATCTCGGTCAGCGTGGCGGTGCTCTTCCTGCCGAGACTTCTTTCGCCGGCATGGGCCGACGCGGTCTTTGCCATGGATCACTCTCGACGACTGGCTGATTTCACGATTGGACTCATGGACACCGCCAACGTGGGGTACTTCCTTGCGCTAACGGCACTGTTCCTGGCCATGGCCGCGGTTTCGCTGACGGTTCGGAGGGTTCATTCGTGAGCTTCGGGTCGGTCATGGGCCGTGCGGTGGTGATGGTGCTCGGCGCTGCCGTGCTTTGCGCGGCCGTCGTCGTGACCCTGGAGCACCCGCTGCTTCGGGCAAAAATCGATGCGACGAGGACTCGGACCTACACGCTTTCAGATCGAACCATGTCGCTGTTGGGTTCACTGGAGGGCGACTGGTCGATCAATGTCATCATGGTGGAGCAGGATGCCGACCCCGCGGTGGTCCGGCAGGTTGACGAGGTGTTGCGCCGGTATGAATCGGCATCCAAGCGACTCACGGTGCGGCGGATTGATCCAACCGATCCGGGATCGATTGGCGACTACGAGCGACTCCTCGGACAGCTTCAGTCGTCATACAAAGACGCCGTGCATCGGTATGAGCAGGCGATCAATCAGGGGCAGGTCGGATTTGAATCGCTTTGCGACTTTGTGGACAGCCAATCCGGGCTTGTCGGCGCCATGGCCGACGCTCTCCCGACGGACGATCCGCAGAAGTCTGTGCTGCGAGACATTCACTCCGGGTTTCTGCAACTCACAGACAACTCGACGGCATTCCTGACAGCGCTCTCTCGGATGCGAGCCACGACAGCGGCACAGCCCATTCCTGACTATGAGGGGGCCCGAAGCACGCTTGCGGCGGCGGACGCCCTCTGGGCCACCCAGCTTGACGGTATCACGAGATTGTTTGAGCGTTGGGAGGACAGCGCGGCCGCGAAGGGAGTTCGAGACCTTGCCGCACGGTCAAGGAAGCCCTACTCGGAGATGGCCCAACGTCTTCAGGCGTGTGCGGATTTGCTGTCTCAGCTGGAGCCGCTGGAGCTTTCCGAGGTTGGTCGACAGCTGGCGGAGGGTGAGTGCGCGGTCATCCTGGGACCGTCACGGGCCGCGGTGGTTCCATCCTGGCAGTTGTTTCCACGCGCAGCCGCCGCATCGCAGCAGGGCGTGAAGTTCGACCGTCGATTTCGCGGCGAGGAAGTGATTTCGTCCGCTATTCGATCCATGCATCTCAAGCGGATGCCGATGGTCGTGTTCATGCATGCTGAAGGCGAGAGCTTGTTAAGACGAAGAAATGACAGCCTGGACCTGCTGGCGATGGCGGATGCGCTTCGAGCAGCGCGGCTGGACGTTCGGGAGTGGATCATTGGAAGCGGGCCGGCACCGATTCCCATGCAGGATCAGACGGCCGTCTGGGTGGTCGTGCCTCCGATCCAGCGCTCGAGCATGGAGCTTTCCAAGACGGAACAGACACTGCTTCGAGAAACCCGATCGCTTGTCGAGCGCGGGCAACCGGTTCTTCTGAATGTTTCTCGAAGCGTGCTTCCGCTCTTTCGTCAGAAGGACCCATGGGCCACAGTGGCCAGCGACCTTGGCGTGACCATTGACACCGGACATGTGGTTTTTGAACTGACCAGGGTCGGGCAAGGGTTAAGTCAGACGATTCCGTATCAGGTGGCGCGAAACGGCGACCCCTCCACGATCATCGGACAGGCCATATCGGGGCAGGCGGTCTTCCTGCCCTATCCCACGCCGGTCGTCGTCAGCGACGTCGCTGCCAAACCGGTCATAACGATTGCACCGGGCCAGGAACGCTGGCTGGCGGAGGATTGGAGGCAGGAGTCGAAGCCGCTGGATGCAGCGCCGGAGGACCGCGTCCTGCGAGCGCCGGTTACTGCGGTGGCCGCGGTGGATCGGCCTGCGGCACTCGGTGGCGGGCGGCACCGGTTGGTCGTGGTCGGAAGTTCGGCCTGGTTGCTTACGGCAATCGCTGATCGCGGGGAGAGCCTTGGCGGCGGGCGGGTTGCGCTTCATTTTCCCGGCAATCGCGAGCTCATGTTGTCCTCGGTGGAATGGCTGGCGGGACTGGATGAGGTGGTGGCATCGGGCGCGGGATCCGGTGAGGTGGCGCGATTAGAGCGGATCACAACGGCAGCGCGATGGCAATGGGGGTTGATCTCGATCGTGGGCTTGCCGGGATGTTTCCTGATCGTTGGGTGTGTGATCTGGCTTACGAGGCGAAGCGCATGATCTCATGGCGTGCCATTGTGCTGGTTTGGATTCTTGCACTCGCGGCGGCGGGCGGCACCTTGACCCTCTATCGCCTCGCTCCACCTGCAAGAATCGACAGGTCGGTCGGCGCCGAGACGCTCTTTACTGCAGCGGCACTTCCCATTGAAGACGTGGATCACATTGAGATTTCCAAGCCCAACGGCGAAGCGTTTGTGTTTGATCGCGAGGGAACGGATTGGACGCAGACGAAGCCGTTCGCGTGGCCCGTGCAGTCGTATTCGATGCGGCAGATCGTGGTGGCGGCGGCGGGACTTGAAGTGTCGCGGCGAACGGCCGCATCGAGCCTGGGAAGTGACGTGACATTGAAATCGCTCGGGTTGGACCCACCTCTGGCGAGATTGACGTTGCGCTGGTCAAACGGAGCCGCGGAGCTGGCCATCGGTCGGCCGAGCGTGGCCGGCCGGGGTTACGTTCTGATGGGCGATGACGTGCTGCTGGTGGGTCGAGCGTTGCAGGATCGGCTGTTGGAGACGGATCCGAAAGAGTGGCGGTCTCGAGACCTGATCCGGGGTGTTTCGGTTGAAGCCAAGCGCCTCGTGGTTGAGTCGGGCGGGACGACGATTGTCCTGGTTCGTGAGCGGAAGACGTGGCGGATGCTGGAACCGGTCGCCACACGGGTGGATGGGGTGGCGCTGGACATGCTGATTCGCGCCGTCGCGGGCGTTCAAGCAGCGGGCTTTGTTGTTGACGAACCGAGCGATCTTGGCCGATACGGCCTCGCAGCGCCGATCGGAAGCGTCAGCGTGGTCTTGGCTGATGATCGGAAGGAGACTCTGCGGATCGGATCGGTGACGGCCATTGGCGCAACAGATCGATTTGCCATGGTTGAGGGGAGACCGACGGTGGTGAAGGTCACCCAGGCATCGTTTAGCGCGCTCTTTCCCCAGCCGACGTCGCTGATCGACGCCACGGCCACTCCCGTGCGGCCGGCTGACATCAAGACCATCGAGATCGAGGGTCCGGGTGGAAGGGTGGCGCTGAGCCGCGACCTGGAACGCTGGGTCGCGAGCAGCCACGAGAGTAAGCAGGTTGAGTCGGCCTTGGTTGAGGAGTTCCTGAATCAGCTAACGACCGCCCGCGCGAGTGAGATTGCGATTCAATCGTTTCCGGATGATCTGCGACTGGCCACGGTGACCCTGGTGGGATTTGACGGGAAACCCATGGATGTCGTAGGGATTGCCCGGGACGAGAGAGGCCGGAAATTCGGATTCGAGGATGGGGACGGCGTGCTCCGCATCTTTCCAGATTCGATTTCGCTGCGGCTGTCGCCAGCGGACTTTGGGGTCGGGGGCGGATAGTCGGCTGTCACATTCGAATCGGCGCTTCGATTCCGAGGAGCGAGAGGCCGTCGGCAAGGACTCGGCGGGTCAGGTCGCAGAGGCGCAGACGTGACCGACGGACCGCGATGTCTTCGACCTTCAGCACCGGGCAGGCCTGGTAGAAGGCGCTATACGTATTGGCCAAGCCGTAGAGATAAGCGCAGAGGCGATGGGGTTCGAGAGTTCGCGCCACATCCGTGATGATGGAGGGGTAGCGAAGCAGCATCAGGGCGAGTTGCTTCTCGGTGTTGTCGCTGATGACCAGCGACGCGGCACGAATTGTCGACGGGTTCTCATCCGCCTTGGCAAAAATCGAGCAGATGCGGGCGTGGGCGTATTGGATATACGGCCCGGTGTCGCCTTCAAAGGCGATCATGCGGTCGAGATCGAAGACATAGTCCCGGACGACATCCGACCCCAGATCGGCATATTTGACGGCCGCGATACCGACCGCCTGACCGATGCGGCGAAGTTCGGATTCGGGCGAGCCGTGCGTGGGGCTGGCGGGGTCTGCGGCCCGACGAATGACCTCATGGGCCCCGCGCTCAACGGCTTCGTCGAGCAGCGCCTTGAGGGTGAAATTGTCGCCCGAGCGCGTCTTGAGCGGGCGCTTATCTTTCCCCAGCACAGCGCCAAAGCCGACATGAATGAGTTCCGCGCGGTCGCCATTCAGGTTTCGATCCCATCCGATCATCGACGCCGCTTCAAAGACATCGCGGAAATGATCGCGCTGTCGGGCATCGACGACATAGACCACTCGCTCGCCGTCGAGGTTCTGGACCCGATATCGAATGGCGGCGAGATCGGTGGTGGCATAGAGGAAGCCGCCGTCAGATTTGCGGATCAGCAGCGGACGATCGCGGTCCGGGAACCGAACCACAATCGCGCCCTCGTCTTCTACACCAAGGCCCGCCTTGACGAATGCATCGACGATTCCGCCAAGCCGATCGCGATAGAAACTCTCGCCGCGATTGTTCTCGGGGCCGATATTGACGTTGAGGATTTCGGCGACGAGATAGACCTCGCGCATGGTGACATCGATAATGCGCTGCCAGTCGCGACGAAGTTCGGGATCACCCTGTTGAAGCCTCACTAAGGTGTTCTTGGCGGCCTCGTCTTCTGCGGCGGCGGAGAGATTCTGTTCCTCAAGTTCGATACGCCTGTGGGACCCAACACCGGTTTGGATGGCCGCGGCAAGGCCCTTCGGATCCGCGACCGACGAGAGCTGGGCATCTCGGTAGGCGCGATTGAGATCGTCGAGGTCGATTGCATCGAGGTCGACCTGATCAGCGCGCAGGCGATGGAGCACCATGGCGATGGGCAATCCCCAATCTCCGAGGTGATTCTCGCGGTGAACCTTTCTGCCCAATCGTTCATAGACGCGGGCGAGCGCATCGCCGATGATGGTGGCGCGAAGGTGCCCGACGTGCATCTGCTTGGCGACATTCACGCCGCAAAGGTCGATAACGATGCTGTGCGTTCCCGGTTGCGGGCGGATGCCGAGCGCTGCATCGTCCATGGCCTCAAGCAGGTTGGCGAGAGTCGACGACTTCAGGCGGAAGTTGATGAATCCGGGACCTTCAACGGTTGGTGTTTCCGCGATGGAGGAAACTTCCATCGATTCGGCGATGGCCTGGCCGAGTTGGCGCGGGTTGCGGCCCGCAGCCTTGGCCAGGGCAAGGGCGGCATTGGATTGGAAATCCCCGAATTGCGGATTCTGGCTGGGTCTTACTGCACCATCAGCACGAGAAAACTCCTCGCCGAGCACGCGCACGATGGCTTCGCGAACGGCGTGGTCGATGGCTGCGGCGACATCACCATCGGCTGGAAGCACATGTTCGGCCTGGGGCATGGAGGCGCGAGTATAGCGGGATGTGGTGAAGGATCGGTCCCCGGTATGAACGGCGTCAATGGCCGCCGCAGCCGCCGACCTTGCCGCACCCGCACCGGGCCATCGGCAGACTTGTGCTGTTGGCGGGGTCCGAACCGCCGACTCCGAAGGTGCTCAGGACGCGGGTGAAGGTGCGGCCGGCCCCTGAAGGGTCGTCGACGGGGAGATCCGCCTCGCGCATGGGCCGAAGGAGAGTGATCCGCTCGCCATCGGCTTCACACAGGTATTCATAGAGTGGCATCAACGGTTCCTTGCATGAGAACGATCCGAGGACTTCGTGGTTCGTGCAATCTTCTTCGTCGGTGCGGAGGGCTTCGATCGACCGGTCAGAGATGCGGCCTTCCGCAGTTGGGCAAGTTCGATCGAGGTCAACTCTCGCCATTGGCCGATTGCCACGCCCTTCAATTGCAACGGACCCATCTTGACCCGTTTCAGGCGTTTCACCGGATGCCCGACCTTGAGCATCATGCGGCGTACCTGGCGATTTCGTCCTTCCTTCAGCTCCATATAAAGAAGTGTCCGGTCTCGATCTCGTTTGATCAGTTCGAGCGTGGATTGTGCGGTGCGCGATCCGGCCTCGGTTGATTTGTTGTAGAGAAACAGACCGGTTTCGAGCCGCCGGATCGCGTCGTCGTCCAGGAGTCCCCCGACCAGAACCTCATACCCCTTGTGCATTTCGTAGCGAGGGTGGGTGAGGCGGTTGGCAAGCTCGCCATCGTTGGTCAGAAGAAGCAGGCCGGCACTGTCGATATCGAGCCGGCCCACGGGATAGAGGCGTGGATCGGCGGGGTGCTTCACAAGATCGATCGCCCGGACCCGGCCTTCGGGATCGGAGTTCGTGGAAACAACGCCGCGAGGTTTGTTCAGCAGGATGTAAACATGGCGCTCAGCCGCGGCCAGGGCCCTGCCCTTGACGACAATGCGATCCTTGGATGGATCGACCCACGCCGGGAGGCTGTCGATGAGGATCCCATTGACCTCCACCTCTCCTGACTCGATCAATTCCTCACATGCCCGGCGCGAGGCAATACCGGCCTCGGCAAGCACCTTCTGAATACGTCGTCCGTGGGATGCGTCGGTGAAAGGATGGCGAGGACCGCGGCGGGGCATGACATGGATGCTAGGCGGACTGTCTGATTGGAAGGGTGTTTGGCGGTCTTAGTCGCCGCCGGTCTCCAGTCCGACCCAGCCGAGCCAGGAACGGGCCTCGACCAGGGGCCCGGCGGGTTGGTCGGCGGCCACGGAATCCGGCGGCACGAATCGGTAGCCTCCGATGACTCCCAGGAGGCCGTTCAGATCGACCCAAGCGGAGGCGTAGTTGGGGGCCGGAAGCGGCCTCACGCGCCAGATGGGAAACCGATCTTCGGGCCGGATGACGAGATTGAGATTCGCTTCGCCTCGTCTGTCCCCGGCTCGCCACTCCCCTCCCATGATGTACGCCTGGCACTCGCTGGCACGAATCATGACGGCGCATGCCCCGCGACGATCGGGAAGGACGGGGCCACGGCAGATCGATTGTCTGCGGGGATCGAGAATCCATGTGTCGTAGAGTGTTTCGCGGTAGACAGGCGAGTATCCACCGACGAGCAACACCCGACCGTCGGCCAAGAGGGCGGCGGCGGGTCGCTCGATGTGGATATCCAGTGTGGCCGGCCACGCTCGCGAGATGGAGGCGGGGTCGTCGAGGTTGACCTCCTCGATCAGTCCATGCGCATCGCCGCCCACGACGAGCAACCGATGGTCATCCAGGGCGACCGACGCGTGAGCTTCACGCTGGTCCTGAAGCCCGATCGGCCTGATCCACCTTCGAACGGTCTCGTCAAAGACATGGACATGGTGACCACCGACCACCGCGATTCTTCCACGGGAGAGCCGGTGGATGGTGGGCCGAGCGATCGGTTCGTCGAGTGAGTCCGCGACCTGACTCCCGGCGATGTTGAGCCGGATGATCTCGCACGTGGCCAAGGCCACAGGGTCGCGGTTCGCAGTGCCGCTCACACCACCGCAGATGAACCACTCGCCGCTGGAAAGTTGAATCATGGCGTGCTGGGCTCGCGGCTCCTTCATTTGGGCTGCGATGGGCAGCCAGCCATCCTGAGGGTGGTGAACCTGGACATAGGGCACCGAGTGCATGGAGGTGTCGAATCCGCCAACCACGGCGACCCAGCCATCGTCTACGGCAAGGGCCGCCTCGAAGACCGGCTCGGGAAGCGGTTCGAGCCATCTGCGCCAGCCCGAGGGAAGTTCTCGGTCGGGCGGAGGTGAAAGCTTGGATTGAAGCACATCGCCGCGCCCGGGCAGAGAATCCTCTACAGCCGGATCGATCGGAAGGGGCTGGAGATTCCCGGCGTCTCCACACTCAATCATGGCCACCGTGGTGACGATGGCCAACAGATGCGCTGCGCTGCATGGAATTCGTGGATTCATCGCCTGCCGATTCTCGGATTCCTGGTCCTGGGTCTGGTGCCACCTGTCCAAGGATGGATATCGGACGATCCGAAGGTCAACTTCAACACCCTCGATCAAGGAATCGGTGAAACAGACGCTGCCTTGGCGACGGCGAAGGCGGTGCTTGGGCCCGAATTCAGGGAGTTTCAATCCAAGCGATACATCGTGCTCTCCAACACTGATCCATCCTGGACCCGCGCCCAGGCGGAGCGCCTGGAGCGCACTCATCATCAATTCCATGCGTTCGTTCGGCGCATGGGCATCACGGTCCAGCCGCAACGTTGCAAATTGGTCTGCGTGCTCTTCGATAAGAAGTCGGACTATCGCGATTTCGCCGCTCGGGAAGACGGTGTGACTGATCCGTGGATCAGCGGACACTATTCACCCCGGCACGACTGGATCGCCTTCTACCGGGCAGACGATGGCGAAGCCGCGGCCGCGGCGGACGAACATATTGCAGAGGCGGAGACGGAGATCAGGGATGCGAAGGAGCGGCAGCGTGAGGCGCTTCGAGATGATCGTCGCGATGAGGCGGCATTCCTTGATCGCCAGATTCAGACAGCACAGAAGAATGTGAATGAGGCCAAGGAGCGACTCGTATCGTTTCGTCAAGGCGTCGCCACCGCCACAACCATCCACGAGGCCGTTCATCAGCTTGCATTTCACACTGAACTGCAGACTCCGAAGGTCGAGTATCCACTGTGGATATGCGAAGGGCTGGCGACGTCCTTTGAAACGGATCGAGACAACGCGGCCTTTGGCCCACAGGTTGAGTTTGGGGTACGTCGGGAAGGGTTTGAGCAAACCCTTCGCGATGGCGTCGTGATGCCGCTTCACACGTTCATTTCGCTCACGAGTCTGGCGGCCGTTGACGAGTGCGGGCCGAAGCGCTTCTACGACCAGTCATATGCGTTCATGACCTGGGCGATGCGTTATCGAAAGGAACAGATGGTGAAGCTGTTTCGTGCCTATCTGCAGGAGCCCTCCGGGCGACCGACGCCCGAACGACATCTTGAATTGTTCCACATGACTTTTGGCGATGTCGAATCGGTCGAACGAGCGTGGCTCAAGCACGAATCCAGTCGGCTCGCTGCAGCGGACGACAATCGTTGACCACCGTTGGATCTCACCCGGCCCGACCGATCCAGACACCCGGTTCCGGCTGTTCGACCCGCGTGACAATCACTGGATGGGCGGGCTTGTCTTCCACGAGGAAAACGTCGCCGACACGGCCGGTCGACGGCGAGACATTGCCGCTGTCCGAAGGGACGCCGGCAGCAAAGAGCGAATCGGCCCGATGAGCGATGCCGCGAAGAGCTCCGGCCAGGGACGACATGTCTGCCGCGAGGCCTTCGCGCAGGTCGGTGATAAGTCGCGAGATCGGCGCTGGCAGGTCGTCCATTCTCGAATCGAGGAGGAGACCCCTCCAAGGTTCGAGGCGACGAACCAGGTCGTCCATTCGGTTACAGGTTGCGGCGGCGGCTTCGGCCCGGCTCGCGAGTCTCGTGATCGAATCCATGCGTGATTCAATTTCCCGCTGTCTGGCCGCAGCCTCGTCCATCCGCGCGAGGAGCTGGCGATGGGCGGCGTCGGCTCGCTGGGCGATCTCACCGACCCGGGTTTCACTGCTGGCGATCGATCGGGTGAGCGTCTCGCGGGCCGCCTCGCATCGCTCCAGCGCCTTGCCCGCGGCCGAAGCGATCTGCTCCCGCTGGCGTACCGCCGCGTCCTCGAGCCCGCGAGCAAGCCGTGCCTGGACCGCCTCGGCTCCGGAAAGCAGGTCGGCGACACGGGCCTCAACGGTCGTGATGGCGCCATTGGTCGTTGCATTCATTGCGTCGCACCGCTCGAGCACGTCGTTTGCAGCTCCGGCGATTCGGGCCTGTTGCTCGGCGGCAGCGCGTTCGATCTCCCTGAGGATGCGCTCCTGGGTTGCCTCGGCGTTGGAGACGAGTTCGGTGATTCGAGCCTGGGTGCCACTAAGCGTGGCTCGCGTGGCGGCTGCCAGGGCTTCACAACTCTTGATTCCCTCGTCCGAGACGGCCTGAAGCGAGAGGCGCTGCTGCTCCGCTTCATCGGCTGCACGCCTCGAGACGGCGTCGGCCTTCTGCTCGACATCGCTGAGGAATGACCCAATCCGCTCTTCAGCGGCAAGGATGGAGGTGGCGATGGACGAATTGAACGCGTCGATCTGACGGATCGAGTCCTGTTTTCTCTGTTCGATCGCCGTTTGCAGTCCTGCAATGACCGTCTTCGAACGGGCGTCGCTGTCATCAATTGCGGCGCGCCACGCAGCCTGATGCCTGGCGGACTCCGCCTGCATCGACCGCGAGATGCCCGCAACGACCTCGTCAGTCTCCCGCTTCGCAGCAGCAACTCGCTCATTGGCCGCCTGGATGGAGGCGGCGATTGATGCCTTGACGGCCTCGGCCTGTCGGAGCGAATCCTGTTTTCCGTGCTCGATCGCCGATTCCAGTTCGGCGCGCACCGTTCGGGACCGGAGCTCGGATTCCTCAATCGACAAGCGCAATGCATCCTTATGCATTGCGGCCTCCGTCTGGAGCGAACGCGTGAGGACCGTGGCGGCTTCCGCCACCTCGTGACTCTTCGCGGCCAGCCGCTCCTCGGTGATCTGCAACTGCGCGGCGACCTCTCCTCGCACCCCCTCCAGCCTCTTGAGGATCTCGGCACCATTGGCATGAATCGATTCACGATGGGCACCAGCGCTGTTGGCAAGGGCCTGGACGAGTTGACGATGAACGACGTCGTGTTCCTCACGTGCCGCCGCCATGACCCGCACGGAATCCGCCGCGGCATCCGCCAGAGACTTGGTATGGCGTTCAAGGGCCGCGTCGGCATCGAGCAGGATCCCCGCGACTCGGGATTCGGCAGCCTCGACGGCGCCATTCACGGTCGCCTCAGCCCCTTCGCAACGACTTAACGTGTCGGCTGCAGCGCTGCGAATCTCCTGAATCTGGGCCTGAGCAGCCACTCTGAGCGCTGCGGCCTGCGTTGCAATGGCCTCCTCGGATGCACGTCCGATGCGATCCAGTTGCGCTTCGGCATTCTGTGTTTGGGCGTGAAGGCTCTGCCTTGCCGCCTCACATCGTTCGATGGCCTGCGCGGAGCCGGCCGCCACGGTCTCGACGTCGCGCACCGCGGCGTCGACCTTGGCCAATCTCTCCTGCAGATCGCGATGGGTCTGATCCATGGTGGAGCAGACGGTCTTGGCTCGGCTGGATGCGTCGGTGAGGGCGCGATCGATGGCGCTGATGGATGAACGCTGCTCCTGGGCGGCGGTCTCAACCTCGGCGAGCGCCCGTGCAACGATCTCGTCAATGCGCGTGGTGAGGCGCGTGACGGCGTTGTCAACGACAACGTCGAATTCGCCGATCTTTTCTCGCCGGGATTCGATGGCCTGGTCAAGCTGAGCAAGCCGGGCATCGACGACCTCGTCCGAGGCAAGTTCGGCTCGCTTGATGGCGCCGGCCACCACGGTCTCGAGCACTTCCGCACGCTGAGCCACAATGTGCTCAGAATGATTGAGCGCCTGCGTGGATCGCTCGGCCTGCTCGATTTGCGTCTGAAACGCCTTGAGCATACGGGCTCCCAGGCGGAGTCCCTCATGCAGTTGTGCTGCGCCGGCGTTGGTCTTGGCTTCGTGCTCGCGGACCTGCTTGACCAGCTCCGACAGTTGTTGATTGCAAGTATTCGCCTGCTCGATCAATCCGCGAAGGCTTCCTGCAAAGTCCTCAAAGGCGGCTTGATCGACGATACGTGGAGCGAGAAAGACGTTGTCAGCCATGGGAGGTTCATCGCCGTGTTGGGCGACGGAAGGAGAAACGCTCAGAAGTTTCGAACCGTTGCGCACTTCGGGTCGGCGAGGCATCGCCCCGGCATTGCTTGGGGATCCTTGCGACAGACGTGCGGTCATGGCAGGTCTCCGTGAGGACAACGACGTCCTTCCCGTCCCACCGAAGTTATCGGCCGCCCGCGACCATTTCCGTGAATCCGAACATTTTCCGAATATCCATCAGGTCGGCGATCGTGAAAGGGTTGCCAAAGTCAGCTCGGATGCCAGTCGCTTCTGAACCTGTCGCAGTCGTTCGACGATGTCTGTGGATTCGCTCACCGGGTGCCGCTCGACAAGGGCGAATCCGATCTCCAGAAGGGCGTCCGCGGGGACCGATTCAGGAGGACGCGAGAGCGCAAATGTGTTGTCGGTCCCGCTGTCTACGCGATGCAGGTATCCGGCATCAGCAAGGCACGCCGCCATGCGGGAAGCCACTTCCTCGGGCACGTTGGAAGCTTCTGCCATTTCCCTCGCGGTGATTGGCTGTCCCTCACGAAACCGACCGACCGCCGCCCCCATGAGTTCCAGGATGCTCGCCGGATCGACGACTCCCTGTTCCACCTTGCGGGGGGTGAGTTCCTCGATCTGACGCCCACGAAGATTCTGTAGCGTGGCCGCCACTTCAAGCCCGAACAGCACAATCAACCAGACCAGGTAGGCCCAGTACATCAACAACGGAACGAGTCCCAGCGAGCCATAGAGGCTGCTCACGGCCATCGCCGACCCAAGGTATGTGCCAAGCAGCTTACCACCCAGAAGCAGCGGGATCGTGGCGACAAACGCCCCGGTCAACGCGTAGCGCCATGAAACGATCGTATTCGGAACCTGCCAGTAGACCAGGAACATCAAGAGCCAGACCGTGGAGAAGATCCAAACGACTCGTGCACCATCGGCCAGCCACGCCCAGGCGTGCAGAGTTTCGATGACGGTGTTGAATTGGCTGTTCAGATAGAACATGACGCCAAGCATCAAGGGCGCCACCGTGAGGACAAAGTAGTACATCACGATTCGTCGAACCCAGGGCCGCCCCGAGGGAGCCCGATAGATCGTGTTGAATGAGCCCTCGATCGTGGCCATGAGACTGATGGCTGCATAGATGACAAGGCACGCACCAACCCAGCCGATTGCTGAAAGATTCAAATCATTTGTTTGCGCCACAAGTCCCATCACGAATTCACCCAGCGATTGCCTGGTGCCGCCGGCCGCGGCGGCGGTAGTGTCGGTGTTGGGTCCGGCGATTTGGTAGAGGCCCCATCCCTCCAGGAGCGACTGAATCATGGCCGTGAATTGCGAGGTGCCCTTGATGGCCTTCACCAGAATGGTTGCCACGACCATGACCGGCAGTAACGAGAAGAGGGTTCGAAAGGTGAGGGCGGCGGCCATTTGAGACGCCCGATCCTCGGCAAGCTGTTTGATGCCAAATCGTCCCAAGTCGTAGGAGAATCGCGCAGCGCGCTGCCAGCGATTCAATTCTCCCATGGGGTGGGTGATGACGTAGCGCAACCAGTCGGATGAACGTCGGATCATGTCTTTGATCATGGCGGGAACCTCACCATCCAATCGACCGGATGAGCCGGGCTGCGTCAGTGAAGCCGGAGTGCAGGCCGAAGGCAAACGATGTCAGGACGCCCGAATTCGCCCATAACCCGCCGGAACGGCTTGAAATTCCCGCAGCATCGACCACCCCCAGGGGGTCAAAGGATCGCAACATTAAAGGGGGATGCGAGGCAGGCCGAAATGTCCGGTGAATCCGCGTGCAACGGCGTGAGATGTTTGCCCGGGCGACACGCATCACCTCAGGAGGCCGCGATGAACACCAATCAGCCGAACGGATCGAATTTCCCGAATCGAACGCCAGCACCCGCCCGATCCCCCTCACCGAACCCCACGTCGCCGACATCGATGTACGAATCAACCGGCGATGCTGTTCCTCCTTCGACCGGGAGCGCCAGCGCCATCATCTTCGGATGCATGGGATTGGCGGCGTTGGTGATTGCGGTCGGCATCTGGAAGATGATGTCGTCAAGCGGATCGCCGCAACCGGCTCAGGCCATGGTAAACCCCTGGGTAGAGCAGCAGAAGATCATGCGTGAAGCGCTTGACATGGCGAAGGAAGCGCAGCAGATGCAGCGACAGCACCTGCAGCAAATGCAGGAGGAGATGATGGAGGCTGAAGGCTATTACGATCAGGAAAGCTACGACTGATCCGGTGGGGCGCGCCCGACCCACCCGATCGATCCACGAAGCGGTCAGGCAGGGCAGGAACCCCAGCCAGCGAGCAGTTGGCCGAGGTCAGCGCCGTCGACGGTTCCGCTGCCGTCAAGGTCGGCAACCGAACCCGACGATCCCCAGTCGGACAGCAGCAAGCCAAGGTCTGCACCGTCAATGGCACCCGAGCCGTCGAGATCACCGACGCATGGGCACGCATCGACCGAGCCGGTCCCGCCGGCGTAGTTTGTGGGCGAGTTCACACCGGTGGTCTTGTTTCGGTTGAGGGACTTGACGCAATCCTCGGGAAGCTGGGCGCCCGTAAATGAGAACGTGTCGTAGGTGTGATAGGTCAAGGTATCGCCGGTTGTGGCAAAGAAATTCTCCGGAATGATGAAGTCCGGAGTGGGTGCGCCGGGAAGATCGGCGAAACTCTGGGTCGCAAGCAGAAGGTATTTGAAGCTGGTCGGACCGGCGAGGTTGCCGGGAAACGTAAACTGCTTCCCGGTCATCATCGATGAAATCTTCTTGCCGCCGACGCCGGTCTCCTGAGCGGCCGACGTGGTGATGTGCATCTCGATGAACTGAATGGTCCCGTCTTCATTGCTGAAGATTTCCCAGAAATCCCACAGGTGCGAGGCTGAGAACGCCGGGAACGACACAGCGGCAGCAGCCACAAGCGAGCCAGTTGTAATTCCGCGATACATGCAGACGCTCCTCTCTCAATGAAAGTCCAATGTCTCGATTCTCGGGGAACACTGCACCGTGTCAAGGAAAAACGGATGATTCTTGGGATTTGTCCGGGAGTTCGAGTGGCACCTCAACTCCACCCTGATATCGCCGGCGACAATCGGGGCAGATCCCGTCCGTCATCATGGCGCAGGCGCAGATCTCACACCGCCTGCATTCGCTGAGCGCCTTTTCAAAGACTTTGAACTCCTTTCCGGCCTTCGAAAACAGGTCATGATCGGGATACACGGAGCGGCCACAGATTCCGTGAGCACAAGAATCGCACCACCGCGGTTCGCCTCCGACCGCCTCACGACACTCATCGCAGGGCGTGGACAGGACATCAAGTGACCGGCCGCGAGCAAGGAGCCATGTCAGCCGGGTCATGAACGCCTTGCCGCGACTCCAACCGATGCGACAGGAATCGCAGAACCCATCGGAGGCGTAGAGTGTCTGGCACTCCGTGCATGGATGCTGCGTGATGTCGATCTCGTGGCCGTGGGGATCGATCGTCTCGAAGAAAAGTTCGGAGGCAACGGTCACGCCTCCGACGAAGCCTCTCCGGCAATGATCGCACCAGCCATTCACTCGAATGGCCTGATCGCAGACGCAGACGGCAGGATTCCCAGCACCGGGATGGAGGATTTCCAATGAATCGAGACCCGGGTCGGTCGCTGTTCCTCTCCCAGTGATCTCGGGCCGGAGGCGATCGGCGACACGGCGGGATACGAGTTGGCTGAGGCCGAACCACGTGCCGAAGGCAAGAAGTAAGACGAGAGTCGCGCGAATGGCCACACGCATGGAGCAGAATCCTTGATGACCCTATTCACATCGGACGGTACGGGGAAATTGAATCCAGCGGGAACGCCGGATTCGACAAGGGGCGAAGAGCAAGGGCCAGGAGGGTCAGTTCATGATCGTCACCGGCGATGCGGTTCGTACGAAGTGTTCCGCACCCGATGCAACGATGGATGACCGACCATTCGCCGTTATCGCGAACCTCGATCGCAATGGGTTCCATGGGCTGGCAGCAGGCGCTGCGCCGATCGCCGGGCTCTTCGTCGAGATGTCGTGACCAGAGACAGCGTGGACAGTGATTGCGATGGCGGGTGCCGTACGAAACAGCGCCGACATCACACCGACAGCGAATACAGGTGAAACCCCGAAGGTCGGGACGAGACTTCTGAGACATGAGATGCAACCAAATGGCGCTCTGGTCGAGCGCGAAAGGGAATTCAGCGAGGGCCGTAGGGGCTGAGACATCCCTGCTCACTTTCGGCGCGGCCAAGAACGGTCGCCGCGAAGCGAGAACGCGAATCCGCGCAGGTCATCGCCGGGAACAAGAAGCGCCGGCGATGGCAGGGAGTTGACTCAGGCAGTGGGCTGCATCTGATCATGATCCTACCCAGGAACGCGGATGATGGAAGCGATGAAACCCAGAATGGGTTCGCGGTCCTGAGTTGGGGGCTCAATGTGACCTGGTCGAACAGAACGTATAGTCCACCTTCCGCCGGAGCCAGCCATTGCGCGCCACCCGACCAGCCTTCGGATTCATCTTCATCAGCATCGTGCTGGAAGTTCTCGGATTCGGATTGCTCATTCCCGTGGGGCCGCGTCTGGTCGAGGGACTTCTGAATGACGGTCGGGGCGGAACCGAAGCAGAAGCTGCGCCGGTTTTCGCCGCGCTGATGACGACTTTCTTTGCGGTGTCATTCATCTTCTCGGCAACGTTGGGTGCGCTGTCAGACCGACTGGGACGCCGGCCGATTCTGCTGATTTCGATGTTCGGGTCGGGGCTCGACTACTTTGCCCAGGCCTTCGCTCCTTCGCTGACATGGCTCTTCGTGGCGCGAGCCATCAATGGGCTCTCGGGAGCGAGCATTACCGTGGCAAATGCCTACATCGCAGACGTGACCGCTCCTGAGCAGCGCGCCAAGGCCTTCGGCATGGCCGGGGCGGCGTTTGGTCTTGGCTTTGTGCTTGGGCCGGCGGCCGGTGGATTTCTCGGCGACATCGATATCCGACTTCCCTTCATGGTCGCCGGAGGCTTGACGCTTCTGAATTGGCTTTATGGCTATTTCGTTCTGCCGGAGTCACTCCACGTGGATCATCGCCGCTCGCTTGAATGGAAGCGGATCAATCCAGTGGGCGCCTTTGGCGCGCTGTTTCATCACCGCCTCGTGACCTGGATGGGCGCTGCGATCTTCATGCTCCGCATCGCGGAGTTCGGCCTCCACGCTACCTGGGTGCTCTACACGGCGGCCAGATTCGGCTGGAGTGCCCGCGATGTGGGGCTTTCGTTGACGGCGGTAGGGATCGGAGCGGCGATCGTGCAGGGCGGCCTGGCGCGGTCCATTATTCCAGCGCTCGGCGAGAAGAAGTCGCTCATGCTTGGGTTGGCGCTTGGGGTGGGGGCCTATCTGGGATACGGTCTGGTCACCGAGGGATGGATGCTGTACGTCGTGATTGCCTTCGCCTCATTGGGCGGCATCGCGCTGCCTTCAGCCCAGTCGCTGATTACCAGAGTGGTCGGTCCGCGCGAGCAAGGTTCCGTGCAGGGCGCAATCATGGGCCTGCAAAGCGTCGCTGGAATATTCGCTCCGCTCATCGGCGGATTTGTGTTGGAGTGGGCGCTGGAGGATGAACATGCCGGAATCCTCCGCGGCAGCTCGTTCTACTGCAGTGCGGCCTTCGCCGCCGTCGGCTGGATTCTTGCGAGCGTTGCCATTCGTTATGGAACGGATGCCGCCCGAGGTGGCGGGACCATGACCGCAGTTCCCAACCCGAGTCTCAAATCTATCGCTGCACCGGTTGCCGTATCGGACTCCAACGCTTCTACACCTCAGGATGTCTGAAGATTTCACGAGCATAGACCCCGATGTCTGACCTCATCCATTGGTACGCTCCCTGGAGCGGCCGCCTCCTTGTCTGTGCCGTTGTCCTCATCGGCCTTGTCGTCGCCTTGGTCGGCTGGCGACGCCGAAGAGTGGTCACCCCGCGATGCCCACGGTGCGGCTACGACCTTTCAGGATCGCCGTCGGCGGTGTGTGCGGAGTGTGGGTGGGTGGCAGCGTCGTCGCAGGACCGGGCCTTGTTTCGCGGCCGACGACGATGGTGGCTCGTTGCGATTGGAATCATCCTTGCGATGTCTCTGCCGGTGTATGTGGCCGGAAGGCGCATGCAACGATTTGGATGGGATTACTACCTGACCTTCGGGCCGGGTCACTATTTCTTCGGGGTGTATACGCTCGATGCAGCAACTCTGGGGCCCGGCCGCATTCGCGTTCGAGCGGATCGGGCTCCCCTGGCGTGGGAACGAGAGTTGCAGCTTTCGCCCGGCGATGGAAGCACCGAGATTGCCGCCAAGGGGCGGTATTTCAAACTGTCGAATCGGAGTGATCTCGACGAATCACATCGTGAGTTCGTGGTTGCTGAGGTCTATTCGGGCGGTGCGCACTGCTGCACCACCATGTACTTCTTCGCGCTGGATGATCAAGGATTGCTTCGGCAGGCGGATGCGGTCGACGTGCAAAATGGCGGAATACTTGCCGACCGCAACGGTGATGGAATCGCTGAGCTCGTAACGTGCGACTGGACGTGGGCGTATGCACTCACGTGCTACGCATGCCTGCGGCATCCCGAGGTTATTCTGAAATTTGATGGTCAACGGTTCAGGCCCGCTCCCGAATTGATGGTGGTCCATGCCACCGCGTCAGGGCTTGCCGAGGCGATGACTACCGTCACCTCCGCAGGCATGCTGGACACACTCTGGAGCGAGATGCTGCGACTCATCTACACCGGGCATTCGTCCGAAGCATGGACCCTGTTTGACCTTGGTTTTGATGAAGCCACGGCAGGAAACGGCCGTGATCGGACGGAGCGACTGAACACATTCAAGCAGGTGCTCTCGAGAAGCGAGTGGCTTCCGCAACTGAAAGTGATGAACCCGGATGATGAGGTCCTGCGGGGATTGGAGCAGAAGCCGGCAGCACCCTAGATCAGTCGAGCCGTCGAATATTTTCCGCCGCGAGGGCTACCAACGCCGCGATTCGCTTCGCTCTCGTTTCGGGGCGTTTGGCGCTATTGATGCGATAGAGATAGAGCTTCTTCACCCCCGGGGTGAACGCTTCGAAGTTCTTGCTTGCGCCGGACTTTTTCGAAAGCGCCTTCTTGAAGTCCGGCGGCACGACGAGCGCTTCGATATGGTCGAGCGCCGTCCACGAACCGTCCTTCTTCGCAGCAACGATCTTCGCCTTTCCTGAAGGATGCAGCAGCTTGGCCTTGGTCAGCTTCTGCACGCGGCGCTTGTTGAGTGCACTCCAGCCGCTGCCGGGTTTCCGTGGGGTGAGCAGTTGCTTGTATCTGGCAGCGTCGAGCCGGTTGATGACGCTGTCGATCCAGCCGAAACAAAGGGCCTCCTCTACGGCGTCGTCGTAGGTGAGGCTGCGGGCTTCACCCTTGGGGCCTTTCTTTCGATAAACCAGCCATGCCCCTGAACAGGTTGCATGATTCTCTTCCAACCACGCCCGCCATTCGGCCCGACATGAGGGCTCGACGAGCGGATAGGTCGACGTAATCGACGTGCGGCGATTTGATCTCGACTTGGCTCGGCCTGCCATGGGTTCCCATGGTAGAAGCCGAACCGCGGGAATGACTTCGCAGCTATGGATAGGGGTGATAGGTGAACTTCTGGCCACCGATTGAGGCCTCAAACATCAAGCCGCCGCGTGGCAGATAGAACACGGCCACACCTTCCTCGTAGTCGTTTGCTTTACCGGCGCCGGATTCGGCCGCTATGGCGGTCGCATTGGCAGAGAATTCGAACTCGCCGTCCTTGAAGATCTTGAGGCGGGCATAGTCCTTGAAGAAGATGATTTCGCTGTACGTCTGCCCGCCGGCCTGCACGCCAAGCGTGATCTGTGTCACTTCGCTTGAGCCGATGGGGCGGCCGTGTTCATACACGACGCCGGCCTCGCCGTGGGCAGCCCCGACACCGAGTGCGCCTTTGGTGATCTTGGGAAACACCACATATCCGAACGATTCGTTGAAATAGCGCTCCATGGATGGATCGGCGGCGCGGAATCGACTGATGGTGCCCTCGGCGGAATCCGTATGAGGTGCGGTGCCACTGGAGGCGACGTCGCTCTCCGGTCCGCTGCGGTAGTCGGAACATCCCGACACAGCGGCGAGAAGGCAAAGGGAAATGGTAGTTGGGGTGATTCGCATGGCGGTTGCTCCTGGGGCTTGTACTCTAGGAACATGGACAATCGGGGTTAAGCCGACGCCAGAGAGACGTGATTTTCCATTCACTTGAATGGACCGGCAGGCTGCATTCGGGGCGGCATTCCTCACTGCAGATGTCGCAACAACAGCCGTCGTGGCGGCGTCGCGTCCACGCGCGCCCCATGTCTGGGGCGTACGCGCATTGAGCCGGCCGGCGCCAGGGGGTTCGCCGCGTCAACACGCCTGGACCATCGCCTGCAGGAAGGTGCGTAGCGTCATGGCGGCGTCACACATCGATTCTGCATCAGTTCCTGCATTCCAGCGAACATCGTCTTTTCGCGGTTCGTATCGCCGTCCACATCCAGAGAGGCAGGACATGCGGACGCTCATGATTCTCCCCGCGCTGATGGAGGCGAAGAGTCCATTTTGGAGACCCATCAAATACTCGCTCTTTCCGCCGCTGGGATTGGCGACACTGGCGGCTTACCTCGCTTCGGATGACGATGTGAGGATCATTGACGAGCACGTGGAACACGATGTCGATGTTGAGTCGTGTTGCGAACCGTTGCCGGACCTCGTCGTCATCCAGACCTACATCACGTCGGCCAAGCGGAGCTACCGCCTCGCTGATGCCTTTCGGGCTCGCGGCTGCCATGTTGCACTCGGCGGCCTGCATGTGACCAGCCTTCCCGAGGAGGCTGCCGAACACGCCGACACTATCTTCCTGGGACCCGGGGAACACACGTTTCCCGAGTTTCTGCGCGATTTTCAGTTCGGCGCACCCCGGAAGCGGTATGACTCTCGCCTGCATCCGCGCACCCTCGCGCAGCTGCCGCCCATTCGCCGCGATCTGATTCAGCGCCGGCTCTATCTCGTTCCGAATTCGATCGTTGTCTCGAGGGGCTGCCCCCACCACTGCAGCTTCTGTTACAAGGATGCGTTCTATGCAGGCGGCCGGTCGTACTACACGCAGCGCGTCGATGACGCCCTCGCCGAGATCGAACGGTTGTCCGGCCGCCACCTGTATTTCCTCGACGACCATCTCCTGGGAGAGGTTCGCTTCGGCCGAGCGCTCTTTGATGGCATGAAGGGGATGGGCCGACTCTTTCAGGGAGCGGCGACTGTCGACTCCATCCTTCGGGGCGATCTGATCGAGCGGGCCGCAGCCGCAGGGTTACGGTCGCTCTTTGTCGGCTTTGAATCACTGAGCGACTCGAGCCTGCGAACCAGCAATAAGAGACAGAACCTTGGCAAGAGCTACGACGCCGTGACTCGTCGGCTCGATTCTCTTGGAATCATGATCAACGGAAGCTTCGTCTTTGGTCTTGACGATGATCGACCAGACGTCTTTTCTCGCACCGTCGACTGGGCCGTGCGTGCGGGGCTCACGACCGCGACGTTCCACATCGCCACACCGTATCCCGACACGCAGTTCTACAGGGAGATGAATGCCGCGGGTCGAATGCTGCACGACGACTGGGACCTCTACGACACCCGACACGCCGTCTTCGCACCCCGGCACATGACCTGCAAGCAACTCGAAGAGGGTTATCGCTGGGCCTATCGGGAGTTCTATCGATGGAAGAACATCGCGGCCGCCGGCATGACCCATGACCATTGGGAGATGAGATTGAAACACCTCGCCTACGCGGCGGGTTGGAAGCGATTTGAGCCGCTTTGGAATCTGGCGATCAAGTCACGTCGGCTCGTCAATCTGCGGCCAATGCTGGAGGGCATCCTTTCAAGATCATTCCGCCTCGCTCCGATCAAGAATCGCCGATCGCACGAAGAACTGGGTGTTGACCACAGCGTCGACGCCGACGTCACACCGGATTTTGTTTCGCTTACAAAATCAATACCCAAGGCAGCGTCGCCTCAGCGCGCTGTCTTATCCGACGCGACGATGGTCGAGGACACCACATTCTCGATCACATAGCCCGAAGAGTTCCACATGCGGATCTCGACGTCGGAGCCGCCCTGATCTGAGAATTGCAGCTGATCGCCTTCCTTCAGTGTCAACACGAGGTCGCCGCCAGGCGGCACTCCGTGGAACGTGGTGACACCGCCGTCGGGCCGCATCCATCTCACATTCACCAGTGGCGCGAAGGTGGGCACAAGCTGCACCGTCGGCTGCCGGCCGTCGACCTTCAGCGCCATGGTCTCTCCACCCTGCATGAAGATTCGGGCCATGTGATTCGGCGGTGTCGAGCAGCCGCCAAGCAGTATCGCCATCGCTCCCAATGCACCACCTGCCACGATTGCACCACGCATCTACGAACCTCCCATCGTTTTCTTTCGAACACGGTTCCTCGATAATCGGCTGCCGCGAACGGCACCCGGTCAAATCCTACGCAGGGACTGCTGAAATCAGCAACGGCCGGCGTCGGCCCCGGCCCAGAAGCAGCATCAGCCCCGCTGCAGCCATCGGCAGGGCCCCCATCAATCGCGGTGCCTCGTGTTCAAACCGCCAGTAGACGACGACCGCCAGTCCCAACGAAAACAGTCCCGCCAAACGCGGCCATCGCCACGACGCCACGACCAGACCAAGCAGGGGAATCATGAAGGCGACCATCATGAAGGCTGTGGTGATCTTGTCGGGATCGTTGATGAGGTGCCCGGTCCCGTCCAGAACGATGAACCAGCCCCAGAAAAGGGCGATGGCGAGAATAATGAGACGACCGAAAAGTGTGAGAAGAGTGCGCATGGTGTTCGCCCCTTTCGCATGGGGTTCGAACTGTTTGTGGGAATCTGTCGTGGCGGGTTTCAGTTGCCCGTTCGGGGATCGGTCAGGCCGGCCGAGGTCGGACGATATGACCACATTCCGTGCAGCTGGGTGAGGTCCCCACCGGGTAGCCGCATTCGAGACAGCGATTGGCGCGCCAGCGCCTGGCACGCATCACGATGATGCCAATGAGCCACGGCATGACGAGCACGGCCCATGCTCCGCCGCCGATGAAGAGCGGGTTCAGAATGAGGCCACTGGTGATGAGCGAGGGTGCGGGGTCGGATTCGGGGGCGCCCGGACCGTTCAACGTTGGATCATTCCAATCCCACCACATCTGCTTCACCTCGATTACCGGCAGCGGCCAGCCCAGGTGCTGGAGACTAAGGGTGAAACCGTTTCGATCAGACATCGGCGGCTCGGAACGGACGTCGTAGATTCGACAACCGAAGACATATCCCTCGGTCCAACTCGCCGGCCGCGGCCAGGCGACGACGTGCGGTGTCTTGATCGGCCATTGATCCGGCATCTCGTTCGGGTCCTTTCGTACCGTGCTGACCTTGCTCAAGGTTGTGCGCGAACGCATGAACGTCAGCGCCCAGGGCACGTTGCCCGCCGCGGCGATGAGGAGGAAGAGGAGCAGGAGCGCTGCGGAAACGATGACAGCGCTGCGAGGGATGATGGAGGACCCGGGCATGGCGGGAGTGTACACGGTGCTGCAATTTGCAAGCGGGGTCTGCGCCGTCGCCTGACAACCGCGATTAGGCCGTTCCACATTCCGGGCAAGGCGCATCCGGAATCCCCCGGCGGTCGTAGTTGCACTTGACACACCGCCCGCGGCGGCGGCGGATTGCCCGCCGAAGCTTCCCGGGCACGACAACAATCGTGCCCGCGCAGGCGGCGAACACTAGGGTATTGACTGCAAAGCCGGTCCAGATCGGTGAGAGACACACCATTTGCGAGTGAAAAATTGAACTGGTC
The DNA here is from genome assembly GCA_964407695.1 of uncultured Isosphaeraceae bacterium. Classification (GTDB taxonomy): domain Bacteria; phylum Planctomycetota; class Phycisphaerae; order Phycisphaerales; family SM1A02; genus CAYOWQ01. The sequence goes on along the minus strand of CAYOWQ010000005.1, from coordinate 118,763 downwards.
AGCCCAGCAAACCACGGAGGCACGTCCACCGCGCCCGAGAATCCGATGCCCGTCGCATAGCGTCCGGTCATGCTGCGCATCGGCCAGCCGCATCGTTCGCGTTCCATCGCCCGATTGGAGTGCCCGTCGGTGGTGAGAACCACCTCGCGGTCCCAGCCCCAGCCGTAGAAATGCTGGCAACCAGCGATGCTCGCTGCACTGGCAGGCCACAGCAGAACCACATCGGGATGATCCAGCGGAAACGGCTCCACGCCCGAGAGGATCACGCGAACGGGCCCGATTCGCGGGAGCCCCCACGCCACCGCAACGTTCACAATCGCACCCAATACAAGCAAGAGAATGACCCGCGCCAGGGCCCGCCGCATGGCGTCATGCTACGACTCTCCGAGGCGGCCCCGCCACGGTTGACGGCCATCGGCAATGCCGTATCGTCTCCGCATGCTGCTGCGTCTTCTCATCGTCGTCACGGTCGTCTCGCTCTCGCTCGGCGGCTGTGCTTCACCGGCCAACGACCCGCTCGCCCGGCCCGACGACGCCGCCATGACGCTCGTCTACCTCGAAACCGGGCCCAACTCCGCCACCAACACGCCGGAACAGAAGCAGGAGATCTTCCGCGGCCACATGGCCAACATGCAGCGGCTGGCCGACGAGCACACGCTCATCATCGCCGGCCCGTTCACCAAGCCCCACGATCCTACCTGGCGCGGCATCTTTGTCTTCGACGTCGCGGATGTCGACAAGGCCAACGCCATCGGCGCCACCGATCCCGGCGTCATCAGCGGCGAATTCAAGCTGCGGATCCGCCCGATCACGGCGTCGGGTTCGTTGCGGGAAGCGCTTCGGCTCGAAGATGAGATGCAGGCGGAACTCGAGGCGCAGGGTGGCGCTGAGCGCAAGCCCGGCGAGCCGCCGCCGGGTCTTCGGCCATACGTCATCGTCCACGCCGCCGACATCAAGCGCGCCTGGCGCGGCCTGAACGCGCTGGCTCCCGAAGGTCCGGGGGTGATCTGGTGGGCGCGCTTCCGCGATGGGTCCGACGGCGTGATCGTGCTCGATGCGCGAAAACCGGATGAGGTGCAGCCCATGCTCGATGGCGCTGACATGGGGCCGCTGGTCATCGACGGCTGGTATTCAACTCAGGCGCTCGAGCGCCTGCCCGAATCAACCCGCATGGCCGTCACCTTCTCAAGCTTCTGAGGCCACATCGCGGCCACATTCGGGGCAACTCCCGCACGGGTTTCCGCGACGGTCATAGCCGCACGTCACACATTGGCCGCGGCGGCGGCGAAGCGTGCGGCGGATGCTGCCGGGGGCGTACACGAGGAACGCAAGCATGGCGGCGTAGAGGCACGTGTTGAACAGAACACCCGGCCAGATCGGCCGCAGGGGAAGCAGACGGTACTCGTTGGTGAGCGGGACGATCTCGTACAGACCTTCCCACTGAACGTGGGGCGGAGCCGCGGCGGTGTTCGGCGGAAAGATCATCGTCGCTCTGCCGTGCATCGAGAGCATCGGCCAGCCATGCAGATGCTCAAAGAACTGGCCTTCCCGCGCGCCCAGTCGGCTGCGCACCTCTTCATCCACCCACGCCGGATCGCGAAACGGCGAGCCCCACGGCAGCGCTTCAGCCAGTTCGTTCCAGCTGACGGCCATGAAATGCATCGCGTAGATCTTTCGCACATCCGCCGCGATGCGCACATCACCGAACTGCCGTCGAAGGGTCACCTCGGTGTGCTCCGTGCTCGCCTGGACCGAGTCCGGCGACCCCAGGTCCGGCGGCAACTGCATCGCACACCCCCACGCGACGGCAACGTTGACGATCGCGCCGAGCACCAGGAAGAGAATGATCCTTGTGAGGCGACAGCGCAAGTCACCATCCTACCGTGCTCCGATGGCCGTCACGCGGCGCGCTGCGGCCGCAACGTGATCGAACGCTGCATCGGCTGGCTCAAGGAATGTCGCGGCGTGGCCACCCGATACGCGAAGGTCGCCACCCACTACCTCGCCATCTTCAAGCTCGCGATGATCCAGCGGTGTCTGAGGATTCTTGATCCGTCAAACAAGGCCTAGCGGCCGACGATGGTTGAGAAGTCTCGCGGAGGAGGAATGAGTTGCTTTGTAACGGCACCCACGCCCGGAACCTGGATAGAAATCTGAACAGGGTAGTGCCCTTCAAAGTGCTCAAGGTCAAGAATGAAATCTATCGATTGTCGCCGGGCGCGATTGAGACTTCGATCACCCCGATCTAACACGGTCCACGTCGACCACTGGGCCGCGGCGCCTTCGGGCGAGCTGAGGCTCGGAACATCCTGTCCAACGGAGCACGTCGGATCGACCATCCAGAGTCTCGCACGCACATTCTTCGGACGAGCCTGCCGCGGAGCCTCGAGCAGGATGATCTTTGCGGTTGCGCCATTGATGCCGAAGGCTGTCAGTTCGTATTTAATGACTCGTCCCGAGTCGAGCGTCACGAAGACGCTTTGTGCTGACCATCCTCCGTTCATTACTTCAAAGGCAACCTCGAAGGCATGTGATTGCCCCGCCGGGATGACGATTCCATCCTGCAGGTCTGTGACGACGCATTTGCACGTCCGCGTCACCGATTGCACGCCGACGCTCGTCTGGGCGTTGTTGGTCAACGTGAAACGGTGGCGTGCGAGGTGATCCGTCCCGAGCAAATCAATGGTTCCGGCATCGGCGCGAATGTGCTCGACTTCGCGGTCGCCCGGGTCGGCCTGAGTGACTCCCTCACCTTCTTCCGAGATCTCCCGCGTCTGTCCGTCGTGCTGTGGAGCAGAAACCGCCGCGAGGGTCGGCACCCGGAGGCCCGCGGCGGCAATCACGAGAAATGCCAACGAAAGATACCTGATTCTACCGCGGCGATTCATTGGTCGTGTCCTCCAATTGAATCGCGCCTTCCAACACCTGCACAATTCGTGACCCGACATCTCCCTGCAATGAATCTTCCACTTCAATCGGGATTCCATCAAAGTTGATGATTCGGTCGCCCACGCGATAGCCGAGGTTATAGCGCTCATCAACGACTGTCGCATTGCTGCCCGGCAGCTGGGAGAACACCTCCGCGGTAAGCAGTGGCTCATCCCAGGTATTGTGCAATTCAATGATGTCTACGGCCCAGAATGCGCTCTCCGGAGCCTCGGGACGATAGTGCTCAATCACGACCACCGCCCCTTGGGCAAGGTCCTCCGAGAGCCCGCCGCCCTCAATCCTCCAATCAAATTGGATGCGATATCGCGCTCGGAGTCCGCCACCCTCGGGAACACTGTCTTGGACATCCGCACCAGGGCCATTCTGATACATCCGCATCTCGGCGCCGATCAGCCGTTGCCGTTCTTGGGTCTCTCGTCTTGACAGTGTAAAGAGAAAATGCGGGCCAAGTTCTGGCAGCTTGAACGTCCATTCAAGCACATCCTCAGCGGGAACACTGGTGCCCAAACATGTCGCACGGGCGAGGTCGGCGTAAGTCCAATCGGTTCGGAACTGAAACACACCCCATCCCTGCCAGCTGAGGTGGGATTCCAGAAGATGAATCGGCGGCGGGGCATCATACAAGGCGATGAAGTCTTCGCCTCCAGGATGAATGGTCCGGCTGGCTGCAACGGCCCCGTTCCACGTGTGAATATCCACACGGTTCACCATGTCTGAAAGATCTTCTCTACAGGAGACGTAGCGACGCTCCTGTCGATACCAGCCTCCGAATTTGACGGTTTCGTACTCGGCATCGTACAGCCAGTCTTCCTTGGTCAGATTGCCGACATCTCCGTTGAACACCCCGCCCTGATGAAAATAGTGGTGCACCGTAAAGCTCAGGCGCACGCCGTCCAGACGACCGACCGATCGCTCACAGTCCCTCGCGAAGTCCGCGATCCGTGCCTCATCATTCGCTCCCGTCTTCACGGATTGGGCTTCGATTCCGGCGGGGCCTGGCGGAGCGGCCCCGGATTGGACGGCATAGAGCAATCCAATGCACCCAAGAGCGCCGGCGATCGCACCTCGACTCGACGTTATGAGCCACCTCCGCAGATGTTCGGACTGCAGCGGCCGGGGCCAAAGGTACCGGCCACACACGTCATGACTGTGCCCCCGGGTGGAATCGCGCACGTTCCGGACGCGATCAGTCCGCAGCGATTCGTGGACTCGGTTGCTGCGCATCCATCGGTCCAACCCGGTCGAGGGACGCAGTAGTTTTCAGCGTAACCAGTCTGGCAGACATAGCACGTGCTTGTGGCGCCCACGTACTTGCATGTTATCGTCGCATTGCTGCAATTCGAATTGACAAGACAATACATGTCACGCAAGACAACAGTGCCGCTGATCACGTCGTAGTCTACACCTTCCGTAAGCAGGACGGACGACAATGCAAATCGCCGGGCGATCAAGTCTCCGATGACATCGCCATCATCGGCACTGGCCGGTTTACAGAATGCAGAGCAAAGAACCAGCAAGCCGATTGCGATTGTCTTCATCGTGTTTCCCTTCTTCGTGTGGACCGACTGAAACAGGCCTCCATAAGAATACCCCCCCCCCCTTGCTGTCAACCTATTCGTTACAACGTCGGACAATCTTCATATCCAGTTCGTGAGCGCCCTCCGCATGGCTCACAGTGTGTCGCAATCCCGGCAACCCCCGCAAGGGTTTCCGCGGAGGTCATCGTTGCAGTGGGGGCAATGGCCGCGGCGGCGGGGCAAGTCACCATGCTACCGCGCAGCGATGGCCGCTACGCTGCGCGCTGCGAACGCGCTTCGGCCGCCGGGATCGACCCCGCCCGCGCCCGATTCCCGACCAATTGAAGCAGGGGCGAGCTTCCGGGGGCGCTGGGTCGGCCGCCGTGCAGGGCGATGATCAGGTAGCGCACGGCCAGTACGCCCGGCGGGAGCGAATGATCGAGGTAGGTGCGCTCGCCGGTGGTGCCGAGCTGCTCGGTCGTCGGCGACGACGGCTGCGCAGCGCAGGTGATCTCGCGGCTCACGTGGTAGACCACGTTGGCCATGCCCGCGGGATGCTTCGCCGTCCATCGGACCTCGACCCTGCCATATTCCAATCGCAGCGTGCGCACCACCGGCGTGCCCGGCGGCGGCAGCTGTCTGGCGGGCTTCTTCGGCGGCGTGATCGCGGCGAGGGCGTACACCTGCGGATTGGCGGTAAGCTCGGCGTAGGCGCGGATTCGCCGCACGGTTGCCGAGGCGAGGTGCTGCAGCGCTTCGGCGGCGGTGTGAAAATCGATGGTGGCGTTGCGGGCGGCGATGCGGGCCTCATCGGCGGCGAACATTTTCGCCTTGGCTTCGTCGAGGAGCGCCTGAACCTCGTCGGCCTCCTCGGGCGTGATGCCGATGAGTTCGGCGTTCTCGTGCCACGAGGGCAGGATCACCTCGACGGCGGGCGCGACGTGACGGGGATCATAAGGGATGGTGCGGGCCACGACAGGAGAGATCGGCCCGCGCGAGGCTCGACTTGAGGAACTGCCGCGTTTGCCCGCGCGGAAACGCGTTTTGCCCGTGCTGCGGGGGTTTTTGTGCGGGCTGAGGAGGTTTTTGCACGTGCTGAGTGCACCTCTCCTCGCGCTGAGGAGGTCTTTGCGCGGGCTGAAGAGACTTTTCCTCGCGCTGAGGGCCTCTCAGCGCGTGCTGAAGCGGTTTCTGCGCGTGCTTCGGTGGCTGCGGACCGCGCTGAGAGGGCTTCTGCGCGTGCTGAGGGCACCTCTCCTCGCGCTGAGGGCTTCTCAGCGCGAGCAGAGCGAGCCTCCGCGCGTTCCGGGAGGCTTGTGGCTCGCGCTCAAGCGATGTTCGCGGGCGTCGATGTATTGGATGCTGATTACACCGGACCTCATGACCGATGCCCTGCACGAGCAGCCTTTCAGGCTGCGGTATTCGCGCGCGCCTCTCCGGGGGTGGCGCTGCGCTTCACCCCCGGCTATTCAGGTCCAGGCCTTCGGCCTGTGCGGCATGGTCACGTCCAGACGTGTTCTTCCTGCCACTCGATTCCATACTTGCGGAAGAAGGCGCGCATCTCATCCTTGAAATCAACGCGGGCGTGGTGTTCCTTCTGTCCATCGATGTAGCGGCGAAGGTCGGCAACGCCCGACTCGCCGATCGAGAACGCGAAGTATCCATCCTGCCAGGCGAAGTCGCGGGCGGCGACATCCTTCGGCTTGATCCACTTCGAGCTGTCGCGCTTGAGATGAAGCATGAGGTCGGCGAGCGCCACGATTTTTCCCAGGCTCACGAGAAGATGAATGTGATCGGACGTTCCGCCGCAGGCGAGCAACGCGCTGTGGTGATGGCGACAGATGCCGCCGAGATACGCGGCGAGATCAGCCTCGATCGCCGGCGGAATGAGCGGGGCGCGATCCTTGGTCGAGAAGGTGATGTGGAGGAGGATGCGCGTAAGGGTCGACGCCACGCGGCCACGATATCGATTGCTCCTGGACACCGAAAGCCCGACAGCATCGCCATGGTCCCCGCCGCGTACGTGAGAAGCGAGCGTGTGAAGCGAACGTGCGAAGCCAATGTGAGCGGCGAACGTGAGAAGCGGTCGCGCATGACCGAGGCCGAAGGCCTCACCGTCCGTAGCCGGGGGTGAAGCGCAGCGCCACCCCCGGGGGATCGGGTCATGGCCCGACCCTGAAAGGGGTCGTCGTCGAGCGCAGGCTCACGTTGCAGAGCACGGCCCGGCATGGGCCCGCAGGTCATAGCCGCATTGCAGGCAGGCGAACGTTGCCACGGCGGGATGATAGACGGCACACTCAGCGCCACCGTGGATCGTCGGGCGCTTTGAGCATCTCGCCCATACCGCCTCCATCTGAAGCCGGACTCGATCGCGAGGCTGGGTGGCTGCCGAAGGGTTTGCGCAAACAATTCATGAATTCACACCACCCGATCCTCTTTCCCGATCCCCAGCGCCGGGCGCACATCCACCTGCACCAGCACCTCCTTCTCTTCCTGCAGATGCTTCGCCATGTCGGGGTCGACGTAGTCGGAGTGGCAACTCGCCTTGCCCTTGTCAGCGCCGACGGCCTTCTTGGTCTTGCTCGCCAGCTTGTGGATCTCATCCGGGCTCAGCACACCGCGTTTGGCGAGAATCTCCTGCTGCTCAGCCGTCAACGCGGCCGAGCGCTTCACCCCATCCCGCTCGAAGCCGTCGGCCTTGCCGCTGGCGAACTCCTGGATTTCCTTCGAGATGCGCACGCTGCACCAGTCGTGGCCGCACATGGCGCAGAAATCGGTATCGACATCGAGATCTTCATCGTGATAGGCGCGGGCGGTGTCGGGATCGAAACTGAGTTCGAAGTGCTTCTCCCAGTTCAAGGCAGCGCGGGCCTTGGTGAGCTCATCATCCTGGTCGCGGGCCCCCGGAATGCCCAGCGCTACATCGGCCGCATGGGCGGCGATCTTGTAGGCGATGCAGCCCTGCTTGACGTCGTCCTTCTTCGGCAGGCCGAGGTGCTCCTTGGGCGTGACGTAGCAGAGCATCGCCGCCCCGTGATAGGCCATGGCGGTGGCGCCGATGCAGGAGGTGATGTGGTCGTAGCCGGGGAAGATGTCGGTCACCAGCGGGCCGAGCACGTAGAACGGCGCCCCGTGGCAGAGCGTGCGCTGGATCTTGGCGTTCCACTCGATCTGGTCGAAGGGTACGTGGCCGGGGCCTTCGATCATCACCTGCACGCCGCGACGCCAGGCGCGCTCGGTGAGCTCGCCGAGGGTTTCCAGTTCGGCGAGCTGGGCGGCGTCGGTGGCGTCGGCGAGGCCGCCGGGTCGAAGCCCGTCGCCGATCGAGAACGTCACGTCGTATTGCCGCAGGATGTCGCAGATCTCATCCCAGCGCTCGTACATGATGTTCTCCTTGCCGTGCACCAGCATCCACTTGGCGAGAAGCGACCCGCCGCGGCTGACGATGCCGATGAGCCGGTTCTTGACGAAGCTCAGGTGCGCCCGACGCACCCCGGCGTGAATGGTGAAGTAGTCGACGCCCTGCTGCGCCTGATGATGCAGCGAGTCCCGGATCGTGGGCCAGTCGAGGTCTTCGATCTTCTTCCCGATGATCATCGAATAGATGGGCACGGTGCCGATGGGCACGGTGGAGTGACGACAGAACGCCTCGCGGCAGGCATCGATCTCGCCGCCGGTGGAAAGGTCCATCACCGTGTCGGCCCCCCACTTCACCGCCCAATCGAGCTTCTCCAGCTCTTCATCGGTGCCCGACGACACGGGAGATGCGCCCATGTTGGCGTTCACCTTGGTGCGGCTCGCACGGCCGATGCACATCGGATCAAGCCGGTGTTTCAGATGATCGATGTTGGCGGGAATCACCATGCGGCCGGCGGCGACTTCATCGCGCACCGCCTCGGCTCCCTTGCCGGGGAAGAGCTCATCGAAGTGCGGCTCGCGTTCGGCGACTCGGCGCATCTCTCGCGTGACAATGCCGAGTCGGGCGTGTTCGAGCTGGGTGATGGGCGTGAAGCCGCGCGGATGGTGGACGGTGATGGATTGGCCGCGAGCGGTTTGGAACGTGACGGAGTGGTCGTCGGAGGACGATGGACCGGACGCCGCGGTCCGCACGGCGGACCCCACGGGTTCAACGCTCCACCCACCGGGCAGAAAGTCCCATGCGGTCTTCTCGCTCGGCGCGGGCATGCCGGGGGTGTCGGGCGAACTGAACATCAGCGGGCCGCCGACATCGGGGGCATTGGCGAACGAACCGGGGGTGGTGACGGTGGTGTCGCGGCCGGGATTGGCTGCGCCGTGGAGCGGGAGAGGGCGATTCGAGCGAGAGGTGATCATGGTCTCTCCTTGATGGATGGAATGTCGCGAACAAACGCCGCGAGCGCGCGGGTCACTTCCGGCTCAACATCGAGCACGTTGTAGTGCCCCGCGTTTGGAATGATTCGCAATGTGGTGGGCACATCGGCACGGGAGCTGGCGGCCGCGATGGCGTAGGCATGGTGCACCCGCACGGCATCGTCGATTTCGCCGTGAAAGAGAAAGAGCGGCCGCGAACCCAATCGTGCCGCGGATTCAACCGGATCGGCATAGCCGCCGATGAACGGGGCAATCCAACCCTTGCCGATGTCGTCGAGGGCAGCGTCGGCGCGGGAATAGGTTCCTCCTGAAATCGCGCCCGCGATGCGCGTGTCCTCCGACGCAACCTTGAGTGCGGGCACCGCCCCAAGCGAGTAGCCGAAAAGGACGATGCGGTCGTGATCGATGTCGGGCCGTTGCATGGCGGCATTGACCACGCAGCGCGTGTCTTCCACCGTCGAGGCGCGGGTGACATTCGCTCGCGGCGACGACCGCCCGTATCCGCGATACGAGAACATGAGCAGGGCGGCATCAGCCTCCGCCGCGATGGACTGGAGCGTGTCGAACAGTCGGTCAATGGTCGTGGCGCTGCCATGGCAGAAGATGATGAGCGGCGCATCGGAGTCGCCCGACGGTGGCGGAACGAACCAGCCATGAAGATGCTCGTGATCCGAAACGTTGATGGAAACGTCTTCGACACCATCTGGTGTGGGGAAGTCAGTATTGCCGGGCTTGTAGAACCTGGATTCGAGAGAACATCCGCCGCCGCACGCGATGGCGATCATCGCCGGCAGTGCGATGAGGCAACGAAGGACAAGCGAACGAACTCGGTGGGTCATGGAATCGCTTCCCTACGCCGGTACGAGCCGGATCAGGTTCCGCGGGTGCATCTCAGCAGACGTGGCCAGTCCACGCTGCGCCCCGAGCGTTGTGGGGCATTGTATGCTGAAGAATCCGTCTCGCCGGCGCACCATGGGAATGCACTTTGGACTCATCGTCTTCCGAGGTTCGCATCCGGCACTTGCCGACGTGTTCGCGACCCGTCATGCGCGCCTTGTTGACCTCGGTCAACCGATCCGCGTCGACGATCTGCCGCGCGATGACGAGAACGGATTCCCTTGTGCGCTTTCATCACGAGGCGGGCACACCGTCTTCCACGACGGCTCAATGATTGTGAGCGGGGACATCGACCTCATTGTTGAGTTGTCGGCGCACACCGAATCAACGGTTGCCGCATTTGAGGCCGAGACCGCCAGCGGCACATTCGAGTTCACTGCGGCCCGATCAGGTCAATTGCTGCGTGCGCATGCCCACTGTCACATGAGTCAGTCTGAGCCCTGGGAATACGGATCACCACTGAAGTGTGAGCGGAATCACCCATTCAATGGTGATCTGCGGGGCACCGGGTTCTTCGCAGCCATAGATGAACTCGGATTTGGAGATCTGCGCAAGGCGATCGACGGCACGTGGATACCTTGCACGCTCGACATTGACTTCAACGCCTGGGAACCGGCAAAGTCGAATGTCGCGAAGGTCAGAGATGAGTTCTGCCGCGCTCACCAACTCAGCAAATCCCCTCCGCTGAAAGTCGTGGTTTCGACGCCGTCCACAAGCGACGCGGGCCTGACGGCTCGGCGGAATGAGTCGATGCTGCGTCGGCTGCTCCGGCTGTTTCGTAGGTGAGAATAGGGTGACTTGCGAGACCGAGTTGCCCCCGCTCGACTTGCTTGAGGTCGAATCTCAGGCGGATAGGGCGGTCTAGCGGGACGGCGACGCCGGGTCGAATCCCTTGCCCGCATTGAATCGGGCCGACTCGCCGCGGGCGATAGTCAGCGTTTTCCACTCCACCCCGCCGCGCGACGCCATCACCCGCGACATCTGCACGATCTGCCCCGCGTGATACGCCGTGTGTGTGACAGACCGCGCCAATGCCAGGGCAAGCGAATGCGGCTCGCCGCGAATGGTCAGCACGCGGCCAAGGTCACTATCGTGGAGAGTCGCAAGAAGCTGCTCCAGCGGCTTCCAACCCTCGCTCCAGAACGTGTTCAGCGCTTCGCGATCCGGAAAGTCATCAACGAATTCGTTGTCGCGGTTCCGCCACGGCTTCTCACCATCGGTCGTGAAGGCGTCCGTCCAGCGCGATTTCAGGTTGCCCGCGACGTGTTTCATGATCACGGCCGCCGAGTTGGTCTCGGGCACCAGCGGCTCGCGCAGCTGAGGCCAGGGCACCTGCGCTGCCGCATTCTCGGCGAGGCTGCGATATCTTGCGAACTCGGCGGCGAATGCGGGAATCACAGTGTCGGTCATGCGCAACTCACAATGGCGGAGCTTCACGGTACAGATCGTTGAGCGCCAAATCCAATTCCGGGAATCTGAATTTGAAACCTTCATCGCGCAGCCGTGTGGAAACACAGTAACGGCCATACAGCGCCAACTCAGGATCCGTCCTCATAAGCAAGGGGGCGCCCGAACGCACCATCCATGAAAATGCCGGAAGGCCAATGGGCATTCCCAGTGCCCGTCGCAATGATCGCATGAACACGGCATTCGACACGGGTTTCGGCGCGGTTGCCACATAGGGGCCCGACATGGCGTCGTCCGTGAGTGCCCGCTCAAACAGCCGGTTCATATCGGTTTCATGAATCCAGCTCATTCCTTGGCGCCCATGGCCCACAGTTCCGCCGAGTCCGAAACGAGCGAGCAGCGCCAGTCGCGGCAGCGCGCCGCCCGACCGACCGAGCACGAAGCTGGTCCGAAAGACAACGCCTCGCATCGATGGGAGGATTGCATTGGCAAAGGCTTCCTCCCAGGCTCGCGCAACCGTCGGCGCAAGCCCGTACCCGAACGGACTGCCTTCGTCACAGATCAACTCCGGTGGATCGCCGTACGCATGGGCCGTGCTCATTTGCACCCAGACCCGCGGCGGGTTCCCAACCTTCCGAACGGCTTCGCCCAGCACTCGCGTTGCCTCAATTCTGGACCGGAGAATCTCATCGCAATGATCGGGCGTCTTGATGCAGTCAACGGTTCGCCCGGCGAGGTTTACCACCGCCGACGCTCCATCCAATGCGCTGGCCCAGTCGCCGCAGGTGCGGCCGTCCCAGCACAGATGATTCCATCGATCGCCCGAAGTTGGCACCTTCCGACGCGAGATCGTGACCACCTTGACGCCCGCGCTGGTGAGATGCCTCGCCAGGCTGCCGCCGAGGAATCCGCTTCCGCCGACGATCAAGATGGTGGTGTTGTTCTGCATTCCGGTCAGATGTTGGCGCCGCTCTCAGCCTGCCAGTCCACCACATCCAGATCCGGCGTCGGCTTTCCGCCGCCGATCACACCGAGTTGCCTCAGCATGTTCATGCACTGCGCCCGGTGATAGTGCCCGTGGGTGAGCACGTGAATCAGGGCCGCACCGCGGGTGAATGAATACGTCTTGCCGCCGAACTCCATTCGAATAACCGTGTCAAGCCCCCGCGCCTGAGACAGCTCGATCACCCACCTCAGGTCCTCCGTCGCCTCGCTGAGGAGTGCCTGCAACTCGTCCGGCGTGCGGTCGCGATGATCGGTCTCGCCGGAATATCCCGGCCGCGGGTGCTCGATGGTCGGCCGCAGGTCTCGCTCGGCGATTCGATCGCACCACCGCCGCATGCAGCCGACAATGTGCGTCAGCGTGGCGTGCAGCCCGTCGGTCTCGGCCGGCCCAATCGGAAACGGCTGGTGAAACTGCTCGCGCGATAACGGCCGGCACAGATCAAGGACCCTTCGAGTGGCCCAATGATTGTGAGCCAGGAGAATTTCAAACGGCTGCGAGGCGGGTTCGCTCATCAGGGCACGATATCGCCAACGCGACCGCCCGTGTCGGCGACTACCATCGCCGTCGCGAGGGAATCATGCCGGATTTCACAATTCGCCCTTGGTGCGAAACGGACGACGCCGAAGCGCTCACCGACCTGCTGCACCGCGCCTATCGGCCATTGGCCGACGCCGGGATGCACTTTGTCGCCTCCCATCAGGACTCAGCGACAACGCTCAAACGGATCGCTCGCGGCCGCGGGTTTCTCGCCATCAATGGCTCGCGGTTTCTCGGCACGATTGTTTACTACCCGCCGGGCTCGTCGAACGGCTGCGATTGGTATCGTCGCCCGGGCGTGGCCACCTTCGGACAGTTCGCGGTGGAACCCGGCTTGCAGCGGCAGGGCATCGGAACATCGCTGATCGACCATGTCACGTCGCTCGCGCTCGCCGATGGCGCGTCAGAATTGGCGCTTGACACCTCGGAACACGCCCACGGCCTCATCGCCTACTACCGGCGGCTCGGCTTTCGCGAAGTTGCCCGCACGCGCTGGCCCGAAGTTAACTATGAGAGCCTCATTCTCAGCCGCCCGTTCCCCTGAGATCTTCACCCGAAGGAAATTCAAGTTGCAGATGTTCTCCGAGGGGCAGATCTCGCCAGCGTGCGAGGAGCACCTCAAGCGATGCCGCCATCGCAAGCAGTCCCTCATGATCGAGGTGTGGCGCCGATAGCCCCTCCGGCTCCAACATCTGCGCAACAGTCTCGTTGATCTCCCGCACCCACTCCGAAGCCAACTCGCCATCCAACCGCGCGGGATTGAGCAGCCTCGTCGTCAGGACGCCAACCAAATGCTCCGCAACAGTCGCCTCGCTCGGGATCGACTGATACCGCGGATCCGTCTTGTCCTCAAACGTCTCATACGACCAGCCGCTCCGCAGCAGTCCGAAGAACGCCTCGTTAAATCCCATTGCCGCCTCAACGACATAGTGCACGAGGTCGTGCACTGCAAAAAACGCCCCCTGTCGCGGCCGCGTCGTCTCCAAACTGCCGTCCTCGCGGATCACCGTCAGCACCGCGCCGCCGTCGACCTTTTTCCAGCGAATCAGCATGCGGCGATGGTATCGCCCGGTCCGAGAATCCCGCGCACGCGCTACCCAATCCGCACCACACGAATCTGCATTTTGGCGATGCGCGGGCTTGACGCCCGCGCCGGCAATTCTCTTCCGATGATCTGGCAGCAATTCCCCTTCGAAAGGCCCCGTATGTCCCTCGTCAACGGAACTCTCGGTGCATTGCTTGGCGCTGCGGTCGGTGCTGCCGTCTGGACCGGCATCAGCTGGCTCACCGGCTGGAACCTTGGCATCCTCGCCCCCATTGTCGGTGGTGCGGCGGGTTTCGGCATGGGCATGGGTAACCAGGGTCGGGGCGGAGCCACTGCTGGAATCATTGCTGCGGCCCTCACCATCGCGGGTGTGCTCGCCAGCCGTTGCATGCTCTCTGAGCTGGAGTACAGCGATTTCGCCGACGAGATGGCAACCATCTCCGAGGAGGATGCCCAAGACCGACTCGCCTGGGAGGTCATGGACCGAATGATCAGCAACGGCGAGACATTGTCGGAATCTGACGATGACGAGTCCTTTCCGCCAGAGGTCGAATCGCAGGCGGCCCAGCTCTGGGACCAAATGGATGATCAGGAGCGAGCGGAGTTCATCGCCGCCATGACGGACGAGAGCCGCGCCATGACGGACGACGCCGCCGGTGTCGGCACGTTCATTTTCTTTCTGCTCAACATGGGCCTCTTCGGCTGGATCTTTACGGCCTTGGCCGCGGGTACGGCCTTCAGGATCGCATCGACTGAAATCCGGCACGCCCAGTCGGAGCCTCATAGCTGGAATGCACCGCGGCCCGCAGCCCTCCCTGTGCCTGTCGCAGACGACACCGGCGGCGGCTACTTTGCGCGCCTTGGCCGCCTGGCTGATGTCGATCCGCTGGAAGGCCGCGCTGCCACCGGCCCCACCGCAGACAAACACGAAGCCGCGTAGCCGATCGATACCCCGGCCGCTCCACTTCGATACGCTACCTCGGTGACTGCCGCCGCCAAACAAGAGAACGCTCCTGCCTGGGCGACCTCAACTCGAGAGTATTACGGCGTGCGCCCGCGCGATGCGGCCAGAAGTCTCGCCCTTGATGCAATGCGAATTGCCGACGGCCTCAGGGGCCGGGTCCGCGCGGCCCTATCGGTCCCTCGCGTTCAGACCTTACTGTTTCATCATCTCTTCCCCCATGAAGTTGAGCCGTTTCGTCACCTGCTCCGGAGACTCTCGCAATCCTTCGAATTCGTTCGGTATGCCGACGCCTCCAGGCTCGCCCAACTGGGATCCGTCACGCGGCCGACACTTGCTTTTTCGTTTGACGACGGCCGGCAATCGTGCATGACCGCTGCCGCAGTCCTCGAGGAATTCAACGCCCGTGGGTGCTTCTTTGTGTGTCCGTCAATGGTCGGCGAACAGCGTGCGGATCACATTCGCAGGTTCTGTCATGACCGCCTCCACTTTCCCGCCACTCCGTTCATGAACTGGGACGACCTCGCGTCGCTTCGAGACCGCGGCCACGAAATCGGAAATCACACGTGGAGCCATGTCGATCTCGGTGCGGCCGACGCAACGGCAGCGACCGAGGAGGTCCGACGAGCCCATCTGGTGATCATCGACCGCCTCGGAGAGTGCAGCCACTTCGCGTGGCCCTATGGCCAATGGCGAAACGTAACGCGGGAGGCCGTCGCCGTCGTCCGTTCATCCGGGCATGTCTCCTGCGCTTCAGCCGTTCGCGGCGTTCATCGGCCGGGACATTCGACCTCGCACATCATGCTTCGTGAAAATGTTGTCGCCGCATGGCCGGTGCGACACGTGGAATACCTCCTCGCCCGGAGCACCTGGAATTCGACCAACGACATCCCGACGTGGGCGTTGGAGCACTCGATCACATGAAAGTCGCCATTATCACCAGCATCGAACAGGGCTTCGCTTCGGTCTGCATACCAAACCTGGTGAATCGACATGACGTTGAGCTCACGACTGTGATTCTCGCCGACCGCGCGCCGGCCGGCAGGTGGCGACGGTTCAAGCGAATCCTCTCCAAGACGATGCGCATCGGTCCCCGCGGCGCGATGAACGGCCTCAGGCTCCGCCGCTGGTACACCGATGATGTCGCTTCCCGCCTTCGCATACCGCCGCTTCAAGACCTCTGCGAGCAGCTCCATCTTCGTCTCTTGTCGACTCCAACCCTGAACAGTCCGCGGACGGTCGAACTCCTGAATGAATCCCGCGCCGAGCTGGCACTTTCGCTCGGCAACGCCTACATCGCCCCCCGAGTCTTCTCCGCCCCACGCCTCGGAATGCTCAACGTGCACCACGAACTCCTTCCCGAGTTCAAGGGAGCCCAGAGCGTGCTCTGGCAGCTTCACGAAGGCTCGACGATGACGGGCTACACCATCCATCGTGTCGACAGGACCATCGACGGCGGCGATATCCTCGTTCGCGAAGAGTTGCCCATTCAGTTTGGCGACTCGCTCCATCAAACCGTCGTGTCCACGTACGCCGCCCTGCTCACCCGATCCGCCGAAAGGCTGGGAGAAGTCGTTGAATCCTTCGATACATACCTTTCGGCGGCGCGCCCACAGTCCGGCGGCCGCACCTTCACGACTCCCTCGTGGCGCGAGTTTCGGCGAATGCTGGATCAGCACGAACGATTGAGAACCCGCAAGATCTAGCTCACAGGATTGCGATTGGATCCACATCCACGGCGAGTTCTTCACCAAGATGAAACAGGCCCATCGAACGCGCTGAGGCGAGCACCTGCTGAAGCGCAGCGGCCGTCGGCGCGGTGACCTCGATCTGCTGGCGATGCCGCTTGGCAATACGACTGATCGGGCACGGCGCCGGCCCGCGCATTCGCATCCCGTCGCCGAGAAGCGGCCGAATCGCGTCCGCCAGTGCTCGCGCCTTCGCCACACAGGCCGAAAGCTCGAGGTCACGCACGACACACCGAACCATCCGGGTATGCGGCGGAAGCTGGGCCCGTGCCCGATCCGCCATCTCGCCTGTGGCGAAAGCGTCAAAATCCTGTGTCGATGCAAGGCGAATCGCCGGAATCCCCGGCTGAAACGTCTGAATCATGGCAAGACCGCCATCCTCACCCCGACCGCATCGACCCACCACCTGGGCCACAAGCTGAAACGTCCGTTCCGCCGCTCGAAAGTCGGGGAGATTGATCGCGGTATCCGCATTGACGACGCCAACCAGGCGCACCCCCGGGAAGTCGAGTCCCTTGGCGATCATCTGGGTGCCGACCAGCAGACGGATCTCGCCACGCCCGAAGCGACCCAGTGCATCGTGCCAGGCGCTGACATGCGGCATGGTGTCGGCATCAACCCGCAGCATCGCGCCTTCAGTCGCCAGGCCCGCGAACTTGCGCTTCAATTCCTCTTCGACCCGCTGCGTGCCGAAGCCGAAGACCGTGATTCTGTTTCCGCACCGTGGACAGAGCTCCGGGATCCTCTGCTCTGCGAGGCAGTGGTGGCATCGCACATAGCCACGAAGATCATCGCCTTCCTTGTGGCACACCATGGCCGCATCGCAGTCGTCACAAGTCATCAACCATCCGCACATGTGGTCCGGACACGCTACGTAGTTGCCAAAGCCCCGCCGATTCAGCAGCAGTATCACCTGGCCTCCGGCAGCGAGCGTTCGTTGAATCGCGCCTTCCAGTCGCGGCCCAATCAGGTGCACCCGCCGATCGGTGCGCGCCCGTCGTTCTTCGACAAAGTCGACGATCTCCACCCGCGGCACCCTGAGGCCCGGCGCTCGATGGGTGAGCTTGTGCAGCCGATAGGCGTTGCGTTGCACTGCATTGTGCCAGCTCTCAAGCGATGGCGTTGCACTGCAAAGCACGACCGGGCAACCCGCGAGCTGCGCGCGCCGAATCGATGCGTCGCGCGCGTGATATCGCGGCGCCTGGTCCTGCTTATATGAGCCGTCATGCTCCTCATCCACAACGATGAGGCCAAGCCGCCCGTCGGGCACCGGGGCAAAGAGCGCTGATCGAGCACCGAGCACAACGTCGGCCGATCCCTCGCGAACCATCGCCCATTGATGATGTCGCTGCGCTGCGGTCAGGCCCGAATGAAGAATGGCCACGCGATGATCGGGAAACCGGCCGAGGATTCTTCCGCCTGTCTGAGGCGTCAGACTGATTTCCGGCACGAGCACCAGCGCGCTTCTCCCCTGAGACACCACCTCCTGAATGAGCCGAAGGTAGACCTCGGTCTTCCCCGAGCCCGTGACGCCATGAATCAAGTGAGCGGAGAAACCGCCCATGAGGCATCCCTTGATCAACTCAACGGCACCCGCCTGCTCCGCCGTCAATGACTCGGGCCGCCGATCGCAGGTATTCGTGACCGCCCACTCCGCCTGAACATGACGACTCTTGCGAACAGCAACTGCCTTTGCAGAGATCAGGGCTCGAAGCGGCCCTTTCGTCTTCACGTTGGCCCGCCGCAACAGCGCCTGCTGCTCAAGTGGTCGTTCATCTGCTGGTAGTTCGCGAAGTATCTCCAGAATTCGTCGCTGGGCCGGGGTGGCGCCTTCCGCCCCGCCGTCTCCAATATCAATCAGCGTCGTGGTCACCAGGCCGACACCTTTCCGAACCGGCGACGGGAGAATGCTCGAGAGCGTCACACCGAGCGGGCAGCAGTAGTACGATGAGATCCATCGCGCCAAAGAGACCAGATCTCGCGGGAGCGAGAGGCCCGGGTCATCCCGCGCATCAATCAGTCGAATCCGATCCCGCCCTGCCTCCGGAACCCGCTCTTCGTCAATGACATAGCCCGGCACGGGCCGCCTCGATCGGCCCAGTGGAACAAGGACACGATCTCCGATCCCAATTTCGTCGAGCCGCGCTGGAACCCCATAGGTCAACCCTTCCGGATGGGCGTCGAATGTCCGCTCCACCGCCACTCGGACGTATCGAACCGCCTGCTCGGTTCCAAAGAGCCCGCTCATGCTTGATTCACTTGATTCCGGCGAGTCGTCGCACCGTCATCATGAAGTTCCGCTTCATACCGGTATGCATCGCATACACCGCCGCAGAGAATCCGCCGGCGGCCACGGCCGATCCTACGGCCAGCCAGATGCGGCCGGTGATCGGCTCGGTGAGGCTCTCGGGTATCACGTCCGCGGGATAGATCAGCGCGCCCAGCAGGTTGAACGGACTGACCGCGCTGATGAGCGCCCCAAGCAGCGGAAACTGCCGTCCACTCGGCCAGCCGCAGGCACCCAGCACGCACGCAATCAAAAGGATCCATCCCACCGCCACGATAATGGAGGAAATCGTCCCCTTGCTTCGAATCGACGCACTGAGGCCGATCATCACACAGAACGCGACGAATGGAACCAGAGCCAGTGGCAGGGCGATCGCCCCCTCCGGCAAGACCACCGGGAGTGTCCTTGATTCTGTTCGCCCGGCGAGCGCATCAAACACCATCACCCCGCCCGACCGTCCCATGCCGTCTGCAAGCACATAGAACGCAATGATGGTCATGGTGATCACCGGAACCAGCATCATTGGAAGCAGATACTGCACCAGGCCAAGCAGCTTGCCGTAGAGGTATGGCCCGGGCTGAATCGGGGTTGTCAAGATGATGTCCAGCGACCCGTCCTCGCGCTCCTTGCTCACGGCGGTCGCGCTGAGATTGATGGCGGTGAGGACGATGATCAGCAGCTCGGCGCCGACGGTTGAGAGAATCGCAAGGCGAAACGTGGCGTGGTCCATCTGCCCCGTGTGATAGAGCGTGACGAAGACGATCGCCACCAGCACGCCGAGCGCAACAAACGTCCACCGCGAAATGACGGCACCGATCGTGTTGCCCTTCGACTTCGACTCGCGCCAGGCAATCGGATTGTGGCCCACCCGTCGCGGCTCGCGTCCGACCGCTCGTCGATTCGCCGCGCCGAGAAGCTTCTTCCACCATGGAACGGTTCCCACGCGGGTGCCGATCACCCGAAGTCTCGCGGTGGAAAAGATGATGAGCCCCGCGCTGATCAGGCCGCACAACCAGCAGAAGGTGCTGATGGGGTGCCCCATCCATTGCCGCACCACCCAACCGGCTTCGGCGGGACCGATGTCCGGCACGCGATATGAGTTTGTGTAGAGGAGCGCCTGAAGGGCAAGAAACGGATTGAGCGGCGTCATCACGGTCGTGCTTGTCGGAGTTCCCGCCGGAACGACCGGCCGCAACAGGGCGTCAATCGCGTAGGTCACAACCAGATACATGACCACCGCGATGTAGAACACGAACACCGCGCGCTTGCCTGCGGTGCGCGTCACACTCAGCGTCACGGCAATGGAAGCCACGAGAAGCGAACTCGTCGCCGCAATTGCATAGCTGGTGAAGATCGATTCGCTGGGAACACCGCCAAAGAACTGGGTGACGGCAAACAGCGGCAGGGTTGAAAACAGCAGCGCCAGGATGAAGAACAACCGACCGAAGAGATTGCCAAGCACGATCTGCAGACCGTTGAGCGGCGTCGTCAACAGAATGTCCCATGTCCGAGGGTTTGCTTCCTGGGCGATCGCTCCCGCCATGAAGACCGGTGTCAGGAGGCAGATCAGGCCGACCTGCGCGAAGGAGATCAATTGAAACGCGTTCGCTCCGCTCTGTGCGAGCTGCCGAAGGGTGTTTCCTCGGCTGATCAGGGCAAAAAGCAGAATGACCATCATCAGGCCGAGGTAGCCCGCACGAATATAGAGGTGCCGAAGTCTCCGTGAACCCCCATACACCAGCCGAAGACAGATCGGATTGGTCAGCAGCAGCCTCAGAAGTCGATCGAGAATCGCCGGCATCGCAGGTCCAGATGGTAGCGTCCTGTTCCCGGTCCCGATTGAATCTTGACAACTTCCCGGTGTTTGCTGAATACTAACGAGGTCTTCATCTTTTCCGTCGCGCCGACCATATCCATTATTCCACGGCCGACGGACGTTCCCGGCCCGCCCGAACTCGGGCGACTGACCGTATCACGCCTCGGCTCTTGGGCCGTGGCGACCGCCCCCGCGGCGGGATAGATTGACGTGTAGCTGACTCCCTCCATTGGCCCGATTCTTTCCAAACTTCCGTCCTAATGCCCGAATGAGCGAGGCCGGCCCAACCGCCCCGCTCCAATCGGGCCGGAGCGATTGAGCAGAGCAGAACACGTCTGTCAGCGCCCTTGATCCGGTCGAGCCGTTTCGATCGACATGGCCGTCCACGCGCAGTGGCTGCGGCGATTTGAACAGGGGATTCACGTGTTTTCCACGATACTGCTCGCTGAGATTTGGATGGACATTGGCATCGGTATAGGCGCGCTCATTGTTGGGGCAGTCCTGACTTGGATTGTTGTCAACCGCTTGTCCTCAAAGTCTTTGGCGAGTGCGCACGACGATTCGCAACGGATCCTCCATGAAGCCAGGACAGAGGCCGAGGCGGTCGTACAGCGCGCGGAGCTTGAGGCCGAGAAGAAGATCGCCGAGCGTCGAGAGGCCTTCGATAAGGAACTTCAGACTGGGCTTGCGGAGATCAAGGAAAGCCAGTCCCGGGCGGCTCGACGCGAAGAAACCCTCGACCGGAAGCTCGAGAAGATTACCGAACGCGAGAACCGGCTTGATCGACGCGAGTCCGAGATCGAGGAAATGGAAAAGGCGGTGGAGGCCGAGAGAACCGAGGCGGCGTCGTTGCGGCAACACATGAACGAACGCCTGTCCAAGATCTCCGGTCTTACCCCTGACCAGGCACGAGAACAGTACCTTGCAGAGGTCCGGGTCGAGTCCGAGCACGAGGGCAATCGCCTGGCACAAAAGATCCTTGAAGATGCCGAAGCGGATGCCAAATCGCGCAGCCGCGAAGTGACCCTTCTGGCGATTCAGCGGTTCGCTGCCGAGCATGTCGCCGATTCCACGGTTCGTTCCATCAAGATTCCATCTGATGAAATGAAGGGCCGGATTATCGGACGTGAAGGCCGCAACATCCGGGCTATTGAACGGGCGACGGGGGTCGACATCCTCGTCGACGATACACCCGGGGTCATTAGTGTCTCCTGTTTTGACCGCGTCCGGCAGGCGATCGCCGCAGAGGCCCTGCAAAAGCTCGTCGCCGACGGCCGAGTGCACCCGGCCAGGGTTGAGGAAGTGGTCGAACAGGTGCGTCGGGACATGCAGGAGCGGATCGTGAAATATGGCAACGACTCCGTGATTGAGGCCAACGTTCGCGGCCTGCACCCCAAGATCATCGAAGCCATGGGCAAGCTGCATTTCCGCACCAGCTATGGCCAGAATGTTCTTCGGCACTCGATCGAGGTCGCCTTCCTCGCCCAGATGATCGCGGACCAACTCGGCCTGAACGGATCGATTGCCCGACGTGCGGGTTTTCTCCATGACATCGGAAAGGCCATGGACCACGAGATGGAGGGTGGCCACCCCGCAATCGGCATGGAATTCGCCCGCAAGTACGGCGAGAAAAGCGAGGCCGTCTTGAACGCCATCGGCGGCCACCATGGTGACATTCCCTCGACGACGCCCTATACACCCATCGTCATGGCGGCCGATGCGGTCTCCGGCGCCCGGCCCGGAGCCCGCCGCGAAAGCATGGAGATGTACATCAAGCGGCTTGAGCAGCTTGAAGCCATCGCGAAGGAGCAGGCGCATGTGGACGAGGCCCACGCGATACAGGCGGGGCGAGAGATACGGGTGATCGTTGATGCCAAGAAGGCTGACGACGCTCATGCCTTCGCCATCGCCCGCACGATTGCCAAGCGGGTGGAAGATGAGTTGACGTTCCCCGGTGAGATCAAGGTGACCGTGCTGCGCGAGGTTCGCGCTGAAGCCATCGCTCGATAATCGCGACCCATCCCTGCCTTGGGCCGGTAGGCGCACCGAACCTGTCGCCTCCCTCTGGCGGCCCGCCTGAGTTCACCCCATTCGCCTCTGGACACTATTCTTTCATGTCGGAGTCGCCCGCGAAAAGGAATAGCCCTTGCCATCCGGTGTCCCTCACGACACGGATTGCCCGCATCACTCACGAGGTATCACCATGATCGTCCTTCCTGTTCTCGCGCTCTCGACCGCCTTGGCCGCGGAGCAAGGTCCCTCCATCACCGTTTACTCCTCGGACGTCGATCTCGACCTGCAGCAGTTTGTCGACATGGAACGATCCGGCGGATCGCCGAATGTCTGGCAGATTCCAGGGTTCGGCGTGGTGAAGGAGGTGAGGTCGTTGTCCTTGAAGCCGGGGATGAACGACCTTCGCTTTACCGACGTCGCGGCCTTCATTGACCCAACGACGGTGAGCTTCGAGGACCTCGGCGACTCCAAGACCACAGTGCTGGAGCAGAATTTCGAATTCGATCTCCTCAGTCCCGACAAGCTGCTGGAAAAATACGTCGATCGAGAGATCGTGGTGGCCGCCCCATCGGCCCAAACGGTGGAGCAGATCGCCGGCACCCTGCTCTCCGCCTCCCAGGGTCAACTGGTGATTCGGACTGCGCAGGGCCTTCGGCTTGTTCCGAGACAAGGCGCGAACATCTCACTGGCCTCCTTGCCGGAAGGCCTCATCACCAAGCCGACCCTGGTCTGGAAGATTGATGCGGCCTCCGGCGGTGATCACAACGTCCGGACCACGTACCAGACCGCCGGCCTCACCTGGCGCGCAGACTACAACATGGTCCTTCATGACGATGAGCGCAGCGCAGACCTTGGCGCCTGGGTCACCCTCTTGAATCTCAGTGGTGCAACCTATCACGATGCGCAGCTGAAGCTGATCGCCGGCGATGTGCAGCGGGTCACCCGACCAAGCCCGATGCGATCACGCGGGAAGGCTTATGAGGCGGGAACGCTCGCGGCGGCCGATGCCGGCTTTGAGGAAAAGCCGTTCTTTGAGTATCACCTTTACTCACTTCCCCGGCGAACCGACATCAAGAACGGCGGCAGCCAGCAAATCGTGCTCTTTCCCACAGCAACCGATGTACCGGTGGAGAAGGTCCTTGTGGTCGACGCGACCGCGGACGCGGCCCGCTGGGGATACGGTGGATCGCCATTTGTAGACAAGGACATGCTGAATCCGCAACCCGTCAACGCGAGCGTTTTTCTGCGGCTTACCAACGACCAGCGGAGCGAATTGGGTATGCCGCTTCCTCGCGGGCGCATGCGCGTCTACAAGGAGGACACAGACGATGGAACGCTCGAATTCGTGGGCGAAGACCGGATCGATCACACGCCGAAGGATGAGAAGGTGCTGATCCGACTGGGCGAGTCGTTCGATGTCGTGGCCGAACGCACCCAAACCAATTTCACGTCGGATACCAAGCGAAAGACGATCGTTGAGTCCATCCGCGTCAACGTTCGTAATCACAAGGATCAGCCCCAGACGGTCCTTGTTCGCGAGACCATGTATCGATGGTCGGGCTGGGAGATCATCGAGCGCAGCCAGGACTTCACCAAGTCCGACAGTCGACACATCGAGTTCAAGGTGAACGTGCCGCCGGGTCAGGAAGGCGTCATTATCACCTACACCGTCCGCTACACCTGGTGACCCATTCGGCTCCTTCGTGCAGACGCTGACCGAAATCCGCGCCCTGCTGGCTGCCCATAGCGCTACGCCACGCCATCGACTCGGCCAGAATTTTCTTCACGATCACAACCAGATCCGCAAGCTGCTCACCGCAGCGGAGGTGTCGAGGGGTGCGGTGGTGCTTGAGATCGGCCCGGGCACCGGAACGCTGACCGAGGAGCTGGTGGCCGCCGGCGCTTCCGTTGTCGCCTGTGAGATCGATCCGATGATGGCAAGTATCGTGGAGTCTCGGATCGGTCGAGCGATCGTGCTCGTGCAGGGTGATTGCCTCGATCATGGACGCGATCTGAACCCGCAGATCGTCGCTGCCCTTGCGGAGCGCCCATTCAAGCTTGTCGCCAACCTTCCCTACCAGGTCGCCAGCCCGGTGATCGCCATCCTTGTCACATCACCTGCCTGCGAAGGCCAGTTTGTCACCATTCAGAAGGAAGTCGCCGACCGCCTCGCGGCACCTCCAGGCGGCAAGGATTACGGACCGCTGGGCATCCTCGTTCAGGCCATGGCCCATGTGGAATTGATTGGCGTCGTGCCGCCCGGATGCTTCTGGCCCTCCCCCGAGGTCACCAGCGCCATGGTCGCCATTCGCAGGCGGAACGAACCGCTGGTCGCCGACCCCCACGAGTTCTCAGCATTCCTTGCGACGGTCTTTTCAAAGCGACGAAAGCAGCTCGGCTCGATCCTGGGGCGCGACTCCCGCTGGCCTGATGGCGTGAAGCCCGAGATGCGGCCGGAAACCCTTTCGATTGAGCAGCTGGTCGCGCTTTCCAAGTCGACCCAGGGCAGGATTCGTTAGACTCCGCCGCGTGAAGCTTCGAATCGGCATCATCGGCGGGTCCGGCCTCGGAGAATCCCTCAAGGACGGGATTGGCGCTCACCTGCTCGACGAGCGGCGAATCGATACGCCATTCGGCAAGCCCAGCTCGTCAATCCTGCTGGCGCAGCTCGGCGACCTTGAGATTGCCTTGCTCAAGCGGCACGGCGATGGCCATACCCACAGTCCGCACACCGTCCCCTACCGTGCGAATGTCTTCGCACTCAAGGCGCTCGGGTGCACCCACCTCATCGCGTCGGGGGCATGCGGTTCATTGCAGGAACAGATAGAGCCCGGGTCGATCGCCATCTGTGATCAGCTGATCGATCGAACCGACGGCCGGCCACGGACGTTCTTTGACCAGGCGGCCGTGCACGTTGAGTTTGCGGAACCATTTTGCCCTGTCATGCGGCGATGGCTGCTCGCGGCCGCCGGGCGAGTTCCGGAGGTGTGTGTTCATCCCCGTGGCACCTACCTCTGCATGGAGGGCCCATCGTTTTCGACCCGCGCGGAATCACACCTTCATCGGGCATGGGGCGCCGATGTCGTGGGGATGACAGCGCTGCCGGAAGCCCGGCTGGCGCGCGAGGCGGAGATGGCATATGCGCTCCTGGCGCTTCCCACGGATTACGACTGTTGGCGTACTCAGGCTGATGACCGGCCGGAATCGCTGCTCCGGGAAATCATTGGAAACCTGAATCGGGCGGTGGCGGCATCGATCCGGCTGGTGCGAGCTGCGCTCTCCGATGTTGCACTGCTTCGCTCCACGCCCAGCCCTGCACACAACGCCCTGGAGCTTGGCATCTGGAGCGACAAGGCCTCCATCCCGTCGGCCGAGGTGGACCGATTGAGACCGCTTTGGGGTCGGCACTTCGGCTGAATGCGGCTACGACCAAACCGCAAGCAGCAAACCGAGATCAGCGCCGTCGACGGCACCGTCCTGGTTGAGATCCTCATCACAGGCGCTGCATGATCCCCACGCCGCCAGCAGGAGGCCGAGGTCCGCACCATCAATAACCCCGTCGGCATTGATATCCCCCAGCGCGGGACCTTGCCACTCATAGGCGCCGCGATCAAGCATGCCTGCCACCACGCGAGGATTCCCGTCGAGGTCGGTCGCGACGGTCGCCGGAAGACTTGCCAGAACTGCCGAATCGATGCAGGGAGAGAGCGTGGCCAGGCGGTAGTCGTTGGTATCCGGATCGACAAAGAGTGGATCGGTTCCGTCATTTCCGGACCCTCGCCGCCAACCTCCTTCGATACTGCAATTGGTAAGGGCCACTGAACCGTCCGAAGGCGCGACCTGATCCGGGAGGTTGTCCCAGAAGATGCAATTGGACGCGGTGGAAGTGCCGGAACCGGAGTGGAACAACCCGCCGCCGGCGCGAGACGACACTTCGTTCTTGACGAAAGTGCAATTCACGTACTTCGGGGAAGCGTTGAAGCCGTAGGCCCCGCCTCCGTTCACGGCGGTATTGCCCAGAAACAGCGCGTTCACCACCAGCGGTTTGGCGTTGTTGGTGCTTGCCATCGCGCCGCCATTGAAGCCGTTCAGATTCGATTCGAACAAGCAGTTCAGATACGTAGGGCTTGAACCCCAGTTGAACACGGCGGCGCCGATTTGTGCGCTGTTGTTCTCAAACGAGCACTCGCTGACCGTGGCATTGCTTGAATTCTGAGCATAGATGGCGCCCCCCTTTGACGAGGCGTTCGTGTTGAAGCTGCACCCCGTGATGGTGGCGTTCGACGTATTGTCGAGAAAGATCGCCCCGCCCCACGCCGATGACGTGTTCATCACAAATGAGCAATCCTTGATCAGGGGCTTTGCGTTGCTGCACCGAATGGCGCCGCCGCTGCCGTTGATATCGGGAGAATCGTTGTGCTCGAAAATGCAGTTCCGGATTGTGGGGCTGGTGTTCTCGCACCGAATGCCGCCGCCAAGATTGTTGCGGCCGTGAACGATCGAGAAGCCGTCAATGACCGTTGCAAGCCCTTCACCGGACGAAATGTTGAACACCCGAACGGTGTCACCGCCGTCGATCGTGCAGACCCCGGCGCCGTTCGCCGACCGCACTGTAATGGCCTTGCCCAATGTGGTGAGTTCCGTGTTTCCGGGACCGCTCCAGGTTCCATCGTCCACGATGACGACGTCACCCGCGAGAGCGGCATTGATCGCCGCCTGAATCGTGGGTTGATTCAGTGGAACATGGATCTCCGCCGCACCCGCGGCGGCGGCGATGAGCGCTGACAATACGGCACACTTCATCATCTCTGATTCTTGCCTTCCTGACGCTTCACGCAAGTCATGGAGTCCAGTTGGAGAGAAGAATTCCCAGATCAGCGCCATCCACAGCGCCATTGGCGTCAAAATCCGCCGGACATTGACCGCACACACCCCACGACGCAAGGACCAGACCGAGGTCGGCACCATTGACCGAGCCATCCTGGTTGACGTCGCCGATTTGAGAGTCGCTGCAGATTGATGCCGCCTCCGCCACGCAGATTTCATCCCAGGCAAGCAGGCAACACACGGCATCCACCAGGCACACCGCCTCGCAGCAGGAAGCGTCAGCGCAGCCGGGACTGTCGTGCGCCCCATTGCAGCTTCCGCGGCCGCATGCCGCACCGTTGCATACCGAATCGGCTTCGGCCGCACAGACTTCATCCCAGCTCTGGGTACAACAGAACGGATCGACGGCACAGATCGCCACACAACACGACTCATCGCCGCAGAACGGTGTGGGGTGCGACACAAGGCAGTCGCCGGCATCGGCCGCTCCGCACATGGGCGTGGAGCACATCGCGCCGCATCGTTTGGCCTCGACAACGCAGATCGCATCCCATTCCTGCTCGCAACAAAACGCATCGCCTGCACACACGCACGCCGAGATTTCCGGGTCCGCACAGCCGGGACCGCCGGGCTCACAACACTCGTGAAGACTCGCCTCACTGACGATCATGTCATCGATGGCGGCGCCATTGCTGACGCTTGAACCGGATGAGAGCTTGAATCGAACGCTTGCGTCGGCAAATTCAGCCAGATCAAGAACGACATCGTGGCATCCAGGAGAGACATTGACCGGACCGCTCCAGATGGTTGAGAACGGACCGTTATCGACGCTGATATCAATGCGTGGACCCAGGGTCCCGAGGTCCTTGGCATACGAGAATTCGAGCTGGGGATTCGTGAAGCCGTTCAGGTCGACGCACGTCGTCGTGGCGCTTGACCATGGGTACCCCGTGCTGAATCGGAGGGACATGTCGGTCAGCCCGCCGCAGGCGGTCGTTGAACTGATGTACGGCGGAATGCCCTCGCACGACTCGAACTCATCCGGAAAAATCGCGCACACGCTCCCGGGCGTATAGAAATTTCCAAATCCCTCGCTCCAGGTCGTGGCACACGGCGGCGGAGGCGGCTGGCAACTCGCGCATCCAAGCGACTCAACCTCATTGACACAGATGGCATCCCACTCGGTCTCGCAGCAATAGGGATCCGCAGCGCAGACGCAAGCCGACACCGCCCGGTCTTCGCAACCGGCGGGGCCCTCGCTACAGCAGTCGTGCTGGCTGCAGCACCCGGTCAGGGCGACGGTGATCGAATCGATGAAGATCGCATTGGAAGAGGGCGTGCCGTGATCAACCTTCCAATACACGCTCTGACCCGGCGCCAACGCCACGATGTCGGTGACGCTGATGCAGGCACCTGTTCCGTTCAGCGCGATTGCGGATGTGCTGATCGATTTGCTGCAGTTGAGCGTGCTGTCGGTGGCCACGGCCCGCTTCAACACCGTGCCCGTAGCGGCGAACTGACTGTAGCTGAACGACAACGAGATCGACGAACAGGTCGGCTTCAGTACCTTGACCCAGATGATGGGGTCGTCGTTCGAGGAATCGAGTCTGATGGCGTTTCCGGTATTGCAGAATCCGCCGGTCGCGACCGATGCGGTGCCGAGACACCACTCAACGTGGAGGAACTCGTTCTCAAACACTGCGGGCCCGGCGAAGCCGTTGAACGACTCGGTATACAGGGTGCATGGAGGATCGGCTGGCGGAGCAAGCGCGCACGACAGGATGGCTGCGAAGATCAGCACATCCTCAGTGTGCACCAAGTCTCTCGACGTGCGGGCTTGATACAGCCCAAGGCGGGTTACCGGACGCTATTTTCCAGTCCACGCGGCGAGCAAAATACCCAGATCCGCGCCGTTGATGAACCCATCACCGTTCAGGTCGGAGGCATACGTTACGCCATCGCCGCAGGCGTCCCAATCGCAGAGCAGCAACCCAAGGTCGCACCCGTCGACGAGACCATCCTTGGAGAGGTCGCCGGTGACACCGTCTTCGCAAAGGTTGACGAAGACGCGAAAGTCGTCGACCCCTGCCTCTACCAGCGAAGGCGGTGTGAGGTCCTGCGCGATGAATCGAACCTTCATGTCCGCCGTTGGCGTGGCGAGGTCGGAGATCAGGAATGATCGCTCGACCCAGTCGTTGGCGTTGTCCTGGACCAGTTCAACGGGTGACCAGTTGAGACCGCCATTGCTTGAGATCTCGATGGGCATGACGTCCAGATTCGGGTTCGAACCTTGATCGTTGGAATACCAGCGCCAGTAGCTCAGCCGTGCGCCGGGAAGTGTGCCGTCAAAGGAGGGGGAGATCAGGGTGGTGAATCCGTTGTCGACATCGGCCAGACCATCGCCACCGCCCGGGGGCCCCTGCCCGGTGACGAAGCAGAGTGTGCCATCAGGCGTGTGGTCATCCTCGGGCTGGGCGTTGGTGCTGTTGGGGTCGACGCGAATCCATTTCCCCCCGGTGGCGGTGTCGCCGGGGGCAGCGGCGGTCCACCCAAGGTTGGATTCAAAGGAATCATCAAAGCTGGTCAGCGTGGTCACGCTCTTCGACTCGAAAATCTGCGCTGGAGCAGTCGGCGGATCGTGGTAGATGACGCCGTCGGTTGTGATCGCTTCGACGTAGTACTGCACCGTAGCGCCACAGGGAGCCTGAGGAAGCTGGGCGATCAGGATGCCTTCGCGGTCAGTCTTGACAGGAAGCTCGGTGAACGGACCCTGGTTGCCGATACGTCCGAAGACCCTGGTACCTCCGGTCAGAAGGTCAACATCCTGGATTGGAAAGGCGTTGAAGGCCAGCGTGGCCGGATCGTCAGCCTGCGAGAACTCCGGGCGGCCCGCCGGGTAGTCAAAGAGCACCGCATTGGCCACCGCGTGCATCAGGAACAGCGATGCGGCGAGGTTTTCCTCACAAGTGGGGATGATCTGGTCGGGCGGAAGGATGAATCCGAATTCGCCCTTGTCGCGCAGCTCGATGCTCAGGGCCCACATGGACTGGTCGCCATACCCCCAATCGAGGCTTCCGCCGCTGGCGGGATACAGCAAGGTGTATATCGAGCCGGCAACGTACTTGAATCCATTCACCGACTTGAGCGTGCTCTCAAGTCCGGTTCCAAGAGCCTTGAACGTCGGTAGGTCCTCCGGCGGTGCGACAGTCCAGCCCCAAGGAATGAGCACCCATTGGCCGTACGAATGAAAGTCGATGAATGATTCGATCTCCGGATGTTGGATCAACAGGTCACGAAGCGCCACGGTCTCCGGTTCAGAGAACGCAAAAGGACCCTTGTACGTCTCCTCGGATGGGTTGCTGCTGGCGCCTTCACCTCCCCACATGAAGCCCCAGTTCCTGTTGTTATCAACGCCGAATGAACCGCCTGGATTCGGGCGGCGATTCTTGCGCCAAAGCCGATCAACATCCCATGAATAGACATACCCGTCCGGGTTGACGATCGGAACGATGTAGACATCGACCTGATTGAGGAGAGAGGTGATCTCTTCATCCACTCCGTACTGTGAAATCAATGTGTCAGCGATGTACATCGGCACCATGACCGAGACCCACTCCCGGGCATGCTGGCAGGCGTTGAACAGCACCGCGGGGTGGTTGCCGCCGGTGGAAATCCGCAGCGCCCGAATCGGACGATTTTCTACGGACGTGCCGATCTGGAGGAGTTGAACGAGATCGGGTCGGGTCGCGGCCAGCGAGTTCATTCGCGCATAGACCTGAAAGTAGTTCTTGAAGTCAAGATACCAGTCGTCGTCGGCGACACCTCCCTGGGCAAGACGCTGTTTCTCTGAATCGATCAACGCCTGAACATCGGTGATCAGCATCTTGTATTGGAGGCCCGACTGATTGACCTTGTGCAGGCCCTCGGGCGACACCCGAAAATCGATGTCGCCGATCCCAACGCCATGCGACCATGGGTCGTCGCTGACGGCGAGCATCGTGCGCAGGTCGCGCATCGAGGAAATGGTCACGCGAATGACCGAGTGGCCCTCATATTGCGCATTCGCGGCCGCCCCCGATAAACCAGCGACCACCATGAACACTGCGATCCAGAATCTTTGCATCAGGCGACCCTTCTCAGACCAGGACACTTCAAGGTATGGCGCGTCACGATGAATTACGAGATGTTCATCTCCAGAATGTCCGTCCAGGGACAGGTTAATGCTGAACGCCATGCGGGTTGCGGCGTATGGTTTCCTGACCCATGGGATTTGATCGACGACCGGCGAAGGCCCGCAGCGGCCACTACCACAGGGCCCGGATTCGCCACGCCTTGCTGACCGAGGCTCCGGACAGGCTGTCGTTTGGCAAGCTTTCGCGCCGGCACCTGGATCAGCCGGTCGAGGTCCGGGAACTTGAGATTCGGAGCGCCAATTGGCCACGATCACTTAGCGGCATGCGAATCGGTCATCTCAGCGACCTGCACATCGGCACGCTGTTCTCGGCCGAGCGGGCCAGACCGGTCATCGAAACGCTCAAGCGACAATCGCCGGACCTCGTGGCGGTCACTGGCGACGTGGTGGACCTGCACCTTGACGATGCCAAGCCAATCCTGGCCGACCTTGCCGCGATCGACGCCCCCATGGGCGAATTTTTGGTGCTGGGAAACCATGATCATCTTGACAATCCGGATGAGTTCGTTGCGCTGTCGGAGAGCGCGGGGTTGCTGGTGTTACGTGACCGGACGGTCGAGGCACGGCACGGACGGAAGCGAGTGAGGATTTCGGGAATCGAGTGGTCCAAGACGGTTCGAGAATGCGCCGCTCGGGTTCAGCGGGTCGCTCATCGATCGGACCTGTTGCTCTCGCACAACCCGCGAGCATTTGACGCTGCGGTGCGATTGGGAATCCCGCTGACCCTGGCCGGTCATACGCACGGCGGCCAGATTGCGCTGCCGCGGCGACCGCGGGCCAATCTGGCGGTCGCTCATCGGCACCGGGCCGGGCTTTATGAAGAATCCGGGAGCTACATGTACGTCACCACCGGTGTCGGCGCGTGGTTTCCCTTGCGCGTGAATTGCCCGGCGGAGATCGTTGTTCTCACCATGCGGAGGGACGAAACCGGCGCGTCGAGTCCAGCATCCAATTGCCAAAAGTGACGCCGCACGTTTAGAACCCGACCGAGCCGCCCAGATAGAACCCCTGCATGCTTCCCTGAAAATCGAAATCATCGGCCTCAGTATCCAGCTCGAGAAGTCGATAGCCGGCCGACACCCCGAAATTGGGCGTCAGGAAGAGTGTGAGACCCGCTCGAACCTGCCAGAGAAACCCTTCGGCATCGCCAAACGCCCATCCACCGGCAATGCCGCCCTGAACCTCCAGGCGTTCGACAAGCGGGATTGTTCCGGGCCGAAGGTCCAGCGTCAGGTCGACGCCGCCCATGGCAGCGATGGAAGTCGCGGAGTTCTCGACCCTCGCGAAGCCGACCGGTTCGTAGGATTGATCGACATCGAGGTATCGAACGCCCGCCGTTGGACCCAAGCGGAGGTCGGCAATGTAGTCGCCCGCCGTGTTGACGTTGCCCACGTTGGCCTCGCGATCGCGCCACGGGAGCACTCGATCGGCGAACGGGCGATAGAAGTCGTATTTGATTTCGAGGGCGCCGGAATCGATCCCTATGGCACTGTGAATCAATGTCCCGGCGGGGACAACCGACCCAAGTGCCACAGGAACGCCGAGCGTGGCATCCGCCGAGGTGTCGAACGAGAAGGCGCTAAGAACCGCGGACCAGTCCTGCCACCGGAAATGAAGCTCAAAGAGCGGCGTTGCTTCCGACGAGTCCAACTGAAGATCGGTCTCAAAATTGAACTCCGTTGCTCCGGACCCAGGTGTCACATTTCCGTGAAGCCGCGGAAACCACGCGCCGCCACGAAGCTCCATGTGAAGGTTCTCAGAGACGCGGTTGATCTCGGGGGCGGGGGCTGATTCGACCATTGAGGGAGCAAGAAACATTCGCATAGCCTACCCTGAGGTCATGGTTGGCGAGTCGAACCCAGGACCCGGACAATCTGACGCCGGCCGCCAGCCCAATCCGCCACCTCCGCCGCCCCGGTCGGATCACGCGCTGGTATTCAAGGGGGCCCGAGACAGGGAAGCGTGGATCAACCCCGATGACCTCGTCTGGAGTTTTTCCCGGTCGAGCGGTCCCGGCGGTCAAAATGTCAACAAGGTGAACACCCGGGCTGAACTTCGGGTGCGACCCGGCGCCGTCTACGGGCTCGACGAAGCCGCACGAGCCCGGCTGGCAAGCCTGGCCGGAAAGCGACTGACCAAGGACGGCGAGATGGTCTTCGCGGCCGATACCCACCGCTCCCAGCTTGATAATCGAAACGCCTGCCTCGACAGGCTCCGGGCTGTCGTCGTCATGGCGCTGTCGCCGCCTCGGAAACGCAGGCCCACGAAGCCTTCCCGAGCTGCAAAGGAGAGGCGGCTGGATGCCAAGAAGCGGGAAGGCGTCAAGAAGGCCAATCGACGATGGTCGGGCGAGTGACGCGGTACACTACGACATTCAGAGATGAACCGTTTGAAAGGATGGACCTGAATCATGGCGAGTCGATGCACCGCGGTGATGCTTCTGTTGTGGACCTCAATCTGCCTCTGGTCGTGCGCGCCCGCGGCGACCTATCCGCCCACCGAAGGCACGGTGAGCATGGGGCCCTCGTCGCCGCCGATTCCAGAACTGATGGCGGAATCGGTTCGATTCACGAATGCTCGCGAGGGGCGCGGAGAACCCGTCGTGATCAATCTTCCACCCAATACGCCTCCCAATGTGTGGGAGGAGGTGCTGCGGCGCCTTCCTGATGCGAGACCGATGCTCGACGCAGGCGAACTCGCCTATCACGTTCAGCAGGTCCGTCTTGACGGAAGCAATGCCGAGGTCGACCTCATCTACCGCCGCGAGAATTTCAACCAGCTCACGACGGTGGTTTTTGAAGGCGCCCCATTCAGACCCTGGCGCGCCCTCTATCTGAAGAACTGGCGTGTCATCACCGAATCTCCCGGCCCCAACTATCCGGCCTCGGCCATGGAGGCCTACAAACGGGCGGATGAATGGGCCAAGAGACCCTGAGTGGCGCGGGAGGCATTGATCGCAATCTCGCCTTCAGCCTGGTGGCGTGCGACGAGGGTCATCGCGGCCGACATCAAGATCGCCCACAGCGTCTTTGCAATGCCGTTCGCCGTGCTCGGAGCCACCGCAGCCGGGGTCGGTTTGAGCGGCCAGGTCGAGCTTCGCCGATTTGTGGGTCAGATCACTCTCATCGTCCTTGCGATGGTTCTGGCCCGAACCGCCGCGATGCTTGCCAATCGACTGATTGATTGCAGGATTGACGCCGCAAATCCGCGGACATCAGGCCGAGCGTTGCCATCAGGACGTCTTTCCGCGCGCGAGGCACTCTTTGCCATCCTGACCTGCGGGGCCGCGTTTCTTGCGGTTTGCGCTGGGTTTGGAATCTTCTTCGGCAACTGGTGGCCCTTGGCTCTGGGCCTGCCTGTTCTGGTCTGGATCTGTTCCTATGGGTGGCTCAAGCGATTCAGCTCGTTGTGCCATCTCTATCTCGGATCGAGTCTCGCGATCAGCCCCGTCGCCGCAGCGCTCGCTGTGAATCCCGAGGAGCTTTCGCGTCCGACTGTTTGGCTGCTGGCGGCGATGGTGATGTGCTGGGTGGCGGGGTTCGACGTCATCTATGCGTTACAGGACGTCGACGTCGACCGCCGCGACGGACTGCACAGTTTGCCAAGCCGGGCGGGGGTCCCGGTGGCCATGATGGTCAGTCGCATCCTGCATGCCTGGGCCGCGGTGTTTCTGTTCCTCGTCTGGCGGCTCGATACCCGTTTCGGTCCGGAGTTCATGATCGCGATCCTGGTGGTCTGGACCCTTCTGGCGTTTGAGCACCTGACGGTGGCCCGGTGGGGCACGTCTCGGATCGCCCTGACCTTCTTTACTCTCAACGGGCTGATCAGCTGCCTTGTCGGGATCCTGGGGTGTATTGATCTGCTCTGACGGCTGATAAGCCGGTTTGGGTGACGCTGCGGAATATGCCGTGCGTCTGCCCGGAACACACATCGGAATCGTTGGATCTCTCTGGAGGAATTCGATGATCTTGGCGATCTGTCTCTAACAGGAGGACACCATGCGCATTCATCGCCTATTCGCCGTGCTGGCTGTTTCGAGTCTTGGATTTGCCGCCCCCGCGCTGGCCGAGGGCCCCGGATCAACCGGCGCCGACGCCGCACCGGTCACCGCGGAGAAGAACCAGTCCGAGAAGGAAATGTCTCCCGAGAAGCGGTTCGGGATGATGGAGAAGGAGTTTGCCAATCAGAAGGCGAAGCTTGCCGCCCTGCGTGCCGAAGCGCAGGGCCGCCGTGATGCCGCCCGGCTGCAGGCGCTGGACGTGATGGAACAGGAGCTGAAGCGGAAGCATGAAGCGATGGTGGGCGAGATGAAAGCCAAACTGGGGGAGGAAGGTTTTGCTCGCGCGCAGGCCAAGTGGAACGAGGCCAAGGCCAAGGCCGATCGCAACGGCGACGGAAAGGTCGACGGCAAGGAACGCCAGGCCTTTCGAATGAATCGCGGCAAACTCGACCGGGATGGTGATGGCAAGGTCGGACCGAACGAGCGGAAGTCGTCGAGGGACGTCCAGTCCCGTGCTGAGCGAAGCACTTCCGGAAAATCCGGTTCCGCCGATCGCGAACGAGGCCGTGGAATGAAATCCCGCCCTGATCGCAACGGTGACGGCAGCGTGGGTGCGGTCGAGCGCAGGAAGGCCCGGGATCACAAAAAGAACGAGTCTTCCGATAGCTCCAGCGCTGGAAATTCCGACTGACGTTGACAGCCTGACACGGTACGTCCGGATACGGGCGCCGCCGCATCGGAAGAGTCTCGAGGCTCTTGGATGCGGCGGCGCTGCTTTTTGCTGCTAGCATGCCGGTGCGGGAGGATCCCATGAAGATCTTGATTCGACTTGTGATCGCCGTCGTGCTTCTGATCATCGTGGCCGTCGCTGCGGCCTTCTATTTCGTCGATGCCATCGCCAAGCGAGCGATTGAGTCCGGAGGTACGTATGCGCTCGGGGTGTCGACGACCCTCGGTTCCGCCGACGTGGGGATCCTGTCCGGCGATTTCTCGATGAAGGGACTGAATGTCGCCAACCCGGCTGAATTCAAGACCTCGCATTTTTTGAACCTGGGTGAAGGCGGTGTCGCGGTCGACTTCGGAACTCTGCGACAGGAGACGGTGACCCTTCCGAAGTTCACGCTCAGGAGCGTGGATGTCAATCTCGAGAAGTCGGGCGGCAAGAGCAACTACAACGTGATTCTCGACAATGTTCGGCGGCTGCAATCGGGATCGGCGCCATCATCAAGCGAAGGCGGCAAGCGGTTCATCGTGAAGGACCTTCTGATCGAGGATGTGAGGATTCATGCCGATCTGCTTCCGATCGGAGGCGAGGCGACGCGGCTCAACTTCGAAATCCCGGAAATCAAACTCTCGAATGTTGGGTCCGACACTGACAGGGGCTTGCTGCTGAGTGAGCTTTCGGGGGTCATTGTGCAGGCGGTGCTTCAGGCTGTTGTGGAGAAGGGTGGTCCGTTGCTGCCGCCGGAGATGCTGGGAGACCTTAACGGAAGTCTGCAACAGCTGAAGTCATTGGGTGACCTGGGAATCAACCTTGCGGCGGATCCGGCCAAGGCACTGGGCGACATTGCTTCGAAGGCAGGCGATATGGAGAGCGTCAAGGAGAAGCTGGATGATGCCGCGAAGGACGTTGAGAAGGGTATCGGCGACGCCGTTAAGGGAATCGGTGACCTGATTCCAACGAAGAAGTAGCACCTGAGATCTCGGCCGAATGGACGTGAAGCAGCCCGATCGCGATGACGAGCAGGTTCGTCATCCAGGCCAAATCGGCACGTACCTCATCCAGCACGTCATTGGCGTGGGCGGCATGGCGACCGTCTACGCAGCGCTGCAGCAGAATCCGCGGCGAACCGTAGCGCTCAAAGTCCTGCGCCCGATGGCCGTGACGCAGGCCACACTTCGGCGCTTTAAGCAGGAGGCGCAGATTCTCGCAAAACTGCGGCATCCCTACATCGCCCAGGTCTATGAGGCGGGAACCTTCGACGATGGCGGTGGCGCGGTGCCGTACTTTGTCATGGAGTACATTCCGGGAGCGCTCACCATCATTGAATTCGCCGAACAGAAGAAGCTCGACCAACGGGAAAGGCTGAAACTGTTCGCCAAGGTCTGTGCTGCGGTGCAGCACGGCCACGCGCTCAAGGTGGTGCACCGCGACCTGAAGCCGGGCAACATCCTGGTTGATCGCGCCGGCGATCCCAAGGTGATCGATTTCGGAGTCGCCCGGTCCATCGACTTTGGCGTGGCGGGCCAGACGATGGTGACCGACGCCGGCCGCATCGTCGGCACCGTGCAATACATGGGACCGGAGCAGGTTCAGGTATCGCCGCAGGACATTGATGCGCGGGCCGACGTCTATGCACTCGGCGTGGTGCTTTACAAACTCGTATGCGGCCGCCACCCGTTTGAGCTGGCCGGAACGCCGCTTCACGAAGCGGTGCGAATCATCAGAGAAGATGCTCCAAAGCCGCCGTCGCAGGCATCCCCCGACGTTAAGGGTGACCTCGAAACCATCATCTTGAAGGCGCTGGAAAAGGACCCACTCAGACGATATTCCAATGCCGGCAGCCTCGGTCGCGATGTGATTCGCTACCTTGCCGACGAGCCGATCAAGGCACGACGCGCTTCCCTGTTCTATCGGGCCAGGCTGTTCGCCCGCCGAAACCGCGCGCGGCTCTTCGCCGCAGGATCGTTGGGAATTGCCATTGCCGCCGTCATCGGCTCGGCTCTCTATGTCCGTGGATTCGATCGGATGGCGGGCGTGCCGCAAGCGGAGAATCCTCCCACAACCGCACCACTGTCCCCCGTAGCCAGCAGTCCGCAGTCGCGTGACATCACGGATCCGTTTGCCATCGTTCGCCACGATGGGGCCATCACCTGCATCGCGATCAGCTCGAATGGGTCGCGAATTGCCACGGCTTCACTCGATGGGCGGGTGCGCGTGGCCGATCCCGTTCAACGCACGGAGATTGCGACGCTTGACGATCAAACGTTGGGGCCGCGCGTCGGAGTGACAGGCGATGGCGAGGGATTGATGGTCGTGATCAATCATTCGGAAGTCGCGCAGGCCGGAGGATCGCAACGGTCGCTTCGGCGGATTGGCCTCACCCATTCCGCCCCGGTCACGGACCTGATCGTGGCGCCCGATGGTTCGACGATCTCCGCGTCCGAAGACATCACAGTTCGAGTGCTTCGAGTCGATGAGAAGGAGCCCGTCGTGTTGCGGGGTTCGGCAGGCGCCTTTCGCAGCCTGGCCGTCGATGAAAACATGTTGGCCGCAGGGACCGATCGTGGCTCGGTCGAGTTGTGGGCTTACCCGTCCTTCAAGTCTCGCGGCACGATCGGCCGAGCCGGGTTCCGCGTGACCTGTCTTCGACTGGTCGGCGAGTCGTCATTGCTCGTAGGCCTCGGAGACGGCACCTTGCGTCGGTGGAACTTCGATGGGTCGGAAGCATGGCAGCTTCGGGCGCATCCGCGCGGACTTACGGGCATGGCGATCTCGCCTCTGAGGCCGGTCGTGGCAACCGTTTCCGGCGACGGGGCGCCACGATTCTGGAACTACGAATCCGGATCTGAAATCGAGGTGCCAAAACGCACCTGGACCCCCGAGATCGAAGGCGCATCCGCCATCGCGTGGGATCCACTCGACCGGTGGATCGTCGTCGGAGACCGATCCGGCTTGGTGATGGTGCTTCCTGTGCCGGCCGCTCTGCCTACACCTCGCTCCGAATGATGCGTCTACAGTGTCCACCCCTGAATTGGAGTGTGTGTCGCGATGGGACTGTTCAAATCCGCATTCAGTGCGATCAAGAAGGGCCTCAGCAAAACAGCTGAGGTCCTTGGCGGCGGATTGCGCAGTCTGCTTCGCGGCCGCCGGCTCGACGAGAACCTCATCAATGAGATTGAGGCGAGATTGATTGGCGCGGATGTCGGGGTCAAGGCGACCCAGGCCGCCATCGAGGAGCTGCGCCAGCAGTTCCGATCGGGTTCGATCACGCAGGGCGAGGATGCCTTGGTCATTCTCAAGCGTTCCCTGAAGTCACGGTGGAGCGATGCGGATCGGACACTTGCCACCTCTGACACCAAACCGACCGTCATCCTCGTCGCTGGGATCAACGGTGCCGGGAAAACCACCAGCGTTGCCAAGATCGCCAAGACCCTGCGGGATCAGGGGCGAACGGTGCTTCTCGCGGCCGCCGACACATTCCGGGCCGGTGCGGTTGAGCAGCTCTCGATCTGGGGCCAGCGTCTCGGGGTCGACGTGATCAAAGGTGCGGCCGGCGCCGACCCGGCGGCCGTGGTCTTCGACGCGGCGGAGGCCGCCAAGGCGCGCGGTGTCGACGTGTTGCTGGTGGATACCGCGGGGCGGCTGCATACGCAGGACAACCTGATGCGTCAGTTGACGAAGATTCGAGATGTGGTGTCCAGGCGGATCCCCGGCGCGCCGCACGAGGTGCTGCTGGTGCTCGATGCCACGAGTGGCCAGAACGCGATTCAACAGGCCAATGTCTTCAAGAAGGCCATAGACGTCACCGGCATCTTTCTCGCCAAGCTCGACGGCACCGCAAAGGGTGGAATCGTTGTGGCCATCCGGGATGCACTGGATGTACCGGTCAAGCTGGTGGGTGTGGGCGAGCGGCCGGAGGACGTTCAGCCCTTCGACCCTGATCAGTTCATTGAGGCCATGTTCGAGGCCGCCTGAGTCTTAGCGCCACAGGGCCGCCAGGCGGGACTGTGCTTCTTCGCCCGCAATGATCTGCGCAGACAACTCCGCGGCCCTGTTCATGATGTCATCGTCGAGTGAACCGTCGATCTCATTCAACCAGCGCTTGGTCGTTGCGAGCGCATGCGGCCCGCCCGATGAGAGCCGACCGGCGAGATCGGCCACGGCACTGTCCAGTTGATCGAGTTCAACCAGGTGTGTGGCCAATCCCGCCTCGTAGCCCTCGCGCCCGGACAATGTTCCGCCTGCCAGTAGCATCGCTCGCGCTCGCCCAGCGCCAATTTTCCGCACCAGAAGCGGAGCCACCACCGCCGGGCAGATTCCCAGGTCCACTTCGGGGTAGCCGACCTTTGACTCGGGGTGGGTTATGGCAAAGTCCGTGACGACCATGAGTCCGCACCCGCCGCCAATCGCGGCCCCCTGCACCCTCGCGATCGTCGGGATTGAAAGCCGACGTATGGCACGGCCGACCTCTGACAGCTTTCGAAGCATGCCTCCCATGGCAACGGGGTCATCGCGGACGGCCTTGAGGTCCATGCCGGCGCAGAATGATTTCCCTTCACCAGCCAGCACCATGACCCGGGCTGACGACGCGGCGACAGCCGCGACTGCGTCGAAGAGGTCCTGAATCAGTTGCAGCGACAGGGCGTTGCGAGCTTCCGGACGGCGGAGCATGACCGTGGCGACAGCGCCGGAATGTTGGCTCTGGACGAGGGTCATCGAAACTGCTGGGTCACTCACGCCCTGGCCCGAAGGATGTCTCGAATGTCGGTCAACAGCTTCTCTTCCGCCGTCGGTCCTGGTGGTGGTGGCGCCGGCTTCTCCTTCTCAAACCGCTTTCGCGCTTCGTTGATCAACTTGATGAGAACGAAGATCGCAAATGCCACGATGATGAAACTGATCACCTCGTTGATAAAGACGCCGTACTTGAGCTCTATGACCGGCACCGCCTTGGTGGTCTCCGTCGCGGCCACCGCATCTTTCAGGACAAGCTTCTTGTCGCTGAAATCCACGCCGCCAAGCAATAAACCCAGCGGCGGCATCAATACGTCATTGACCATGGAGCTGACGATCTTGCCAAAGGCAGCGCCGATAATGACACCCACGGCCATATCGACGACGTTGCCGCGCATCGCGAACTCTCTGAATTCCTTGATGATCCCCATCTCAGGCTCCTTTCAAATCGCTAGAACTCCAGGCCAAGACCGGCCGTCACTCGAAGATCGTTGTGCTCTCGGTCCGCATCCACGACGGACTGGTACTCATGTTCCACGCCCGCATTGAGGCTCAACTTGGTCTCTTTGTCGAGCAGAAACGCCCACTTGGCCGAGCTGACCCATCGATATTCCCCGAGGTCGTTCAGGTCCGGATATGCAATCGAACTGAACACGATGGAGTGTTTTTCGGCAAACGTGTACTCGCCTTCGATGCCGGCGAGTGCTTCAGGGCGGACATCTTCATTATCCGATCCCCACTCCTTCACAATACCGATACCCAGCAGACCATTGAGCTTGAATGGCGGCGGCTCGATGAACTTGTAACCAAGACCGATGTGGCCGCTGGCGCGGGAATCCCACGACTGGAATTCATCGATGTCGTATCGGGCATCGGCAAAGTAGAAGATCTTGTGGCCGGGATTGAGCCAGTCGTGGCGGCCGCCCGCGGTGAACCGGTTCTCGTCCCGATCGCCGTCACTCGACCCGAAGAAGAATCCAGTGTCGAGCGCGGTCTTCATCTTCTCGGTCTCGCGCACCGCCTCGAAGGTGCCGGCGAACTTCGCGTTCTCTGTATTGCCGTCACTGAGCGATCCGCCAATCACCAGCTTGAATTTCCATTCCTTTGGCGGTGGAGGCTGAGCCGGGATGGGTTCGGGCATCGGCGCGGGCGGAGTCGCCGGACTTTCGGATGAGGTCATCGGTTCGGCCTCCGGCGCCATCGACGAGTCGACAGCCTCGGGCAAGACCTCCACGGCGTTCGCGGGCAGGGTCAGTTCTCCCAACAAAGGGTGGTGAAACCGAACGGTGGCGCCGTCAGACTCAAAAGTGTCGACAACCAGGACCTCGCCCGTGGCAAGCCTAATTCTTGTGGCCGCGTTCAATCCATGGGCGAGAACTGCGGCTATTCCGGCAGCGACAGCAATCGTTCGGTACATGGCAACTCCTCTTGCCGGGCAATCTACCCTGCATGTTGGCGTTCGGACAGGACCCCAACCTGATTCAAGCACTTTCACCGCAATTCGGAAGATCGGTGGCCTGGGCGTTGCATTGTTGCGAGTGGCTGACGTAGACTTCATCCGTCGGAGTTCCCGGCACCGTCATGTCTTCGGCTCGCCCCCGTCTTCTTATTTCCGCGTCTGAACCGCTGCTGGACACCTCAAAACTTGAGGCCCTGCGTTCGGTTTTTGATGT
The DNA here is from genome assembly GCA_964407695.1 of uncultured Isosphaeraceae bacterium. Classification (GTDB taxonomy): domain Bacteria; phylum Planctomycetota; class Phycisphaerae; order Phycisphaerales; family SM1A02; genus CAYOWQ01. The sequence continues at coordinate 76,083 of CAYOWQ010000005.1, read as the reverse complement.
CATCGTCGTGGATGAGCCCTCAAGAGTGGCTCGCAGGGGCGTGGATCTCGTGCTGGGCCGCACGGAGGCAGCGCCGCCATCCCGAACCGGCACGGTGGTGGATTGTCTCGGCGATGGCGCCGGCGAGATTAATGGATCGGGCGAGGCGGTTTGGCTGAATGCCCGTCTTGCGGGAATGTCGCACGACGCCCGCAGGCGGTTTATTGATGGATGCCTCGAGGGCATTCGTCAGTTCAACGCGGGCGCTGAACTGGAATCGGAGTCGCTGCATCCGAAGACATTCAGCTTTAATGCCAACGGCAACGCCTACGAACTCCTGGTCTCTCCGGCTTCGGCATCAAGCTCGCGTCCCCTCAGGATTGAAACGGTCGTCGGTGTGCTCTGGGACATCACCGCCGGACGGAAGGTCGAGGAGACCATCGACGCGCTCGATCTCGCCGGTGCGGAGCTTCTCCGATTTGATCCCGAAGCAATCGCCTCGATGAACGTCGGCGCCCGGCTCAAGCTGCTTGAACAGAAAATAGTTGCTGCCGTGAAGGGAATCCTTCGATTCGATGCCTTTGAAGTCCGCCTCGTCGACCGAAAAACCAATCGACTCGAACTTGTGATCTCGGCCGGCATTCCGCCGTTGCCGATCGGAGAGTTTCTTCACGCGGCCGCTGAAGGCCAGGGAATCTCGGGATGGGTTGCGACGACGGGCCAATCAGTTCTGTGTCCCGATGTCGCCAAAGACAATCGCTACCGGTCCGGATTGCCCGGAGCACGAAGTTCGATCACCGTTCCTTTGGTTCTTCATGATCGCGTCGTCGGCGTGTTCAACGCTGAATCCACGCGTCCCGAGGCATTCAATGAAGCCGATATGCGGTACGCCGAGCTTTTTGGTCGGTATATCGCGATGGCGATGAACATCCTCGATCTGCTGGTCGTTGAACGCTACACCTCCAACCAGCAACTGTCCGACAATGTCCTTGGCGAACTTCGCGAACCCATCGAAGCCATCGCCGCCCGGGCCACGTCGCTTCGCGAGACCTACGTCGGGGATAGCCAGATGCGACAGGCGGTGGACCAGATCCTTGAATCCGTCGCGGCCATTCGCGCCCGCCTTCACACATGCACCTCCGGGCCGCGCACCATCCTTGGAGCCGAGCAGGCGCTGCAGGATCACTCCCGAGATCCGCTTCTTGAAGGCCGGCGTGTGCTTGTGGCCGACGACGAACCGCTCATTCGCCAAACAATTCTTGCCGTCCTTTCCCAGCGCGGCGCTGATGTGGTGGTGTGCACCACCGGCGATTCGGCCATTGCGGCCCTGGCCGAGTCGGCGACGTCGGGGCGTCGTTTTGATCTGGTTGTTTCGGATGTTCGGATGCCCGACCGCAATGGGTACGAGGTGTTTCGGGCGTCCAAGGAGGTTTCGCCGGAGGCGCCCGTCATCCTGATGACCGGTTTCGGATACGACCCGAACCACTCCATCGTCAGGGCAACGCAGGAGGGCTTGCACTGCTTTCTGTTCAAGCCGTTTCAGGTGAGCCAACTCCTCGAAGAGGTCCGCAAAGCGCTCAGCTCAAGCGAGCAGCGCGTCCCGGGCTAGGAGTGGCCGCCGCAACGCTTTGCGGCTTCGACAGGTCACTGGTCCGGGGCTCAACGACCCTGTAAGATGGCTCTGGAATGGTCGGCGAACGGGAGGGTGGTGGGCCCGGTTACGGGAAGTGCCCTCAGTCGCCAAAACGGTGTCCTTGAGAAGACGGTCGGCGAGACCTTGTTCGTCAGACCATTGGAGTCGAACTGCCCGTGCGATGCGGGCGGAAGCCGAGCGGCATGAAGCTTGAACTATCCAGTCAATTTGACGACGACGGCATGGTGACCCTGCGCCTCTCGCAGCCTCATCGCCCGTTGGTTGTCCTTGACACATGGCTCCTCGACCAGCTTCACCTCTTTTTCGATGAACTCGACAAGAAACCCGCGCCGACCGGTTTCATCTTGATGAGCGACAACGACCGCGCCTTTATTGCCGGTGCGGACCTTGCCGAGATTGACAGCCTTGACGACCCCGCACTGCATGCCTACCTCACCGAGGGAGCGGAGGCCTATGCACGCATATCGGCGCTGCCCTGCCCGACCGTCGCCTGCATCAATAAGACAGCGTTGGGTGGCGGGCTCGAAATTGCCATGCACTGCGATGCATTGATCGGCCTTCGCCCGAACCCGCAGGAGAAACCCTATCGAGTCGGGCTCCCCGAGGCTGGCCTGGGGCTCTGCCCCGGCTGGGGCGGGACCCAGATGCTTCCTGCACGCATTGACCCGGCGACCGCTATTCGAATGACCGCCCTCGGCCAGACATGGACTATCGACCAGGTCCCTGGAGGCCTCTTTGCTTCCATGGTCGATGCCGCGGCCGATCTCCAAAGCGCCGCCCGACACTGGATTCAGAACAACCTCGACGCCGGCAGGCGGAGCCGCCCGAGATGCATCGACGATTGTGATCCGGAAATCATTGGAAGGGCGCTCGATGCCGCGCGGGTTCAACTGCCCGACACTCCCAGCGCGAATGCGGTCGTCGAAGCCGTTGAAATCGGGCTCCGCGAAGGCTGGGCGGCCGCGATCGCAGCCGAGCGCCGCCTGCTGGTCGGACTTCGACATACGCCGGAAGCGCGCGAACGATTGGAAAAATTCTTCGCCAAATCCTGATGTGGCCTACAAGCTTGCCTCTGTACTGATTCGGAGCCAGACGTGACCCAGACCCAGACCGACCTTTCGAAGCAACTGAAGAACATTTCGGAGAAGGACCGCAAGCAGATCGAGCAGGCGCAGGAAATGCTTGGGCCTGATCCGTCGGCAATGGGCTTCGTCAAGAATCTCTTCTGGGGAAATTTCCGAGAGGACCTCGTCTTTCCGTATCCTCAGGGAGCCTCTGCCGAAGAAACCGCCCGCTGCGACCAACTTCTCGCAGAGCTTGACTCCTACCTGAAGTCCGAACATCCGGCCATCGAGATCGATCAGAAGCAGGAAATTCCGCAGTGGGTGATTCAGAAGCTCTTCTCGCTCGGTGTGCTGGGCATGACGATTCCCCGCGAATACGGCGGCGGCGGTTTCGGCATCACTTCCTACAACCGTGTGCTGGAGCGAATTGGTCGGTCCTGTGGCTCCACGGCCGTACTGGTCTCTGCACATCAGTCAATTGGTTGCAAGGCCGTCATGTTGTTCGGCACCGACGAGCAGAAACTGCGCTTCCTGCCGCGCATGGCAAAGGAGACGCTGAGCGCCTTCTGCCTTTCCGAACCCAACGTCGGTTGCGATGCGGGCGGGCAGGAAACTCGCTGTGAACTCTCCGCCGACGGCAAGTACTACACCTTAAATGGTGAGAAGAAGTGGGCCACCTCCGGAGCCCTTTCCGGCCTCTTCACCGTCATGGCCAAGCAGAAGATGTCGGATGGCAAGGATCGAGTCACTGCGCTGATCTGCACGCCGGACATGGAAGGTGTCAACATCTTCAGCCGCAATCGGTCGAAGTGCGGCATTCGCGGCACATGGCAGGCTCGAATCCGCCTGACCAATGTCAAGGTGCCGCGCGAGAACCTTCTCTACAAGGAGGGCAAGGGTCTCAATGTCGCGCTGACCTGCCTGAACTACGGCCGCTGCACGCTTTCGGCCGGCATGCTCGGCGGCGCGGGGTATGCCCTCGAACAGGCCGGAAAGTGGGCCAAGTACCGCCATCAATTCGATCGCTCCATCGGCGAGTTTGACCAGATGCAGGAAAAACTGGCCCGCATGGCTGCCTACGTCTATGCGATGGACGCGATGCTGTACATAACGACCGGGTTCCTCGACCGCAAGGATGAGGACATCATGCTCGAGACCGCGCTGTGCAAGGTCTTCTGCTCCGAAATGGGATACCGAACGGTCAATGATGCCGTGCAGATCATGGGCGGCGAGTCGTACATGACCGAAAACGAGATCGAGCGCATCTGGCGCGATAGCCGCATCAACATCATCGTCGAAGGCGCCAATGAAGTCATGCATTCCTTCATTTTCGCCTACGGCTCGAAACAACTCGGCGAATGGATGATCGGCCTGAAGAATGCCCCGACCAAGAACCTCAGCGCGGCGATGCGCATCGGCGCCGAACTCTTTCTTGGCGTCCGCCGACCGGCGCCGACCATCGGCCGCGCTCATCCCCGGCTGCGCCACCTCACAGATGACATCTCCCGCCGCATTCAGGAATTCAGTCACCAGGTCAAGCTCATGTTCAAGGAACACGAGGAGCAACTGGTGACTGCCCAGACGATCCAGGCGCGACTCGCCCTCGCGTCTCTCTGGCTCCATGCAATGAGTTGCTCGGTCTCCAAGCTTGACAGGAACCTTCGAAATGGCCTCGATGGCGATGCCCTTGAGCACGAAATGGCCATCGTCGACCACCTGTGCGCCCTCGCCGGGCATGAAATCGACCTGCAGCTCAATGCGCTCCGGCGAAACACCGACGCCTCAATGAAAAAGGCGGCGGCAACCGTCGCCAAATGGATTGAGACACTCCCGAATTCCGACTATTCAATCCCCGAACGAACTCCCGACCTCGCCGCTCGCGGCCACGGCAAGAATGTCGATCAATCGGCCATCCCCCAGTTTGGTTCAGGGTCCGTTTTCTCCGGCGTGTCGTTTTCCCGGTGATAAACCCGAACCTCAAGCCGCCCGTCATCGTTCTGTTCCTTCGCCCACTTGCACCCCGCCAGCCCCATACTGCCCATGAGCGTCCTCTTCGATCAAATGATTCAGCACGGCCACGAGCGCGTCGCCTTCCACCATGACCCCGCCACGGGTCTTCGCGCCATTATCGCCATTCACTCGACCGCCCTCGGAAACGCCCTTGGCGGCACCCGGCGCTGGTACTACGAAAGTGAAGAGGCGGCGATCTACGACGTCCTGCGCCTTTCAGAAGGAATGACCTACAAGGCCGCGGCGTCCGATCTCCCGATGGGCGGCGCCAAGAGCGTCATCCTGCTGAATGAGCAGAATCAGCCCGGCCGCGAGGCCGAAGCCCGCGCCATGGGTCGATTCGTGGAGACCTTCAACGGTGCCTATATCGCCGCTGAAGATGTGGGCGTCAACACGCAGTTCTGCGACTGGATGGCGATGGAGACGAAATATGTGATGGGCGGCGAGAAGGTCAGCCACGGCGGCGACCCATCACCCTTTACCAGCCTCGGCTGCTTCAACGCGATGAAGGCCTGCCTGAAGTATGCGGGCAAACCGGTGAACTTCTCCGGTCTCACAGTCTGTATTCAGGGAGTGGGCGCTACAGGCTACAAACTGGCGAAGATGCTCGTTGCCCAGGGGGCAAACGTCATCGCCACTGATGTGAACAAGGGCAGCCTCGAGCGCGCAACCAAGGAACTTGGTGTCAAGGCGCTTCCCGCTGATGGTGACCTCTTCGCCACCCCGTGCGACATCCTGGCCCCATGTGCACTCGGCGCGGTGCTTGATACCAATGTCATTCGCCGCCTGAAGTGCCAGATCGTTTGCGGTACCGCTAACAACATGCTGGTTGATCCGGACGAGGACGGCGCAGCGCTCAAGGGCCGCGGAATCGTCTATGCCCCGGACTTTGTCGCCAACGCCGGCGGCCTTATTCGGCTGGCGGGACTCTATGTCGGCCTGACCGAGAAACAGATCGATCAAAAAGTGGCCGATATTGAGACGACGACCTCGACCGTCCTTCGAGACGGCGAATCCATGACTTCGACCCACGCGGCCGCTGTGGCCTACGCCAAGAAGCGGATCGCCGCGGGCGCCAGGACGACCCCTCGAGAGAAGGCCCATGCCCATTAAGACCGCCTACAAGACTGAGATTGAGCATGTTTCCATCCTCGACGAGCATGGCAAGTTCGATGCCAAGCTCGGCAAGGGGCTGATCCCTGACGACGATCTCGTCAAGCTCTACGAGCACATGTCGATCTGCCGCCACCTTGACGAGGTGGCGTTCAAGTTGCAGCGCTCCGGTCGCATGGGCACGTATCCGCAGAATATGGGCCAGGAGGCGACCTCGCTGGGCGCTGCCTACGTGCTCCGCAAGGACGACTGGCTCGTGCCGTGCTATCGGGAGAACGCCGGACTGTTCTGGCGCGGGCTGGCGATGGAGTACATACTTCTGCATTGGATGGGCGACGAACGCGGCAATCAGATCCCGCGCGACCTCCACATCATGCCGCTTGCGATCCCCATCGGCACGCAGATGCTTCATGCCACAGGGCTGGCCTGGGCAGCCAAGTATCGCGGCGAGGACAACATCGCCTGCACGTTTTTCGGCGATGGCGCGACCAGCGAAGGTGACTTCCATGAAGCCATGAATTTCGCCGCCAACCTCGACATTCCTGTCATTTTCTTCTGTCAGAACAACTTCTGGGCCATCTCGGTGCCTGGAAAGATTCAATGTTCAGCCCCCACCATTGCCCAGCGCGCGATCGCCTATGGCATGGACACCATTCAGTGCGACGGCAATGACCTCTTTGCCGTCGTGCACTGTGTGAAGATGGCCGCGGAGAAATCCCGCAAGACCCGCCGGCCCCATTTCATCGAAGCAGTGACGTATCGGCTCGGAGACCACACCACCGCCGACGACGCCCGTCGCTACCGCGACGCAGCCGAGGTCGATATGTGGAAGATGCGCGATCCGCTGATTCGCCTTCGCGGCCTGCTGAAGGAAAAGAAGCTCTGGAATGACTCCAAGGAAGCCGCGCTGCAGGAGCGGGCCCAGCAGGAAGTCACCGCCGCTGTGCAGCGCGCGGAAGAGATCGCCGCCCCGGACAAGGCCGACTTTTTCAATTACATGTATGCCGAGCTGAACCCGGATCTCACTTTGCAGCGCGACACCATGCAGACAAGCTCCATCGGCCAGGACCCGAGCCAGGTCGGCGGCGCCGAGGCATCAAGGCATCAACTCCATGGCTAATCTCACGCTCGTTCAAGCAATCAATCTCGCCCTTGTCCAGGAGATGGAAAAGGACGATCGCGTCATCATTCTCGGTGAGGATGTCGGCCCGAACGGCGGCGTCTTCCGCGTCACCGAGGGTCTACACAAGCGCTTCGGCGGCGATCGCGTCGTCGACACGCCGCTCGCTGAATCCGGCATCATCGGTACCTCTATCGGCCTCGCCATGGCCGGGCTGCGACCGATTCCCGAGATCCAATTCGAAGGTTTCCTCGGCCCGGCGTATGACCAGTTGTGTTCCCACGCGGCCCGCATGCGCACCCGCACTCGCGGCGCCTTCACCGTTCCGTTGACGGTGCGCGTTCCGGTCGGCGGCGGCATCCATGCGCCCGAGCTTCACAGTGACTCGCCTGAAGCCATCTACGCACACACGCCCGGCATCAAGGTGGTAATGCCCTCCTCGCCCTATGACGCCAAGGGCCTGCTCATCTCCGCCATTCGCGATCCCGATCCGGTCATCTTCTTCGAACCCAAGCGCATTTATCGGGCCTTCCGCGAGGAAGTGCCCGAGGATGAATACACGATTCCCATTGGCAAGGCTCGGGTTGTCGCCGAGGGCGATGACATCACCATGGTGTCGTGGGGCGCCAGCGTGATTCAATGCATGCAGGCAATCGAGAAGAGTGGCAAATCAGTCGAACTGATCGACTTGCGCACGATCTACCCGCTCGACATGGAAGCGATCGAGGCCAGCGTCCGAAAGACCGGCCGCGTGGTCGTTGTTCATGAAGCCCCCAAGACTGGCGGCTTTGGCGCTGAAATTGCCACCCGCATTATGGAAACCTGCTTCCTGTACCTGGAAGCCCCGGTTCAGCGCATTACCGGATTCGACACGATCATGCCGTATTACAAGCTCGAACTGGAGTACATGCCCGACGCCTCACGAATTGAGCGAGCGATTGAGGAAGTTGCGGCTTATTAGGCCCTCGCTGTGCGTTGCCCGTAGAATGGCCGATGAAAGAAGGGAGCGATGACGCATGGCCGGTGTAAAGCAACCATCCGACAAGTCCCACTTCATCCTTCCCGACCTCGGCGAAGGTGTTCATGAAGCTGAACTGATCAAGTGGCGCGTCAAGCCGGGCCAAACGGTCAAGGAACACGAGATTCTGGCTGAGATGGAGACCGACAAGGCCCTTGTTGAAGTGCCTTCGCCTTGGGCCGGCACCATCAAGGATCTCAAGGGCAAGGAGGGCGACATCATCAACGTCGGCTCCATCCTCGTAACCTACGACGTCGGCCAGGCCTCCAGCTCCAAGACTGCCCCTGCACCCGCCAAATCTGCCAAGGCGCCGGCCGCATGCGACGTCTCCGCCGGAATCGCCTCACGTGCGGCCGAATCCGAGGATGCCGGCACCGTGGTCGGCAATGTTTCCGGCACCCTCAGTGTCTCGGACCGGTTCATCCGCAAGGCCGGGACAACGTCAGAATCCAACGGCGTCCATCCTGCCGGCAAAGCCCTTGCCACACCGGCGGTTCGACGTATCGCCCGCGAGATGGGTGTGGACATCAACACCATTCCCGGCTCTGGTCGCGGCGGCCGAGTCACCGCGTCGGATATCGAATCCGCCGCTGGGGGAACTGCGGCAGCACCCGCCCGGCCTTCAAAATCCACCTCCCATCAGCCAATGCCCGCAGTCCAGGTCTCGGCCGACGGAGTCTCTCAGCGCATCCCCTTCCGAGGCGTTCGCCGCAAGATTGCCCAGGCCCTTTCTCATTCCGTTCACACGGCCGTTCACTTCACCGTGGTCGACGAGGCCGACGTCACCGCGCTTGACCGCAAACGCAAGGAATATGCCGCCGTTCTGGGCCAGAAACTCTCGCTCCTTCCCTTCATCATGAGCGCGGTCTGCAAAGCCCTGCGAAAGCACCCAGCGCTCAACGCCAATGTGGACGACGCGAAGGAAGAAATCCTGTGGAAGGGCGTCATCAACCTCGGCTGCGCTGTTGATACCGACCATGGCCTCATGGTTCCGGTCATCGCCAACGCCGACCAACGCTCCATTGTGCAGCTTGGTGATGCCGTGAAGGACCTTGCCGCCCGATGCCACAACCGAACCGTCGCCCGTGAAGAACTGACCGGCGGCACCTTCACGATCTCCAACGTCGGCTCCTATGGCGGCATGTTCGCCACGCCGATCATCAACTATCCCGAGGTCGCCATTCTCGCCGCAGGCCGGGCCAAGGAGCGAGTGCTCGTCAAGCACGGCCAGTTCTATGCCGGAATGGTTCTCCCGTTATCGCTCTCGTGCGATCACCGCGTTGTTGACGGCGCGGAAGGGGCCCGGTTCCTGAATTCGGTCGTGCAATTGCTTGAGAACCCGGCCGGGTTGCTGGGATCCTGAAACCGGCACCGTTGCCCTATGGCGCATTGATACCGGGAACCGTTGTCGCACCCACGGCCGTTCCGGTCTGTTCAATCTTCTCGGTGTCGGGCCCCGCCTTACGCTCCAGCGTCACAGTGAACGCGACATAGCAATACGTGCCGTCGGTTCCGCGAATCATGAACATGAAGTCGGAGACGTAGGTTGATCCATCCGCGGCGTTGTTGAATCCCGGGGAATCGAACGTAACGACCTTGCCTTTCACATGCTTCTTGTAGGTCCATGGCTCTTCATACGCGCCACCCTTGGCCGAATCCTTTGGAACATCCGGTCCATAAGCCGCCTTGTCTTGTGGAAACGTCATGGTGCAATTCCCGTTGCTCCACGAGCCCCCCGCGTCCTCGCACTTCATCTTCGTCCCGACGTCCAGGTCCGGTGGTGAGTTCAACATGCCATCCATATCGATGTCCTTGGATTTTCCCGTCCACGATCCATACTTGGTGCATGTCATTGCCGCCGCATCCCAAGCGCCGTCGTTCTTCTCGCACACCTCCTTGGTGAGCCCCTTGTAGATCCAACGGCTCTTCCGAACCTGAATCTCCTTGCAGAGCTTCGGATCGCCGGTCACCTCGGCGAGGATCTCGAATTTCACGCCGGTCCAGGCCTTTTCGCCGTTCGTGACTCGATTCTCGGTGTCGTCTCCCATCTTTCCCAGCTTCTTGCCCGACCAGGGCTGGCCCTTGTCCGGCCAGCCGTCATTGTCGGAATCGTCCCCGTCCGGTCCCGCCGCTTTCGATTCATCGGCCTGGTCGCCGCGCAGCTCGATTGATTTGCAGACGCACCCCTCTTCCTTCTTCACAACGACCGGCGGGCCGGGATCAATGGCGTACAACGAGTCACCGGAGAATCCGGCCGCGTCGGTCACCGTCAGAATGAACGCGAGAGTGGTCGCATGGTCAGGCAGCCCGATCGTCGCCAGCGGACCATGAATAATGTCGCCCGAGGGGAAGAGCCAGGTCCATTCCACGATGGGGCCGTTGGGGCTCGACGACGAAGCGCCGTCCAGCGTAATCCCTCGTGGACCAACCCCCGCCAGTATCGCCGTCGCCGTCGGCACTTTCGCCACATCGACATCCACGACCTCTGTTGAAACTGTTGTGCCATCCTCCAGAATTACAGCCCCTCGCACCTGCCACGGTCCGGATTCGACGTCCGAGGTGTCCCACCGCGCTGAGGCCAAGCCGGAGAGGAAACTGAACCCCTCCGCTTCAAGCGGCAACACCGTGTCAATCGCCCGCCAGACGAGACCATCCTGTGAGGCCTCGAACGTCGCGCCCTGCATCGGAATCCAGGGTCCGCAAGCGCTTTGGGCAACGATCAGCAGCTCGGCGATCCCCGTGAGTGGGGAATCACCTTCCGGAACAACCAGCCCCGCCTCAACAGGGCAGCTGCAATCTCCCCAACTGGAGAGAAGCAGGCCGAGGTCTGCGCCATCGGTGATGCCGTCCTGATTCAGGTCGGAGCACTGGCTCCCCCGGCCCCATACGCTCAGCAGAAGCCCCAGGTCAGCACCGTCAACGGTCAGATCACCATTTACGTCCCCGGTGCAGCCGCCACAATCGACGTCCCCTGCATGAATCGGTGCGCAACAAAGCAAAATCCCCGCGAGCATTAGTCGACTCTTCGGCATCGGGTGCGACTCCTTGATCGGCGCCTACACGAATTGTGTCGTGACATTCGGCACTTGCAAGGAAATTCACGCCGCTCGACGTGGTCCGGTTCCCCAGACTGGTTCCGCTTCTCGGCGCGACGCAAATACACCCAGCAGCAGCCCCGCAACCACCATCCCCACCGAAAGAGCCATCGGCAACGTCAGGCCGCCAAGGTGCTTGACGCCGGCATCGGGCTCTCGAAACTGCTCTGTCACCAGTCGCAGAACACCGTAGCCGATCAGAAACCACGCCCCGATCACACCCGGCTTTCGCGGCCTCCACCAGACCGCAACGAGCAACGCCATCAGAATCACGCCGTCGGTCGCGGCCTGGAAGAACTGGGATGGATACCGCGCTGGAAGCAGCGGCAAGACCTGCGACGTCAGTGGTTCAGCGCGTTCGATCAAGGCCCGGTACACATGCTGCGGAAACTCGACCGGATCAATCGAGGATGGCCGCAGCACCATCATGGCCTGGCGGCCCACAAACGCCGGATCAAGAACTTCCTGTGGAAACTTCAGACTCCACCACGGAGGATCTTGCTGCATTGATGCGGAAATTGGTTTGCCGACCAGTTCGCCGTTGATGAAATTGGCGATCCTTCCAAAACCAAGGCCCGGCGGGGCGATGAACGCGGCCACATCGAGCATGTGCCAGAGTGAGATGTTTCGCCGTATGGCAAACCACATCGTGGCGACCAACACTCCGATCATGCCCCCATGGCTCGACATTCCTCCCCGATTGATCTCGAGCAAACCCCAGAATGGAATTGTCGAACTGAATTCCCACAGCAGATGGGGCTCGTAGAAGACGACGTGCCCCACGCGCCCGCCGACAATCACACCAATGATGCCGGCGGTGATGAAATCGCCAACCTGTGACGGCTTCAGGAGAGTCCTGCCGGTGCGGGCAAGGCGGCGAAGCAGGAGCCATGCGATCAGGAACCCACAGAGATAGGCGATGCCATACCACCGAATCCCGAAACCGTGCCCGAAATCAATCAGGAACGGGTTGATGCGGTGAACGTAGCTCTCGGCAAGAATCGGCATCGACCCCTGAGCATATCGGCCGCGGGCGCGTCCTGAAACGTCTTAGAACATGGTGTCTTCTTCGTTCACGACCGGCGGCGGGGCCGTAACGGGTGTCTCAAGCAGGTCACCGACGATATCCAGGCGGCGCGCCACGATGTCCATCGATTCCGGACGGCTCTTCATGTCAAGCTGCACGCAATCGAGAATCAGCTTCGAAAGCTGGGCGGGCACCAGGGGATTCTTCACGTGTGGTGGCACCGGCGGCTCGACAAATTCACGATCGATCGCGCCGGTGTAGAGGCCGCCGCTCTCGTCCTTCGGCGGCAGCGCTGTCGGGATCACCTCGCGTGTGAGGACCCAATACATCGTGGCGCCGAAGTTGTAGATATCCGTCTGCGGCGTGATCGCCTCGCGATGCGCCTGCTCTGGAGCCATGTACCCCGGGGTGCCCTGGATCCGCTTCTTCACTGTGCCGACCGGGCAGGCCTGGCCAAGATCAATGATCTTGACAATGTCCTCTTCGGTCACGAGCACATTGCTGGGTTTCATATCGGCGTGAACAAACCCGCGCGAATGCATGTGCGCCAGTCCTCGAGCCACCTGGGAGAAAATCCGGGTCGCCTGGGCCTGGGTCTTGGGTGGACGCTGGTCGAGGCTCTGGGCGTCCACCAACTCCATGATCAGGGCGATGTCGGTGACGCGGAAGAGCTTTCGGTGCCTGATGATTCGCTCGGTCGCCCGGATGTTGATGTGATCGAGTTTCGATCCAATGGAGTATTCCTGCTCGACCTGCTCGAGAAATCGCTGATCCTTCTCCGTATTCTTGATGACGTGCTTCAAGGCCCAGACCTGCTTGGTCTTGGGATCCTGAATGGCGAAGATCGTCGAGGCAGCCCCAGTCCCGATCTTGGCGAGAATCCGATAACCGAAGATGGTCTGTCCGTTGCTCATCCAGCCTTCATTGGGATGCCGTGCAGAAATGCTGCACCCGGTCGAAACGCTTCGACCGCATGCGCTGCACGGCGACCCAGCGCATGAAACAGACAATCGGTAAGGTAGTCGCCAACAGCCGGTTGGGCAACGTCAACGAATTCGGCCTATCTCAGCCGAAGTCGGAATTCAGCCTCGGGGAAGAACCGCCCGGGGGCTGCAACCGAGGCGAGATCGTGATGGAGAAAGACGTGATCGGCGGGGATTCCAAGCTCCGCCTGAAGCCGCCGCACCAGCGAAACGATCTCTTCAAACTGCCGGTCCGAAAACGCACGAAGATTTCCGTTGCCAATCAGGCAGATTCCGACGGAGTGCAGATTGAAATCTTCGGCTCGGGGGCCGGCCACGTGCGCTCCGGGAAGCTGGCGGCTCCATCGGTACCCGACGTCGACCACGCCGTCCCCCAGGCCCTGGCCGTTGCCAATCACAAAGTGGTAGCCAAGGCCGTCGTAACCCATGGACTGGAACTGTCGGTGCAGGGCTTCCGTCGTGCCTGCCGGACTTCCAGAATCATGAATGACGATGGACGTCCAACGAGACCGGTCCAAGGGGGCCTCGCGCGGAAGAATCGGATCGATTTCCGGACCGTTCGTGGCCGCGATCAGGCTCGGGGTCGTCGCGACAAACCCCCTCGGGGCCCCACCGTCACCGATTATCAGGACTCCGGTAACGAGGGTCATGGCAGCCGCGAAGCTTGCCCAGACCAGATGAGGCCGTTTGATGGATCGAACGAGGTTCATAAAATCGAAATTCGCGGGATTTCCCTAAGAGTAATGCAAATATCGGTTCAGGGCGCGTGAAAGGCTTGCAGATTCACGCGAAAAAGCACGAGATTTCCCCTTGCCCCAACCCTCCGCGCTGAATCAACGGCAAGGATTACCTCCGCCCCAGGCGGGCTCGCAGCGCCGGCTGCGGATTCCCGAAGACATCCGGCTCCTCAAGCGGCACACTTCGTCCCTGAATCCTGTCGTTCAACTCAAACTGTGTCCGAGGACTGTCGGCCGGAAACAACGGCTTCTGGCATCCGCCGGCAACTCCCGCGAGAATGATTGCCGCGAGGCGCGCGATTGTTGGCATCTTCCGGCGATCAGCCTGCATGGAAGCGAAGCGTACGTTGCCAGGGTGCACCTCGCAACACGGTTGACCGGCGGTGGTTGACCGCTACCATCGGTCGTTTCAATTCAGTCCCGACCGCGCGAGAGTGCGGCCGCAAGGAGATTTTCCGATGCTTCCGAAGCCTCCGCCCCGTGAAGGGCAGGTGGGGTTCCTTTATGTGCCCCCCTACCGAGTTCAAGGTGTCAGCGTCGCCGGAGAGGAGACGATGGTCCAGATTCCGGAGCTCGATGTCGCATTTGACATCGGGATGTGCCCCCGGGTGGCGCTGCCGACCCCACTGGTCGCGTTGTCGCACGCGCACATGGACCACCTCGGCGGGCTCCCATACTACTTCAGCCAACGCACGTTCCAGAAGATCGGCACCGGCAAATGCGCCTGCCACCATCGCGTCGCCAAGGCCCTTGGCGCCATGATGCAGAGTTGGGTGGAACTCGAGCAACAGAAAACGCCGCACGAGATCATTCCAATGGAGCCTGATCAGCAGATCGAGATCAAGCACAACCTGTACCTTCGCGCGATTGAAGTGAGTCATACGGTGCCCGCCATGGGCTACGCCGTCATCGAACGGCGGAGCAAGCTGCGCGAGGAGTTCGTCGACCTGCCGCAGGAGCGGCTTCGTGAGCTCAAGTCCAGCGGCGTCCAGATCACCCGCACGCTTGAGATCCCCCTGATCGCCTATACCGGAGACACAGAACCCGGTCCTTTTCTCTTTCGCGACGAATTCGCGAAGGCGCAGGTCGTGATCTCGGAATGCACCTTCTTTGAGCCCGGCCACCGCGCCCGGGCTCGCACCGGCAAGCATCTTCATGTTGAAGATCTTGCATCACTGCTCAAGGTATGGACAGCCCCGACGGTTGTCATCGTGCATGTGTCGCGTCGAACCACACTGTCGTTTGCGCGCGAACGCTGTGAATCTCTGTGTGGTGCCGAATCGTCTGGCCGTGTTCATTTCCTGATGGACCACCGCACGAATCGTTTGCGCTATGAACGACAGGTCGCCGAAGCGGAAGCCACGGTATCCGGTTCAGCGCCACATGAGAATGTCAAGACTTCGTAACTGATTTTCTGCATGTCCCGAAGAACGCAATCAAAGAGGTTGACGCTGGCCGAGCAGCGACGTATCTTGGCTCGTTGCCGCATGTGGGCGGCAAGCCGTCTCAAATTGTTTCGTTGCGTGTGAGCTCAGGAAGTTCAATCGGAGGGATGCGTCGCGGGGAGCGACGAGCCAGCCAAGCTCTCAACATAGATAGAAGGAAGGTACTTGGACCGATGGGTCGACCGGATCCGGAAATCCGAAGCGCGATGATTGCGTACCTGCAGACCACCCACCCCGGGATGTGTCGCCATTGGTTCGACGACATTCAGCCGGTCGATATGTCTGGGGGGGTGCTCAAGCTCCTGGTCAAGGAGCCGGTCCAGCTTCGATATCTGCAACGATGCTGCGTCGAACCATTTACCGAGGCCGCTCAGGCTGTGACCAGCCGACTCCTCGCTGTTCGGTTCGTCGGAGAGCATGATGCCGAACTGCACACCGACGGGCTCGACGGTGCGGCCGCCACTCGCCCTCTTGAGGCACTCCAGCCAACCGCGCTCGACGAGGACATGCTCCTCAGCCCGGACTATTCATTCGATACGTTCGTGATTGGTCCGGGAAACCGACTCGCCCACGCTGCAGCCCTGGCCGTCTCTCAGAAGCCCGGCCGAGCGTACAACCCGTTCTTCGTTCATGGCGGCGTCGGACTGGGAAAGACTCATCTGCTCCACGCCATCTGCCAGGCACTTTTCCGGCAGAACCCCCGAGTGCGAATCTGCTACGTGTCCTGCAACGCCTTCATGGATCGGTTCTTCGACGCCGTCAAAGCCGGCGGCATGTCGGAGTTCCGGAATCGGTTCCGCAACGTCGATGTCCTGGTCATCGACGACATTCATTTCCTTTCCAAGCGCGACCAGACCCAGGAAGAATTCTTCCACACGTTCAACACGCTTTATCAGGCCGGAAAGCAGATTATCCTGAGCTCCGACGCGGCCCCAAGCGAGATCCCCGACCTTGAAGAGCGGCTGATCAGTCGGTTCAACTCCGGCCTCGTCGCCAGAATCGAGCGGCCGTGCTTTGAGACCCGCGTGGCCATTCTGAAGTCAAAGGCGCAACTCCGCGGCCTCGCACTTCCCGATGACGTTCCGGCGTATGTCGCCGCAAGGATCGATACCAACATCCGTGAGCTCGAGGGAGCCTTGAACAAGATTCAGGTCATGTCCCTGGCTCACGGGTCAGCGGTGGATCTCTCCCTTGCGAAATCCGCCTTGGGAGACGACAACGGGCTATCCAAGGCACAACAGCCCAGCATTCAGATCATCATCGAGGCCGTGAGCCGGTACTACGACGTCAAACTCACCGATCTGCTCTCGAAGCGTCGCCACAAGTCAATTGCCCTCCCTCGCCAAGTTTGCATGTGGCTGGCACGACGCCACACCCGCTACAGCCTGGAAGAGATCGGCGGCTATTTTGGCGGCCGGGACCATACGACGGTCATGCATGCCATCCGGTCGATTGATACCCGTTGCAAGGCTGATTCGAAGCTCAACAGTGATGTGACCCGGCTCGAGAATCAGCTTGTGACTCGCGACTAGGCGGCCGAAAACTATCCACATTCATGTGGATAACCTTTCAAGTCATCTTCTGGTTGTCGATCCCGGGGTTCATTGAACTAGTCGTGGTTCATGTGGATAACTGCACGGAGAAGTCCGGGATTGTCGTTTGCAGAATCTAAGCAATGCAGATGACGGCCAATCGGAAGTTTGTCCTGACGGACCCTCGCTGCAAGTGCTCATGGGACCGAGAGTTCCTGACGCGGACCGGGTTTTTCCACAAATTGTCGCTCTTAACTACGAGGAAGAGGAACAGAATTTGTCTCAGACAGAAAAGCCGAATCCCGCTGTGGCTTGCGGGACCGTGCGTTAAGCTTGTGCAATTGATCTATTGCCGAAATCTCCACTTTGGTCTGTGGATAGTTTGTTGAGATCTGCCCTCGCCTACGGCCTGGCGATTTTTCGCGGGCGTCCACTGTGATGTTGGCAACTTGGGCAGAACGTCGTCGTCCGGCCAGCAAGCCGGATGCCGCGCAGAATTCCCCCGCAGTCAAGACAAGGGAGCCCTGCCCGGGCATAGACCCGGTGGACATGGGTGAAATCACCCGGCCTGCCATCGGCATCGGTGTAGTTTCGGAGCGTTGAACCGCCAGACGCTATTGCCCGGCGCAGGACGCGAACGATTGCTTCGGCAAGGCAGGCCACCTCATGTGGCCGCAGCCTCCCGGAAGGTCGCGACGGGTGAATTCGAGCCGAAAAGAGCGCCTCGTCCGCGTAGATGTTTCCGACGCCCGCGAGAATCGCCTGATCAAGTAGAACGGCCTTGATCGCCCGCGATGTCGATTTCAGCCTTTCAGTGAAATCCGCCAGCGAAATCTCCAAGGCATCTGGTCCCAACCCCGTCCATATTCTCTCGCGCACGAGTTCCATGGACGCCAGGAGCCGAAGGCCGCCAAACCGCCGAGGATCGCGGAACAGCACTCGGAACGAATGCGACGGCACGCTGCCCTCCCAGAGGGCATGCACGTGAGACGGGAGTTCTGATCGATCAAAGTCGACCAGAATCTGGCCGCTCATGCCGAGATGGGCAACGATCACCGGTGCATCTGCGAACTCGAAGGCCAGTTGCTTTCCGCGGCGATGGATCGCCTCCAGCTTCCTTCCCTCGATCGCCTTGGCTGCCATTTCATGTGTGCAGTCGTCCATCTCAAGCGAGACGAAGTCATGGCGGATGAAGTGGATTCGGCTGAATCGAGCGCCCCGAAGGTGCCTCCACAGGGTTTGCCTGACCGATTCGACTTCCGGCAGTTCGGGCACGGACAATAATTGGCACGCGGCACTTCGCCGTCCACGACCCCTCTGCTCGATATAGTCATTGAACCAACCTGGAGTGACCATGACCGATCCACTGGCTGCCCGTAACGCGGTGAAATCGACCGACCCCGAACAGGCGGCAATCGAGGTGAAGCAGGCCTTTGCACGACTCCGAGACGAGGTGCACAAGGTCATCGTGGGTCAGGATGCGGTGCTTGAGGAGGTTTTGCTGGCCATGTTCTGTGGCAGCCATGCCTTGGTGGAGGGGGTTCCCGGTCTTGCCAAGACGCTGCTGATTTCCACCATCGCTCGAACGCTGAGCCTCGGATTCAGCCGCATTCAGTTCACACCGGACCTGATGCCCAGCGACATGACCGGCACCGAGGTCATCGAAGAGGACAAGTCCACCGGCTCGCGAGAGCTGCGATTCGTCAAGGGCCCGATCTTCTCCAACGTCATCCTTGCGGACGAGATTAATCGCACGCCTCCGAAGACTCAGGCGGCATTGCTGGAGGCGATGCAGGAGCGGCAGGTCACCGTCGGCGGAGTTCAGCATCGGCTGCCGAATCCATTCTTCGTTCTGGCGACCCAGAACCCCATTGAACAGGAGGGCACCTATCCGCTGCCCGAAGCGCAGCTCGACCGCTTCATGTTCAATATCCGTGTCGAGTACCCAACCGAAGATCAGGAACTGCAGATCGTCCAGCAGACGACGGCGAGTCACAAGGTCGATCCTCAGCGGGTGTTGACCGGTGAGGATGTCATTCGCATTCAGAGCCTCGTGCGCGAGGTACCCGTCGCCGACCATGTGGTTCGGTATGCCCTTCGCATCGTTCGCGCTACTCGAGTCCGGGATCAGGAATCAGAGAAACCAGCCATCGTTCGCAACTACCTGAGCTGGGGTGCCGGTCCCCGCGCAAGTCAATTCCTTGTTCTCGCGGCCAAGGCGAAGGCGATCCTCTCAGGCTCAAGCCACGTCATGCCGGAACACATTCAGTCCATCGCCCTGCCGGTGATGCGGCATCGGATGATCACCAATTTCAATGCCGAAGCCGATGGGGTTACGGCGGATGCCATCATCAAGAGCCTGCTGGAACAAATCCCGGTGGATCACAGCGATCCGTCGACGATGAAGAAGATGGATGCCGTTCTGCGATGAAGCCGTCTCCCCCTCCCGGATGGACTCGAGTGTTTGCCTCGGAGCGACACACAAGAGCCCACCTCCGGGAAGATGCACGGCCAGAGCCTATGGTAAGAATGCCCGCCGACCCGCCCTGAGGCCCAGTTCGTGGCCGAATCAACCCCGCCCATTCGCGCTGAGCAGTACCTTTCACCCGACACCCTCGGACAGCTTGCGCCGTTCGAGCTTCGGGCGAAGATGATCGTCGAAGGCGTGATGAACGGCATGCATCGGTCGCCCTATCAGGGGCTGGCTGTCGAATTCGCCCAGCACCGGCAGTATGTGCCCGGCGACAACATCCGGCATCTGGATTGGAAGGTCTACGGCCGTTCCGACAAGCTTTACCTCAAGCAGTACCAGCAGGAAACGAATCTCGACGTCATGGTGCTGGTCGACTGTTCGGCGTCGATGCGGTTCGGCACACTTCGCATCAAGAGCGGTTGGGGCGGCACCGAAGCGAGCCGGGCGGAAAGCATGTGGACCAAGTTTGATCACGCGGCCGCGGTGGCGGTGGCGATCGCGTATCTCTGCCTTGCCCAGCAGGATCGCGTCGGCGTGACGCTCTATGCCGATGCGGTTCGCGGGCAGATCAAGCGATCGAGCGCCAAGGGCCAGTGGCGCAGCATCGTACAGACGCTTTCAGCGCACCCGGTCGATGCCAAGACCGACATTGTCCACGTGGCCGATCAGGTGCTTGGGCATGTCGCCAACAGGGCGCTCTTCATCATCATTTCCGATTTTCTTGAGCCTCCCGCCCAACTTCGCAAGGCCCTCGCGCGGTTCCGACACCGTCGCGATGACGTGGTGCTGCTCCAGGTGCTGGATCGACAGGAGCTGCGATTTGAGTACGACGAGGCGGCGCCCTTCGAAGGGCTCGAGGGTGAAGGCCGCGTTCGCGTTGACCCCCGGGCCTTGCGAGCCAGCTATCTGGCGGCACTAGAGCAGCATGTCGACCAGGTGTTGAAGGTCGCCCGCGGTTTCGGATTCGACTACCTGCGTCTCGACAGTCACGATTCGGTCGGACCCATCCTTGCGGCATTGCTTGCCCGACGAAACGCATTCATCAAGCGGAGCAAGTCGGGATGAAACCTCCGCGAACGCTTCAAGTCGCTGGGATGATCAGGAGTCTCTGGTCGTGAGCTTCGTGGCCCCGTTGTTGGCCGCGGCCGGCGTGGCGGCGATGGCCATCCCCATTCTGATTCATCTCCTGTTCCGTCAGCGTCGGCGACCGGTGATGTGGGCGGCCATGCAGCTGCTAATGGAGGCTTACCGTCGCCGCCGTACCCGGCTTCGCCTTCAGCAGTTCATCCTTCTTGCGCTTCGCTGTTCCGCGGTCGCTCTGGCCGGGTTGGCGCTTGCCCAGCCGCTGGTTCGTGCCGCCGGGATCATCGAGGGAGCGGGATCGCGCACCATTTTTCTGGTGATCGACAACGGGCTGATCTCTGGTCTCGTGAGGGAAGATGGGGCAACATCGCTTGAGAAGCACATCGCGACGGCGACGGAGATTGTCAACTCGCTGGGGCCGGGGGATCGAGTGGGTGTCATTCTTGCGGCGAATCCGGCCAAGTCGTTGCTGGACCCGCCATCCGGCGATCTGAGTGCCGTGCGAAGGCTGCTTGAAACCATCAAGCCTTCGGAAACGGCGAGCGATATCGAAGGTGCGTTGCAGCGGCTCGACGTTGCGGCTCAGGAACAATCAAGGAGTTCAGGTGCATCGGCCGCCTATCTCCTGAGCGACCTTCGTCGCGGCAGCGCACCGCTCGAACGTATCCTGTCGGCATCAGGCGACGAGTCGCGACTGATGAGATTCGCTCTTGTGCCGGCCTCTGATTCGATCACGGATATCCAGGTTCGTGAGATCGAGCCGCTGCGAGCGGTCATCCTTCCGGGCCAGACGGATGGCTCCGGACAGGTCACTGTGCGACTGGCACGCAGTGGCGAGGTCCTGCCCGCCGACATCACGCGCGTGCGCTTGGCCGGCGAGGGCGTGCGAGCCCTCCCCGCCAAGACGGTTCGCTGGGCTGAGGGGCAGACCGAGGCCGCCACGGAATTTACCGTGACGCTCGTCGACAGTTCAGATCAGGATGTCGCGCTGACGGCATCGATCGACAGCGACCCGCTTCCTGCCGACAACACCCGGTATCTCGTGCTGGAGTCTCGGTCCCAGATCCGTGTCGCCATGGTCGATGTCCGACGATTTGGCGCTGCGGCTTCGGTCGAAGGCCTTACCGCCGGCCAATGGATGCGCTGGGCCCTGCGGCCGACAGATCAGACCCCCATTGATCTGGTTGAGATCGAGCCGGCGGCCGCGGATTCACGCACGTTTCGTCTGGTAGACATCGTGGTCGTGGCACGGCCGGACCTCTTGACGGATCAGGGCTGGAGCGACCTTCGGACATTCGTCGACCGGGGCGGATTCGTCATCATCACGCCCCCGGGAGATGCTGGAATTCACCTGTGGTCGGATCACCTGACTCGGTCGCTTGGCTTGCCGTGGGAGATCAAGATCGAATCGATGAAGGCCGAGGAAGGAATAGGCCTTGCAGAATCGGCGGATCGTGCGGGCCCTCTGCACATGATCAGTGCCGAACTTCTCGACCTTGTTCGGCCCATTCGTGTCTACCAGTGGCTTCTCGTGAGCGGGCTTCATTCCGACAGCGATCGAATACTCTCGCTAAGCAACGGTGATCCCATGTTGATCAAGGGGTCGCCGACCCAGGAAAAGGAAGGGACATCCTCGCGCGGCACTGTTCTCGTCTTCACTGTGGCGCCCGAGCTGTCATGGACCAACCTTCCTACCAAGCCGCTCATGGTGCCATTGGTTCAGGAAATCGTTCGCGAGGAACTTGGCGAGGTGCGATCCGCTCGCTCATCCATCGTCGGCGCTCGGGCCGGCATCTTTGGCGGCCGGCTGGGACAATCAGCCGCGAAGCTGCTCGGACCTGACGATCGAGCCATCGCCATCGATCAGCAAGGCCGAACCGAGGAGCCGCTGGATCACGCTGGAATCTACCGCGCCGTTGATGCCGCCGGCCAGATCGTTGGGCGACTTCGGGTCAACATCGATTCGAGCGCTGCCGAAACACAGATCCAGGCACCGGAGGCCGTATTGGCATGGCTTCGAGGAAATGCCGAATGGTCATATCTTGACCCGGCGGACCCGGCAGCCTCGCTTCGAAACGCTGCGGCCGAGTCTCCACTCTCGGGCATCATCCTTCCGATTGTTCTCGGATTGCTGATCATCGAGGCAATCCTTGCCGGGCTCTGGTCGCCAAGAACGCGGGCACAGGCCCCCGGTCTCCCTGCTCTTTCCCGGCGGAAGGCGGCCGCGTGAACAGTCCACTGTGGCGAAAACTCCTCGATGTTGACACCATTCCGTCTGATGCGGAGCACGTGGTGCTGGCCTGGGAGCACTCCTGGCCGGCGTGGGTGTGGGTTCTGGCGGTCGTGGCGTGCCTCGGCCTTGCATGGTGGACGTATTTCCATATCGACGGCCGCAGCTGGGTCCGCGCAGCGCTGGCGGTGGTTCGTGCGGCGGTCCTGCTTTTCGCCATCGTCTTGATGAGTGGGCCGATGCTTGAGATGCCACAGGAGCACACGGAACAGGACTGGGTGCTCATTCTTGCCGACCGCAGCTCGTCCATGTCGATTGCCGATGTTGGGGCGTCGAGTGCGCGATCCACGCGCGAAGGGCAGCTCGAAGAAGTCATTCGGAACAACGCCGATCTCTGGAAATCGCTCGGAGAGAACCGGCAGGTCGTCTGGATGGGGTTCAATCAGCGGGCCTTTGATCTGCCGTTTGATCCGGCCACCGGAAGTGTCACGCTCGGTGAACCGTCGGGCTGGCGGACGAATCTTTCCGCGGCCATGGAGCAGGCGCTCCAGCGCGCTGCGGCCCGGCCGCTGAGCGGCATTGTTGTGTTGAGTGACGGGCGAACAGGCGACCCGCCGACGCGCGCCCTCCTTCGGCAGCTGGCGCAGGACACTGTTCACGTCTCGGTGGTTCCGCTGGGCTCCTCCAACTCCAGCGGCGACCTTGCGATTCGGTCTGTTGAGTCGCCTCGCCGGGCATTCGTGCGCGATCGCGTACCAATCAGCGTTGAGATCGGTCGTGCCGGCGACGCCTCTTCGCGAAATGGCACCGTTCGACTGGTCGACACCTCGACAGGGCGAGAGCTCGATGCCGTCGAGCTTTCGAAGGTCGGTGACGACAATCGGGTCATGCTGTCTGGTGAGCCCCAGGCGCCCGGCGAAGCGACCTGGAGGGTCGTGATCGATGGCGGCGGCGAGGACCTTATTCCCGACAACAACGCCCAGGCCTTCACCATCGAGCTGATCGATCGGCCCCTTCACGTGCTGTACGTCGAGGGATACGCGCGATGGGAGTATCGATACGTCAAGAACCTGCTTGTTCGCGAGGATTCGATTCAGAGCTCGGTCATGCTGCTGTCTGCGGATCGTGACTTTGCCCAGGAAGGCAATGCCCCGATCACGCGCCTTCCCAGAACAGCCGAGGAGTTTGCCGATTACGACGTCATCATTCTCGGTGACGTCCCGTCGACCTTCTTTTCGTCCGAGCAGCTCAACCTCATTCGAGACCAGGTGGCGTTGAAAGGCGCCGGCCTGCTTTGGATCGCCGGTCCGCGGGCGATGCCCTCCACCTATGGCGGCAGTGAGCTGGTCGACCTCCTTCCCCTTCGCGGCAACCTTCTTCTCGACCAACTCCCACAGCAAGTGAACATGGTCCCCACCCCGCTGGCCGACCGGCTCGGCGTGCTTCAGATGGTGACCGCCGAAGGCAAGGGCTGGCCTGTTGAATTGACTGATCCAAATCTCGGCTGGTCATCACTCCGTTGGGCGCAAGCGATCGAACCCGGCGGTCTGAAGCCCACCGCCGAAGTGCTCGCCCAGACCGTGCAGACCTTTGGAGCAGCCCCCGCGCCCCTGATTGTCCACATGCGTTTCGGTGCCGGGCGCGTGCTTTACGTCGCCACGGATGAAATCTGGCGATGGCGCTATGGCCGCGGAGAACTCCTTCCCGAACAATTCTGGATCCAGATGGTCCGCATGCTGGGCCGCGAAAGCATCAGCGGCGGATCACAAGGCGCCGTCCTGACCGTCGAGCCCCAGCGGATTGAGGTCGGGCGACCCGCCCTGGTGCGCCTTCGAATAGAAGACGCTCAACTGGCCGCTCCCGGCCTCTCTCATCTGGGCGGCACCGTCTCAACAGCCTCCGGCTCGGCAGATCTTGAACTGGTCCGCGCTGAGGATGTCGGTGCGGCCGAGTTCGTGACCACGTTCACACCCGATTCGGCCGGCGACTATACGTTCAGCATCGACGACCCGGCCCTCGGCGGGTTGCGACCCGATGCCACACTGATCGTGGAAAATCCGGATGACGAGATGCGTCATCCCGAGACGGACCACCCGCTGCTCGAATCGCTGGCCCAGGAAACCGGTGGCCGTGTCCTTGATCCCGACAACCTGAAGGAACTACTTGATCCCCGGGTTCTTCCCAATCGCGCGGTGACCACGATCACGAGCATTCGCGAAAGCATCTGGAATACGCCGCTGGCGCTGGGGCTGCTCGTCGGCCTGCTCACGCTCGAGTGGATTGGTCGTCGCCTGATCCGTCTGACGTGATGGTGGCCAGCACGGTCAGCCCACCTCTCACCTTGTCGCCCCTGGAGACCTGAACGGTGGCAACCCGCGGCCGGGGGAGGATCAACTCCGTAGTGGAGCCGAATTTGATCATTCCAAATCGTTGGCCGCGAACGAGCCGATCGCCCACGGCAATCGGGCAGACGATTCGACGAGCGATGGCCCCCGACACCTGGCGCACACCAATGGTCTCCCCCCCGGAGAGTCGTAATACGATCAGGTTGCTTTCGTTGACCTTGGCCGATTCCTCGGTTCGCGCGTCCAGATACCGCCCCGGCCGATGGGTGATGGACACCACCGTTGCATCGAACGGGCTGCGATTGATGTGAACATCGAGCACACTCAGGAAGATTCGAATGACCACGGCCGGCCCGCTCACCGCTTCATGGTGCTCTTCCTCGAACACTTTTGAGATCGTCCCGTCGGCGGGGCTGAGCATGTCACCGGGACCGAGATTCGGCGGCAGTCGTCTCCACGGATCGCGAAAGAACATCACCAGCGCCAACCAAACAATGATGGTCAGCGCGGCCAGCCACCACCACGCCAGCCATGACGCAAGAGCAACACCGACCATGGCGATGATCGAGATCAACATCCACTCGCGGATTCCGTAGCGCGAAAGCGTCATGGGACGTCGATGATAGCGTTCAGCGACGCGACCTCGACAGCGGTATCTGCCGCGCGGGCGTCCCGCGCACGGCCGTCTCATCCGGCACATCACGGGTCACGATGGCCCCGGCCGCGATCAGGCATCGCCGGCCGATCTTGACCCCCTGGATCACCACCGCGCCGGTACCAACGTGCGTGAATGATCCGACGGTGACACCGCCGCTCAGCGTTGCGCCGGGGGCAATGTGAACGTGGTCGCCGATGACCGCGTCGTGATCGATGGACGCACGGGTGTTCACCAGAACGTTCTTGCCGAGGTCACAACCCGGCTGCACGACTGCTCCGGCCATGATCTGCACGCCGCCCCCATGGCGAGCACGCGGAGACACAACTGCCGAGGGATGAACCACGTCGGCAAAACGGTGTCCTTGGCTGACCCATCGGTCATAGATCGCAGCCCGCGCATCCAAGGTCTTCACCGAGCCGATTCCATTTGCCAGTTCAGCCCGGCCATGGGGGTTGGAACCGATGACCTCATCACCGCCAAGCACAGATACACTCAGAATCTGCCCGCCGTGTCGAGCCGGGTCGATATCCACCACGCCGACAACATTGCGGCCGGCGCAGAGCAACGCATCGATGAGGACCTTCGCATGCCCCCCAGCGCCGATGACCATCACGGGGTTGGTTTCTGCTGCCGACATGGTCGAAGTCTACTCTGAACCGGACTCCGCCGAAGAGCGCTGGGGCTGGATGGCGCGGATCGCCGCGGTGGGCAACGCCGTGTTAGTCCACGAGCGAAACTGCAGTTCCGCCTGGCGAATGAAAAACTGCAACCCATCGATCACGGCCGCGCCTCGCGAGCGAGATTCTCGAACCAGCGGCGTTTCTCGCGGTACATACACCGTATCCATCACCAGATTGGAATCATCGAGCGCCACCTCGTCCGGCAACGGTGACTCGTCAGGTGCATCTCCGCCCTTCATTCCAATCGGTGTGCAGTTCACGAAAACGTGGAAGCAGCCGCAACCCAGCGACTCCATGCGGCCTGCAACGATTCGAGCCGGTTCGCCGCGAAAGGTTCGAACCGCCTGAAGGTCGCCAACAAGGCGATCCACGTTGTCCGGCGTACGGCCGAATACAACCACGACATACCCCGCCCGCGCCAAGCCTCCGGCAACAGCTCGCGCCACTCCTCCTGCGCCGATAACCGCAACTCGTATCTCGCGGTCGTGGGTCAACGCCCACTTGCGATGCTCGAGCCCTTCGATCAGCGCCACGGCCGCCATCGCGTCCGTATTGTCGCACGAGAGCGAACGATTGGTTTCAATGAGCAGGGTGTTGGCCGCCCCGATTTCCTCGACGCCGGTTTTGACGATTCCTCCTCGTTCGCGCACGAAGCGCACGAGGTGCTCCTTATGCGGCATCGTGATACTTGCTCCACGGAAATCGAGTCGAGGGTGATCGATAAGGGCTCCAACCGTGGCCTTGAAATGCTCCCACTCCGGAGGAATCGCCAGCGGCAGGTAGACGGCGTCGATTCCGGCGTGGGCGAATCCCGCGTTATGCAACTTGGGACTGAGCGAATGGGCGACAGGCCAGCCGATCACGCCATAAACCGCAGTCCTCGGTCCGATCGATCCGAATCGGTACAGATCGTGAAGGTCGCGAATCGTGGGTTGCCCCGGCGCGGTCTCTTCACCGGCGTCCACGGAGCCGAACGTCAGCAGCCCGCCGAATTTCGGGGCCAATACCCGGCTCATCAGTCCAAATTCGCCCATGCACAGTGCGATGGTCGGCTTCCGTCGCTCTGTCAGCAGGTCGAGGGCCTCAAGATTGTCCCGAAGCGACCTCGCCCGCCATGCCACCTTGATCACGCGGCAGACATCCTCGTTGGTCATGGCCTCGATGCGCTGAAGCAGATCTCGCGGCCGGCCCTCAAAATCATGCGAAGACAGCATCAGTCCCGTGCTCACCTCGCGAACCTGCTGGTCATGACCCACGGCGAGGTTGACCTTCTGCCGCAGGTTCCGGCTGCGCTGATAGGTTGCCAATTCCACATCCAGGTAGCGTGGCGGATGCTCCATGGTGCCGAGTGCCTCCAGCAGCGATATTCGCCACGAGTCATCTCCGGCGTAGAAGCCGCCCTCTTCCTCATTGCGGCAGGTCACGATGCACGGCAGCGGCGACTCCCGAACTAGCCGCAATGTGGCGGCAATCGCCTCGGGTTCATCTGCAAAGGGATCGATTCGCCATTCCACAAGCGATGCACCCTGTACGGCCGCGAGCCGGGCACGCTCAATCGCTGCCGAACAGTCGAGAACGCTGTCAACGAGAATCGACGCACAGAGGAACGTCACGCGGCCAGTGTAGATGTTCCCGGCTGCGGGAGTGACCGTCAGGCCGCCATGGCTGGGGCTGTCGTCTGGCTGGCCTGCAGCTCCCATCGGTCGGTCTGATTCCGAGCAATCCGAGAGACGATGTGCATCAGGGCAAGGGCGGCCCCAACGCTCATGAGCTCCGAAATGAGGCTCGAGATCAGCATGATGGATTCAGAGTTCTCCGAACCAAAGAGGCCTGCCCGAAGGGAGACCTGACCTGCAAACCCAGAGACGAGCCAGCACGTCCACCACGCGTTGATGGTCGAATCCGGCGGAAATCGGCGCCAATCGTGACCGCCGGTGTGCTCGGGTCTGCTTGCGGAATCCAGTTCTCGCATGACCTGAAAGGGCTTGAAGAGATGGACGAATGGCACGAAATGGCACCAGACAGCCCAGGCCGGCGTAACCGTCGTTGCAGCGCCAAGCTCTGTGGCCCCTCGAACGGCCCGGTGAACCCACATGCAATAGACGACGCACGTCGCGATCAGGACGCCCAGGCCAAGGAGGCCAAGGGCGATCTCAAGCAAGCCGTACACAACAATGGCGGCCGTTACCTGTGGATTCTCGGGGTCAAACACCGAACCCATGCACAGCGTGGCAAAATTGTCCGCACCAATCAGGGCGCTCAGACCGAGGCTGACCATGAGCAGGGCCCGAAGCAGGCGCGTACGGCCAGTCAAATCGAGGCTGTTATGCCGGTAAATTCCAAGGGGTTCCATGACCTCCCAATTCGGCGAAATTTCGCCCCGGAATGACCTCTTTGTTGGCATGCCGCCCGGGATCGGCTATCCTGACCGGTCCGGCCCTTTGTGAAAATCGTCACAAAGTCGGCCCACCAAAGCGAGGCTCCCATGGCAACAACCGGCAAGATCATTCAGGTCATCGGCTCCACCTTCGACGCTCAGTTCCCTGAGTCCGAAATGCCCGATATCTACAACGCCGTCACCATCAATATGAATGTCCGCGGCGAGCAGCTCAAGCTTGTCGGCGAAGTGGCCAAACACCTCGGTGGCGGCCAGGTCCGTTGCGTGGCCCTCGCCTCGACCGACGGCCTCAAGCGTGGCGACGCCTGCGTTGATACCGGCGCGCCCGTGACGGTGCCCGTTGGTGAAGCGGTGCTCGGCCGCGTGTTCAACCTGCTCGGCGAGCCTGTCGATCAGCGCGGCCCGGTCAATACCACGAAGCGTCGTCCGATTCACGCCGAGCCGCCTAACTTCGTCGACCTCAACCCTAAGACCGAAATTCTTCAGACCGGCATCAAGGTCATCGACCTGCTCTGCCCGTTCGTCCGCGGCGGCAAGATCGGCCTCTTCGGTGGTGCCGGCGTCGGCAAGACGGTCGTGATCCAGGAGATGATCGCCCGCGTCGCCCGTAACTTCGGTGGCTACTCCGTGTTTGCCGGCGTCGGCGAGCGCACCCGCGAAGGCAACGACCTCTGGCTGGAAATGCAGGAAGCCGAATACATCGACTCCGCCGGCAAGAAAGCCCACGTCATCGATAAGGTGGCGATGGTGTTCGGCCAGATGAACGAGCCGCCAGGCGCCCGTCTTCGCGTTGCCCTCTCGGCCCTTACGATGGCCGAGGAATTCCGCGACGCCTCCGGCAAGGAAACGCTGATTTTCGTCGACAACGTCTTCCGCTTTACGCAGGCAGGCTCCGAAGTGTCGGCGCTTCTCGGCCGTATGCCGAGCGCGGTGGGTTACCAGCCGACGCTTTCGACCGAGATGGGCCAGCTTCAGGAGCGCATCACGTCGACCGCCAAGGGCGCGATCACGTCGGTCCAGGCCATTTACGTGCCCGCCGACGACCTCACCGACCCTGCCCCCGCCACCACCTTCGCCCACCTCGACGCGTTCATCGTGCTCGAGCGCAAGATTGCCGAGAAGGGCATCTACCCCGCCGTCGATCCGTTGTCGTCCACGTCGCGAATTCTCGATCCCCAGATCATCGGCAAGCGTCACTATGGCGTGGCCCGTCGCGTGCAGGGCATCCTGCAGCGCTATCGCGACCTTCAGGACATCATCGCGATTCTCGGCGTCGACGAACTCTCTGAAGATGACAAGCTCACCGTGTCTCGCGCCCGCAAGCTGGAACGATTCCTCTCGCAGCCGTTCTATGTCGCCGAAGTCTTCACCGGCTTCCCCGGCGTCACCAGCCCGCTGGAGGTCACGATCGACAGCTTCGAGCGTATCTGCAACGGCGAGGGCGACGACCTGCCCGAATCCGCCTTCATGTACGTCGGCACCCTCGAAGACGCCCGCAAGAAGGCGGAGAAGATGGCTCAGACGGCCTAGTGACCTTCGGGCTGCCGCATACGAATTGAACCTCTTACAGAAAACAAATCGCCCCGGTCCGGGTGATCCGGAGCCGGGGCGATTCGCTTGAAGAGAGAGTGTTGAATTGTGAACTGAGCCTTAGACGGGGAAGCACACCCCCCACGCGCTGAGCATGAGGCCGAGGTCAGCGCCGTCGACCTTGTTGTCGCCGTTCAGGTCGCCGGGGCATCCGGCACATGCACCCCAGTCGGAGAGCAAGAGGCCCAGATCAGCGCCGTCAACTTTGCCGTCACCGTTGAGGTCGCCGGAACAGGGCGCGGGAATCGTCGTCGATCCGCCGTTGTCGCCCTCCGAACCGGGCAGGCTGGGCAACGCACCCGGCAGGGCCGTGAGGACAACCTCCACATCGTCATTCGGATTCATGGGGATTGCGAGGAAGCCGGTGATCCAGCCCGAACCGCACGAGCACGAGATGAGATAGGACGGATAGGTGACCATCAGGTCGCAGCTCACCGGCAGCCCCTGCCACGAGCCGCAGCCGTTGTCGCAGATCGAAGGCGATCCGCCGCAACTCTCCTGACCGGGGCCCGGAGGCGCAGCGATGCCGTCGATGAGCTGGGTGCCCATCGGCACGCCATTCACGAGCAGCGTCAGTTCGAAGCCGAGATCAGCATCCTTCATCAGCTTCGCCCAGCCCACGAAACCGGCGACCTCCACGTCATACTTCGAGTCCGAGCCGTCGGTGGGCTTGACCTTTACCGACGAAACGCCGCGGTCCCAGGCCGAGGTCTGGCCGTCGAACACGAACGAATAGGTGTCGTTGTCGGTCTGGGTTTCGGGGAATGCGCCGGCAAGCGCAGTGAGCTTCACGTCGACTTGCGCGCCAGGATCCAGCGGAACTGACGGAATCGTCGTGGTGATCCACGGATACTGACACGTGCAATCGCAGTTGCCCGGACAACTCGGCGATTCCTTCAAGCAGAGCAAGTTGTTGAACACGCCGTCGATGTAGCCGCCGCCGCAGCCGCCGCTGCACCCGTTGAAGCCGCAGATGCCAGCGCTGAAGTCAAGCTGAAACTGAACCGGCATGGTCTTCTTGGGGGCCGATGAGCCGCCGACGAAAACCGATACCAGCGTCGACGTGTCGAGCCCGGCCGCCGTCTCGTTGAAGCCGACGGTATGGATCACATGGAGGTCGTAGTGACCTCGCTTGCCGTCCTCGGACGGAACCACGGCCACCCGATCGAGCTTGCGATCAACAAGTTGCTGAGCCTGCCCAGGGGCGGCGGCCGCCAGGGTGGCCAGGGACGCAGAAACGACAAAGAGTGTATTGCGATACATGAACGAATCTCCGATTTGTGCGGGTTCTGGGTGTTGCCGGCCGGCACTTGATCCGGCGGCTTCACAGGCACTCTGCGCCCGGGCCGATCGATCTCTCAGGTGAAATCAGAAAT
Source organism: uncultured Isosphaeraceae bacterium (assembly GCA_964407695.1). Lineage (GTDB taxonomy): Bacteria > Planctomycetota > Phycisphaerae > Phycisphaerales > SM1A02 > CAYOWQ01. Next base: position 44,473 of record CAYOWQ010000005.1, on the reverse strand, counting down.
TCTTGGGGACCCGGTCGACGCCTACGCTCACCATGAGATTCGTTGTGGACCGCGGCCCGTGAGCCGCACCAACAACCGCGGCTCGAAGGAGTTGGCCATTCATCCCGCCGAGACAACGCGAACAACCACCGCGCTCCTGCAGGGGTTGCACGATGAGGGCAACGGCGAGGCCTGGGGAGAATTCGACGCGCGCTATCGCCCCATCATCATCGGGTTTGCCCGCCGACTCGGACTGAACGACGCCGATGCCGCCGATGTGGCGCAGAACACGTTGCTGAAGTTTGTGTCGGAGTATCGCCAGGGCGGTTACGACCGATCGCGGGGAAGGCTTCGGTCGTGGCTCATCGGGTTGGCGAAGTTCCGCGTGGCCGCGGTCTTTCGTGATCGCGACCGCCGCGGAGCTGTCGCCGGCGACACGCAGGTCCATGCGCTCCCCGACGATGCGATGCTGACACAGGCGTGGGAGGAGGAGCACCGCGCCCACGTCCTGCGAATTGCGATGCAGAAGCTCCGCGACTCATCCAAGACCAGCGACCAATCGCTCGAGGTCTTCGATCTGCTCGTGGTTCGTGGCATCCCGGTGGCCGAGGTTGCCGAGCGGCTTCGGGTCACCGCCCACGACGTCTATCAGGCCAAGAGCCGAGTGGCCGCTCGGCTGCGGGTAATTCTCGATGAAATCGAGTCGGCGTATGGGGAACCGGAATGACCGCGTCAGCCGTCGGGGCCGAGTGCCCCACGCGCGATGAGCTTGAGTCCTTTGCCCGCGGACACGCGACAGACCTCAACGCGATGATGAATCACGTCAACGATTGTGAGCATTGCCGCGCTGCCCTCGCGGAAATCTATGCGGAAAACAGCCTGCTCGGTCATGTGGCGCGGGCCGGCCCGCACGACACGACAACCTCCTCGCCGACACTCGCTCAAGCCATCGAAGGCTATCGCCTGATCGAAGAGATCCATCGAGGCGCCCAGGGCGTGGTCTTTCGCGCTGAACAGATCGCCACCCGTCGAATCGTCGCCGTCAAGCTGCTCCATCAGGGAGCCTTCGCCTCAGCACTCCAGCGCAGCCGATTTGAGCGCGAGGTCGAACTCGCCGCCAGCCTTGATCATCCCAACATCGTGACCGTCTACGACAGCGGCCGCACGGCCGACGGCGGGTTCTACCTCGCCATGGAGTTCATTGACGCAGCTCCGCTGAAGACGCTCGGGGTCGAGCCGCCCTCGAGCCGGGCCGCCGTCCGGGAGATCCTTCGCCGATTCGTTGATCTGTGCAACGCGGTCAATGCCGCCCATCAACGCGGCGTGATCCATCGCGACCTCAAACCCGCCAACATTCTGATCGGCAAGGATGGCCGCCCACACGTCCTCGATTTCGGCGTTGCCCGACGCCAGGACGCCGTTGACGATCAGGCCGCCATGTCCACCATGGAGGGTCAGTTCGTTGGCACATTTGCGTATGCAGCGCCGGAGCAGGTCTCCGGCGAACCCTCGCAGATCGACATCCGCTGCGACGTGTACGCCCTTGGCGTGATCCTGTATGAGTGGCTGACAGCACAGCGTCCGATCAGCGTCAGTGGCTCGCTTGAAAACGTGATTCGGGCGATCCGCGAGTCGGCACCGCCCCGCGCGTCGTCGCTCAACCCGGCCATCGGTCGCGATATCGACGCCATTCTTCATGGCGCGATGGAGAAGAATCGCCTGGCCCGGTACGAGTCCGCCGGCGCTCTGGCCCGCGACGTTCAGCGATTTCTTGAGGGCCGACCCGTCGAGGCCCGCGCGGAAAGCCGGTGGTATGTCGCCCGCAAGTTCGTGCTGCGCCACAAGGCAGCGACCGTGCTCGTCGCCGGGGTGAGTCTCGGGCTGATTTCCGGGACGGCCGTCGTCACGAAGTTCTGGCTCGATGCCGTCGAGTCGAAACGCGTCGCCGTCTTGTCGGATGAAGCGAAAGGCCGTGCTCTTCAATCGATTGTCGGCCTTTTCTCGTCCAAGGAACTTCGCGACAAGGTTGGCGATGAGATGATCAAGGCGTATCTGGTCGAATCAGGCCGGGTTCTGCAGCAGCAACTTGGCGACCAGCCCGATGCCTGGGGCACGTTCAAGGCCGCCGGCGACTCTCAGTTGTTTCGAAACGAATATGAGCCGGCGCTTGAGCAATTCGACGTGGCCCTGCGCCTCCTGAGGTCGAAATCCTCCCCTGACGATGCCGATGTTGCCGAGCTGCTCCACAATCGCGGCCAGGCTCTTTTCTTCCTGAACCGCCTCGGCGAGGCCGAAGCGTCGTATCGCGAAGCGCTCGCCATGCGAATTCGGCTGTTCGGAGAACTACATGCCGATGTTGCCCGGTCCACCGGCCACCTCGCCGCAACCTTGCGCAAGCAAGGCCGCATGACCGAGGCTGATCCGCTCTATCGCCGCGACATCGAGATCCGCCGTTCCGTGTTTGGCGATGAGAGTGAGCAGCTTGCCGAATCCGTCAACAACTACGCGTATTTCCTGCTGCACAACGAGGACTATGAGCGGGCGCTGCAGCATTTCGAGCTCGCCCGCTCGATCGCCGAAGCGTGCCACGCCGACCTGGTTCACATTGCCGCCATACAGAATAACATCGCGAACTGTCTTCTCATGATCGAGCCCGCCGATCACGACCAGCGGATCGCCAACCTGAATCGCGCAGAGCGAGAGCTCGATGATGCCCTGATGGTCAAGCTGAAGAAGTTTGACGACACGAACAACAGAGTCCTCGTCAGCCGCCAGCTTCGGGCACTGATTCTGGAGGCGCGAGGCGACTACGCAGAAGCGCTCAAGGAAATCGACGCTGTCCTGAAGGCTTGGAAGCGAATCTTCCCCGAAGGTGGTCCAAGCGTGGATCAGGCCCAGGCCGTCTTTGATCGAATCGGGGCCCTTGCATCGCCGGCCTCAGCGACGAGTCCGTCGTCGCCGTGATGTCGCAACACTCGCCGCCACAACGATCGCCAGACCACCAGGCCCGGGAACGAATGCAGCCTCTTCAAGGGCAATCGTATACGAGCCACCGATGCTGCCCGTCGTCCAGCCGCCGATGGGATTGAAGTTGGATGGCGGCACCGTCACCCCGGTCACGTTGGGAAAGAGAGGGGCGCTCAATCCATCGACGGGATCGCTGTCAAAGCCGGAAATTGCAAGGAAATACATCCCGGGCGTCAGGAACGGACGGATGATCGAGGGAATCGTGAGTGTTGCTCCGGGGCCGGCGCCATCGCTCGCTGCGATCGGGGACCCTGATGCGTCAAACAGGAAGAGTTGCGAGTTGAAACTGGTGAACGCGTCGAGGTCGATCCCCGTGTCAGTGGTCGCCCGAAATCCATTGATGTCCGTGATATAGATGCCGTACATGTCCTGGAAATCGCCGGGACCGACCAACCCATTCGCTCCCAACTGGCCCGAAATCGTGTGCAGCGGGCTCAGAAATGGCGAGCCCGAAATGAGCTGAGCGGAGAAGGGTAATGGCCCTGCATCGGTGGCGCCGAGAAATCCTTCCTTCCAGTCCGGTCCGGCCCAGGCCGCCGACGCTGTAAAGACGCCAAGGACCGCAACCACTCCCTTTGCCAATTCCCTCATTGATGGTCTCCCTCCTCTTTGGTCAAATGACCGTGTGGGGATGGTAGGCCCTCGACGGCGCGGCCCCATCGAAAATTCCTCCTTCCGTACCGAATTGACCCCGGTTTCAAGGCCTTCCGACATGATGCAGACATCAGGAGATCGCCCCGTTGCCGCTTCAGCCGGCATCCCCGCCCCGGCACCCGCGCCCTTCAACCAACGCAAATACCTCTTCGCTCAGAAGCTGTTCTCAATCAACGAGGTCTACTCGGTCTACGACCAGCACGGCCGACCCTGCCTCTACGTCCGCCGATCCGGGCATTGGGCGAAGCAGGCGCTGGCAGTTCTAGCGTTCCTCGTCGTCGCGGGCGCCTGCTTCGTGTTCGCGATCTTCATCTCGACGCTGCTGAGAAGCGACGTTGCCCAGGGAGTCGTCGGCATCGGTGGGTTGGTTGTAGCGATCGGCGCGGGCCTCGCCGCGGCCATCTGGGTGATGCCGAAGCGACACATCGAGTTCTATTCCGATGACTCCATGGCCAAGCTCCTGCTGCGCGTCTATCAGGACAAGAAGGTCGCGCTGATCACGGCGACCTACACCGCGGCCGATGCCGAAAACGCCCTGCTTGGCTGGTACACCAAGAACTACTTTTCGGCGATTTTCAGGAAAAAGTGGATGGTCTACGACGCCGAGGGCACTGCGGTGTGCATCGGGATGGAAGACTCCTGGTGGAAGGCGACGCTTCGTCGCCTGCTGGGTTCGTTGTATGGCCTGCTGCGCACTAATTTTGTGCTGCTTGATCCCGTGAGTTTTGAAGAGATGGGGAAATTTGACCGCCAGTTCACGATCCTCGACAAGTACGTTCTGGAGCTCAATGAGCGCGGGATGCGACAGATCGACAACCGGCTCCTTGTGGCCCTCGGCGTGCTGCTCGATACCGGTGAGCGACGATAGTCAATGATAAGAGGGCCTGTCATGCGACAGGCCCTCCAGAGTGCTGAAATCGATCCGGCGAACTAGTTCGGGCACGCCCCCCACATCGCCAGCAGCAGGCCGAGGTCGGACCCGTCCACCACTCCGTCGGCATTGAGGTCGGCCACGCTGAATTCGGTGGTGCCCCAATCCGCAAGAAGGATGCCCAGGTCCGCGCCGTCGACCTTGTCATCACCATTGAGGTCTTCCTTGCAGTCGGGCACCGACAGCGAGAATTCCGTCGGCAACACCGTTTCGATCTGCTCGGGCTTGAGCATTTCGTCGGGGTCGAAGTTGTTTCGGCTGCGCGGCAATCGGAAGAACGTGTCTGATGCAAGGCCGGCAAACGGCGAATCATCGGGTCCCAATTGATTGGCCTTGCCGTCGCCGTTGTTCTTGTAGACCTTCACCGAACCGTCGCAGATATAGATGAGGCCGTCGTCGTCGAACTGCAGGCTCTTGGGCCCGACGGTCGCGGGCAGCAGCAGCGGGAAGGTCATGGCGCCTCCTGTATCAGGATCGACATAGGCCTCGAAGATCTTGGCATTCTGGCTTGAGCCGATCCACGCGTGTCCCGTCTTGGGATGAATGGCCATCACAGGCGTACCGGGAAATTCCAATCCGACGGGCAGCGGCAGCACCTTCGGCCTCCCGGCGAGCGACTTGGGCAGGCGGTAGATCTTCTTGTTGGATTTGTCGAACATGACGACCTCGTCGTGCATGTCGTCATATTCCATCGCGTCGACGGGGCCGGGCACCGAGTTGCTCTGCAGCACTTGCGGATTGGAATCAAGATCGATGCATGTGACCTTCAGGCCCTTGACGAAGTAAAGCCATCCCTGACGTCCTGTGGTCATGGCGGTGATGTTGCCGACCTCGGTCACCAGCGGGGTTGACTCTCCGGTCACGGTATTGAGCTTATGGATGTTCGAAATAGGTGCGCCCGCCCCCGTCTTGTACATATACAACAGGTTGATGGGATTGCTGTCCATCGACAGGAGCACGGCGTTGCCGAGCAGATCAAGATTGAACTCTGTCGGAGCCTCATTCCCCAGGAACGACAACTTCTTGATCTTGAGCTTGTTGAGCGTCAGCGGGATGTTGGTGATGCCATAGAGCGGCAGGATGGCGCGGTAGCCGTCGATATACCCGGAGCCGTAGCCAACCATCTTCGTATAGGTTCGAGGCCAGCCGTCGGCGATCACATTTTCATTCTGGCATGGATAGTTTTCGCGCGAGAAGATTCCCTGCATCGTGATGTCGCCATCGTCCGACGCCGGATCATTGATCCCGAGGGTTCGGCTCGACCCCGATCGGACCGCGCGAGTCAGGCAGGTGATGTGTCCCCCGGTGCGAGTAATGAAAGGGTAGTTACTGGTGTTGTACCAGCCGACTCGAACCATCACGAGAGATCCTGCCAGCGCGAGATTGGCCAGGGTGTCATACGTTGGCGAGGACGCTCCCGATGCATTGACTCCGTAATGGATGAATCCGCTTCCGAACCAGGCGTTCTGGCCCCCCATCATGCCCTCGAGGTCGGTACCGCCGGTCGCCGACGTTCCCATGACAACACCCATGGCGACCTGATTGATCGACGCGAGCGGCTGATTGGCTTGGAGCTGCCAGTTTTTCCAGGGCGGCGACACACTCGGGTAGCCGTGGCCGGAGACATAGGCTGCCCAGTTCAGGGCGCTTGTTGGTGCACAATACATGTTGCCGTTGTTTGGCGTCCCGGAACGCTTCTGGTCAAAATCGGGCACCTGACTGACTTTGTAGGTGTATTGCGACGAGCTGGAGTAATTGATGGTCACGTTGGCGCTTACAAACGAAGCGGTCAGGCCGACCGCGGCAGTGGCAAGGACCGGGATCTGGACGACTCGAAGATTCATGGACCTATCTCCTCAGGATTACAGGGAACACCCATGTATTACCGCGCAAATCCCAGCTCCCGCGCCTGCTGGAAACTGAGAATCGAGTTATCGGACGAAACCTCAGCCTTCTCAGAAGCCTGTATACTCAACCTTGTCGCGGGCTGAACGTTCGCTTCGTGGCGAATTCAAGCCCCTCTGACCGGCTCAGTGGATGGACATCGTCAAGGGAATCCCCGTATCGCCCGGAGTCGTCATTGGCCGGGCCTTCGTCGTCGGTGAAGCCGACGAGCATGTGCCATACCGGGCAATTCCGGCCACCGACATCGCAAACCAGCTTGAGCGCCTCGAACGGGCGATCGAAAACTCGTTGCAGGAGCTCATCCAACTCCGAGATCGCGCCGCCCGAGAGCTCGGACCTGAACCGGCCAAGATTTTTGAGTTTCACATCGGATTGTTGCGAGATACCGCCCTGATCGACCCAATTCGCGGCAAGATCGAGGCAGATCTCGTAACTGCGGATTTTGCAGTGGCCGGCGTCTTTGGTGCCCTCGCCCAGCAATTCCGAAGCATGGGCAGTGAAGTTTTTCGCCAGAAAGCCAACGACGTGCTGGACCTCGATCGCCGGGTCCTTCGCCACCTTGCCGGACGGTCGGAAAGCCGATTGGCACGACTCTCGGGTCCGGTGATTGCGATCGCTCACGAGCTGACGCCGAGCCAGGCCGCGTCCATTGACCCTAAGAAGGTGCTCGGATTCGCCACGGATGGCGGCGGCCGAACCAGTCACACCTCAATCGTTGCCCGTGCGCTCGACATCCCCGCGGTCGTCGGTTGCGGCCGCCTGAGCCAGATTCTCGACGACGGTGATGAACTGATCGTGGATGGAGACTCCGGGGTGGTGATCATTCGTCCGGACCCAGAGACAGTGGCTCAATACCAGGGCCAGGTGGCCCGGATTGCCAGCTATCGCCGCGTGCTTCGGGAGATGGCGACGCTGGATTCGGTGACCCGGGACGGCACGCGCATTCAGTTGCTTGGAAACATTGAGTTTCCGCACGAGGTGGAGTCGGTCCTTGCCAACGGCGGCGACGGGATCGGTCTCTACCGGACGGAGTATCTCTTTCTTGCGAGCCAGCTGCAGCCTTCGGAAGAGGATCATTTTCAGGCGTATCGCCAGACTCTGGAGCTTCTGGGCGGTCGGCCGCTGACGATCCGCACACTGGATCTGGGGGCAGACAAGTACACCCAACAGCGGCAGGAAGAACCGGAACGGAATCCATTCCTGGGGCTGCGCAGCATTCGCTATTGCCTCCAGAATCTCCCGCTCTTCAAGACGCAACTGCGCGCCCTGCTTCGGGCGTCGGTCTTCGGACCGATGAAGATCATGTTCCCGCTGGTTTCGACCTTGATGGAGCTGCGGCAGACCCGCATGATCCTCAACGATGTCATGGAGGAGCTCGATGAGGAGGGCATCCGTTTCGATCGCAAGATCCCGATCGGGATCATGGTCGAGGTGCCATCCGCAGCCTTGATGGCCAACGTTTTCGCCCGCGAGGTGTCGTTCTTTTCGATCGGCACCAACGACCTCATTCAGTACACTCTGGCGGTAGATCGGGGCAATGAGCGGGTCGGAAACCTGTACACGGGCGCCAGCCCGGCGGTACTTTCGCTGGTGAAAGGCGTCATCCGAGCCGCCCGGCGGGCCAATATCGAGGTCAGCCTCTGCGGGGAGATCGCCGGAGAGGCCATGTACACCATGTTGTTGATTGGTTTGGGGCTGCGTACACTATCACTCGTACCGAGTCAGGTTCCGCACATCAAGAAAGTGGTGCGGTCGGTCGATATACAGACATGCGAGCGGCTCGCCCGAAAGGTCGGCTCGTTCGATTCCGAGCGCCAGGTCACCAATGTCCTGCGCGAAGAGCTACGAAAGATTGATCCCGAGTCGTTTGGTGGCTGGGACACCGAAGCCTGACAAGGGCGAACTATTCTGAAACCAGGTTGATCGACGCCGTGCGTGGGCACTTCCGCCCCTTCCCCGTGTCGGATTGACCCCCCGATGAGACGTTGGTGAGAAGCCTGCTCCTAGAAACGCAAGACCATCCAGCCCATCGCCGGCCCACGGCCGTGCGGGTAGGTTGCTTTTGCAGGGATGCCGGGCCACAACGATGCATATGGGGCGAGATGTTGGAGATGGACCGCCGTGTCCACCGAACTACCTGCCACTGCCGTTCCAGAAACCCTGGATGACCACCGAGATCAGCCCGAAACGCTCGAACTCTCCGCTGCCGAACCCGCGGCCGCCGATGCAGGCCCGAGGGTGATCATCGAGTTGGAGGAGCCCGTCTCCGACACGGGAGACGAACGCCGTTCCGGGGCCGAATCCGAGTCGGACGAGGAGCCCGACGATGAATCGGGCGAGAGTGCACCAAGAGCCAAGTCAGCCGGCAAGAAGCGCAAAGTGGGAAGGCGTGACCGCGTGCTTGCGCCGCGAATGCGCATCGAGATTCAACCCACGGCCGGCCCCGGCAGCCCGGGTGCAGTGCCGGGTTCGCATGTGATGGTGGTCAACGACATTCCGGGCGAGGAATGTCGAATTGCCATTCTTGAGAAGGGTCGGCTTGAAGCCTTGTTCTCCGAACGGGCGACCACGGCGACCAACGTCGGCAACATCTACAAGGGGCGCGTCACCAACGTAGAACCCGCGATCCAGGCGGCGTTTGTTGATTTCGGCGAAGGTCAGAACGGGTTCCTTCACATTTCCGATCTTCATCCGCGCTATTTTCCTGGGCCGGAGAAGAAGGAGCGGATGGGAAAGAAGATTCCCCGCCGCGAGCGCCCACTGATCCAGGAGGCGTTGCGCCGGGGAAGCGAAGTGCTGGTGCAGGTGCTGAAGCAGGGCATCGGCACCAAGGGGCCTACGCTCACGAGTTACCTTTCGATTCCCGGTCGATTGCTGGTGATGATGCCTTCGATGGACAAGAACGGGGTGTCGCGCAAGGTGGAGGATGAAGAGCAGCGGCGCGCCATGCGGAAGATCCTCGATTCGCTGAACCTGCCGGAAGGATTCGGATTCATTCTTCGCACGGCGGGCTTCGACCGCACCAAGGCCGAGCTTCAGCGCGACGCGACGTACCTGCAGCGCCTCTGGAGCGTGATGGAGGATCGCATCAAGCGATGCGGCGCACCGTGCGAGCTGTATACCGAAAGCGATCTCCTGATCCGCACCATCCGTGACGTGGTGGGACCGGAAATCGGATCGATCGTGGTGGACAGCGCGTCTGCCTTCGATCGGGTGAGTTCATTCCTGAGGGTGGTTGCTCCGCGATCAGCGCCGGAAGTGCGGTTCTACCAGCAGACGACGCCGGTTTTTCACGCCTTCGATATCGAGCGCCAGATTGAGATGATCCACGCCCGGGAGGTGCCGTTGCCCTCGGGTGGTGCCCTGGTTATTGATCAGACCGAAGCGCTGGTGGCGATCGACGTTAACAGCGGGCGATCGCGATCAGCCCGCGACAGCGAATCAAACGCGTTCCAGACCAACTGCGAGGCGGTGGATGAAATCTGCCGCCAGATCCGGCTGCGCGACCTCGGCGGCCTGATCATCAACGACCTCATCGACATGCGGTCGGTCAAGCATCGCAAGGAGATCGAAGAGCGGTTTGTGAACACGCTCAAGAAGGACCGGGCTCGAACCACAATTCTGCCTATCAGCGAATTCGGCATCCTGGAAATGACCCGCCAGCGGATGCGCCCCTCGATCCGCAAGGCGCACTACATGGACTGCCCGCATTGCGCGGGGCATGGCGAGATCAAGATTCCCGAGTCGGTGGCTTCCGACGCGATTCGACACATCGGCTACCTGATGCAGTTTGACCGGATTCGCCGGGTGGAGCTTGTATGCTCCACGAAGGTGGCCTCGGTGCTGCTCGGAGGCAAGCGACGCACGCTGGTGGAAATGGAGGATGCGCATCAGAAGCGAATCGACGTGCGCATCAGCGAAGCGCTCTCTGCCGACCGGATCGATTTCTATGCCTACGACGAGCGCAACGCCGACGTGGATCTTGGTCGGCTTCCTTCGCTGACCACGCCGGATATCAACGCGTTACCAACAGCGGCCCTTGACACTGAGGAATCGCTGTCGGCACCGCCCAAATCGGATCGTCGGCGCGGACGCAGGAGACAGCGCCGAGGTCCGGCGGACGCCACGGCCATTGCTCTCGAGGTTGGGCCGGCGCCGGTAACCGACGACTCGTTCCAGGACGAGCTACCGGAGGTGGTGGAAAAGCCCGCCACCGAACCCATGCGAGTCTTCGAACTTGCCAAGGAGTTGGGCGTGGCATCGAAGGAGGTGCTCGCCAGGTGCAAGGAGTGCCCTGATATCGATGTGAAGAATCACATGTCGCGCGTTTCGGGAGAAACGGTCGATCAACTGCGATCCCTGTTCAAGCCGGTTGCCGAAGAGCCCGAACCGACGGACGTGAAACCGGCCGGTCGGGCACCGGAGCCCGCGAAGAAGGACGACGCAGCGTCATCCAATGGCGACGATGGCGGCAAGCGTCGTCGTCGTCGGCGTCGGCGCGGGCGTGATCGGCGCGACAATGGGCAGGCGGATGGTGCTGCGGGTACTCTGGTTGCATCGACAGGAGCGACCATGACTTCCCAGCCGCATCCGACCGAAACCACCAGGCCGGCCGCAAATTCCGACAGTGCTTCCGGTTCCGGTGAACCGTCGGCGCCGATTTCAAAGGAGCCAACGGGTCAGCCCGGATCGGGCGAGGGTCGCCGGCGCCGCCGGCGCCGCGGCCGCGGCCGCAATGGCCAAGGCGGAAAGGATGGAGCGCCGGGGGTTCCTCGCAGGGCCGAAGGTTCATCTGATGCGAAACCGGCCTCCGCGCCTGCCGCTGAATCAAAGCCGGCGCCAGGTCCTGCTCCTGTTCGGCGACCACTCTTTGGGACCCGCACGAGAGTGTCGGCGATTGCTCGGGCCGCGGCCAAGAAGTCGGATTCATGATGAGCGACGTCAGGAACCGCGGGCCGCGTCGTCTGATTGTCCTTGGTTCGACAGGGTCCATCGGGCGCAGCACGCTCGAAGTTGTTGAACATCTCGGGCAGCGCAGCCGATTTGCGTTTGAGGTTGTGGGCCTTGCGGCGGGCAGCAATACGGAGTTGTTGTTTGAACAAGCACGTCGCTTCAACGTGCCGGTTGTGGCATGCACCGACGAGAGCAAGAATTTCGCCGAGGGACGGCGAGTGTTTCGGGGGTCTGATGCCGCGAGTGAGTTGATCGACGCCGTCGCCAGACCGGGGGATCTCGTGCTTGGGGCAGTGGTTGGATATGCGGGGCTGGCCCCCACGATGCTGGCGATTGAACGCGGGTGCGATATCGCATTGGCGAACAAGGAAACGCTGGTCGCGGCGGGGTCGTTGGTAATGCCGGCGGCAAAGCGGAAGGGCGTGCACTTACTTCCCGTAGACTCGGAGCACAGCGGCGTTTTCCAGTGCATGCTGGCGGGTCGAGGGGTTGACGAGGTACGCCGGGTGGTGCTGACGGCTTCGGGTGGGCCCTTTCGAACGTGGAGCAAAGAGCGGCTGGCAGAGGCCTCGGTGGAGGAGGCGCTGAAGCATCCGACGTGGACGATGGGCCCGAAAGTGACCATTGATTCGGCCTCGCTGATGAATAAGGCGCTTGAGATCATCGAAGCTCACTGGCTGTTTGGCCTGCCGGGGGAACGCGTTGAGGCGGTCATTCATCCTCAAAGCCTTGTGCACGCCTTTGTCGAATACGTGGACGGTTCCGTGGTGGCGCAGGTATCGCCGCCCGATATGAAGACGCCGATTCAGTATGCGTTGACATGGCCCCATCGCGATGACGGCTGCTCGAAACGACTCAACTGGGAAGCCCTTGGGCGGATGGAATTCGAAACGGTGGACCGAGCGAAGTTTCCCGCGATGTCATTGGCGTACGACGTCATCGCCCGAGGCGGAACGAGCGGAGCATTCTTCAACGCGGCGAACGAAGTGGCCGTGGAAGCGTTTCTCTCGCGCCGGATTCGATTCGGGGCGATTGGCGAACTGGTATCGGATGCATTGTCGGGCCACGAGGTGCGGCCGGTGACATCCTTTGCCGACGTGGAGTCTGCCGATGCCGAAGCACGCGAGCACGTTCGTTCGCTGGTGGGGCGACACGCGGTGAGCGCCTGATCCGGATTCAGCGCCCTACTGTGAGTGACGGCTGTGAATACCCGGAATTAGTGGATCCTCTCCCATGGCATTCTTAACGACGGTTGGCAACGCACTGCTCATCATGCTCGGTTTCACCGTGCTGATTTTCGTGCACGAACTGGGTCACTTTCTGGCCGCGAAATGGGCGGGGATCCGCACCGAGGCATTTGCCATCGGCATGGGCGGTCCCGTGATCTCCTGGCGAAGGGGAATTGGAATTCGATTCGGTTCAACGGACAAGGATGTGGAGAAACGGGTTCGAGCCCACGTGTCTTCCGTCGGGTCATCAGTGGGGAAGGCAGTGGAATCCGGCGCCGGCGGTGAGGCTGGTGCGGAACCCAAGGCTCCGACACTTCGCACGATCCATCAATCGATGGATGCGCTCGGGATCGGCGAGACGGAGTATTCGCTTCGATGGCTGCCGCTGGGCGGCTTCGTGAAGATGCTGGGGCAGGAGGACGCGAATCCCAACGCGGTGTCGGACGATCCGCGCAGCTATGGGCAATGTCCCGTGGGCAAGCGCATGATCGTGGTCTCTGCCGGCGTGATCATGAACCTGATCCTGGCAGTCCTGGTGTTCATTCTCGTGTTCTTCGTCGGGGTCAGGCTTGAGGCACCGATCATTGGCGGGGTGCTGCCGGGAAGTCCGGCGAGCTCGGCGATGGCGACGAATGCCGCCGAAGCGGGGGTTACCGAGCCCGGCCTTCACGCGGGGGACCGAGTGACGTCGATTGACGGCGAGGAAGTGACGACGTTTCCCGACGTGGTGATCGCCAGCGCCATGAGCAAGCTCACGACGCCGCTTCACATGGTGATTCATCGCGAGGGTGTCTCGATCCCGTTGCGGTTCGACATCATGCCCGAGCACGATGAGACGGCGGGCCTGCCGTCGATCGGTGTGGAGCCCGCAGCCTCGACCACGCTTCGCGAGAAACTTACCCCCGAAAGCCTGGAAGGTCTGAAATCACAACTCGGTTCCGAGCAGACAGCGATCGGTCCCGGCTGGAGCATTGCGACGATCGATGGCCGCGATGTTCACACGTGGGAGCAGATCGAGGAGGCGGCGCGCCGATCCGAAGGCAAGCCATTGGACGCAACATGGATCGCGCCCGCGGGCGAATCCGGCACGGCGAGCCTCTCCATCTCCGTCGAGCGCGAGCTGCAGACCCAGATAGACGCGGATGAAACGGAAGGCAAACGATCGGCGACGGCAGGAATCCTTGGGCTGGCACCCCTCGGACGAGTCGACGGATTTGCAGAGACGAGCCCTAACAAGGATCGGTTGAAGAAGGGCGACATCATACTGGCCCTGGATGGAACGGAATCGCCGCGCTATACCGATGTTTCCGACATCGTCAAAGCGGCGGCGTCAGATGAGATTCCGGCACGGATTCTGCGTGATGGCAAGGAGGCGGAGGTTGTGCTGACCCGCCGACATGACCTGATTGGCATCTCTGCAGCGGCCGCAACCGAATTGCCACAGATCGGCAGACCCATTGACCGGTTGAAGCTCGGCAGGAAGAAGGATGCGCCGATTGTCGAATCGCCGGTGGCCCCGCTGCGCCTGATGGCCGGAAGTCGCATTCTCAAAGTGAACGACGCGCCCGTTGGGTCGTGGTTCGATCTCGCGGGCTTGGTTCGGGATGCTGTTGCGGCCGGTCAGACACAGGTTTCGCTTACCTATTCACTGCCGCTCCCGGATGCACCAACGGAGACGGCGACGGTGCAGATCGCCCCGGAACTCGAGAAGTCAATCGCCTCGCTGAGCTGGGAGCCAAGGGTCTCGGGCGTGTTCTTCGAGTCGCAGTCCGTTGTTCGATCGGCCGGAGGGAATCCCTGGCGTGCCGTCGTGATGGGCTACGAGGAAACCAAGAAAGCGATGACCATTACGTACCTGACCATTGATCGGCTGCTTCGCCGCACGGTGGGCGTGGAACAGCTGCGCGGGCCGGTGGGCATCGTTCATCTTGGCACGCAGGTGGCCGACCGGGGCCTGATGTACGTGTTGTTGCTTTTGGCGATGATCAGCGTCAACCTGGCGGTGCTGAACTTCCTTCCGCTGCCGATTGTGGATGGCGGACTCTTTCTCTTTCTCATCTATGAAAAGATCAGCAGGCGGCCTCCGCCGCTTTGGTTCCAGAACGCGGCCACCATGGTGGGTCTCGTGCTGATCGCAGGGCTGTTCCTTGTCACGTTCTACAACGATGTCATGCGGTTGATTCGATAGGACGGCTATGCCTGCAATGGAGAAGCCGACGGCGATCGTGACGGGTTCAGGCTCGGGCATTGGGCGTGCATTGTCGATCGGATTTGCCCGCGAGGGGCATCGGCTGGTTCTTGTGGGACGAACAGAGACCAAGCTGCTCGAGACGATGGAACTGATCGGCGTCGAGGTGGCCCATGCCCCAGAGGTGCTGGTCATCCCCGCGGACCTCTCAGACCCTGAGCAGGCGGCGGGCGTGGTGGACATGACCCTGGAGCGGTGGGGCAGGGTCGATGTTCTCGTGAGCAATGCAGGAGTTGGCACGTTGCGGCCAATCGAGACGAGCGATCCGGACTTCGTTCGCTCGATCTTCGCCGACAACGCGATGGGCGCGGCAACGCTGATCTGGCGTGCGTGGCCCGCCTTCGTCCGACAACCGAGCGCGTGCGTGGCGCTGATCTCATCGATGGCAGCGCACGATCCATTTCCGGGGTTCTTTGCGTATGCTGCGGCGAAGTCGGCCCTGGAGAGCTTTGCCCGATCGATCGTCAACGATGCAAGGGCGGCCCGCGCGCGACACATCCGCGCCTTTGCCGTGGCGCCGGGAGCGGTGGAGACGCCGATGCTGCGGGCGTCGTTTTCGGAGACCTCGCTCCCGCCGTCTCGGACTCTCGATCCGGAGGCGGTGGCGTCGGTGGTTGTCGATGCGGTTATGGGTCGTCGGCATGTGGAACCGGGCGAGACGATTCTGCTTCCGAGTCCCTAGCGGACCCTTGAGGTGTGAGTCTGTGCCGCTGGTAGGGCCGAGGATTCTCTCGGATGGTCAGTGAGGGCGACATTCAACTGGCAACCCGGGGTGGGAATCAGATGGTTTGGTGTTGCGGCCAAGGGTTGGCCGCGTTGTGTGGACTGGCCGCTGCACGGCCCGTCCGTTCGGCCGTTTGGATGGAGGTGAACGGTTACCGCTGCTCCACCCAATCTTCATTCGCGATTCCTGGTTATCGAGCCCGATGCGGACGAAACCGAACGGATCGTGTCTTCCCTTGTGGCGTGGCGGTTGATCCACGCGAAAGGGTGCCGCATCTGCGCGAAGGACGGCGGGCCGCCGCCGCAGGTCTGTGCCGCCCCGGGCATGCGAGAGCTTGTGGACATGGACCTGACGGGCATCGATCTGGTGATCAGCGCTGCATCGCTTCCGGACGGGAATGCCGTTGAAGTTACCTCATTCATCCGCGGCATTCGTCCGGACCTGCCGCTGCTTCTGCTTGGTTCCGAACTCGAGGCGGCCCTGATGTTGGAGGCCATCCACGCCGGGGCGCTGGATTTTGTGATCCGCGATGAGACGTATCTCCAGCGACTACCTCTGGTCGTGACCAAGAGTATCGCCCTGGGGCGCATGCGGATCGAGAACCATCGCCTGCATCACGATCTGGCCGCATCGCTGGCGGAGCTGGCCGAGAATCATCGTCAGCTTCAATCGGCGGTTGACCAGTTGAAGGCCACGGCCCGGACCGACGAACTCACGGGACTCTGCAATCGGCGTTCCTTGAAGGAAGCGCTGGCCCATGCCTGGGCAACGTCGATTCGACACAGTCAGCCCCTCGCCTTCCTGATGATCGACCTTGATGGTTTCAAGGGGATCAATGACACGCATGGTCACCATCGCGGCGATGAGCTGCTGGCGCTGACCGGAAGAGTGCTCCAGGCCAATTGCCGTCAGATTGACTTGCCGGCCCGATATGGGGGCGACGAATTCTGCGTCATGATGCCGAACACGGAGGCGCACGAGGCGGTGCGGGTGGCGCGTCGACTCATGCGCGAGTTTCACCTTCTGGTGACGCGATGCGGTTCGTGGGCGTCGGGCGTGGGCATGTCGATCGGCATTGCGCACAGCGATCTTGGCCGACCCGCTGGCGCTGACCAGCTGATCCGCAGGGCCGACGAAGCGCTCTATGCCGCCAAGGCGGCCGGCAAGCGCAGGCTCATGGTCGCCGAGGATCACGGTGCCTACTCGACTGTTGAACTTGAGTAGCCGGGCTACGTGCGTCGCTTGGACATCGCCCGGTCGATGTCGCGCTGGTGCTCGCGCTTGGTGATGTCCTGCCGCTTGTCGGTCCTGGATTTTCGGGTGGCGATGCCGATGAGAACCTTTGCCTTTCCGCGGACGAAGTACACCTTCAGCGGAATCAATGTGGTTCCCTTGGCGCGGGTCTGGCGGGCAAGCTTGAGGATCTCGCGCCGGTGGGCCAGCAGGGTGCGATTGCGAATCGGGGCGTGCTGGTGTCGCGAGCCCGCGGGGGCATATTCGCCAATGTGCGAGTTGTGAAGCAGCAGCGCCGGCGGAGCCTCAGTGGCGGTGACGTAGCCTTCCTGCAGGCTCATCTGGCCGTCCCTGAGCGACTTGACTTCGCTCCCAACCAACTTCAGGCCGCACTCCAGCGTCTCGCCGATGGCATAGTCATGCCGGGCCCGCCGATTCTCAATGACGGGCTCGTTGGGGTTGGACTTTTCCTTGGAATTTGACACGGGGTGGGAACAGAACGTGAACAGGCGGGTGCTCCTTGCGAGAGCTGGCAAGATTGTGACGATTTTCCCGGATTTGTGTGGAACTTCTTGCAGCCATCTTCGACAGTAATCGGATGGTGTGCGGGGAACTTCCGGGTGTGGCTGCGGCGTCCGTGCATTTGTTGTGCGGAGTGGAGCGCCGAGCCTTGGATTGAAAAGTCATTGAGAGCCCAAAAGACATGACGACTCCGCTACATGGCTGCATTGTCGGAACCCTTGTTCTCGCCTCCAACTGCTTTGGAGGACCCGATTTCGTCCTCACCGGCTCGCTTGAGTCGCTGCCTACGAGGCAGCGTGATGCGGCCGAAGCGTTTCGGACCGCCACTCCCAATGGACGCCTTTCGATCGACGGCGGGCGTGTGGAGCGCGTCGCCGGTCGCCGGATGGCGATCGGTGCAACGCCGAGCGACTCGGCCTGGGCATTCATGAGTCGGAATGCGACGTTGCTCGGCGCCGAACCTCAGGATCTGACTCCGATGGGTGTCAGCGGGAGGGCGGTGCAGGGGCTGCGATACAACCCGGCCACCGGTGAATATGAGATGGCGGCGGTGTATTTCCGGCAGATCCGCGGCGGCATCCCAGTGTACGGATCGCATGCGACGGTGGTCACGCGTCAGGGTGGCCAGAACGGCGTCGCCCTCGCGGTGAACAACCTTCGCGACCTCGGCACCTACCAGCCGGGAGTGTCGAAGCCGCTCAGCGCGCGAGAGGCGTTGAGTCTTGCGAAGAAGGTGGGACCAACCCTGCGGTACCTCGTTGAGCAGCCATCGGCGGTCATCTGGGCGGAGGGAGCGTCACCCGTCCTTGCCACCAGGTTCATCGCCGAGAGTGCGATCGTGGCTGACCCGGAATACACGCGACAGCTCTTCATCGTGGAGCAGGGAACGAACAACATTCTGCATCGCGAGGAGCTCGTGCTCAGCGCGGATGTCACTGGATCGGTCAGGGGATTTGCCACTCCGGGCCTGTTCCCCGACCGTCCGACGAATCCCCCGGTGTTGACCGACTTGTTCAACGCCAATGTGATCGCCGTGACCCAGGGGATTACGGTGACCGACATCCTTGGTCAATACATCTTCGCCGGTCTTCCGGAATCGTCAATCACGTTCCGATCTGAAATGACCGGACCATTTGCCCTTGTGGCCAATGATCAGGGAACAGAAATTCTGCTTCAGCAGACGCTGACGCCGCCGGCCGTCGCGGATTTCATCCACAATGAATCTCCATCGCAGTTTGCAACGGCTCAGGTCAACGGATTCGTCCAGACAAACATCGTTCATGACTTCGTGTCGTCCTTCAATCCAACGTTTCCGGGCATGCTTGAGTCGCTCCTGATCAACGTCAATCTGGTGTCAACCTGCAATGCACAGTTCGTGGGCAATGCCCTGAATTTCCGGCAGGAGAACGGTCCGGATTCCTGTCCGAATACGGCGTACAGCACGGTTGTCTATCACGAGTACGGCCACTTCATCGTCGATCGGGCGGGCTCGGTTCAGGGCGCGTATGGAGAGGGCATGGGCGATGTTCTGTCGGTGCTGGTGACGGACGAT
This sequence comes from uncultured Isosphaeraceae bacterium, assembly GCA_964407695.1. Taxonomy (GTDB): domain Bacteria; phylum Planctomycetota; class Phycisphaerae; order Phycisphaerales; family SM1A02; genus CAYOWQ01. The sequence continues at coordinate 25,516 of CAYOWQ010000005.1, read as the reverse complement.
CCGAACCTCGGCCAGGATTTCTTTGGGCCCGGAACCGGCCCGCTGCGAAACGCCATCAACTCGGTGATGTTTCCCTGCAACAGTTCGGATCCGCACGTCTGCGGCCAGGTTCTGGCCGGCGCAGTTTGGAACATTCGTGATGGGCTTCTGCAGACGAACCCTGAGACCTATCGAGAAATCCTCTCGCAGATCGCGATTGATGCGGTGCTGCTGAATCCTCCGGGCATTTCGCCGGGCGTGGTCATCGATTACCTGACGTTGGACGACAACGACGACGATATTTTCAATGGCACGCCGCATTTCGCGGAGATCACGAGTGGATTCGCGGCCAAGGGGGTTCCCGTGCCCGCCCTGAAGCCGCTGAAGTTCACATTCCCGCAGGGCATTCCCACATTGGTGAATCCGTTGGGCGGTACCCCGATGATCGTGCACGTTGAGGCGTCGTCGGAGCAGCCGGCCCCGAACAGCGGCGTGCTTCACGTGACTCAGGGCAACGGTCCGTTCGCTGACATTCCGATGAATTCAATCGGAGACAATGAGTATCTGGCGGTGTTCCCGGCGACCAATTGCGGCGCCGAAGTGAGCTTCTACGTGACGGCGCAGTCCACGGGAGGCACGATGGCCACCGAGCCTTCCACAGCGCCGAGCGAAACGCTGGCGACGCAATCGGGCGGCTCGATTGCGGCAACGTTCAGCGACAATTTCGAAGGTCCGAATCCATGGATCGTCACTTCATCTCCGGGTCTCACCGACGGCGCATGGAACAAGGGCATTCCCGCGGGTGATGGAGACCGAGGGGACCCGACGATTGATGCCGATGGTTCGGGTCAGTGTTTTCTCACCGATAATCAGCCGGGAAACAGTGACGTTGATGACGGATCAACGACGCTGACCTCCCCCCCGATGAACGCCACGATTGGCGATGCTCATGTTCGCTATTGGCGGTGGTATTCAAACACCAAGGGCAATGCGCCGATGTCTGACGTCTTCACGGTGCAGATCTCCAACGACAATCTCACGTGGGTGAATCTTGAGGTGGTCGGTCCTGGAGGACCTCAAGTGGACGGCGGTTGGTTCCAGAAGACATTCCGCGTGGCCGATTTCGTCACGCCGACGACCAACGTCCGCATTCGATTTGTGGCGTCGGACCTCGGCCAGGGCTCGGTCATCGAGGCCGCGGTCGATGGCGTTCAGATGCTTGAGAATCTGGATGGCGTTGACTGCGTCGCGATCGACGGCGACATCAACCTTGATGGTGTGGTCGACGGCGCGGACCTTGGGAAGCTGCTCGCTGACTGGGGACCCGGCTACGGGGCCTCAGACCTTAACCTGGACGGAAAGGTTGACGGCAGCGATCTCGGTCTGCTCCTGGCAAACTGGAGTGCCTGAACACCGGGGTTCTGATCGAATCCGTTGTGTGAATGAGCGGGCGGCTCGAGTCGAGCCGCCCGTTTTTCATCGGACCAGCAATGCAAACGGCGGCCGCAGCCGCCAATGCCCAGGAGAGGACTCGAACCTCCAAGGGATTTTACTCCCACCAGCACCTCAAGCTGGCGCGTCTGCCAATTTCGCCACCTGGGCTTCGTGCGAGGCGTGGAGTATATCGCCGGCCGAGGCAAAGTCGAGCATTTGCCGGCACCGTTCGGTTGACGGAAGGGCAATTCTGATGCAAGCTTGATCCAGAGCCGAACCTTGGATGGGGATCGAGCGTCAAAACCTGTGAACCAGGGCTCATGAATCATGGCCGACGTGTGCCAAGCCATCTTCCACCTTCGAACCGACCGCGCCTGGCGATCGGAACAACGTCGCCTTGCCCCCGTACTTTCAGCCATTCCGGGGGTTTCGAGGGTCATGATGGAGCCCGCCGATCAGGCGCTGATCGTCGAGTATGACCGCGGCCGCATGGGATTGGGAGACCTGGTCAGATTCATCGAGGACACGGGGACCCGGGTGGCGGAGGTTGCACAGCGAATTCTGAGGTAAGTGACCGGCTAGGATCGCCTATGAGCCAGTCAGCGTCGCCGAAGCCCAAGGGGCTTCGGGTGAACGAAATCTTCTTCTCGATTCAGGGCGAGTCCACGTGGGCGGGGTGTCCGTGCGTCTTTGTTCGGCTGACCGGGTGTCCGTTGCGGTGCACCTATTGTGATACGGAGTATTCGTTTCGGGAGGGCTCTACTCAGCCGATCGCAACCATCATGGAGCAGGTTCGCGCGTTTGGATGCAATCTTGTCGAAATCACCGGCGGTGAGCCGCTGGCTCAGGCCGGAGTGCATGAGCTCATTGAAGGCCTCTGCGATGCCGGAATGACGGTGCTGATTGAAACCTCCGGAGCGATTGATATCTCGCCGTGCGATCGCCGATCGATCGTCATCCTCGACATCAAGACCCCGGGGAGCGGCGAATCACATCGCAATGACTGGGGTAATCTTGAGCGGCTGAGACCTCAGGATGAAGTCAAGTTCGTGATTGTGGATCGGGAGGATTACGAGTGGTCGCGGGAGATTCTTGCCCGGCACGGCTTGACTTCCAAGGTGCGCTCGATTCTCTTCTCGCCCGCTCATGAACAGCGGCCGGGGCTGGAAATCGCCGGCTGTCGGGGTTGCTCACCGCGCCATCTGGCGGAATGGATCCTTGCCGATCGGCTGCCGGTGCGCCAGCAGACTCAGCTTCACAAGATCATCTGGGACCCGGCGATGCGGGGGGTCTAGCGGTTAGGCCACAGATCGGCGCGATTCCGCCTGATCGTGGATCGCCTCGGCGATGATCCGGAGCTCAGATTCGAACTCAATATGGATGGAAAGGGCTCCGTTGCCACCATCGACGCGAGTGACCACTGCCATCTCGGCAATTTCGTGAACGGGCGGGGGAAGGAGCCCCTTGAAGAGCATGCGCTGGCCGATGGCGACGCGGCCGGACGCATTCCGTGATTTGAGTACAGCGCTCGTAGGGGTCAGCGCCCCGATGAGTCCTCGAACCGGCTCGGCGACGTCGTCATTGGTCTGGCGGAGTTCACCTTCAATGATGACCGGTCCACCGAGGGTGCCGCGCGACGAGGCTCTTCGATCAAAGGCGTCAAGCGATTCGGGCGCGGAGAGCACGTATTCAAGCGTGGGCAGGCCCGCCGGGCTGCGAACTGTTTCGCAACTCAGGACCCTGCAGCGTCCGACGAGCCGTCCGTAGTGAGTCGTGAGGCGAAGTCGAACCTGCGTGGACAGTGGAATGGTTTCCGTGGCGTCGGCCGGGCGAACCTGGCGAATGCGAATTCCCTGACGTTCCAGGGCCGTGACACGCCCGGTGGCCTCGAAGCCCGAAGAATCACCGCTCATGACGGAAATCACCACATCCGTATTGCGATCCCGCGCATTCTTCAACGCGCGGATCACCTCTCGAGAGGCGGCGGGTTCGCCGGCCACGGCTCGTGATAATCGCCAGACCCAATCAAGCATGCTCGAATTCTCGTATTGAACTCACCCTGAAGTGAACAGTCGTTACGCTTTCACATCAACATGCGGGTTCTCGGACCGGTCATCCTTGTCGCGGCCTTCCCTTTTTGTCGTGTCTGGATCGGAATGGCTGGCGGGGAGCACGGCGTCGGGCTGCTCGACGCCCGCCACTCGCAACTCGACCGAATCACGAAATCTTCGCGCACGATCAGACTGGGGCTTTTGCACCTGACGAGACTTGTTCGTCAGTTGCTGGGCCTGGGCCGCGATGATCGACGCGGCGTCGCTTGGCGCGCCCACATTCTGCATACCTGATATATCGGCAGGTTCAAAGCGGACCTTGGAATCGATCGGGTCCGAGAACGACAGACTATTTCTCGGGCTCTTCCGTGGGCGGTAGATCTGGGCCCGGAGCCAGAGGGTCCTTTTCAGGTTGCGTCTCCGGCGCCAGCCACACCGAGCGAAGCAGGGCCACCAACTTGGCGTCCATCGGTCCTCGGGCGAACTGATCCAGTCCCTCGACGATCAGAGCTTCGTCGTGAATCTGTCTGCCGATATAGGCAATCACCAGGCCCATGACGGATGCCGTGTCGTCGGGCTGGGCGAGTCGTGTTCGAATGGCATCAATGACGGCCTGGAGTCGCTGGTCATCGGGCAGGAGCGAGCGATCGAACTGGACGTCGATCATCTCGGGGTTTCGGGTGAACAGGAGACGAAGAGTCACTCCGGCCGCGAGGTTGAGGCCCGCCCCGATTCGGGCATGCGCCAAGCCGGCATCGGCAAGGGGATGATGTGATTGAATACGCAGAGCCCGATCAAATCGATCCTGGGCATCGAAATAAGCACCCGCCTTCAATGACGCCTCGCCCTGAGTAAGCAGCTCGTTCAGGCGCGAGGTTTCACTCTGCGCCATCGATGCGATCTTGGCTCCATGGCGAATCAGCCCGGCGTAGTCTTCAATTCGTCGTTGGAGCGACAGGGTGTCGAGGCCGGCATCTGACGGATTGGTGTCCGGTTCAGAGTTTTCTTCGCCGTTGAGATTGGCCGCGGGAGGGCTGCTCGTCGATGGCGGCGTCAGCGGGGCGTCGATTTCTTCGGGGTCGCCAAGCCGTCGTCGAAGCTCGTCGAGCTCGCGCTGGGCCCTCGCGACGGGAGACTCGTCCGAACTTTCGGATTCCGGGGAGGTTGGAGAGGCACCCGGTGCATCTGTCGAAGGCGGGAGTCGATTCTGGATCTGCTGGAGGATGTCGTTGTAGGCGGGAATGCTGGTGTCGAACCGGGTGGATCGGGCGTTGTCTGCACCGACGGCATTCTCGGCGGTGTTTTCGATCCGATCGCTGCCTGAACCCGCGTCGCTTCGCAACTTCTCCTGCCTGAGACTTGCTTGATCGTAGAAGTCAAGCGCGTTTGGTCTCGCATCGTCATCAAGCGACTGAACATTAATGCCGCTCAGGCTGCTGGCGGAATAGCTCAGGTACTTTCCGTCCTGGTCGAGAGTCAGGCCGACCATCTGAGAGCCGCGATTGGACGACGCGCCATTGAGTTGATCGACGCCGACGCGGAGGTTCTCCGCATTCTGCCAGCGGTCGGGGTTCCAGCGCGGGTCGTCGATGACGCGCATGGTGGAGTCGCGACGATACTCCACGATGGGGTCGTAGGAGGAGAATCGCGACGCCGAGAGCCCGGAGCTGATAGCGCCAGGAGAGGAGTAGGCGGCGTTCCGGCGGAACTGCAACGTCGAATCAGACCCCAAGCCTCCTCGAAAATCGCGATCGGCCGAATAGCCGACCGACCCTCGGAATCCGCGGCCGCCGGCAACGTCGCCCGTCACAATGAGGTTTCGGGCCCGGTAATCCTCGGCCGGGCCATACGGGTTGGTTCCGTCGGAGTCAGATCTGAGGTTGTTGTCGAGCGCGTTTCCCGCACCGAGCGCGTTCTGGGCATACGAAGCGGATGCCCACACGAGATTGGCGCTGGTGGCGAGCAACAGAAATCGAATCGTCGCATTCATAACGCACCTCCGGTAGATGGTATCGGCGAGGATGCGGCCGGTCCTGCGCAGAATGAGCCCGAATACTCGGTTTTCGGTCGGTCTCAGCCCCTGGAATCGTGCATCTTTGGCATCGGCTTGATGCGCTGGAATTGAGGGGCCAACTCACCAATGACGCTTGCGGCGTCGGCTGCCGAAGTGACCTTCAGGAAGTAGGTCAGCGACCCATCCGTCCATCCGAAGATTCGTTCCGACGGATTCCGAAACGAATCGTTGCCGGGTGATTCAGAAAAGAGTTCGCCCGACTGCAATGGCACAGGGCGGCCATAGATATCAACCGCGTGGTATGGGACCTCGGCGGGTGCAACAAAGAGGCTGACCCACTCGTCAGGTGCGCCGGCGGACCCGGCCTTCCGATACATAATGTGGCCAGAATCCGACTCTGCGCCGGGCACGCGGCAGAAGCCCGCACAACAGAATTCGTAGCCGATGGCTCGCAGATCGATGATCTCAACAGGGTGGCCGACATGCGCTGAGAGCTCTGTGTATGCCCGCTCAGCCGTTCGGAATGGTGCTTTTTGGGCCCGCTGAATCGGATCCTCGCTGCAGCGATTGTGTTCGTGGAGGACGTGGGAGGCCACGTCGGTCATGGAAACACCGAGGCGGTGCGACACATTCTGGTTGATCGTGGGGCCGAGAATGCTGAAGGCGATGACCCCGCTAATCAGCATGATCGTGGCCGCAACCGCCGCGAAACTGGCGCGTCGGGGACCCAGGAAAATCGACTTTTTCGCGGGGGCTTCCATGGCAAGCGGGGCAGGAAGGCCGAGGCCGATCCGCGCCACAATGTCTCGTTCCTCTGCGGTGACGAGCGATGCAATTCGGGCCCGGAGTTCGTCGCTGACCTGCGTCGGACAGATTGATTGTTCGATGGAGTGACGTAACCTGCGGTGCGATTCGACACGAGCCGCAATTGCCGGCTCACCTTGAACGCGAGCAAGGAATCGAACCTGGTCATCGGATGACAGCTCACCATCCACCAGGAGCTGGCACCAACGGTCGTCTTCTATAGTCAGGGTTGTGTGGGGGTCTGGGGGCATCAGGCGATTCGCAACTTCAGGAAAACCAGGCAGAGCATTGCCTCACCATAGGTCAACCGCTTTGGAGGCGCATTTCTTCAGCCATTTCGGCAAGTTCCTGCATTAGGATGGTTCTGGCACGATGAAGTCGACTCATAACGGTCCCAACAGGGACGTCGACAATGTCCGCGATCTCGCGGTATTTCATTCCTTCGACCGCCCAGAACAGCAGGACGGTCCGATATTCGGGCTTCAATCGGTCGATGGCCTGACGCAGGCGGTCATCGACATGATCCCAATTGAGCGTGGACAGATCCCAAGCAGGCGATGGGGCATCGGGCCCGGGTTCGGGATCGGCGGTTTCAAGGATGGACTCGGCCGTGACCGGCTGATTGCGCTCCTTGGCGGTGCGGTTAAAATAGGCATTGTGGAGGATTTTGAAGAGCCAGGCCCGAATCCCGGCGCCCTTCTCTTCAAAGCGATCCCCGGCTCGGAACGCCTTGAGATAGGTCTCCTGCACCAGATCTGCGGCCACGTCCGGTCGACGGCACAACTGCATCGCCAGGCGATGAACGGAATCAAGATGATCCAGTGCGAGTCGTTCGAAGGTTTGCCGATCCACGCGGATCTCCCGTCGTCGGGTCTATTCTGACAGACACATCGGCGTGAATCAATCAAGAAATCAGCGGCGCATCTGGGCAATGGCTGCGTGATAGATCTGTTCGCAGCGGACGGCGGCGCCGTCCCATGTGAGTCTGCGGAGTTCGAAACGGCCGTGCTCGAGCAGGGTTCGTGAGAGCGGTGGATGACGAAGCACGGCAACGATCTTGTTGGCCATATCGTCGACGTCCCAGAAGTCGACCTTCAGGGCGTGAGTCAGGACTTCGCTGACACCCGAAGACTTCGAAATCAACACGGGAACGTTGTGGCCAAGGGCCTCGAGGGGCGCGATGCCGAAAGGCTCGCTGACGCTCGGCATCACGTAGAGATCGGCGAGCGCAAAGACGCGCTGGATGTCGTTGCCACGTAAGAACCCGGTAAACACGACTTTGTGGCCGATGCCATACGACGCCGCCAACTCAATCATCCGCTGGGCCTGATCACCCGAGCCGGCCACCACGAATTTCACGTCCTGCATGAAGTCGAGGACGCGCTTCGCGGCGGCGATGAAATATTCCGGGCCTTTCTGCATGGTGATGCGGCCGAAATACAGCACGATCTTGTCACCGGTTTCGATCGCTTCGATTCCCGTCGCGCCGGGGTCAAGGTCCACGCCGTTGTAGACCACTTCCAGACGATTCCCCGGCACACCATATCGATTGGCGCAAAGGTTTCGCGTCAACTGACTGACACAGATGACCTTGATGGCGCCATGCATGCCGCGACGTTCAATGTCATAAATCGGCTGGTTGACATGGATACCGGACCGGTCGAATTCCGTTGAATGCACATGGACGACCAGGGGTTTGCCGCTGACGGCCGCGATGGCCAGACCTGCCGGGTACGTCAGCCAGTCATGGGCATGGATGACGTCGAAATCAATGTGTCGCGTCGCGGCGACGCAGAATCGGGCGTATCGCTCGGCCTGACCGATGAGGTCGCCGCCATAGTCGACAGTCTGCTGCTGAAGCGTGAATCCCGAGGAGAATCGGCCTTCAGCTTCCGGAATCGCCGAGCGAACGGCGGCCTCGAGCTTCCACAGGTGTGTCATCGGGCCGGCAGAATGAATCGCACTGTGTTGATGATGCGCGGGTCCTGCGGCGGCCTCGGCTTCGCCGACCGGAAGGCCCGGTTTCTCGGACGGGTAGGGGTGAATGAATTCGGCGGGCACATCAAGAATGCGGATTCGTTCAAAGACGGCCGGAGCGGAGTCAGATCCTTGAGTGATTGATGTTGCCTGCTCGGCCGGCGCCGCCGGGTTTCGCATCTGAACCGAAGGCGTGCCGTCGCTCGTCGAGGTGGCGGGGCTGATCAGCCGGATGTGGTCGGCGTGGTCCTCGTCGATGTGCTTGGGAAGAACGAAAGTGACATCCATTCCGCGGCGATCCATCGCGCGGGTCAATCCATAGCACGCGGTGCCGAGGCCACCCGTGATAAACGGAGGGAATTCCCATCCAAGCATCAATACGCGAGTCGAACTCATGGAGATCGTCGCCGACGAAGATGCCAACGCACTTGAACGCACCATCGAGAAGGGATGAAGGCGTCCGATTGATCAGGAATCGTCAGACCGAGGCGCGTCATTCTTCGTCCTCGCCGGTCATGTCGCCCAGTTCGCGGAACGCAGCCTCGAACGCCAACAGCCATAGGGCCGCGGTGCGGGCGTCGTCGGCCGCGTCACCCGTGGCCGGCACCTCGACCTTGAATGTGTATTGCATGTCGTCGGATCGGTAATGCTTGATACCGGGCATGCTGCCGCTCCATCCGAGTTCTATCAGCTCTTCCTCCACCAGTTCTTCGAGGGGATCGCCAAAGTGCATGAGATCAGCCTCGATCGATTCTGACAGCCATCGATCGGGAGTTTCAAGGCTGACAACCCAGCGGTCCTGTTCCCGCCTGACTCGATACCAGGCCTCGGCGGCGCTCTCCTTGGCGCGGCAACCGATCTCAATCGAAGTCGTCCGAATCTCAGCGAAAGCCCCTGAATCGGCGGCTGCAGCACGAATGATCTCAATTGAGGAGTCCATCAATGTCTCCGAGGGGGGCATGGGCAACTCGTTTCTGACGATGCATCCGGGCTCGACGATCTCACCTTGGATCTCGAGGGCGTCACATCATCCGTTCACTGGAATCGGGAGGCAAGTGTAGGCGCCCGCAGACACCAGCTTGCCGCCGGCAGAAGACGCCCTGAGAATGAGAGCTGTGACTGGACCCGGCCCCTCCGAATTCGCGCAGCCAAGCCGTCCGGCGGACCTGGGTCCCTCGCTGCGGATTCTGCTTCAAGGCGACCGGCTCAACCGGTCGTCGATGGAGGAGGCCTTCGAGATCCTGATTGGCGGCCGCGTGCATGATGCCGAGATTGGAGCATTCCTGGCGCTGCTGTCGTCCCGGATGATTTCGGCAGGGGAACTGGTGGGGGCCGCGACGGTGCTCAGGCGCCATGTCGTCAGAATTCCAACACCAATTGACCCGAGTCAGATTCTCGATACGGCAGGGACCGGCGGTGCTCCGAAAACGTTCAATGTTTCGACACTGGCGGCCATCATCGCGGCCGCGGTGGGGGTGAAAGTTGCCAAGCACGGGAATCGGTCTCGAACGGGCCGGGGATCTGCGGAGGTGCTCCAATCGATCGGGGTGAATGTCGACGCGGATCCCGGGACCCAGGCCCGGTGTCTGGACGAGGCCGGGATCTGTTTCTGTTTTTCAGTCAACCATCACCCGGCCGCCCGGCGCGTGGTTGGAGCGCGAAAGGCATTGAGCTTTCCGACGGTCTTCAATCTGCTTGGGCCACTGACCAACCCGGCCCTGGCAGGTCGGCAGATCATGGGGGTTTATGATGCGCAGTTTCTTCCAAACGTGGCCGAGGCCATGGCGGCACTCGGTGTGTGTCGGGGCATCGTGCTTCACAGCGATGATGGGCTTGACGAGATTTCCATCCACGCGCCCACGACCCTCATCCATGTTGAACGCGGACGCACGAGAGAGGAGCGATTTGATCCAAGAACGCTTGGGATCGAGAGTAACGCCGCGCATCCGCTGGAAACGCGAAGCCTTGAAGAAGCCACGTCGGCGTTTCGCGACCTGATTGAAGGGCATGAACGAGGGCCGCGACGGGAGATGATGCTGGTCAATGCGGCGGCAGCGCTGGTGGCCGGCGGCGTGGCGGATTCCATGGAGACGGGTTTCGTGAAGGCTGCGCATGCCGTTGATTTTGGGGATGCCCAGTCAACGCTGGAACGACTGATAGAGGTGTCTCGCGGGGGTTGACGAGCATGGATGCAGACGATCGTGAAGGAGTGGAGGACGAGGGGCTTTCTGACGGCGACGGCCGCGGATTAGCCTGGGTCGCCGTCACATTCGCGGGGGGGATCAGCCTTGGATGGTATTGGCCAGGTTGGACGGAGACGTTCGGAATAGCCGCGTTGATTGGAGCGGCTATCTCGATCTTGGCGGCTTCCCGCAACGCCACGTGGGGAACGGCCTGCATACTGGTCTCAATCTCAATGCTGGGATGGGCGATGGTGTCGGGCAGGTTGGCGAGCGCGCCGCCGAACGACGCAGCGCAGCTGATGCACAATGAGCCGGGCCTGATCCGTGTACGGGGTGAGATTCTGTCGACGCCGGAACGAGGGATGGGTCCACGCGGCCTCATGCGCCGATTCGATCTTCGAGAGCCGGCGATCGCCTTTGATGTTGGCGTGGAGTCGATGGTCGATTCGTCGGGAACGTTTCGGACAGCGCAGGGACGGCTTCGCGTGTTTGTGCAGCGTGGCGACGTCAACGGTCGGATCGGCGACGATGTTGAGGTGTTCGGAATGTTTGCTCCGCCGCGTCCCCCTCTGAACCCCGGTGAAATCGATCGCCAGCGACTGATGCGAATGGAGGGACGGAGCGGTTTTGTTACGGTGGAGCACACGCGGCTGGTGGATGTTGTCGAGGATCACTCGCCATCGCTTTGGACGCAGTTCCTTCGATGGCGTGACCGAGTTCGACGTGATCTCATTGAGCAGATACCGACTCGGGGTTCGTCGGTCGACCGCGATGCCCTGCTGGTCGCCATGCTGCTTGGAGATGAGTCGCCGGATCTCGCTGAGGTGGAGGACTCGTTCCGTCGAACCGGGCTCACGCATCTGATCGCCATCAGCGGATTCAATCTGGTTGTGCTGGCAGGGACGGTGGTGTGGCTGGTGCGGCTCGGCCGCACGCCTCGGCGATGGCACGGGGTGCTCATGCTGGCGGTCGTTTGTGCGTACCTGATCTTCGTTCGACCGGAGACGCCGGTGTTGCGCGCCGGCGTGATGACCATCTGTGCCGGCCTCTCCATCGGTCTTGGGCGACGTTGGAGCGGTCTGGGGATCATCTCGCTGAGTGCCGTGGTGCTCCTTCTGTGGCGGCCGCAAGACCTCTTCAATCCCGGATTCCAATTGAGCTTCGCCGTGGTTTACGCATTGGTCCTGCTCCAGCCCAGGGTCGTGACCTGGATGATGCGCGGTCCTCCGACATGGACGTGGAGATGGTGTGCGGGTCTCGTGGCCAAGCAGGCGCTCGCGGCGGCGATCGTGGCGTGGCTGATCGCAGCGCCCATCACCGCGTACCACTTCGGAATGATTTCACCGGTCGGGGTCGTGGGCACGCTGGTGTCTTTGCCGGTGGCGTCGGCGGTGCTGGCGATCGGCTATGTGCGACTCATCTTGCTGATTGTTGCCGCACCCGTGGCCCACCTTTTGGATGGGATGCTTGGCTTGCTCACCGGACTCTTCATCGGCCTCATTCAATCGATTGACCTGGTTCCCTTCGGTGTGATCAACCTGCCCAAACTGAGTGCAGTCGTGGCGTGCGCCGCCGTGGCCGGAGTGGCGATGACGCTTGGAACAGGCCGGCGTGAACTTCGCGTTGCCGGATTGATGATGGTTGGCGCAACCGTCCTGATCACGGTGGCGGCCAAGGCCATGCCGCGATGGTCAGGATCGCTGCGGATGGACATGATCGCTGTCGGTGATGGATCGTGTTACGTCGTGCGGAGCGGTGGGAGCACGGTCGTATATGACGCCGGAAGCGGGCACGATTCGAGCGCTGGACGCCGAAGCATCGTGCCGGTGCTTCGCGAACTCGGCGTGGTCGGGATCGACGCCGTGATCGTGAGCCACCCGAATCTGGATCACTTCATGGCGGTGCCGGACCTGGTTGCCGAGTTCGGGGTGGGCCGCCTGATCGTGACGGACCAGTTTCTCAAGGCTGCGGATCAGGACGCCGACGGTGCAGCGGCATTCATGCTGGATCATGCCGATTCTCGTGGCATTGAGATCGAAGTGGCCGCCGCCGGCCGAGTGGAGCGATTTGGCAATGCGACGTGGACGTGGATTCACCCGCGTTCGCCTGCTTCGTTTAAGGAAGTGAACGATTCATCGCAGGTCGTTTCAGTGGAGTTCGAGGGCCGGTCGATTCTCTTGTGCGGCGACATCGGGCCAAGGGCGATTGAATCGATCATGCGCGATGGCAAGGTGTTGGGTGCAGACATCCTCGAGCTGCCGCATCACGGCAGTTTCAACGCCGAGGCGGAAGGATTCGTGAAGTTTCTCGATCCAGAAGTCGTGCTTCAGTCAACAGGGCCGCGGCGGATGCAGCGAGACAGGTGGCAATCGGTCGCAACGAACGGGCGGCGATGGGTGACCTGCCGTGACGGCGCGGTGAGTGTCGTCATCTGGCCCGATGGCGCGATGAAAGTGAAGGCCTTCAGGGATGCTGGATCGACAGCAACATTGCCTGCGAGAGTACAAGGCGGTCCTGCACAGGTCCAAACCGCCCCTCGGTGATTTCGATCGAGAACTTCGGGCCGGAAACGGCAGCGCGGATCTGGCCCGACGGACTTGAGCGATCAAAGTGCAATGTGGCGGGTGGCGCACCGTCCGATCGGATGATGACGTCGAAGTCAGCGTACTGGCGGCTGTCCTCCGGAAGCAGGGCGTCGGCGATAAGGAGTGCCTCAGTCCATCCCGAGGGCATGCGATACTCAACGCGCAGGGGCCCGACGATGGTGATCGGCTCCACCCCCAGGGGCGCCAAAGATGCGTTGGATTTTGGCTCCGGAACCGAGAGGCGGTACGCGGGGGCCTGAACCGCGGCGATTGGCGTCGAGGCCAGCGGCATCATTCCCGGGGGATAAAACAGCAAGCCCACCACCGCCCCTGAATCAAGCAACAATGATTGCTCGCTCTGCACAAGCGACACGCCCCGCAGCCGGTACAGGCCATCATCTCCCAGTGTGATCTGTTGAATATCCACGACCGTTCCGTCGTCGAGCCAGACCCGCGGAAGCGTTGAGGGCCTCGGTGGAGTCAGCAACGAAATCGCGCCAACGCGATCGAACGGGATTGAAACCGTCTGGCCCGGCGCTGCGTCAAGCGGCTCCAGAGTGATGTTGCTGCCGAGGGATCCGATGATGCCCTCAAGCCGGTCGCCGTTGGCGAGCACGATCACATCGCCTCTGCCGGCCTTGGGAATCTCGATCTCCGGCTGAAGCTGCAGCGAGCGCATGTGGTCGGGCAGAAGTCGGACAGCACCGAAATCGGGATGCTGAAAGCGAAGGGAATCCGCCTCGGCGACAATCGCGCCTGCCGGCCCGACGAGCCGCTGGCCGTCATCGAAGGTCACGGTGACCACGGGCTCCTCCGGCGTCTCGATCTGGTTGAGACGTGTCCACCCGATGCAGCGGTTCAGCGGAATCGCGCTGGTGATGCCCGTGCTGTTGCGAACCTCGAGTGTCTGGCCCTGCACCGCCAGCAACTGGACTTCGCGCGACGCGCCGTCCGTCGTGATCAGGGACACCTGCTGCGCAATCGCTGGAGCCCCGGACGCATGCCACAAGGCGACCAGCGCGAACAGGATCGAAATGTCGGTTTGTTGTCGTCGGCTCATTTCTGGAAGATCGGGAGATACCGGTTGGGCATCTGAAGTATGATGAGCGCCATCGCCGTGGCGTATGACTCGTTAACCTGGTTGTCTTCCCATCCCCCGGCGGCCTGCTGGGTGGCGATCAACTCATCTCGAATCGCCGGCCACCAGGTGGACCAATACTTTCCACCTGCGAGATACATCGCCTGCACGGCGTAGTAGTGGCCGTAGAAATAGTGGGCTTGCGTCATCGGATTGTCGAGTCCGGGCATGGCGTTGCGCAACAGGTAATCAAGCCCGCGATTGATCGAGTCGTCTTCGTAGATTCCGGCATAGAAGAGGCTGGCCACGCCTGCGGCCGTTCGCGGCCACGCCGATCCGCCCGCCTGCGACATGTATTTGAATCCCCCGTCGGGATTCTGGCAGCGCCGAACATACTCCACGGCTCTGTCGATGGTTTCCTTTGGGACCTTGATGCCCGCATTGCGTGCCGAGCGCAGGCCCATGATCTGGCAGATCGTCACGGAGACATCGGCATCTGTGGGCACAGGGTTGTAGCGCCACCCACCTTCGTTGTTCTGGGTGTTCACAATGAGCGCCACCGCGCGAGTTAGCGCATCACGCACGCGCGCATCGTCGGGGCTCATGCCGTAGGCCTCACCAAGAAAAAGGGTCGCGAACCCGTGGCCGTACATCGGGCCGTGCGAGTTCTCGGTGGCGATCAGGCCCGTCTCCGTTGAGTTCGCGAGCACAAAGTCGAGGGCCTTGCGCACATTGTCGCCATAACTCCCGCGGCCGGGCATGTTTCCATCGGCCAGGAATGCGATTCCCGCCAGTGATGTCACAGCCACGTGACGCTCATACCTGATTCGTCCAAACGAGCCATCGTCATTCTGGAGCGATTGCAGATACTTCAGCCCACGGGCGATCGAGCGCACGGATTGAGGCGTAATCTCCTCGTCCAAGGGCTGGTTCTGAGCGCCGGAAACGTCCTTCGCGGGCTTTGGCCCGGCCGAGGCATCTTCCGGTCGATCCGCCGCAGGCGGCGCAACCGGAGCAGCGTCCTGAGACGGGCCGAGGATCATGGCCGCAACGACCAGCCAAGCGGGGTTCATTTCGAGGATTCCTCCGCAAGGCGCCGGTAATAGGCTTCGGTGAGACGTTTGTAGAGCGGCGAAACCCGGTCGGTCATGCCCTGTTCAATCATCTCTCGCACGCGCTGAGGCAGGCTGCCCCATTCCGACCTCGACTCGTCGATGATGGAATTGATCGGGCCGCCTTCGGGCGGCGGCGGCTGGAGTGGAACACCATCGGCTGCCGGGGCATTCTGCTGCCGGGAGCCATCCTGCGACTGGTCGGAGGCGGGTCGAGGCTGCGCCTGTTGTGGCTGCGAGCGACTCCGCGACTGGCTTGAAGAGGATTGTTGCTGCTGTTTCTTGCGAGCGCTTTGAATCACTGCATCCAGCCGACGCAGAACATCCTCCTGAATCCGTTGGGTGTCGATCCCGGGATCGTGATGCAGTGTCAGTTGGTCGGCTGCTGCGGCCATGCCCTGAACCGCAGCTTCGAACGCGTCGGACGGCTTCTCCTCGTTAAGCGAGCGCTGGAGCTGCTCCCGTCGGGCGCGCTCGGCGGCAGCGTCCTCGGGATGTTGCCCAGCCTCCTCGGAACTCGGATCCAGGTTGAGAAGCTCGTCGAGCGATGGCGCTGCGGGGCGGCTCGACGCCGGGGGCGACGACTCCGTCGGCTGCGATGCGGGCGGCGGTGTCTGCGCCAACATGCCGGACACGACGATGGCGAGCATGCAGGAATTGATCATTGGGGTTCAATCTCCTCCGGTGAAGCCTGGGATGAGTTCTGATTCTTGAGGGCTTCGATCAGGCGGGCGCCGAGGTCGGAGAGTTCGATCTGCTGATTTCCCAAGGCTTGAAGTATTGATTCCCGGGCAGCCGCATCTGTCATCTCATCGGCCTCCCGGGTCTGCTGGTAGATTTGCTCCTGAAGTCCTCGAAGCATTTTGAGTTCGGCGATCGGCGGAATCAGCGGATCGGACTGTCCCGAGCCGCCCTGCTGGCCGTTGCCGTCGCCGCCTGCCTCGGCACTGGAATCAGTGAAGGGCTCCGACGATTGTTCGCGTTCAAGGCTGGATGCGAGCCGACGAAGACCGTCGGCCGCCCATTGGGCCTGGCGAGCCGTCTGTTCATTCGGTGCACCGTCAAGAAGCGCCGTGGCAACCTCGACCACCAACGACTCTGCCGTTTCGTGGGCCTTGCTGATCACCAGAGCCTGTGTGATTTCCGCGTGGTCGTTGCGAATCGCCAGTAACGTGCTCTCGACCTCCTTCTCAACCGACCCGAGGCGGCGGGACTCGACCAGCGCCCGGCGATCCAGGGGTTTGGCCCGGGTTGCCACGAAATCCTTCATCTCAGCCGCCAGCGACTCCTGCTTGTCGGCCGCAGATCGATAGGCTGCCGCAAGCTCATCCCGTCGACGATCGACCTCCTCCTGCTCGGCCTGCTCCGACGCCTTCTGTGCGGCGTCAAGCGCTTCCTTGAGCAGATCGAGGGACCGGGATTCAGCGCCTCGAGCATTCTCGGCGTCGGGCGATTCCAGCCGAAGGTCGGTGATCGCTTCCACCTGGGCGTCTCCAGCGCGATCGATCGTCCGGGCCAGCCGCTGCAGCGTCGGGCCGGCATCGCGTGCCTCGGCGGCCACGTCCTGAGTGTTCCGGTTCAGTTGAATCATGGCGAGCGCCCGCTCGGGCATCTGCTCGAGGGAGGCATCTCCCAGTGCGTCCAGCTCAGCCTGCTGGATGTTCACCAATCGGGTGATCGACTCGATCAGGCTCGCCAGTTTTCGGCGAAGCTCCCTGGCTTCGGCCTGGCGCGTGTCCTCAAGAATCTCCTGCATCTGCTGCAGGGTGGCCGCTGCGGATTGTTGCGACCCTTGAGCGTTCTGAAGGTGATTGGCCTGCACGTCACGATGGGCCTGTTCAAGATCTCGCGTAAGACGGCGCTGCTCGGCTTGATCCGCCGCGCGGCTCAGCGTTTCTGACCGGGCACGATCAACCTGTCGAGAGAGTTCCGCGCGTTTGCGCAAATCGTCAATGAGGGATCGAGATTCGTCGGCCACGTCTCGTTGCCTCTGGGCGAGCCGATCGAGGTCGGCGCGGTCTGTGGCGTCGAGCTGTGATGCTTCGCGCCCCATCGTTCGCTGGGCCAGGGCCCCGCTCTGGGTCTGCAACTGTTCAAGACGATCAATCATGTCGGTGATGCGCCGAGTGAGCACCCAACTGTCTTCATCCCGATCGAGGAGCTCGATCAGGTCGCGCAATTCGCTCCGCACTTCCTCCTGCTTCGAAACCGCCTCGTCACGGTCGGACTCCTCCCCGGACGCTCGCGACTGTTCGATGGATTCCGTGGCGCTCGTCGAGGCCTGACCAGCGTGTTGCAGCAGGTCATCCGCCTGCCGCAGGATCTCGTCAAGCCCGGCGTCATCGAGGCGGTTCTGCGCGGTGCGCCGGGCAAGGTCGGCAAGGTCGCGCCGCATGGAGGCGATGCGCTCGCTGATCTGCGCCTGGGCGCGAACCTGACCCGGCATGGCGCCGGACGCCCGAACGTCGTCGAGCAGTTCGCCCTGCTGTGCATCGATGCGAATGCTGCCCTGCCGGATCGATGACAGGTCGCGCCGAATCTGTGAGAGCAGATCGGCAGCGCTGATGACATGCAGCCGCCGAGGCGAGGAATGAGAGGTTGCGTGCCGCTTGCCGTCCAGATCAAAGCTGTCATCTGCCAGCGCCACAACCGTGAGCACATCACCCGGCTGGACATCCTGAGTGGAAAGATCCAGTGTTTCGGTGAGCCGAAGCTGGGCGCCCGACGCCGGCTTCTGCGTGCTCCACAAACTCGATTCGGCCGAATCGGTCGGTGAGGCGGCCTTCCGCGTGACTTCAAATCCCGCCTGGGTCAGGGCAACGTCATCTCGGGCGTCTGCGGAAATCTCAATTGCGGCCGTCGGCAGCACCGACTCATCCCCAACCGGATCAACAATGGCCACGGACGCAGGATGGTCTTCAAGGGCTTCCACGCGATAGCTGATGGGATCAGGATTTGAAATGCCATGGCGATCCACAAGGTGAAGCGAAATCTCGGTGGACTCCGCCAGGGTCCATGAAAGCCGCCATCGCGATGGATCCTGAAGGTCCACGCTCAACTCCGGAAGCACCGGTCCCTTCCAATTCAACGTCTGCCTCAGCCAGGCGTCTCGCGGCGAGCCAACGGCGACCGGCTTGTTCAACTGCAGGTCGAGCGCCACCGCTGAACCCACAACGAGCGGAGTCGCCACGATGGATCGATCATCCTGGCCGCTGCCGAGTTCCTGCGAGACCGCCTCAAAAACTTCCGCGGCGTAGGCGGGAGGTGCTGCCTCGATGCTCGCCCGGCGCACCGCCGGCGGCGCGATCAATTCGATCGATTCCTGGGCGGTTTCGGCGTCATCCGTGTGGAATGAGAATTCCAATGAGTCGGCCTGGGTGTCGATGAGTCGCTCGTAGATGCCGTTTCCCTGATGGGTAAGCACGAGGTCGGACCACGGCCCCGGACGCCCATCGACGATAACCCGCTGGCGCGCGAACACTCTCATGGACTCGATCGGGCCTCGGGTCGCTCGGGCCCGAAGCGCCAACGCCTGACCGCGCGGATGAAACGATCGGCCCGCCATGAGCGACTCCACACCGGTTCGGGCCGGCCAGTCGACCGAGTTCCAAGGCGTCAGGATTCTTGCCGTAGCAATCCTTGCCAGGCCGGGACTCGTCAAGCCAAGAGCGAAGGTTGCAACAAGCATCAGGACGGCAAGAACTGCACTTCGAGCCGCCAACCGGGTGGTAACAAGCTTGCGAAGGCTCGCCCCGGCAAGGCGGGATTGCGTATCGGCCACGGATCGGGCCGCAAGCGGATTGGCCGCATCAGTGCCCGTAGAGGCGAATTCCACACTCGAGGCCAGGCGCCCTCGCAGGGTTGGAATCAGCCGCTCCATTCGGAGAGCGATCTCAACGAGGCCCGGTCGAAACCGAAGTGCCGGCCACAGGTAGCGCCAAAATGAAAACCCGATGGCCAGGACTCCCGTCGCCAGCAACAGGACCCGAAGGATGACCGGCAGCCGCAGCGCGTAATCCGCCAATGTCGTCAGGACGAATCCCGCCACGATCCACGCGATCAGGAGAGACAGCCGCTGAACCACCAGCAATCGCCGGCCGGCTCGACGAACGCCTTCCAGTTCGCGCAGAACGTCGTGCATCGCGACTGTTCCTTTCATCGGCCCAACGACGGTACGTGCCGCCGTGCTGCATCATTATTCGCGGCCAACCGGTTGGAAGGCGCGGTCGTTTTGATTCGGTACAGCCCCACATCCCTCAGCCGCATCCCACCTTAACGTTTCGGGAACTGGACGGCCATTCCGGGGTCGGCCACCATCTGGAACTGAATTCCGGTCTCGGTCATGGCGCCTGACTGTTCGTCGCGAACTCGAACCTTAAGGGTGTAGGCCCCGACCGTCAGGTGATTGGAAAGGGTGATGATCTGGGTGAGGAAGAAGTCGCGGCGCTTGTTCTTGCTCACATCGCTTGCCGACTGCCACGCCTGTTTCCAAACCGGGATTCCGTCTCGATCGGAGAATATGACCAGCTCAACCGCGAGGTCGGTCAGCCACTCATTGCGTGCATTCAACTCACTGGTGAACTCGCCGATCTCCGCGTAGACAATAACCTTCTGGCTGTTTCCCGCCAGAAACACGTTCTTCTCGAACGGATCGATGTCTCCAAACCCGCCGACGCGGGTGCACAGATCGGTCCGGTGGATCTTCAGGACGGGTGCCGGGGCCAGGGCCTCCTTTAGCTTCTGCACCATGTCCACGGCAGCCTCGGAATCGCCGCTCGACCGTAGATCCTTCGAGAGATCGCGACAGAAGCCGTTGAACGCGGTCAGAATCTCGCGCTCCCGATCGGTAATGCCCGGCAATGCCGCAGCGTCAAACGGCCGATCCGGATCAGCCAGGCTCATCGAAGCTATGGAGAGGAGGTCCGCCATGGGTGAATCGGCATCGGCGGCGCGACGATAGAGCTCCTTGGAGAGCATCACCAGAGTGCCCTCAAGGTCGCCGGGTAAAGCGAGATTGGTCACCGGCAGATTCGAACCCGACGGATCCTTGGCAAGCGGTGCCTGGTTCACCGGCGATTGAGGCACGGGAGTTGAGGTTTCACCCGCTGCTGCAACAGCAGGATCGTTGAACTTGACTTCCTTAATGGGGTCAACAAAGTCGGGTCGCAGGTCGGTTACAACCTCCCCTTCCTTGGGAAGCGCCCATCCTGGTTGAAGCTGTCTCAAGGCTTCGTTGTCTCGTGCGATCTGGGCGGCCACCTGATCCGGCGTCAATGTCTCCGGCCTCGAGAGGTCGGCGGGCCGCGACGATTTCGCCGGCTTCCGACTGAGTTTCGACTTGGAAGCGTCGGCGTCGACCTTCGAAGGCCCAGCGCATGCCCAGAGGGTCATTGCACCCAGACTGATCACACCAATGATTGCAACAGACTTCATGCGGCCTCCTGCCATGTCCCCCCGGATCTCTCGGCCATCCTGGCCGAGTCGCCACCTATCGGCGCAATGTCGCACCGATACTATCGGCGACAAGCACGGTTAACGCTTCAACAGCACGGTCGCCATCAGCCAATCCGGTCTTGGATCGCAAATCCGAGTCGATTGCCGCCTGCAGAATTTGCGCCCACCGCGCCGGCGGGGCTGCCTTCGCGAGGTTGAGCACCACTGACTGGTCCGGCCCCCAAAGTCGCAGAGCCTTCCCCGCCTCCCCGGCCGACATCCCCTGATTCAGAAAACTCGAAGCCGAGTGAATTTTTCGAAGCAGGTCGGCAATTGACCACGAAATGAGCTCCGTCGGCGCCCGCGACACGCTCATCAATTCTTCGAGGCTTCGCAATGCAACCCTCGGGTCGCCCTTCAGCAAAACCGATTGAAGCGACCATGCCTGCTCCTCCCGCGACAGGCCCACCGACTGACGCACCAGGTCGGCGGTGATCGGCTTCTGGTCCTCCACCATGCAGGACAACTTGCCAAGCTCGGCATCCAGACGATTGAGGTTGTTTCCCACCCGCGCCACCAGCATGGCGGCCGCATCGGCCTCGATCTCGACCCGGTGGTGGCTCTGGCTGCGCTTCATGCACCAGCCCGCCGCCCGGGCGTCAGACGGTGAATCGCAGTTGATGACCGCGCCAGCCGCCTCAATCAGGGTGTCGAGCTTGCCCTTGTGCCAGACCGACGAGCGAAGCAGAAGCGTGGCCTCGGGCATGGGAGATGCGGCATACCGTTCCATGGCCGGACGAATGCCGTCGCGCTTCAGGAACGCGTCGGCCTGATCGACGATGACCAGCTTGAACGTCTGCATCAGGCCATAGCTGCGAAGCTCGTCGAGCACCTGGGCCAGCGTGGCGGTGTCGCCATCAAACCGGAATTGTTCGATCTCGCCGTGGGCCGCCTTCAGACTGTCAGCCAGCAATCGCGAGCGGGTGGCGATGAGGTAATCGTCGTTGCCGTGCAGCACCACCAGGCGCATCGAGGCGTCGGGCGTGGTCACGTCGGCGGCGGCGGATCGGCGAGCCATGAAGACATCCTACGAACGCTGGGAGGAACCCGCCCATTCCGCGGCCGTCGGAAGAACTGCTCTGACGAGAACGTCCGGGCCGCGGCGGCGGACGTCTTCCCATTGCAGCGCCATCGCATCCGCCGGCAGCTCGGGCGAGAAGCCGCTCGCCGCTCCCGGCGCCTCGGCGTCTCCCATCAGGATCGGGGCGATGAAACTCCAGATTTCGCAGACGAGCGACTGCCGAAGCAGCGAACCAACCAGTCCGGGCCCGGCTTCAACCAGCACGGTCGCCACACCGCGCGCTGAGAGTCGCCGAAGCAGTTCCTCGAGGTCAAGTTCTTTGCCTGCCCGCGTCGGGATGGTCATGACCTCCGACCCGGCTGCTTGAATCGCCGCCACCTTACCCGCAGCCGCTCCCCCACCACACGCAACCACCAAGGGCCACTCCGCGGCCGAACTCAGCAGGCGGCTCGCCCGCGGGATCTCCAGGTCGCGATCAACCACCACGCGCAGTGGCCGTCGGCGATGGCTCCGCGCCCGCGGCGTGAGCAGCGGATCATCCGCCCGCACCGTGCCGATGCCGGTGAGAATCGCATCCACCCTGCCCCGCTCGCGATGCACCATTCGTCGGCTTCGGTCCGACGAAATCCACTGGCTCCGCCCGCTGCGGGTGGCGATCTTGCCATCCAGCGACTGTGCCCACTTCGCAATGATCCACGGCAGGCCGGTTTTCACCCGATAGATGAACGGCCGGCTGACGGACACCGCCAGCGGCTCCGTTACCTTGCGAACATCAATCCCGGCCTCCCGCAGCCGCTCCGCACCCCCCCGCGCCTCCGGATGCGGATCGGCGACGGCATAGACCACGCTTCCCACCCCCGCACGGATCAGCGCTTCACTGCAGGGCGGCGTTCGCCCGTGGTGATTGCAAGGTTCCAGCGTCACATACACGACGGCGTTGCGGGCTTCCTCTCCCGCTCGTCGCAAGGCCTCGACCTCGGCATGCGGCCCGCCGCAGCGGCGGTGATACCCCCAACCCACAACCGCATTGCCCTTCACGATCACACACCCCACCATCGGATTCGGCTCCGCCCCGCCGTGGCCGCGCATGGCCAGCCGCGCTGCATGGCGCAGGTGTACACAATCAACGCTTTGATCGGCTTTCGACACGATCGTCATGCTTTCGTGGCGACCGCCGGTGCCGGCCGCGTCGAGGCGGTTCGCCCACCCTGCCCGCGTGCTGCCTGAAACGAAAGTGCCGCCACCAGGACGTCATCCTCGGATCGGCCGGCCTGGTGCCGCTGCACCGCCGCCGTCACCGCCTGGGGCCACTGCGCGGGCGGCGGGCTCATCCTCATCAATTCACGCAGCCGTTTCAGCCCCAGTCGCTCGCCGCGGCGATTGCACGCCTCAAATGCCCCATCGGTATAGATCAGCAGCACGTCTCCAGGACCCAGGCGCTCGTCCAGTTCCGTTTTGTCGAATTCCGTGTCGTCCATCGGCCCCAGCAGCACGCTTGTCGAATACATCTCAATCACCTCGCCATGCGCCCGACGCAGAAACACCGGCGGATGACCCGCATTCGCACACGTCAGTTTTCCCGTATAGGGGTCGAAACTGATGCAGACGCCGGTCACGTAGATGTTGTGCCGGGCCAGCGTCAGGTGCACATATCGGTTCAGCATGCCGAGCATCTCGCCCGGAGTGATCTTCGGCCGCTCAGCCCGGATGCGCTCGATCTCTCCATAGAGCCGGTTCACCGTCATCGCCGCCGCGAGCCCGTGGCCGGTCACGTCCAGGAGCGTCAGGAAGACCTGCCCGGTCGGCGACACATCCATGTGCAGGTAGTCGCCGCCGATATCGCGCTGCGGCACATAGGTGTAATCCACTCGCACGTACCCGTCGTTGTAGGGCGGGGGAAACATGCTCTCGTGAATCCGCCGCGCCTGCGACATCTCCCGGCGCAGCGACAGCAGATCCCGACCCACCATCTCCACGCGGAATCTGGCGCGATGTGATTGAAGCCTCAGGTGCGAGATCAGCGCCCCCGGCACGAAGATCAACGGGGCGAAGATCACCGCCGTGATCGTCGACCCCGGGGCGCTGCGAAGCTCCAGGATCAACGTCGCCACGATCCAGACCGCAAGCAGCGGAGCCATCGGCCGCACCGATTCCAACGGCGTCCACGGCAGAAAAAGGCAGGCCGTCAGGTGCAGCATGAAGAGCTGCATCAGCACATACGGCGCCAGCTCCGGCGTAATGAAGTAAAGCATGAGCCACGCCGCCAGATAGGTCGAGCCCATGCCCAGCAACATCAGCGAGGACGCTCGCAAGAGCTGCGCCCGGCTTTCGAGCCGCGGCCGAACCCGCACATAGAAGATGGCGACCCATCCCAGCGCCCCCGCCCACGTCAGGAGCGGCACCACTCGGCTGGGGCCGAAATACCCGGTTTCCGTATCGGTACCGGACGGAATGAGCTTCATGCCGCAGATCAAGATGCTGATCGAAAGCAGGACGATCGAGAGCCATGAGAAACGCCGCCGCAGCCACGTTTCGAGCTCGGCCTCGTATTCCGCGATGAAGGGATTGACTTCCGTCGCCTGCTCCACGGGTAAAGGGTACCCCTTTTGCACTCCGGGCGACACCCGGCCGCGTGAACCGGGTCCGCGCGCTGCGTTGACGCCGAATTATCGCAGCGCTGCCGAATCCTTCACGCCCAGCGTCTCATAGATCCGCCGCGTGGCGTCCGAGCGGTTGAGCGTATAGAAGTGAATGCCGCGCACGCCGGAATCGATCAGGTCGCGGCACTGCTCGGTGGCCCAGTGCACCCCCACCCGCTGCACCGCCTCAGGGTCATCCTGCACCCGGGTGACGGCCTTCAGCAGCGGCGCGGGAAAGCGCGTGCACGGGGCGAGGTCGGCCATGCGCTGCATGCCCTTGATCGAGGTGATGGGCATGATGCCCGCCACGATCGGCACTTCGATCCCCGCCAGCAGGCAGCGCTCGCGGAAGTCGTAGAACTCCCGGTTGTCGAAGAACAACTGCGTGCAGATATAGCTCGCCCCCGCATCCACCTTGGCCTTCAGATACTCCATCTCGATCAGCCGGTTGGGCGTGTCCGGATGGCCCTCGGGAAAGCCCGCCACACCGATGCCGAAGCCGCGCTTCGACGGGTGCCTGCCCGCATCGTTGAACTTCTGAATCATCGCCACCAGATCGGCGGCAAACTGAAGCTCATCGCGCCCCCGGTCATAGCCTTCCAGCGAGTTGGCCATCGCATTGGGCGGGTCGCCGCGCAGGGCCATGAGGTTGGAGACCCCCGCGGCCGCGTAGCGCTGCAGGATCGCCTCCACCTCCTGCCGCGATTGACACACGCAGGTCAGGTGGGGAATGGGGTCGAGTCGCGTCTGCTCCAGAAGGCGGGAGACGAGGTTGTGCGTCTGCTCGCGGGTCGATCCGCCCGCGCCGTAGGTGACGCTGACAAACGAGGGGTTGAGCGATTCGCACTCGCGAATGGTGTCAAACAGCGTGCTCCACCCCGCATCGGTCTTGGGGGGAAAGAACTCGAAGCTGAAGGTGATGGAATCGCGGGCGAAGATATCCGCTACATGCATAGGGGCATCCTACGCGGCCTCCGTCGATCTGCTCGAGATTCGACCCCGGCGAGCCCTAGTTCAGCATGCCTTCCAGCCAGCCCTGCATGGTCTCGAAGTCGAGACTGATGAGCCAGTCGAGAAGTTCTTCGACGGTGTCATAGCCGAAGAGTTCGGCCATCTCCTGCGGTGTCATCGCGGAGCCACCATCAG
>CAYOWQ010000004.1:0-298585 GCA_964407695.1 uncultured Isosphaeraceae bacterium | reverse complement strand
GCGGAGATTCGCGACCGCAAAAGGTGGGCGGTGCCCAGCCTACGCGGGGCGGGAGCAACGTGCTTGACCTACGTAACTACGCGGGACGGAGCCAAGTGCATGACCTACGTCACTACAACCTCATCCACGATGCGATCGCATCCTCTGGCGAACAATCTGATCGATTGTTTTCAAATTCGACTTCGATCAAATGCGGATACACCCAGATCGCATGAGATGAAGGAGGTTCACGTACAATCACTAGCCGCCACAGCGGCCACGACGTTGATAATGACGTGCGCAGATCCGTGACTAGGTTGATATCGAAGAGCTTGCTATGTATCAGATACAGTTTGTGGGTTCGGTCACCCCAGCAATCATCTACGAGCAAGTATATGCCTTCGTCGTCCGATGAGTATCGCGATAATGTATCCCTAAGCGTTTGATGAACACTTTGGAATTCACGATCTGTAAGCGGCGGGTACTTCCTGCCGACATGCCACAAACCGGGTACATCGTCAAACGCGCGCTCAAATGTTCGAAGCTTTCTAAGACGTTCCTCTGGTGAAAAATCCATCGTGTTAACTCAACTCAACCGACATAAATACAAGTAGCTAGAACATACCGAAGCCACACGTTGATCATTTGCCGTTATCGCAGCAGTAACGTAGGTCATGCACTTCGGCCCCGCCGCGCGTAGGCTGTGCACCGCACACCTTTCAGGGTTTCCCATCCCGCGCACGATGCCCGGGAAGGTCAGTGCAGTAGGGGACCAGTGTAGCGGGAATGAAGAGCAGGAGAACAGGAGAAGAGGAGGATGAGGAATCACAGGCGGGACGCCTGTGCCACCAGACGCCTGTGCCACCAGACGCCTGTGCCACCAGACGCCTGTGCCACCAGCCAACCCTGCCACCACGGGAGCAGGAGAGCAGGAGACAGCACGGTCCGCGGTGCGGGACCCTACACATCCGGAGAATCGGTCCGCACAGCGGGACCCTACGACACCCCCAGTCAGTCTCTCAGTCTCGCGTGGTTGCCCTCTGGATTCCCGCGTGCGCGGGAATGACGAGGTTTCGGCGGTCGACGCTCCGATACGCGGTCCGTACAGCGGGACCCTACGAATCTGGATTCCCGCATGCGCGGGAATGACGAGGTTTCGGCGGTCGACGCTCCGACTCGCGGTCCGCACCGCGGGACCCTCCCTCGATGCATCCTCTGTGCTCTCTGTGGCCTCTGTGGTTCAATTGGTTGCCCCCTGGATTCCCGCGTGCGCGGGAATGACGATGTTGCCACTCAGTCTCTTCGTCTCTCAGTCTCTTCGTCTCTCCTCCCGCGACTAGCATCGTGTCCCCATGTCTGAACTGGATCTGAAGCGAAACACGCTGGTTGGATTGCTGGCGAGCCTGGGGCTGGCGGGCATCAAGCTGGTGGCGGGCGTGGTTGGCAACTCGAGCGCGCTGGTGGCGGATGCGGTGGAATCGCTGGCCGACACGGTGGGTTCCATCGTGGTGTGGCAGAGCCTGCGGATGGCGGATCGGCCGCCGGATGAGAAGCATCCCTATGGCTACGGCAAGGCGGAAGCGCTGGCGGAGCTGGGGGTGGGTGCGTTGCTGATTGGGGCTGCGGTGGTGATCGTGGTGCGGGCGTTTGAAGCGATGATGACGCCGCACGCAGCGCCGGCGGTGTGGACGCTGGGGGTGCTGGTGGTGGTGATCGCGGTGAAGGAGGGATTGTTTCGCTTCATTCTGCAGGGTGCGTTGGCGGAGGAGTCGGATGCAGCCCGCGCGGATGCGTGGCATCATCGCTCGGATGCGGTGACGTCGGCCGCAGCGCTGGTGGGCATCACGATCGCCATCTGGGGTCCGGACTGGTTCAACTCGCCGCGACTGGTGCTGGCGGATGAGGCTGCGGCGATGCTCGCCAGCGGGATCATCCTGTTCACGGCGGTGCGGCTGATGCAGCCGGCGATGGGCGAGCTGCTGGATGCGGCCGCGCCGCAGCTGGCGGAGGCGGTTCGGGCGAGTGCATCGGCGGTTTGTGGAGTGCGGCTGGTGGAGAAGGTGCACGCGCGCAAGAGCGGGCGGGGCTATCACATCGACATGCACCTGCACGTTGACCCGGAGCTTTCGGTGCGGGCAGCGCATGCACTTTCAGGCAAGGTGAAGGCGCACATCATGTCGGTGCATCCGCAGGTGCGGCAGGTGCTGATCCATATTGAACCGGCGGAGGACCTGCGGGGTTGATGGGAGATCGAGGGCCGAGGTCGGGAGGTGGGGCGTGGCGGCCGCGGGGATGTTTGCCCAGTTTCTCAGGGTTTGATGGGTGGAAACACCCGGGCCGGAAATCGGTTTGGAATTCGCGCGAAATGAACGGAAAGAGGCTTTGACGAACGAAGCCCTTCCGTTATGGTGGCGTGCACGTCGTGGGAGTTCCTGACGACACAACTGAAGAAATGTCTGTGGAG
Organism: uncultured Isosphaeraceae bacterium; assembly: GCA_964407695.1. Taxonomy (GTDB): domain Bacteria; phylum Planctomycetota; class Phycisphaerae; order Phycisphaerales; family SM1A02; genus CAYOWQ01. The sequence continues at coordinate 296,142 of CAYOWQ010000004.1, read as the reverse complement.
AGACGGCGATGATGCAGCGGAACGTGCTTTCGGCGTGCCTTGGTGTTCTGGGCGCGGGGCTTTTGGGGATGGGTGCGCAGGGGCAGGTGACGCTGACGGCGGGCGATATTGCGATCATCGGGTGGAACGACAACGTCGCTCCATTGGACACATTTGTTCTGCTGGCACTTGCCGACATTCCCAACGGCAGCATCGTGTACATGACGGATACGGGCTACACCGGATCTGGCTACAACATGGTGTCGGGAACTGATGCCAACGGCAACGAAGGCATGGTCAAGCTGACCTTTACCGCGCCCGTCGCGGCAGGAACGATCATCACCGCCTACACAAACACTGCGTCCTGGACTTGGACAACGTCCGGGGCCATTGGTGGCGGCGGCAACTTTGGCGACCAATTCAACTTCAATGGAACCGGTGACCAACTCACGCTGGTGCAGTCAACGAATCCATCGAGTCCGTTGCTTACTGGTACGCAGGCGATCTTCATCTTTGATGACACGAATGCCTTCGAGAATGCAACTAGTGCTCAGACGGGAAATGTGCCGCCCGGATTATCAATTGCAGCAAATACAGCGGTAACCCTGCCCCTATCAAGTGGGGGGCTGATTTGGTTTCAAACTGCCACCCTTGCAGCGGGGACAAAGGCTCAATGGCTCGCAGCCATCAACAATGTGAACAACTGGGACGATGGAATTCCTGGCTTCCCAACGGGTACGGTGACGGTGCTCTGCGATGACGACGACAACGACGGCGTCTGCAATGATGACGATCTCTGCCCCGGCACCGGGATGGGCGAGACGGTGAACGCCGACGGATGCTCGTGCGACGACCTCAACAACTGCGATGACGGTGATCCGTGCACGGCCGATTCGTGCCTCGACGGCATCTGCACCAACACGCCCATCAATTGCGATGACGGCGACCCGTGCACCGATGATTCGTGTGATTCGGGCAGCGGCTGCGTCAACACTTCCATCGATTGCAATGACGGGGATCCGTGCACCATCGACAGCTGTGTCGGCGGGGTGTGTCAGTATGATCCCGTGAACTGTGACGATGCCGACCCGTGCACCGATGATTCGTGTGACTCGGGTTCGGGGTGCTCCAATACGCCCGTCAATTGCGACGACGGCGATGCCTGCACCATCGACACCTGCGACAGCGTCCTTGGCTGCCAGCACACGCCGGTGGATTGCGACGACAACGATCCCTGCACCGATGATTCGTGCGATAGCGGCAGCGGCTGTGTGAATGCGCCGGTGGTTCCGGTGACCTCGTACACCGACGCCGATAGTGACGGCTATGGCGATGACGGCACGGCCGTGACGGTCTGCCCGATTCCCGACGGCAACGTGCTGATCGGCGGCGACTGCGATGATGACGACAGCAATGTGAACCCCGGCGCCGTCGAGATCTGCGGCAACGGGATCGACGACAACTGCAACGGTTCGACCGATGAGGGCTTCGGCCCGTGGACCGACACCTATGTCGATGATGACTGGGCGAGCCTGAACAACGGCGACGACCCGGACGGCGCGGGCCCGGCCACGGCCATCGGCTGCGATGCGTTTGCGACGATTCAGGCGGGTGTTAATGCGGTGCAGGCGGGCGGTACGGTGCATGTGGCCGCGGGTGATTACAACGAGGATGTGAGCCTGAACAAGGCGGTCCTGGTGCAGGGTGCTGGCGCGGGGCAGTCGACCGTGAGCGGGCCGATCGGCGGGGCGGGGGCGACGTTCACCTTTGCGTCGGAGAACGTGATTCTCGACGGCTTCTCGATCACCCGTGATGGCAACACCGTGGCGGAGTGGGAGAATCCGAGCCTCAACTTTGCGGGTGTGGCGATTCAGGGCCGGTTGAGCGGGGAAGTGCGGAATTGCTCGATCTATGGCAGCCGCACCGGCATCGACATCAACAACTCCAGCAACATCTCGGTACACAACAACCTGATCGACAACAACCGCACCGGCATGATCATGCGCAACGTGACCGACAACCTGTCGGTGATGGAGAACTCGATCAGCGACAACTGGACCGTGGGCGTGCTCTTCCTCGATGCGTCGGGCGGCACGAATTCGCCGCTGCAGCAGGCGCTGGGCAGTGCGTTCATCGGCAACAGGATCAGCGACAACTGGTACGGCCAGATCGTGGATCGGCAGGCGGGCGGTTCGCTGCCCACACCAGGAACAACAAACCTGAAGCAGTTCAGCGCCAACTGGCTGGGCTCCACCAGCCCGGTGATCACCACCGCCAACAGCGCTGAACCGGGGTATGGCGCGCTGATTCCGGCGATTTACGGCGGCTCGGCAACACCGCCCGGCGGCCAGCCCGACGTGGCCGGGCCCGCCAGCGCCAACTTCGACATCACCCCGCTCCTGGAGAGCGGGACCGATATCGACGGTATCGATTTCGGCTTCCAGGGCGATTTCTCACTGTTGACCGTGACAACCGAACTTGCCCAGGTGGATAGCGCCACGCGCATTCAGGAGGCGATCGATCGCGTCAGCGGCAGCACCGTGCACGTTGATCCGGGCACCTACTCGGAAAACATCCTGATCGACGTCAACGTGGAGTTGATCGGTTCGGGCAGCGGAACCGATCCGATGGTCGACACGATCATCACGGCCGCCAGCCCGAGCCTTCCGGTGATCGAAGTGGCCGCGAGCGGCGACGGAATTGAGACGCTGTTGATCAGCTCGATGCGGCTGACGGGGGCGACGGGCGCGGACGGGATCCGCGTGACGGCGCCGCTGGCCGAGTATCTGCGGTTTGAAGATGTGGCATCGGTCGGCAACACCAACGGCATTCACTTCAGCGCGGTCGACGGTGTGTCGAACACGATTGACGTGGTGGATTGCGAGTTGTCCAGCAACGCCAACGCGGGATTGCGGGTGGCGTCGGCCCATGCGTCGATGTCGGGTCTGCATGTGAGCGGCGGTTCGATGGAGGACAACGGCTTCTTTGGTTTCAGCTTCAACCCGACGGGTGACGTGACCTGCCTCGGCGACGACATCGACTTCGACGGCACGACCTTCGCCGATAACGGCGACCCATCGCAGGGCGGCACCGGCCACATCAGCTACTTCGTCTACAACGGCTCGGCCGACCTTTCGAACCTGACCATGACCGGTCCAACTCGCGTGCCCCTACAGTTCCGCGGCGCCGGCACCGATGGCGTGCCGGGCACGTGGAGCGCGCTTGGCGCGGTGACCATCAGCAACGTGTCGATCTCCGGCGCGACCTCGCGGCCGGGTGTCTTCATCCAGCTTTACACTGACATCACCGATGTAAGCCTGGCAGGACTCGACCTCTCGGGTGTGATCTCAACTAATTCTCCAGGAACCGGCTTTGCGGTGGGCATGCAGCTGGATCATGTGGGTGCGCCCTTGCTGCTGAACGACACCGTGTTCCCGTGCCAGGGCCCTGGGTATGTAGGCCTGGCCGTGGTGAACGTGGGCGGGGCGACGGCCGATTGCACGACGGTCTTCGGCAGCGCGGTGACCAATCCGGAGAAGGAAGCGTGCATCTTCGATGTCGACGACATGCTGTTCCCGGTGGGTCAGGTCGACATCGTCGGGTCCACCACGTGGTATGACGACAGCGATGGCGACGGCGCGGGCGACGCGGCGATCAGTGTGGAATCGTGCGATCAGCCGTCGGGCTACGTGGCCAACAGCACTGATGAATGTCCTCTCGATGGCGGCAAGACCAGCGGCGGCGTGTGTGGATGCGGCGTCCCCGATATCGACACCGACGGCGACGGCTTCCTGGACTGTGTTGACGCGTGTCCGAATACGCCGTTCGGCGAAGGTGTGAACGGTGACGGATGCGGTTGCAGCGACATCAGCTGCGACGACGGCGATGCCTGCACGGTCGACCTGTGCAACGACGGCATCTGCTCGCACTCACCGGTCAGTTGTGATGACGGCGATGCCTGCACCTTGGATTCGTGCGACTCGGGTTCGGGGTGCTCGAATACGCCCGTGAATTGCGACGACGGCGATGCCTGCACCATCGACACCTGCGACAGCGTCCTTGGCTGCCAGTACACGCCGGTGGATTGTGACGACAACGATCCCTGCACCGAAGATTCGTGCGATTCCAGCCTCGGCTGCCAGAACGCACCCCTGCCGTTGTTCACCTATTACGCGGATACCGATGGCGATGGCTACGGCGATCCCGCCAGCTCGGTCGAGGATTGTTCGCAGCCCGACGGCTACGTCGGCAACAACCTGGACTGCAACGATACGGATTCGCTGGTCAATCCCGATGCGGTCGAGATCTGCGGCAACGGCGTCGACGAGAACTGCAGCGGCGAGGCCGATGAAGGTTTCGGCCCCTGGGCGGTGGTCTATGTTGATGACGACTGGGCGAGCCTGAACAACGGCGATGATCCGGACGGCGCCGGCCCGGCCACAGCCATCGGCTGCGATGCGTTCGCCGGCATTCAGGACGGCATCAATGCCGTGGTGCCCGGTGGTCTCGTGGTGGTGGGCGCCGGCTCATATGCCGAAGACATCACTGTCGACAAGTCGGTGACCATTCACGGCCCGCATGCGGGCGAATGCGCCGGCGATTCGCTCGACCGCGGCGGGGAGGCGGTTGTCTATCCGGCGACGGACATGGCCATCGGCGGCCTCGTGTTCTACGTGATCGCCAACGACGTCATCATCGACGGCCTCACGATCAATGGCGACAACCCCGGTCTGTCTGGTGGCGAAGACATCAACGGTGCCGATTCCAACGCGGCCAGCGCCGTCGCCAACGGCTCGTTCGATGATTTCTCCAAGGATTTTGTCTCAATCGATGGGCTCACGCTGACCAACTGCATCATCGTGAACTTCAACGATCTTGCGGTGAATCTCTACAACCCCGGTGGTTCGGCCAATATCTCGTCGTACAACGAGATCACCTGCAACCACTTCGACAACGTCCAGGGCACCAACTCGTTCGATTATGAACGCATTGCGGTGCTGCTCTATAACGACACCTACGCGGCCGTGGACGACAACGTCATGACGCGCGTCTCGATCGGCGTGCAGACGGGCAACAACTACCGCCCGATCGACCTCGATGGCGACGCCAGCATCAGCGGCAATCACATCGAAGCGGACAGTGTGGGCATCTGGCACAACCTGCACTACCAAGGTGCGTCAACGTTCACGATTGATGACAACGACATCGTCGGCTTGACCTATATCGGCGTGTATGCGCCGGGCGAGCTCATCGCCTACGGCCTATGGATCTCGTCGATTCAATCGGCCGTGGCGGTCGAGGTTCACGACAACGACGTGACCGGAACCTATAACGGCGTCCGCCTGTGGAATAACCCGACGTCGAGCACGATCACCGTCAACGGCGGCGTGCTGACGGGCAACGACAACGGCGTGATCGCCACGAACTGGGACGCCGGCTATTTCAATGCGGCCGCCAGCAGCTACGTGCTTGACGGCATCACGGTCGATGTGACCGGCGCTGCCGTGGCCGAGGCGGGTGTTCTTGTCGACGGTGACACCGGAGCCAATACGGTGCATGTCGAGGCGCTCAATCTCGATGTCTCCGGGTATCCGGTGGGTGTTGAAGTGGGCGGCGACCTGGCCAGTCTGTATCTGCACGACTCACTGACGTCGGTCAGCGGCTGCGGCATCGGCGTGAGTGTGGTGGCTGGCCGTGCTCGGGTTGAAACCACAAATCTGACAGGCAACGACGTCGGCGCTCAGGTCGGCGGCGGAGCCCTTGCCGACTTCGGCGATTGCGGCGGAGACTCGAACTACACCGGTCTCGGTTCCAGTGTCGGCGGCAACATTCTGACCGGCTACGACGGGACGACGACGTACGCCATCGTCAGCGCCAATACAAATGTCGAACCTGTCATTCTTGCCCAGGGCAACGACTTCGGCTTCCCGGTCCCCGTCACGGACATCGAAGACGTCATCTATGACGACACCGACGATGCCGGCCTCGCGGTCGTGTCGGCGTATCAGGCCGGCGATTCCGACGGCGATGGTCTCGACGATTGCGAAGATGAATGTCCGCTGAGCGAGCCCGGCGAAGTGGTGAATGAGGCTGGCTGCGGTTGCAGCGACATTGCCTGCGACGACGGCGATGCCTGCACCTTCGACTACTGTATCGATGCAGAGTGTTTCCACGAGCCGATCACCTGCGACGATGCCGACGCCTGCACCATCGATACGTGCGACAGCCTGCTGGGCTGCATCCACACGCCGGTCGATTGCGGCGACGGTGATGATTGCACGATCGACTCCTGCGACTCGTTGACCGGCTTCTGCAGTTCTACGCCGATCGATTGCGGCGATGGTGATGCCTGCACGGTGGATTTCTGCACCGGTGGATTGTGTTCGCACGATTCGCTTGACTGTAATGACGGCGATGCCTGCACCGTTGACGGCTGCGATCCGCAGACCGGCTGCACGTATGCCGCTGCCAACTGCGACGACGGCGACGCCTGCACGGTGGACGGGTGCGATCCGCAGTCCGGCTGCGTGTTTACGCTGGTCGACTGCGACGACGGCGATGCCTGCACGTTCGATTTCTGTGATTCTCAGACGGGCTGTATGCATGCCCCGATCGATTGCGGCGACGGCGATGCCTGCACCGTTGACGGCTGCGACCCGCAGACGGGCTGCACATACACCGTTCTCAACTGTGATGACGGTGATGCGTGCACGTTCGACTTCTGCGATTCGCAGCTCGGCTGCGTGTTTACGCCGATCAACTGCGACGACGGCGACGCCTGCACGGTGGACGGCTGCGACCCACAGTCGGGATGCACCTATTCGCCCATCAACTGCGATGACGGCGACGCCTGCACGATCGATCTGTGCGATTCGCAGCTCGGCTGCATCTACTTGCCGGTCGATTGCAATGACGGTGACGCCTGCACGATTGATACGTGCGACTCGCTGAGCGGATGTGCCTACACCCCGCTGGATTGCGACGACGGTGATGCCTGCACGACCGACTTCTGCGTGGTCGGTATCTGTTTCAACGTGCCTCCGCTCTGCAATGACGGCGACCCGTGCACGATCGATACGTGTGTGGACGGCGTGTGCATCTATACGGATGTCGTCTGCGACGATCACGATCCGTGCACCATCGATTCCTGTGTTGACGGGGTCTGCGTCAATGAACCGGTGGTGTGCGATGACGGCGATCCCTGCACGTCGGATGCCTGCGATTCGCAGACCGGCGATTGCGTCTACACGCCGATCGATACGGATCAGGACGGGGTCGCCGATTGCGACGACAACTGTCCCGAATCGTTCAATCCCAACCAGGAAGACGCTGATCGCGACGGCTTCGGCGATGCCTGTGACGACTGCACCGACAGTGATCACGACGGTGTCTGCGATCCGGACGATGTCTGCCCCGGCTTCGATGACGCCATCGATTCCGACGGCGACGGCGTACCCGACGGGTGCGATCTGTGCCCCGGCGACGATCTGGCGGACTGCGATCTGGATGGCACGCCGGACGGCTGCGAACTGCTGAACGGCACGCAGACCGATATCAACGGCAACGGCATTCCGGATGATTGCGAATGCCTCGGCGACCTGAATCAGGATGGTCAGGTTGACGGAGCAGATCTCGGCCTGTTGCTTGCCGAATGGTTGACGCCCGGCCCGCTGGGCGATCTCAACGGCGATTTCAACGTCGACGGTGCCGACCTCGGCCTGCTCCTTGCGGCCTGGGGCCCGTGCACCTGCTTCGACAGCGACAATGACGGATTCTGCAACGCCGTGGATCTGTGCCCCGGCTTCGACGATCACCTCGACGCCGACGGCGACGGCATCCCCGACGACTGCGATCCTGAGTTCAACTGTCAGTCGGCTGCAGAGTGCAACGACGGTGATCCGTGCACCATCGATTTCTGTATCGAAGGCATCTGTGCTCACACCCCGCTGGTCTGCGACGACAGCGATCCATGCACCATGGACTTCTGCCTCGACAGCGGGTCGTGCCTGCATGACCCCATCTCCTGCGACGACGGCGACCCCTGCACGACGGACGGTTGCGAGGCCTTGCCCAGCGATTGCTGCGTGTCACACGCCGGCATCGGTTGCACCGATGGTGAGTGCGAGTTGATCGTCTGCACGGTCGATTCGTTCTGCTGCAATACGAGTTGGGACTCCATCTGTGCCAATGAGGCGATCAGCCTGTGCGGCCCGTGTGATGGGACGCTCTTCCCGGTGTGTGTGAACCAGAGCCCCGTGACGAGCAATTGCTGCATCGCCAACGGCGGCCTCGGGTGCGATGACGCCGGTTGCGAGGGGATCGTTTGCGGTGCGGACGCCTTCTGCTGTGACACGTCCTGGGACAGCATCTGCGCCTCGGAAGCCCAGGCGATGTGCGATATCTGCGTGGATCCATGCAACTGAATTCAGGATCACCCGTTCTCCCTCCCTCAACACCCACCAGAACGCCCGGCCAGCAGCCGGGCGTTCTGTTTGGAGGGAAGCCTTGACATCTGCTATACTTTCGCCAATAGAAACTTGAAAAGTTTGGAAAACGTTCGGAACCTCCCATGGCCACAGCATTAGCCCCTGAAAAGAAGTCGTCGATTATCAAGGCGAATCAGCGTCACCAGACTGATTCCGGATCGCCCGAAGTGCAGGTCTCCATCCTGACGGAGCGAATCTCCAGCCTTCAGGAGCACCTTAAGGGCAACCTCAAGGACCATGCTTCGCGTCGTGGGCTGATGCTGATGGTCGGCAAGCGAAATCGTCTTCTGCGATACCTCGCCAAGACCAATCACGACAACTATTCCAACTTGATCAAGCGTCTCGGCCTGCGCAAGTAACCGCGCAAGCCTTTCCGTTGCCGCCCGGCGGCAGTCGGCTCGTCACAGTTGCTTTCTGCGGCTCCTGTGCCCAGCCTTCTGCCTCCCGCGGCGAGTTGTTTCCAGCGCGAAGACGTGTTGGTTCGCGCCCCATGAATCGCCGGCGCTTTGAAGCGCCCAAGACGAGGCATCTATGTCAGTAAAACCGACGACCGTTGAACGTGAAATCGGGGGACGCATCCTTCGATTCGAAACCGGACGCATCGCCAAGCTCGCCTCCGGCTCGGTGCTCGCCACGTATGGCGAAACCACAGTCCTGGCGGCCACTGTCCGCGCCCAGCCCCGGGCAGGTATCGATTTCTTTCCGTTGACCTGCGATTACCGCGAGAAGACTTCGGCCGCGGGTCGATTTCCCGGCGGCTTCCGCAAGCGGGAAGGACCGCCCAACGAGAAAGAAATCCTGACGATGCGGATGATCGATCGGCCGATCCGTCCGCTGTTTCCCGACGGATTCATTGATGAAATCCAGATCCAGGCGTGGGTCATGTCGCACGACCAGCAGAACGATTCCGACGTTGTGGCCTGCACCGCCGCGGCCGCGTCGCTCTTTATCACCGACGCTCCATTCCAGGGGCCGGTTGCGACCGTGCGCGTGGGACGGATTTTCACCGAGCAGGGCTCGCAGTTCATCATCAATCCAACGCAGGCCCAACTCGAGTTCTCCGATCTCGATCTCGTGCTCTCGGGTCATGATGACGGCATCAACATGATCGAAGTCGGCGCGGCGGAGATTTCCGAGGCCGACATGGTTGCGGCCATCCGCTTCGGCTACGACGAGGGCATCAAGCCGATCCTCCGCCTGATGCGCGAGCTGCGCGAAAAGTGCGGCGCACCGCCCGTGCGCATGGGTGATGTAACCCTGCCGTCGCAGGAGGTGTCCGACCTGGTTCGCCAGAAGGTGGAGGCGGAGCTAACGGAGCTGCGCAAAATCAAGGGCAAGCATGAACGAGGCGACGCCATCGACGCCCTTCGCGATCGCATGCTGACCGAGCACTTCAGCATCCCCGCGGGGTTGAGCTATACGGATCACCTCGCGGCCGAGAAGCGCCAGCGCGACGCCAAGGAAGCCTTCCGCCGTCTGGAGAAGAAAATCTGTCACAAGTTGGTCGGCGAGTACGGCATTCGCGCCGATGGCCGAGGCCTGGCGGAGATCCGTCCGCTTGATCTCGCGGTCGGCATCTTCCCCCGGACACACGGCTCCGCGTTCTTTCAGCGCGGAGAAACGCAGTCGCTGGTTACCTGCACGCTCGGTACGGTGAAGGACGAGCAGATCATCGACGGGCTTCTGCCCGAGTACGCCAAGAAATTCTACCTGCACTACAACTTCCCGCCGTTCTGCACGGGCGAGGCCGGCCGCATTACCGGCCCCGGTCGGCGTGAGGTCGGCCACGGAGCGTTGGCGGAGCGATCGCTCATGGGCATTCTTCCCACGGCGGACGATTTCCCCTACACGGTGCGCGTGGTCAGCGACATTACTGAGTCCAACGGATCCTCGTCGATGGCGTCTGTCTGCGGCGGCTGCCTGGCGCTCATGGATGCGGGCGTGCCCATCAAGGGAACGTGCGCGGGCATCTCGGTCGGGCGTTTCACGAGCAGTTCCGGCAAGGTGACGCACGTGACGGACATCATCGGCGAGGAAGATTTCTTCGGCGAGATGGACTTCAAGGTTTCGGGCACCCGCACCGGCATTACCGGCATACAGCTCGATCTGAAGGCTCGAGGCCTTTCGGTCGCAGAGATCGAGACGATCTTTGAGCAGGCGCGAGTTGGCCGTCTGCATTTGATCAGCGAGATGGAGAAGGTGCTGCCGGCTCCGCGGTCGGATATCTCCAAGCACGCCCCGCTCATCACGATGGTCAAGATCGATCCCGAAAAGATCGGCAAGCTCATCGGCCCGGGCGGCAAGACTATTCGCGGCATTCAGGAGCGCACCGGCGCCTCGATCGATGTCGAGGAGGACGGCACGGTTTATATCGCCTGTGTCGACAAGGCGATGGGCGAGCAGGCCCGGGCCGAGGTGGAAGCGCTTGGGGCCGAGATCAAGATCGGCGCGGTGTTCGAGGGCAAGGTTGTTTCGGTCAAGGATTTCGGAGCCTTCATCGAGTTGGTGCCCGGCACCGACGGCATGTGCCACATCTCGGAGCTGGCCAACGGGTATGTCAAGAGCGTCACCGACGAGGTGAAGGTTGGCGATACCGTCAAGGTCAAGGTGATCAATATCGACGAAAATGGCCGCATCAAGCTCTCGCGCAAGGCACTGCTTGCAGCGCCGGAGCCCGCTCCGGCCTGATCCCTGGTCCTGAGTTTCATTCAAGAGCCCTTGCGAGAGCCGGCCGTCATCCAGGTCGGCTCTTTTCCTGCGCTGCGACCGGAGCCGCAGTGCCGGCTGTGCTATGGTGTCTTCAACGGAGGCTCTCCAGATGCAGGATCGTGTGTCCCCGAGCGGCAGCCCCAATGTCTATCTCGTCCTGACGATTGGAATCCAATTGGTTCTGGCGACCGCGGTCGTGTTCTTTGCCCTTCGGCGCGACTGGGAGAACGTTTTTCTGACGGTCGCCGTCATCGGCCTGACCTTGACGCCGGCGATCGTGCAGAAACGTTGGCGGGTCTTCATTCCGCCCGAGTTCCAGTTGATTGCCGCGGCGTTCACGTTTCTGTCGTTGTTCCTCGGCTCCGCTTCGGATTTCTACTACAAGTACTGGTGGTGGGACATCGTTCTTCACACGTCGTCGGGATTTCTGCTGGGGATCATCGGGTTTGTAGCCCTCTTTCTGCTCAACGGAACCAATCGCCTGCCCGCCGGCATGCGTCCGTTCTTCGTCTGCGTCTTTGGCGTCATGTTCGCGATCACGCTGGGTGTGTTGTGGGAGATCCTCGAGTTTGGTGTGGACGAGTTGTTCCCGTCGGTCAACATGCAAAGCCGTGAGACCGGCGTCGTGGACACCATGCAGGACTTGATCGTGGACACCATCGGGGCGATCGTCGTGGCGGCGATGGGCTGGGCGTATTACAAGACGGGGCGATACTCGTTCATCGCCGACGGCGTCAGCAGCTTTGTGAATCGAAATCCGAAATTGTTCGGACCCGTGGACGGCCGGCCCGGCGGAACGAAGCCGGGCGACCGGGTCTAGAACAGCAGCTGAAGCTGAAGGCGCATCACGGTCTGATTGCTTCCGGTCGGACCTTCATCACGGTATCCGGCGATGTCGCTGTCCCAGAGGAAGGTGACCTGATCAAAGGCGACCCCGATATCCATGGTGAACTTCAGATCGTGGCCTTGAATGTAGTAGTTGGCGCCCAGCGTGGCGACGGAGATCGAGGGGAAGTTGTCGTCGTTCTGGAACTGCCACCAGCCATACTCATAGCGAGCGAAGACTTCCCACTTGGGCAGGACAAAGACGCCGCCTTGAATGGTCACTCCATAGATGCGGAAGTCGGTCCCGCCGCTTCGATCGAGATAGTGATGTGTGAAGGACCCAAACAGATTGGCCCCGCCGAATTCAAATGAAGCGTCGATCGTGGCGCCGATCCAGGGCACCTCATTCGAATTCACAGAAAAGGCGCCGTCGGACTCATTGCGTTGAGAGTGGATAGCAGCGCCGATGAGGAATCCGAACTGCTCAGTGGGGAAACTCGTGAAATCTTCGAACTGCTTCCAAGTGCCGGCGCCCTTCCACTCAAAGCGGCCGGTCACGGCGTACTCGGTGTCCTGAGCCAGGGCGTTGAGATTCTCGGGAATGGGCGTGCTCGTAAGGTCCACATCGACATCGCCGCCCGCCTGATCATGGCCGCCGTCGGAATACATGAGGGCGGCACGGATATCCTGCGTAATGAACTCGAGCTGGAATCCCTGGCTGCGGCCAATGTTGAGATTCTGATTGACGAGGGAGCGTTCAACCAGCAGCTGGTATTGACTCGACACCAGTTCTTCGCGGTTGAACGGCAACTTGAACTGGCCGACACGGAAGTTCCACTGGTTGTTGAGATCCCAGCGAATCCAAGCGTCCTGAAGATTGAAGTCGCCTCCGTTGATCGGCGAAGGAACGAAGTCATCGCCGGAGGAGTTGAAATCCCGCCGCTCGAACCCGGCTCGAACGAGGTAGGAGAAAGCATCGTTGACGATGTGTCCACGGAACGTGAGCTTGGTTCGGGTGTTTTCGAATCCGCCGCGATTGTGGTCAGCCTCATTGTGGTAGCTGTCGACCCACCGGACCTGAAGCTGCCCGTCGATGGCGAGCGTGTAGTTGCCATCGGCGCTGGAGATATAGAACCCGTTGTCCCAGCCGGCGCTGGCGCCGGCACGGAGGAGGCTGGAACGTGCATCGGCATCGGCGAGCACGTCTTCCACGAGGGCACGAATCTGATTCGCCCGCTGCTCGGTAAGCCAGGTGTCGCCGTCCTTCTGTTCGAGCTCGGAGACTCTCTGGCGAAGCTCGGCGTTCTCCCTGGCAAGGTCCTTGATGGCCTGCTGCCAATCCTCAGCGGGGGCCGGAGCGGGTGCATCCATTGCGGATGCAGAGGTTGCCATCGCCAGAGATGTCAGAGCCATCCACCGCATCAGAAGTCCTCCATCGGCGTCGAGACGAGGCCGTTGCCGAACGACTCGGATTGTATCGGATGGACGACCGTTCGCACGCCAACAGAGCAAGCCCAGAAAAAAACCGGCCGGCTCAAGTTCGAGCCGGCCGGATGAGTCATGGTCGCCTGGATCAGGCGAAATGGTGGATGACAGGGATCAGAACGCCAGCTGGAGCTGGGTTCGGAAGACGAACTGGCCGTCTTCATCCGACGGGTCGTTTCGCCAGCCGAGGTCATTGATGTTCGCACCAAGGGTATTGGTGGTGTTCACCTCATTGATGCCCCAGCCCACGTCAGTGGTCCACTTCACAGCGTGCTTGGCCCAGTACTTGTTGACGCCGACGGTGATGATCGAGAACTCATCGGTGCCGTCGAGATCGGGATCGATCCATTCGAACCGACCGAAGACTTCCCATTCATTGGGCACAAAGAAGATGCCGCCCTGAACGAGGAAGCCCCACTGATCAGCATCGACCGAGGCGTCGTCTTCCTGGCTCTGCCAGACAAACGCACCAAAGAGGTTGGCGCCGCCGAATTCGGCCGCGATATCCGCGGTGAGGCCCCAGGTTTCAACCTCGGGGGTGGCGTTGTCGGTGGTGCCGTATTCAGCCTTGTTGTAGTTGAACGCGCCGCCGATCTTCACGCCGGTCGGGTCGCCCTGCCACGAGGTGAAGTCTTCGAACTGGTCCCAGTTGCCCATGGCGAGGAAGTCGACACGGCCGGTGAAGGCGCCGAATTCGGAGTCATAGGTAACCCAGCTGCCGTTCAGGGAGTTCTTGCCATCGTTGTAGGAGCCACGGACGCGGAAATTGTCCGAAGCCTTCCAATCGATCATGATGCCCTGAACGCGGCCGTCGCCGAAGGCGCTCTCGAAGACCGAGCGGTCAACCGCGAGCTGGTGCTTCGACAGCACGAGCGTTTCATGCATGTAGGGATCTTTGAACTGACCGGCATAGACGGTGAAGCCGTTGCCGCAGTTGTGGGCGATCCAGGCATCTCGGAGGCTGAACACGCCGTCCTGATTTTCATCAGCGAAGTCGCCGCTGATCTTGTACATCCAATTCGGGTTCACGACATGGCCCGAGAATTCGAGCCGGGCGCGGCGGATGTCGAAGCCGTTGCGGTGACGATCGACGGGATCAGCACCGGTGTTGACATCCTGGAAATTGTAGACATAACGGGTCTGGATCCAGCCGCCGACATTGAGCCTGAAGTTGCCGTCGGAGGAGCCGAGGTAGAAGCCGTTATCCCATCCACCGGTCATGCCCGACTGAAGCAGGCTTGCCCGGGTGTCCGCGTCGGACAGGACGTCCTGAACCAGATCGCGGATTTCGGCGGCCCGCTGCTCAGTGAGCCACTGGTCGCCGTTCGACACCTTGAGCGCATTGATCTCGGCCTCAAGGGCCGCGATCCGATTCGTCAGGGCGTCATCGTTCGTGTTCATCTCGCTCCAGCCGGCGCCCGCCAAAGTCAGCGTAGCTGCGCCGGCCAGGAGCCCAACGCGCGAAGTCAGACACATCGGTTTGACTCTCCTATTTTGTCGGACGAGGGAACCTGAATCGCCCTCCGGCGAAGCTGGCACCAAGTCCTTTCTTCATCCACCCGTCCGTTCAGCCCGTTCTCACCAAAAGAGAACGGACGGACGTGTCATGTCTATCGGCTTATAGGGGCCGAGGCATTGAGGCGGAGAGAATAGCAGAATGGAGAAGCGTTTCCAGTGGTTCCGGCACGAAGCGAATTGATGTTATCGGTGCCTGAATAGGGGCCTGGCAAACACGCCATAAGATATTGCAAATAAGAGATTTACTCTTCCGGGCCGGCCCAGGTGAAGTTCTGCATAGTTGTCCGGAAGGTTATCGGACGTTCACTAAAATTGCCGCACATTAATCCTAGACGAGGTGCTGCAGGGCCTCAACGACGGTACGAACCGGAACGATTTCGGCAGCCAGATCGGCCACTACGGCACCGGCCGGCACAATCAGATTCCTGTATCCGAGACGAGCAGACTCCCGGACTCGATGATCCAGCGATCGAACCGGTCGAATCTCGCCCCCAAGACCGACCTCCCCTACGACGGCACATGCCTCGGGCACACTCCTTGAATAGTGTGCCCCGGCAATTGCCATGGCCAGAGCCAGATCGGCGGCCGGCTCCACGATTCGCATGCCTCCTACGGCCGAGGCAAAGATGTCCTGATCTGCCAGCCTCAAGCCGCCGTGTTTCTCCAAGACGGCGATGATCATTGCAAGGCGGCTGGCATCCAGGCCCGACGACTTTCGCTTCGCAGCCCCGAGGAAGCCGGTTGCGGTAAGGGCCTGGATCTCGGCGAGCAGGCAGCGGCTGCCGTGCATCACGGGACTCACCACGCTGCCGGGCCGGGGGCGATCCTTCGGGTCGAGCTTCACGATGCCATCGGGCACTTCGATGAGGCCACTGCCCGACATCTCAAAGAGGCCAACCTCGGATGTGTTCCCATACCGATTCTTGACCCCTCGGATCACGCGATGGCCGTGATGGCGATCGCCCTCGAAGGTGAGCACGACGTCAACCATGTGCTCCAGCACCTTGGGGCCGGCAAGGGTGCCTTCCTTGGTGATGTGGCCGACGACGAGAATGGACATTCCCGAGATCTTGGCGAGCGTGGCCAGTTCGTGGCCGCAGCGACGGATTTGGGTCATCGATCCCGGTACCGCATCGACGGCGGGAAGGTGGATCATCTGAATGGAGTCGATGACCAGAACCGCGGGCTTGATCTGTCGGGCCTGCTCATTAATTCGGGCGAGATTGGTCTCGGAGAGAACAAACAGTTTGCCGGACGGCGGCTCTACGCCATCGGCGGCAACCCGGTCGGTGCGGAGACGGATCTGGGGTGAGGATTCCTCACTGCTGCAATAGAGGATTGGATTGGCGCGGGCGAGTCGAAGCGCCGCTTGCAGCAGGAGGGTGCTCTTGCCGATGCCAGGTTCGCCACCAATGAGGACGAGACTGCCGGGAACGAGTCCACCGCCGAGCACGCGGTCGAATTCGCTGATGGAGGTGGGGATCCGGGGATGCTCACGAATGGAGATGCTGCCGATCGGGGCGGCGCCTTCACGACGAACAGCGTCGGAATCGGCGATCCAGGATGAGGCCAATTCGGAGCCTGTTTCGGTTGGAACAGACTTTGGTTCAACGAACTTGCCGAGCGAATCCCATTGGCCGCAATCGGGACACCGGCCGAGCCAACGGGGATGGACCGCGCCGCAGGCGGAGCAGACGTAGGCGGTGCGGGTCTTGGGCATCAACGGAGTGTATGAGATGGCGGCCGGTGTGCGGTGCCCACAGGAGAACAGATCGATCAACATCCGCCCGGCTTCGTCAGCGATCGCGAGTCTTCGTACCGGTTGGACGCCAAGCCCGCCCGTCCCCAGATCCGTTGCGGGCGAGCGCGGGCGTGGTTGGGCCTCCAGTGAGGAATGGCCACATTCGCATGGTCAGGCGATGGCCGAGGGGGTCAGCTCGCGGCAGGCGGCGACGAACCGATCGATTTCGTCGGCGGTGGTAAACGGGCCAACGCTGGCGCGAATGGTGCCGGATGGGAAGGTGCCGACAGCGCGGTGGGCGTAGGGGGCGCAATGGAGGCCGGGGCGGACGGCGATGTTAAAGGTGCTGTCGAAGATGCCCGCGGCATCCTGTGGGTCCATGTCGGGAAGAGTGAAGGACACGGCATTGCCGCGAAGGTCGGCGTCGGCCGGCCCGATGATGCGAATGCCGGGAAGTGCGCTGAGGCCCTCAAGCAGACAGCGGGTGAGACCCTGTTCGTGGGTACGGACGTTGTGCACGCCGCGATCGATGAGCCACTCGACGGCCGCGGCCAATCCGGCGATGCCGACGGTGTTGGGAGTGCCGCCTTCGAGGTAGTGGGGGAGTTCGGCGGGCATGACTGGGCTGGAGGAGTCGCCGCCGGTCCCGCCTTCGCGCCACGTTGCGAAGCGGGAACGGTCAGCGTGATCGGGATCGGGCACAGCGCGCGGGCCGAGATAGAGGAGGCCGGTGCCGGTCGGTCCAAGGAGTGACTTGTGGCCGGGGGCGGCGACAAGATCAGCGTCGAGTTCGACCAGATCGATCGGCACAGCGCCGAGGGCCTGCGAGGCGTCGAGCAGAATCAAGCAGTTCGGCGCTGCCGCTCGTGTCAGGCGGATGATCTCGGCCACCGGCTGCACGATGCCGGTGGCGTTGGACAGCATGGTGACGGCGACGAGCGCGGTATTGGGGCGGATTTCGGCGGCGAAGTCGTCGGGTGTGAGGATGCCGTCGGCGTTGCAACTGATGCGCGTGAGTTCGATGGCGCCCGCATCGGCGAGCGCGTTGAGTGGTCGATTGACGGAGTTATGTTCAAGGACGGTGGTGACGACGTGCGCCGGCTTGCCCGAATCGGTCTTCCGGAAACCGGGCTGCAGCGCCGGGACGCCATGGATCGCGGCGTTAAGGGCGTCGGTGCCGTTCAAGGTGAAAATGATGCGGCGGGGGTCGGGGGCGTTCAGAAGCCGCGCGAGAAGCAGCCGCGCATGATCGATCAACCGCTGGGCGCTGACAGCGCGGCGGTGGCCGCCGCGGCCGGGATTGCCATCTTCGGCAAGTTGCCGCAACATGGCTTCGGCAACGCCGGGTGGTTTGGGCCAGGAGGTGGCGGCGTTGTCGAGGTAGATCATGGACTCATGGTAGAGACAGTCGGGCTTCTGTAGCGCAGAGCTCGCGCATGTTCGTGTCGATCAGGGATGAGACGTCCGGGTGCAGAGGTCTCAGGGTCCAAAGGCTGAGCATGTGCCCCACTGGGTGAGCAGCAGGCCGAGGTCGGCGCCATCGACCTGACCATCGCCGGTGAAATCGGCATTGCAGTTTCGGCATGGACCCCAAAGGCTGAGAAGGATGCCGAGGTCAGCACCGTCGACCGTGCCGTCAAGGGTCAAGTCGCCGGGCGGGCCCTGACAGACCTGCTCCTCAACGATAGCGACATCGATATAGAACTCCGCACCATTCGGCGAGCCGGCGTACACGATAAAGAGATTGGCCGGGCAGACAATGTTCTTGCCCGAGATCAGTTCCCATTGACCGGTCGTGGTGGAGAAGCTGTTGGGTCCTGTGTTCCCGCCATTGCCAGCGCCGGCAAAGACGACGCCGCTTTCCACATAGACCCAGATCTGGTGCTCGACGCATGCGGGGCCTTCATTGATTGGAAACATGACTTGCTCGATGCCGTTGTTCACACCATTGGTCGTGACGTGCAGCATGTAATCGCCGCCTCCTGGCAGGGTGCTTGGCAGGAGCTCGGTCTTGGTGGTTACGGGAGTATTCTGAAAGATGAACCAGTTCTCGGCAGCGCTGAACGCTGCGCCGATCGCGCCGGAGACTGAGGCCGAGGGACCCAGCGGACCCTCCGTTTCGAAACTGGAGTTCGTGAGCAGATTCTGGGCCGAAGCATTGGCGGCGAGCACCGCTGCACACGTGAAGGGTGAAAGCAATCGGACATTCATGATTCCATCTCCTTGCGGGGTTGGGGTGGACGAGGTTCATTGAATTACGCGACAACCGGCAACGAGTTATCCACCGGTTCGGATGGCGTTGTGTCATCTGACGTGTCTCACACACGTTGAGGAGCGGGATTGACTGGGGCGAACTCCATGTTCTAATTCCTCCTTCGCAGCCGAGGTTTGCGTTCCTTCCTGAACGCAAGCGCGGAGGACCCAAAATTCCCTGTGAATGCAGGGATGGGGCGCATGGCGCGGGGCAACCCGAGCCTAGGCCACTTCCAAGGCCGAGCCCGTCAGCTAACTCCGCAGGCGAATTGGAAGGGTGATCTCCACGGACGATCCGTTCTCCGCGGGCTCTCCCGATGTTGTGGTCCGTCGCCATGGTTTGGCGGCGGCGCTGTTTCATTGGCTTGAGGAGTTCGTCGATGTCGGAAGCATGGGTTCGGCGGGTGAAGAGGATTGTCATCGGGTCATCGCGCGACCTCGATGACACGCGTGTGTTTCACAAGGTTTCGCTGATCGCGGTTTTCGCGTGGGTTGGCCTGGGCGCAGATGGCCTGTCGTCCTCGTGCTACGGGCCGGAGGAGGCCTTCAAGGCCTTGGGCGCGTATCCGCACTTGAGCGTGTTGATCGCGTTGGCCGCGGTGGCGACGGTGTTGATCATCAGCGCGAGTTACTCGCAGATCATTCAGCTTTTTCCAGGCGGAGGCGGGGGATACCTGGTGGCGAGCAAACTGCTCTCGCCGGGAGTGGGGGCGACGGCGGGTTGCGCGCTGGTGATCGACTATGTGTTGACCATCAGTATCTCGATCGCCAGCGGCGCGGACGCACTCTTCAGCATGTTGCCGGTGGAATGGCAGGGAATGAAGGTGGCAACGGCGATCGCGGGAATCGGGCTGCTGCTGATCCTGAACCTGCGAGGTGTCAAGGAGTCGGTGATGCCGCTGGTTCCGGTTTTCTTTCTGTTCCTGGTGACGCACGCCATCGTGGTGGGATGGGGCCTCCTGGCGAATTCTGGAGCGGTGGGGTTGCTGCTGCACGAGACGGCCGCGGAGTATCAACGGGCGGAGTCGAACCTTGGTCACCTCGGCGTGCTGATGCTGCTGGTGCGGGCCTACAGCACGGGCGCGGGCACGTATACGGGAATCGAGGCGGTGAGCAACGGGTTACCGATTCTGCGCGACCCGAAGGTGGAGACAGGCCGACGGACGATGCGCTACATGGCAATCTCGCTCAGCGCCACGGTGGCGGGACTTCTGCTGGCATACCTGATGATGGGGGTGGCACCGATTGAAGGAAAGACGCTCAATGCGGTCCTGGCGCACGAGGTCACTTCGGGTTGGAATGCGACGATCGCGATGGTGTTTGTCGGGCTGACGCTGGCGTCGGAAGCAGCGCTGTTGTTTGTGGCAGCGCAGGCGGGGTTCATCGACGGTCCGAGGGTGCTGGCGAACATGGCGCTCGACCGATGGGTGCCGACGAGATTTGCGATGCTGAGCGATCGACTGGTGAATCAGAATGGCATCATGATCATGGCGTTGTGTGCCGCGGTCGTCGTGTGGCTGACGGGTGGATCGGTCGCCCTTTTGGTGGTGCTCTACAGCATCAACGTGTTCATCACGTTCACGCTTTCGCAGGCGGGAATGGTGCGACATTGGTGGAGCGTGCGCCGGACGGAGCGGCGATGGCGCTGGAGCATCCTGATCAATGGCGTTGGAGCCGGGTTGACGGCGGCAATCCTGGTGTCGATGGTGATCGTGAAGTTTCACGACGGCGGCTGGATTACGCTGGCGTTTACGGGGCTCATGGTGGTCGGCGTGTTCCTGATTCGCGGGCATTACGCGCGAACGCGGCGGATGCTGCATCGTCTCGACGAATTGGCGCGGAACCTGGAAATCCCTGCAGCGCAGCCGTTGACGAGCCGGCGGGGTGAGGGAACGGCCGTGGTGCTGGTGAACGGATACAACGGCCTCGGCTTGCACACGTTGTTGAACGTGGTGCGGAACTTCGGGGCGCAATTCGGCCGCTACGTGTTTGTGAGTGTGGGTGTGGTTGATTCGGGGAACTTCAAGGGTGCGGCGGAGATTGAGCATTTGACGAGGCACACGGCGGCGGAAGCGGAGCGATATGCAGCACTGGTGCGGTCGATGGGCTGCGAGTCGGAAGTGATCACCGAGGTGAGCATTGACGCGGTGGACACCATTGCGGAGATTTCGCAGGAGCTGATCCGGCGATATCCGAACGCGATGTTTTTCGGTGGTCAGTTGGTGTTCCACCGCGATTCGTGGCTGACGCGGCTGCTGCACAATGCGGTGGTGTTTGCTGCACAGCAGCGGCTCTTTCGGATGGGCCAGTCGCTGGTCATCGTGCCCATTCGGGTATGAGTAGGGGGCCGGCAGCCTTCGGCCTGGGGTTGGATGGCGTGTCGGTAGTGGGGGAGCGAGGTACGGTATTTCAATGGGTACAGGACCCGGTTTTTCTGCGGCGACGGATCCGGAATGAGGAATTGTGTGTTCTGGGACCGAATTCCGTGAACCAGCGATCGATGCACCTCGTATTGTATAAGACGATATGTGGATCATCATATCAAAAATAGGAGATTGTTCGATGGCGCCTACCCAGAACCCAGCTTGTCAGCAATTTGTCCTGTCCACAGCTCTGATTGCGTCCATCTGGTCCGTGGCGAACGCCGGAGTCCTCTTCGATTTCGACAACGCCCCCGTCCACACTTCGCTTCCGATTGGACTCTCCGCGGGAGGCGTCACCGCGACGCTTTCCGCGACGGGACAAGGCTATTCGATTCAGCCGGCGAACACGCTTGGATTCACCCCGGTCGGTTTCTCCGGGCTCTGCGTGTATCCCAACAGCGTGTTCAAGGCCGACCTGGTCATTGATTTCTCGAAGCCGCTCACCGACTTTTCCATTCTGTTTGCGGTTCAGGACCTGGAGTGCGATCAGCCGTCGACGATGAAAGTGAGTGCCTACGCCGGCGCAACATTGGTCGGCTCTGCGCTGAAATCGCCGGGCGAGGGAACCTGGCCGACGGCCACGCTCAGTTTCAGCAGTCCAATCAGCTTCAACCACGTCGTGGTTCACTACGAGAAGGTTCCACCGATCTCGTGCGACTATGGGGTGATCTTCATGGCTGACAACATGGAGGTGACGCTCGCCCCGACGGCTGCGGAAGACCTCAACGGCGACGGAAGCGTTGATGGGGCGGACCTGGGGCTTCTGCTTTCCGCATGGGGCAGCAATCAGCCGGAAGCAGACCTCAACGGCGACGGCACTGTCGACGGCGCTGATCTCGGATTGCTGCTCGGCGCCTGGGGATCATGAATCAATGGAATGGCGACCCATGATGGAGCCCATGGTGCGCTGTTCCCTGTAACGAAATGAGTCGCGCTCCGAACCCCACGATACCTCCAGGAGATTGCCATGAACGCAATTGCTCGCACGCTGTTCTGCTCAGTTGCCTTTGCCTCGCTCACCTGCCACGCCCCCGTTGCGAAGGCATCAACCGCCTATGACGGGTTCGAATACGGCACCTCGGCCACGCTGGCCGGCAAGAACGGGGGACTTAACTGGACCTCTGCGTGGCAGAACACCGGAGCCTGGCTGAATACCAAGACGATTTCGGCAGGACTCACCTATCCGAATCTCATGACTTCGCCCGGGGCCGCGAAGACGCCGCCCGCATCGGTCTATGAACTGGCGACCTTCACGCGATCGTTCGGAAACATCGCTTCTCCCAACAATGAACTCTTCGTTTCATTTCTGCTTCGTCCTGACGCAGGCTTCGGTTCGGGTGGCGGGATTCGCTTCGGTCAATGGCCGAAGTACATCTTCGTGGGAGCCGCATTTGGGATTTACCAGTACGGGGTGACGGTTGGCGAAGGCGAGTTTGGTGACTTCGCCAACAAGGACGTTGTGGAGGGAGAGACCGAACTCATCGTCCTCAAACTCAAGGTGACTCCGGGCGTCAATACGCAATGCTCGATGTATCTCAATCCTGATCCGGCGAAGCCGCAGCCGACGGTTCCGGATGCGACGTACACGACGAGCCTGGTGGGTGCCCTCCCCACGTCGCTCAGCATTCACAACGAAGGAGGATTCACGACGGACGAGATCCGCGTTGGTTCATCGTGGGCCGAAGTGCTTCCCACGCCGCCGGTGTGCGTCGGCGACCTCAATGACGACGGGGCTGTTGACGGCGCGGACCTCGGGATCCTGCTGGGGTTCTGGGGACTTCCAGGTGGTGATCTTGACGGTGATCAAAGCACCGACGGCGCGGATCTTGGACTGCTGTTGGCGTCGTGGGGTGCTTGCCCCTGAGACCTTTCCAGCGTTGTCGACCGACAAGCCTTACACCCTTATCACGAAGGATTACATCATGAACACGATCTCTCGCAATGCCCTGTGCACGCTGGCAGCCACGAGCCTTGTCTCCGCGGCGGCTTATGCAACAAACCCCTACGCGTCTGAACCATTCGACTATGGATCGAGCCCCAACCTGCTTGGAAAGAACGGCGGCTTCGGCTGGTCGACCGCCTGGGGAAAGATCAACGTGATCACCACCGGTGTTCTCGGCGAAGGGCTCAGCTATCCGGGCCTTCTCACGTCCGGTGGGAGCGCCATTACCCCGGCATTTCCCAGCAACGACTACACGGCCTATTCACGCGGCCTGGCGCCGTATGACACGAGTTCCGGAGAGGTCTATATCGCATTTCTGTTCAGGCCAAACATCGGCTTTGGATTTGGCGGCGGGCTGGCCTTTGGGCCCTATACCAATGGCATGGTCGTCGGAGGCGATCCGGACACGGGACTGTACGGGCTTCGGACGCCGCCGGGCGATCTATCCGCAGTCAGCAGCGTCTCCATGAAGCTGAATCAAACGGTGCTTCTGGTCGCTCACGTCGAGGCGATCGCGGCGGGCACCATGTGGTCGCTCTATGTCAATCCAACTGTCGGCGCCGCCGAACCGGCCGGCCCGGATGCAACGCTTAGCGTGACTGCCGCACTTCCCCAGAACGCGATGATCTATAACGATGGCGGTTTCTCGACCGACGAGATTCGCATCGGCCCCACCTGGGAGAGTGTATTGCCGACCAACGATCCGCCTTCCTGCAGCGGAGATCTGACCGGCGATGGAGTTGTCGACGGAGCCGATCTCGGGCAGTTGCTGGCCGCATGGGATACGGCCGAAGGTGATCTGAACGGCGACTTCATGACCGATGGCGCTGACCTTGGTCTACTGCTTGCCAACTGGGGTCCTTGCACCTGACGGTGGACATGAAAGGAACGTGTCAGGTGCTGTCGGACAGGCCCGAATGAATGCTTACCGCCCGCCTTGAAGAGCTTCAAGGCGGGTGTTTCTTTGCAATCCGGGGACCGCCTGCAACCCCACAGGGGTCGGCAGAACGCGGCAGTTCACTCAATCCCGCAACCTCGGTGCCGTATAGCGGCGCGTCGCCAACGGGACCAGAGCGCCCGAGATGAATCCGTTCCTTCATCACCGATGACGGCTATTGATCGTGGCCGACAAGTTCGGGCATGTCGTGGCCGGCGTCGCGTAGGGTTTTCTCGCGGCGGGCGAGTTCGAGGTCATGTTCAACCATCATGGCTGCGAGTTGTTCGACGGTGGTCTTCGGATTCCACTCCAGCTGCTTCTTGGCCTTGGCGGGGTCGCCGAGGAGTTGCTCGACTTCGGCGGGGCGGAAGTAGCGTGGGTCAATCTCGACGAAGTCCTTGTAATCGAGGTCGACTTCGCAGAAGGCAAGTTCGCAGAAGCGTCGTACGGGGATCATCACGCCGGTGGCAATGACGTAATCATCCGGAGTGTCCTGCTGGAGCATGCGCCACATGGCGTCGACGTAGTCGCCTGCGAAGCCCCAGTCTCGTTGAGCGTCGAGGTTGCCGAGGTAGAGCTTCTTCTGCATGCCGAGCTTGATTCTGCCCACCGCGCGGGTGATCTTGCGGGTGACGAAGGTTTCGCCGCGGCGGGGGGATTCATGGTTGAAGAGAATGCCGCAGGAGGCGTGAATTTTGTACGACTCGCGGTAGTTGATCGTGGCCCAGTGGGCGAAGACCTTGGCGCAGCCGTAGGGCGAGCGGGGGTAAAACGGCGTCGACTCCCGCTGGGGGATTTCCTGCACGAGGCCGAACATTTCGGATGACGATGCCTGGTAGTAGCGAACAGAGTGGCCGGAGGCATCCTGATACGAGCGAACGGCTTCGAGCAGTCGAATGGCGCCGGTGGCGACGATATCGGTGGTGTAGATCGGCTGGTCGAAGGAGACGCGGACGTGGCTCTGGGCTCCGAGGTTGTAGACCTCCTGCGGCTTCACCTTGTTGAGGATGGAAAGGAGGTTGTTGCCGTCGGCGAGGTCGCCGTAGTGGAGGAAGAGTCGGGCGCCTCTATCGTGGGGGTCGCGATAGATATGGTCGATTCGGCTGGTATTGAACGAAGCGGATCGGCGGACAACGCCGTGGACCTCGTAGCCCTTGTCGAGAAGGAGTTCGGCGAGGTAGGAGCCGTCCTGACCGGTGATGCCGGTGATGAGGGCGCGTTTGGTATTGGAACCGGTGGTTGGCATGTGGGAATTATCGGCGGAGTTGTGGGAAAGCTGAATTAGCCGATGGTATCAGCCGTGGACAGCTGAGGCGGTACGACCGGTGGCCGGAGACGGTGCAGGCGAAATCGGGCACGATCTATGGATGCGTGGGCCGCAGGGAGGATCCCGGTGATACGCGTACGGCGGAGCCCGCGGCGAGGAATGCGGAATACGGCGGGCCATTTAGCGGTTCTGCGAATTGCGGGCCCCAGACCCTCGCGACATCGACATCGAGGATCGCTTCGCGGGCGGGGAAGATGGTCCATGGCGGGTGATGGACGTGATACTGCATGGTGTTTCCGCGAGGCTGCGGGGTGAAGCCCCAGGGCCGCTCGGTGATGAAGGCCTCGTGAGAGTGCGGCTCCACAGTGCGGCCGGTGCCGTGGGGGCGGATCGTCATGCGGTGGTCGCGGCGGTGCTGGCGCCAGAAGTATGTCGCTTCCACGGGCGGGGTATCGGGGTGCGAGTCAGACGGAATGGGTGGCTCGAGCGGTCCGAGATCGGGAATTGCCTCAGAGCGGAAAATGAGGTTACTGCGAAGTCGCACGACACGGTACGGCTCGTTGTAGAGGCCGCGGGCGATCCAGGCAACGGCGGGGAGAGAGACCAGTTCCCGGATAAATGTGACGCCGCGTTGGAGACCATCCGGCGCATCCCGGCGAACATAAAAGCGCAGGTTCAATTCGGGGAATCTGCTGTGAAACGGAATCCAGAGGCCGCGCACACGAGTGCGATAGAACATGAAACCGACAACGCTGACGTAGGCGCGACCGTCTTCATCATCGAGTTCAAGACCGGGTGGAACAAAGGGTTGAAGCACCGTCCGATCGACGACATAGTTGAAGATGGCAAGCCAGCGCCAGTCGGCGGTAAGGAACACACGCTCGTCCTGAGACTCGTGAGACGGCATCCGGCAGAGCGTAGGCGCGGAAGAACGGCTCGCTGGCGGAGAGATTCAGCGGCGAGCTCGGCTCAACCGAAGAGCTGGTCGAAGACAGCTCGATCGTCACGATCGAGCTTGTCGGCCGCGGCGAGGGCCTTGGAGCGCGTTGTTGGGGCGGCCGAGTCCTTGGCGAGGGCCTGCGCTTTGGCGAGTGCCCCGATGGCGGTGGCGCGGTCGAAGTCGCTGATACCTGCGGGATTCTCGTCAGCCAGGGCAACGCATATGCGGGCGTAACGGAGCGCGCTGGGGCCGTCGCCATTGGCCGCGTGGGCAGCGGCGAGCAGGCAGAGGCCGCGCAGGCGATGGATATCCTGACCGACCTGCATCCAGTGATAGACGGAGGCATGGGCGGCGTGAATGAGGAGGTCGGCCTCTTCCGCGGTGCGGGACGGGGCCTCAATGAGGCTCCAGGCGAGGTTATTGAGTTCGACGCCGAACCAGCGGTGAGCGGAGGCGAGGTCGGCGGGGGCGGTGGTGGGCATGGGGTGTCTCCTCGTTGCGTGTACCGGTCGATGCGATCTCGGTTTCAAGCCTTTCGATCAGCACGATGACTCAGAGTATGCGAATTCGCGGAATCGTCCATATCCTTGCGGCCTATGAGTCTTTCTTTGACGTCGAAGCGGCTGGTGGTGACGGGTGGCGCGGGATTTCTTGGCCGTGCAGTCAAGGAGCGGCTGCGGGCGCGGGGGTGCGATCCGGCGAGGATTCTGATTCCGCGAAAGAAGGACTATGACCTGACGCACGAGGGCGACGTCAAGCGGATGTATGACGAGTTGAAGCCGGATGTGGTGCTGCACCTGGCCGCGGAAGTGGGGGGCATCGGGGCGAACATGATGAATCCGGGGCGGTACTTTTTCGCCAATATGGCGATGGCGCTGCACCTGATCGAGCAGGCTCGGATCCGAGGATTGGAGAAGTTTGTGCAGGTGGGCACGATCTGTGCGTATCCCAAGTTCACGCCGGTGCCGTTTCGGGAAGAGGAATTATGGAACGGGTATCCGGAAGAAACCAATGCGCCGTATGGCGTGGCGAAGAAGGCCGCGATGGTGATGCTGGATGGATATCAGCGGCAGTACGGGTTGAAGAGTGCGTACCTGCTGCCGGTCAATTTATACGGGCCATGGGATAACTTTGATCTGCAGACCTCGCATGTGATTCCGGCCTTGATCCGCAAGTGCGTGACGGCGATTGATGAAGGCAGGTCCGAGATCGTGTGCTGGGGAACGGGTTCGGCGAGTCGGGAGTTCCTGTATGTGGACGATGCGGCCGAGGGCATTGTGCGGGCCGCTGAGGTGATGGACGACCCGACGCCGATCAATCTCGGCACGAACATGGAGATCACGATCAAGGACCTGGTGGAACTGATCGCGCGTTTGACGGGATTCAATGGGAAGATCGTGTGGGATTCGACAAAACCGGACGGTCAGCCGCGGCGGTGTCTGGATACGAGCCGAGCCGCGAAGTTGCTTGACTGGCGAGCGGCGGTTGGATTTGAGGAAGGACTGAAGCGGACAATTCAATGGTGGCGGAACGTTTGAGATGCGCATTCTCCTGTTGAATCAAGTCTTCTATCCCGACGTCGCGGCCACCGCGCAGCATGCCCATGATCTGGCCCGGCATCTGGTGAAGCACGGGCACGAGGTGCAGGTGATCTCCTCTCGGTCGATCTATGGCGAGAAGGGGGCGACGTTGTCCAAGCACGAGGTGGTTGACGGGATTGACGTGCATCGCGTGGGAAAGTCGATTTTCGGCAAGGCGGGCATCGTCGCCCGGATCGCGGACTTCAAGCTGTTCTATATGGCCGCGACGGTGAAGGCCCTCATGCTGCCCCGGGCGGACGTGGTGGTGGCGTTCACGACGCCGCCGTTCATCGCGCTGCTCGGCTGGTTTCTGCGGGTGCTGCGCGGGTCGAAGTATGTCTATTGGGTGATGGATATGTATCCGGATGTGCCGGTGGCCTGCGGCGTCATGAAGGACGACGGATTCGTGACCGGAGTGCTCGAAGGGATCAATCAATTCTGCTTGAGGCGGGCCGACCGCGTAGTCGTGCTGGGGCGATGCATGCTGGAGAAGGTTCGAGCGAAGAAGGTCGATCACGGGCAAGTGGTGCACATCGGCGTGTGGAGCGACGAAACAGAGGTGGCGCCAGTGCCCCGAGAGGCGAATCCCTATCGGCAGGAATGGGGTTTTGGCGATCGCTTCGTGGTGATGTACTCCGGGAATTTCGGTTTGGCGCACGATGTGGACACGATGCTGCAGGCGGCCAAGCGGTTGAAGGATGATGATCGAATCCGATTTGCATTTGTCGGCGGCGGAAAGAAAAAATCCGTGGTGGATGATTTCGTGAAGACGCACGAGCTGAAGAATTGCGTAACCGCCCCGTATCAGCCACGGGAGAAGCTGGGTGCATCGCTCTCCTGCGCCGATCTGCATCTTGTGAGTGTGCTGGAGGGGCTGGAAGGGTGCATCGTGCCATGCAAGCTGTTCGGGGCAATGGCCGCGGGGCGGGGGGCGGTCTATATCGGCAACCCCTCGAGCGAGGTAGCCCGGGTGTTGATGGAGCATGACGCCGGAGTGTTGGTGCGGCAGGGGGATGTTGAAGGCTTGGTCAAGGTCATCGCGGACCTTGCGGCCAACCATGACCGTTCAAAGGCGTTGGGCGAGCATGCACGAGAGGCGCTCAAGACGGTCTACGACCGGGAGGCGGCGTGCGAGGCATGGCGGAAGTTGCTTGAGGATGTTGTGAAGACAGGCTGAGGTGGTATGGCGAGGCTCGAAGGGAGTCACTCCACGCCCAATGAATCCGCCACCGAGTACCAGCCCGGCCCCTGTTTCGCCAGCCAGGCCGCGGCCCGCAGGGCGCCGAGAACAAAAAGATCTCTTGTGGTGGCGCGGTGGGTGATCTGGATGACTTCGCCCATCGAGGCGAACTGAAGCGTGTGCTCGCCGATGACGTCGCCGGCACGAAGGGCATGGATGTGATCCGGGGGTACGGGAACGCCGCCGGCGGCCACAGAATCGGCGATGGCAAGGGCGGTGCCCGAGGGCGCATCGAGCTTTTTTGTGTGGTGGGTCTCGATGATGTCGACGTTCCAGGTCGGTCCGAGAAGCCGGGCGGCTTCCTTGGCGAGGTGGCGCATTACGGCGACGCCAAGCGAGGTGTTGGCGCACACGAGGACCGCGTGAGTTGAAGCAAGAGCCTTCAGGGCGGCCCGGGTCTGATCCGTCAGGGCGGTCGTTCCAACCAGCAGGGCGGCATGGTGGGCGCGAGCGAGTTCAATTGCACGGATTGCCCCGTCATTCGAGGAAAAATCGATAATGACCTGGGCGCGCTGGGCCGGGTCAGACGATTGTGCGACGAGCGCAGCGGTGTCGTCATCACGATCGGCGGTGAGCACGATGTCGAAGCGAGAGTCCTCTTCGGCGAGCGCGACAATGCGCGCACCCATGCGTCCGAGTGATCCGTGAACGGCGAGTCGAATGGGAGGGGTGGTCATGGTGAGGTGGTGAACTTGAAATTTTTCGTCAAGGGACTTTCCCTTCGACGCCGATAAAGGTACAACTGTTGTGCGAGGAATGATTGCGCTCGCCTCGCAGCGTACTCCGACACGTAGCGCAACAACAAGGGAGCCATATCATGGCGAAGAAGAAGGCCGCTAAGAAGAAGGCCGCAAAGAAGAAGACTGCGAAGAAGGCCGGCAAGAAGAAGGCTGCAAAGAAGGCCAAGAAGAAGATGTAATTCTCGCAGTACTGCGGTAAAACGCACACCTGGCAGGGATCGGCAACGCCGGTCCCTGCTGTGTTTTTGGCTCCATGGCGGCGAATCGGGGCCATCTCGGCCATCAGCTTCTGCGCATCGCCACACTACACCCGGAACATGGCGCCCATGCGTCGGCCCATGAGCAGGGATGCTGAGATGAGTGTGACCGCGAGGATTGCCATGGCCCAGACACCCATGGCGCTGGCCATGGCTTCACCATCCCCAAGGCGGTCGGCCAGCACGTAGATTGCCTTGGTCACAGGGAAATCCGCCTCCCGCTGGGCAAGGATCAGTGAATCCGAGACTTCCAGCATTGCAAAGCTGAACGCCAGAAGTCCGCCCGCGATGAGATTTGCAACGATCAGGGGCGTGACGATTCGCCTCACCATGAGGCTGCGCGAGGCTCCGACGTTGAGGGCCGCCTCCTCAAGCTCGACGGAGGTCTGTTGCAGGCCGGCCACGGCCGCTCGGACCACATAGGGCAGTCGCCTGACGGCATACGCGACAATCAGCAGAATCGCCGGATTTGGCGTGGCGCCGATGACGTCGATCCAGCCCTCCAGGGGATCATCCTTGCCAAAGGGCCAGCTGACGGTCACCGCGACATACCCGAAGGCCAGGACGAGCCCGGGCACGGCCAACGGAAGCATCACGAGGCCGTCAAGCAGGCCGCGCCCCCATGCCTTTGACCGAACCACAATGCGGGCCACGAGGACGCCCAGCAGAATGTCGATGCCGACCGCGACGATGGCATAGAAAAAGCTGTTGCGGATAGAGCCCGCTGCGAGGGGATGTGTCATGGCCTCGACAAAGTGACTGCCGGTCCACGCTTGGGGAAGGACCGATTGATACCACCGACCGGGGACGGCCAGGCTGGTGAGGATGACGCCGACATTGGGGGCAGCCGCAAGAATCGCCACAAGCCCGAAGGCTGCAGACGCCAGGATTCCAGACATGGCCCCCAGGGGCCGTGCGGTCGAGCGGATCGAGGCCTTGGCATACATTGCGTGGGCTTTTCCGCCGAAGAGCAACCTTCCAAACGCATAGATGCCGGCGGCCAGCACGAGCAGGACCACCGTCAGGGCATATGGCTGGCGCGAATCAGCCATTTCCTTGATGCCGTTGAAGATCTGAACGGGCGTGATTCGCTGGAACTCGAACATCAGCGGGGTGCCGAGCTCGGTGAACGACCAGATGAACACGATGGTGGCCCCGGCGAAGATGCCGGGCCGGACCAGCGGAAGTGTGACGCGAAACATTCGTCGGACGGGGCCGACCCCGAGATTGCGAGCGGCTTCATCAAGCGCAGGATCGAGGTTGGCAAGGGCCGCGGAGATATTGAGATACAGGATGGGGTAGAGATGGAGGGCCTCGACAACGACGATCGCCCAGAATCCGCCGCGGCCGATGAAGTCGATCGGCTGGTCAACCAGGCCCATGGAGAGCAAGACCGTGTTGAGGCTGCCGGTCCGGCTCAGGAGGTGTCGAATGCCGATGGCGCCGACAAACGGCGGGAGGATCAGGGGAAGCAGGACACAGGCGCTGAGCCAGCGCTTGGCGGGAAAGTCGAACCGGGCGTTGAGCCACGCCAGCGGAAAGGCGAAGAGTGTGGCCAACCCTGTGGTGAAGGTCGCGACCAGACCTGAGTTGACCAGCCCGGTTCGCAGGGTGGGGTCGCGAAAGACCGTGGCGATGTGGTAGAGCGTGAAGCCATTGCCATTCGCGCGAGGCAGAAACGCCGAATGCACGATCAACCCGATCGGATAGAGCATGACGATTGCCAACAGGGCGATCAGAGCCAGGGTCTGAATCTGTGCCCAGCGGGCGGTGCGCGACATCACGGGAATATACCCCGGACAAACCCGCAAAAAGGCGATCGGCGACGGGATTACCAGTTGGCGAGGAGGAGACCCAGGTCAGAGCCATCGACGACGCCATCGCCATTCAGGTCAGCGGCCCGATCCGATGAGCCCCAGGTCGCAAGCAGCAGGCCGAGGTCGGCCCCATCGACCGCTCCATCGAGGTTGATATCTCCCAGGAGCTCCGGCTCGGTGGGAGTGGCAAACCACGAAAGGCCTGCAGTCCACGAAGTAAGCGAATCGAGCCGCTTGACCTCAAGGACGTAATTTCCGGGTGCGACGTTCTTCAGATAGAGATGTTCGACATTATCCACCGGGCTCTCGCTCACCACATTGCCTTCACCGAAGTAGGGAATGCCGTCATCACCCACCAATGAAACGAGGCGGCCGCCGGAATCCACTCGCCACAGGATCAGGCTGAAGTCGGCCATGGAATAGGCGGAGAAGTTGCCGTTGACCGTGCGATGCCAGGTGAGGGCGACAGACACCTCAGGGGTCGTCGCCGGAAGATTCAGACGGTAGTAGATGCTCGTTGCTGCGCCGATGGTTATGTGGTCCCAACCCAGAAAGTCGATGTTCGCCGTTGCGGGAACGCCGGTGGAGCCATTCTGCTGCAGCGACGTCAGGATCATGTGGCTTCGATCAACGTTGACCAGGTCAGCGCCATACACTGCATCCAATGGCTTGGTGGTCACCCCGCGGTTCGGACCTGTGGTGTCCGGGTTGTTGGTCCAGCCGGCTCGATGGGTCGCGCCCGACAGCACGATCGACTTGATGACGACGGATTTTGACGATTCCGGATCCGCAGCGAGCGAGGGCGACTTGGCCGCGGTGTCAAGCAGAAGTCCGACCACGGAGGCGACAACCGGCGCAGCGTAGCTGGTCGCGGTGCCGGGAGCGACCAGTTCAGGCTTCATGCGCCCGGGACCGTCCACGGAATTCCCTGTCGGACCATGAACGTGGTTTCCGTCAGCGCGGCCAACGGCGATGCCATTGAACATATGGCTCATGCACGGATTGACATCCGGTGTTGATGAGCCATTGCCCACCCCGTTGATCATGAAGACGTCCTGAATCTTCGAGGCATAGTCAGCGCGCCGAAGGATCTCCTGATTGAAGCCGGCAACGTTGGCGATCCAGCTGTTGTTGAAAATGCGAACCCCGGACGGCGGGGATACCGGCTTGACGGCAGCGCCGAATCCGGCCTTCAGGTAAGCAGCCTGCAACCAGCTACCGGCCTCGTAGAGCCAGACATTGTTGGTCTCGGGAATTACACTCAACGTGTTCCCGTAATAGAAGCTCGCGACGGTGTTGGCGTGAATGCTGAACCCGGGCGGACCGCTCAGGGGCGTGAATGTCTTGCCCGCAAATTCAAACGCAGCCTGGTTCGGCCCGTAATTCGTGCCTTCGAGGGCCTCAACCTGACCGACCTTTACCGTTGAACCGTCCGGTGTGGCAGATCCAAGCCGAGCCACCAGCTGGTCGTATTCGATGAGATCGAAATTCTGGGCCTGGGCCGCACCGACGAGAGCAAGGGCGAAGAGGCCGCCTGCGAACGCACGGATTGAGGATGCGAATCTTCTCATTTGCAGATCTCGGATAGCGGAACCTAGAGTAGCACCCCCGGCTGCGGACGCAACGAATTTGCCGCCGATTCCGGCGAGTGATTCGGGTTATGTCACCCATCTTCTCGGAATTGACGGCGGGATCACTTCCCGACACAGAAAGTGGAGAAGATCCGGCCGAGCACATCGTCCGGAGTCACCGCACCAACGATCTCGCCCAGACGGTCCAACGCGATGCGAATTGATGCGGCCACGAGTTCAATTCCGGTCCCCCCCGAGTGGAGAATATCAATGGCTGCGCTGAGTTCAGCACCCGCCTTTCCGAGCGACTCCGCGTGCCGGGGGAGGATGGCAAATTGCTCGGACGCCGCAAATCGCTCGCGCTGCGCGAGCCGTTCGGCAATGGCATCTCTCAGTTGATCCAGCCCGACTCCCCGAGCAGCGCTTGTGCGAACAACGTCGTCTTGACCAGTCGACGAACGGAGGTCGATCTTGGTTCGCACTCTCAATACGTTCGTCGACCGCGAGACCGAGGCGTCGTCGGAGTCCGAGCAAAAGAGGACGAGATCAGCGCGGGAGAGCATCTCCCGGGCCGAATTCTGCATCAAGGGATTGAGCCCCTCGTGGCTCTCTTCGAGGCCGGGAATGTCGACGAGGTTGAACTCGGTCGAGTGGCCGCGGAAAGTGTGTGCGACGTGTTCGACCAGAACATCCCGAGTGGTGCCCGGACGGTCAGAGACGACCGATCGATTCTGCTTGAGAAGAGCGTTGAAGAGCGTTGATTTGCCCGCGTTGGGTCGCCCTGCGA
The DNA here is from genome assembly GCA_964407695.1 of uncultured Isosphaeraceae bacterium. Classification (GTDB taxonomy): domain Bacteria; phylum Planctomycetota; class Phycisphaerae; order Phycisphaerales; family SM1A02; genus CAYOWQ01. The sequence goes on along the minus strand of CAYOWQ010000004.1, from coordinate 261,645 downwards.
GGACGACCATCGGGAGAGCATTGAGTTTCTCAAAGCCGACGGAATGCTGCACGAGGCCATCAATGTCGTTCGAGATCGAAAGCAGCCTCGTCAACAGTGTTTCGCGATCGATGGCGACAACATCCTCTTGGTCAGTGAAATCAATTCCGGCTTCCACCAGCCCCAGGAGGGAGCCGAGTCGGTCGGCCAGGTTCTCGATCGTCTGCCCGAAGCGGTTTCGCGTCATCTGGCGAGCGGCATGACAGGCGTCGTCCGATTGCGCCGAGATGAGGGCGGCGATGCCTTCCGCCTGGGTCAGCGACAGGCGGCCATTCAGAAACGCCCGCGCCGTGAATTCGCCGGCTTCAGCGCGACGAACGTTCGGGAACCGACGGATGAGCGATTCAATGATTTGATTGAGGAGGGTGGTGTTGCCGGGAACCATGAGCTCGACCACATCCTCGCCCGTATAAGAACGAGGACGGGGATACATGAAGCACAGCGCGGGAAGAGACCGGCGACCCAGTTGGAGCCGGGTCAATGCCGCGCAGCGCTGCTGCGGCGGGGTGTCGTCCGTAGCGATTGATTGGCCCGCAACATCGAAAGCACCGCCCCCTGAAAGGCGAATCAACCCGCGCGGTGAAGGTCCGGGCGGGCTTGCCACAGCGATAATGATGTCTTCGCAGCTCCACATCACGCTGACAGCCTAGCTCCGTTGGATTAGTCTGTGCGCTGCCCATGCGCTGGACTTGTCTGATCATCGCGATCTTGCCCGGCGTGCTCGGTGGCTGCATGCGTCCGATCGATGCAACAGGTCACCCGACCCTCAGCCAGATTCAGGCCGCCTTCAATCAGGTCGTCGCCGAAATTCATGCCCGAGCAGATGAGACGTGGCACGCCGATTGGTATGGTAACTTCATTGTGGGTGTTCGAGGGGGCGACACCCGGGGGCTCTGCTGGCATTGGCAGGAAGCGGTTTACACCGGGATGAAACCGAGGGTGCACCAACTGGGGTGGGCCATCGACGGAATCGCCATGAACGCCGACGAACCGACCGAGCACCACGCAGTCATCGTCTATAACCCCAGAGTCATTCGGCGCTCAGAAATCTTCGACTACCCAACTCCCAGGCCGGTGTGGGTTCTGGACGCGTGGCAGCACGGAAAACCCGAGATCTATCTCTTTGACGATTGGCTCAAGTTCGGCTCCATTCTTCCGCATTATGCAGAACTGGAGGACATGGAGTATCTCGAAGGGCGGCGATCAATGACCGCCACAGTATCTCCGACTACTCGCCCGGAATCACACTGATGACGCCCTCCCATGGGCTGCTGGACGTGGCATAGAGTCTCTTGGGGATGCGGCCGGATCTGAACCCGAGGGCGCCGGCTTCGCACGCCAGTCGCATGGCCGTCGCCATCATGACCGGATCCTGAGCGTGGGCGATGCCCGTGTTGAGGAGCACGCCGTCGGCGCCAAGCTCCATGGCCTGTGTGACGTCGCTGGGGGTGCCGACCCCGGCGTCGACGATCACCGGATAGTTCGGGTCCCCCCCGTGGGCCGGGTCCTTGAGCAACTGGAGAATAATCACGATGGCCGACGGGTTCGCGATTCCGCGTCCGGAGCCGATGGGACTGCCGGCGGGCATCACACTTGCCGCTCCGGCATCGCGCAGTCGCGCCGCCATGATGGGATCATCGCTGGAGTAACAAAGTACGCAGAACCCGTCGGCGACGAGCTCTCGGCACGCGTCGAGTGTTCCGACCGGATCGGGAAGAAGCGTCTTTTTGTCGCCGAGAACCTCGAGCTTCACCCAGTCCTTGCCCGGATTGTTGAGCTGGTCGAGGATCTCCCGACCGAGCCGAGCCACCCGAACGGCATCCTCGGCGGAAAAGCAGCCGGCGGTGTTCGGCAGCACCGTGTAGCGATCGGTGTCGAGGAAGTCGAGAATCGAACGACCCTGGGCATCGACAAGTCGCTCCCGGCGCACGGCCACAGTGACGACTTCGGCCCCTGAATGATCGAGCGCCTTCTGCATCGTCTCGTAATCGGCGTACTTTCCTGTGCCGACAATCAAACGGCTGCGGAACGAGTGATTCCCGATGGAAAGCGGGGCGAGCGCGTGGTCGTGAACTTCGGGTGACAACATGATCTTCAGCCTCCACCCACCAAAGTGACAACTTCGACTCGATCGCCGTCTGAAAGCGCCTGTCCCGCGTGGCGCGATTTGGGAATGACCTTGCGATTCAGTTCGACAGCGCAGGCCACCGTGGAGAGGCCAAGCTGCGACACAAGTTCCGCGACCGTTGACGCCCGGACCTCGTGGTCTTGGCCGTTCAGCGTGATTCGAAGCTGCGGTGGGCGTGTCTGGGGATGCATGGGCTCGAATCATAGGAGTTGGGTCCGGCCAAAAGCCGCCTCGACGGTTGCCGGGCTCCCTACCCTTTGCGGATGTGGCGACCAATGGTCCTTCTCGTCGCGGCCGGCCTGCTTGGGGGCTGCTCCGATCCTGAATTCGATTCGTCGACGCCTCAGAAGGCGCTCGAAGCCATGCGCGAGATGGTGAAGCAGGAGCGGGCCGACCTGCTGCCGACGATGATCTACGCCAAGGCCCGGGACATCACCTTCGACGATGGTGTGACGGAGGCCAGCGCGATCGAGGATGTTCGTCAACGGCTTGGGAGCATGCTGTCGCAGCTTTGGCGCGTCACCAAGAAGATTCGAGATCGGTATCCCATGGAGGTCGAGAAGGAGCTCTCGCTGGCGAGGGATTCGGCTCCTCAGAGCTTCACCGATTTCTTCTCTCGGGTGATCGCCGACCCGTTCGGGGTCATCGACGAGCAGAGCGGTCGGGTCGTGGTGGAAGATCTGGGGGACGGCACGGGGACCATCATGGTCGACGGCAAGCCGATCTTCGGGGGGATCGTGGGCATGATCGAAACCCGCGATGGATGGCGGATCAATATCCCGATAGACCTTGTCCAGTCCTCCGAGTTCTGGCCGCAGACCCGACAGGAATGGGCGGTGATCGCCTTTATGATGCTGGCGATCGAGAACTCGTTGACGGACTTCGAGCGAGAGCTTGACCGTGGGGGTTTCCCATCGCTGGCCCAGGCGGCGGAGCGGGCAGGTCGCCTGATCGGTGAATCGGTGGGGGCTCAGGCGATCATCTACGCATCCATGAAGCGCAAGCCGGATTCGGGCAGGTCTCCCGCGGGACAGCCATGAAGGCAGCCTGATCTGGCAACACTGTCGATCTGACAGCCGGAAGCCCTCGGAACATTGCAAATTCGGGTGCCGACGCAGCGCGGGGAGTGGAACGGCGTGTGCATTGGGTTCTTCGACGCACGGACGGACGTGCCGAGCCCCCTGACCCCGATCCCTGACACAAGGAGAATCCCACATGTTTGAACTCACCCGAACCGACCCGACCGATCGCCACTCGCTTCGCAGCCTGATGAGCGTGATCGCCAACGATCCATTCTTTACCGGAGCTTCGCCGCGTTTCGCGGCTGAGGGGAACCTGCCGCTCGATATCTCCGAACGAGACGGGGACATCGTGGTCAGAGCGTCGCTGCCGGGTTTTGACAAGTCCGACATTGACGTTCAACTGCACAACGGCGTCTTGACCATCAAGGCCGAACATACTGAAGAAAATGAGACCCGAGATGAGAAGTATTACTGCCGCGAGCGGCGTTATGGCGCTGTCAGCCGCAGGGTGGCCCTGCCCGGCATGACCGGAGATGCGTCTGTCCAGGCGGAGCTGAAGGATGGTGTCCTGACGCTCATGATTCCGCAGGCGGAGGCCGTGAAGCCCAAGAAGATCGCGATCAAATGATGGTGCGGGAAGCGGCAGATTCCTTCGGGGCTGCCAGTCGGCCTTGAGGAACCGGCGCCCCGACATCGGGGCGCCGGCCAACCTGCGGACCGGAGATTGCCGACCCGACGCAACCACCAGGGTCGGCGGCGAGGTTATACTCGCCTACCGGTGCAGGTCATGTCCGATTTTCAGATCAAACTCAAGCAACTCAAGAGCGACCTGGTCACGCAGGGCGAGCGGGTGCTCGATTTGACGTTGCGCGCGGTTGAGAGCTATTTCGATCTGGATCGGAGCAAGGCTGCGGCCGTGGTGAAGGGCGACGACGTGATCGATCGGGTGGATGTTGAGATCGAGCGGGCGAGCATTCCACTTCTGGCCATGGGCGAGACCAGCGAGTACTCCATTCGCTCGGTCCTGACGATCGTCAAGATCAACAATGAACTCGAGCGAATCGCTGATTGTGCGGTCAACATCGCCGAGGTGGTTCAGCACTATCCCCAACTCACCGAGAGCATTCCCTCCACATTTCGCGTCATGGCCAACAGCGTCATCGGCATGCTTCGGGACGCCAGTCGGTCGGTCGCGGCCAGCAACGTCGAGTTGGCCCGGCAGGTGCTGTTGTTCGACGACACGGTCGATCGATTCAAGCGGGAGATCCTGATCGACGCACAGGAACGTGTCGCCGATGGCTCCCTGAGCGTTCAGTTTGCGTTCCGGCTCACCTCGGTGACCAAATCAGTCGAACGGATTGCGGATCACTGCACCAACATCTGCGAGCAGGTCATCTACCTCGAGAAGGGACTGATCGTGAGGCACCTGCCGCAGGGCTGGTCGTCGCCGGTCGCACCGGAGCAGACGTGATGCCGCTGGAAGCGCTTGCGGATCGGTTACAGGCGTTGAAGGCGGATCTGGCGCGGCACGGACAGGCCCACATCCTGGCTTTTGCCGATGACCTGCGGCCGGTTGAACTGGGGCAGCTCCTTGACCAGGTCGAGCGACTGAATCTTTCGGAAATCGACCACCTGGTTCGCACGGTCGCAGCCGGCGGAACGGAAGGGGTGGACCTTGCCGGAGTGGAACCGGCGCCGTGTTACACGCCGAGCGGGGATTCTCGCGGGGCCAAGTGGTCACCCGATCAGTACCGTCGTGTTGGTGAGGAGTTGATTCGGCAAGGGCGGATAGCGGCATTCACCGTTGCGGGCGGGCAGGGCACTCGTCTGGGTTGGAAGGGACCCAAGGGCACCTTTCCAGCCACGCCGGTCACGGGGAAGCCATTGTTTCGAATTTTCGCCGAGCAGATCGTGGCGGCACAGCGCCGATTTGGCGTCAGGATCCCGTGGTACATCATGACCAGTCCGGCCAACGACGCCGAGACCCGATCGTTCTTTGCCGACAACAACTGGTTCGGCCTGGTGGCGGGAGATGTGTTTCTCTTCGAACAGGGCACAGTTCCTTCGCTGAGCCTGGACGGAAAGATGCTGCTCGAAAACCGATGGACCATCGCGACGAACCCGGATGGCCATGGCGGCTCAATCAAGGCGATTCGTGCCAGCGGCGCAGCCGAAGACATGGCGGCGCGAGGGGTTCAGCACATCTCCTATATTCAGGTCGACAACCCCCTGGCGCGGGTGATTGATCCGGTGTTCATCGGGCTTCATGCGGCCGCTCCGGATTCCTCCGGAGAGATGTCGAGCAAGATGGTGCCAAAGACTGCTCCCGAGGAGCGCGTTGGTGTCTTCTGTCGGCAGCGGGGAAAGACGACCGTGATCGAATATTCAGATCTTCCTGATCAGCTTGCTTCGCAACGTCTGGAGAATGGAGCCCTTCGATTCCGTGCCGGCTCGATCGCCATCCACTTGATCAGTGTGGAATTCGTCATGAAGCTCACGGCCGATGCGGAGCGATTTGGCCTTCCGTACCATCGCGCGATCAAGAAGGTTCCACACGTGAATCCGGAGACGGGTGAGCACATTGAACCTTCGCAGCCAAACGCGATCAAGCTCGAAACGTTTGTCTTCGATGCCCTGCCCATGGCGGAATCGTCGATTGTCCTGGAGACATCGCGCGAGTCGGAGTTTGCCCCGATCAAGAATGCCGATGGTCCGGACTCCCCGCGCACCAGCCACCAGCTCCAGAGCGATCTGGCCGCAAGATGGCTTGAACAGGCCGGTGTGGCCGTTCCGTGGGGTTCCGACGGCCATGTGGACGCCACCGTGGAGGTTTCTGCTTTGACGGCGCTGGAGGCTGCTGATCTTCAAGGGGTCGATTTGCCGGCTCGGATCAACCGCGGCGATGCCATAGTCATCTGAACTATTTGTCGGCAATGAACTTACGATTGTGAGTCGCGGGGGATCGATCGACACGCGCAAGAATTGCACACCAATTCTGAAGAAGGTCATTGATTCGGGGTAGTTCCTATAACATACTGTGGATATTGAAGATAAGAACAGGGCTGCCTATGGTCGTGGCCGGCTGCCTGTGTTGAGGGATCTTTTTCCCCTCGAGCGCGAAGGAGAGTTTCCTCCGGTGAAGGAGTAAGAGGTGACTGAGGAGTTGAGGATCTTGGTGGCCGCTGTCGGCGTTGGTTTTTGCGCTTGGAGTGGCTTCGCGGCACAGACCGCGGTCAGTTGGAGCGGCGGGTTCGCCGGCCCTTGGAGCGATTCGACCCTATGGACCCCGATGGTCGTTCCAAACAACACGGGCGCTGATACGTATGTCGTGACGATTGGCGGACGGGGACTTCAAGATGCCACCGTCACCCTGGACATGAACGCCACCATTGATGCGCTGGCATTGGATTTCAACGACCAGCTCATCTTCGGGAACAGCTTTGATCTGATGATCGCGGGCGGCCTTGTGGACAATGACGGGCAGATCCGATTGGCGTCGTTGGGCGGGCTGACCGACCTGAAGATCCTTCAGGACACGTTGTTGACCGGATCGGGTGAGATTCTGATGCAGCGCAGCATCAACAACCGCATCTTCGGCGTCACGACCCAGCGGCTTACGTGCGACGTCAATCAGACCATTCGAGGCGGCGGATCGCTCGGCCTCAACCTGATGAAACTTACCAATCTGGGCGTGATCCGTGCAGAGTCAGGCACGTTCCCCATGGTGGTGGACCTGCAGGGAGCGGACAATTTCAATGCGGGGTCCATGCTGGCCCTTGATGGGACCCTTCAGATCACCGGTTCAACCATCGATTGCACCGGCGGCGAGATCGGTGCGCTGGGTGGAGGACTCGTCTGGATCAACGGTGGGTCGGTTCTCAGCGGCGGGGAGTTGGTCACCGAAGACGATGGTCTGATCCGGCTGACCGGACCGACAACCCTGACGAACATGACGAATTCCGGGGCGGTGGCCGTCAACAATGACGTTGACCCCATCCTGATCGGCAGCTTCACGAATGACGGGACCCTTTCAATGGAATCCACAGGTTCAAATACGGACCTGCGCATCTCGGGCGACGTCACGATCGGCGGTCCGGGTGTGATTCAGTTGTCAAACAACAAAAACAACAGGCTCTTCGCGATTGTCAGCAGCCAACGGCTCACCAACGGGCCGGAGCACACGATTCGTGGCGCTGGTCAGATCGGGGCCAACTTCATGGGAATTAGCAACCTCGGGTCGATCTTCGCGGATCTGTCGGCGGGTATGACCATCGACCCGTCGTCCCAGGGGTTTGATCACCAGGGGCTCCTGTATGTCGCCCCGGGCGTGACCCTCAACATCGGCGCTGGTCCGTTTACGTCGACCGGGGACATCCTGATCGACGCCGGAGCCAATTCAGTTCGGACCGGCGACTTTTTGCAGGACAACGGGGTTGTGACTGTTGACGGGAGCCTCACGGTCAATGTTGGGTCATATGCGATGAGCGGAGGGATCCTGACCGGCGGGGGCGCACTGCACGGCGATGTGGTCAACTCCGGCGGCATCGTCAACCCCGGGTTGGACGTCGGGACATTGACGATCGATGGGGATTATGCTCAGGACAGCGATGGCCTGTTGCAGTTTGAGACCACCGGGCTGCGCGAAGGTGAGTTTGACCGGCTTCACGTCACGGGCAAGGCGACCCTTTCAGGTCGGTTCGCGATGGCCGCGACCGGGGGCTACAAGCCACAGATCGGTGATGAGTTTGTTCTGATCACGGCCGATGAGATCGAGGGCGAGTTTGATTGTGCACAATTTCTCGGTGTTTCAAACACCAATGGTGTGCTGTTCATCTACGAGCCGCACCAGGTTCGTCTCAAGGTGCTGATCGTGCCGCCGACCGACTTCAACGAAGACGGCATCGTTGATGGCGCTGATCTCGGCTTGCTGCTGGCGAATTATGGACCGTGTGGCGAAGAATGTTGCCCATTCGATCTGAACGGAACCGGCTTTGTGGATTCCGGAGACCTTGGCTACCTGCTCGCGCTCTGGGGCACGGACGGCATCGTCGAAAAGGGCGAGCAGTTCTAGCGTCGCGGTTGAGGCCGATTACTTGCGGCTCTTGTACCAATCCAGGTTGATCTGGATGTACTTGTGCCATTCCTCGGGCAGGTCGTCTTCCGGAAAGATGGCCTGCACGGGGCATTCATCCACGCACAGGCCGCAGTCGATGCACACATCCGGATCGATATAAAGCTGGGTGGAGTCAGTGAAGACTCCCTCGCCCTTTGTGGGATGAATGCAATCGACGGGACACACTTCAACGCAGGCGGTGTCCTTGGTTCCGATGCAGGGTTCAGCGATCACGTGGGTCATGGCACATCCTTGAATGCGGGCGACTCATCGTCCGCGAGTAAAAGGCAAGGGTACTCCATGAATCGGCCTGTGGCCACGTCCCAAAACCACGTTGTCTGGCCGGGATTTGACCAGTGCCCGGACCTCGACCCTAGTCTCGTTCAGGTGCAACCCGTTTCATGACAGGCCAGAGAACCAGGATCAGCACCGCCCCCGCAAAGGAGGACACCACAAACAACATGTAGAAGTCGGCCTGCCCGCCAAGCTTCCACGGGAGTTGGATCTCGCCCTTCTCAATGCGTTCGACAAGCGCGGCGACCTTTCCACCCGCAACTCCGGCCACAAAGCTCGAGAGGAACCAGACGCCCATGAGCAGACTCATGAATCGGACCGGCGCCACCTTCGTGACATAGGAAAGGCCGGTCGGCGAGAGGCAGAGTTCACCCAGAGTATGGAAGAAGTAGGTGGCCACCAGGAAGTAGATTCCGACTTTGCCTCCCTGTGCCGTCAGGACGCCGGCCCAGACCATGAAAAGGTAGCCGATGCCGAGGAGTGACAGGCCCAGCGATATCTTGAGCGATTGCGAAGGATTCAATCGACGCCTTCCCAGGGCGGACCAGATCGCCCCGAATACCGGGGCGAGCAGGATGATGAGCAGGGGATTGATGGATTGAAACCACGTCGTGGGCATGGTCCAACCCGCCATGGTGCGGTCGGTCTTCTGCTCGGCAAAGAGGTTCAGACTTGAGCCAGCCTGCTCGAACGCCATCCAGAAGAAAACGTTGAAGAGGATGAAGACAAAGATCGAAAGCACCGGGCCCCTCTCTCCGGGGCGCTGTATGGCGACGAACCATCCGATCACGGCAAGGATGACGGCCGCGATGATGGAAACGCCGAGGGTGCTGCCAAAGGCGAGGTTCACCAACCCATCGACTTTGCCGAGCGTGCCCACGTGAAACAGCCAGGCGACACAGGCGGAAATCGCGATCGACAGGAAGCCGAAGGCGACCGGCGCCGCAGAAGACGCGCCCTCCGGCGGCATGCCGACTCCCTTGAGCAGTTTCGGTCGCCCGATCAGATAGGTGATCAAACCGAGGATCATGCCCACGGCGGCCGAACCGAAGCCCCAATGCCAGCCAACGGTTTCGCCCAGCGTGCCGCAGACGAACGCGCAGATAAAGGCGCCAAGGTTGATTCCCATGTAGAAGATGGAGAACCCGCCGTCACGTCGGCCGTCACCAGGTCGGTACAACTGACCGACCATGACGGAGACGCAGGGCTTGAAGTGGCCGGTTCCCATGACGATGAGGGAGAGGCCGAAAACGAAGATTGAAAGACCGATGGCGTCATTCGCCCAGTCGCCTATTCCCGACACGGCGAGGACAATGTGGCCCATCGCGATAATCAGACCGCCGACGAGCATTGAACGATGCGTGCCGAGGAAGCGGTCAGCGACCAGTCCGCCGAGGATGGGGATGAGGTACGCCATGCCGGTGTACCAGCCGTAGAGCGTGTTGGCCCACTCGGATTTCCAGCCGCGGCCACCGTTTTCAGTCCGAATGTCGACGCGCACCAGTCGAGATTCGCCCGGCTTGATGACGCCGGCCACGACGCCCGATGATCCCGTGTTTCGACGGTCGAACGTTTGTTGACTGATGTCGCCCTTCTTCAGGCTTTCTGTGGCTTCGGTGACATCTTCAGTGGTGATGACCACGTCGTGTCCGGAATTGCCGGCCCCATCCTCTTCAGTGGGCCAAAGCTCACTCAGCGAAAACTCGACAGGCTCCGACGAGGAGTTTCGGATTGTGTAGGTAAACGGTGCGCCTGACCATGCGCCTCCATCCTTCGTGATGGTCACCGGATTTGAAGGCTCCACCACAACCGATCCGTTCATGTCACCGAAGGGCTTGGAGGGCGCCGGGGCGTCGTTGCCTGCGACGACCTGAATCGGGTAATGCTGCATCGACCAGGGGAATTGCTTGTCAACCTCGTCTGCAGTGTGGCCAACGCGATCCTGTTCGGCGACCTCGGCGCGATACTTGAGCTGAAGCATTGCGTTGTAGACGCCGGGCTTGAGATCCGGCGCAGCGATCACCGTAACCAGATACAGCACCAGAAGCGCCCGCATCCCGTAATACGAGAATCTCTCCCACATCTCGACAATGAAGAGGAGGAACAGCCCGCCTGGATGCCCCAAGATGCTTCCCGAAGGGGGAATGGGAGTGCCCGTTTCAAGTGCGGGACCTGCAGGCTTCGGCGATGGATGCATGCTCATGGCAACAGAATACCAACACTGCTCCAAACCGCTGCAACGCGATCAATGGAATTCCCATCGGGCGGCGCTGGGTACCGTTGGCTGCACGTTCAGCGGGGGCCATCCGCCAAGGCCAGCCGACAGAACATCTCCACCCCGGTAGCAATCGCCTCGTCGTTGAAGTCGAATTTCGGGTGGTGCAGGCTCGGCATCGACGTCTGCCCCGGCGGGACCAATCCGAGAACGAAAAAGCAACTCGGAACCTTGTGGCAGTAGAACGAGAAGTCCTCTCCGCCCATGACCGGCTGGGAAAGGTTGACGACTCGATCTTCTCCGAGGGCGTGTGTCGCGGTTTGGTTGAAGACATTCACAGCCTCCGGCGAGTTCAGCGTCACCGGATAGCCGAGGCGGTAGTCAAGCACTGCGCTGCACCCATACGCGGCGGCGATCCCGTCGGCGATCTCCCGAATTCGGCGCTGGGCGAGTTCGAGCACCCCGGGGGTCAAGGTTCGCACGGTGCCGGAGATCACGGCTTCCGGCGGGATGACGTTGTAGGCCGAGCCGGCCTTGAGCATCGTGATTGACACCACGATCGCCTCTAATGGCGGCACATTGCGGCTGGCGATGGTCTGAAGGGTGTTGACGATGGCGGCCGCGGCGACGACGGGGTCCCGCGCGGCGTGGGGCCATGCGGCGTGTGAGCCCACGCCCTTCACCTTGATGTCAAATCGATCGCTGGCGGCGAGCAGTGGTCCCGGCCGCGTGCCGACGACGCCCAGCGGCAGGTCTGGCCAGCCGTGGAGACCAAACATGCCATCCACAGGTGGGCCGAAGTGTCTTCCGGTGAGGCAGCCGTCTTCAACCATGCGTTTGCCGCCAGCTCCCCCTTCTTCGGCGGGCTGGAACACAAAAGTTACTGGGCGAGGCAATGGGCCGGAGGCTGCCATCCTGGAAAGAACTCGGGCAGCACCGAGAAGGATGGTCGTGTGGCCGTCATGGCCGCAGGCGTGCATGCGGCCGGGAGTGGTCGAGGCGTAGGGCAGGCCGGTTTCTTCGACAATGGGCAAAGCGTCCATGTCGGCTCGAAGCCCGACAGAGCGATCGGCATCGCCGGGGAGGAACCCGAGCACACCGGTTCCACCGGCAAGGCCGGAGACGGACTTCACGCCGGCCTTTCCGAGTTCTCGCTGGACCACCTGTGCGGTGCGTTGTTCCTCGTATCCAAGTTCAGGATGGGCGTGGAGGTCGTGTCGAATCGCGATGAGTTCGGGCAGTTCAGCCGCGATCAGGCTTCGAAGCTGACTGGTTGCGGTGGCGGCGGGCATCCGGACAGTGTATGGCCGCCGTGGCGGCAACCCAAGCCGCCCCGGTTGGCGATGGGTACGCTTGCAACATGTCCGCCAACGCCGACCTCTCAAGGATTTTCAACGAACTGGCCGCGATGAACGAGTTGCTCGGCGCCAATGCATTTCGCTGCGGCGCCTATCAGCGGGTGGCGGATGTGCTGGCGGATCTCGCCATGGATGTCTCAACACTTGGCGGAGACCTGAAGAAGCTGACCGCGATCGACGGCATTGGTGAGTCGAGCGCCAAGAAGATTGTGGAGTTTCTGAAGAGCGGCGCTGTGAAGGAGCATCAGGAACTGCAGGAGCGAGTTCCGGCCGGATTGCTCGAGGTCATGAAGGTTCCGGGACTGGGTGCGAAGACGGTTCGGCTGCTCTGGGAGAAGGGGGGCGTGGTCGATCTTCCATCTCTGCAGAGGGCGATCGAATCCGGCGCGCTTCTGAACATTCCCCGCATGGGTGAGAAGTCGATCGAGAAGATCAAGGCATCGTTGGAGTTCATGAAGGCCGCGGGGGACCGACTGCGTCTCGGCAAGGCGCTCCCACTGGTTGAGTCGCTGGTCGAACAGTTGCGAGAGGCGGTCGGCGATGTCGCGGATCGCATCGAATTTGCGGGGTCGGTACGCAGGGGCCGCGAGACGATCGGTGACCTCGACATTCTGGCCAGTGCCAGTCGGACCGGTGACTACACCCACAACGTGCAGAAGATCGCCAAAGCCTTTGCCTCATTGCCCGGCGTTGAGGAAGTGATCGTATCGGGGGCGACGAAGGTGTCGGTGCGGCTGGCCGCGGGCGGGGGGCGTCGGGTGCAGGCCGATCTGCGGCTGATTCCCGCAGAATCATTTGGAGCCGCATGGCTCTATTTCACCGGCAGCGTTGAGATGAATGTGGCGATGCGCGAGCGTGCGATCAAACGAGGAGCAAGACTCAATGAGTACGGGCTCTTTCCCGACGACGGTCAGGATCGACCCCATGAACGGGGCATCGAGCCGATTGCCGCCGATCCTGAATCGGCCATCTTCGAAGCGTTGGAGCTGCCATGGATTCCGCCGGAGCTGCGCGAGGGAAACGTGCTCATTACAGAGCCGCCCATGGCGTTGATCGAAGTCGGAGATATTCGCGCGGAATTGCACTCGCACACGACAGCATCAGACGGAAGACTTTCAATTGAGGAATTGGCAGAGGAAGCAAAGCGACGGGGGTACCACACGATCGCGGTGACCGACCATTCGAGATCAAGCGTGCAGGCCAATGGACTTTCGCGCGAGCGCCTGCTGGAGCATATCGAGGCCATTCACGAAGTGCGGAAGAAGGTGAAGGGCATCACGATTCTGGCAGGGTCGGAGGTCGATATTCTTGTTGACGGGCGATTGGACTACGAGGATGACCTGCTGGAGAAGCTGGACCTCGTGGTCGCATCGCCGCACGCGTCGCTGCGTCAGGAACCGGAAGTTGCGACCAAGCGATTGCTTGCGGCCATTGAGAACCCGCACGTCGACATCCTCGGCCACCCGACCGGCCGGCTGATCGGCGAGCGCGAGGGGCTGCATCCGGATATGCCTGCGCTGGTGGCTGCGGCGTTGAAGCACGGTGTGGCGATGGAGGTCAATGCGAATTCGCTTCGGCTCGACCTTCGGGATGCCCATGTGCGGCTGGTGACGAACGCGGGTGGGTTGATCGCCATCGATACGGATGCGCATTCGGCAAGAGACTTTGATCAGCTGCGATTCGGCGTGCTTACGGCACGTCGCGGATGGTGTCTGCGGGATCAATGTGTCAACGCCTGGGATGCCCCGAGGCTGAGGAAGTGGCTGGCTCGCCACGACTAGTCGGGTCGTTTTCGGCCCCAACAGAGGCCGAAGCCAACAATTCGTTGGCGGACACCGGTTGAATTTGAAATTGCCTCGGGGACCTTCCCAAACAGCTTCATGGAACCCAAAGGATCCAGCGGCCGCAGGCGGCTCTCGGGAGCCGTGTCGGGCGGGGCTGGCCATGAAAGGAACTCACCATGTGCTGTTTCACTCGCTCGATTGTCAGGTGGGGCCTCATCGCCGGACTCGGCCTCGGCGGCCTCACGTTGCTGGTTGGTCCCGGCCGCGTTGCGACAGCTTTTGACCAGGTCCGGGTCAAGGCGTTGAACGCGTTTGATTCGTGCATCGATGACCCGGTGGCGCTGCGTCGGCAGTTGCAGGATCTTGCCGATCAGTATCCGGATCGAATCGCCGAAATTGAAGGCGAACTTGCCGAGGTTGAGCACCAGATCTCGCTGCTTCAGGAGGATTCGGAGGTGGCCAAGCGTGTCGTCTCGCTGACGACCAAGGACCTCACTGATCTGAAGACCGCGATCACTCGCGCTGAAGACAAGTCGAAGACCGGTGTTCAGGTCTCGATTCGCACGGGCGGAATTCGCTACGACCTGAAGGATGCCCACAGTGAGGCGGTCCGCATGGCTTCTGTGCGAGCCAATTTCCAGGATCGGGTTGCCGCCAATGAGCAGCAGCTGACGCTGCTGGATCAGCAGCGATCGCGCCTGATGGAGATCCGCGGCAAGATTGAGAACGAATACTCCGACTTTGAGACCAAGCTGACGCAACTCGACCGCCAGATCGACGCGATTGAGCGCAACGACCGGCTGATCGACATGACCAAGGAACAGCAGCAGCTGCTCGCGAGTTATGAGAAGTTCGGCAAGGTCGGAAGTCTGACCCAGCTTGAAGGCAAGCTGGCCGAACTTCGTCGGGTTCAGGAAGCGCAGCTCACTCAGCTCTCGCGGAGCGGCAAGTGCGACGGCTATGAGCAGCGTGCTCGGCAAATGCTGAAGGATGAAGCGACCGGTAACGCCGACCCATTCGCCGGCATCGAACCAACGGCCGCGATTGAGGAAATCGAGATCACTGCCGAGCCCGACAATGTCGCCCTGAGCAACTGAGTCGACGCTTCGAACCGTTATTTCCGGTGGGGCGAGCCTGACGCCCAGTCTCGTCACCACCAACCTTCTCCAACGCAACGCCCCTGCCTTGAGGCAGGGGCGTTGCCGCAATTTGGATTTCCGGCGACTCGGCGATGAGTCTCAGGTGGTTCAGACCATCGCCGGCACTTCCTGGAACACCGTGTGGCGCAGCTTCCATTGGCCGCCATCATGGGTCCAGAGGTGAGGCGAGCGGAACCGGTCGGCCAGATGCATGAAGTAGTCCCGGCTCATGACGGGATTTTCAAACATCTTTGAGGCCTGGGGGAACTCCCGTTCCGGGATCGAGAGGTAGCGGAAGATTTCCTCCGCGAATCGCTCGGGGAATTCGCCGTCGAACTTCTTGACAAGGGCGACCCCTTCTTCACGGGTAATCTCGTCGTTGCGAATCTCCTGCGCAGCGTCATAGGTGGCCCGCCCAATGCCGAACTTGATGTACGTCGTGTAGTAGTGGAAGTCGTCGATGCGGTCGTCGATCGAGTTGTATTTCGAATACGTTCCGGGGGTGCGCTCAGGTGATGGCTGGAACCCGGCGTTCTCGACGGCGTGGTAGTAAGCGCCTTGCGGGTGCCACTTGAGGTAGTAGCCGAGGTAATGAACCTCGACGCCCGCGTCCTTCAGATGATGCGGTTCGGCCGGCAGATAGGGCTCGAGGTCCAGCGGCTCGACCCCGAAGTGGTCGTAGAGGTCCTGCACACTGACGCCGCCGATATGGACCTTGCTCTTGTCTGCTTGTGTGAAGTAGGCATGGTCGCGCTGGGCCACGCTTGTATCCTGGATCGGGTTTCCGTATTCGGCCTCGTTCTCGCCATAGAACACGAGCTTGATGTTGAATTTGAGCGCCATCTTCGGGGCGTACGCCTTCTGCCCGATTATGAACGGCTGGAACGGGTGAAAAATGTTCTCGACTGCGAGGCGAGTAAGCAGTCGGTGCATGCGGCCGTTGGGTGTGAGGAGGTAGTTGTCAAAGCCGGAGTGAATCCATGATTGGAAATTGTTCCAGCCCCACGGTGTATAGATATGCGGCGCCCAGGTGACGGTGAGGGGGTGCATGCCATACTTGTACTTGAGCATGTGCGACTGGTAGACGCTGTCCTTGCCGCCCGACCCCGGAACGAGGCAGTCGTACGAGCCGTCCTTGGAACGGTACTTGTCACACAAGGCCATGAGCTCGCGCTCTCGTGCTGACCAGTCGATCTCACGATTCTTCTTCTCGGCGAGAAGGCAGGCATCGCATACGCCGTCGGCATTGAAATTGATGGTGGCCTTCTTGCTCTTGATGGTGTGCGAGAATTCCACCGCCGAGTTTGGTCGCTGGTTGGAGATGACACACTGGCGACAGAACTTCACCTCCTCCGGCAGGCCGTAGTACGCCTCGCGATGTCCTTCCGGTTGAGAATAGCGATCGAGTTCAATACCAATGCGGGCCGGGTAGGGCTTCAAGAGTAATTGCTCCTCAAAGAAAACACGGCCAAGTCGGCCGCGTCGTGATGCGTAGGAATTGTTGAAATAGTAGCCCGATTTGGTCATCGTTGCGACCTGTACCGGGGAATGGGAGCCCTGGCGGCCGCATACCTACAGTCACTCTTCCCGGCTCCCGATAATTCCATGATGACTCGCCTGATCGCCGCCCCATCCTCAACGACGCCTTCCGGATCCCGAATTCTCAATTTCTCGGCGGGGCCGGCCGCGATGCCGGAAGAAGTGCTCCACGAGATTCAGGCGGATCTCATGGATCTTCGGGGGAGCGGAATTGGGATCCTCGAACACAGTCATCGCGGCCCCGTGTTCGAAGAGGTGTTGTCGGACGCGTTGCAGGATTATCGCCGCGTGGGTCGGATTCCTGATTCGCACGAGGTCCTGTTCCTGCAGGGTGGCGGCACGCTGCAGTTTGCGATGGTTCCGATGAACTTCCTGGTTCCAGGCGCCACGGCCGACTATCTTGACACGGGCATCTGGGCTCACAAGGCGATGGTGGAAGCAAGGAAGGTGGGGTCCGTCCATTGCGCGTTCGACGGTGCATCGCACCGGTATTCCTTCGTGCCGAAGCGTGAGGACATCGTGTCATCTCCGTCGGCGGCCTATCTGCACTACTGCTCGAACAACACGGTCTACGGCACGCGGTTTGAGACAGCGCCGGCGACCGGCGCGCCTCGCGTGGTTGATATCAGCAGCGAAGCATTCGCTCGACCGCATGACTTTGGCAGCCATGTGCTCACGTATGCGTGCGCGCAGAAAAATCTTGGCCCGTCCGGCATCGTGCTCGTGGTCGTTGACCGTGAATTTCTTGCGAAGGCAACGAAGAGCCTGCCGTCGATGCTGTCCTACGCGGATCATGTCAAGGCCGGCTCGCGGCTGAACACGCCCAATACCTTCGGGATCTACGCCATGGGTCGCATGATTCGCTGGATCGAGCGCAACGGCGGGGCCGAGGCGTTCGAGCGGCGGAATGCCGAGAAGTCCCGGATCATCTACGACGTCATCGACCAATCAGCGGGCTTCTATCGCGGACTTGCCCGGCCGGATTCGCGCTCGCACGTCAATGTCTCGTTTCGCCTTCCCAACGAGCAACTCGATGATCTCTTTGTCACCGAGGCGGCGGCCAACAGCATGGACGGCCTTCGCGGTCACCGAGATGCCGGCGGGATTCGCGCCTCGATGTACAACGCGTTTCCGATCGAGGGAAGTCGCCAACTGGCCGTGTTCATGCGCGAGTTCGCAGCGCGACATGGCTGAGCAGGGCGTCGAGCATCATGTGACAGGCTGCGTCGATCAGCTTGAAGACCTGCCTGAATTCGTCGGGCCCGCCGGAGTAGGGGTCCGGAACATCGCGTCGTCCGAGCTCGGGGTGGTAGGCCAGAAGAAGCCTGACCTTTCGCTCATCCGCACCGAGGTCGAGGACGTCCCTGCGATTCGATTCATCCATGCAGACGAGCAGATCAAACGCCTCCAGATCACTCTCGGTGATCTTTCGAGCGCGGCTGGGAAGGTGTACTCCATGACGCTTCGCCTCGGCGAGGGCTCGCGAATCCGGGCGCTCGCCCGTGTGCCAGCCGCCGGTGCCTGCGGAATCGACATCAAACAGGTCGGCAACACCCCGAGCATTGGCGTGGTGAAGAAAGACACCTTCCGCGGTCGGGCTGCGACAGATGTTTCCAAGGCAGATGAAGAGAATCCTGGTTCGCGCGGTGGGCACGGCCGAGATCTAAAGGCTTAGAGCGGAAGGGCGCTCAACTCGCCTTCAACCTCCTTCATCAGGGATCGCATCATCGGGGGACTGAAATCGAACTTCAGGCCCGCAGCCTCGAAGAGCTGCGGCAAGGGGCGTGACCCGCCGAGGGTCAGGGCCGACTTGTAGTTCTTGATGGCCGCGGAAGCATTTCGCTTTGATTGAAGCCAGAGTTGAAGCGACCCGAGCTGGGCGATGCCGTATTCAATGTAATAGAACGGAACACCGAAGAGGTGGAGCTGGCGCTGCCATGAAGCTTCGAGCGCTGACTCCAGGCCCTTGTAGGAGACGGCCGGGCCAAAGCGATCGTTGAGTTCGAGCCACTTCGCGGTGCGTTCGGTCCGCGAATGCGTGGGATGGGTATAGATCCAGTGCTGAAACGCATCGATCGTGGCAATCCAGGCAAGCGTGGACGCCAGTTCTTCAAGGTGTTTACGCTTTGCCCGGGCGGCATCTTCAGCGGAATAGAACGATTCCAAGTAGGGATAGGTCAACATCTCCATGCTCATCGAGGCCACCTCCGAGAATTCCATCGGAGCATGTCGATAGTTCACCAGAGGGTCCGTCTTGCACAACGTGCTGTGGAAGGCGTGGCCGGCCTCGTGCACCATCGTGATGAGGTCGCGATGCAGCCCCGCGGCATTCATGAAGATGAATGGCTTGCGCGAGTACTGCCGCTGATACTGGTAGCCGCCCGGCGCCTTACCCTTGCGGGATTCGAGGTCGAGGCAGCCGCCGCCGCGAAGTTCGTCGAACATGTTTCCAAGGTCGCGATCCATGCGGTGGAAGATGTCGGACGATCTCGAGACCAGATCGTCGGCATTGGAGAAGGGACGAAGTGGTGATCGCCCCCGCACGTCGACGGCAAGATCCCACGGCCGAAGCTGATCGACCTTCAGGGCCTTGGCGCGATCGGTATTGAGCTTTCGAAGCAGCGGAACAACAACCTCCTCAGCACCGCGATGGAATGTTTCGCAATCCGCCGGTGCGTAGTCGAATCGGTGCATCTTTCGATGCTGATAATCCCTGAAGTTGTCGAATCCCGCGTTCACGGCAATCTGATGCCGCAAACGAATCATCTGGTCGAAGATGTCGTCAATCCGGTCGCGCTCCTGCAGCCGCCTGTCCGCGATGGCCTTCCAGGCATCCTCGCGAACGGAGCGATCGGTCTCTTCGAGGAAGCGGGACATCTGCGGCAGAGTCTTCTCCTCGCCGCGAAACGTCACGAGCATGGCCCCGTTGATCTGACTGTACTGCTGGTCGAGTTTGGTGATCTCGGTCTGCAGGGGGACGTTGTCCTGACGAAAAAGGTCAACTTCGTTTCGCAGGCCGCGCAGCAGGACGCCATAACGATCCTGATCAAGCGCGGCCGCGTGCGGAGATTCGGCGATCTTGCGATCGAGCTCGAATCCGACTTTCTTGAGATGCGGCTCGACCTGCTCGACAAAATCGAGATACGCCTTCTGGGCCCCCTCGTTGTCGGTGTGGCAGGTCATGTTGATGTAGAGATTGGCCTCGGTCTCGCTGACGAATGCATCAAGCTCGCTGCGATCGAGAATCAACTTCTCAAGGCAGTTCTCGCATCGCAACGTCCTGTCGAGCAACGCTTTGTAGTGCGGTTCTAACTGCTCCCAGCGCGTCGCGTCGAGATTCGTTGGAATGGATGCGTTGGTGGCGCAGGATGAGTGGATCTTGGATTGGGGCGTTTTCATGTCGATTTCTCGTCAAGCGGGCTTCGGTTCAAGCGTAGGCCGGGGGAATGCAGAGGAGTACCGGCCGGTCAAACTTCGGTTGCCGGTATCGAACGGACCGCCATGACCGGCAGCCCCAGTCCCATTTCAAGCAACTCCGCGTGCGATGCCGCCTGCAATGCGTCGTCGGCAATAACAAACAAGGTCGATCCGCTGCCGCTGACGTGGACCGGCCTGTTCACGATGGCGCGAACTTGTTCGGCGATGGGCTCCAGGGTCGGAGCCACGGCCTGCGCCGGCTTTGTGAGGTCATTGAATAGCAGTGTCGCATCGATCGGGCGGGCCTCTGTGAGGGCCAATATTCGCGATCGATTCAATGCTGCGTCCGGCATTCGATCGAAAGCGGCATAGACGGGCCCGGTCGGACAGGCCGCCTCGGGGAAGATGAGCACGGCGTGCAGGTCCAAGGGTGCACTGCAGCGAGCCACCTGATCCCCCAACCCTTCAACAATCGCCGATCCGCCAGTGACCAGAAACGGGATGTCCGATCCGAGCCCTGCCCCAAGAGTGCGTAGTTCTTCTGGTGAGAGTTCGAGTTGATAGACCTGATTGACGGCGCGCAACATTGCTGCCGCATTCGATGATCCGCCTCCGAGCCCACCACCGACCGGGATGCGCTTCTCAAGCTTCATCTGAACGGGAAGGCTGCGACCGGTGTGTTGTTCGATGGCCAGGTGGGCGCGCACCGCCAAGTCCTTTGAAATGGACCAGTCGATTTCAGATCGGCGGCGCGCCTCGGGGTGCCACAGGATCGCATATCTCGACAGGCTGCCGGGCGGAAGGGCGGTGACCTCGAGGTCGTCAACGAGGTCGATCGTCACCATCCACGAGCAGATGGGATGCATTCGATCCGGCCGCGGCGGGCCGACCGAAAGGGCGAGATTCAGCTTCGCTGGGGCTCGTTCGCGAACGATGGCCATAGGCCGGGAGCATAGACTCGGGTGGATTGGGCCGCCGTGTGCCCCGATCGACTAGACCTCGATCGGTGGACGCGCCGCCAACATCGCGAGGTGGCGTTGTCGAAGCCTGAGCGTTTCGAGTTTGAGCTCGAGCACCTTCATCTCCCGATCGACTCGAAACAGGAGCAGGCGCAGCGTCCACCATCCGAATACCGCGCCGATGACGGCCGTGAGAAGGATTGGACTCGGGAAGCTCGGCATCTTCAGCAATTCGTCTGCCCGATGGTCCGACTTAAGCCAATTCCAAACAACCTGCGGCACTCCGCGTATACACTGCGGCCATGGTTTCCGGTCTTCGAGACTTCGTGTTCCTGCTGGTGGCGTTGCTGGCCGCCCAATGCACGTGGGCTCAGAGTGTGACGGTTGAGCTTGAGCAGTTTGGGGTCGGTTCGTATGTGCACCTTGGCGCGTGGAACGGGATTCGCGTCAGGCTGACCAATGAGACCGACGAAGCTCTGCCGGTTCGGGTTCAATGGGATGTGCCGAACGCTGACGGCGACCTCGCTCTTCAGAGCCGCTCGGTCACCCTGAGCCCGCATCAGCCGCTTTCAACCTGGCTCTATGCCTGGGTCAGCCCGACCATCTCAAATAACACGGTCTGGATTGTTCGGGCCTACGAAGAACGCGACGGTCGACGCCGCAGTGAGGTGGGCCTCGCCCGCATCAGTTTGAACACGGCCGCCGCCGGTCCTGCGATTGTGGTGGAGACGCCGTCGAGCCTGATCGGTGTGATCGGCGGGGGAAGCGACGGCAACCTTCGGGCCTATCAGAACAATCGCCTTGGCGGCTACATGGAGGAGCCGGCTGTGGGGGCCATGGAAGCCACGGTCGTGGCGAGTGGCCTTCAGGTCCGTGACCTTCCGGACCGATGGGAAGGTCTCGAAGGATTCGATGCCTTGGTGTGGACCAATCCGGCGACTTCGAATTCGATGTCGCCGCAGGATCTGACGCTGGATCAGGCCGATGCGATTCGCGAGTTCGTCCGTCGCGGTCGCCATTTCATCATCATCCTTCCTGAGGCAGGCAATCCATGGGGCCTTGGCGAGGGACAGATTACGCACTTGAGCGATCTGCTTCCGACTCAGGCGCCGCAGTTGCGGGAGGGAGTCCCGTTTGCTGAGTTGACCTCGGTGCTCAGCAAGACCGACTCGGTGAAGACCAACGTCCGCGGTGTGACTCGGGTGTCCTTCTTTGACGCGGCGTCGCTCGACAATCACTTCGAGCCGTTTCTTGCGATGCCCTGTCAGATCGATGAACGGTCCGGCACTTTTCGGCCCCGGCTCAACTCGATCGATGGCCACGTGTTTGCAGTACAGCGGACTTATGGTCACGGTCGCATCACTCTTGTGGGAATCGACGTCACAAACGATCAATTCCACTTGCTGCAGACCTCGCCGATTCCTCAGCCCGATGCATTCTGGAATCGCATTCTCGGCCGCCGTATCGATACCCCGACCGCAAACGAGGTCACTCAACTCGAAGGGGACAGAAAGCTGATTTCGAGGGGCTCGATCACCACCAACCAACTCGGTGGCGGGAACCTTGTCGCCGATGCCATCGGAATGCAAGGGCAGGCGGCCATCGGCATCCTCGCCGCCGTGTTGCTGTTTTCGATCTACTGGGTTGCGGCCGGCCCCGGTGGGTTTGCGATGTTACGGCAGCTCAAGCGTGTGCGCCATGCCTGGGGAATGTTCGTTGCCATGGCGGTGCTGTTTACGGCTGTCGCCTGGGGAGGGGTTTCAATCATCGGAACCCAGCACGAGGGCATCCAGCATCTCACGGTTATCGACTGGATCCATCGCCCGTTGGGTGAAGAGCGACCCGAAGAACCGAATTTCATGCGGGCAAGCGTGTGGTTTTCGGTGGGGGTTTCGAACTATGGATACACCCATGTCTCCGTGGAGTCTGAGCGGGGTCAGCGGAACCTGCTCACCGGCTGGACCAACCCGGATCGCGTGTCCTCGGGATTTCCGAATATCGACCGCTACGATGCCCCGCTGAATCGCCCGGGTGACCTGCGCATTCCCGCACGGTCGACTGAATCACAGTTGTATCTTCAGTGGCTGGGTTCGGTGGATCCGAAATGGGGGGGCATCAGCGTCGTTCCCGATGACCCGATCATCCAGGAGATTGACGACCGGGGCAGCATGGTGACGCTCAACGGGTCGATTCAACACAACCTCCCCGGAACACTCTCCGATGTCTTGATCATCTATGTGAATCCGCGGCGGACACCGTTGCGCCGCTATGCCCCCAACTCGATTCGACCGAACGTCTCGCAGCCGATTCCAAACTATGGAAATGCGGAAGGCGTCGCTGAATGGCCGGCCGGAAGTCCCTTGAGCCTTGGGAGCAAGCTGGCCGGGTCCAACACGTTCAATCTCGTTGACAACGATCTCAACAACTTTTTTCGCGATCGTGTAAGCCGGCGAAAGGACGATCCCATTGTCCTCGATGGCATGGTCGATCTCTTGCATCGCAATCCATACATGCACCTTCTCAGCGTCTTCAACATGCTCCCGGCTCCCAACTACCTCGATCCTTCACCGTCGAGCAATGAAATCCGGTTGCAGCGGCGCATCGGCCGGGAACTCGACTTGTCAGTCTGGATGACGCGGCCCTGCCTGATCGTGATCGGTATTCTCAATAACGTTTCCTGTCCGGTCCCCATCACGATCAATGATGAGCCGCCGGCGAATTCCTATGGCACCGTGATGGTGCGCTGGATCTATCCATTGCCGCTCGACGAATCCATGATCATTCCCGAACCGCGCTGAGTGCCCTATCCATGCCGATGATCGAAACGATCAACCTCACCAAGAAATACGGCGAGCTCACCGCCCTCAACAACCTCAATCTCAACATTGAGCAGGGGGCATGTTTCGGGTTCATCGGCCCCAACGGTGCGGGCAAGACGACGACAATCAAGATTCTCGCCACGCTGCTCAAGCCGACGTGGGGCGAGGCGCGAATCGACGGCAAGGTGGTCGGTTACCAGAACCACCTGATCCGCCCGATCATCGGCTATGTGCCCGACTTCATGGGTGCCTACGACGACATGCTCGTCAGCGAATACCTTGAATTCTTCGCCGCCTGCTACGCCATTCACGGCCAGCAGCGCGAACGCGTGGTTGCCGACGTGCTCCAGCTGACCGATCTCACTCACAAGGCGGCGTCCGAAGTGAACGGACTCTCACGCGGCATGAGCCAGCGGTTGAGCGTGGCTCGCGTGCTGCTTCATGACCCCAAGGTCCTTCTGATGGATGAGCCGGCGTCAGGCCTGGATCCGCGGGCTCGCATCGAGCTGCGCGAGCTGCTCAAAGAGCTCCGACGCATGGGCAAGACGATCATCATCTCGTCGCACATCCTTCACGAGCTTGCAGAGCTCTGCAATACCGTCGGCATCATCGAACAGGGTGTCCTTCGATACGCCGGACCAGTCACCGACCTGATGAACCGAGCAAGCCAGGGCATGATCGTTCACATCGCGGTTGATGACCGGATCGAACAGGCCGCAGCGTTGCTGGCACAGGTGAAGGGCATTACCAAGGTGGAAATCTCGCCCAACGGGTCCCTCGACGGCAAGCCGCGCATTCATGTCACCGTTGATCCTCAGAGCGGCCTCCCGGTCTCCGAGCTTCCCGCCCGGCTCATTACCAACGGATTCCGGATTTCTGAAGTGAAGCAGGAGCAGGTGAACCTCGAGACCGCCTTCATGCGCCTGACGAAGGGGCTGGTGGCGTAGCCCCCCAGGGATTGCCGCATTCGGGGCATCGCGCCCCCGGCGTTGGTCCCCTGGGGTGATGGCACACGTGGCAGTTGTGTTCAAAGAAGAGCCTTCGACGCTTTGAGGTTAGGCCGAGCATGATCCCCGGACCCGTGAGCCACAGGAACGCCCACGTGGAGCAACAAATCGAAAAAAAGGAAGCGGTGCTGCAATAGCAGTCCGATCTTCGCCGCACCATGATGTCGATCGGGATCGTGATGAGCACCTCGAAGATCGTTGCCTGAAGCAGCAGGCCTATCCATCGCCCGAGCTGACCCGAACCCGCGGCCGGTTTGCAGAACACCATGAGGAGTGCCGACCAGATCAGCCACGAGACCGTCAATAACGCGGCCATAAGCCCGGTCCCAGCCCACCAGTCATCGGGAAATCCAAGACCGTTGTATTGATCCTCAGGCGCGTTGGAGTTCAACAGAATGAGAATCAGGTCAAGGAGCGAGAAGAGCATGGCCATGGTGAGCACTGCCGCGACAGCACCAGCCCCCACCAAGGTCGTCCAGAGTGGGCGACCTTCCGTGGACAGTTCCGGCCGACAACGGACAACCGGCAGGAGGAAGAGGACCTGGCTCGCGACAAGGACGAACGTCGGCGTTGCAAAAATCATCCACGCTTGCGGGTCTCGGCCCCACTTCCGCGGATCAAATGCCTCCTGAAGTCCTTCAAGGGCCCCCGTCGGCGGATCGATGAGGAATCCTCCAACGACCACGGCAACCGCATACATCAGCGCTGTGTACAGCACCAGGAATACCGTCACAATGGCGGCACGCCGCATGGGGGGAGCATACGCGGATACCATCCGCCAGTGCGACTCCTTGCCGTCCAACTTGATATCGCCTGGGAAGACAAGGCGGCCAATCATGCCCGCATCTGCAGTCTTATCGAAGCCCGCCATCCGAAGCCCGGCGATTTTCTGCTCCTTCCTGAATTGGGCGATACGGGGTTCAGCATGGACCTCGATCGAATCGTCGACGAGACATCGTCGGCCTTCGCCGCCGATCTTGCCCGCCGGTTTTCCTGCTTCGTCCAGCACGGATATGCCGACCGTGGGCCCGACGGCTGGGGTCGAAACGTCATGGCCTTGTTCAACCCGACCGGAGAGCCTCTGGGGTTCTATCACAAGGTCCATCCGTTCAGCTATGGGCATGAAAGCAGGCACTACCGGGGCGGCTCGCGACTGATGCTGAGGTCTTGCGGCGGCGCGACAGTGTGTCCGCTCATTTGCTACGACTTGCGATTTCCGGAACTCTGGCGTCATGCGGTGCTCGGCGGGGCGGAGGTGTTCACCTTGGGGGCCAATTGGCCGGCCGCTCGACAATCACACTGGCGTTCGCTGCTCATGGCCCGGGCCATCGAGAATCAGGCGTTTGTGGTTGGAGTGAATCGAACGGGCGACGACCCGCACTTGTCTTACGCCGGCGGATCGATGGTTATCTCTCCCAAGGGTGAGATACTTGCGGAAGCCGATAACCACGAATGCGTGCTCGATGTCTCACTTGAGCTCGATCGACTTCGCCATTGGCGGGCCGAATTCCCCGCAATTCGCGACATTCGCCGCGATCTTCTGGGCTCGATTGAAACCGACGTGTCCAATCAATCCCCGACCCATTGACGACAACTGCCGTCCGCGTACACTGCGCCAATCGAAGTGTGTACCCGCACGCATCGATTCCCATCACGCAGGATGCACAGGGAGCAGTCCATGGCCCAAGCCCCAGAGAATGCCGAACGAGGGATCAGTGGCACCATCGACTCAAGCGTTGAAGTTCTCCCGTGCGTTCTCAATCGGCTTCGTCGGAACTACTTTTCGCATGCCGGGCATGTCGCGCAGCGATATGGGGTCAGCATTGACCGGCTGGTGCTTCACGTGACCAGCGCCAGTGCAAGGCGAGGCATCCAAACACTGGCGCCCCTGCGCCATGTCGGCGACCTGATCCACGCGGCCGCCTGCGTCGACAACTGCGAACTGGCCTGGGCCGACCTGGCATTCCGACACGGGGCGGCGATTGGGGATGTGGTACGGTCAATGGCCATTGGCGCCGATGCTCCATCTGCCGTCCGCCGAATCGTCGGAGAACTTCGCCGTGAGACCTGCGACTCGCCCCTCGCGACCGCTTCGACCAGCTCCAACCATTCAGAGGTGTCGTTGCGGGATTATCTCGGGCGACCCGCCATGCGTCACTGGCTGGCCAATTGGGCGCGGGAACAGCTGCGGAGTCATCATTTGGCCCCGCCCGAGACATACGCCTTCCTGGCGTCCTTTCGATAGGCCGGGCACGGGCGGCGCTCAATCGGGCGGCACGAGCGAATTCGTCGAAATTGGGCGCTTGAATCGGACTCCGGTGCCGGGGCTTGACTTGTCTCATGGCCGCACTACCCTTGCGATCCAGATACCTCTGGCGAGGTAGCTCAGTTGGTAGAGCACCGCACTGAAAATGCGGGTGTCGGCGGTTCAAGTCCGCCTCTCGCCATTTCGGCACACTTTTGCACGACGCTGCAAGGTGTGGAATCCGCGAACGTTACGACGGGAGTCTCCTGACCGCCAATCGGCGGTCGGTTGTCTTCTGGTGTCATCATGCCCAACGATGCCGCTCTCTGCTGCAGCGCAATTTGCAGCGCGTTTTCCGATGACCCTAACAAGCCGGCTGCCTTGTCATACACCGTGTCAGGCACGGAGAGATAGTGGCGCGCTGACAGCGCTCTCGAACGAGGGGAACGACTTTTGTGATCGCACGGGTGATGTGTGTGGCTGTTCGGCGTCTCGGCGCGGTCGGAAGAGTTTGTGGTCCGGCAGACTGCGAACCAACCGCATGCCTGGGGGCACTTCGCCCAATCGTTGACAGCGTAAATATCCGCGCGCGCTCTATGCGCACCAGTCAGGCTTGCCGCACGAGGGACAGGGGTACTGCTTCGTGACTTCACGCCAGTCGCGGCTATGATGAAATGAGGCTATTGATTTCGACGCAGAGGCCGCGTTTGCACCGCGGCCTCCGTCGTTTGTGGGAGGCATCCTGCAGTCGGCAATCATCCGCCGGTCTCCATGAAGGCGAGCAGGTCGGACCAGCGAATGCGGACGGATCGTCCAATACGGACGGCCCGAAGCTTTTCCTGGTCAATCAGGTCGTGTAGCCTGCGCCGTGTTATGCGGATGACATGGCTTGTCTCATCCAACGTCAATAGTCGGTCGGGCCATTCCTGCTGTGTCGCTGTACGCTTCGTTGCATCTTGGGGCATGGTGAGTTCCTTCCTGGCCGTTGATTGCGGCCGAACACTTCATCCTGCCACACGGTGCCGCGTATGCCCACAACACTGACACAGCGCCTATACAGCGCGAGGTCGTCCCGGAGCCTTCGCTGCTGACTTCGTGGGACCAGATGGTCGAAAGGCACCCCTCCAATGGATAGGGGAAGTTTCCCGGATGATGTCGCCCCGCGGATGAAGGATCATCGAGTCGATCGAAGGAAGCGCGACATGAGAATAATGTCGAGTGCCGTGCTCAATCCCTAAGGAAACCCACATGAACCGTCGTATTTCGAACAAGCAATCAAAGAAGCGGCAGAAATCGGATGTCGGCAGCCGAGCGCGCCTGGCCACGAGAAAGAACGTGACCAAGGGGCAGCAGCAATCGACGACGGTCCGCCATGCCGCGAGCCGCGCCGTGAGCAAGCAGACTGGTGCACGGTCTCGCGTACGCGCGCTGACCTTGCGGGCACTTCGCGATCGTGACCTTTCGCCATCTGAAATTCCCGGTTTGGTGAAAGAGGTGGTGCACGGTGCGATGGCAGGACTGGATCGAGCGGTGCCCCGATCCCGCCACAACGTGCTCCGTCAAGTCGTCGATGGATTGAGAGATGCCATTGCAGCGGCGAACCGGTCAACTAAAAAGGCTGCCCGCGATTCGGTGGAGCGAGGCTCAAAGTCGGTACAGCGGGATTTCAAGCGAAGTACTCGTACGCTTCGCAGCGCCGAAGAACAAGCGCTGGAGGCTGTAACTCGGGCGGGCCGCTCGCTTGGCCGCGCAGCGCGCGAAGAAATCAGTCTCATTGTCGCGGAGGCACGTCGTGCCGGCACGGTAATCCGTCCGGGTTTGAAGCGAACGGTTGAGGCTACCGACGGGCGGCTGTTAGAACTCGGCCGCGAATCTGGCGCCGCCGGCATGCGGGTGATCCGTGAGGGCGTGCGAACGCTACTTCGCGGGGCTAGCGGCGCTTTGGATGGAATGAGCGAGGCCTTGAAACCAACTGGAGAGGATTCGGCGCCAGGGCGTCCGCGACGGACAAAAAAGAAGGGGGCGAAGGCTCCGCGGTCGCGTCGCGACCGGCGTTTGTGACGGCCTTGATCGGCGACACGACTCCAAGAGGGCGAGCAGAGACCCGGAGCCGGTCGGTCTTGTCTGCCGTTACCGATCCTCTTTGCGGATGCGACGGTTCGTGAGGATCATCAGGATCGTGAGCGCAAAGGCCACGACAAAGCCGCCGATTCCGAGAAGAGTGAGAAGCCAGGTGCCCGAGTCGTTGGCAGCGAGCACGAGGATCGAGGAGCCAACGAGCATGGCCGCAAGAATGAGCGCGAACGAAATATTTCGGCTGGCGTGCTCGATCGTGTCGGTGAGCCGCGTCAGCCCGCGGTGTTCGATGTTCACGGCGAGCCGATTTCGACGGAGTTGCATCAGGAGTGTCTGAAGCTCGACCGGAAGCATCTCAAGCAGTTCCGCATAATGAACGATGCTGCTTTGAAACCGCCTTCGCAGGGCTCGGAACCCGTACTGACGTTGAACGAGTTTCTCGACATACGGCTTGGCGAACTCGATGAGTTCAAAGTCGGGGTCTAGGCTGGCACCGACCGATTCAATGGTGGTCACCGCCTTGATCAGGAGCACGAGACCACCAGGACAATGAAGACGGTGTGCCCGGAGTCGATCGAAGAACTCGCGGAGCAACGAAGCGACGTCCAGCTGATCGAGCGGCACGCGCTCGAAGTGAGCGACGAACGCAGCCACGTCGGACCGTAAGGTGCGGTCCTCCAGGCGCGAAGGGTCTACGTCGGCCAAAGCTCCCGCCACGCGAACGACGCGATCGACGTCGCCATTCACAACTGCAGTGACGAGGTCTGCCAGCTGCTCCGTTGTGCGGCGATCAAGCTGGCCGGTCATGCCGCAATCGATGAAGGTGATGCCCCCGTCCGGGCGCGCGATGAGGTTGCCAGGATGCGGGTCGGCATGAAAGAACCCCAGTTCCAGGCATTGGCGCATCACCGCGCGGGCGCCTGCTGCGACGAACGAACGTCGCTGCTCCGACGTGAAGTCATCTTCTTTGAGTCGAGAGAGCACGATTCCCGGCATCTCCTGCATCGCCAGAATGCCGCGTGTGGTCGCGTCCCAATAGATGGTTGGGAAGGAAACATCCGGATCGTCGTGGAAGGCTCGTGCGAGGCGCTCAGTCGCTCGACCTTCATGCGTGAGATCGAGCTCTTTGGCGAGCTCGCGGGCGAACTCATTCACCACCTCAAATGGGCTGTAACCGAGGTTCGTGAAGTGCTGTTCAGTCCAGTGGGCCAGCGTGCGAAGGATCTCCAAGTCGGTGGTGGTGATTTCGCGAACGCCCGGGCGCAACACCTTGAGCAGCACATGCGTGCCATCGCGAAGCGTCGCCCGGTGCACCTGTGCGATGGACGCGGCCGCCAGCGCGCGGTGGTGCACCGACTTGATGATTTCTCTTCGACGATCTCCGTACTCTTCGTCGATGCGCTGGTCGATCTCCTCGAATTCGACTTGCGGACAATCGTCCTGCAGATTGCGAAATTCATCGGCCCACACCTCGGGGACGAGGTCCGATCGCACGGAAAGAACCTGCCCAAGCTTGATGAATGTCGGTCCCAGCTCCTCCATGGCTTTGCGAAGCCGGACCTGGCGGGGGAGGCGTTCGAGTTCGGGCGCCAGGCGTCCCGCGCTGACGAGACTTACGCTGCGCTCGATCAGGCGATCCAGGTTCATTTCCGTAACGACGTCGCCGAAGCCGTGCTTGATGAGCACTCGAATCACTTCCGCGTACCGCTTCAGATTACGGATCGTCTGGTTGATGGAGAACAGATCGGGCATGGTTGTGATGCGTTCAGCAGAATACAACGGATCTGACAACAAGCGGGCACCGACTCGGCGAGATGTGCAATAGGATTAATTGGTGACATCCGGCGTATCAGTAGGAGAGACCGCACATACTTCAGGCAAGTTGACCTGCGGTCAGGACCAGTTTGCGATCAGAATGCCCAGATCCAGTCCGTCGACGGCTTGATCGTCGTTAAAGTCCGCGCAGCATGTACCGCCGCATGTACCCCACGAGGCGAGAAGCAATCCCAGGTCGGCGCCGTCGACCAAGGCGTCGCCGTTGACATCGCCGCTGCCACCAGAACGACCGGCGAACACGAGGGAAACCGAGTGCTCTGTATAGATCACCTCCACCGCAACGTCGCAGACAACCGTATCAAAGGCGCCGATAATTTCGTCAGCGGTGAGAATGGTGATCACGCCACATAGCGGCACGGTGCCGTCGAGCAGCTCAATCGTGAGCGTGCCTGCAAGCGTGGCGATGCCGGTGTTTGGAGTGGTTTCGATTCCGTCGACGTTCAGCTGATCAAAATCACCGCCATTGGCGGAGGCTATCTTCAATGCGTCAGTAACGCACAGCGTGCACTTGGCGAGCCTCTTGAGGAAGTGGGAGCCAGTCCATTTCCTCAAGGCCGTGACGCGTCGGACGCCATGCTTGGATGCGCTTCGCCCTACGAGCACTCACCCCAAGCCGAAAGCAGGAGGCCGAGGTCGGCGTTGTCGATCGCGCCGTCGCAATTGAGATCGCCGGCGCCGCCGGTTTCGCCCCATGCGGCAAGTAGCAGACCCAGATCGGCGCCGTCCACGGCAGTATCTCCATTGAGATCGGCCGGACACATCGCGCCGTCGCTGCAGAGCGACAACGACGCGACGTACCAGGCATCGGCATTGCCGTAGGAGATCTCGCTGGAAAACCCGGCGGCGAAGGCCCGCATTGAAATGGTGTAGGTTCCCGCGGGGAGTTCGCCGGCTTCGTCTATATCCTTCACCTCGCCGCCGAAGGATCCTGCGGAGGCTTCGTGAAGAAAAACGGTCCCGCCGGGGCCGACGAGCTCTACCAGCGCGAGGGCCGAGACACTGCCCATGCCTGAGCCGATTCCCTCGGTGCTCAGAGTCCCGCCAAGCGAAAATGGCGTCGGCGCATCGAGTGTGAACGTTGCTTCGAGCTTGGAGTCGCCCGTCCAGCTCCCGTTGCTGCCCCCACCGTTTCCGGCGGCTTCAGCAACCCCGCCGATCAAGCCGAGCGAGACGAGCGTGTTCTGGAAGGCATAGCTGCCGGCGACGGGCACGAACGCGCCGACTCCTTCGAACCACGGCCCGGGTTCATTTTTGGAGAAGGTGGTGGATTCATTGCCTTGGCAGAACTCGCTGCTGCAGAAGGTGGAAGCCTTGACGCTGCGAAGGGTCGAGTCGAGTGCGTCGGCACATAATGCCGAAGTGGGAGTGGACGCGCAAAGGACGCCCAGAACAAGTAAATCGTGACGAGTCAGCTGGGATCGCATGTGGTGCTCCTGTTGCAAACGGTGTCGAACGAGCGCATCAGAATCGCCGCGTGACGGACACACCAGCGGGAAGTTTCCCTGAAGTAGCGTTGTGGCTCAGGGTTGGTCCCTCTGATGCGTCCCGTTCTCTGACGCGAACAGGGAACCTTTCTTGTAGAGGGGCAGGTGGCCATACCGCAAAGTAGGACCGTCGCATCTGGCCGTACGCAAAGGCCATGCGACATCCGCGCCACGTTGCTGGTTCGACTGACTTCAAAACAGCGACCAACCAGGGAAGTTTCCCTCTGGAGGCACGACACAGGCCGTCTTGTAATGCACTTGTGAAGACCGGGAGGGACCCGGCCATGAAACGTAGGAGAGACCCATGACAACCACCATCTTGAAAGCCGATTCACAGATCCAGACCGATGTTCTGAACGAGCTTCGCTGGCACCCCAACGTCAAGCAGACCGATGTCGGCGTGCAGGTTCACGACGGCATCGTAACGCTCACGGGGAATGTCGATTCCTGGGCGAAGAAGCTCGCCGCTCGCACCGCGGCCCATCACGTCTTCGGCGTGCTCGACGTGGTCGACAACCTGACCGTAAAGATCCCACTGGCTTGGGAACGCACCGACGAGGACCTCGCCAAGGCCGTGCGGCAGGCGCTGAAGTGGGATGTGCTGGTACCTGATGATCAGATCACTTCCACGGTCGCCACCGGCACCGTGACCCTCGAAGGTACGGTTGGTACATGGGCCCAGCGCAGCGACGCCGAGCGGGCGGTACAGCACCTCACCGGCGTGCGTAACGTCATCAATCTGATCAGTATTGCCGCCAAGCCCATCGACACCAACCTGCTCCACCGCCAGATCGAGGAAGCCCTGGAGCGCCAAGCCGACCGTGAAGCCAAGCGCATCAACATTTCGGTGAGGGATGGCGTGGTGACTTTGACAGGCTCAGTACGCACCTGGGCCGAGCGCACCGCCGCCGAACGAGCCGCCCTGTTCACACCCGGCGTTCGCCGCGTGGAGGACAAGCTCACGATCGATCCCTACCTCTGAAACCACACAACTGTGGCTGGCGGGCGAGTACTCGCTCGCCGGCTACTTCTTCGGACCATTCCATACGAAAGGAAAACATCAATGACTCTGTCCCTATCGAGCCGGCGTGAAAGCGCCAATGGCGGGCTGGCCCGCCTCCGCGACGAGATGGACCGCGCTTTTGAGCGCTTTGTCAGCGAGCCCTGGGGCCTGATTGAACCGAAGGCTATGCGCGACGAAGGATGGTTCCCGCCCGTCGATCTCAGCGACTCCGACAAGGTTGTGACCATTCGGACCGAAGTCCCCGGCATCGCCGCCAAGGATCTCGACATCTCGATCTCTGGCGCCACCTTGATCCTCTCCGGCCAGAAGGAGGAGAAGGAAGAGAAGGAGGGAGAAAACTTCTATCGGAGCGAGCGTCGCTTCGGATCGTTCCGCCGCATGATCGAGCTGCCCGAAGGCATCGACGTCGACAAAGTCACCGCTGAATCGGACAACGGCGTCGTCACCATTACCATCGCGAAGAAGAGTGGCGCCGCGCCGAAGAAGGTCGAGGTCAAGCCGACCAGCAAGAAGGTCTCGGTCGCCGGCTGACTCGCTTGCGCGTATTCATCTCGTTCTCGCGTGCCAGCGCCGGCAGGCGCGGCACGAATTGAAAGCGCCTCACAGCAGGGTGCTCTTGCCGCTTCCACTCAGTCTCAGCAGCACGACGAATTGGCCGCTCTGGCGATCGAAATCCACGCTGCGAAGAGCCTGCACCTCAACGTCTCCGGTCCTGTAGATCTGCGTGATGCCGAGCCTGATAGACAGGCTGGCCGGCAACAGCGACGAGTGCGGTGGTCACCGCCGTATTCTCTCGAATAGGCGCGATAAGACAAACCCGTCCTCGAAAGGTCTGCCAGCAGAATGGCGCCGCGCTGAGGCGTAGCCTCAGCTGGTCAGCTCTCGTTCGGCTTGCACCCAGTCTGAGCATTCGTCGCCTGCTCCGCCCTCATGGCATCGTTGGTTGTAGATCTCGTACGCGCGCCCGCGGGTGCGATCCGGTGAAACCTCGATCTGGCGCGCGGGCTCACGTGAGCTCGCTACGAGGACGGACGGGACATGCGTCGGTGTAGTGTTACGATGTGTTTTCGTCGGCATGGTGGAAAGTCCTTACGGATCGTTGGGCGTGCGGTTCGAGAGCCATCACGGAGCAGTCTGCGGGATACCGAGCTCCAGCTCTTCACGGAAGTTTCCCCTATCTAACTTGCAGACCGACTTCCCAGCGTGGTGTGCCCTCCTGGATCCCAAGTCTCCTCCTACCCGGCTACCACTGATGCCGCGAAACCGACTTGCTTGATCGCCGAGATGATGTCTGCTCGCGTGCATGAAGCGTCGTGGTCCACAACTGCCGATGCGCGGAAGAGATTGACCTGAACCTCCTGAACGCCTGGGGTACCGCCAACTGCCTGGGCCACACGCTCGCGGCAGCAGTTGTCCTTCATGCCGCTGATGAGAAGGATCGTTCGCAAGTTTCGGTTTGGTTCGGCGACGCACCTTCAGTGCGTGGGGGGGCTGGCGGCGGCGATAAGTGAGTGATTGAGCATCGAGATGTGTCGAGGTGTAGAGTCTGCGGCGACTGTCGTCGACATTACCTATTGGAGCTTGAGGCGCTCAAAAAGCTGCACAAGATGCGCTTCCGCCTCTAGGCGATTCAACTGCTCATTTCCGCCGTAGAGTCGCGCAAGTGCATCAGCGATTGCAGCGATCAACAAATCCGTGACGTCGACTTCCCGCGTCGGGTCGAGCATTGGACGAAGGGTGATTCTCATAGGTGTCGCCTTGATCAGATGTATCGGGTGAGCAGATCATGGACCACAACCTCGCCTCATCCCAAGGGGAAACTTCCCCTATTGCCGGCGCTACAGAATGCCATTCGCTCAAAACCGCGCGGCGACAACTGCCCCCTTTGACGACCAGGCCATCTGGGTAGAATGCTGCATATGCCCACTCCCCGGCCGAGAGATGGGGCCCATCCTGCTGCTGTCCACGAAGAGTCGAGAGCGGAGGGCTCAGGTGTTCCTTCGGGCGCGAAGGCGAACTCGCAGCAACTGCCCGATCTCGCTACGCCCAGCCAGGAGCAACAGCTTGGTTTGCTTGTCTCCAACGTCACAGACTTCGCGGTGGTGACCACCGATGTGGAGGGGGCCATCACCAGCTGGAACGGAGGAGCTCAGCGTCTTTTCGGCTACGCCGCCGACGAGGTGATCGGCAAACCGTTTTCAATCTTCTATCCCCCCGAGGAAGCGGCGGCGGGCACGCCGCGGCGGGCCGTCCAGACTGCTCTACGAGAAGGTCGCTTCGAAGAGGATGGATGGCGGCTGCGTCAGGACGGAGGGCGATTCTTTGCCCGGGTCGTCACGTTGGCGCTTCGCGACCATGGCGGGAGCCTTCACGGTCTTGGCTACGTCACGCGTGACATGACGGAGCAGCGCGAAGCGGACTCGGGCATCTTCCGCCTCGCCGCCATGGTGGAATCGTCTCAAGACGCCGTCATCGGGAAGGATCTGAACAGCGTTGTGTTGACATGGAACCGCGGCGCCGAACGGCTCTATGGGTACACCCGTGCCGAGGCGGTCGGACAGTCAATGCTCATGCTTCTACCGCCGGAGGGTGTCGACGAATACCACCGAATGATCGACCAGATCCGCCGGGGTGAGCGGGTCAGCACGTTCGAGACAACCCGCGTCCGGAAGGACGGCACGCGCCTCGAAGTCTCACTGTCGCTGTCGCCGGTCAAGGATGCGACCGGCATGATCGTGGGAGCGTCGTGCGTCGCTCGTGACATCACCGAGCACAAGCAGCGCGAGCGAGCGCTCCGCGGCAGTGAGGCGCGCCTTCGCGCCGTGCTGGATTCGGCGGTGGATGCGATCATCACCAGCGACGGCCGTGGCGACATCCTGTCAGTCAATGCTGCGACCGAGCGGATGTTCGGCTACACAGCAGCCGAGATGCTCGGTCAGAACGTCAACATGCTGATGCCGGCTCCGTATCGAGAGGAGCACGATGGCTACCTCGAGCGTTACGCCCGCACGGGCGAGAGGCGCATCATCGGAATCGGTCGCGAGGTGCGGGCGCGGCGAAAGGACGGAACAACGTTTCCGATCGACCTGGCCGTCAGCGAAGTCGAACCTGGTGCACTCTTCACGGGGATCATTCGAGACATCTCGGGACGAAAACGAAGCGAGGAGGCCGTGCGCCAGAGTGAAGCCCGTCTGCGGGCGGTGCTTGATTCGGCAGTGGATGCGATCATCACCATTGACGACTGCGGGCTCATTCAGTCGGTGAATCGCGCGACGGAGCGAATGTTTGGTTACGAGGCCGCCGAGATGGTCGGAAGCAACGTCAGCATGCTCATGCCACCACCCTATCGGGAGGAGCATGACGGCTATTTGGAGCGTTACAAACGGACCGGCGAGCGGCGAATCATCGGCATTGGACGTGAGGTCAAGGCTCGACGAAAGGACGGCACGCTCTTTCCTATCGATTGGGCGGTGAGCGAGGTCGAGCCGGGACGGCTGTTCACCGGCATGATCCGGGACATCTCCGATCGGAAACTATCGGAGGCACGTCTTCGCGAGACGGATCGAATGGCCTCGATCGGCTCACTTGCGGCCGGGCTCGGCCACGACATGAACAACGTGCTCCTGCCCGTTCGGGCGCATCTGAATGCTGCGCGCGCGTCGTCCATTCCTTCCGACGCCGACGCTCACATCAAGGCGGTTCAGAAGAGCGTCGGCTATTTGCAACAACTCGCCGACGGCCTTCACTTTCTCGCCATGGACCCTGAGAAGGCCGATGACACCAGCGGGGCGACGGATCTTCGCGCGTGGTGGCAACAGGCGGGAGCGCTTCTTCAGAAGGCCGTGCCGAAACATGTCAAAGTCACGATGTCGATGCCGCGTCACCTTCCCCACATCGCTGTCGCCCCACATGCGCTTACACAGGCCATCTTGAACCTGGTGGTGAATGCTG
Source organism: uncultured Isosphaeraceae bacterium (assembly GCA_964407695.1). Taxonomy (GTDB): domain Bacteria; phylum Planctomycetota; class Phycisphaerae; order Phycisphaerales; family SM1A02; genus CAYOWQ01. The sequence goes on along the minus strand of CAYOWQ010000004.1, from coordinate 224,196 downwards.
GCGCTGCCATCCCACCCGAGCGTAAGCGAAGGCAAGGATATGCCCGCCTCAAGATTGATCTAGCAGGGGATGGCGCGACTGTCAGACTCGCCGTCACCGACAATGGGACAGGCATGTCGGAAGAGGTCAAGCGGCGGGCGTTCGACATGTTTTTCACGACCAAGCCGCGCGGCCTCGGAACCGGCCTCGGTCTCGCTCTCGTGAAAAAGGTGGTCGAGCAAGCCGGTGGCGCCGTCAACATCGAATCCGAGCTTGGCAAGGGCACGACGGTCGCACTGACGTTTCCAGTCGTGAATGAGGCCGATACGGAACAGCCACTCGTTGTCTTGGACGTCAAGGACGGACGGGTCGCGTCCCTCGTGAAGAACCTTTTCGAAGTGTCGGGTGCTGAAGTCATCTCCGTCAGCGATGCACGCGATGCGGCCGTCTGGGTGACGGAGCCCACGTCAGCGGCGATAAACGATCTGGCGGGATGGCATGCGCACCATCCGCGCTGCCGAATGATGGTGTTGGGTAAATTCGAAACAACGTTCGTCGCCATACCCGGCAGCCTGCAACCGGTCATTATCGACGACCCATACAACCTGGACGCCATCCGTCAAGCGATTGGCGCCGTTCTTACACGTTCCTGAAGGAGGCCCTCAAATGTCATCCCCGTCTGCGAGCCCTTCGGCTGATGACTCCTCCATGCCCCCCAGTCCGACGGCGAAACGAAAATCGCCGTCTGCGGTATTTACTGGGCCAACGGTTCGCGTGCTCTGCGTCGATGATCACGCGGTGCTGGTTGAAGGTCTCAAGGCTCAGTTCGCCATCGATGGGCGCATCCAATGCGTTGGGTACCTCTCTTCGGCCACGAATCTCCTCGAAGAGTTCGCGCGGCTCAAGCCCGACGTCGTGCTCTTGGATATCGAAATGCCCGGGCCTGACGTCTTCGAGACAGCGGATCGGCTTCGCCACATGCATCCGAACGTCCACTTTGTTTTTCTGAGCGCCCATGTGCGTGATGGTTATCTCTCGGCTGCATACAAGTGCGGCGCATGCGGCTATTTTGCGAAGGGCGACGAGCTCGACGACATTGTCGCGGGGGTCAAGGAAGTGGCGCGGAACGCCGAGGGCGTCTTCGTGATGGGACCGAAGGTGAGACAGCGCGTGCAGCCCGCGAAGATCGGCGGATCAGCCGGTCAGGCCAAGTCGCGTCAGAAGTCTGACCCCCGTCCGAAGACGACGCTGGAAGCACTGACCCCTCGCGAACTCGAGGTGCTGCGTCTGATCGGCAAAGGGCGATCGCGCGTCGAGATCGCCGACGAGCTCTCCCGGAGCGCCAAGACGATCGACGGCCATCAGGAGCGCATCATGAAAAAGCTGGGCATCAACTCCCGCGCCGAGCTGATGCGGTTCGCGATCCGCGAGGGCTTGGCGGAGGCGTAATCGCCGCGCGTTGAATCCACCAACACTGAGCCACAATGGGGGAAGTTTCCCCGTCGCGGTGCCGGCCGCGGGCGGCCAACATCATGGTGTCGAGGCATCGCCTCACTCTTGGAGGACACCATGCGGACGGCATTCGTTGCTGGAGCTTCGCTTCTTTGCGGGATCGCGTCGGCTGAAGTCGCTGTCTATACCCAGTCCCCCGCCTCGACCGGCGCCCTCTACCAATCCTCGCGTTGGGGCGAGGATGGCAGCGATTACGACCAGTGGGTGTGGGACAGCTTCATCCTCCCGGCGGATCAGGACGTCACGGCGATCACCTGGCGCGGCGGCTTCAAGTATGGAGGATCGTGGAGCGGCCCGGTGGTCGGTTTCGAGATCTCAATCTGGCCGTCGATCGCCGTGGGCACCGAGCCCGCCATCGTCGGTAACCCGCTGGTCGAATACTGGATCGATGGTGATGCGGGACAGACGCCGGCGGGAACGGTCGGCGGCATCTCGATGTACGACCACAGCTTCACGCTTCCCACGGCGTTCCACGCCACCGCCGGCGTCAAGTACTGGGTGCAGATCGAGGCATGGCACAATGGTCTACCGGAGTGGAGCCTCGCGCAGGGAACAGGCGGCAACGGATCGCACTTCCGCGGCGCGAAGGGGTCAACCCTTGCCACCAACTACGCGACGATCTCAGGCGACACCGTGTTCACGCTGTACGGGCCTGCGCCTATCATTCCTGAAGACTTGAACAACGACAGCGTCGTCGATGACGCGGATTTGGGCTTATTGCTGGCCGCCTGGGGCACCGACGGCCCCGCCGCAGATCTCAACGCCGACGGTGTCGTCGACGGCGCCGACCTCGGACTCCTGCTCAGCGCCTGGAGTTGATGAACTCGCCCTCCTGGAGGACACCATGGTCTCTCTTCGCTCAATCCGACTCCCGTTTGCCGCATCGATCAGCGTGCTCGCGGCGGCCCAGACTACGGCTGCCATCCGCTACGTCGATGCCACCTCGCCGGGAGGCGATGGGATCTCTTGGGCCTCCGCGTATTCATTCCTTCAGGACGCTCTGGCCGATGCCGAGTCGAACCCCTCGATCACTGAGATCCGCGTCGCTCAGGGAACCTACCAGCCGGACAAGTCCAGCGACCTGCCGCTCGGCTCGGGGCTGCGCGATGCCACCTTCCAGCTGCCGCCAGGTCTTGCCCTCCGCGGCGGATACGCCGGCGTCACGAATCCAAACGCCCGCGACCCCATCGCTTACCCCACGATCCTGACCGGCGACCTCCAGGGAAACGACCAGCCCACTTGGGTGAACCACGGCGACAACGCCTACCACGTCGTTACCGCGGCCGGCGTCGGAAGCTCGACGGTGCTTGACGGCTTCACCATCCGGGGCGGCTACGCGACGTACGGATCAAGCGGCGCCGGCGGGGGCATTCACCTGACCAACGCCTCGCCGACCATCGTCGATTGCACCATTGACCAATGCCTGGCTTATCTCGGCGCAGGCCTCTTTGCCAATGGCGGCGCCCCGGCCATCACCGGCTGCAGCTTCGTCGGCAACTACGCTTGGGGCGGCCGCGGCGGGGCTCTCTATTTCGGCACGCCCACCTCGCCGACCATCACCGACTGCGCCTTCACCGCCAATCAGGCGTACGGCGCGGGCGGTCCCGGCGATGGCGGCGCTGCCTTCCTCGACGTCAACTGTCCCGCCCTCTTCGACCACTGCACCTTCTCCTCAAACATCTGCAGCACCAGCAGTCTCACGCTCTATCCCAACGGTGGGGCGGTGACATCCCTCGCTGACAATGTCCACTTCAACGGCTGCCGCTTCCTTCACAACGCCGCGCCGCTGGGCGCCGGCGGCGCGATCTGGAGCGCGGGCGACGGCGTGGTCTTCTCGAGCTGCGAATTCCTCGGCAATACGACGAAAGTCGGCGGAGCCGCGGCCATCTTCCTCAGCGCCAACGTGGAGTTCGTCAACTGCACCATCGCCGGCAACGCTGCGGGCGACGGCGGCGGCCTCTCACTCACGTATTCTACCACCGCCGACATCACCAACTGCATTCTCTGGGCCAACACCGCCACCGCCGCATCGCCATACAAGGCCGCGATTCACAAGGACGACACCAGCGACGCCACCATCACCTGGACGTGCATCCAGTCGATGTGGGTCCCCGAGCCCGGCGAAGACCCCCTCGACCCTGCCAACTTCCCCGGCTGCACCGATGCCGACCCGCTCTTCGTCGACGCCAACGGTCCCGACAACCAGTACGGCACGGCCGACGACGACTGCCGGTTGTCCGCGGGTTCGCCGCTGATCGACGCGGCGAAGAACGCCGCCGTTCCGGTGTGGACGACGATGGATGTCGCGGGCCTGCCGCGATTCACGGACGACCCCGCCACCGCCGACACCGGCGTCGGGACCGCGCCGCTGGTTGACTTCGGCGCCCATGAGTTCGGCGTCCCTGTCGTCTTTGGTGACATCAACGGCGATGGCCTTGTCGACGGCGCCGACCTCGGCCTTCTCCTCGGCGCCTGGGGCAGCGATGATCCCGCCGCCGACCTCAACGGCGACGGCATCGTGGACGGCGCCGATCTGGGCCTGCTCCTGGGCGCGTGGACGGGGTGACATTCCCCCGCCCCCTCGCCTCCGGAAGCGGTAACGCAGGTCATACACCTCCCGTCGATCCCGGCATCGGCTGCGCACCGCCCGCCTTCCTTCAGGTGAGCGGCCACGGTTCGCCGCCGCATCCGTGATCCTTGCCCCCATGCTGATGTTCACCCCAACCGCCAACCCGCCATCCCGAACCCGGCATCCGGCAACTCTGATACGAGGGCAGCCAAGCGGCGGGTACGGTAGCGGTACGGCACACAGGTGAAGATGGGGTAAATTGTGAGAATTCTTTCACCACGGGGCGCAGGATACCGGTCCTTCTGTCGTATCTTTCTCGTGTTGGGTTGTTTCTTCCCCTTCCCTAGTCCCGAATCGGGGCGCATATTTAGGAGACAAGCTGTGATCCGGAACTCCGCTTTCAAGGCGGTCGCGATTGCCGCTGGGGCTGACCCGCCCAGCATGGGAATCCTTTGGATCTATACTTGAACCCAGACTCTCATAGACCCTGGTACAGAAAACGGGGGCAGGTCACTTGCAGCATGGGAAACATCTGATCCGGATGCGGATCTGAATGGAGACGGAAATGTCGACGGAGCAGATCTCGGCTTGCTCCTCGCCTCTTGGGGCACCTGCAACTCCGTTTCCCTCATGATGGCTGGTGGTTCTGAGGTCGATGAAATGCTTGAATCGCTTGGGATGGAGTCGATTGATGAACTCATGGACTTCATTGCGTCGCTGAACTACTGGGAGATGGCCGATCTGTTGAGCCAGTACTTCGATCTGTGATTTGCCACATCATTGTCAGCTTCTTGATACCAACCCTCAGCCACCGTGGCTGAGGGTTTGTTTAAATCTCGGTGTCTACGCATCAAAAAAAGGCCCGGCAGAGGCAAGCCTCATGCCGAGCCCTTCCGGGGGTCAAGGTGATTGGTGCGATGATACCAGCTCATTGAAGCCGGTCAGCGCGCTCGTGCGGCCAGCGCGACCAGGGCGGGGAGGAGTCGCTTGCGTGTCATGATGAGCACATCCTTTCGAGCATGCCGCGATGATTTCGCCGGTGGCGTCGGGGCCGGCTCGGCATACTGAACATTCTAGCGCCGCGCGCAGCCGGCGCTTCGGTGAGAGGTCAACGGCCGGACTTCTGGTTCGTGCGGCCTGGGGTGGTGTCGGCGGTGCCGCCGCCACCGGCGGTGAGCGCGTCGGCCGTGGTGGGGCCGTCGTCGGCGGAGCGCGGGCCGGCTGGTCCGGAGGGGCCGGGGGCTCCGGGGGTTCCGGGGGCGCCGTCGCAGAAGACCAGCGGCATGCACACCGGCACACCGCAGCAGCTGTCGATCACGCAGACGGTTCCAGGCGGGCAGCCGTCCTCACAGGGCGTGAGATCCGCGCAGAACTGGTCCTTCAAGCACATGCCGGTGCCGTCGATCAGGGTGAAGCACTTGCAGCCGTCGGGGCACAGCGGGAACTGGCCGCAGACGCCGGGGTTGTCGCAGACGAAGAGGTCGGGGCAGCTGCCCCAGGCGCCCAGGAGCAGGCCGAGGTCAGCGCCGTCAACCTGCCAGTCGCCGTTGAGGTCGCCTTCGAGGGGGAAGAACGTTCCCCAGGCGGTGAGAAGCAGGCCGAGGTCCGCGCCGTCGACGAGGTCGTCGTGGTTGAGATCGCCCGGGCAGGGGAAGCCGCAAAGCTCCTTGGCTTGGTCGGCACAGGTCTGGTCCCAGACGGTCTCGCAGCAGATGGTGTCGAAGGCGCAGATCGTGGCACAGCACTCGGCGTCGTTGCAGCCGGGGGTGGCGTGCGCCTGCTTGCAGTAGCCGTTCGCGGGGTCGCCGCAGCCGCCGCAGAGCTCCAGGGCCTGGGCGACGCAGACGTTGTCCCACTCATCGCTGCAGCAGAAGGGATCCTGCAGGCAGACGGCGGCGCAGCACTCGGCGTCGTTGCAGCCGGTTGAGAAGAAGTGAGGCAGGAAGCAGCTCTCGTTGCCGCAGGGGACGCACTCGATCGAGAGCGTGCCTTCGCCCACAGCGCCCATGTAGCCGCCGAGACGGATGGTGTAGCACTGGCCGGTGACGATCGGAATGAGCAGCTGCGACGTCTGGCCGCAGTCGTGGGAGATATCGTCGTCGTTGCACTTGATGAGGCTGTCCGCGAGGGTGGCGGGATCGCAGGTGCAGGCGCTGTACACGGCCAGCACGGTGTCGAAGTTGGCGGCGTTGCACGTGCTGATGATGATGTTGCCGCTGCACAGGGCGGTGTAGCGGAACCAGATGTCGGCGCCCATCTGGGAGCAGGCCTCGCCGGGGCCGGTGGCGTTGTAGGTGAAGAAAGAGGTTTGGCCCTCCACGATCGGAATCGCGTGCTCGCACAGGTCGTTGGGTGGAGCGCAGCCTCCAAGGGCCTCGTTCGCGCACGCCTGATCCCATGCGGTCTCACAGCAGAAGGGGTCGATGGAGCAGATGAATGCGCAGCAGGTGGAGTCGCTGCAGCCGGGCGTTGCGTCCGGGGCGAAGCAACTGCCCGCGGCGGGGTCGCCGCAGCCGCCGCAGATGGCGGCGGCTTCGCCGGCGCAGATGTTGTCCCACGAGACGTCGCAGCAGTAGGCATCGACGGCGCAGACCGACTGGCAGCACGCGGCGTTGCTGCAGCCCGATGCGCTGCCGGCGATGAAACAGCTGCCGGTGTCGGGCCCACCGCAGCCGCCGCAAAGCTCGGCGGCTTCAGTGGCGCAGACGTCATCCCACCCTGATTCACAGCAGAATGCGTCTGCAGCGCAGACGAGGTTGCAGCAGACGGGATCGATGCAGCCGGGGCCCGGGTGTGCGGCGTAACAGCTGCCGGTTGTGGGGCACTGAGCGTTGGCGCTCGTGGCCGCGAGGGCGGCCAAGCCGACGAGCATGACGGCGGCGATCGATCGAAGCATCATGCGGTTCTCCTCCAAGTCAGATGAGCGACGAACACCGTCGGTCGCCTGACATGAGCGATTCCATCAGCTTCGGGAGCAGGCCGCTACGAGGAAATTTTCCCGGTTTGGAAGACAGTGGAACGAGAACCGGCTCGGAGAAAGTGAAGGGCCGCGGCTCCCTCTTCCCTTCCCGTGCTCAGCCGGATTGTGGAATGGAATATTGATTGGAGATTACACTCCCCGCTTCCGTCGATCGCGGGCGGGCCGAACCATGAGACACTCCGAGCTCCATCGATCCCACCGCACCGGCTGGCTCCGAGCGGCCGTTCTAGGCGCCAATGATGGGATCGTCTCGACGGCGAGCCTGATCGTGGGCGTGGCGGCCGCCGACGCAACCCGCAGCGCCATTCTGGTGGCGGGTATCGCGGGGCTGGTCGCCGGCGCCATGTCGATGGCCGCCGGCGAGTATGTTTCGGTGAGTTCGCAGGCCGATACCGAGAAGGCCGACCTGGCTCGAGAGCGCCACGAGCTCGCGACGATCCCCGAGCAGGAGCACGCCGAGCTGACCGCTATCTATGTGAAGCGCGGGCTGGAAGAGGGTCTGGCCCGGCAAGTCGCCACGCAGCTCACGGCCAAGGACGCGCTCGCCGCGCACGCCCGCGATGAGCTCGGCATCACCGAGGAGCTCAGTGCGCGGCCGGTTCAGGCGGCCATTGCATCAGCAGGCACATTCGCGATCGGCGCAGCGCTCCCGCTCTTGCTGGTCATGCTGCTCCCCACGTCGGTCGTGGCGTGGGGTGTCGGCGCAGGGTCGCTGATCTTCCTGGCCGTACTGGGAACGCTCGCCGCCCGAGCGGGTGGCTCGCCCGTCGTGAAGGCCGCGGTTCGAGTGACCTTCTGGGGCGCGATGGCGATGGCCCTGACTGCCGCCGTGGGCTCCCTGTTTGGTGCGCGGGTGTGATTCGCAGTAGTCGGCCTTCGATGTCAGAACAAATTCGCAGGTGGGGTTCGAGCTGATGGCGGGGTTCCTGCGGTCGTTGCGAGAGGGATGCGGCCGGTGCACGCTCCCGCCTCCATCAATCCGAAGCGCCTTTGCGATGGGGCTCTGGTGTTTCGAACTCGCCAGCAGTTTGCGGGTGGGGTAGCAACCTGCGCGATGCGCACGTCAGAGGCTCATGTTCTGAGCCAGATCTGAGCTCTCCGCGTCCGCAATGGTGAATCAGCCTGCCTGAGTCCGGGCTTCCGCACATTTCACGCTCTGCAGCACTTGAAACGCGTCGCCCCGATATGAGGGAATTTTCCCTCTGGCTGAGGCATGCCGTCGCCGGGACAATTCGAGTGTTCAAACGAATTCATGACCACAATCACCATCGCATTCACACACCACCGAAAGGTCACCTCATGTCTCGCACACTTCCTCTACTTGTCTCCGCGGCGACGCTGAGCTTGGCAATGCTTCCGGCGTTCGGCGCCGTCATCACCACACCCACGATGGATACCGACGACCTCGCCAATGCGCTCAACCCGACGGGCCTCTCGATCGACCAGGTGACCATCTGGAACGGTCTCCCCGGCCAGTTCGGCACCTTCACGAACTTCCAGCTCGCACCGGTCACCATCCAGGACGGCATCGTGCTGTCCAGCGGCGACGTCACCGATCTGGGTCCGATCCCCGGCGCCACCGAGCCCGAGTACGACCCCGCCTCACCCCCGGCGCAGGTGAACAGCTGGATGGATCAAGTCGCCGACGGCAGCACCCCTGAGTTCAACGACTACGGCTTCAGCGGTGGCGGCATCGAGAACTTCAATGGCTGCTACGACGTCGCCGCACTTCGCATCGACTTTTCACTCGAAGAGGACACCGCCATCAAGTTCGACTTCCTCTTCGGCTCGGTCGAGTATCCATATTGGACCAGCCAGTTCACCGACGCCTTCCTCGTCTTCCTCGACGGGACCGACCCGGAGAATCAGATCACGTTCGATGCCAACGGCGACGCGGTCCAGGTGGGAAGCTCCTTCGCCGGCCTGGAAACCACCGAAGATCAGAACTCCGCCTTCTCCAACCCGCACGGTCTGATTCACCACCTGACGACGACGACCGAAGTGCTCTCCTCCGGCGAGCACACCCTGATCTTCGAAGTGGGCGACGTCAACGACCACATCCTCGACAGCGCTGTGTTCATCTGCAATCTCCGCGTCGGCTCGGGCGATCCCGGCACCGACCCCACCGAGGATTGCGAAGCCGATTTCAACTCCGACGACATGGTCGACGGCGCCGACCTTGGTCTGCTCCTGAGCAACTGGGGTCAGGACACCGAGGGTGACATCAACGACGACGAAACGGTAGACGGCGCTGACCTCGGCCTGCTCTTGGCCGCGTGGGGCGCCTGCTCCTGACTTCAGGGAACCTTCCCTCTCGTCGCTGCGCCCTGGCGCCGCGACCATGCTCTCGTGCAGATTGAGACAACGATCAAACACAAAGGACAACGCACCATGAACTGCTCACTCCGAATCACGATGTTCGCACTCTCCCCTGCGCTGCTCGTCGCCGCCGTCGCATATGCTGGCGAACCCTTCGCCTACGAAGGATTCGACTATGGCTCCAGCCCCAACCTGCTTGGAAAGAATGGCGGCCCCGGCTGGTCCACCGCGTGGGGCAAGATCAACCAGATCACCACCGGCGTGATCGATGAGGACCTTGCTTACCCAGGCCTCGCCTCGACAGGCGGCAGCGCCATCACCCCGCCGTTTCCCAGCAATGACTTCACCGCGTACTCCCGCGGCCTCGACCCTTACGACACCAGCTCGGGCGAGGTGTACGTCTCCTTCCTTTTCCGCCCTAACATCGGTTACGGCTTCGGCGGCGGCGTCGCCTTCGGCCCCTTCGCCAACGGCATGGTCGTCGGCGCCAACACCGATACCGGCCTCTACGGCCTCCGGACGCCGCCCGGCGACCTCTCCGCTGACAGCAACGTCGCCATGGCGCAAGATGAGACCGTCCTTCTCGTTGCCCACATCGAAGCGACTGAGACGGGCACCACTTGGTCGCTCTACGTGAATCCCACCGTCGGCGACCCAGAGCCTGCCACCGCCGCCGCCACGCTCGACGTGCCCACAGCGCTGCCGCAGAACGCAATGATCTTCAACGACGGCGGCTTCTCCACCGACGAGATTCGCTTCGGCTTGACGTGGGACAGCGTGCTGCCCGCGGCGGCTGCGTGCGTCGGCGACCTGAATGGATCAGGCGAGGTCGACGGTGCCGACCTCGGCCTTCTCCTGGCCGCGTGGGAGACCCCCGAATTTGACTTGAACGGCGACGCCACGACCGACGGTGCCGATCTGGGACTTCTGCTCAGCGCATGGGGACCTTGCGTCTGACGAAGCTCGAACGATCACGGCGCAACATCGAAACTTCCGTTTCGACCCGCGTGATTGAGGAAAGGCACGCGGTTTTTCTCGTCCATGACTTTGACGCCTCGGCAGGCACCGGGGCGATCAACTTACAGGTCTTCGTTCCGCCAGATAGTACCCGCATCCTCGAACATTCCTCACCGCGAATCCTTTCTTCATGAGACCAGGCACAGTGCGACGCGTCAGCGTTGACAATTCACTGGCGGTTTGTTCCTTCTGCAAGCGAGTGAGGATCTGTTTGCCAGTAAGTGCCTCCGTCGCGTTCAGGGATTGAAGCACGCGGAGCACATCAGACTCTCCATCGGTCAGTACCGATTCATTACGCGTTGGTGTTGCTGGGGGAAGCGATTCCAACCGGCGCAATCGTTGTGATTCATCTGGTACGCAAAGGAAACACGTTCTCGGCGTCAGCTTGCGCAGGTGGGGATTTTCGAGGAGCAAACATCGCCAGAATTCCTCCACGCGGCCATTCTGCAGGTGAAGGTAGTCCAAGACCGGCAAAAGGTGCGGCCTTCGCGCGGGAATCTTGGCACCGTCATCCTGGGTCGGATTCGCCTCCTGGTGAGAGTGCGCAGCTTCGACCATCGCGAGTAACCCAGTTTGGAAAGGGAGGGGAAGTGACGGCCATGCCGAGATCAAGCGCTGAAGCAGGGGGTCAGGGCGGAATGTCTCGCCACGTGCAGCGCAATTTGCAGCGCGAGTTGCGTACATCTCGCCATCATTTGACATAAGCGTCTGTGAATGCCGGACTTGCGATAGACCGACGTGGATGTGATGCCGCACTGAAAATGCGGGTGTCGGCGGTTCAAGTCCGGCTCTCGCCATTTCCCCAAATTCGGTGAGTGCGGAATTTCCGCCTTGTAGGGTCGCTCTCCCTGGGCCAGCATGCGACAATCGAACCGATGAATGAGGGTTTCGGCGACTCCACGGTCGTGGTTCAAGGACTCTGCCCCAAGTGCGCCTTCGACCTCCGAGGGCTTGCAGCGCCTGGGAATTGTCCCGAATGCGGCCACGCTTTCACCTTGGGCACGATCCTGCCGCTTCGGTCGCGCCCGTCGCCGCTGGAGGTCCTGCTGCGGTTTGGTTGGCCGGGGATCGTTTTGCTGTTCCTGGGAGCCACCTCGATGACCCTCCAACTCGGAGGTGACGCGAGCATCGGCCTGCTCCTTCTGGCGCTCACAACGGTCTTCGTGGTCAGCCCGCTCAACGCGGTGCTGCAGATCTTTCTGGTTCGTCGCAAACATCGCGGCAGCAATGGATCGCCGCGAGTCGGCATTTGGAGGATGTCCTACGGCGTCATGGTTCCGATCGCGATAGTCGTGACGTTGATCATTCCGGCACTTGCGCTGGGCGGATGCCTGTTTCTCGCGGCAGCCGGCGGGTTTTAGGAGGAAATCCAGATGACGCCGCTGTCGATCCTTCAATCACCGGAAACCTTGAAGACAACCACCAGCCGGTGTCCGGCGTGCAGCCGCGAGATTTCCGCGCGAGTGGTCCGCAGGGGTCAATCGGTCTGGATGGAGAAGACCTGTCCCGATCATGGCGCGTTTCAGGTTCAGCTCGCCGCCGACGACCGGTACTATCACCTCAGCCTTGGCGACCGCTCCGGCAGTGCCTGTTGCGGCTCGGGGTGCGGGTGTGGACCCGAAACGAAGGATGCAACTCCGGCGTTACCTTCGACCGACCCGTTTGACGTGCTTCCTTCGTGCCTCGCGCTCATTGAGATCGTCGACTCATGCAACCTGAGCTGCCCGGCGTGCTACGCATCGTCACCTTGGGGGGCCGGGGAAGAAGTCGATTGCATCAGCACGAGTGAGTTCACCTCCCGTGTTCAGGGTGTTCTGGATCGAAAGGGGTCGATCGACATTCTGCAGTTGACCGGCGGAGAGCCGACCATTCACCCAAACTTCCTGGAGATGCTGGAGTGGTCACTTGATCAGAAGCGAATCGGCTACGTCTTGATCAACACCAATGCCGTCAGAATCGCGCAGGACGAAGCGTTTCGATCCTCACTGGCTGAATTGCGGCGACAGAAGGGCAAATTCGAGCTGTACGTGCAATTCGACGGTCCACAGGAAGCGGGTCAGCGCGAGCTGCGAAACGCCGATCTTCGTGCCATCCGCCAGACCGCGATCGATCAGGTCGGCGCCTTGGGCGTGCCCTCCACGCTCGCCATGACCGTGACACCTACCACCATCGCCCACCTCGGCGACACGCTTCGCTTCGCTGTCGAGCGGCCGCATTGCCGCGGCATCACCTTCCAGCCCATGTTCACCAGCGGCCGTGTTCCCACGGTGGTCAGCAATCTGCCCGTTGCAGCCTATTCGCCCAAGCCCATCAGCGTTGGCGATGTCATCCGTGCTGTCACAGAGCAGTCGGCCGGCCTTCTCACCGAAGCCGATTTCACACCACTTCCCTGTGGAGATCCAAATTGTCACACGGTCGGTTATCTGCTCAGAATCGCCGGCGGAACGGTCGGGCTTTCCAAGCTTCTGAACCTCCCCGAACTCCAGGGATTTCTTTCCAACCGCGTCAACTACAAGCTTGAGGACCTGCTCCGTTGCGGTTGCGAAACCGAAACCCTCGGGACCGTGCTCAAGGACCTTGAGTTGTCACCCGATCTGCCGTTCCGCATTTTCATCAAGCCCTTCATGGATGCGTGGACCTTTGATCAGGATCGCATTGATCGCTGCTGCACCCATGTCATTCGTCCGGATGGAAAGCTCGACTCCTTCTGCCGCTACTACGCGAATGGCGGTGCGGCTGCGCACGCAATCGCGGCGACATGATGCCGATGATGGTGTATCTCTCCAATGCTGAGGGGGAGCAGGTCATCCCGGGACCTGTCTGGTATGCCGCGGCCGCGATCGCGGGCGTCATCCTCTCCGCATGGGTGTGGTCTCGAATTCTTGGTCGCCGGCATGCCGATGGTCGGCTGACGATCATCTATTTCGCCGCGATTGTCGGCGCCATCGTGGGAGCGAAGGTTGCCTTCCTCTTCGCCGAGGGTTGGAATTTCCGTGACGATTGGATGGTGCTTTTGACCGGGCGAAGCGTGACCGGCGCTCTTCTTGGAGGCTATCTCGGCGTCGAGTGGGCCAAGCGAGCCTTGCAGTATCAGTCAGCGACCGGCGATTTTTTCGCCATCGTGGCTCCCTTGAGCCTCGCCATCGGCCGCCTCGGATGCCTGGCCAATGGCTGCTGCCTCGGGCGGCCGTGCGAGTCGGCATGGTGGACGATGAGCGATGCAGCAGGAGTCGAGCGCTGGCCGGCGGTTCCGGTTGAACTGCTCTTCAATGTCGCATTTGCGGCCTGGGCGATGCTGGCATGGCGGCGCGGCTGGCTTCCCGGGAATCGATTTCATGTCTACCTGATGGCCTACGGCACATTCAGATTTGCACACGAGTTTCTTCGTAACGAGAGGCCGATGATCGGACCGTTGACCGGCTATCACATCATTGCTCTGGTCATCGCGGTGGTGGGGTTGGTCATGTTTCTTCGACGGAAAAATCAGCCTTCATTCTCCCATCCATGCGTTGCATCCGACGACACCGGACGCGGCAAATACCCAGACTCGCGATAACCGCAATGGGCGCCATCCGAGGAATACATCCGGGGTGCGTCGGGGCCGAGCTGAACTGATTCGACAGCACACTTTCCGGGGCAGGAATCTTGTATTGCCCCCCATCGTGACATTAGCATGAATGAAGCGTTGCGGTCGCTCTGACGAAGATGGTTCATGCTTGAGGAATGATCAGGATGACGAATTCAGCAGTTCCGTGGCGAGTTGCGATCCTGATGTCAGCCGCCTTGCATGCCACGGCCGGCGCTGCCGGACCGATTGCCGGCAATCTTGTGCCGACACAGAAGCTCTCGGAAACCGATTGGTCCGGGATCCGACGGGCTTTCGCGGCCGCCCAGCGCACGATCAAGGATGCGTCCGGCAGGTTTGAGGCGGATAATCCCGGTCAACAATGGCGAGTGTGTTTCGACGGGACTGGGTTCACGGTACGGCCCCGGACCGGAGATTGGTCCTGGGGACTCCAACTGTCCAGCTATGGTTTCGCCGGCTGCGAAGTGTGCATTGATTCACCAGCTCGGATCGCAGCCGAAGGCGACAAGATCGCCTTCAGGCACAGCGACCAGATCACCGAATGGTTTATCAATCGACATTGTGGGCTTGAGCATGGCTACACGATTCATGATCGCCCTCCAGCCCGAAGAATGAATTCGCCATTTGTGCGCCCGACCGAAGTGAACGCCCTGCGCCTTGCGCTCGTCATTCACGGAGATCTTTCGCCGCAAGTCGACAATGCCGGCCGCGATGTTCGATTTCTCGATTCCAGCGGAGCGGTCAAGCTGCGTTATGGCGGCCTCGCCGTGTTTGATGCCAACGGGGTCAGTGTTCCGGCCTGGTTCGATTCAGCGGATGGACAGTTGGCGGTCGTGCTCCTGGAAGCCGGAGCCACATATCCGCTGACAATCGATCCACTTGCGCAGCAGGCGTACCTCAAGCCCTCCAACACCGGCGGAGGAGACCAGTTCGGAAACTCGGTGGCCATCTCCGGAAACACCGTGGTTGTGGGGGCGTTCGGCGAAGACAGCGACGCGGCCGGCGTTGACGGCAGCCCGGCAAACAACAGTTTCGCGTCTGCGGGGGCTGCGTACGTTTTTGTGCGCAATGGCACCACGTGGAGCCAGCAGGCGTACCTGAAGGCGTCGAATCCCGATCCCAACGATCTCTTTGGCTACTCGGTGGCGATCTCGGGCGACACGATTGTGGTTGGCGCATTCATGGAGGATTCAAGCGATTCGGGTGTAGACGGTGATCAGTCCGACAACGGCACGATGGACTCCGGCGCTGCCTATGTCTTTGTGCGCAATGGAACGACGTGGAGCCAGCAGGCCTACCTGAAGGCGTCGAACACGGGAATGGGTGACTGGTTCGGCTGGCCGGTGGCCATCTCCGGGGACACGGTCGTTGTTGGTGCGTTCCGGGAGGGCAGCATCGCCACGGGAGTGAATGGGGACCAGGGCGACAATAGTGCCTGGTCGGCCGGTGCGGCATACGTCTACGTTCGGAATGGAACGTCGTGGAGTCAGCAGGCCTATCTCAAGGCGTCGAACACCGAGCTCCACGACGAGTTCGCCCATTCATTGGCGATATCGGGAGACACGATCGTGGTCGGCGCTCCGGATGAAGACTGCAGTTCCACAGGCGTCAACGGAAACCAGACAAATAACAATGCGCAGTCGTCCGGTGCTGCGTTCGTGTTTGTGCGAAACGGATCGACCTGGAATCAGCAGGCCTACTTGAAGGCGTCGAATACCGGCGTGGAGGATTTCTTTGGTATCTCTGTTGCAGTGTCGGGTGACACCGTTGTCGTGGGTTCGTTCATGGAGGATTCGAGCGCCGCTGGAGTGAACGGAAACCAGAACAACAACAATGCAATGGACTCCGGCGCTGCGTATATTTTCGTCCGAAATGGCAATGCGTGGGCCCAGCAGGCCTATCTCAAGGCATCAAACACGGGCGAAGGAGATCAATTCGGAATTTCGGCAGCGGTGGAGGGCGAATTCGCATTGGTCGGAGCCCTCGCCGAAGACTGCATTGCCACCGGTGTCAATGGCGTTCAGGACGACGAGAACGCCCGAGACTCCGGCGCGACATATGTGTTCAAGCGTGATGGTACGTTTTGGATTCAGCAGGCCTATCTCAAGGCATCGAATACCGGCGCCGGCGACTTTTTCGGCGAATCGGTATCCATCTCAGAAGACGTTATATTGGTCGGTGCTCGGCATGAGGACAGCACCGCCAAAGGTGTGAATGGGAATCAGGGCAGCAATGGCGCCTCAGACGCTGGCGCAGTGTACGTGTTCACCGGACTCGAATCCTGTCAAAGCGATGCCGATGGCGATGGAATCTGCGATGAAGAAGACGTGTGCCCCGGATTCGACGACACCGTCGATACGGATGGCGATGGAATTCCGGATGGGTGCGAGAGCCCCGATGACATCACGGGTGACGGCATTGTCGATGGTGATGATCTTGCGTTGTTGCTCGCAGCGTGGGGTCAGTGCAGCGGCTGTGCTGCGGACATTGACGGTGATGGAGTCGTTGACGGGGCGGATCTAGGGAGCCTGCTCGCCGCGTGGACGGGCTGACAGTTGATCAGTTGCAGCGTGTCCTGGTTCGACGAGATTGAGGACGTTCGTCGTAGTCATTCGTCGAGCGCCGTCAGCAGCACTGCAGTGGAATTGGTGAGGCGATTTCAGTGATCCCGCGGCCGGGTTTTGGCCTCTGGAAGCCGACGTGAAACCTCAGGACACGAAAAAGTTCCGGATTTCGTCTGAATTGAGCCTGCTCGAAACATAGGCAAGAGGTGGCGCGTCGCCCATTGGGCGGTCATCACTGACAGCGCTCCGCCGCAACATCATCCCAGAGGAGGAACGCATGTCCTGTGTCAAGATATCGCACACGCTTGGTTTTGCCGCGCTGCTCAGCGCCGTCTCATCGATCTCGAATGCCGGCAATCCGATCTTTGATCCGATCCCAGAACTCGTTCAGTTTGGAGACATTCACATTAAGCTCGAGCCGGTGGCCGACGGAATGGTCGCTCCACTTGCGGGAATTGATGCTCCGGGTCTGCCGGAATTCCTGTTCATCGTCGATCAGGCAGGGGCCCTCTGGCGAATCGACCTGTCGGACAATTCCAAGATCGTTTTCCTCGACGTCTCATCCCTTCTTGTGCCGCTTGGCATCGCCGGGCCGGGAACGTATGACGAGCGCGGATTCCTCGGTGTGGCATTTCACCCCGCTTATGCGTCAAACGGATTGATCTACACCTTCACGTCAGAGCCCGCGGATCGTCCTGCCGACTTCTCGACCATGGGACGGGGTGAGATTCCCGATCATCAGGATGTGATTCGAGAATGGCATGTGCCCGATCCGATGAATCCGGATGACCGGCCCGACCTGCGCCGCGTGCGGACGCTCTTCCGCAACGATCATCCGCAGTTCAATCACGACGGCGGCGCGATGCAGTTCGGCCCCGACGGAATGCTCTATATCGCGATCGGTGACGGCGGGAATGCCGACGACCAGGGACCCGGGCACGCCCCCGAAGGCAACGGTCAGAACATTGAAACGGTGCTTGGCAAGATCCTGCGGATTGACCCATCCGGCAACAACTCCACCAACGGGCAATACGGGAATCCGGCGGGCAATCCGTTCGTGGGCAAGGCGCCCGGTCTTGACGAGATCTTTGCGTATGGTTTCCGAAACCCCTTCCGAATGTCATTTGAGAAGGGTGGCGACCAGGACCTCTATGTGGGCGACGTCGGCCAGAATCAGATCGAGGAATTCAACGTCGTCAGTGCCGGGGAGAACTATGGCTGGCCGATCAAGGAAGGCACCTTCCTATTTGACAACAACGGCGAACAGGCCGGTTTCGTGTTTGCCGATTCGCCCGGCGCTCCCAGGAGCCTCGTTGATCCGCTGGCGCAGTACGACCACGGCGAAGGCATTGCCATCATCGGAGGGTTCGTCTACGAGGGCGAGCGAATTCCTGCGCTCAGCGGCACATTTGTCTATGGCGACTTTCTCTCGAATCTCTCCAGCGGCCAGGGCCGGCTCTTCTATTCGCCGCAGAAGGGCGGATCGGTACTGGAGTTCAACCTCATCGGCCAGAAGAATCTCGGCATGTATCTCTTCGGATTCGGACGCGATGCGAAGAACGAGCTCTACGTAACCGGAAACACCAACCTGTTTCCGATTGGGGAGTCCGGAATGGTGTTTCGGATTGTGCCCATGCCGGGCGATCTGAACACAGACGGGATGGTCGACGGAGCCGACCTGGGCCTCTTGCTGGCGGCCTGGAATTCGCCCGATGTCTCCGCCGATTTGAACGGCGATGGAACAGTGGACGGCGCGGACCTGGGCTCGCTCCTGAGCGCCTGGACCTCCTGACAAACATGGCTCGGCACCCGAAAGCCGCGGACGCGCCCCATCCGGTGCGTCCGCGGTCACTTTTGAGTTCTGCGGGACGGCTCGCCAGGCGAGCGGACTACTTCCTGGGCTTGAAGATCCGGAACAGTTTCGTCAACGGATCGTAAAACTCGTCGACCACTCGTTCCTTGAGCGGAATGATCGCATTGTCGGTGATCGTAATGTGCTCCGGACACACCTTCGTGCAGCACTTCGTGATGTTGCAGTAACCGATACCGAACTCCTTCTTGAGCTCGGGGATGCGGTCTTCAGTGTCCAGTGGATGCATCTCCAACGCGGCCGCGTAGACCAGAAATCGCGGCCCGATGAATTCGTCGTGCTTGTGGTGGTCGCGCAAGACGTGGCACACATCCTGGCACAGGAAGCACTCGATGCACTTGCGGAATTCCTGCACGCGTTCAACGTCTTGTTGCTGCACGGTCCACGTGCCGTCCGGTCGATCGGGCTTCCGCGGCTTGAACTTCTTGATCCGCTTCTTCACATCGAAATTCCACGACACGTCGGTCACAAGATCTCGAATCGACGGGAACGAGCGCATCGGCTCGACCGTGATCGGCTTGGAGGTGTCGAGCATGTCCATTCGCGTCATGCACATCAGCCGCGGCTTGCCGTCGACCTCGGCCGAGCATGAACCGCACTTGCCCGCCTTGCAGTTCCAGCGACACGCGAGGTCCGGCGCGCTCTCCGACTGGATCTGATGAATGCAATCGAGCACCACCATGCCCTCGGTGACCTGGGTTGAATAATCCTTCAGCTCGCCGCCTTCCTTGTTGCCCCGCCAGACGCGAAAGGTCACCCGCTGACCTCCTCGATGCGCGGGAGAGGTGGCCGCCGGCTTCGAAGGCGGCGCGGGCAGGCCGTCGGCAGCGTCGGAATTGGTTGAGGATTTTCCAGCGGGGAGATTGGCCATGGGGGTTACGTGTCTTCAGGACTCCGTCTTCATCGTCGAAACTGGCTGCCTATTCAACTCCGGTGGGGGCCTCGTCGGTCGGCTGGCCGAACCAGAGCCAGTAATGATCCGGATCGCGGATCTCAAACTCCTTCATTCCATACACCGTCACGCGAAGGTCCGTCACCGGCACGCCGGCACGCTTCCACGTTTGGTGCTGGCCGACCACATCTGTTGAATTGAAATAGAAAATCTGAAAATCCTTGGACCGCCGCGGCACTGCCTCCACGCTCTCTCGCGGCGGTGCATTAAACATGATGGCCACGTCGTCTCGCACCAGTTCGCACCACACCGGCTCCGGGCTGCCAAAGGTCCCCGTGCAGCGGAACCCGAGACGATCGCAATAGAACGCCATAGTCCGCCTCAGATCAGCCACGGCCAGCATGGGACGGAGTTGATCGATCCGCGGCGTCACTTGTTCTCCTCAATGACCTGCTTCAATTCCGCAGGTAATGGCGGGATCGTCTCGCGGCGCAGCTGCATCGACCCGTCGTCACTCCGCTTCACCACGTGGTTGAATGTTGAATACGCATCGCTCTTGGTGGGAAAATCCTCGCGGAACTGGGCCCCGCGGCTCTCTTTGCGCTGAATCGCGCACACCGTCACCGCTTCTGCGCACGTGAGCAGGTTCTCCAGATCCATCGCCGTGTGCCAACCCGGGTTGTATTCGCAGTTGCCTTCAACACTCGACTTCTTCGCCCGCTCCTTCAGGTGTTGAATGCTGTTGAGCGCCTTCAGCATCTCCTCTTCGCGGCGAACGATGCCGACAAGGTCCTGCATCACATCCTGCAATTCCTTCTGGATCAGGTACGGGTTCTCACCGTTCTTGACCTCGAAGGGAACCAGCGATCGCCGCATCGCCGATTCAACCTGCCCCGAATCCACCTGTCCGGCGGTGGCAGACCTGGCCCATGCGGCCGCGTGCTCACCGGCAAGCTTGCCGAAAACGATCAGGTCTGAAAGCGAGTTGCCGCCGAGCCGATTGGCGCCGTGCAGACCCGCAGCGACTTCGCCCGCGGCGAAGAGCCCCGGCACAGCGCTCATCTGCGATTCACCATCCACGCGAATTCCACCCATGACGTAGTGCGTCGTCGGGCCGACCTCCATCGGCGTCTTCGTGATGTCCAGATTCGCCAGTTGCATGAACTGGTGATACATCGACGGCAGCTTCTTCTTGATGTACTCGGCGTCGATGGTCTTTCCGTCGGCGGCCTTCTGACCCTGGATCCACGCCACATCCAGGAACACGCCGCCATGCGGCGACCCGCGGCCCGCCTTGACTTCGCGATTGATGCAACGCGCCACGTGATCACGCGTCAGCAGCTCCGGCGGCCGGCGCGCACTCTTGTCGCCAATGACATAGCGCCAGCCCTCTTCGGGATTGTCGGCCGTCGAGGAACGGTAATTCTCCGGAATGTCATCGAACATGAACCGCTTGCCTTCCGAGTTGCGCAGCACACCGCCCTCGCCGCGAACGCCCTCGGTCACCAGGATTCCCTTGACGCTGGGGGGCCACACCATGCCCGTCGGATGGAACTGGACGAATTCCATGTCCTGCAGTTCCGCGCCGGCCCGATAGGCCAGTGCCTGTCCGTCACCGGTGTACTCCCACGAATTCGATGTCACGCGAAAGGCGCGCCCGATACCCCCGGTCGCAAGCACCACCGCCTTGCCGCGCCAGATGCGGAACCGCCCGCGTTCACGGTCGTAGCCAAGACATCCGATCACTCGATTCCCGTCCTTGAGCAACTCAATGACGGTCATCTCCATGTACACATCGATCCCTTGATGCACACCGTGATCCTGCAGTGTTCGGATCATTTCCAGCCCGGTCCGGTCGCCCACGTGTGCCAGTCGTGGATACCGATGGCCGCCGAAGTTTCGCTGCAGAATTCGCCCTTCCGGCGTCCGGTCAAAGACGGCGCCCCACGCCTCAAGTTCCTTCACCCGGTCGGGTGCCTGCTTGGCGTGCAGCTCGGCCATCCGCCAATTATTCAGATACTGCCCGCCACGCATCGTGTCGGCGAAGTGCACCCGCCAACTGTCACGGTCATCCACATTTCCCATCGCGGCCGCCATGCCGCCTTCCGCCATCACCGTGTGCGCCTTCCCCAGCAGTGACTTGCAGATCAGCGCAACCTTGCATCCGGCGTTGGACGCTTCGATCGCGGCCCGCAACCCGGCCCCGCCCGCTCCAACCACGATTACATCATGCTCATACACCTGACATTGAGCGGCCGACACCGTCATCCGATGATCCTCCAGTCCGTCCACGCCCCCGACGCCACCATGCGTACATAGAAGTCGGTAAAGCCCACCCAGAAGAGGCTCATCCATGCCCACAGCATGTGACGCCGGTTCAGGCACGACACACCGTCCCACGCCTTCTTGCGCATCGGCGATTTCGACATGCAGTCGAGCTTGCCGCCGATGACGTGCCGCAACGAATGGCAGCCGAACGTGTAACCGCCAAGAAGAATCGGGTTGATGATCAGCACCAGCGTGCCGATCCCGATCCCGAAGTGCTTCGGCGCGTCGTGGGAATACGGCACCCCGCTATCGGTAAACCACATCGCGTTGAACGCGTCGTGGGCAAGCAGCCCGATGAAAACCACCGCGACGTACATGAACCACCGGTGGATGTTCTGCAGGATCAAGGGAAAGCCGGCCTCGCCGCAGTAGCTCTTGCGCGGTTCGCCCACCGCGCAATTCGGCGGATCAGCCCAGAACGCCTTGTAGTAGGCTCCGCGATAGTAGTAGCAGGTGAATCGGAACCCGCCCGGCGCCCAGAGAATGAGAAACGCCGGCGTGATTGGCACAAACAGAAGTGCCGCGGGGATCCATTCGGGCCAGGCTCCAAACCAGGCATGTCCCGAGACCCGGGCCTGACCGGCGGCGTCCAGCCAGTGTGGCGAATCAAAAATGAGCGGCGAATACATCGGCGACAGGTACGGTCCCCAGGCGTAATTCACGCCTTGAAAAGCGGCCCAGGTCGAATAGATCACGAACGCAAGCAGCCCGGCGAACGTCAAAACAGGCTGCAGCCACCAGAAATCGGTCCGCATCGTTTGGAGAAACGGCCGTCGTTGGGGTAGGGGGAAATCAGCTCGAGACATGCAGCAGGCTCCATCACTGGCGAAGCGGCAAGCATAGCGAGCCACCCCCATGTCGCCAGTGTCGCCCCATCCTAGCGATCTCTGTGAAAATATTCACAGAGACCGCCCCTTTGGATTCGACGAATTCGAGTTGCCGGCAGGAATCTCGACGGCGCCCTAGCCCCAACTCGACAGCAGGATGCCAAGATCCGCGCCATCGACGACTCCGTCTCCGTTGAGATCAGCGCTGGTGTCGTCGGTTCCCCACGCGGCCAGCAACAGGCCGAGGTCATCACCACCGACGGTACCGTCGCCGGTCAGATCGGCAGGAGCAACGACCGAGAAGGTGCTGACAAACTCGCCTCCCGGAAGCCCGTCTCCCGACGGAAGCATCCCCGCGGAATTGGTTTCTCCATCGAGCGCATGACTCAAGCCATCGGAAACGGAATCCGAAATGACCAGGGTGTACGTGTCAGCCTCCAGGGGGTGGTCCGGCGTGAACGTGGCCGTCTGCGAGGCGGCGTCATAGTCAATCACGCCACCAATGGCCCGGCCATCTCCGTCCAGTAGTTCAACCCCCGACTCAACTCCGACCACTGGCTTGTGAAATGTCACCGCAATCGGCATCTCGGTGGCCACGCTGATCTCAGATCCGTCGACGGGCAGGGTCGCCACCACGCGAGGTGGGCCGTCCACGAACCCGACGGACTGCCCTGTTCCACGCAAGATCCATTCCTGAGGGTCAAACGAGGCGCTGGTCACCGCGCCCGGAACCTCGATCAGAAAGTGCTGGATCGATGAGGAATTGAATACGGTGCTGGTCTGACCGAAACCCGACCCGTTCAGAACGATGTCGATCGGCATGGTGAAAATCGGATACGACGCCGTTTGTGTTTGTTTCACGTAGACGTCCACCCACGATGTTCCCGCTGCGGTGTAGTTCTTCCACGCCCACTGATACGAAGGCGCGCCAGGTTGATACACCCAGGGATCAAAGAACCAAGAAAGGTCGCCGCCATAGAACGACTCGGCCACCTCCTGAAGATCATCGGTGACCGCAGTGCTGTATTGATGGGCGTCGCGATACGCCCGCAGCATATCGAAGAAGTTGGCATCGCCCAGCACGTGTCGGAGCATGTGCAGCACCCATGCACCCTTGCGATACACCGCGTTGGTCGAGAACAGCGATGACACATCGGAGATGTCAGTGCGATAGACCGTGACGTTCAGGTTCGACGGCTTTCGGGCGCTCATCGCGCCCTTCAGGTCATTGGCCGGAACTCCGGAACCATCGAACTCCTCCCAAAGGGCCTCGGAATACGTGGCGAACCCCTCGTTGAGCCAGATGTCGTTCCAAGCGCCGCACGTCACGTTGTCTCCCCACCACTGGTGAGCCAGTTCGTGTGAGGTCAGGCTCAGCCCGAATCCGCCCTGGCCCGTCATGGTCTGGTGCTCCATGCCTCCGCCGAATCCGAATTGGTAGATGCCGTATTTCTCATCAGCAAACGGATACACATCGAAGAGATCGCTGAACACCGTCAGCATCGGCTTGCAGGCCTTCCATGCCGTCTGATTCTGCGGCGAATTCGACGTATGCAGGATGAAGAATTGCAACGGCATGGAGATGTCGCCATACGTCCACGTGTCGGAGAATTCAACATAGCTGGCGGCCGCAAAGGAGAAGAGATACGGCGCGGTCGGATAGCTTGTGGCCCAGTGAAACGTCTTGGTGCCGTCGCGATGTTCCTCTGTTCCCTGAAGCACGCCGTTTGAGGCGACCTTGAGCGCCGAAGGTACCGTAAAGCGGAGGTCAGCTGTGGCCTTGTCGTTGGAGTCCTCCTTCACCGGCCACCATGTGTGGGCGTAGTAGGGCTCGCTCAGCGTGAAGACAAACGGCTGCCCTGAATCCGTGGCGAACACAATGGAGCCGAATCCTTTCCCAATCGGAACACCGGTGTAGCTGACTTCGATCTCAAATGACTCGCCGGCGACGATCCCCGGAAGCGTCACGGCCACTCTCGCCGAATCAAGCCGATCCCATGGGGCCTGCTCACCATCCACGAGGAGATTCGTGATCGTGAACGTGTCGCTTAGTTGGATCTCAATGCAGCTGAGCGACTCGGCAAGGCTCTGAATGGTGATGACGTTGGTCCCGGTCAGGCTCTTCGTGGCCGGGTTGATGCTGAGATCAAGGTCGTAGTGCAGGACGTCGCTGTCTCCGAGGGGCGAGCAATCGCCCGCCACGCCGCCTCCGGCGACGGCTCCCCTGGGTTCGCTGTCGCCACTCAGAAGTCGGACCATGTCCCGTTTGGCGTGGATACACTCGGGCCGCACTTCCGCCTGGTGGGTCGGTGGATTCGCGTTGGTGGTGGGAGGTTCGCCTCCGAAGGAAGCAAGCCAGGAGCCGACAAGCATGGGTATCAGCAGAGTCACGAAGTCAATCCTCCTGCCGGCCGACCCCCCACATTCTCCGAGCCGACAATTACCAATGTAGCAACCGCTAAGGCGGTTTCCCGTTGCAAACACGCGGCAAATCAGGAAGTCGCCATTGAGGCGATCATCCGGTAACTCGCCGAAGCAAGGTTCCTGCCGACCTCAAGGCGTAGTCAGCCCGAGTGGGTTGGGGGAGCACCGACCCATTCTCCATGGGATCGGCAAGGCGACGACTCGGGACCCTACCGGCCCAACGGCACGCCCTTTCGTGACCGATTGGGAGCCTCCACACGCTCAGCCCCCAGCCACGAGGCAAGTGATTCGATCGCGTTGGCGACCCCTCGTTGCCGGGCTCGCGTCGGCTCTGCAGTCGCTTCCCAGCGCAGGCCTCGAATGCGCAGCGTGCTCTTCTCTCGATCAAACTTCGGATCAAATCTCCCGATGAGCCGTTCGTCTTCGAGAATCGCCATGACGTAATACCCATCGGTTCGTTTGGCAGCCGGTACAAACGCCTCGAATCGATAATCGAAGGCAAACAGTCTCCTCGCCCGTTGCCGATCGCGCAACACCGGATCGAACGGACAGAGAATGCGAACACCCCGTGGTGCCTCAGGCAACTGCGCTGACCGGCGTTTCCAATCGCGCCAGGTCACCGACCGGGCGGGTCTTGAACCGTCCGCGCTTTGCACCTCAACTTCAACAATCTCACGATCCGCAAGCCGTTCAATGCACCATCGTCGGGCATCGTCGATCGATATCGCCCTCCAGAACGCCGCGATTTCCTTCGGCGTGGCGACGCCAAGCCGCTCAAGGGCGCTTCGACAGGCCCAGTCCACGTGCGCGGGCGCTTCACTGGCGGGGGCGGCGTGGTGGTCCGGCAGGACTCGTGGCGAAAGGTCATAGACTTTCTGAAACCCCTCCCGACGCGCCACCATGATCTCGCCGCAACGCCACAGGTGCTCGAGAGCCGCCTTGGCCGGCTTCCAGTTCCACCACGCATCTCCCCGCGGGCCCGTGTCTGGTCGCTCGAAATCCCGCGACATCAACGGACCTTCCAGTTCAATCCGTCGTCGGACGAAATCCAGAATCCGCGGCGGGTCGCCGCCGAGTCTCGCACTCCACCACGAGTGATCAGGGTCCCTCGCCGCGTATCGCGCGAACCGATGCTTCCAATGCGAGAAATGAACTGTTGGAATGATGGAGGCGTCGTGCGTCCAGTGCTCAAACAGGCTTCGGTCTCGTTCAAGCAGCCGCTTGAGATGCAGCGGATCGTACCCCTCCATTCGTGAACGAAGGATCAGATGGTGCGCTCGCTCGATGACGTTGATGGTGTCGACCTGAACAAAGCCGAGCTGCTCGATGAGCCTCCGCAGCCGCGCCGGCGTGGCCGGCAAGGTCACCTCAGCGGCCAACCCGGCTCCATGAAGGAGCATTCGCCGTGCCGTGGCGACCGGCATGGGTTCAATCGTCGCGCGGGGCATGCGGCAACCGTATCCCCGATCGCATCCCGAGTCTTGGAGACGATGCCGCGTCGGTCTAGGATCGGCGATGGTGCGCTGGCTGCTCTTTGACTATGTCGATCCCGACCTGGGCCTGAGCAAAGCACAGCGACGGTCTGTGCGCCGTCGGGCCTATGCCAACATCCTCAAGACGTCGCGATGGCCCCAACAGCTTCCCCGGCGCGGATTGACCCAGGTGGCCGGCGTAGCGGTTGCATTCACCCCGGCCGCCACATCCCTGATTCACATGGCGGTGTTCTACCTCACCTCAGGACCACCACTGATCCGCATGCTCCTGGCCCTCGGCCTGCAGATCGCGACCTGCTGGATTGTGATGGCGTTCCTGGCTCGTTGGTCCTGGCGACCGTTCGTCCTTCATGCGCTCAATGAACTTGGGTATTCGGTCTGTATGAACTGTGGACACCGGTTTCCGCCTCAGGGCCGCTGGACGCAATGTGCCGAATGCGGCCACCCGGCACCAGATAGTCCGGTGGAAGCCATTCGACCAAGCTAGACCATCGGCGGAGATTCGACGGCCCCCGGATTCCCCGAATGACCCAGCTTGACGGGGCGCTCTACCTCGAAGGTCCACACTTGGTCGAGTGGCTGCGTTCAAGAGGCCAGCCTGGAGTGCGATGTTCATAGGTGGTCGTCCCTGAATTGGCGCGCCCCTGGAGTGGGCGTTAGCGCATTCTGAACTGAGAAAAGTCCAATTCTTCGCACGATGTGCACTGATTCCAAGGGTTCGTCGTCGATGTTATCCACATCTTGTGCACCATCGGGATTGGTCTCCGTGACGTGCAAGGACGCCGGCACAGGAGTCATGATGAAGCTTCACTACCAGACCGTCTTCCTCAGCGATACACACCTGGGCTGTCGCGGCGCACAGGCCCGCGACCTCGCGCGATTCCTTCGGGCGATCGAATGCCGCAAGATGTACCTCGTCGGCGATATCGTTGATCTCTGGCGCCTCAAGAGCCGCTGGTTCTGGCCTGCGGAGCATCATGAAGTCATTCAACTCCTTCTCGGCTTCGTTCGGCGCGGCGTGGAAGTCATCTACATTCCCGGAAATCACGACGAGGCAGCCCGGGAGTTTGTCGGACTCGAGATGTGCGGTATCAAGGTTCTCGAGAACGACGTACACACCACGGCCGACGGGCGGAATCTCTTCGTCACGCACGGCGATCAATACGATCTGGTCGTGAAGCATTCCAAGCTTCTGTCGCTGGTCGGTTCGGCGGCATACGAATGGCTCGTGGTCATCAATCGTTATTACAACAAATGGCGCGCGTTTCGAGGTCTCCCTTATTGGAGTCTCTCGCAGTTCCTCAAACACAAGGTCAAGCAGGCCTGTACCTTCGTAAGCCGCTATGAGGAATCGCTGGAGAAAGAAGCGCGACACCTCGGGCTTGATGGCGTGATTTGCGGCCATATCCACAAGGCGGAAGCCCGCGAGGATGGCATGGGCTATTACAACTGCGGCGATTGGGTCGAGAGCTGCACCGCTGTGGTTGAGGACCTCGACGGGACCATGCGAATGATCGAGGCCCTGCCGGAAATCGCCGAGTTGGTGCGACGTCGTCGAGCAGCTGCCCTGTCCGACGAAGTTGGCGCGCTCGCCGTACAACCCGCCTGAGCGGTCTGCTATCGAGGTACAAGAATGAGTTTGGGGGCCATCGGCACCTTGCGGCTCTTTGGCCGTCGCGGGTCGATCGGCACGAGCTGTTCCTCGCCATTGACCAGGTGCTTTGGAAATTTCTTCAGCAGGAACTCCACATCCGGGCTGAAGAGCGTGCTCAGCGGGTCATAGGCATGATGGTCGAATCCACCCACGGTCACCACGCTGATTTGGCGCCCGTCGTCGTGGTGAAAATAGGCATCGAACTGCTGAAGCCGCAGCGTCGCCGCATATGCCTCCGCCTTGCGATGGCGCTCGGCGAGAGTCAACGGCGACTCCTTGGTCGAAACAAATGCCGCCACCTGAAGTGAATACAGCGGATCGATTCGAGGGAACTTGGCCCGCAGTTCTCTCAGATCATTGGTCTTGATCGGCGATTCCTGCGTGCCATCGGCCACCCGCGTCAGGATCGCTTTCCGGAACACCTTGGCTCCGCGAAAGGTCATCTCCTTGATCCGTTGAAGGTCGGCCTGCGCCTTCGGGTCGTCAACTTTTTCGTAGCGGCCATAGACCAGCATCGATCCATGCGGGCTCCGTTCGACGCGTGCGTCGGCCAGATCCGGTAGCTCGGAGACCATTCCCTGACGAACCGTCTCTGCTGAAACGCCTCGCTCGTCGTCGGCAAACGTTTCCAGCATCACCGACCAGATCATGCCGTCGGCTCCGGTGCCTCCAAGCTCGACTTGTGACTCGTCGGCTGTTCCCCCGCGCAGGTTTTGCGCGGTAAAGATACGTTCCGACTTATCGGCGGATGGATCGGAGTCGTTGAGATAAATTCCAGATTCCGGCTCCGGCTGACCGGAAGGACGGTTGCCGGAGCCGCAGCCTGAGATCAATAGCCATATTAACCCACAAAACAGATAGATAGGTCTGTTTTTATGGGACCAATCAACCCATTTTCGCAATCCGGATGGGCACCGGATGGTTGCGGTCGTCAGGTCCGTCGAGCTCGCGGATGGGTCCGAGAACCCTGAGAATGTCACTCGATTTCGCATCGTTTGGACTTTGACGATCAATCTGGCAGTTCAAGCGGGAGATTCTGTTCCGTCGATACTATCCAGTGTTGTCGGCGTACCCTGAATGTACGTCGAACAGACAACCTGGACGCCGAAAATCCGGGCCGACGGCACGATTCGCGCCCCAGATCAAGGAGTACGTTGATGCCAGACATTTCATCCATCGGACATGGGCCTGCCGGCCCGATTGGCCGGGCGGCCCACAGCGCTTCGACGAGCGATCAGGTTCGGACCGGAGCCATTCCGGGTCGCGGCGAAACTTCGTCTCGAATCGATCGGGTTGAGGTGTCGGATCATGCCCGTCTGCTCGCTCGATTGAAGTCCCTGCCGGAAATCCGACAGGATCTTGTCAGCCGTGTTCGAGACGAAATTCAGGCCGGCACCTATGAGACGCCGCAGAAACTCGACGCCGCCCTGAATCAGCTGATTGATGAACTAGCCTGAGTTCCCCCGAAGGGTCCATCCTTCCCTCGAAACAGCCGCGTCAGACGCGGTTGTTTCATTTTTGGTCGCTGAAACTGGCATCGCCGTGAACCCAAAGGAATGCAGCGATTCGCGGCGTATGCGATGATCGATGCCGATGTCGACGACTGGACCTCAAACGCAGTCTGTACCCACCCCTTCGGCCCGCATTGTGCCCAAGGTCAGATATCCGCTGATCTGGCTGATTCCGGTGGCCGCCCTGGGCGTTCTGATCTGGCTGGGCTGGTCGGCGTGGTCGTCGCGCGGGGTGTCCATCGAAATTGCCTTTACCGAAGGATACGGGTTGGAGCCCGGCGACGCTGTTCGATATCGCGGCATCAACGTGGGAGTCGTCGAAGAGTTGTTGCTGGATGGCGACGGCATCAGTGTGCATGCCAGGATCCAACCCTGGGCCAGACAGTTGTTGCACGAGGGCGCGATCTTCTGGGTGGTTCGACCCGAAGTGTCGCTGCATCGGATCGCCGGGCTCGAAACTCTTGTCGGCGCCCGCTACGTCGCCGTTGCATCAGCAGGCATCGAGGGAGCTCACCCTACTGCGAAATTCGTGGGACGCGAAACGCCGCCATTCGATCTCACGTTCGGGCCGGGCGCTCGACGTCTGGTGCTGTCGACCGATCGTCGGGGGGGTCTCTCGGTCGGCGCTCCGGTGATGTATCGCCAGACGGAGATTGGGGTGGTGACGGGTCTGGCGCTTTCGCTGGATGCCACGCATGTAGAGGTCCACGTGACGATTGATTCGAATTATGTCTCCCTGGTGCGAGACAATTCCCGGTTCTGGAATGCCGGCGGCTTCGATCTGAATCTCGGGTTGAAGGGATTCTCCGCACGCGTGGATTCATTCGAGACGTTCGTTGCCGGTGGCGTAGCGCTGGCGACACCGGATCAGCCCGGGGCGGAAGTCTCGGATGGTTGTCGATTCGACCTCATGGACGCCCCGGAGAAGGAATGGCTCGAATGGCGTCCGGCGATCCCACTAGAATCGAAATGAAGGATACGGGCTCTTCATTGCAACCGGGCCAGCGCTGGTCATGAAGAGCCGCGAACCGCGTTGGCCAACTGGAGCAGCCTGTGATCAAGGTCGAGACCGTCCTTGCAGAATTGAATCGACTCCGAAACGACCTCGACAAGGAGCCCACCGATCCCGAGTGGTTCGCGCTTCACCACGCGTTCTGCTTCATCTCCTATCGAATGGGCGACTTTCAGAAGTATCTCAATGAGGTCGTGAAGCCCGGTGAACACCCCGAGGACTAGCGATTAGCCGGGGTTGGCCATCGGCGCTGTCTCATTGCCGGCGTCCTTCCAGGCCCGAAGGCCGCCATTGAGCGTCAGCACGCCGTGATAGCCCAGCGCCTTGAGCCGCTTTGACATGGCCTTGGCAACCGGGTCGGCATAGTCCTCGCCGTAGACGACGATGACCTCGATGTCCTCCAATTGCCGGTGTCGGCGCTCCAACTCGCTAAACGGCAGGCTCATTGCGTCAGGTATATGTTCGGAATCGTAGGCCGCCCTGTTTCGAGCATCGACCCAAGCAGATGAAATCTTGCCGCTCATTCCCAACAGCCCCCGTCGGGTTCCCATTTCCTTGAGGGCCTGATCCACGGAGACCGTTTTAACGTCCCGATCCGAAATGTTCGGGGTACAACCTGCCGGCGCGAGAAGGAATCCCATGCACACGACCAGTGTCGTGATGAGTTGTATCCGTTGCATGAAAGGCTGTTGAGCGGCGTTCTGCATATCCTCACATGGTATCGTCATGGCATTGGAAGACACTTCTGACGTTTTCGGTTTCCATGAGTTCGGCCGGGTCGCTGGCCGGGTCGGCTAGACCGCTGGGCTGATCAAACGACCCAACCACGATGAGTCAACCTGTGTACCGAATGGCGTCAGTGCTTATTCTGATTTCTGCGACAGCGTTCAGCGCTCTGGCGATGGCCCAGCAACTCCCGGGTCTCGGCGGCATCAGTAAGCGCCCGAAGACCGGAAGCGAGCTTGTGTCGACGCGAGCCGTCGTCCTTGCGGAGTCACTCAAGCCCGGGGCGGAGATCGAGATTGGCGTCATCTTCGAGATCGATCCAGAGTGGCACATCTACTGGCAGAATCCGGGTGAGGCCGGCGTGGCCACGTCCATCGACGCCACATCCTCTGCCTCCGTGAAATTCGGCGACATTCGCTGGCCTCGACCGACAGTCCTGCCGGGTGAATTCGAAGCGTCCTATGTGTATGAAAAGCAGACCGTTCTCTTTCTTCCCCTGACGCTTCCCAACGACTTCGATGGTTCTCCCCTGAATGTCGACCTCCATGTCCAGTGGCTGGTGTGCAAGACGGCATGCCTCAAGGGCGAGTCGAAACTCAAGGTCACCATCGCCGGTGACACCAAGCCGACCGAGGCCGACACCACTCTGATCTCGACCTACCGAAAACGATTGCCGCGACATGTTGATCGCGATGCGCAGTGCCGAATCGAGGTCAAGGGCAACCTGCTTTCAATCACCGGCCCTGCCGCCCTATCGACCCGAGCCGAAGTCATTTCCGCCGACACGCCGGGAGTCGTGCTGGGCGATGCGAAAGTGAAATTCGTGTCGGATCGCTTCGAGGCCGCGATTCCGTTTTCAATAGAAGAAGAGAATGCTCTCGGCCACCCGCTTCGAGCGGCCGGACTGGTGATGCTCGGTACTTCACCAGATGACCCGAGTTTCTGGTTTGACGTTCCCGCCGTGACGACGCGGCCACATTGACCCCTTTTTTGGTGGTGGTCGAATCCGCCATCATCCCTGCAGTTGGAGATTTCTATGAACTCAATGTTAAAGAGGTTGACCGTGTGTGGACTCACGCTGTGCATCATTGGCTTGGGCGAAGCTCTTGCTCAGAGCGGCACCGGCGCGACCCCGCCGGCAGGTCGTGAGCGTCCCGCCGGCCGCGAAGGCCGTCAGGCGCCTCCGGGCCGTGAAGGCCGACAGGCGCCTCCGGGCCGCGAAGGCGCCTCTCGCGGTGGCGCCAAGGTGGGCGAGAAGGCTCCCGAGTGGACGTTGACCGACCAGAATGGGAAGACCCACAAGTCTTCGGATTACGCAGGCAAGATCGTCGTGATGGACTGGGTAAATCCGCAGTGCCCATACTGCAAGGGTGTCCACAACGATGGCCGCGTCAAGAAGATGATGGAAGAGCTTCGAGCCATGGGCGACGTTGTGTTCATCGGTGTGAACAGCAGCAATTTCACCAATGCCAAGGAAAACATTGACGCTCTCAAGGCGTACGGCGTGGAGTATCCGGTCATGATTGACGCTGACGGCAAGGTGGGCCATATGTTCGGCGCCCGCACTACGCCTCATGTGTTCGTGATTGATCAGACCGGC
Organism: uncultured Isosphaeraceae bacterium; assembly: GCA_964407695.1. Lineage (GTDB taxonomy): Bacteria > Planctomycetota > Phycisphaerae > Phycisphaerales > SM1A02 > CAYOWQ01. The sequence goes on along the minus strand of CAYOWQ010000004.1, from coordinate 191,333 downwards.
GTCCTTCGCTACCAGGGCGCGGTCGACAACAGCGAGAAGGGCGACAAGACCGGCGCTGATTACACCAACTATGCGGTGAACGCCGTCAAGCAGATCAAGGCCGGCGAGACAGTGTCGCCGACCATGCAGCGGCCCTATGGCTGCAGCGTGAAGTATGCCCAGCCCAAGCGTGAAGGTCGCGAGAAGGATGGTGAGAAGGAGATGGGCGGCGACCATGACTCTGATGGCCACGGCCACTAAGTTCATCGCGCATTCAGATAGATGAAAAGCCGCCGCGGACCATCGTGGTCCGCGGCGGCTTTCTCAATTCCGACCAGTCTCTCCTGCGTGGGATCATTCCGACTTGGCATCGGCCGGTTCGGACTCGGATTTCAGCACGGTACCGACGACGGTGAGTTTTGCTGATCCCTTCGTGGACTTGAATTCTAGGACGGCATAGAGCAATCCGGAGAAGTCGGGGCTGGGGATCAGTTCGATCTTTGCTGCGCCCGTGCCTTCATCGATAGCGCGATATGAGACCAATCGTGCGGACAGGCCCTTGGTCAGGGACACGACTTCAGTAACCGGCGATACCTGCTTGTCCTTTCGCACTTTGCTGGTCTCGATCTCAACTTCAATGGCCTTGCCTGCGCGGACATCGCCAAGGTGCTCGAGCCGCTCGTGGACCATCCAGCCCCGAGACATTCGGTCCGGGTCGGCTTTGCTGCCGACGCAATCGTGCCAGATCTCAACGGGCAGCGCCCGGCATTCCGGGTGGTCGGTTTCGATGATCCACCACAGCTTCATGCCCTCGCACGGCCAACGGCTGAGATCCCAAGCCAGTTGATACGTGGTTCTGGGGGAATCGGAGTCCGGATTGAAGCCAATAAACCTCGGCTTCTCGCCACCGGCGGAGAGAATCCGAAACGGCTTGCCATCGCGCGAGGTGACTGTGAGCGTTCCCGAGGTCGGTGCCACAGGACGGTCCGGCTTGGCGACGGCGTCGAGGTGATCAGGGGATGCCTCGATCGCCATCTTCACGACTGCCTTCATCTTGCCGATGAGAACCTTCTGGCTCCAGCCCTTGAATCTGACGAAGACCTTGGCATCCTTGCCGCCGGGAGCGGGCGGCATCGCCATACTGGCCTTGAAGGACAGTCGCTCTCCGGGTTGAATCACCTTGCCCGAAATGTTCTCCAGATCCGTGCACTTGCAGCTGGGAGTGACTTCGCTGATGGTCAGCGGAGCCGAGCCTTTATTGACAATCGTGAATTCCGCAGGCTTCTTCTCCTTCGGACGACACACGCCGAAATCGACTTCAGCCGGTTCAATGACTGCCGGAATCGGGGGTTCCGCGGGCTGATTCGGCTTGGCCTGGCCGGCCGGCTGCTGCTGCGCAGGCGACGGGGCCGACAGAATGATAAACGCGCCGACAATGGCAATCATCGACGCAACGTTGAAGATGGATCGTTGAAGCATGTTCGTATCCTATTCCGGAAGGTGGACTATCCGTGTTCAGGGCCACTCCCGGCGCAGCCTCGCCACGATGTCGTCCGGGCGATCAGCCTGGCACACAACCCGGCTTACGGCCACGCCCTGGCAGCCGGTGGTGCGAAGCATTCCAACGTTCTCGGGCGTGATGCCTCCGATGGCGAGGTGCGGCATGGCGGGGTAGTTTTGAATGAATTGCTGAAGGTAGTCCGGTCCCGAAGGTGAACGCTCAGGCTTCACCGATGTTGCAAACATCGCGCCAACGCCGCAGTAGTCAGCGCCGGCATCCGCGGCGGCCCGGGCCTCGGCCAGGGAATGCGTACTTTGTCCGACCAGGAGCGATCGGCCCGCGATCCGTCGAACATCGTCGATGGTCAGGTCGGTCTGCCCCAGATGGACGCCGTGGGCACCGGCGGCCAGCGCAACATCGACACGATCGTTCACGATGACCGAAGCGCCGGACTCGCCGGCCAAATCGACGATCCGCCGGGCACGGTCTCGAATCTCACCTCCGTCAAGTTCCTTCTCTCGAAGTTGAATACAGTCGGCGCCCGCGGCGAGCGACAGTCGAACCACATCGATCCATGGGAGTCGGCACATTGCCTCGGTGATCAGCACACAGATGCGCCACTGACGTCCGGCCCCGGCCGACATGCGCCGTTGAACGAATTGCACCGCGGTGTAGGAGCGGTATCGGATGGACTCGACCTGCGAGGAGATGGCGGCGTTCAAGACCTTGAGGGCCTCCTCGATTGATCGAAGCGCTTCAGTCAGACGGGACGCCGCGGCGTCGATCACTGCGGCGTAACCCGACCGAGTCGATTCCGTCGGCGTGCTGATCGCCGTTCCGACGTCTCCGGATGTGTCGCGGTTGGCCGTAAGGATTCCCGCGGGCAGTTGTCGAAGCACGGCCGTGAGCTCATGCCGAAGCGCCTTTAATTCCTGCGTGATCGCTGGGTCATTGAGGTGAAACCGTGCGGAGTCTTCGAGGACCCGCAGGGCTTCACGGGCTCGATTTGCGTTTGCGTCGATCACGCGATGCAGCGCGGCCATGGGTTCAATGTATCAGCCATGTTGAACGAGTACACTGGCCGATCGCTGAACTGACTCCGAACTCCATCGCTCGATAAGGACCGCAACGACATGTACACAGGCATCTCCATCAGGTCTTCGCGCCGCCCGTTGAACGTCATCGGTGTGTTCGCAGAGGAGATGAAGCTTCCCAGGCCGATCCGAGTTGAAGAAGGGGTCAAGGCAGCGCTGAAGACTCCGGGCTTTCGCGCCGATGCAGGGGAGACTGTCGCCGCGGGTCCGGACTCGTTGCTCGTCGGAATGGGGAAGCGGGCTGATTTGAAGCTCGAGACCCTTCGCATGATCGGCGCCAAGGTCGTGAAGGCGCTGGATCGGGCGGGCGTGAAGGCGTGCTCTCTGATCATCTCGGAGGCCATTGGATCAGCCCTGTCGGTGTTCGATGTCGGCCGAGCCATTGGCGAGGGCATGGGACTCGGCAACTGGCGGGTGGACTTTTTCGACGGAACCGCCTCCAAGCGCGAGCCCGCTCAAGGCGTCCTGCATCTTGATTCGGCTGCCAAGGTTTTTCGGCAAGGTCTCCACGAAGGTCTCACGTTGGCCGAGAGCGTGAACTACGCGCGCCGCTTGGCCGCGACACCCCCCAACATCTGCACGCCCTCGTGGATCGCCACGGAAGCGAAGCGCATGGCTCGAACCACGGGGCTCAAATGCCGCGTGATCGAGATGGCTGAGGCCAAGAGATTGGGCATGGGTGGATTGGTGGCGGTGGGTCAGGCATCGGCCAGCAAGCCGAGGCTCATCATCCTTGAGCATCGTCCGCGACGATCCTCGTCGAAGGCGCACCTGGCATTGGTGGGGAAGACGCTGACCTACGACACGGGCGGATACTCACTCAAGGTCAATAACGGAATGAAGGGAATGAAGTACGACAAGTGCGGCGGCATGGCGGTCCTTGGGGCGATGCATGCGATCGCCGCCTTGCAGTTGCCGGTTCGAGTGACCGCCCTGCTGCCGGCTGCCGAGAACATGGTGGCGGGTGATGCCTTCCGCCCGGACGACATCATCACGTTCTACAACGGCGTGTCGTGCGAGGTGACCAATACAGATGCGGAAGGGCGACTGGTGCTGGCGGATGCTCTGGCCTACGCATGCAGCGATGTGAAGCCGACGGCCATTGTCGACATGGCGACCTTGACCGGCGGCGTCGTTGTGGCCCTTGGTTCGTGGTGTGCGGGACTGTTCTGCAACGACGACCAACTTCGATCAAAGATCGAATCCGCCTCGGATGCATCGGGGGAACGAGTGTGGCGGCTGCCGTTATGGTCGGAGCACCGGGAGTTCATGCGGTCCCAGCACGCGGACATCCTGAATTCCAACGCCAAACGCGACGCCCACCCGATCCAGGGCGCGGCATTTCTGAGCTATTTTGTTGATGACACCATCCCATGGGCCCACGTGGATATTGCCGGCACTGCGGCGGTGGAGTCACCCACAGATATCTACGTGGCGGGACCGACCGGTTTCGGCGTGCGATTGCTCTCTGAGCTGGCGCGAAGCATGGCTGGGAGCCGCTAGGCGGCCGGTGAGATTACTCGGTCGCCTTGCCGATGAAGAAGCCAACCGCGCCGAAGATCAGAATCAGGACCGCGAGGCCGATGGCGTAGATCATCAGGTTGCCGGCCATCATGGTGGCCAAGGCAGGGGTGCTTCCGCCAACGGCGACAATGACCATGATCGCCAGGCATACCAGGGCGGCGAGCGCGCCGATCATCATGCCAACCCCAAGGCCCGACCAGGCGCCGTCGTAGGATTCAACCACCATGGAGGTCATGGCCATTCCGGCATAGGGGTCGACGGCGGCGTCCGCGCCAGGCGTATCGAAGAGGCCTGAAGCATTCGCAGGCATTTCCGGCTTATCCTCGGTGTTGTAGACCTCCTCAAGCAACTCCGCGCCGAGGGAGGTGTCGTCGGACTCGCGAGTGAGATCAAGAAGACCGGAACCGGAACCGACTGATTCAAGCGAAAGTTCATCCTCAGGCGACGAGGTGACCTGGGTCTGGTCTGAGGGATCACCGTGGTCGGTGTCGAAAACGCTGATGCCCGTTCCTTCCCTGGAGTCGGCAAGGTCGAGCCCGGAGCCACCAAGGCGGCTGTCTTCGAGTGCAAGTGGGATATCACCAGATTCTTCATCGCCGCCAGCGAGAAGATCGATCTGATCTACTTTGAACATGATGCGGTCGCGGTCACGGAACTCCTGAATCTGGCCGCTCTTGGCCATCTCTCGGACCTCGTCCGAGGACTTCTGGAGCTTGGTTGCGACTTCCTCAAGGGTGTAGAACATCTTCGCCATAGCTGATCTCCAACGAACACACGGCCGGGGTGCGACCAGCCGTGCGGACACTCAAAATCGGATAATAGCAGGAATCCGAACGGGTAGGGATGTCAGTTCCCAACGCCTTCGAGGCACTGCCCCCAATAACCGAGGAGGACTCCCAAGTCAGCGGCATCAACAATGCTGTCGCCGTTGAGGTCGGCATTCCATCCCGCGGAATCCTCGCCGCTTTCGCCCCACTTGGAAAGCAGGAGTCCAAGGTCGTCTGCTTTCACAGAGCCGTCACCGTTGATGTCTGCCACACAGGATTCGGGCGGGTCTTGGCGAGTCAGGTCATCCGGAGAAACGAGGAAGAGTGACGTCAGCGTTGCCTTTTCGCCATTGGTCAGCGTCAGATTCGTTGTGGCGCCGATTGCCTTTGCGATTTGCGGACCGGCTAGGCTGGGAATCGGCGTGCCGAAATCAGCCGTGGTCGTCAGGCTACTGGAGCCGGTCGCACGCATGGTGAAGGGGCTGTAGAAGAGGTTTGCAACGACCTTGCCGTCAATTGTGGCACCCCAGACCGAGGCGCGCGGATTATCGCAGGTCAAGGAGCCGCCATCCGCGTTGGTCTTGAGCTTGAGCACCAAGGAGCCGCCAAACTTGGTCCCTGTTTCGATCTTGTTTTTCAGGGGCACCGACACGGAGAGTTGATAGTTGTGGGAAGTTGTGGACTTGTTTTCGATGGTAACAGCCCCAGTCAAGAACGTGGTGTTGTCAACAACGTCGAGGTCGCCGGTGATGTTCCAGGTCACAACCCACGACCCATCACCTGCCGTCTTGCTGCCGGTGTATGCAACATTCCCGCCAGTCAGTTCAAAACCTGGAGCGTCGAGGACAAGGCCAGAGCGACCATCCACCAGCAGTTCGAAGCTTGCTGCCGGCGGAGGATCCGCGGCCATAGCGAGCTCGGCGATACCGAGCGACCCGACACACAAACCGACCCACAATGCTCGGGCAAGATGCAACTTCATTCGACTACTCCGTCGGCCATACGCGGCCCGTGATCCCATTCCCATTCGCTCTCGACGTGGTGAACGACACCATCATTCGCGGCTACGGGCTCCTCGAATCTTCCACAAATCCCTTTCTCCCTCGCACAGCATCACATGTATGGGGGTCGCGGAATCAGAGATCGGTTGCATAGCATTGCAGGGAGATCCTGCAATGGCCTGATTGGCCCTGGATGCTGAAACAGCACCCAACCCCCCGGGAGATACCGGGATGGCCGCACGCTCTCGACTCATGAACTCCTGCTTCCTGTTCCTCAGTCAACCTGCCGCGTTGCGGAGCCTGATAAGGCGTAGGACTCCATAACGCCGCATCATTCTCGCACAAACAGACCGATTCGCAAGTGAAAATTGCTCAGATTATCGGTGCGTGCGACAAGAAGTTGCTTCATGAAGCAAGAAGAACTCATGAATGACTGGCCGTCGCGTTAGCCCCACTGGGACAGAAGCAAGCCGAGATCTGCGCCATCCACGTCGCCGCTCGCGTTAAGATCGGCAATCTGATCGCTCGAGCCCCACGCCGCAAGGAGCAGCCCGAGGTCCGCCCCGTCAACGATGCCGTCGCAGTTCAAATCTCCCAGATTACAGGTTGGTGCAAACGTGATCTCGCCCGAATCCATATCGACCGGGGCGCTCTGATCGATTTGGTTCCAGAGGTCGAAGGCAATGTTTCCGGCGTCGTTGGAAGAGTTTGCGTCCCGCAGGAACTCCATGTACTCGCGACTGCTGGTCTGATAATACAGGGTCACGTGGGCGCGAATGGCTCCCGGCGGAATGGAGAAGGTTGTGTTATCCCAATTTTGCCCATCTTGATAGGTGTAGCCAACCGGCCCGGCCTGAACCGCCTCAAATGCGGCATTCGTGAAACCGAGCGGGGGGATGCGGTTGTCAAACAAAACGACGTTATTGAGAGCCAGGTGAAACGATTTGCCGGCCGGAAGACCGGTTAATCCAGACATGGTGCGATCCATGCCGTGACGTGTCTCATAGACCTTGGTATCTCCCCGATTCAAGGTCGCGGTTTGCAGGTCGTAGGCGCCATGCTCGGCGACGAGGGAATCTGACGCGTCGTAGAACCTGACATTGAGCCACATCATTCGGCCTTCGGGGTACCCGGTCGGAAGCTTGTGGCCGGACAGGTTGATGACCCGAACGTGCAGCAGATCGCCATCCTGCGTCAGCGTCATGTCCGAAGCGTTTCTGAGCATCTGGATGACGCGGCTCTTGGCGTCGGAAACACGCTCATCCGTCAGACCGATGGATTCGGCTTCATCACCCATCTGTTTCTTGACCGCCGAAATCACCCACGAGTTGGCACCCGAGAACGAGTGTTGCGGCATATCCGGACGCGCGAAGAAGGGAGGGGCTTCATAGAAAAAGCACCCGCCCCCCGCCTGATCTGGCATGTGACAGTCCTGGCAGGAAGACATGATGCCGTCGGCCTTGTTGCCGCCGAAGCGATGATCCTCAAAATAGACACCCGTGGACGCAAAAGTGCTGTTGGCCCACTCGCTGTAGGTTCGTTGTTCCGGGAACATGTCGTACGGGTCTTGCGTCGGGTGCGGCTGGCCGGGGGGATTGAGTGCGTAGTTGCCGTCTCGTTGACGGGTGAATGCCGGATTGCTCACGTCGTGGCAGGTGGCGCACAACTCTGACTTCTGATGGAATGGCGACGTGATGATCTCAACGGGCTCGCCAAGCTGGCTATAGCCGTGCATGTTGTACGGGATGTCGGCAAAGGGTCCGCGACGATTATCCCTTGGGTCCATCACGTACCGAGCATTGCCGTGACCAGCGGGCACCAGACCTTCCTTTTCGAGCGCAGCGAGAATCTCGACATCCGGATCAAGATCACTGTTTTCGGGATATCCAACGGCGCTATCCGGCCCCAACACAGGATTGACCAAGCGGTGACAGAAATGGCAAGTGACGCCATCGAAGTCGTCCGGCTCGAAGAGCGAGAGATCCGCCGGTGCCGCACGGCCCGCCAGCCAGGCACCCGGCGCGTGGCAGCGGATGCAAAATTCGCCGGAGCCGGCCGCATCCTGATTTGAAATGGCCAATGCGGCATGCCAGACCGGATCGCGAGCGGATTGACCCATGAGGCTCGCTACCCAAGAGTCGAGCGGTGCAAAATCCTTGCCGTAGTCTGAGTGACAGAAACCGCAGTTGTAGCTGGCCTGCACCGGTTCGAACGAGTATCGATCTGTGTCCGGCTGGGTTCCCGATTGGAAGAAATCTGCGGAGTTCGTCGGAAGAGGCAATTGCGGTCGACGCCGACCCGCGGAAACCTGGGGCACGATAACGGCCGCGGCAAGGGCCATGGAAACCACTGTGAATGCAATCCGGCGGCGCCGTTGCAGAGTTCGAAGACTGTCGTTCATAACGGTTCGCTCAGCACGGACAAAAGACACGAATCGCCGCGAGGTTCGGTACTTCTCTCCGAGGTCTCAGGCGGTTGGAAAAGGATGGGGTCGAGGCCCGAAGGCCTCATTCGACTATAGATCGCATTCGGGGCGGGTCAACGAACGGTGATTCGATCGGACACGTCGATTGGTTCCAGCAGGTTTGGGTACACTGGGTGGAACATGGCGACATGGCGACGCGCTTCTTCTCGGACCTTGAGCCTGATCGTGGTCCCCGTGACAGTCATTCAACTGGCGGGCTGTGGTGCGCCGGCCCCGATTGATGTTGTTCAGATTCCGACCGGGACCTATGAGGTAGCGTTCAATGCTGCCGCGGAGGCGGTCCGGAAGGAAGGGATGCCCGGGAGCTTTCTAGACCCTCGGGGCGGCCTCATTACGACCTCGCCGGAGTTCTCGGGGTCATTGATTGAACCGTGGCGCACCGACAATGCATCATTCGGTGAGAGTTTCGAGAACATGATCGCCTTCCAGCGCCGTCGGGCCCGGCTGGAATTTGTGCCTGCAGATTTCTCGCCGCCAACGCTGCCGTCGGATCCCCAAGCGCCTCTTCGCGGCCCGACGCCTCTGGCATCGGGGGACTTTCCCGATCTCACCCAATTGAACGGTCCCATCGAGCTTCGGGTGTCGGTCTATGTGGAACGAGCTCATACCCCGAATATCAGGCGATTTGAGTGGTCTCGACGAATGGTGTCGTATTACAGCGACCCGGAGACTGATCGTCGAATTGCCGAATCCGGTTCTCCGGAGACCCTGAGCCTCTGGACACCGATTGGCCGAGACGTGGCCACGGAACGTCGAATCCTTCATCGTGTCGAAGAGATGTTGACTACGGCGGTCACAGAAGCTCAATCCTCGGGTCAATCCAACGGTACAACAGATCAACCATCAAGTTGAAGAGCACGAGCATCGTGGAATAGACCAGGACGATGCCCATGACCAACGTGATGTCCTTGTTGATGACGGCATCCACGAAGTGCTGCCCGATTCCCGGCGCGGCAAAAACCCTCTCGACGACGAAGGAACCGGTCATCGCAACGGCTGCGGCCGGACCGAGATAGCTGAGGACGGGAAGGAACGCGTTTTTCAGGGCATGTCGGAGCGCTGCCTGAAATGTAGAAAGCCCCTTGGCCCTGGCCGTGCGAATGTAGTCCATTTCCATCTGTTCGATCATGCCGAAGCGAACGAGCCGCGCGATATAGGCGGCAAACGGAAGTGAAAGGGTCAGCGACGGCAGGAACAGGTGGCGCCAGCCTCCCCAACCGCCGATCGGGAACCACTGCAGGATGACCGCAAAGACGATAAGCATCGCCGCACCGACAACGAATGACGGAAGACTGATTCCGACCAGCGCCACGGCGAGCGTGGCGCTGTCGGCCATGGAGCCGGGCCACATCGCGCCGACTACGCCGGCTGTCAGGCCGATCAGCAAGGCGAGCAGAATGGAGGTGAGCCCGATGGTGACTGACACGGGCAATCCCGCCGCGAGAATCCGGTTGACCGTGACGTCCTGAAAGCGCAGGCTGGGCCCGAGATCAAATGGCCTGGCATGGGCTCCCCGCAGCCATGCGAACCCGCTGGCCTTGTCGAGATAGTCCACGGCAAATGTCACAGGATTGTCCAGCCGGTATCGAGCGATCATCGCCTTCTCGATTTCCGGGGAAGGCCGTCGGCCGTCCGCATTGGTGAGCGGATTGCCCGGAATCATCCACGCGAGACTGAACGTCAGGAGAAACACCGCAGCCAGGATCAGAGGCAACTGCAGGAGTCGGCTGGCGATCAGCCGCGTCATGCCTCGGACGTCTCCTTCTCGGCTTGCCCGGAATGCGAGGCTCGAGACTCGGAAAGTCGGCGGGCCAATGCGAGATAGGAGTCGTAGGCGGATCGCACCTCGCGGAGCGTGTCGCCGGCGAACTTCTCGAGCAGCACTCGAGCGATCTCGAAGCCAACCACGTTCTCCATCACGACACTGGCGGCAGCGATCGCCGAGATGTCGGATCGTTCGTAATCGGAGCGCTGGGATTCGAGTGAACGGAGATCGACGCTGGGCATCCCTTGTAACAACGTGCTGATTGGTTTCATCACGCCGGTCACAACAACGGGCATGCCGTTGGTCATCCCTCCTTCAATACCTCCGGCATTGTTGGACGGTCGTCGAAATCCGATCGACGGGGTGTCGATCATCGACGCTTCGAACTCGATCGGGTCGTGAACCTTTGAACCCATGCGGAACGCGCATTCACGGCCAAGTCCGATTTCCACCGATTTGAACGCCTGAATACCCATGACGGCCGCCGCGAGCCGGCTGTCGAGGCGGGTATGCCACTGATTGCACGAGCCCAGTCCGATTGGACACCCGAAGACATGGCATTCGATCAGGCCTCCCACCGTGTCCTTCTCCACCTTGGCCCGATGAATCCGCTCGACGATGCGAGCCGACGTCGCTTCATCCGGGCAATACACCTCGGACCCATCGCGAATCGGAATCAGCGAACGCCAGGTCGAATTCTTCGGCGAGACATCGGACACCGCATCCAATGCGCCACGAACGAAGGCGAAGCACTCGATGCCGAATTCACGGAGCAGACACCTCGCCAGCGCCCCAGCGGCGGTGCGAGCCGCAGTCTCACGAGCGCTGGCACGCTCAAGGGTGTTCCGACAGTCGTTCGTGAGCCATTTGATTGAGCCGGCAAGATCCGCATGCCCCGGCCGCGGACGATGAACCGGCGGCGTTCGCTCGGGATCGTCGATTCGATTGTCCTGGTTCAGAATCTGCAAGGCAATCGGGCCGCCGGTCGTTCTTCGGCCGCTTGAGTGGACCCGGACGCCGGAGAGTACGGCCACTGAGTCTGATTCGATTCGTTGGCGTCCACCGCGACCGTAGCCGCCCTGGCGACGGCGTAATTCGGCGTTGATGAACGGTTCATCCACCGGGAGGTCGGCGGGCAGACCTTCCACCAATGCGATAAGGGCAGGGCCGTGCGATTCACCAGCGGTTGCGTAGGTCAGGGTGGGCATGGCGTCCGGTCAGTGTATTGCGGTGCGGCCGGTCGCGCTGCGGTGGCGTTACGCTCCGGGGTCGATTCCGAGATCGCGAACGCTGAAGAGTGCGTCGAATTCGATGCCGGCCGACTCGACATTTTGCCGCGCACCTTCGAGGCGATCGATGGTTGCCAGGATTGACAGGACGGTGGCCCCGGCCGCCTGAAGCACCTTGGCAGCCTCGAGGGCCTGGCCGCCGGTGGTGGCGACGTCTTCCACGATCACCACGCGGTCACCGCGGTTGACGACGCCTTCGAGCTGCTTGGCGGTGCCGTAGTCCTTCTTCTGATTTCGAATGAAGACGCACGGCAGGCCGCTCGCGAGGCTCGTGGCGGTAACCAGCGGAATACCGCCCAGTTCAGCGCCTGCGAGCCGATCGAGGGGCCGAGGGAGTTTCGCGGCGAAAAGGTCACCGAGAGCCTTCAGGACGTCGGGCTGTGTCGAGAAGAGGTATTTGTCGAGGTAGTACGAACTGGTGCGGCCCGAGCGAAGGGTAAAAGACCCGCGGAGCAGGGACACTTCGGCGATGCGTTGAGCCAATTGCGAGCGATCCATGCGCCGCACAGTAGCACAGGTGCCTCAATCCGCGTCGAGACATGAAAAATGGAGCCGGCGATTGCCGGCTCCACGGAGGGATCAAGAAAGTCTGGCTGATGAGCGGTCAGCGGCTTCGTCGGCGGGAGGCGAGTCCGGCGAGGCCGAGCAGGGCGAGAGCCCCCGGGCCTGGCACCGTCGTACCGGGGACCTTGTCAGAGCCGCCATTGGCGAACCCTCTGAATCGCACAATAAAGTTGAACTCGTAGGGGCCCTCGAGGAAGGACGCGGCCGAGAGGCTCGACGCGTCGGAGGCAGTGATGGCGAAGGAGAAGATTCCGGTATCGCCGTTGTCGATTCCAACGGTGGGGTTTCCGCCACCCTCGAAGTTACCACCGAGGGCTGCGCCACCGACATAGCTCGAGCCGAACGGATTGCCGCTCTCGCCTGCCGCTTCGAGGAAGGGATAGTCGCCGCCAAGGAAATCAGCGCTGGCGAACGGATCATTGCTTCCGACGTTGAAAAGGAAACCGGTGAGAAAGCCTCCGTCGGCGACAGGAGTCGTGTTGGTGAGCGTCACCGTCAGGGATCCGGAGTTTCCACCGAGGAAGGAGTAGTCGAGGGATCCGACATAGGAGCCGAGACTGCTGGTGGAATTCCCGCTATCTGACTGGATGTTGATGATGTCGGCAGCTGAGACCGAAGAAAGCAGTAGGCCGATGCAAGCGGCAAGAGAATAGCGACAGAGCGACATTGATCATTTCTCCGAAAAGATAGAGTTGAACCAACAGCTGCACCGTCCCTGAAGAATTCAGGATGCCGCTGCACTTCGATCATGACACCGGCCGCCAAAGGTGCAACCTGTTGTCATGCAAATTGTTACGAATTGTGGTCGGTGGGGGTGAAGCGGGGTAACCGGAGTAGGTTGGGCGCCTGAAAACGTTCGGCGTGGGTCCGCTACGATGGGTCCACATGACATCGGTCTGCTTCTATTTTCAGGTCCACCAGCCTTATCGGATTCGTCGGTATTCGATCTTCGACGCGGATCCGTTCTACTTCGACAATGCCGCGAACGAAGGGATCATGCGAAAAGTGGCCTCGAAGTGTTATCGGCCCGCCACGGAGAAGATTCTCGATTTGGTTCGGCGCCATGAAAACCGGTTTCGGGTGGCCTACTCGATCACGGGGGTGGCGCTCGAGCAGATGCTGGCCTGGGCGCCGGACGTGGTCGATCTCTTCAAGGCGCTCGTGGATACCGGTGCGTGTGAGTTGCTTGGCGAAACGTCGCACCACTCTCTCTCTTTCCTGTATTCGCGAGACGAGTTTTTCGCCCAGGCGAAGGCGCATCGTGACCTGATGAAGAGGACGTTCGGGGTGACGCCACAGGTCTTTCGAAACACCGAGTTGATCTATTTCAACGATCTTGGTGCGGCGATTGCAGAAAAGACCGAGTATCGAGCGGTGATTTGTGAAGGAGTGGATCGGCTGCTTGGGTTTCGATCGCCAAACTATGTCTATCTATCTCCGAAGTCCGCGTCACCGAAACAGATGCGTCTGCTGTTGAAGAACTACCGATTGTCCGATGACATCGCGTTTCGATTTTCTGATCGCAACTGGAGCGAGTGGCCTTTGACGGCGGAGAAGTTTGCCAAGTGGGTCAACGACATCAACGGCGATGGATACACCTGCAACCTGTTCATGGATTATGAAACGCTGGGTGAACACCAGTGGGAGCACACGGGAATCTTTCAGTTTCTGGACGCCTTGCCCGAGAAGATCTATGACATCAATCCCGGCCACAACGACTTCCTGACGCCGTCGCAGGTGCTCGACTGCTATCAGTCCGTAGGTGAATATGACGCCCCCTACCCCATCTCGTGGGCCGATACCGAGCGAGACCTTTCAGCGTGGCTGGGCAACCCCATGCAGGAGAACGCCGCGTCCGAACTTTTCCGGCTTGAGAAAGCCGTGAAGGACAAGCATGCCGCCGGGGATCCGTACATTCTCGAAGACTGGCGAAAACTGACCACATCGGACCATCTGTATTACATGTGCACAAAGTACTGGGCTGATGGCGATGTCCACAAGTATTTCTCGCCCTATGACAGCCCTTACGACGGCTATATCAACTTCATGAACGTGCTCGACAACATCCGCCGCCGTGCGGAGAAATGATTGCAGTGATGAGGAGATGGGGGATTACCTCGCCGATTTTTCGACGCGAATCCAGGATTTTCCGGGCGGCGGCAGGTCATTGATTCCAACGCGTCGGATGCCCTCGGATGGCCCCGGCGGGCCACCGACGGGTCCGTTGTCGAACTGCTCCACGAGCACAGTTCGGTCCTTGCAGGCGGAGTTCAGCAGGAACGCCGCGGCGAGGCTGAGAACACTGAGCGATGGTCGCACGTATCGCATGGCGAACATGGTATCTCGTATATTGCCGACCCCATGGCTCTGAACCCCTTGCAAGAGCTCCAATCGCGAATCGAGAGCCGGTCGGCGACGGTGGCGGTGGTCGGTCTCGGCTATGTCGGCCTCCCGCTGGTTCGGGCTGTTCGCGAGGCGGGATTCCGCGTCATCGGCTTTGACATCGATGACGCGAAGATTCAGAAGCTCAAACGCGGCGAGCCGTATATTCAGCATCTGGGCGGCGAGTTCTATCGCGAGCTGGCGACGACCGATGCCTTCGAGCCCACCAGCGACCCGAAAGCGTTGGGGCGGGCCGACGTGATCCTCCTGTGTGTGCCGACGCCGCTGGGGCCGCACCGTGAACCGGATTTGAGCGCGGTGCTGAACTCGACTCGGCTCTGTGCTGACACACTGGGCTGCGGTCAGTTGATTGTCCTCGAATCGACGACCTATCCCGGAACGACTCGTGATGAGATGCTTCCGATTCTCGAGGGGAGCGGACTCAAAGCGGGCCGGGATTTCTTTGTGGCGTTCAGTCCGGAGCGAGAAGACCCGGGCCGACCGGGGTATTCAACCTCCAACATTCCCAAATTGGTTGGGGGGATCGATGATCAGTCGACCGAGGTGGCCGCGAAGTTTTATCGTTCGTTTGTCCGTGAAGTGCATCCGGTTTCGTCCGCCGAAGTGGCTGAGGCGGCGAAATTGCTCGAGAACATCTTTCGTTCGGTAAACATCGCTCTTGTGAACGAGTTGAAGATGGTGTTCTCCGACATGGGCATCGATGTCTGGGAAGTCATTCGGGCCTCGAGTACCAAGCCGTTCGGCTTCATGCCGTTCTTTCCGGGACCGGGCCTTGGGGGGCATTGCATCCCGATTGATCCCTTCTATCTGACCTGGAAGGCGAAGGCCATCGGGCGGGCGACCAAGTTCATCGAGCTCGCCGGCGAGATCAACGCCTCGATGCCGCACTATGTCGTTGATCGCCTCGCGAGAGCGCTCAATGACGATGGGAAACCGATTCGAGGGTCGCGAATTCTGATCCTCGGCATCGCCTACAAGCCAAATATCGACGATATCCGCGAGACGCCGGCCGCGGAGATCATCGAGCTGTTGCATGAGAGCGGGGCGTCGGTGGGGTACCACGATCCGCATATGGCGGCCTTTCCGCCGATGAAAAGATTTCGGATCACGCTCCATTCGGAGCCGCTCACGCCGGAGCTTCTGGCGAAGCAGGATGCGGTCCTGATTGTTACCCACCACGATCGCGTTGATTACTCGATTGTCGGCTGTCACGCTCGTCTGGTTGTGGATACCCGAAACGTCATGGAGGGCATTCCGGGGGTCCGAGCGCGGGTGGTGAAAGCGTGATGTGGCCGTCGCAAGGCCTCGCTCCGGTCGAGATGTCACGGCCTTGACCATCGAGAACCAATCGCGACCCGTCGGCTTCCTCGATGCGGAACACGAAATCAGTGGGGGCCAACAACAGGTAGGTTCCGGATTGCTGCACCCACCCCTCGCTATCTTGCCAGCAGAAGGTCATGCCTCCGCAGGCGCGATGCTCGGCCTTGTACCTGATCCGTCCTCCGGGAGCGATTTCTGCATCGAGCCACGGTCCATGCGCCAAGTGCGTTTCATCACCATTTCCGAACACCGACACCCGAATCACACAGCCGGTGTTGTTCAGGATGGTGAATGATCGCGCTCGAGTGCACCCGACGAGGGCAGCCACCGTAAATCCGACGAACAGAACGCACCATCGCATTGGCCGATGACCTCTTGGATCCTCATTGACACTGGAGATCAAGCGCGCGTTCCGTTTCCCGACGCAATTCTCTACAATCCCGCCATGCCCGTGACCGTTCCGCTGCTCGACCTCAAGGCTCAATACGCAACGATCAAGAACGAGATTCTGGCCGCGATCGAGCCGGTCCTTGAATCACAGTATTTCATCATGGGGCCGGATATTGCGGCCCTTGAGAAAGAGTGCGCAGCGTATTGCCATTGCGCCCATGCGGTCGGGTGCGCCTCGGGGTCGGATGCGTTGCTGCTGGCTCTCATGGCCATCGGCATTGAGCCCGGCGATGAAGTGCTCTGCCCGTCGTACACGTTCTTCGCCACCGGAGGCTCGATTGCCCGCCTCGGTGCACGACCGGTTTATGTCGATATCAATCCGGTCACTTACAACATGGATCTGGGGCTTGCCCGCGAAACCGCACGCCGATGTTCGGCCCTCAAGGCGATCATGCCGGTTCACCTGTTCGGTCAAGCGGTTGATATGGACGGTTGCATCGCGCTCGGTGAGGAGTTGGGGGTACCGGTGATTGAAGATGCAGCCCAGGCGATCGGTGCCCGGGATGAGCTTGGCCGAACCGTGGGTTCGCAGGGGCTGATGGGTTGTTTTTCGTTCTTCCCGTCGAAGAATCTCGGGGGCTTCGGTGATGGGGGACTGATCACGACCAACGATCCGGGGCTTTATGAAAAGCTGGCGATGCTGCGTGTGCACGGGATGAAGCCCAAGTACTACCACAAGTATGTGGGAGTGAACTCACGCCTGGATTCGCTTCAGGCGGCGGTGTTGCGGGTGAAACTGCGCCACCTCGATGCGTGGACTGCCGGTCGTCAGGGCAACGCAGCGCGATACGACAGCCTCTTCGCAGCCGCGGGGGCTGCCACCAGCGCCACGCCACTCTTTGAAGGCGGATTGCCGCTTCGCATTCCACACGGCGTCTCAGCGCCGGCCCGCCACATCTACAACCAGTACGTCATCCGGGTACCGACCGACCTTCGCGACGGACTGCGAGCCCACCTCACGGAGCGGCACATCGGAACGGAAATCTATTACCCGGTGCCGCTGCACCTGCAGGAATGTTTCCGAGACCTGGGCTATGGCAAGGGCGATCTTCCGCACACCGAAGAGGCCGCGGAACAGACCATCGCACTGCCGATCTATCCGGAGTTGACCACGGAGCAGATCGACCATGTTGCCAAGAGCATCATCGAGTTTGTTCGAGTGCATGCGGCCGTGCGATAGCGGTTGGACGCGTGACCGGGGAGGTGGATGTTGAAACAGGACGTGGAGGCACCGAATGCAATTCAACGCAATCGACGCCTGTGGCGTTGGATTGGCCGCCGATTGTTCGCGTGGTCCGTTGCCATCGGGGTGGTCATGATCGGTTTGAGATTGACCGGCCGCGCTGAACGGCTCTTCTTTCAACCGACACAGGAGCCGACGCCGGCCCCTCAGGCGTTCGCCGGGGCGCGGATGGTCGATATCAATTCCAGAGATGGAACGCGCTTGAGAGGCTGGTTCATCCCATCGCAGACGACGCCGGCTGAGCTGTCGCCAACGTTGCTTCAGGTTCACGGCAACGGCGGGAATATCCTCAGTCACCTCGGATTCGTTGACTACCTGCCCGGCCATGGATTCAACCTGTTCATGTTTGACTATCGAGGTTATGGCGAGAGCGATGGGCATACGACCAGTCGGCAATCGGCCCTGCAGGATGCAAACGCTGCGCTCGATGTCTTGCTGCAGCAGCCCGAGATCAACCCGAATCGAATCGGGCTGGTGGCGCAATCGCTTGGCGGCGCTGTGGGGCTTTCGTTGATGGCGGATCGGCCGGAGCTTCGGGCTGCAGCAATTGAGAGTCCGTTTGCATCCTGGCAATTCGCCGCATCCACGGCACTCGGCGGCGCAGACCCCAATTTCTTTGCGGTGGCCCTGGCCTGGATTCTGATTCCAGACTCTGATCGGCCCGATGACGCGATTCGACGAATCCATCGTCCGATCCTGCTTCATCACGGCGACGCCGACACGACGATACCCCACATCCATTCCCAGCTCCTTCGCGACGCGGCGGCTCAAGACGTGGAGCTCCACATTCTGTCCGGCGGCCAGCACAACACCCTTCGCGATACCCATCCGGAAATTGAGAAACGGATCGTGGAATTTCTGCGCAGCAACCTGCCCTGAATTCAGCCGAGATCGTTCCTCAGGACCACTCGATAGCGAGCCTTGCCGCTTTCGAGATGGTGAAGCGCATCGTTCACCTTGCTCATGGGGAATTCTTCTGTCACCGAATTGATGCCGTGCCGGCCGCAGAAGTCGAGCATCTTGGCCGTGGTGGCAGGGCTGCCCATCGGCGAGCCGGACATGGATCGCTGGCCCACGATCAGCGGGAAGACTGCGGCGGGCACGGGCTCCAGCACCGCGCCCACAAAGTGAAGCCGGCCCTTGGGACCCAGCGCTTCGAAGTACGCGGGCCAGTCCAGAGTCACGTTGGCGGTGACGAGGATGAAGTCGAATTGTCCCTTGGCCTTGGAGATCGCCTCGCTGCTGGTGGAATCGATGGTGTCGTGAGCTCCGAGCGACTTGGCTTCCTTCGCCTTTGCGGAGCTTGAGGTGAAGGCCACGACATCGCATCCCCACTTGTTCAGGAACTGAAGCGCCAGGTGGCCAAGGCCGCCGATGCCGACAACTCCGACGCGATGGGTCGGCTGAATGTCGAACTGAACGATGGGGTTAAAAACCGTGATTCCGCCACAGAAGAGCGGGCCGGCCTTGGCCGGATCGACCTTGGAGGGCAGGGGGGTAGACCACGCCCAATGGCATCGTACGAGGTTGGCGAAGCCTCCGTGCCGGCGCACGATGGTCTGCTCGCTGGTGGGGCAGAGATTGTGATCTCCGCCGAGGCACGAGCGGCACATCATGCAGGATCGGCTGTACCAACCGAGACCAACGGTGTCGCCGACCTTGACACGCTTGACCTGCGGGCCGACCGCCTTCACTTTCCCGACCACTTCGTGACCGGGCACGAACGGATACGCGGAGAGGCCCCAATCGTTGTTCAGCATCGATAGGTCGCTGTGGCAGATACCGCAATAGTCGACGGCAATATCGACGTCCTCGGGACCGATCGGACCCAGCTCGTACTCGAATCGCTTGAGTTCCGCCTTCGGTGCCGCCGCCGCCATGGCCTGTACCTTCATGGGTCAATCTCCAAAATGATGGGGTGAGACCATAGGCGCATCTCACCTTAGGAGTGCGGCTGCGGCGTCCAAGGCACATCGGGAACGCCTGCAACCTTGTTGGCCAGTCGAGACGCGGCGAAGAGGAAATCGCTGATCCGGTTGACATACTGAATGGCCAGTGGATTCACCGGCTCGGAGTGTGACAGGGCCACCATCAGTCGCTCCGCCCGTCGGCACACGGTGCGGGCCACGTGCAGCCGTGCAGCCAGTTCGCAACCTCCGGGCAATACAAAACTTCGAAGCGGCGCGTTCTGGTTGTCGACCTCGTCGATCCAGCGTTCTGCCTCTTCAACCTGACCAGCCTGGATCCGGGCAATCTTCGACTCGTTGTTGGCGCCTTCCGGAGTCGCCAGGTCGGCGCCGAGGTCGAAGAGCCTCGACTGGGCTTGAGGAAGAATCTCTAAGAGCCTGCGGCCAAAGGGCTTGGAACTGTCGCACGCCACCGCCACGATGCCCAGCGCTGCATTGAGCTCGTCAACGGTGCCGTAGGCTTCAATTCGAGGATGGTCCTTGCTGACACGCTGGCCACTGAAGAGCCCGGTCGTGCCATCGTCGCCAGTTCGGGTATAGAGCCGCATTCGGGCACATGGTAGCTATCCTGAAAGGAATAATTTCCAATTCCGAACCGTCAATGGTCTGATGGCTGCAATCACAAGGAGAAACTGGATGGTTCGATCAGCAATCGTTTCAGTCATGTCGTGTGGCGTGGTGTTGACCGCTGGGGGCTGCCTGATCACAACCGGCAACAGCCAGCACGAGATGGGGGTCAAGGTCTCCGAGAGCACGCTGAACAACGTCGTGGTCGGCGAGACCACGGAGTCGTGGCTTGTTTCGGCGTTGGGGGAGCCCTCAAGCCGGACAAACGTGGAAGGACAGGACGGTGTGCAGATTCTTCGCTATGACTACACGATCAAGGAAGAGTCGGGCGGCACGCTTCTGTTTCTTTTCGCGGGTGGAAGCAGCAAGACCTCGGAGAGCCGAGCCTATTTCGAAGTTACCAACGGTGTTGTGACGCGATATTGGAAGGAAGGCTGAACCGTTGACAGTCGAAGAAGATTAGTGGTGACCGCCGCCACCACTTTCCTTGCTGGATTTTGACTTCGAACTCGACTTCGAGCTCTTCTTGCTCGATTTCGAACTGCCGTGTCCGGACGATTTGCCGTCTTTCTTGGCGTCCTTCTTTGCATCCTTCTTGGCATCGCCATGACCGCCAGAGGACTCGGAATGACCTGAGCCGTGCTCGTCACCATGCGAGGAATCATGGTTCTCCTTGGCGCTGGCAGCAGGTGGTGAGGCCTGATGCCAGTTCGGGGCCACGTACGTCGCCACAAACCAGACAACCGGAACCCAGAGTACGAGTGTCGCCGAAGCAATGGAGATCATCGGCCTCGTGCCCTCCGGGATCAGGGTCATGGGATAGGCCAGCAATCCGCCGACGCGATTGAGGATCGAGACCACCACCTCGCGCGTGGCTTTGAACCTGGCTGCTGGCGGTGTCGACTCCGGTGCGGGGTCCGCCGACGTTTCGGTGGCTGTTGCCGGCTGAGTTGCGGACTCGGGGGCTCCGGGTTCGAGGGATTCTTCCTGCTCCGAGGAGGCGTCCGAGGATTCAGACAGCTCGTCGTTCCGTGGAGCCTCTGCGGCTTGCGGTTCGGGTCCTTCCGGAGACGACTGGGACGAAGCAGCCTGCACGACGGGGCCGGGAGCATCATTGAACTGGTCGGGCGGAGCTATGATCGCGAGGTCGTCACCGGGCTCCTCTGCGGGATCATCGTTGTCCGAAGGCTGCGATTGCGTGGATGACGGTGTCGTCCCATCGGACGTCTCATTCTGAAACCCCTCAATCGACTCGGCTGTCGCCGCAGCCGCCGGCGAATCGGCCATCGCGCTGAGGTCCTCGTCGGTCGTCGAGGCTTCCGGGTTGAGAGGGTGTTCCGCCGAGGCGCTGACCGGAGACGACTCGTCGTCGGACTGCCCCGTGGCTGTCGGCGGGGTCGGGCTGAGGCTGCCTTCAACCTGCTCGAGGGCGGCCGCGACGAGGGCGTCGGCTGAATCGGCGACGCTCTGCTGTTGCTCAAGGATGCTATTGAGGATCTCATCCGCTGAGACGTAGTCAGCGGCCTGCATTTCGGCCTGCTCGGCCAGAGATTGGTCGATCGCCTCAATTGAGGGATCGCCCTCCTTCGCTTCGGCGAGGTTGGCGGATTCAGGGGTCGACATAACCTCTGTACCACCATCGACCCGATGCGGCCTCGGCTGCATCCGAAGCCGCTTTAACCGGCATGCCGAGGTCCGATTATCCCAACGAAAAGGGCGATGCGGTTTGGCATCGCCCTCTTGTCAGATTGGACTTTGACAATTCAGCCCTTGGAATAGGCCGCCATCGCCTCGAAATTGCGCTTGTAGTAGCCGCCGACGGTTCCTCGCGGCCGATTCAAGACCACGCCGAGGAATTGGCTGGGCATGTCATTGAGCTGGTTGATAATCCGGGCGACGAGGCCTCGCTGTTCCTGATTCGCGCGGACGACGAGAATCGACGCGTCAACACGGCTGGCCAGAACCAGGCCGTCGCTGGCGACCACCACGGGCGGTACATCGACCAGCACGAGGTCATATTTCTCAGACATCTGGGCCCGCAGGGCTGGGAATCGATTGGTGGCCAGACGTTCGAAGACCCGATTGGCCGCGGTCCCGGCGCTGATGAAGTGAACTCCCGAGCCGATGTCCTGAACCGCCTCATCCATGGTGGATGATCCGGCAAGGAGGTCGCCGAGGCCGGGAGCGGTCGGCTTGGCCCCGAGGGCATTCGAAAGCGACGGGCGGCGGAAATTGGCTTCAAGGATGAGCACGCGCTTGCCACCGGCGGCCTGCGCTGCCGCCAGGTTGCTGATCACCGTTGAGGAGCCGGAGCCGGGCAGGCCGCTCACGACCAGGACCGACTGAATTCCCTGCTGCTCGATGGCCTTTGAAAGCAGCGCTGAAGTATGTCGAAACGATTCGGCGACGACGCTGTCGGGTGCGTCGCGGACCACAAGTTCGGCCCGTCGGGCCTTGGTCGGATCGTCTTCGAGGTCCGGGATCACGCCAAGGACCTTTGAGCCGGATACGACGGCAAGATCGGCAGCACTCTTGACGCGCTGATCGGTCAACTCGCGAAGGAACACCGCGCCGAGCGTCAGGGCGAAGAAGAGCAGTGTCGACAATGGGATGATGACGCGCCAGGACGGAAACGACTTCTCTCGAGGCGGCAATGCTTCCTGAGCAATGACAACCCGGTCGGCATCGGAGCGAAGCTTCAGCAGTTCGATCTCGTTGAGAAGCTTGTTCAATTCCGATCGTTGCTCCTCGAGTCGATTCCGCCGAGTTTCGAGGCCCTTGTAGGTCTCGACCGACCGGGTCATTTCCACAAGCCTCTGCGCCTTGTCGTTGTAGTCTTTCTCCGCCTGAATCACCAGGCGGTCGAGCTGTTCGGCCTTCGCCTTCCAGTCGTTGTACTCCGCAAACAGATAGGTGTGCATCTTGTCCTTGAAGGTACGGTCGTATTCGTTCTGGGCCGCCTCGAGGCGGGATTCAAAACGCCGCACTTCCGGATGAGTCGGGGCATAGCTCTTCTTCAACGACTCCAGCTCGATTCCGAGGTCGTTAATCGTTCGTTTCAGTACCTGAACCTCGGGCATCATCTCAACATTGCGCTGATCTTCGTCGGTCGGGGCCAGAGTTCCCTGCACCTTGGCCCCGGTCTGTTCCAGACGGGTATGAGCGGCACTTTGATCGGAGAGGACCCGGGCGTAGACGTCGCTCGCCTCCACGGCTGCGGAATTCACCTGGCTGAACTGGGGACTGTCGATCGACACCATGCTCTTCTCGCCGATGAAGGTCTGAATGGCGGTGTTGGTGTCTGAGATGGATGTCTCAACCGCCTGCAGCTGGCGGTTGAACGTATCCTTGTCCCTGTTAAAGCTTGCGGTTTCGCGGGACTTTCTCAGGTCGATATAGGTCTTCGACACAGCGCTTAATACCTCCGGTACATCGCTCAGGGAAGAACTTGACCAGGAGAGTCGAAGGAGGTTGGTGTTCCGAACATGGGTGGCATCGAGCGTGGAGACCAGATCATCGACCGCGTCAGGAATGATGATTCGTCCTGACTCATCGCGGAATTTCTGGCTCCAGGTCGTCTTCTCAATGCTGCTTTGGTTGTTGACCAGCGCCGACTGAAGCACATCGCGACCAAGAAGCAGGACTGCCTCGGTTCGCGCCATGCGGACGACCTGTTCCTCGGTCTGAATGTCGAATGCGCCGATCTGGGTCGGATTCGGCAGACCGGGTTGCAGTTTGAAGAGCACGTCGCCGGTGTATTTGGGAGCGAATCGGTCAAGTGCCAGATAGGCCCCAACGCCGACGGCCGCCCCGACAATCGACATGGCGATCAGCACCAGCATGTAGCGTCGAAGCACTCGAAACGGATCGATCGACGGCCCGCCGGCCTGGGCAAACGCCTTCGGGCTGGCAACCGGCTTGGGACGCGGCGCTCCCGCGCCGACGGGTCGAGAAGGGGCAGTGGTCATGACATCATCCTACATCGGCACGGAGTACTGTTGGTCACAGCGTTTTGAGCATGGCCTCAATCTGCTGCTTCATCTGGGGAAGAGGATTCTTCTGCAGGCCCTGAAGCCCGTAGTTGCGAGCCTGCTCCCGACGGTCGGTCTTGATCATCAATTGCGCGAGGTGGTAATAGCTTTCGGCGCCGCCATTCAGGTCAATCGCCCGACGCAGGTGGGTTTCGGCCGCCTCATACTCCCCAAGCTGTGTCAGGATGTACCCCAGCGTGTCCTGGGCGTCCGGAGACTGCGGGTTGAGCTCGACCGCCTTCTCGGCGAACGGGCGCCCACGCTTGGGATCGTTCAACTGCGTGGCGCAGAGGAACGCGAGATTGTTGTTGGCGTCAAGCTGATTGGGGTCGACCTTCAGGCATGCCTCCAGGGCATCAGCCGAAGCTGCCATCTGTCCAAGGCCGATCAGTGTGTTGCCAAGCTCGAGATTCGCCGCGGCCAGAAGGGCCCGATCTTCCGCGGGCGCGGTTGCCACAGCCTGCTTGTAGAGGTCGACGGCCTTGTTCATGCCGTCCTTGCCGGTGTTTCGGTAGATGCCTGCAAGGCTGAACAGCTCGAAGGCATCCGGCTTGTTTCCCGTAAGCTGATTCAAGAGGCCGTGCACCTGCTCGGGCTTGTCGGCCATTGAGGCGAACTTGAACCACGATGACACCAGAACAAGTCGATTGGCATTCTCGCGTGGGTTACGCGTCCCGATAAAGGACTTCTTGAGCATCTCAAGGGCCTTTGGACGCTCGTCGGTATTAGCCAGTACCGCGCCGTAGGCGCCCTGAAGGTAGGGTGCGTTGTCCACGTACTCGGAGCTACTCTCAAGCCTCTCCTTGGCCTTGGCAAAAGCCGGCGGCGATTTCGAGAGGTACGCTTCAACCAGAGACGCCAGTGTGCCGGCGGAAGGACTCATGGCGTATGCAGATTCAAAATAGGAAGTGGCCTCGTCGATGCGGCCGGCGCTGCCAAGGAGCTGACCGGTCGAGGTCTGCCAGCTTGGATCGTTGGGGTTGGCGGTGATGCCTTCCTTGGCCACTTCAATGGCCCGGGTCTTGTTCTGGTTCTGCAGCAGCAAGCTGATGAGGTCGCGTCGGGCTGAGTCGAAGCGAGGCATGACCTTCACGAACCGCTCCATCTCGCTGATGGCGCTGGCCAGATCGCCACGAGCTCGCAGGAGGTTGACCTTTACGGCAACGGCCTGCGGGTAATCGACGCGCTTCTGAAGGGCCTGTTCCACCAGGCGCATGGCGTCGTCGAGCAGGGTCTTGTTGCCGGTACGCTTGTATTCATCAAGCAGACGGCTTGCATCGGAAACAAAGGGCAGCGGATTGCCTGGAGCGGCCTGCTTGGCCCGCTCGATCGCCTGGCGCTGCTCAAAGAATGCTGCCTGCGCCCCTTCCTTGTCGTTCTTCGACAGTGCTTCCAGCGCTTGGCCTTCGGCGATTCCTGCAATCAGGAGTTCAACCACGACCTGATCGAGGGGGGCGCCAACCTCGGACTGGCGGGCCTGGTCGAGGAACTTGCGAGCATCGTCGAACTTCTTGAGCTTCAGGGATGCCTCGGAAGCCTGAAGGCAGAGTTCGCGGCTCGGCACCGCGCTGATCGCATCCACCAGATACGGAAGGGCCTTCGGATAGTTCTGACGACTCATGTAGAGATTGGCGAGAAGATTGTCTGCATCTCGCTTCTGGGGATCCTGCAGTGCGACGGCGGTCTCAAAAGCCGATTCTGCTTCCGCCACCTTGTTGTCGACCAGCTTCTGAATCCCGAGGGCGAGATACATCTCCGACGTGCGTTCTCCTTCGGCGGTGTCATCAATCAGCTTCTGCAGAAGAGCCTCGGCATTTTCGGACTGACCTCGTTCAGTCAGCATTGACGCCTTGGTTCGGACCAATTCCAGGTCCTTCGGATTGGCTGCAAGCAGGTCCTCGATGATTTTCTCCGCCTGCTTGATCCAGGAGTCCTGTACAGCACGGAACACCTCCTGCTGATCGGAGGTACTCATCTTTGACCATTCCTTGGCCGCAACAGTCTTTCCTCTGATCTTGATCGCACCCTTCTCCAATTCGTCGTTCACCTGCCGTTCATCCGGCGGTGTGGACACATAGAGTTGGGCAAGTTGGACCGCGTTCTCGCGGTGATTTGGGCTCTCCTTGAAGATCAATCGGCGGCCCTCAAGGGCTCTTCGACGATCGCCGACTTCCGCCTCAAGCAGGTAGGTCCGGTGCGCGAGTTCGATGTTTCCCGGATTCGCCTGCATCGCATTGGAAAGCACCTCCAGCGCCTCGGTCTTGCGACCCGCCTGGATCAGCATCTCGCTGTAGAGCGCCACAGTCGTGATGTTCGTCGGATCGGACTCGATGGCTCGCTGCATGGAGGCCAGCGCTTCATCGATGTTTCCCAACTGCCGGTAGATGATTCCCATGAACCGATCGATGGTTCCGGTGATGGAGGTTGCGGCTCGGGCGTTTCGCAGCGTTGTCAACGCGCCGTTCAATTCACCGCGGGCGAATTCCATCCGCGCCTTAAAAAGGAGCCCACCGACCTGATCGGCATCCGCCTTTGCAGCGCGATCAACAATGTCGTTGGCGGCGGTCCAATCTCCTGCTCGAATGGCCTGGCGGAAGTCCGTCTCCAGCACCATCGTGTGGTTCGGATTGACGGCCAACGCCTTGGCTTTGGCTTCGGCGACGGCTTGCTCGGTCCGGGCCAACTCCTTCTCCGCATCGGCCTTCTTGGCGTCGTCTGATGCATTCTCGACTGTTGCCTTCAACTGGTCACGGTAGTTGGACAACTGCATGTACACGGCCGCGGGGCGATCATTTTCGTCCTCCTGCGTCGCTTCAGCCATCATGCGGATGCGCTCGATCCTGTCGTCCGTGGAATTGGCTGCCTTCATGGCGACAAGCGTCGCCTTCATGTCACCACCCGGCTGCAGGCTCAGCGCTTTGTCAATCGTCTTGTTCGACTCATCGATGTTCCCGAGAAACGCCTGCGCGCCGGCGAGGTTTGCAAGCAGCGGCAAATTGTCCGGAAACCGCTGGAGCGCCTGCATCAGGATTGGGATGGCGCTTTCTCGGTCATCGGTGGTTAGAGCCTGTCGAGAGTCGACAATCGCCTTGTTGATGTCATTGACGTCGCCGGCGTTGTCGATTCTGGTGACCTCAAGAATCGCGTTGGCGCGCTCATTCTTCTCATCAATGTTGTGTATGTCCTCGGCAAGGGCCCTTGCCTCGTCCCTCCTGCCATTCAGCAGGAGATACGATGCCCGGAGGCTGGAGAGTTCGATGTCTCCGGGCATCATGTTGCAGGCTTCGGTGATTCGCTTGAGAGCCTGGCCGATGGCGTTGACCTTCTCCGCACAGACCGCAGAGAGGTAGTACATCTCCGGCGTCGCCTGTCCGCTGGTTTCGATGATTCGGTCAAACTTGCTTGCCGCCTTGGCGTACTCCTTGCGAACCACGGCGAGCTTTCCGGCCGCCTCCAGGCCGGCGGGACTGCTGTCGAGGTCTGGGGTGATCTTCTTGAGACTGTCTACTGCGGACTGGACCTCCGATGCGAAGGTCGCGCGCTGATCCTCCTTGGCCCGATTCCATTGATCAAAGGCCACGCGCACTTTCATGGCTGCGGCGTTGACGCGCAATTCGTCCTGGATCACGGCTTCAAGCGAGACCGGCACGTTGGGCGCTTCGAGAATCTTGTTCGAGACCGCCATGGCATCTTCATGCTTTCCACCCTGCAACAGGATCTGGGCGAGCAGCGCCTGGTGATAGAGGGCGTGAGGGTGCTTGGCGAGATAGTCCTGCAGCAGGGAGCGGGCGCGTTCAGCGCCATACGAGCGATCGACATTGGCTACCGTCGAGGCGACCTCGGCGACGGCAATGCCGTCGGGTGAGGACAGCGCCAATTCACACAGGCTGTCCATGTCGGCGGCGACCTTGGGGTCATTCGCGAATCCGCCTTCAACCGGATCCCGATCAATCGTTGAAAGAACGAGTGCCGCCTTGCGCACCGTCACACCGTTGGGATACTCGCGTACCGCCTCGGCGAGGGTTGCTTCCGCCTGCTTTCGCTTCGCTTCAGATGGCGCCTGCTGGCCGGCAAGTTCCATGCGGTCGCTGCGTGCTCGCTGCAGGAGGGCGAGCATTCCCATGCCGAGATCGCGCAATTCGTGGTCGGCCGGCAGGCCGTCGACGGCCTTGCGGAGGTTTTCCTCGGCCGCATCGAGTGCAGCGTCGTCATTGCCCCCACGCTGAAGGGTGGCGATTGACTGAAACAGCAACCCGACATTTCGCAGCGGCTCGGTCGCCGGGACCCGGTCATACATCGCCTTGCCCACCTCGGCGAGTGCGCCCCAGGAATTTGATGTCTGCTGGAGTCGCGCTGTGTTCCAGAACTCCTGCACCAGTGGGAGGTGCATCTTCGGGTCGTCCGCATACGATGTGGACCGCTGCCGCAGGATGGCGATCAGGCCGTTGAATCGCTGCGTCGCCTCAACCGATGTCCTCGGTACGATCCTGCGGATCGCATCCTCGGCCTTCGCAAGGAATTCCAGATTGTTGGGCTGCTTCGAGACCGCCTTGCCGTACCATTCGTAGGCCTTCGCGAAGTCACCCTCGGCGAGGGCGGCATCGCCGTTTCGGATGAATCGATCCGCGTCGCGGCTATAAGCGAGATAGGCCACTGTTCCGATGACGCCGACACCGATCGAGACGGCGATGAACAGGATGAGCAGAAATCGGTAGTTGACGCGGGTTGCCATGGCGTGGTCTCGGGAAAGTCAGTGAGTTGCCGGACGATCTTTTCGGTCGCGCATCTCCCATTCCGGCCACGAAGGAAGTCGACGCATGAGTTGCGGGAGCAGCGCTTCAACAAAGCGAGCGCAGCTTTGAGAATACTCGGTCCAGCGATTGGCGTCCGTGGTGTGATACACGGCGGAGAGCTGGACCTTGCAGTAATAGGCATATTTCTCAGACATGTTGAAGGCCAGCGGTTGAACGCCCATCGCGTTTGCCGACATGCGGCCGTTGGCAATGAAGAAATAGCCGGCGATGAGTCGGATGTTGGGATCCTCAGACCGCTGAAATTCGGTCACCGTCATCTTGAAGTCACCGAGCGGGAGATAGACCTTGCCCTCCTCACGCGCCTTGGTGATCGGATGTAGGGTGTAAGTGAAGCCGTATTCATCTCCCGAGACGCTCCTGGTGCCATCATGGAGCCAGTCGGAGGTATCGACGGGAATGGCGAGGAGCTGGGTCATGCTGGATGCCGACCACCCCCCGGCAACGAGACATCGCTCCGGAACGTGGGGCATGGGGTCAATCTGCCCGGTGTAATAGGCCAGGTGAAGGTTGAGCGGCGCTCCACCGAGACTGGCGGGCGGAGAATATGGCCGTTCAATGTACTGGTCGGTTCCCAGCGTCTCCTCAATTTCCGCGGAAAGATCGACGTCCGTGGAGGTGCAGATCCATCCGCCCAGGTTCATCGGCAGCGTCCGCAGGTTCTGACGCAGCGGCACCGGCGATTTCTGCACCGCAACGTTGTAAGCCATGATGACGCCCCAGAATCCCACGGCCGACAATGCCAGCGAAACACAGACGGTGATGTATGCCCGGCGAACGGTGGAGAATGGGGGCATCATGATGCTGCCTTTCCATCATCTTCGATGAGTATGTTTCGCAGAATCCAGAGGATTCCCATATAGATCAGGAATGCCGGGACCAGCCACACCAGACCGACCAAAGAGTGGAATTGGCCGCTGGCGAATTCAATGTTGTCGAGACTCAACAGCCCCAGGGTCACCACGCGAAGGATATTCACGAAGATGGCCACGGGTATTCCGAGCAGAACCAGCGCGACCTGTTGCCAAAGCCGGGGAAGTCCGGTGTAAGCGATCGCAACGCCCAAAGCCATGAAGGCGACGAGCATGCGCATGCCGGAACATGCCTCGGCAATGTTCAGTGCATGCGGCACGCCACCCTGCATCACATAGAGCGTGTTGCCGCTGCGTTCGGTCTCCACTTGAATGAGGTTCAGAATCAGATGGGCGCCCCGGGCGGCAAGATCCTGCATCGGGTAGGTCACCAACACCATGAACCGCTCCGAGACATACTGGCCGAAGATGCAGAGGTAAAGCAGCGCGAACCAAGTCCAGCGCAACACACCCCAGCCGCCGATTGTCAACACGATGCCAAAGAGCGCCAAGGTCACGCCCATTCCGCGGATGTTGTGATGGTGGAGTTTTGCCGGGCCGAAGACCGCTGCCATGTAGATGAAAACCCCGAGCAACAGCGGGACGAGACCGATGTAGGCAGCCCGGATGGGGGTTTTCGCCAGTTCGTCGCGGCGGCGATAGACAAGGTAAGCGGAGATGAACGGAATGACAGCGATGTGGCCCCAATCCGAGGGGTATTGCACGACCGCGAAATACTCAGTCCTGAACCAGTCCCAGAAGAGCACCAGGAGCAGACCCACGAGTAGGGCCGTCGCCATCCACCATGTTGCCACCGGAGCGATCGCTCGCTCGCTGGCATGGTCAGACTGCCGGGCGATGCTGCTCATCCGGTCCTCAGGTCTCCAACTAGCATCGGTTCGTTCCATGCCTGGGTTGACCGACAAGGCGTCAACCCAACGGGGAGAAGCCAAGGGCGCCAACCGATCCCTCATGGTTGCCGAATCCGGGCGATGGAATCGGCAACGTCCATACGTCCCAGTGCCTGCGAGGTTCGTGGGCGATCATTGCCCGAACTGGTTCGTCGGTGGCGCGCCGAAGACGTCGTTGCCGAAGTTCCGATCCAGCAGGAAACCAAAGCCATATGTCGCTCGGAAGCCATTTCGAATCACCGCAAGCGGCAAAGCCCAGAAATTCGTTCCGATGATGACATGGTCGTTCGGTTTGAGATACACATCCGGTTCAGTCCGGTTTCGGATGGCGCCGAGGTCCAGCGTAATCGTGGCCTCGCGGTCTTCGCCGACGATTCGAATCAGGTCAACTCGTTCGGGAATCGCGAGTGACCCGAGGCCTCCCGCCGCCGCCACCAAGCGACTGAGGGTAATGCGGTCGTTGGGGGGCAGGGTGTATACACCTGGCCGATTCACTTCACCTTCGATGTAAACCACCCCGGACTCCACCTGGGAAACATGAATGTAATCGCCGGGCCGAATCACGATATTCAGACGGGGATCGCCGTTGGCCAGCTCCTCGTATGGAATCTCAATGATCCGCGTCTGATACATGTCATTTGAATAGGACGAACCGGTGGATGTCGCCGGTTGTTCGGCGTTGCTCCAAGCGGCCTTCATCGGCTGCGATGGACCGGTGGTGGCTTGAGGCGACGGAGCGGGCCCTTCGCTTCGGATCCAGCGATCCGTCTGAGGATCGTAGATATAGGTGGATGACGTGCTTGGCTGGCGCGAGGAAGAAGACCCCGCCCTGTCACGAATCTCCTGCCGGCTCGGCGGTTGATCGGAGACGCGGACCGGCTCAAGTTCGTCAATATCAATGACCGGATCATCTCCGAGCATGCCGGGAAACACGTCAACCTCAGGCTTGGTTGAAGGCGTCTCGCCCCCCAGCTGATTGATGAGATCCTCCACGTCAATCGGGGCGGTTGTGTTGGTGTTCGTCGGTGTCGTCGAATTCGCGGGCGTCGTATCGCCGAAACTAGGAGTCAGCGACGAATCGAGCTTGGCATGACGGATGACGTAGATGTACTTCGTCGAGCGGGGAATCCCGCCTGCGGCCGCGACAGCGTCAAGCAGCCTGAAATCCGGCCGGGAAATGTTATAGAGCCCGTTGCTCTGCCGTCCGGAACCTTCAAGGCCGTAGATGGTGTACTGAAACGCCCGGGTATCTTCTGTTGAGACATTGACCGTCGGATTCAAGACGTAGGACTGAATTCGATCCTTGATTGAATCCTCCAGTTGCGAGGTCGTCATTCCCGCAACAACCATGTCACCAACCTCGGGTACACGGATTCGTCCAGCCTGATCAACGCGCAAAAGTTGCGACCACATCTCGCGAGGCCGCACCAATTCATAGACCTCAACCCGAACGAGATCTCCCGGACCGAGCTTGGTTTCGAGGCTGTTTGGCAAGAGATCCTGCGGCCCCGGAGTGTCATATTGGTCCGCAAGAGGCGCATTACGTTCGATCACGTCGATCTTTGCCAGAATCGGCATGGTTGTGGGCTGGTGCTCCCAATAGCCGGATTTGCTGGGGTCAAGGAAGGAATCCACCTGGCACCCGGTTCCCATGGCCGCGGCGGTGCAGATAAATGCTCCCCGCGCAATTCGGCGAAATCGGCCGAAATCTGTCGTCGGACGGGCAGTCACTGCATGTTTCTCGTTGTGAGGGAGGGCCATAGGGAGTGTCGTCGGTCGAATTGGGCCGCGTCAGTGCCTGGAACGAGGCTCGGAAGGTATCCGAAGTCTTCGAGGTCGTCCACGCACGAGCGGGGCAAGTTTTGTTAGATTTCTATACGGGAAGTGATTCAGAAGGCACAGCGAATTATCGGATGGATGCTTGGGGCGGAAGAAATCTTCTCGGACCAATACACAAGTCACTTGATCAGGTTCTTGGAGATTCGCCGCGATTCGCAATCCTCAACGCCTGAGCTTGGAATTGCGGCCGGTGAATTGGCGGGGTATGGTGCGAGGTCTTTTACGTTAGTTCTGCCGCAGCGTCCCAACATAAGGAATTGTTTACAATGCCAAGGAAAGCGTCCTCAAGCCAGGCCAGAACCCGGGGCCGACGTGGACTTTCCGGACTTACGATTGATGATCTTCAGTCTGAAATTCGTCGCCGGCAACGCGCCATCGGCCCGTTGCAGCGACGGAGAGATCGGCTCGCCAAGAAGCTTGCAGAATTGGATCGACAGCTCTCGTCCCTTGGCGTTCCGGGTTCAGGTGGCGGCGCAGGCGGAATTCGCCGTCGGCCGCGAAATTCGATGACCCTGATCGAGGCCCTCCAGAAGGTGCTCGCGAACAAGACGATGAGCGTGACAGACGTCGCGGAGGCTGTTCGCAGCGCCGGGTATCACACCACCAGCGACAACTTCAGAACGATTGTGAATCAGGCGCTCCTGGCCCATACCAACCTGTTTAAGAAGGTCGACCGAGGCCAGTACACAGCCAAAAAGTGACCTCCATTCCAACGAATATGGCTTCAGACCCCTCGACCGAGGGGTCTTTTTCATTTTTGGCAAAGTCGAGTCCGAAAACCGTCGATGGTGAAGAGGTAGGGAACGCCGATCCCAATGCAGCACCACGGTTTTCGCCGATATGAACAACAAGCCACCGCTTCCCCAATCCGACGATGCCTTGCTCGAAGCCCAGAGGATCTACCGGAGAACGCTGGGAGCGTGGATCAGTGACCTGCTGGCCCTGCGGCGAGCGGGTCTGGATGTTCCGTATTGGCGAGACGGCTTGAAGAACGAGGCCGCCTCGCCGCGTCGGGCCGCGTGACGGCCGTCGCAAGGAGGCAGTCATGGGTTCAATTTCAGCCGGCGTCGGACTGATTTCCGGCATCAACTCAGCACAGCTGATCGATAGTCTCATCGGGCTTGAGGCGAAGTCCAAACTTCCATATCAGAAGAAGCTCACCGCCTTCAGTGCCTCAAAGACGGCACTCCTGGACATCAATGCCCGATTGCTCAACCTGAAGAATGCCGCGCAGACGTTTCGGAAGCTCGAGGTCTTCAAGTCAGCCTTGGCCACATCGAGCAACGAAGCCATCCTCACGGCCAAGGCTAGCAGCAAGGTTGCGCCTGGTGGGTACAGCTTCATCGTCAAGCAGCTTGCTTCTACCTCGCAGCTCCTCTCCAAGGGCTTCGCGGCCACCACGACGCCGCTGGGGCTTGATCAGCTGAGCTTTGAGTTCGGCAAGGGCAAACTCACCGGCGACACCGACCTGAGCGTCCTCAACGGCGGCGAAGGGGTGCGACGGGGCAAAATCGTCGCGACCGACAAATCCGGCAAGACAGCGACGATCGATCTCTCCAGCGCCACCACGCTGAACGAGGTCATCAACGTCATCAATACGGCGTCAGGAGTCAGCCTGAAGGCATCCGTCGATGGTGACCGATTGATCATCACGGATCTCAGCGGTGGGGGAGGCACGTTGTCGATTGCGAATGCATCCGGGTCCTTCGCCGCGACTGATCTCGGGATTGTCGGCTCAACCGCAGGGTCATCAATTGCCGGAACGTCGATCAACAAGATCGGGCTGAACAGTTCCCTGAGCGCACTCAATGACGGCCTTGGCGTGTTCATTCGCGACAATGCAACCGACTTCAAAATTCAGATTGACGGCACGACAACCTACAACATCGACCTGGGCCGCAAAGACGCACCGATTACCGCCGACACGAAGCTCAGCGACCTCAACAATGGTCTCGGCGTCGCCATCAATAGCACCACCGACGATGACTTCATCGTGAAGACGACCTCGGGTGTGTCCGTCGGCGTCAAGCTTGGCGATATCAAGAACGATGACGGCGAGGTCATCAAGGACAAGGTGACCACCGTCGGCGAACTCATCACACGGGTGAACGCAGAGTTGACGGAGACGCTGGGTGCCAACGCTGTCGTTCTCTCGCTTGATGGCGACGGAAAGAATTTCGTGCTGACCGACAACCTTGCCGGCGGCTTCACGCTTCAGGTCACCGGCGCTGGGGTGAACAACACAAAGACAGCCGAGAATCTCGGCCTCCTGACAACCGCCTCTCCCGCCAACCTCATCACGGGAACAAACATTCCCAACACCGTCCAGACGGCCAGAGCGGCCACCATTCAGGATGTCATCAGCCGCATCAACGACCAGACGTCCGGTGCGGTGACCGCGTCGATCGCCGCTGACGGCGTCAGTCTTCGACTTTCGGCGACAGGCACGATCTCGATCCTGGCGGGTGATGTCGACGGTTCGTCCTTTGCGTCGACGGTCGGCAATCAGACCGCCAAGGATCTGGGACTTTTGGGGCTTTCCGGAGCCGGATCGGTCTCGGGAAGTCGACTGATCGCAGGACTCAATACCAAACTGGTGCGAAATCTGAACGGCGGTGACGGTCTCGGTTCAGCCACTACGCTCAACCTTACGGATCGAAGCGGCGCGTCATTCAGCATTACGAATGTCAACACGTATGCGAGCCTCGCCGATCTCATTACAGCGATCAACAGCCAGGCCGTATCCAACAATGTGGACATCAACGTTGGGATCAACAATGCTGGGAACGGGCTGACGGTGACCGACTCCTCGGGTGGCACCGGTAATCTCATTGTCGGTGGTGATGCGTCCAGTGCGCTCGGCATCACGGCGAATGTGGCCGCATCGACGTTTAAGGGAAACGACCTCGACATTCAATACATCGGCCTGGCTACCAGCGTTGGAGATTTGAATTACGGGCAGGGCATCGGCACGGGAACATTCAAGCTGACCGATGCGACCGGCGCCTCCGAGGATGTCGACATCGGTACCGATGCGGTCTCGCTCTATGACATCGTTCAGGAGATCAACTCTCGCGGCCTCTATATCGAAGCCCGCATCAACGACACCGGCGACGGCATCGTCCTCGTCGATACCTATGTCGGAACCCCAACCAACGCGATCAAGGTGGAGAACAAGAGCGGTTCTGTCGCCTCGAAACTCGGCATTCTGGGCACCGCGTCTGACCTTGGCGAGAGCATCGACGGATCGTATGAGAAGGTGGTCGATCTGGCGACGACCGACAATCTCACCAATGTCATCTCCAAGATCAACGCTGCAAAGATTCCCGTGACCGCGTCGATTCTCAATACCGGAAGCGGCGGCCAACCCTACAAGATCGCCTTCCTCTCATCGATCCTGGGTCAGGATGGGGATCTGCTGATCGACGGCGGCAACGTGGACCTCGGTCTCACAACCCTCACCGAAGCCAAGGACGCCAAGGTGTTCTTCGGCTCGACCGACCCCGCCAACGCCACCCTGTTGCAGTCCTCAACCAACAGCTTCACCAACGTGGTGAACGGCCTGACGGTCGATCTCAAGAGTGCGTCCGCCGACCCCACGACCGTCACCGTTACGCGGGATACCTCCGCCATTATCTCGGCCGTGAATCAGTTGGTGACGACGTTCAACGACGTCATCGGTCGGCTCAACCTCCACGACAGCTACAACGTGGACACCAAGGTGGCCGGACCGTTGCTGGGGAACTCAACCGCCGCTCGTGTTCGCCAGCGGCTCTACCAGGTGGCCCAAGGCAAGGCCACAGGCGTCAGCACAGCCTACTCAACCCTTTCGCAGATCGGCATCAAGTTCGACAAGCAGGGTCAATTGGTCTTTGATCAGACCAAGTTTGAGACGGCCTATGCCAATGATCCCGATGCAGTGGAGAATCTCTTCGCTGCTTTCGAGACCTCTACGGAGACCAGCAAAGAAGTTTCGCCGGGCATCACCGTCACCACATCCACGGAGAATGTGACCAAGCTCGGATTCGGCGATCTCTTTGAACGCCTCGTGACCGAACTCACCGATTCCTTCAATGGTGTGTTGACGGTTGCGGACCAGAATCTGCAGAAGCAGATCGACGGCACCAATGATCGCCTCGAGTTGCTCGATGCCAGACTGGAGACGCGCAAGACCATCCTGCAGCGGCAGTTCGCTGCTATGGAGGAGGCTCTGGCCAAGCTTCAGGCCCAGCAGGGGTCGTTGTCCAGCCTCAGCAGCATTCTGGCGGCCGCATAATTGGAAAATCCTCTACAACCCATTGAAGTGTCGGACCCGGCGGGTCGATTCAAAATGTTATGAGCGTTGCCACGAACCCGTATCTGAAGACCAAGATCCTGACGGCCTCTCCAGCCGAGCTCCGGCTGCTGCTGCTTGAGGGCGCCCTGCGATTTGCCGGGAGCGCCCGTGCCGGGCTCGAACAGCGAGATTTTGAGAAGTCCTTCGAGGGTTTCACCCGGTGCCAGGCAATCCTGATCGAACTCCTGTCGGCACTGAATTCCGACCACGCGCCAGATCTCTGTGCCAAACTTTCGGGCCTGTACACGTTCATGTTCAACAGGATTGTTGAGGCGAACTCAACGCGAAGTACCAAGATCACGGACGAGGTGATCAAGCTGCTTGAATACGAGTGCGAGACCTGGCGCATGACCATGGCCAAGCTCGATTCGGAATCGGCCAACTCGGTGTCGGACGGCAGGGTCAGCATCCCGGCCTGATCAGGCCAGGAGCGAACCGCACTCTGGACATCGCTCGCTGAATTCCAACCCGCGCACGTCATATCCGCAGGTGGGGCACTCGCCACGATTCAATCGCGATGCGGCCCGCATGGCTCCTCGAATTCGAAGTCGAAACGCGACGAATCGAAAGAACTGCACCAAGAAGCCCAGCGAGAAATACACGACGACGACCATGATCGCCCAACTGGCGATCCATCCCGGGAACGACGTCCGGGCCGGAGTATGCAGAGATTCCCGCAGCCGCTGAGCCACGTCGCGCGGCGAGGATTCCACGAAGTCCTTCACCGCCTCTCGCGACGCTCTGATCGCCTCTGCGGGCGACTCATCCGGGCCCGAACCGGGCACGCTGTACAAGTCAATGTCTGCTCGAATCATGGCTGCGCCGGTCGACCAGACGACCGGCCACCCAAAGATCGGCCTCAGAATTTGCGCCTTGAACTCGCCCATCGGAGCGCCGGCGAAGTCGTAGCCGCGACGGTCCATGGACTCGATTCCCAGCGCTACAACAGTTCCATCCTTCTCTGCCCCCAGCGTCCCCTCAAAATTGTCGAGAAGTTCGAATCGGTCCGGAATCCATGCTGCGGCCAGCGTCGCCGCCATCGCCACAATTGGAGATGCGAACAGGATCCTGTTCATCCATCGCGCCCAGACCGTCTGCTGTCGGCGCGCTGAGTAATACTCAATGAGCTTTAGACGTCGACGAATGGCGCTGAACATGCCGCAACAGGATACCTTCGCTACGGGGCCGATTCGATCTCGACCGGCATCGATGCCGGTCGCGCTGGCGGCAGAATCGACGTCAGCGTCTGGCCGCATTCGGGGCAGTATTCCATGACGCGAGAGCCTTCTCTGGCGTATCCGCAGCGGTCGCAGGTGTACGCGAGTCGCCGATTCTGGCGCCGAAGTGAATGCCACGCACAGGCGGCTCGATGAATCGACGCGACCAGCGCCAGGAGAAAAAGGGTCCCGCCGACGATGATCACGACCCACGTCATGTACCCGCCTGCCTTCTTGCCCAGAAATCCCGGAGCATTTCGGTTGCTTCCTCGCCTGCGGTCAACGCGGCCGAGGCATGCGCGCACAGTTCAAACGGCTGATCCAGCACCGACCCATCGAGTTCATTGAGCCACGCCTTGGTGGCACGTAGCGCCTGCGGTCCCCTGGTGGCCAGCCGTCCACAGAAGGCCAGGGCCTCATCATCAAGCGTGGCCGCAGTCGATGACAGATGTGTTGCCAGCCCGAGCCGTGCGGCCTCACGGCCATCAAGAAGCTCGCCACTTAGCACCAGGGCGCGTGCGGCCCCATCGCCCATCGCCAGACGCAACAGCGGCACCGTCACCGCGGGGGAAACGCCGATTCGATGCACCGGATAGCCCAGCGTTGCATCGGGCGCTGCCATCACGAAGTCGCAGGCCGAAAGCATCGCGCATCCACCGGCCAGCGCTGCACCCTGCACCGACGCGACCACCACCTGAGGCAGCCGGCGAATCGAGCGGTTCAATCGGCTCAATCGATGGATGAACTCCGCCATCAGTGTGTCGGCATCATCCACGCGCTGGTGCCGGGCGAGGTCTTCCACGGCTGCGGCAAGGTCGAATCCGGCGCAGAAGGCCTTGCCTTCGCCGCGAAGAAGCACCACATGCACATCGTCGCGCGCGGGCAGCGAGTCCACCGCCGCCTGCAGCGCCTCAAACATGTCCAGACTCAGCGCATTCCGCCTTGCGGGATCGTTGAGGGTCAGCACCGCCATCGGCGGATTGATTTTCTGGCGAACGAGCATCGTCATCCTCAGAACAAGAGTAGACCGATCCCGATCCATACCGCCGAAACCAGCATCACCACCGTGGTGTAGCCCACAATATCGCGGGCCTTGACGCGAGTAATCGCCAGCAGTGGCAGGGCCCAGAACGGCTGCAGCATATTGGTCAACTGGTCGCCGTACGCCACGCTCATGACCATCTTTGACGGATCGACCCCTGCCGCGAGGCCGGAGGAGAGCGCCACCGGACCTTGAATCGCCCACTGCCCTCCCCCTGAAGGCACAAAGAGATTCACGACACTTGCGGCGAAGAAACTCAGGATCGGCATGGTCCTCTCGGTGCCGAGCTGATTGAAGAGGTCAGCAATCTGCCGCACCAGCCCGCTTGCCTCCATCATCGCCATGATGCCCGCATACAACGGAAATTGCAGGATGATCCCGGTGCAGCCGCGCACGCCGTCGTCGGCGGCAGCCAGATATGCCCGCGGTGAACCATGGAGCACGAGGCCAAGGGCGAACATCGCGGCATTGATCTCGTTCAAGGTCACGCTGCGGATATCGTTGGTCAGGCTGTAGCGCAACACAGCGGCTCCAAGCATCGCCGCTATTACCATCACGACGAGCCACGAGGTATCGAGCCAGTCCGGCAATGATCGCGTCCTCTCACGTGTCTTCATGGCCGCCGGGGTCGCCAATGGTCCAAGGCAGGCGCTCGCTTTGGTCACCGATTGATCACCGTGGGGGTTCAACAGCCGAAACATCAAAGGCGCGATGACCAGCAACCCGCCAGTGATGAACAGGTTCATCGGCGAGAAGATCGTGTGAGTGAGCGGAATGCCGCCTTCACCCAGCCTGGCCACGTACGCTGCCGGCAATACCTTGGCCGCCTCGCTCGCCTTGGTCACCGTCAGTGGGGCGCTGCCCGAAAGTCCGCCGTGCCACACCATGAGTCCGACATATCCCGCCGCGGCCAGAAGCGGGAAATGCACCCGCACACCCTTCAATTCCATCGCCCGGCCCACTTCGCGGGCCAGGAGTGCGCCGATGATCAATCCCAGGCCCCAATTGATGACCCCGCCGATCGCGGCGGCCGTGGACACAAGCCACACTGCCCCGGCGCTGCTTCGTGGCAATCCTGCGAGCCTGCGGATCGTTCGCCTCACGATCGGCGCCTCCGCCAAGGCGTGTCCGGTGACAAGGACCAAACACATCTGCATCGAGAACGCCAAGAGCGACCAAAGGCCGATCCTGGATCCGGAATCAGGATCGAATCGCCACGCATCCAGAAGCAGCACGACTCGCTTCGTGAAGGATGGATTCGAGGCAGCGGGAAACGATCCAAAGATAATCGCCACGGTGGCGGTAAGCACCGTCAACAGGATGGCGATCACGAACGGATCGGGGCAGGTGCGGGCAAAGACACGGCTGATTGCAGCGCCCAGCCGGGCGACGAGCGTGGCCATGGCGAAAGACTAGCGATTTCTGAGACCTCCGGTCTTCAAGGGCCTGCAATTGTGGTGGGCCGGCAACGTTCGTGGAGCTTGATCGAAGCGTTGCCGGCCCATGATACGAACAAGTAAGCAGGGAACGAGGAATGTGTTCCTATCTTGTCTGCCACTTGCTCAGAAGGAGTCCAAGATCGCCGCCGTCCACGATACCATCGTTGTTGGCGTCCGCCTTTCGATCGCTTGAATCGCCCAATGGACCCCAAGTAGAAAGAAGGAGTCCCAGATCGCCGCCATCTACAATGCCATCAGCGTTCAGATCGTGCAGCGACGGCGATTGAATGACCAGGTGTTGGTTGACGGACACGTCATGCAGAACCGTTGTGTACCCTCGCGGCCATTCGATTGTCAGAGTGTCGATGCTCCGGGCTGGGCCAAGTCCGAAGTGAGCGCAGATCTCACTAGTACCGAGGAAATTGGGTCCGCCATCGACATAAGCCACATAGAACTGCTCGCCAACGGTTGCGGTAATGCGTGATCCCATACCGTGCGGCGCGATTCGCGGATTGTTCTGGGTGTTGAACGTCAGGTGCAACCAATTCCCCGATGCCAGGGTCTCATTTCGATATAAGCGGTTCTGGTCGGCATTGAACGTGATCGCGATGTCCATTCGACCGTCTCGGTCATAGTCGAGGTAACTGCACGATTTTCCTTCAGCCTTGAACGTAAGGCCGCACTGAAGTGCTTCTTCCGTAAATGTGCCATCGCCGTTGCTGCGCCAGACATACTCCTGCTCGCCCGAGTGCTCAGCATTCAGCGGTCGGCCGTTGACCTCAACCAGATCGAGCCATGTATCGTTGTCTAGGTCGACCGCAACCGTGCCCCATCCCCAGCCGCCATCGTCGACACCCGCCATCTTCGAGGTCTCAGCGAAGGAATTGCCGCCCTGATTCATATACAGCTTGTTGCCTTCTCCCGATTGCGGTTGCGGAACGTCCAGAAAGATCGATGTGACGTACCAGTCAAGCCATCCATCATGATTGAAGTCGCCGACGCACTGCCCCATTCCGTTCTGATCCAACCCCGTGCCGCTGCTCAGCGTGAGATCCTCGAACGAACCGTCCCCCTTGTTGTGGTAGTAGCGGCTGGTATGGAAATCAGCAGACACAAGCAACTCCGGCCAGCCGTCGTTGTCCATATCCGCGAATCGACTCTGGAAACCCCACGTCACGGATGGAAACACCACGGCGGTGTCGGTGACGTTTGTGAACGTGCCGTCTCCGTTGTTGCGGAAGAGACGGTTGCCGACAGCTGGCGCGTACCACGCGGTGGCACAGAGATCCAGATCGCCATCAAGGTCATAGTCTCCGAATGTACAGCCATATCCGCTCGAGAACGTCTGAGCCGTGAAAGCCACGCCCGCGCTGGCGGCCACCTCCGTAAACGTGCCGTCTCCGTTGTTGCGATACAGACGATTCTTTCCGACCTCGCCCTGGTTGTTGGAGGAGTTTCCAAAGCTTGTCACGTAGATGTCGATCCAGCCATCATCGTTGTAGTCTCCCGCGCAAGCTCCGCAGGCCGCATGTCTCACGGCGATTCCCCAGGCCGCGGCTTCGTTGGTGAATGTTCCATTACCGTTGTTCATGAACAATCGATCCGGTTCTGTTCCTCCGGAGGCCCAGAAAATGTCGGGCAGACCGTCATTGTCATAGTCGCCGACCGCGATGCCCGCCGGCATCCAATCCTGCGGACCCGGAATCGCCACCGCCTTGGGCTGGTGCACAAACCACACGCCGCTTTCGACCGTGCGGTCGACGAGCTGCACTTGGGCTGTGGCGATTGTCGCACCGACAAGTGCTCCAGACGCCACGCCCAAGGCCACGAATCTTTCACGCTCCATTCAGTGTCTCCTCTGTGTCGGCGTTTCTGCAGGAATCGCCGAATTGCCTTGCGCGCCTCACGTGGTCGCGCACATCAAGGTTCTTCAACGTCGCATCATCGTCGGCCGCGATTGGGACGAGAGGCGGGACTTGACCAGTTGCCCAGGAGCAGCCCCAGATCTCCACCATCTACGAGGCCGCTGCGATCCAGATCTTCGGGCCCTTCCGTGGCACCCCACGCGCTGAGTAGCAGTCCCAGATCTGCTCCATTGACCAATCCATCGCCATTGAGGTCGCCAAGAATTCTCAGAAAGTTTGCACTGATGTAGTTGCCCAATGCTGTGCCGATCTCGTAGCCTCCATCCGCGTCCATCTGCCAGTGCACACCCAGCCAGATTCGGCTTCTTCCGTTCTCTCGTGCGGCCGCGTCCAGACTTGTAAACGTTCTCCAGTATCCAGGAGTGTCATCCGACGTGGCACTGAAGGTAATGGCATCAGTTCCGTAGAAGTTACGAACAATGGCCGCATGAACGGCGCCAAAAGTTGCATGGCCCGATGCCCATGCGGGAAATGATGGATTGAAAATCAGAATGCTCGGGTCATAGGAGAGTCCCAGCCACGTCGGGTCGGCGTCGGTTGCCGGATTGCTGTCGGTATCCGCCTCCCAGATGCCCGTAATTGGACGCCAAAGGTCGATCGGAGTCGCGTACTTGGAGTCCCACGCCGCAATGCCAGCATCCCCCATTCCGAGACACACCAGCGCAAACAGACGAGCGTTTTCCTCCAAGGAATTGCCGCGCCCGGCAGCGATCTGCTCCGTGATATGCAACAAATGGCCCGGTGGTTTGAATGTGCCGTTTCGATCGTTTGCCCAGAACTGGGCTGCAAGCGTCTGATCTTCAGTTCGTGTAGTGCTGAAGATAGAACCATTTTCGTACACATCCTGAAAGTCCGCTGCATATTCCGGACTTGCCAGCAGGGACGCGAGATCGTTGTAGCCATATGGTCCGGTCTTAGGCCGGAATTGATCTCCTGACGTCATGGTCCAAGGAGTGACATTGCACCAATGCGGGCCCCATGGCGCTGTGTAATCCGGAAATGTTGGAACCCACGCTCCGGCTTCTCCCCCCCAGGTGTATTCGATGTAATCCTGCCAGCCATCGTCAGCCCGCTCATTCAAGCAGGCCAAGCCGGATTGAATGCCGACGTTGACACCCGCATCCTTGGACGGACCCTCAGGGATCATCGCAAGTTGTGAGGTCAGCAGGGCATCGAAGTCACTGGTCTGCTGAGGATTGGGATAGTAGATCGACAGCACCGTATAAGCGGCCATCGCAGCCGCAGCCTCCTTCGAGGCGCCCGGATCGACATCAAAAAACCCCAGATAGGGCTCGTGCGTTCGAGTGATCGAATTGACGGCGTCGTACACCGCGACGTGGACCAGTGCTCCGATTCTGGATACGGGTCCCGGGCCGGTGGACTCGAATCCACCCGTCTCGCGGATCGCCTGCTGAATCGCCTTGCTCCAGTCAGTGACAACATCTGCGGTAGACACGGTTTGCAAACCGATCGCGCAGACGACAGCTATCGCCAAGCCCCCTCGTTGCCTAGACATACAAAGGTCCTCACTCCTACGAAACCCAATCACTCCCTACCCGCGACGATGGCGGAATCGGCGGAGTCTCCAACTTGTTTGACTCTATAACTATTTTTCTCGATTGCAACAGGTGATGCCCCAAATTATTCCAGAATTCCGGAAAAATAACATCAATCTGTTTTTGAACACACCACACTTCGTGACATCCTTCACCGCATGCGGAGCAGATCCATGCAATGCCTCTACTCAGCGGCAATCGGACTGTCTATGGCGGCCGATGCGTCAAGCGAGCATTGCATGCTCATCGTGGAGCCTTCCCGTGACAACACGCTTGTTCAGATTGCCGATGGCTCGCTCAGCCTGGCGGTATCACCCTTCGTGTTTGCTGGTCGGACCGGCAATCATGGCGGCGGCGGCACGCTCCGGCGCGGTTTGATCATGTTTGATCTTTCGGCGCTCATTCCGAGAAATGCAGTTGTCGTTGAAGCCTCGTTGGAAGTTTTCTGCACCCAGACCAATTCAGGACCGTTTCCGGTGAAGATTCATCGAGTCTTGCAGGACTGGGGTGAAGGGACGTCGACGGCGCCCGGCGGTGGTGGCGGACCGGCCACAGTTGGGGATGCGACGTGGCTTCACACTTTCTGGCCGGACCAGTTCTGGAATTCGCCGGGAGGCGACTTCGCTCGCGAGCCGAGCGCGACGGATCAAATCGGTTTTCCCGGCCCATATGTCATTGAGAGCACGCCCGGATTGATTGCTGATGTGCAACAGTGGGTGCGTGATCCGGAGTCAAACTTTGGGTGGATCCTGGTGGGTGATGAAGTTGAGTTTCAGAGTGTCAAAGCAATCGCATCGCGCGAGAATCGGCTCATTGAGCAGCGGCCGCACCTGAAGGTCGTTTACAACATCAACGAGTTACCGAGTCCGGATCTCGATAATGACGGTGTGGTCGGTGGTGCCGACCTTGGGCTCCTACTTTCCTCGTGGGGTGATTGCATGGTGAATCAGCCC
Organism: uncultured Isosphaeraceae bacterium; assembly: GCA_964407695.1. Lineage (GTDB taxonomy): Bacteria > Planctomycetota > Phycisphaerae > Phycisphaerales > SM1A02 > CAYOWQ01. The sequence goes on along the minus strand of CAYOWQ010000004.1, from coordinate 146,503 downwards.
TGCGACGCTGATTTGGATGGGTCCGCGGTTGTCGATGGCGGAGACCTGGGCTTGCTGCTGGTTTCGTGGACCGGCTGACCCTGGTGTACAGATTTTCAAACGATCTGCAGTTGGTGATTCCGGAACCTCTCCATCGACGATCTCTCAAACTTTCGCCCGAACAATCGGAGATCCTTCAGCCTCGTGCCATTGGGGGCCGAGTTTTGGATCCACCAGCCACGGCAGCATGTCAACAATCGCGGCCCAGTGCGTCGGAAACGTCCGGCCGTCAGGCCGGTCGGCATAAACCAGTTGCGTGGCTTCAGGCAAGACGTAATACGGCATGCGAGCGTGGCGATGGTGGGCGGCATGATGCTCCACGTGCAGTTGCGTCTGCGATGCCAGTCGGCCTGCAACTCCGCGATACGCCACCGTGCGGGTCATCGTGACAATGTCGTCCCCAAACATGCCGAGGTGTTCCGTGAACATGCGAATCGTCTGCATTGTTCCCGCCAGCCACGCCGGGGCAAGATGCATGACGATTACATAATCCCAGACCTGATAGGCGTGCACGGCCGCCAAGGTCACCGCCCATCCAACCACCAGAACAATCCACTCCATAACGAGCCGCCGCTTCTGGCTCACCGCAATCGTTGACCACAGTGCTGCGGTACGAACCGAGTAAAGTACCGGCGTCAACAGCCAGCCCCCGAAGAGCTCCGCCATGGCATAGATCATCCGCAGCCATCGTGGCGATCCGGGCAGGTTGTAGGGCCAGAACTCCGGGTCGCCCTCGCGGCCAAGACAGGCATGATGCCGAGCGTGAACGAAGCGATACACCGAGAGCGGAATGAAGGCGAATGTGCCGATGAGGATTCCGCCGATCTCATTGAATTTTCGCCGATGGGCGAGCGTGCCGTGTGCTGCCTCGTGCAACCGCGTCAGAACGGCGTGGTCCATCCAGGCAATGACCGGCCAGGTGAGGATCGTGATCGGCCACCAGCCCCTCCACCAGGCCCACCCCGCCACCGCCATCAGAATGCCGTGCAAGGCCATCGCGCCGAGATGGCCGAGGGCGCCGCGAACGGGCAGTGCATTCAGCTCACTCAACGATCTCAGGGGATGATTAGCTTCCATGGCCGCAGAGCATTCGGTGCATGTTTCTGGTTGCAGAATTCTACCCAGCGTTGACCGGTCCGAGGGGGTTTTGACTGGCTCGATGGAAACGCCATTGCACGACTTGTTGGGGCTGACCCATTCTTCGGGGCCAATGCCGTCGCGTTTCAAATCGCTCTGGGTAAGACGGCAGAGACTGCCCGATGGCGGCATCAAAGCGTGGGAGATAAACCGCAGGAACCAGGTGGTCTTGCACGACTCGGACAACGGTCGTTCACAGAGGCTCCACACCGGCTGATGTCTTTGATTGCATCCGTTGACGGAGCCGGTTGCGAGCCGTTCAGGCGATTTCGCGGTCAGATACGCCGAGCTATTGCCCCATCGTTGCGCGTTCGCCGGCAGATTCGAGCTTGGAGAGATCGTCGCGGATGCGATCAATCTGTCGGTCTCCCGGCCTGAGGTTGCTGGATGCGAACTCCAGCGCGCTCCGGCAGGCCGAAATGGATTCATGGTGCCGATTGAGACGCTGAAGAAGCTGATACCGACGTTTCATGACGTCGACAATGGAAGGTGATTCAAGCTGGAGAGCCTGGGAATTCAGCGCTGATACTCTCGTGAGGTAATCATCGACCACTGCGAGGGCGTCAGCGGTTCGATCAAGCCGCGCGAGGACGCGGGAATGTGTATCGAGCGCATCAAGGAGCTCGGGATGTGACGGGGAAAGGATCCGCCGCCGAATCTCCAGCGCTTCTCGCAACGCAGACTCCGCACCTTTGTAGTCCTTCTGGAAGGCCTCCATGGTCTCAGCAAGATTGCAGAGTTGGACGGCCAGGCTCACCTCCTGCTGCCCGGGATGGGAGCGATACAGGTCGATCGATTGCTTGCGAGCGATGACGGAATCCTCGATTCGCCCCTGACCCACCAATGCGGAGGCGAGGTTTCCCAACCCCGAGGCAGCGTTGAAGTCTGTCATGCTTGCGGTCCGACGGCTCATCTCGATGGCCTCGCGGAAGTGCGTTTCCGCCTCGGCGAAGCGATGCATCGGCATCATGAGCGTCCCGAGATTGTTGAGGCTCTCTGCGGTGTCGGGGTGGTCGCCAAGGACGTGTCGGCGGATGCGGAGTGCCTCCATTTGAAACTTCTCAGCCTCGGTCAGACGCCCTTCGCGGCGGCGGAGCATCGACAGATGATTGAGGGTCTCGGCGACACTCAGGTCGTTTGGACCGAACAATGACAGGCGTGTATCGAGTGCCCATTGAAGAGCGTCGTCGGCCCGATCAAATCGTCCAATCGCCCGATAGGCATCACCGAGCGTGTCGCGCAGCGCTGCAGCAAGCTCGGGGTGGTCGGCGAGTTCGCGATCGATCCGCTTTGACGCTTCGTCCAGCACCTGCTCAAGGGTCACGGTATCGGAGCCGGACATCGTCGGATCAAACCATCCAAGCATGCCCTTGAGGTAGTCGTTCATGCGCTGGGCAAGGTCGGCCTTTGCGTTGGCTCGAGCCATGCTGACCGTTGTGGCGACGATTCCAAGAACAAGTGCGAGGAAGATCCCCGCGACGGCTGCAACGAGGGCACGATGTCGCTGGGTGAAACGAACGACCTGATACACGAGGGTGGTGGGTCGCGCCAGAATGGTCTCTCGGTGCAGGTATCGTTGCAGGTCTGTCGCAAACTCCAGCGCGGATTGGTAGCGATCATCCCGAGCACGAGCCATGGCCGTGTGGATGATCGTCTCGAGATCGCCGCGAAGATTTCGGTCATGAGCGCCAAGTCGCGGAGGATCCAGCTCGCTGACGACGCGAATCGCTTCAGGAAGCGGCTTGCCGGCAATCTCAAAAGGCGGTCGACCCGAGAGTATCTCATAGGCGATGACACCAAGTGCATAGACATCGGCACGTGTGTCGATGGCGTCATAATCACCGGCGAGTTGCTCGGGGCTCATGTACGCGAGCGTTCCCACGATCTGCCTGGGGTTGGTCTGGAGCGTCAGGTCCGCAGGAGCGTCGATGGCTCGAGAGATGCCGAAATCGAGAACCTTCGGCTGTGCAAGGCCTGTTCCGAACCGTCTCGACTCGTCGGAGGCATGGGGCGAGTCGACGACCAGGATGTTGGCAGGCTTCAGGTCACGGTGGATGACGCCCTTTTGATGAGCGTATTGCACCGCCTCGGCGATCCGGATCATCAAGTGGATTCGCTCGATGAGCGAAGGCGCTCGTTCCCTGACATGCTCGGCCAACCCAACTCCCTCAACGTATTCCATCGCCAGAAATGGAATTGGATGCGCACGGGATGCGTCTCCAGTTGAGAGCGGAGCTGCACCGGCCTCGATGACCTGGGCGATGCCCGGATGCTGCAGTCGGCCAAGGATCTGAGCTTCCCGAATGAACCGACGGCGTGCCTCGGATGAGGTCAGTCCCTCGCGGATCAGCTTGACGGCGACCCGTCGATCGGGGTTCTCCTGCCGGCCCTCATACACGACACCCATTCCACCCGACGCAATCCGCCGAACCAGCGTGTATTTCGCGAGCCGCGCGCCGACAATCAGGTCGCAGTCGTCGTCGGCAAGGTCGGCCCCGGACGGCGGTCGTTCGAGGAATCCGTCCGCCTGCGGTGCCACCTCAAGGAGCGATTCAACCTCGCGCAGCAGGTGTGTGTCATCGGCACAGGCCTCGCTCAGGAACGCCGTGCGGTCAAGAGGTGACATCTCGATGCAGGCATCGAACAGCGCTCGCAATCGCTGCCAGTGCTCAGGCGTCTGACTGCGCATCGCGGAACTCTGTGGAGTCGGAGTCAGTGTCGCCAAGTTCACGCATCAGCCAGGTTCGCGCCAGAAGCCAGTCACGCTTGATGGTGGCGGTCCCCACGTCGAGTAAGCGAGCACAATCCTCCACGCTCAGCCCACCGAAGTAGCGAAGTTCAACCACCCGTGCGGCTCGCGGATCCATCGTCTCAAGGCGGGTGAGCGCGTCATCCAGTGCAACGAGGTCTACCTCGGGATCGGTGGTCAGAGCGGCGGTCTCTGAAAACTGGCCTCGCCTGATGCGGCCGCCTCGCTTGAGCCGACTTCGGTCGCGGGCGTGATTCACCAGGATGCGGCGCATCGCGGTTGCGGCGACCGCAAAAAAGTGATCGCGATTCTGCCATTGCACGCGCGTCTGATCAACAAGCCGAACGTACGCCTCGTGCACAAGGGCTGTGGCTTGCAGTGTGTGATCGCTTCGTTCGCCGCGAAGGTACCGTGCGGCCTGGGCGCGGAGGTCGTCGTAAACAAGCGGCAAAATCCGTTCGAGGGCATCGGGGTCGCCTCGTCCTGCCCTCTCGAGCACCATCGTCAAATCAGTGGATTCACCCATCGATGGACTCGCGGTAGCCTGCGGGTGCGGAACCTCTCAGTTGGACTCGGCAGGCAGCGGCCGATTCGATGCGAACCCTGCCGATCCTCGGACTGCATGCGGGCTGTCCGTACGGCGGCCGAAACGCCATCGTACCTCGCCGAGAATCCCATGCAAAGAACAAACATGGACAGAATTGGATCCATCAGGACATGTCAACCGGGAAATTCATGATCCCGGCGCTTCGAGAACAGTGCGTTTCGATCCAGAGCGATGTTCTCCGATGGTTGTGTAACCAGCGGAATGCTCGGTTGCGCTGAACGGCCGCATCGCGGCTGCGGCGCTGAATCTTGAGGAGCGAATAGATGAGTCGGACGAATTCCTTGTTCTCGGGGCCGGTCAGCAGGGCTCTCCTAAGTACCGCGTTGACGGTACCCCTTGGTTGGTCTGCCTCGGCAGCCATCCACTTCGTGAATGTAAATGCCTTCGGCGTAAAGAATGGGAACTCCTGGGCGACAGCCTATAGCAGCATTCAGGATGCGCTGACGGAAGCTGTCAACGGTGATGAGATCTGGGTGGCCAAGGGAACCTATAAGCCGACAACCACCACCGATCGAGCGATCTCCTTCAACATGAAAACTGGTGTCACAATTCGAGGCGGCTTCGTCGTCGGTGACGACCAGGTGACCGACGCCGACCCCGTGGTCAACGAAACAATTCTGAGTGGAGAAATTGGTTCACCGGGCATTGCAGACAACTCCCTGCACGTGGTGAAAGCCAGTTCAGTTGCATCATGGAAACTCGACGGTTTCATCATTCAGGGCGGAAACGCCAGCCTGGGCGGCAACCCCAACGGTGGTGGAATGCTCGTGTCCCTCGCGAACAATTGGGCCATCCAACGGTGCGTGTTCAAGTCAAACACATCGACGAACGGCGGTGGCGCCCTCTTGATCACAGGTTCAAGCGGAGTATTCTCGAACTGCGATTTCCTCGGCAACACGGCCGGCGGAGCCGGAGGCGCCATCAATTATCAGCAGGGAGTCGGCCACTTCGTCAATTGTCGTTTCATCGGGAACAGCCTGCCGGCAAATGCTTCAGGAGGTGCGATTCACATCCTCAGCTCCGGTACCGTCGGGAATCCGGCGAAATTTCACGGATGCCTCTTCGCCTCGAATTCCACATTTGCCAGCGGCGGAGCGATCTCGCTTGCGTTTTCCTCGGCCGAGATCCTTGGGTGCACGATCGTCGACAATTCCGCCATCGGTGACACGGGGGGAATCTCCGCGTCCGACTCGACGCTCACCCTTTCGAACTCCATTATGAGAGGCAACGTGGGGACTGGCCCAGGTCTTGAACTACAGCAGGTGTCGGTGACCGGTTCCACGGTGACCGACTCGTTCAACTGCATTGAGGGGCTCGACAACGTCGCACCGTTCAATGGTGTGGGCAGCGTCGACCTGGACCCGCTCTTCTTCGATCCCGACGGCCCCAACAACATCCCCGGTGATCTTGACGATGACTATTCGTTGCGAACTCTTTCGCCATGTATCGATTCCGGGGATGGATCGAAAACCTGCAAGGACCTGGGGGACGCCGACGGAGACGGGATCGTCATTGAAGCATTGCAACTGGACATCAACGGAAACATCAGGCTCTACAACGATGTCCGACCCGACACGGGCGCGCCCGCATTCACCTTTGTCGACATGGGAGCGTATGAGTTCAACCGCGACTACATCATTTACTTTGTGGACAAGGATGCGCCCGGGGGCGACGGCACGACGTGGGCCAACGCCTTCAACAACCTGCAGGCAGCGCTGTTCCTGGCCGGCGATGTTCGATCCGGAGGTCCGGGCGAAATCTGGGTGGCCGAGGGTACGTACCTGACGACGACGACCACCGACCAGACCAAGAGTTTCGTGTTGCCCAACGGAGCTCGTCTGTTCGGCGGGTTCGCCGGCAATGAAGTGTCGCGATCACAGCGCGATTTCATCGCACATCCCACCATCCTTTCAGGTGAAATCAACACAAGTGGGGTCAAAGACAATGCCCATCATGTGCTGACTGCAACCGGTTCATTCATCGATGAATGTCTGGTCGACGGCTTCGTCATTACCGGCGGCTTTGCCGACGATGCAACCGGTCAACTGGGCGGCGGAGGCATCAAGATCGACCAGCAGGCCTCCGTGTCCATCCGAAACTGCCGGTTCATCGACAATCATGCCACGACCGGTGAAGGTGGCGGCGCTGCGGCCGTCCTGGGCAATGCGTTCTTCGCCAACTGTACATTTACCGGCAACTCCGCCACCGATTTCGGCGGCGCACTCTTTCAATCCGCCGGCAGCTTTGTCATCCTCAGCAACTGCACCCTTGCAGGAAACTCGAGCAAGTTTGGTGCGGGAGGCGTCACCGTCAACGGATCCACCTGTCAGGCGCAGAACACCATTCTCTTTGACAACACATCAACAGCGCTCACCGGGCAGAATGCGCAGTTCTCGGTGTCGGCCGGCGCGTTTTCTCCGTTCAACTGCTGTATTCAATGCCTGCAGCCGGGCTCTCCGGTCCTGCTGAACTTTGCCAATCCGCCGAAATTCGTTGACGCAAAGGGACCGGACGGAATCTACGGCACCATGGACGACGACCTGCGACTCCAGCCGTTCTCACCGTGCATTGATAAAGGCAAGCCCGGTCTGTTCGTGGCCGACACCTTCGACGCCGACGACGATGGCATCACGGGTGAGTTCATGTCATTTGATGCCAACCTGTCGCCGCGATTCGTTGATGACACCGGAATCGTCGATGGCATCGCAAATCCGGATCACATCGACGTCGGCGCGTGTGAGTTCCAGGGCAACTCGTCCGGCCCGCTGCCGGTCTTTGCAGATATCAATGGCGACGGCATCGTGGATGGAGCCGACCTTGGGCTCCTGCTGGCCGCGTTTGGGACCGGAGATTCTTCTGCCGACCTCGACTTCAGCTGCACGGTTGACGGGGCCGACCTCGGCCTGCTCCTGAGCAACTGGACGACCTAGGGCAGTCTCCCACCGCTGAAGTAGGAGACAGCGGAGGGCACGGAACATGGAACGCGACCTGTGGTCGCAACGCCATGATTCCGTGCCCTCTGCCATTGTTGCAGAATAGACTTGCGACCCAAACACTTGAAAGGACTCGCATTGACCAAGCCTGCCCCCGTCGTGCATTTTGAAATTGGCTGCAAGGATCTCAAGAAAACCAGCGAGTTCTATCGGGAGCTCCTGGGATGGAATTACTGCGACCAGATGAGCAACGACAGAATGTCCATGGTGAAAAACCTTGGTCCGATGGCCGAAACCAAGACTGACGGTATCGGCGGCCACATCACCGCCCTGGGCCATCCGCCGCACCAGTATGTCACCTTTTATGCACAGGTCGAAGACATCGATGCAACCCTGAAAAAGGCCCAATCGCTCGGAGGAAGCATTCTGATCGGGAAACAGGAGGTTCCCCATGTCGGGTGGTTCGCTTGGTTTCGCGACCCCGAGGGAAACGCCCTGGGCCTCTGGACGCCGATGAAGCATGGCTGATCGCCCGGGACTGGCCGGGACACGTCAGATCGATGAAAATTTCGGATTCGGCAGGCCTTCGACCGGCTGGTTGCCGCCTGACCGGATCCCCCCGATTTGATGTCGAAGGCTTGCCTCCGGTCGGGAACCCGATACACTACAAGTCGAACCGTCCCGACGTTGGGGCGGTTTTTCAATCCGGCCTCCAATGGGCCCAGTTCACCATCCACTCCCTTCACGGAGTGGCGGGCTCGATCGGAGTCTTTTCGCCACCGTAGCTCAGTGGTAGAGCACACCCTTGGTAAGGGTGAGGTCACGGGTTCAAGTCCCGTTGGTGGCTCTGGCGTTCGTCGCTCCTTGTGGGCGGCAATCGCCAAATCCGGCGCACTTGGTTGGCCTGCGGATGGTCCGCGGGCTCCTCGGGCGTCGCCTTTGTTCGCACGACGGGTCGCGGCGACTGTCCCGACCTGACGCTTCCAGTTGGAGAACTTTCGCCATGGCCAAGGGTGTATTCAATCGAACCAAGCCCCACGTCAACGTCGGCACGATCGGCCACGTCGACCACGGCAAGACCACGCTGACCGCCGCCATCACCGCCGTTCAGGCCGCCAAGGGCCTCGCAACGTACAAGCCGTACGACGAAGTCGCCAAGGCTTCGGAGTCGGAAGGTCGTCGCGACCCCACCAAGATTCTTACCATCGCGACCTCGCACGTGGAATACGAGTCGGCCACCCGCCACTACGCCCACGTCGACTGCCCCGGCCACGCCGACTATGTCAAGAACATGATCACCGGCGCTGCCCAGATGGACGGCGCCATCTTGGTCGTCTCGGCCGCCGACGGCCCGATGCCCCAGACCCGCGAGCACATCCTCCTGGCCCGCCAGGTCGGTGTGCCCCGAATCGTGGTCTTCCTGAACAAGTGTGATCTCGTCGACGACGCCGAGCTGCTCGACCTCATCGAACTCGAAGTCCGAGACCTGCTCAACAAGTACCAGTTCCCCGGCGACGACACCCCGATCATCCGCGGTGCGGCGTTCCCGGCTCTGACCAACCCGTCCGATCCGGAAAAGACCAAGTGTATTCAGGAGCTCATGGACGCTCTGGACAGCTTCGTGCCCGAGCCGGTCCGCGAGACCGACAAGCCGTTCCTCATGTCCGTCGAAGACGTGTTTTCGATCAAGGGCCGCGGCACCGTCGCCACCGGCCGAATCGAGCGCGGCCTGGTCAAGGTCGGCGATGAAGTCGAAGTCGTCGGTCTGCGTCCGGATACCCGCAAGACCACCATCACCGGCGTCGAAATGTTCCAGAAGACCCTCGATCAGGGAATCGCCGGCGACAACGTTGGCGTGCTCCTCCGCGGCGTTGAAAAGGACGACATCGAGCGTGGACAGGTGCTCTGCAAGGGCGGCTCCATCAAGCCGCACCTCAAGTTTGAAGCCGAGGTCTACGTGCTCACCAAGGAAGAGGGTGGCCGGCATACGCCGTTCTTTACCGGTTACAAGCCGCAGTTCTATTTCCGAACCACCGACATCACCGGCAAGCTGGAACTGCTGGGCGGCGCGGAAATGTGCATGCCCGGCGACAACATCACTCTCAAGGTCGACCTTGAAGGCAAGCCGGTCGCCATGGAGCAGGGCTCGCGCTTCGCAATTCGCGAGGGCGGCCGCACCGTGGGGTCGGGCGTTGTCACCAAGATTCTCGAGTAATGATTTTTCGGCCGCAGACTCTCGGCGGATGCCGACGGAACACCGTCGACCCGCCGGGAGTCCGCGGCGTTCTTCTCTCTTATTTGAAGGTTTCCCATGGCCAAGAAATCAGCGCTTGATCGCGAGTATGTCTGGCTGCAGTGCTCGGAGTGCGGCGATCTCAACTATCGCACGCCCATCCGCGTCAAGGGCGGTATCGCCGAGAAGCTGAAGGAAGGTCTGAACAAGTACAGCCCTCGCCTTCGCAAGCACACGCTCCACAAGATCAAGCGAAAGTAGGCAGGATGGCATCGACCGAGCAACGTGGCGAGGCACGTGTGTGCGGACTCCATGCTGCCTGAGTGCCTTGATGCAAAGTTCTACGCCAGTAGCTCAATTGGCAGAGCAGCGGATTCCAAATCCGCAGGTTGAGTGTTCAAGTCACTCCTGGCGTGTTCGGCGCCCTTCGGCGTCCTTGTTTGGAGTGTGATTGAATGCAGATCTATAAGCATGGCCAAGGCTACTGGACCCGCATGATGTCGGGTATTGCCGGCGGTTTCATTGTCGTGATGGGTGTCATGTGGCTCGCGAGTCTGATGCAGAATGTGTCCATCGGCGGTCTGCAGCCGCTCTATGTCGCGATGATTGTGGGAATTCCCATCGTTCTGATTCTTGGTGGAATCATCTATTACCTCGTTGCGATCAAGCCGAAAACCGTCGATTTCCTGATTGCGACCGAAGGTGAAATGAAGAAGGTCAACTGGTCGAGCCGCAAGGAAGTCTTCGGGTCGACCCAGGTGGTCATCGGGTTCTGCGTTCTCATCACGCTGTTTGTCTACTTCTTTGACTTCATTTTCGCCTCCTTCTTCTCGTTGATTCGTGTCCTTGAAATCTCGGGAAGCTGAATGCAGAGACCGACCACTCCCATGACCGATCCCGAACAGAGTTTCTCGACTTCATCTTCCAACGCCGGCAACGACGTGCCGCCTGAACCGGTCGAGATTGATGCGACCCAGGATCCGGCGGACGAATCCGATTCCGTTCTCGGCGGAACCGACGACGAACTCGAATCGTCCGCCCTTCAGGCCGAACAGGCCGGCGGTGAGTCCGATTCGAGCCCAGCCGATGCTCCAAAGAAGAGAAAGAAGCTCACCTCCGGAAAGGAAGCCGCGGCCAAGACGTCATCCTCACTCTCGAGCCAGGGTGTGGCCACATCGGGAACTCTGGCCACGACCCGCAAGGGAAAGGCCGGTCTCTTCGGGTCGAAGAAGGATCAGGCCGGCGAGTCCGTCGAGGCCTTCGATCCGGCGGCCGATCTTCCCATGTATCGCGAAGGCATGAACTGGTTCGTGCTTCGCGTCGCCAGCAACAAGGAGAGTTCCGTTCGCGAAACACTGCTCCGCAAGGTGCAGATCGAGGGTATGGAGCACCTGGTTGGCCGCATCATGGTGCCCACAGAGAAGTCAAAGACGCTCAAGGGCGGCAAGACACGAATCACCGAGACCAAGCTCTATCCCGGCTACGTCTTCGTGGAAATGAAATTGGAGCCGGACGGCCGCATCCCGCAGGATGTGTTCTTCCTGATCAAGGAGACCACCGGCGTCGGTGACTTTGTCGGTACCGCGGGCCGCCCCACGCCCATGGCGCCGCACGAGGTGGAGAAGATGCTGTTTGACTCGCGTCGGCCTGAAGAGATGCCCGCGGTTCGCATGGAATTCATGAAGGGCGATCACGTCACGATCAAGGAAGGCCCCTTCCAGAGCTACGAAGGCACCGTCGACGAAGTCCTGCCCGAGAAGGGCCTCGTGCGCGTCCTCGTCACCATTTTCGGACGCCAGGCGCCCATTGAACTGGAGTACTGGCAGATCATTCGAGCTGAAGGTTGATTTCACCCGGTCCAATGCTTCAGCAGCAGGGCCATGTCGAGTTCATCGACGATGTGGTCCGCGTTGAGATCGCCGATCGGTCCCTCCTCGCCCCAGCGTGAGAGCAGATGTCCGAGGTCAGCGCCGTTGACTCTTGTGTCCGCATCCAAATCGCACAGGTCCGTCGCATAAATGGTCAGCGTCTGGTTGGCCGGCACGTGAGGCAGCTCGATCGACGTTCCATCGGGCCAATCCACTCGAAGAAGGTCGACCAGATCACTGCCGCCAAGTCCGAAGTGAGCCGAGAGTTCTCCCTGGCTGAGGTAGCGAGACCCGCCGAGGATCTGTCGCGTCTGCATTGAACCGTTGGCCAGAATTCGAATTCGTGCACCATACCCATCTGGTGCCAGCCGATTGTTCCCGGAGGTATCAAGAAACACCCGTATCCAATTCCGTGACGGCCCGGAGAGGTCGTTTCGCAGAAGCATCAGCGTGTCCTTGTAGGAATCGACCACGATGTCCTGATCCCCGTCACTGTCGTAGTCGAGGTTGAACACCCCTCGACCCTGCTTGGCGTTGACGAATCCGCAACTGGTTGCAATTTCAGCATAGCTTCCCGGCCGCTGCTGAAGAAAGAGCTTGCAGTTCTCATTGATGAACTCATCGTCAAACGGCCAGCCATTCACCTCCGTGAGATCGACCCGGCCATCGTGGTCCAGATCCACCGCGACCGCACCCCAACCCCAACCGCCGTCCTTCACTCCCGCAGCGCCACCCTGCTCGATAAACACGTTTCTGCCCTGGTTGATGTACAACATGTTGCCCGTTCCCGGAATGCCGCCTTGGGGCTGCGGTGTGAAGATCGACGTCACATACCAGTCCGGGAGGCCGTCGCCGCTCACATCGGCGATGCACGATCCCATTCCATTTCCCTCAAGTCCCGTGCCGGCGGTCGCATTGGCGAATGTGAAGGTGCCGTCCTTGTTATTGATGTAGTAACGGCTGGTGCCGAAGTCCGCCGCGATCAGAAGCTCTGGATAAAAGTCGCCGTCCATGTCCGCGAATGTCGGGCTGAACCCGCGCATGATGGGGGCGGAGAGCCCCGAGGCGTTGGTCACATTGGTGAACGTCCCGTTGCCGTTGTTTCGAAACAGGAGGTTGCCGCCGGCATTCTTGAGCCAACCCGCCACGTAGAGGTCCAGGTCCCCGTCCAGGTCATAGTCTCCAAACGCTGCGCCCATGCCATCCGGCTTCGTTGGGCTGGTTGTTTCGACACCCGCCGCTGCCGCAACATCCGCGAATCCCTTTCCCTCAAGGTTTCGATACAGAAGGTGCTTGTGGGGCTTGGGCAGCTCGCCGTTCGGACCGTAGTTGGTGATGAACACGTCGAGCCATCCGTCGTTGTCGTAATCACCGACCGCAATGCCCACACTCATGTGCTTCTCATCCACGCCCCACTCAACAGTACGATTCGTAAATGTTCCGTCGCCGTTGTTGATGAACAGTGCGTCCGACGCAACTCCACCACCAAGGACATAGAGGTCCTGGTAGCCGTCGCGGTTGAAGTCGCCGCACGTGCCGCCCGCGGTCATGTAAGAGACGATGCTGACACTGGTCTCGAAGAGAAGTGACGGCGAGTGCAGGAATGAAACATTGGCCGGCGTTGTTTGATTCGAGAACGTCAGATCCGCCGCCATTGATCGGCCGGCAACGCACATCAAACACCCAATCGCCACAAAACGACACAAATGCCGCCGCGACATAGAAGGCACTCCGCACCACGCACCAGGTTGTTCGACGTTACGCGGTGGGGATGCGTCCTACGACGCAGCGCGCAACACTCTGCACCACTAGGCTACAGCAGCCGAAGAGGAAAGCAAGACCCGGGGGGTGTCCACCCGCCGATTTTTCACCCGACCCCACGGGACCGACCCTATCGGGTGGCCTTGAAGCTCATTTTCACCCGGTTTCCGCGGTTCGAGAACTCAACCTCGGTCATGTAGGCTCGCATCAGCATCAGTCCACGACCCGATGGGATTTCAATGTTGTCCAGATCCGTCGGGTCCGGAACGGCCTCGGGGTCAAATCCCTCCCCTTCATCCTCTATCTCCAGGTCGACTCGGCAAGCATCCGCCACGAAATGCAGCCTCACGACCTTTGTCGGATCGCCCTTGTTCCCATGGCGAAACCCATTCACCAGCGCTTCCTCCAGCGCCAGCCGAATGGCAAACGCGCTGGCAGCGTCGTATCCAAGCCGCTCGATGGCGCCGACCACCTCACGCTCCGCAGACTCGATGTCCTCGCGGCGATCCCGCAACTCGAATCGTCGCTCAAATCGGGTTGCTGATGGCGCGGAGTCTCCCATCGCGTCGGCGCTGCAGAATTCAGGAGAAGCTGGCCAGGGCCTCTTCGGCCGTTGTATGAATCTGGAAGATCTTGTTCAGCTTCGTAATGACGAACACCTCATAGATCTGCGGATCAATATTCGAGAGGCGAAGCTGGCCGTCCTTCGCCCGCACCCGGTTGTTGATCTGTATAAGCGCCCCCAGGGCGGCCGACGACAAATGATCGACATTGCCGAAGCTGATCAGGACCCGGGGACGGGCCTCGGCATCCACCAGGCGGCTGATCTCGTCGCCGATCTGCTGGATATTGGCCTCGTCAAGAATGTTCCGATCGATGAAATCGACGCGCTTGACGCCCTTGTGATCGGAAACCCGAAGTCGGGATGCAGCCGCCGCCATACGTGGAGATCTCCAGAAAAAGCGAAGTCTTCAGGGTAGCCCATCGCCCGCCGCCGAGCAAGAGCAATGAAGGGATTCACGAGAAAAGGGCGGCTTCGCAGTCGAAGCCGCCCTTCAAATTTCCTGCATCAAGCGGGCTGATTGACGTCAGCGCCCGCCCATGCGGTCCGTCAGGCCGGGGAACAGGATGTCCTCGTTCTCCTCCTGAATGATGATTTCCGGACGCACAAGAACAAGCAGTGAGCTTTCATCCTTCGACGTCACTCGGTTCGTGAAGAACCGGTTCACGATCGGAATCTTCGACAGGATGGGTACGCCGGTCTCGACCTCGATTTCATTGGCGAGGCGCTGGCCGCCCAACAGGATCGTTCCCTTGTCAGGAACCGAAACGGTCGTGCGCACGGACGTGGTCGAAACCTGCGGCAGTTCGACGCGGCCCGTGAACTGGCCGGCCCGACCACCGCCGTTGTTGCCACCATCACCATCGGTGCCGCCGCCGGCTGCACCGCCGAATTCGCTCGCATCAGACTGTCGGAATCCTTCGTTGTTGCTGAGGTCAAACTGGACCGTCATGGTGACATATCGTCGGTCGGCGGAAATCACCGCCTCCACGTCGAATCCGAAACCCTCTCGCACGAAGTCGATCTCCGGCTCGAACGCACCGGAGTTGTCTCCCGTCACCGGCGTCAGTCCGGAAACGAACGCCTGCGTGAACTGGATCGCAACCCACGATCGCTGCCCGTTGAACAGCGTCAACCGAGGCGACGTCATCGTGATCGATCGACGATCAGCCTGAGTGGCGTTGATCAGCAGGTCAACCTGAACGTCATCCAGGAAGGACACGCCTGCGGCCAAGGCCGGGTTGAGAGCTGCGACCGCCGGGAACGTGCCGTCGGCAAACTCAGCCAGCTGATTCACGAGGCCGCTGCCGTTGGCGCCGTAACCACCCTGGTTCACGTTGATGGGTGTAAAGCCCTTCGTCGTGCGAAGCGGTGCGCCCACTGGGCCCGTGACGTACTGGATGTCGCCCGGATCGGGCGTACCGCCATCGGGCACGCCGAACGCCGCACCTGTAGCAACGGTGTTCGCAATGCCGTTTGGATCGTTCGTGGTGCCGCTGAAGCCGTCAAAGATCACCGGGTCCTTGATAGTGCCCTTGGAATCGCCGGTCTGATTGAAGAAATCCTTCAGCTGGAAGTTGGGGTCAACTTCCCGTGCGGCGTTGAACAACGAATTGTTCGTGTTGAAGTACAGGTCAAGGTCGATGCCGATCTGCTCGAACCAGTCCATTGCAACGGTGAGGAGTCGGCCTTCAACGTTGATCTGCAGCGATCGAATCTCGCGAAGCTGACCGAGAAGATTCTCAATCTCGCGATGATTCTTCGGTGTATTGGTAATGATCAGGTTGCCGTTCAACTCCTGAATGGAACCGGTGTCGCCACCATTGTCCTTCCAGCCTTCGTTGTCGACCTGCTCCTGAATGATGTCGATGATGTCCTGAATCAGGTCTTCGCGGTCGCGGCGATCGGGATCCTGGTCCGGGGTGCCGAACAGCGATCCGCCGCCGCCGCCGCCCTGACCGCCGCCGCCACCACCACCGCCACCGCCGCCACCACCGCCGCCGAAGCCGCCGCCACCGCCGCCGCCCTGGCCGCCGTTATTGCCCTGATTGATGGCATTGTCGAGATCGAATTCCGGAGCATTGTCGAAGTACGGAACTTCGAAGAGAAGGTCGCGAATGTCATAGACAACCGTGCTCACCTTCTTCTTCAGCGCTTCCTTGCTCGAGAGCACAACGATTCCGTCCTCGATCGCCCATTCCGGCCGGTCGCCTTCGTCGCCAAGCTGCTCGATGATGCGATCCAGAGCGGTCTCCGCGGGAACCTCGCCCATCTTCAGGTCCACCTGGTCTTCCTTGCGAACGCCGATGAAATCCAGTGCCTTCCAATCGACGTAGAACTGAAGCCCCGTCGTGCTTCGCAGGTAGGCCACGACCTGATCAAGGTCATTGTTCGAAAAGTCCACCGCAACCGCCTGCTGCAGGCCGGCCCGCGTCATGCGGTCGGATTCCGGCTCGACCCAACCGGCCGCACCCGAACGCCGCAGGCTCAGGTTGGTCCAATCTTCGGGATACTGCATCAGGCCTGTCGTCGACTTGGCACCGGCGCCGGAAAGATTCGGCTGCGGCGGGATCAGAGCTTCGCGGTTCCCCTTCATCAGGTACGTGATCCCTTGCTCCTTCCACTTCTCCATCTGGATCATGTCCTGCATGTCCTTCACGGACCGGATCGCATCCTTCAAGAGTTGCGCTGCCGAATTCAGCGGATCAAGGAACAGGACTTCGTCAAGCACCTGCAAGGCCTCGGCATACTTCATCTCGCTCTGAAGCGTGCGCACCCGCATGAGAAGCTGGTTCACCTGCGTCTGCCGGGCTTCGGCCTGCGCAGCCGCAACGGCCTGTTGCGCCTTGACGGCAGCGGCTTCTGCTTCGGCCTTCCGTCTCAACTCCTCCGCCTGCTTCGCTGAGGTGATTGAGACTCGAAGGTTGTCGATCTGAACCTTTCGCGCGGTGTATTCGCCTTCCGAGAGCGCTCGGCGACCGCTGCGAAGCTTCACTTCGGCTGTCGTCAGAGCGCGCTCCGCGCCACTGAAATCGCCTTGAGCCAGAAGCTGATTCGCGTCTTTGATGCCTTGTTCGAACTCCGCCAGAGTCATCTGACGGAAGACCTCGGTCTGGTCCTGCACCTTTTCAATCGTCGAACCCTGATCCAGCATGGCCTGGGCATTCGCCAGCCCGTTATGCGCCACCTGGTTGTCCGGGCTTAGCCGCAACGCTTGTTGAAATGCGTCAATCGCATCCTGATAGCGCGCCTCGACGAGGGCCTGCTGCCCTCTCGCGATCGCGGCATCAGTTTCCGATGACGCTTGCCCATCCTGTGCCCTCGCGGAACCGACCGTGGCCGGAACACCGGCCCCCAGGATCCCAACCACCGCGATCATCGAAACCGATGTACTTCGATACCAGCGTGAGTTCATTCCATCGCTCCTGATAGGCTCGGACATCCGGGCGTGACGCCGAGAAGCAGAACACTCAAACCATCCACATCCACCGCCGCCGAGGCGTGTATCGACGCGGCCCCTAAGTGCAGTCGCGTCAGACTACTGGCGACCCCAACCGCTTGCAAGCGGCCCCGAAGGTTCTACCGCGATGAGTCGCTGTCGATCCCGATTTCTCGACGGAGGCTGGAGAAATCTGCCGTCGAACGCTACGCTGACCGCCCATTTCACCATCCCGGAACCACCTATGGAAACCACACTGATCATTCTCAAGCCCGATGCCGTTCAACGAGGTCTGATGGGCCGAATTCTGAGCCGATTTGAGGACAAGGGCCTGCAGATCGTCGGCGCCAAGCTCATGCAGATTTCCCCGCAGCTTGCGGCGACCCACTACAAGGACCACCACGGAAAGCCCTTCTACGACGGTTTGGTTCGATTCATGACCAGCGCTCCGGTCCTGGTTCTCGCGGTTCGAGGCCTGGGTGCCATCGCGATCTGCCGAAAGATGATGGGGGCGACCTTTGGCTCGAAGGCTGAGCCCGGAACCGTCCGCGGCGACTTCGGTGTATCCAATTCGTTCAACCTGATCCACGGGTCTGATGGCCCCGAGGCCGCCACCCGCGAGTTGGGGTTGTTCTTTGCCCAAGGTGAGATCGTGGAATACAAGCGTGCCGGTGATGTCTGGGTCTATGACACGTCCGGTGGCAAGATAGAGTGATCTGACGCGTTCTTGCTCATTGCCGCGAACTTTCCGCGGAGATCGGCATCTATATCTCTTTAGGCCCTTCAGGGCCGTTGATCGGTTTTTGTACGTTATTTGTGATAATCTTCACTAATTCTTTGATTAATTCCAAAGAAGCGAACCTCCCGAGGCCAGAAACGGTATTCTGGGAGTGCAGATTCGGCGGTGACGGCCGGGAAAACTCGGAAAGTATCCCTCAGATATCCGAAGAATCCCAAACCTGCCAATGCCGAATAACGCGTCGTCAGGATTGCCAACTGGGGTCTTCCCCGGAGTGATGTGAAATGCTTCAGCCAATGATCGGCGCCAATTCTCCTCTTGATCGAGTCCGCAAGCGACAGCGGCTCCCGATTCGGAGCGCGCCGACTGCCTCGCGCACCGGTCTCACCGACGCCGAGGAGCGGCTGATCCGCCAGATCCTGTCCGAGCCTGTGGACTTCATTGATTCCAAGGAGTTCTACAAGCCAAAGGCCGAACAGCGAATCTACGACGACGCCCCCGAAATCGAGAAGCCCGACGTGTCGTGGTATCGCCCGCTCATGGACGATCTGACCCCGGCTCGTTCGAAGGACCGGTCGACTCGCCAGCCCAGCACCATCCTGCTGACCGGCGCGCAGGAGCGGGTGTTGTTCCTCAAGTACAACTACGCCCGCTATCGCATGTTCTCGCTCCAGAACGAGCTTGGAGCCACTGAGCCCAATGACGGTCAGTCGCGCGAACTGCTTCGGTGGTATCGCATCTCTCGCCAGTATCGCGAGCAGATTGCCGAGACCAACCTCGCGCTCGTGCTGGCGATGGCCAAGCGCACCCGCATGAGCGAGGTGGACTTCGCCGACCTCGTGAGCGAGGGCAATATGGCTCTGCTTCGCTCGGTCGACAAGTTTGACTGTGAACGCGGCTTCAAGTTCTCGACGTACGCCTGCCGGGCCATCCTCAAGGCGTTCAGCCGGCAGGGCATGAAGCTCAGCAAGTATCGCCA
Source organism: uncultured Isosphaeraceae bacterium (assembly GCA_964407695.1). Classification (GTDB taxonomy): domain Bacteria; phylum Planctomycetota; class Phycisphaerae; order Phycisphaerales; family SM1A02; genus CAYOWQ01. The sequence continues at coordinate 127,457 of CAYOWQ010000004.1, read as the reverse complement.
GCGTTTTCCCACCGATTTCGACCCCGCGCTCGAAAAGAGCAACCACCTCGAAACGGTCCGGGCCACGCACGAGAAGGAAACTGCAGCCGAGATCAAGCACATCGTGGTCTCGAACCTCGCCGAGCTTTCCGACGTTGAGCAGACGGTGATTCATCACCGTTTCGGTCTGAATGCCGACGAAAAGCACGAGCCGCTGACGCTCGAGCAGGTTGGCCAGATCATCGGTGTCACCAAGGAGCGAGTACGCCAGATTCAGAACAAGGCACTCGAGAAAATCCGCTTGGCGCTCGAGCAGAGCATGCCCGACGCCAAGGATGCTCTTGAGACCGCCAAGGTCACTGAGAACTAGGCTCGCCCGAATTCAGTCGATTCAAGGCCCCGCGCTGAAGCGCGGGGCCTTTTCAATTGGGCTTCCGGCCCTGAAACGCCGACCTACGCTCATCCGTGCCCCACACTCCCGTGTCCAATTGCGCACCTGCCGATGATCGCGTACGGATCAGCCTGCCGGTACTGCCTGGCGAGGATTCGGCACTGACAGTCCAAAAGTCCAGGTCGGGGAGGCGCCGGGCGATTGTGCTCACGGCCGTGCAATTGCTCATCCTGGCGCACATCGCGCATTGGCTGATGACGGGATCAACCATGACACCCGTCGAGCCGTCGGAGGCAATGCAGACGGTCAAGGACGACATCATCAACGCGGGAACGGTGTTGTTGGCGCTGGCATTGCTCAGCACCCTGATCCTCGGGCGGTGGTTCTGTGGCTGGGGCTGTCACGTTCTCCTGCTGCAGGACCTTTGCGGCTGGGTGCTCAAGAAGACGGGCGTGCGGCCGGCACCGTTTCGTTCTCGTCTGCTCGTTCTGGCGCCGACCGTCCTCGGGCTCTACATGTTTGTGTGGCCTCTGGTGTATCGAATAGCGATACTTCCGTGGACCGCGCCACAGAGCCGTCATGTGGAAATCGGTGCCTTTACAGCCCATTTCGTGACCACTGACTTCTGGGCCACCTTTCCCGGAGTCTTCGTCGCGATTCCGTTTCTGGGTGTATGCGGATTCCTTACGGTCTACCTGCTTGGCCAGAAGGGCTATTGCACGTACGGCTGCCCGTACGGAGGTCTCTTCGCTCCTCTGGATGAATGGTCGCCAATGCGAATCCGCGTCACCGATGCCTGTTCGCAATGCGGGCATTGCACGGCCGTGTGCACGTCCAACGTCCGCGTGCATGAGGAAGTGCGTGATTTCCGGATGGTGGTGGATCCGGGTTGCATGAAGTGCATGGATTGCGTCAGTGTGTGCCCGAAGGAGGCGCTCTATTTCGGCTGGGGGAAACCGGCAGCACTGGCGTCGGCCCGCTCGAAGGGTCCTCGGAATCGGTCTTCGCTCTCGTGGGGTGAGGAGATAGCGCTCGGAATGGTGTTCACGCTGGTTTTTTTCATAGCGCGTGGGGCTTATGGAGTAATTCCGCTGCTTTTCGCCTCGGGCATTGCCGCGTGCGTGACCTTTCTGGCCTGGAAGACTTGGAGGCTCTTTCGAAGTTGCGATGTGAACCTGCACCGCTGGGTCCTCCGGAAAGGTGGGGTGATCGCTCCGGCCGGTCGCTGGTTTGCCGCAGCGTCGCTTGCCGCACTACTACTGACGATTCACACCGGGATCGTTCAAGGTTCCGGGTTGGCCGCCCGGCTGATCGATTCGTCGATCCCGTTGTCGGTCGACGATGTCTTCTCTGGTGGCCCCACAAACCTTGATTCAAGTCTGGCCCGAAGGGTTGCCTGGGCCAACGGGTTGTATCAACTCGCGTCGGGGTGGAATGCCGGCGGCATCGCCTTGCCGCGGCCGGACCAGCAGGTGCTATCGTTGCGTCGAGCCTGGCTGGCCGCATGCGAACACGACTTCCCGCGGGCTGAATCGCTCATTCGATCGTCAATTGAAGCGATCGGTGAACAGGAGAACCTGGTTCTCAGTCTCGTTCGGGTTCTTCGGGTCCAAGATCGAAGGGATGAGGCCGACGAGGTCACTCGCCGCGTGCTCGGGGTCCATCCGACCTATGTTGAGTTGCGAGATGACCTGGTCGCCCAGCTGGAATCATCCGGGCGAGTCAGCGAATCCGTCTCGATGGCTCGGGAAGGGTTGTATCTTGTGCCGAACTCACTTCTGGCGATGCGTCGGCTTTCGCTTCTTCTCATTGAGCATGGCGGCCCAGCGCAGTTGGATGAAGGGATCGATCTGGTCCGACAGACAATTCAGGTTGATGATCAGCAGCCCCTTGCCTATCTGGCGTTGAGCCGGGGTTTAGTGCGGGCCGATCGGTTGGTTGAGGCTGAAGTCGCCCTTCGAGAGGGACTGAAACGATTCCCAGACCACGAGGCGCTCAACCGGCAGTTGGGAACCGTGCTCGTGCAGATGGAGCGCCCGGATGAAGCCCGGCGATTCTTCAGAAAGGCAGTCCGCGCCCCCCCGTAAAGAAAAAACCTGCCTGGCGGCAGGTTCAAGACGAAAACAGTACCCCGTAGGGGATTCGAACCCCTGTTACCAGGATGAGAACCTGGCGTCCTGGACCGGGCTAGACGAACGGGGCCAGAGGGATGAGGATAGCTGAGGGGTTTCGCCGGTCAAGCACCGGAACATGCGTGAAACCGCTCAATAAGCCCGACGAACCTGAGGGGGTGATCGCGGATTTACTGACCATCAGCCATTCTCCTGCGGCGAGCCGACTGACCGGAGTCCAGCACCTCCCGGCGAGTGTTGAGGAGGTCTTCCCCTTCTTTGCCGACGCATGGAATCTGGAACGGATTACACCGCCGTGGTTGCGGTTTCGCATCCTGACCCCAAAGCCATTCAGCCTGATGGAGGGCGCCATACTTGACTATCGTCTCCGGTGGCGCGGCGTCCCGATCCGTTGGAGAACATGTATCTCCCGATGGAATCCTCCGTTCGAGTTTGTGGATGAACAGGTTCGGGGACCCTATCGCCTGTGGCGGCATCGGCACATTTTCGAACCCAATCCGCGCGGAACCAGAATGGTGGACGAAGTCGAATTTGCCGGCCCATGCTTTCCTGGCGAGCCATGGCTTCGGCGGTCCATCATCGCGCCCGACGTTCGCAGGATTTTTGAGTTTCGACGGTCGGTGCTCAAGCGATGGCTGAGCTGGCGGTCAGCAGACCCGGCGCATCCGGCAATTGGTGCAGATTCGGGTTAGCTCCCGAACCAACTCAGGAGAGAGGTTCAGAAATTCGAGCCCGATCTCGTGCTTGAACATACCGGCTTTCTTGACCCAGGCAACGCGGGCGCGAAGGGCCACTCGGGAGCTTCCTTCCTTAAGAACCACCGTGAGTTCCTCGCCCTTCTTCTGGGCCTTGCGCGTCGCCACACGCATACCGCCGCCGGAAAGGTCAAGCACCGGGCCCAGGTCGCTCTCCAGCGACTCCTGCGGAAGTCTGCCACGATTGCGGCGATCCGCATCCTTGCTGTCCAGCTTGACGACGCCGGCTTGTGGATCAAAGCGCATGCCAGTGCAATCGGCCCAAAAACATCCGAACTTGAGGCCGTTCGCCCGCGGAAACCCCGACGACGGGGGGGTCCGCTCTGGAAGATTCCATGCCGATCGAAGCGGACGCCGATAATTCCCGGTCTTGAGGCTGATCAGCAAACCATTGTTCTCGGTTGACCCCGGCTGGCTGTTCGTTCTGTCCGGGCTGGGATTGCTTATCTCCGGTGCCCTTGTGCCGATGCAGCGAGATCTGCATGAATTGCGCGACCAGCTGCGCGTGGTTCACGACCGGGAATCCGAGTCGTTCCAACGACTGCGGGCCTACGCGGCATTCATGGAGGACCTCGACGAACACGAACCAACGTTGGTCCGCCGCCTGGCGGCCAGCCAACTCAATCTCATGCCGAAGGGCAGCACGGCCGTGCTCGTCTCTGAGACGCTGGACGCCGGGGTTACGGACTGGATTGAGGCTACCGTCGATTTCAAGGCCTCTGAGCCCGAGCCATTTCCGGACACGCTCTTGACCCGCCTTGCGCTTGGCCCGCGGCGGCTGTGGCTGCTGGCTGGAGGCGCGTTATCGGTCTTTGCCGGATTGATGCTTGGCCCCGGATTGCCAACAAGGGCGTCGAGGCGCCGCCAGCTCGCGCTGCCGCCGGCGGAGGTTGAGTCGATGTCTGTGGCCGGACTGTTGACCGCCACTGTGAATTCGGAGGCAGACGATTCCATTGGATTGCAGGATGCTGAGTGGTCCGATAACCAATCAGCAGGTGTTGTGGATGTGGAGGTGGTGGGCGACGACGACGAGCCAGCGCTCAGCCTTCGCGAGGCCAACGAGTTGCTGGATCGCGAGGCCAATGACGACGGTGGCGAGCAGTCGATTGACGACACAGAGGGACTCGGCGTCGAGGTTGAATCGGAATCCTTGGAGTCAGACCTAGAGCTGGAGGACATCGAATCCGACGACGATCCAGATGAAGTAGAGGTTGAATCAGGAGTCGCTCAGGGCATGATGGGTCCGGGCGAGGTCGAGGATTCGGGGGCTTGGGAATCGGAATCGGAGCTGGCGGCTCTCGAATCTGAAGAATGCGACGACGACGAAGATGATGAAGAGGATCTGGAGGAGAGTGAAGACGCCTGGGGTGCGATGGTTCCAGACGAGGTCGAAGACTCAGAAGCCTGGGAACCGGAATCGGAAATCGAAGATCCCGAGTGCGGGCGGACCGAAGAGGACGCACCAGCGGCGGAGAATCTTCCGGCCAGCGTCAGCGCAGAGCCACTCCTGTTCGATCTGAAGCCGGATGCCCTTGGTCAGGAGTCGGCCCCAGCGCTCGGGTTACCCCAGCCGGCGCAAGCTGACGATGATGCGGCGGAATCGAAAGTTAATCCCGAGAACCTGCCGGCCGAGGATTGTGCTGTTGCCGGTGAGGTTGAGGCCGACGACGAAGACCTGGCCTGGCCGCAGATGAGCGGCACTGCCGAAGGCGCAGTGGAATCTGAGCCGCGGGCCGATTATGTGGTCGACACGACAGAGCGGGACGATGATCCCGACGACCTCGTCGACTACATAGAGGGTGGACGCGGCTGAGGCGAGAACGCAGGTCGGGGAGGACCCGCTCTCCAGGTCTCTCACTGTGGGGTGGCAGGAGTCTCTGATCAGACGCGTCATGCGATTGGGGTCGCCGCCTACCATCATGGCTTTGGCCCCACGGCGAAGGACCATTCCATGACGTTGCCCGATCAACCCAGCCTTGCCATTGTCGGCGCTACCGGCGCCGTCGGCAGGGAGTTTCTCGATGTGCTTGCCCAGAGGCGGTTTCCGCACCGTTCGATGCGGCTTCTGGCATCCAAGCGCTCCGCCGGGTCGACCATTCAGTTCAACGGCACTTCGCTCGAGGTGGAGGAACTCACAGAGGACTCGTTCGACGGGGTTGATATCGCGCTCTTTTCTGCCGGGAAATCGATCAGCAAGCAGTTTGCGCCGATCGCGGTCCAGGCAGGAGCGTGGGTGGTCGACAACTCGTCGTGTTTCCGCATGGAGCCGGGAGTTCCGCTGGTGACGCCGGAGGTGAACGGCGACATCCTCGATGAACTCGAAGAGCCGTGCATCATCGCCAATCCCAATTGTTCCACGATCATCGCGCTGGTCGCGGTGACGCCGATTCATCGGGCGGTGGGTGTCGAGCGCATGGTCGTGAGTACCTATCAGGCGGCCAGCGGCGCCGGGGCTGCGGCCATGGCCGAGCTGGAGCAGCAGGCGCGCGACTGGAGCGCCGGCAAGGCGTTGGACACCACCATCTTCGGCCGACAATACCTCTTCAATCTCTTCAGCCACAACACGACCATCGGCCCCAACGGCTACAACGAAGAAGAGATGAAGTTGCTGAAGGAAACGCGAAAGATGTGGGGCGATGATTCCGTGCGCATCACCGCCACGTGCGTTCGCGTGCCGGTGCTTCGATCGCACAGCGAGGCCATCAATCTCACGTTGAAGAAGCCGCTTTCGGAAGCACAGGCACGAGAAATTCTGAAGAAGGCGCCGGGAGTGAAGGTGGTGGATGATCGAGCCGGCAATCGTTTCCCCGAACCAATCCTTGCATCCGGAGGCGATGATGTGCTTGTCGGCCGCATTCGAGAAGATATGAGCCAGGCCCCCGGCATGGGGCTGGAATTGTTTGTGGCGGGCGATCAGTTGCGCAAGGGGGCAGCGCTCAATGCGGTGCAGATTGCGGAGCGGTTAGTCGGGCGGCCGGTTAGGGCGTAGCCGAACGGCGAAACCCATGATTGGGGCGCGGCCGTCTTCAAGGTTCGACCGAGGTGCCCGCACGATCACGAAGCGCGGCCAGACCAGCACGAAGACTGGAAACTCAACGTCCAATTCGGGGTCCATCGGCGGCAACCTGCCTTGCGCGATCATTGCTGCATGGGATGCACGAGCTCGTTGAAATGCGAATCCTGCAAGGAGGAGGAGCACCGCAAGCAGGATGAAGACCAAAAGTTGGACGAACGCAAACCATCGAAATCCACTTGAGGCAGACCGAGCTGCGAAGAAGGTGATCAGGAGAAGCGCAACGGTGACGACCAGCGAAATGATCGCTCGCCGCTTCCGGCGTGACGATTCCGAAGTGACTGCTTGTTGTACTTCCTGTCGTTTCTCTGGATCAGCAGGCAGGGCCACCTGACCAAGGATATTGATGGAAGCAGCCTTCTGTGAAAGCGATGCAATGGTCTCAAGTGCAAAGCTCTGATCGTTCCATCCAGGGACTAGCGACTCCTTGCGCTGCCATCTCACGTCGAGAGTTACCTGGGTACCGTCGCTGCGGACAAGAACGATGTCTTCGAATTTGACCCGTCGCCGAAACCCACCCCCTCCAGCGAGAATTCCTTCATCGTCGATGATCCAACAACGACGAAGAAAGCGTCGGCAAAGGTACCAACAGAAGGGAGCTACGACGATGGCACCCAGGGCTACCCCGATGATCTCAGCCGGTCCCGGGTCGGCGAACGACCTGAATTTGTTGATCGCAAAGAACATTCCGCCGGCCGCGCCACCAGCAAGGATTAGCGACAGGAATCCAATCACCACATAGTGATGCAACCAACTCATTAACGGACTGCGAAGGATGATCACGGAGTCTTTCGACTCGCCCACACTACTCCCAGCTCGCCGCACGTCGCTCATGGATGGCCTGTTGGGTGGCACGTTGGTGTTCAGCCCCCACCAGCAGGATATCCGTGTCAAATGTCGAGTTGGCCAGGACAGGTATCCGGGCCTCTGCGAGCACGGCCGTGAGCCGAGCCAGCAGGCCGACGACCCCGAAATCAATCGGTCCGACAACCGCCATCGCCGCAAACGGTCCTTCGGACCGGACCTCTGGCGGCACGTGGGCCGCCTCGGCGACGATTGACAGTTCCTCCGCCGTGCGGCTGATGGAAAGAAACAGCGCCGGCTTCAAAGCCCAATCCGGTATGGAATCGTGCGGACCCAGGCGGCAGACCCGGTACTGTCCGCTGAGCCATCGGAGTCGGATTGGAGAGCCGAACGTAGCATCGGCAAGGTTTGGGTTCGGCGGGTCAATCGCCATAGGTTGATCGGGCCGATGAAAAGGGTATACCCTACCGGGTTCACGCTGGGGATTGGTGTAACGGTAGCACGACTGACTCTGGATCAGTTAGTGAAAGTTCGAATCTTTCATCCCCAATTGGCCCGAATTCGGGCTGCACCGCAGGTGAGAGGAGAGAAATGGCCGCCAATGCGGCCATTTTCGTTGCTGCCCCATCAAGCGACGTTGCGATTGCTATTGCTCGTTTGAGCCTTCGGCCGGCGGCTCGCTGGGGGGTTCGGGTGATGAACCGGCCGCCGCGGGTGTGGCGGAATCGGGCACCGGAGGCGGAGCAGTCAGATAGGCGATCGCGCCGGCAATGGCGTCGCGGCGATCGTCAGAAGCGCGTTCGAGAGACTCAAGGTCGGTCAAGTACTGCTGCAGCCGGGCGTCGGACTGCCGCCCCTCCACACTCAGGTAGGCGACAAACTGGGTGGCGGTTTCGCGAAGGATTCGGCGTCGATCGGCCTGAATCCGGAGCACATCATCCTCGGCCTGCAGGCGACCCACGATATTGTCCGGCGCTTCGTACACCAGTGAGAGATAGCGGTCGGTGGCATCGACCTGCTTGAGCGCCAAGCCGCCGAGAAAGCGATCGGATCGATCGATGGCCTCGCGCATGGCGCTTCGGAGTTGCTCGGGCGATGCGGCACTCTGGATGAGCTCGGTGGCCAGAGAATCAAACTGCCGCTCGTCGTCAAAAACCGTGGGATTGGATTCATCGAGCACGCTCAGGCGCACCTTGCGGGCGGTTTCCGGAGCCATGTTGCGAAGGAGAAGTTCCAGCGAATTACGAAGAAGCCGCCGCAGCGGGAGCTCGGTGGCCATGCGGCGGCGGTCGAGGTCAGCAAAATCGCGATCGACTTCGACCTGCTCGGCCTTGGGAAGAATGTCGCGCCAGCCGGGGCCGACATCGGTCAGGAGCCATGCCGCCGATTGCTCCAGTTCCTGCATGAGGTCATGCCGTTGCTTCAGGAGTTCCTCACGTCGAGTTCGATACACCTCGATGAGTTCGGTCAATCGCTGATCAACGCCCCTGTCCACTTCCATTGATCGAAGGATGACGGAGAGATCGACGTCGGAACCCGGGATGCGGGTCGGCAACTCATACAACTCCGAGGCGCGATCATGGCGAAGGTTGCGCAGGGCTCCCAGCGCCTGCGGCGGGGCCAGGCTGATCGCGGTGGTGAACAACTGACGTTCGGCATCCTCGAAACCTCGAATGATGTTGGGTCGTTCGTCGAGCACGTCAAGCAGTTCGCCGCCCGGGCGGGGAATCACTTCCTTGCGGATGGGTTCGTACTGAAAGGCGCCGGCCCAGGCGCTCTCAAGTTCGCGAATCGAGGATTGCTGGAGCTTGGTCACAGCCTCGCGATAGGTCCGGCGGGCAGCGTTGATCACGTAGTGCGCTTCGTCGCTGAGCTTGAATTCCTCGGCCCAGGCGCTCAGGCGACCGTCTTCATAGGGCGGCGGCACGTACCAGCGCTTGTGTTTCTCAAGTGCCTGGCGGGATTCCTCCCAGGCCTTGACGCTGCCTGAACCCGGGACCGACTGGCCGGAGGCAAACGATGCGGCTGTACCCGCCGCGACGATGGCGAGGACGATCGGCAGTCTTCGACTCATGTGGGGCACCTCTTCAGATCGGCACTTCGGGACATTTGCTTCAAGGATGGATCGGGATCCGGGGCTCACGACCGCCTCCCCCGGCTGAGCCGATCAAGGAAAACTCCGCTCGCCACGGCCACGTTGAGCGAATCGACACCGGACGCCATACGAATCCGCACGAGGCTGTCGCATGCCTGCTGTGCAACGCGGCTGAGGCCGTGATATTCCGACCCCATGAGGATTCCGACACGCTGGGGCGGCTCCAGGGATTCCAAGGCGACGGTGCCCGGATCGAGCGACGTTCCCACCAGATGGAGTTTCCAGTCGGATCGCAGCCGTGCGAGGTCGGTGGGCCAATCACCGCTCCGCGCCCACGGGACGGTCAACGCGTGTCCGATCGAAACCCGCAGGCACTTGCGATAGAGCGGATCATGGCAGGACGGGCTGAGAATGACGCAATCAACTGCAAAGGCGGCGGCATTCCGGAACAACAGACCCATGTTGTCGATGTTTCGAATGTCTTCGCACAGCAGGACGGTGAGAGGCCCGGGCCGATTGGGAAGGGCGCGGTCGATTGTCAGGTTGTCGACCGGGGGGCGGTGTCCGACGGCAAGAACACCCCGATGAATGTCAAAACCGGCTACCTGCTGAAGGACGCCGATCTCAGCGACGAACACCGGAATGTCTTCGGGGGCAATGGCCGCGAGGCGCGACGCGTGCTGCGGAAGGGCAAGGACTGATCGGGTCACTCCGGGCAGGGAGAGCATTTTCTCGACCACCAGGAACTGTTCACCGATGAAGAGGTCTCTGCGGCCGAGCAGGTCGCGATCTCGAATCGCCCGATAGTCTTCGAGTCTTGGATCGTCGGGTTCATCGATCGGAATCAGCACAGGAGAAGCGTACTCGACAGACGCGTTGAGAAGACGTGGTTAGACTTCCACGATGAACTCCGATCCGGAGACGCCGGATCAATTCGACGCGATGGAGTCCGTGGCGGCAGGAGTGCCCGAGTCGCCCGTGCTGCAGCATGGGATGGAGTCTTCAACAAAGACGGTGATTGAGAGCCCGTTGAAGGAGACAGCAGAGGACGTCCGGGTGGCCGAGTTGATAGAGCAGGAGGCCGAACCTGATGTGTTGGCCGAGGCCATCGAGCAGCAGGAATCGGCCGACGCGGCGGTAACTCTTGAATCGCTTGAGGGTGAAGCGTCGGAGGTTGTGGAGGAGATGGAGCTTCAGGCGGCGGCCGATGCCATCGCCGAGATGTCGACACCGCTGGCAGTCAGTGTCATCGAAGACCTGCTGCTCGAAGATGTGACCTATGCGGGCCGCCTGCTTGAGGCGATGGCTCCGGACGATGCCACCGACCTCTTGCAAGCGTTGCCGGAAGGCGACCGCACCCGACTGCTGGAGAAGATGTCGGCCCAGCGCGCCTGGAACCTGCGCGAACTCATGCACTATGACCCGCAATCGGCGGGCGGCATGATGACCACCGGCCACCTTGCGGTTCGCGACACGATGTCGGTGGAGGAGGCAACGCGGGTGATTCGGCGCACGCCGGTGCCGGAGTATGCCCAGCACGCCTATGTGGTGGACAAGCGAGGCACTCTGACCGGAATCATCAGCCTGAGGCGTCTTCTGATTTCGCGGCCCAACGATGCGGTGGGAGCGCTCATGCGGCGGCAGGTCGATGCCATCACACCGGATATCGAACGGGAAGCGGTGGCCAAGGAATTTGCCCGATACAACTACTACGCGCTTCCGGTGGTTGACGATCAGCATCGCCTGCTGGGAATCGTGACTGTTGACGACGTCATCGACATTCTTCGTGCTGAACAAACCGAAGACGTGCAGCGCATGGTGGGCGCCGGCGCGCATGAAGCGGTGTATTCATCGGTGGTGGAGAAATTCCGCGGTCGCGTGCCGTGGCTGCTGGTGAACCTCCTGACGAGTTCGGTGGCGGCCTTCGTCGTACTGCAGTTTGACTCTCTGATCGGTGAGCTTGCAATCCTTGCCGTGCTCATGCCGGTGATAGCGAATCAGGCGGGCAATGCCGGCCAACAGGCCTTGGCGGTCACGCTGCGCGGCATCGTCTTGGATGAGGTGCGCCCCGGACGTGTCTGGCCGTTGATCCGGCGCGAGTTGACTGTCGGTCTTTTCAACGGGGCGCTGGCTGGGCTGTTGGTCGGAAGCGGGGTGGCTGTCTTTGAACTGCTCCGCGGGGATGCAAGCTGGCGCCTGGGTATTGTGGCGGCGGTGGCGATGACCGCGGCCCTCACCGTGGGATGCTTCGTCGGAACCAGCCTTCCCATCCTGATGAGGCGGCTCGGGGCCGATCCGGCCACTGCGAGCACCATCTTCCTCACCATGGTGACTGATTCTGGATCGTTCCTGACGTTTCTGGGAATGGCCGCGCTGTTTCAGAAGTGGTTGATTCACGGGTAGTTCCTCGTGAAGGTCGGCGGCCCATATACTTGGCTGACATGGAACGTCACATGCAGGCAGGATCGCCGCTACGCCCGGTTCGCACCATTGCGATGCTGAATCAGAAGGGCGGTGTGGGCAAGACGACAACGACGGTGAATCTGGGTGCCGCGATGGCCGACGCCGGTCGGCGCGTGTGCCTGATCGATCTTGATCCGCAGGCCCACCTCACCCTGCACCTGGGCATCGACACGACCGAGCGCCCGGCAAATGTCTATGACCTGCTCACCGATCCTGATCTGGACGTCCGGTCCGTGCTTGTGAAGGCCCGCGAGAACCTGGATGTTGTGCCGGCGGTGGTTGACCTGGCCGCGGCGGAGACGGAGCTCGCGGGCGACCCCGATCGCAACCGAATTCTGTCGCGCCGATTTGCGCAGATTCAGCAGGATTATGAATTCGTGCTGATCGACTGTCCGCCAAGCCTTGGTCTTTTGACGCTGAATGCATTGACGCTGGCGCGCGAAGTGTTTGTGCCCATGCAGGCGCACTTCCTCGCCATGCAGGGAGTCGGAAAGCTGCTGGAGACGGTCTCGATGATGAGCCGATCGGTCAACCCCAGTCTGCGAGTGACCGGAATCATCCTGTGCATGCATGAGGCGCAGCTGTCTCACGGGCGCGAGGTGGTTGCCGACCTTGATGCGTTCTTCGAACAGGCTCGCCAGACGAAGGCGCCGTGGAGTTCGTGTCGGGTGCTGCGGCCGGCGATTCGGCGCAACGTGAAGTTGGCGGAAGCGCCTAGCTTCGGCAAGACCATCTTCGACTATGAGCCATGGTGCCCGGGTGCACTCGACTATCGCAAGCTCGCCGAACGGGTCATCGCCGATTGGGACGCCATGTTGAAGAAGCGCGAGGAGTCGCCCGCCGCCGAGATCACGACATCGCGTGAGGCCGCTGCAGCCGTTGTGGCGCCGGTTGCGAACACTGTCGGTGGCCGTGGCGCGTGAGCCTGTTGAATTCGCCCTGAGATCCCGCCGTCCCTGGCGTGTGGCGTTCGTGGTCTACGTCTTGATGCTGACCGTCGGGACGCACTGGCCTCGCCTCCAGCTTGGAACCGAGGAGGTTCCCGTTTCGGACAAGCTGGTGCACGCCGCCGCTTTTGGCATGCTGGCGTTGTTGTTGATGCAGACCGGGTGGGTGCGCCGGCGCTGGCTGGCAGCGGTGATGGCGGCGATCTGGGCGGTTGTTGACGAGTTGTCGCAGGGGATTCCGTGGCTTGGAAGGACCGTGCGAGTTGATGATGTGCTCGCGGGACTTTGCGGGATCCTGACGGTGCTGATGGTGGCTTGGGCAATGAGGATTCGGGGCGCGGGCGCTGCCCGGGTGCATGAGCAACGGTGGCGACATGCATTGAATCGCATGTTTCAGAGGCCGGCGACCTGGATCATGGTCATTCTTGCCGGCCTGATCGGCGCAGCAGTGGGGGTGCCGGTTTCATTGGCAATTTCGAGGCTCTTCATCAACCCGATGCCGGCGCAGGCTTTCGTGATCGGCGTCGTCTTCGGTGGCTCGGCACTGGGCTACTTTGTGATTGAGGTGCTGAGGCGACGAGAGCTCGAAGCCATGAGGGCGATCAAGCCGTGCCTGCGGTGCAACGAACTGCTTGCCGAGGCTTCCGCTGCGCAGCCTGCCGGATCGTGTCCTGCGTGCAGCGAGACGTATATCGACGGGCAATGGGCCGATCCACCAAGCCTCTCGGCGGCGTTTCTTTCCACGCGTTTGATCGGTGCATTTGTGCTTTGGATGCTCTCGGTCGCGGCCATGATGACCGGTGCGGTCGGAATCCTTCAGGCGGGCATGAACTGGCCTTGGGCGCGTCGGCTTGATGAGTTCTACCGTTTGCTGGGAGCGGACATCGGAACGCTCATCGATGCCACGATCGTCGCCGCGGCCGCGGCGTTGATCCTGTCGTGGTATCGCCGTTCGGTGGCACGCCGGCTCGATCGGCAGTCCAGGCAGTGCGTTCATTGCGACTACGACCTTCGCGCCACCGCCGTTGACAATGGTCGCGGAGTATGTCCGGAATGCGGCGAGATGTTTCTGGTAGTCCCCAATGCGGCCGATGCGGATCTCGAACCCTCGGTGGGTTTCACGGCCCGGGTGTCGTGATGCCGATTGTTGTGGCGTGTCTCAGCGTTTTGAAAAACATGCTCGAAATGTCACGGTTCTGACATTTCTCAGCCGCATCACCGGCCTGGTGCGCGATGCGGCGATGTCGCGATGCTTCGGCGCGGGTCTTGTAATGGACTCCTTCGCCTTTGCGTTCATGATTCCCAATCTGTTCCGCCGGCTCTTCGGTGAAGGGGCACTTTCGGCGGCGTTCATTCCGGTGTACACACGATTGGAGAGAGACGATCCGGCACTTGCGCGTCGCACGGCATCGACCCTGGTGGGGATCATGGTGCTGGTGCTGGGCGGCCTTACGGCCATCGGAGAAATCGCCTTGGGTGCGCTGCAATTGAGGACGGGCGGCGATCATCTCGGGCTTCGATTGATGGCCATCATGTTGCCCTACATGCCGCTGGTGTGCCTCGTGGCCATTCTCGGTGCGATGTTGCAGGTGCGTGGCCGATTTGGTCCGACGGCTTCCGCCCCGGTGATTCTCAATCTGTTCATTGTTGGTGCCGCCGTATTTTTCCGGGATCGACCGGATGACACTCACGTCTCGTTGACGGCCTGGGCCGTGATCGTCGCCGGATTGGTGCAGGTCGTCTGGAGTGTCCTTGGGGCAGGGCACGCCATTGCATGGCCTCGGTTGCGCGATCCTGAGGCGCTTCGAGAATTGAGGGGAGTTTTCAGCCAGACCATTCCCATGGTGCTGGGGCTTGGCGTGCTGCAGCTCAATACATTTCTTGACGGCCTGATTGCCAGCTATCCGAGTGCGATTGGATCGACGATCCTCGGATTCTCATACCCGCTCGACGAGGGGGCGATGGCCTCCCTTGGATATGCGCAACGGCTCTATGAGTTCCCACTGGGGGTCTTTGGGATCGCGGTCGCCACGGCCATCTTTCCACAGCTGAGCCGGCAGGCCAACGAACCAGATGCTTTCGTGGACACGCTTCGGCGCGGGCTTCGGCTCGTGCTTTTCATCGGGTTGCCGGCCAGCGTCGGCCTCATGCTGGTTCGAGATCAGATCACGGCCGTAATACTGCAGGGCGGCGACTTTCGACCTGAAGATACGGCTCGCGTCGGTCGAATCCTGATGGGTTATGCCCCGGCCATCTGGGCGTATTCGATGACCCACACTCTGACTCGCGGCTTCTACGCCCGCGGCGACTCAAAGACACCGGTTCGAGTCTCGCTGGGCATGGTGGCCCTGAATCTGACGTTGAATCTGACCTTGATCTGGACCCCGCTGCGAGAGGCCGGTCTCGCCTGGTCTACCGCAACCTGCGCGATCATTCAATCCTGCATCCTGACGCGCCTGCTCCATCGCCGGGTTGGAATCATTGTCGATGGCGCGGTCCGAAGCGCCTGGGGCCGAACGGTCGTTGCCACTATCGCCATGGCGGCGTGTGTGCTTCTGGTCAGTTGGTTGATGGAGGGGGATGGCTGGCGTGAGGCAGTGCGACGATTGGTTGATGCGAACGGATATGCATCACTCGGTGGCTGGGCGGTCCGCATCGTGGAGCTTGGCGCCATGGTCGCCGCGGGGGGAATCGGGACGTTCGGAGCCTCCATGATTCTTCGAATGCCGGAGATTCGCTGGGCACTGGGCCGAGGTTGAATCGGGCATCAAAGCCCGGAGTCTGGCAAGATGTCATCATGACCAAAGGCCGCCCCATTGTCATCGGATTGACCGGCGGAATCGGCGCTGGCAAGAGCGAGGTCGCGCGGCTGCTGGCAGGTCGGGGGTGCGTGGTGTGCGATTCCGACGCGCTTGGTCGCGAGGCCCTCGAAGACCCATCCATCAAGTCTCAACTTGCGTCCTGGTGGGGGCGAGGGATTCTGAGAGCCGACGGTACGGCGGACCGGAAGGCGATCGCCTCGATCGTTTTTCGAGATGAACACGAACGAAGGCGTCTGGAGAAACTCACCCATCCATGGATCCTGGAAAAACGCCTTAAGCTCTTTGCGTCGGCCCCGGCCGACACTGTCGCGTTTGTCATTGACGCGCCGCTGTTGCTTGAGGCCGGTCTGGAGAGGGAATGTGATGTCGTGCTTTTTGTCGATGCTCCGCGGGATGTGCGGCTGGATCGGTTGAAGCGAGATCGCGGCTGGGGGCCGGAAGAATTGGCTCGACGGGAGGCGGCACAACTGCCACTTGACGAGAAGCGTCGGCGTGCCCATCATATTGTGGTCAACGACGGGGACCGGAACCGATTGTCGGAAACAGTCGGATCTACCTTGGAACAGATCCTCCGGTCCTTCCGAGCCTGATTACATAGGAGAGAAGGGCTCGGTTGCGCTGATCTCCATTTTGCTGTTAATTCCAGTTCGCGGAGGGCGTCTTCCCGTTCGCCGGGAGCCACCCCCCATTATGCGAGGGTTTGGCCATGCAGGAGTCTCCCACCATCATGTCAAAGAAATCTTCCCGCCGACGTCGGCGTCACCGGCACGGTGGTGGCGGAGGCGGTGGCCAAGGCCACAGTTCTGCGCCGTCGCAATCGCTGGCCCCCGGAGCCGTGCCTACCGACGAGCAACTCGAATCCGAGGCACAGGCTCTTGAAGCCGAAATTCAGGCCCGCTATGACGAGGCCAAGAAGGACGACCTTAACATGGCCGCCCTTCAGAAGATGGCCGCTGACGACTTACTCAAGGTCGCCAAGAAGGAAAAACTCGAGGATGTCGCCAGCCTTCCGAAGGGCAAGCTCATATTCGAAATCCTGAAGTCTCGCGCGGCCAAGCAGGGGCTGATGCTGGGTGAGGGAACGCTCGAGATCATGCCGGATGGGTACGGTTTTCTGCGGAGTTCCGAGGATTCGTATCTCCCGTCGCCGGACGATGTGTACGTGAGCCCGTCGCAGATCCGACGATTCGGCCTTCGCAAGGGGCACGTTGTTCGCGGCCTCATTCGCCCGCCAAAGGAGGCGGAGACCTATTTTGCACTTCTGCGCGTCGAAGAGGTCAATGGCCGCGAGCCGTCGGTGCTGCATGAATTGCCGACGTTTGAAAACCTGACGCCCCTGCACCCGAACAAGCGAATTCACCTCGAAATCGACTCCAAGAAACTGGAAACCCGCATCATCGACATGGTGACCCCGCTGGGCTTCGGTCAGCGGGCACTGATCGTGGCGCCGCCGCGAACGGGCAAGACCGTGATTCTGCAGCAGATCACCAATGCGATCTCGCACAATCACCCGGATGTGCACATCATCGTGTTGCTGATCGACGAGCGGCCCGAAGAAGTGACGGATTTCAAGCGGAACACCGCGCCCAGCGTCGAGGTCGTCGCCAGCACGTTTGATGAAGAGGCCGACCGGCACATTCAGGTGGCTGAGATGGTGATGGAGAAGGCTCGACGGATGGTGGAGTTCGGCGAGCACGTCGTCATCCTGCTCGACTCGATCACTCGCCTGGCCCGTGGCTACAACAACGCCATGCCTGGTTCCGGCAAGATTACGTCGGGCGGTATCGATTCGGGCGCCTTGATCAAGCCCAAGAAATTCTTCGGCTCAGCCCGAAGTATCGAGAACGGCGGCTCGCTGACAATTCTCGGAACCGCCCTCGTCGACACCGGCTCGCGAGCCGATGAAGTCATTTTCGAGGAGTTCAAGGGCACGGGCAACGCCGAGCTTCACCTCGAGCGAAAGCTGGTGGAAAAGAGAATCTGGCCCGCAGTGGATATCTCGGCCAGCGGCACCCGCCGCGAGGAGCTTCTGCTCGATCCCAAGGAGCTCGAACTCATCGTTCGGCTTCGCAAGGTGGTTTCGGACATGAATGTGGTCGAGGCCATGGAAATGTTGCGGAGCCGCATCGCCAAGACCAAATCGAACGCCGAATTCCTGCTGACCATGAATATGGGGTAGTGTGGATCGTTGCCAAACTGGTCCGAACCGGCTCCTGGAGGGGGAGGATCGGTCGTATCTCCTTGATTTTCATCAATTTGTGGAACCGAGCCTTCGGCGCGGTAGTATGCTTTTCTGGCAGCCGAATCGTCCGGCTGGTCGGTGTTTGTCGAGGAGGCCTTCAATGAACGTCAATCGACGCCAATCGCTCGGCTACTCTTTGGTCGAAGTTCTGACCGCCATGGGCATCATCGCCCTTCTTCTGGCCATCCTGCTGCCGACGCTGCAACACGTCCGCGGCAACGCCACGTGGGCCAAGTCGCGAAGCAACATGCGACAGGTCTACACCTATATGCAGATGTATTGGACCGACAACCGTCAATACATCCCTCCCAGCCTCTTTGACTATTCCGCCTCACCGAGCCCGGGCAAAGTGCGGACGCAGTCTCCTCCGGGCTCAGCAGTTCCCGTGATCCAGCCCTACAACCTCGGCGAACAGCAGGGCACCTGGAGCGACATTCTGTGGACGTATCACAAGCTCGGCCCCGTGCTCACCGACGGAACCACATACGACTATCGGTACGATTCGCCGGATAAAACGGTCTACGACACCAACCCCGACTTTACCTCGGTCTTTCGTTCGCCTGCCCCGGTGTTGCCAAGCCTGAATATCAATGCCAAATCCGAGAGCGAGCCGGGGTACTATGCCGCCAACAATTACTTTGACAGCCGCCCCGGAGTCGGCGCCTGGCACACGATTGAGGAGATTATTCGGCCGTCGCAGTCGATGTACCTGATCGACTCGGTCATCGGCGAGGTGATTGAGGATGAACCGGCGCCGTTTGCCGTGCCCCAGACCGGTTCAAGCAACCCGGTCACGCTCGAGGTCGATTTCCGATACGTCGGCGGAATATGCAACATTCTCTTCCTGGACGGCAACATCGGGACGCAGAACCCGTGGAAGGACCTGAAGGATCTGGAACTGAACAGGCAGATTCGAGTCGTGGATCTGGATAAGAAGTCGCCCGATCGTGACTCGCTGTAACACGCGGGCCGAATCTCTGGAATTCGACTAGAAATGCCGGTCCGTGTTCGGACTCCTCATCCTCTTTCTGGTCGCCGCTGCCGCGTTGATTGTCCTTGCCTCGGGAGTCATTGCCTGGGAGCTCGTGCATCCACCTCGGGGGGGAGTCGGCTGGGCGGTCGCCCGCGGCCTGCCGATTGAGCCGTCTGAGGCCGGGCTGAGTTCGCAATCCTGGACGTTGGACCGACCCGATGGGACCCGCCTTCCCGTTTGGGATATCGACTTGCAGGCACATTTCCCGACATACCCCGGGCTTACCGTGATCTTGCTGCATGGGTGGGCCCGATCAAGAGTCGATTCTCTGTCACGACTCCGACCGTGGCTCGGTCTCGCCGGCAGGGCGATTCTGTACGACCTGCGAGGCCATGGCGAATCGCAGAATGGCGTCAGCCGGCTCGGGGATCAGGATCGGGGTGACCTGATCGAGTTAATCAAACGTGTTGGAGCGGGCCCGATCATTCTGGTGGGCCATTCCATGGGCGCGGGAATCGCGATGGCCGCCGCGGCCGATTCATGGGTCCGCGGTCTGATCGCCGGTGTTGTGGCCTATGGCCCCTACGAGGAGGTGAGGGTGCCGCTGACCCGACGGCTCGCGTTGAAGGGCTGGCCGACCCGGCCGTTCACCGGCCTAGCCCTTCTCATGCTGCGAACGATTTGCGGTATCCGCCGCGTTCGGACCATCGACGCTGCAACAAAGGTGTGCTGTCCGGTGCTGGTCATTCAGGGGCGATTGGATGCCATTTCGCCGGGTGAGGGTTCGGAGCGTATCGCGGCGGCCGCCAAGGGTCGTGTGGAATGGGTTGAGGGGGCAGCGCACGAAGACACCCATGCCGTCGACGCGAAACGGCACGATGCATGGATTCGGGGGTTCGCCGAAACAGCGTGCAGCGCTACTGCACGGGCCCAAGCTGATATGACTTGAATACGATTCCGTTGTCGGTGGAATGAAGTTCCATCGCGTTGGGGCCAATGAATTCAGCCAACAACTCGGGCGGCATGTCGTCCATGAGCTTCTTCATGATCGCCGCAAACTTGTCGGTATTCACGTCGTTGCCCGCCTGCATCGCCATCATGTCAAGCTCTTGGAAGAGCTCACTGGCGGTGGCGCGGGAGTACTCGTAGTCGGCCATGGTATTCACGAATCCCCAACCCAACATGTTGGATTGAGGCAGCGAACGTGCGGCGTACTGGAAGGTGGCGTCGTCGCCGAGAGAGGGTGTGTCCTTGCTGCCGACCGCCCGCAGGGCCTGCTCCACCGCCTCTGAATCGCCGATGACGAGATACCCGCCGCCAAGACCGATGGAGGGGCCGAAGTCCATGGAATAGATCGTCTGGCCGAGAAAATCCCGCGGCTGCAGCTGCGCCATCGGCGCGTATTGGGCGAGCAGGTTGGAGACAACATCGGTCTTGCTGCAGCGAATGGTCACCAGGAAATCCTTGCTGGTTTCGCTGATGGGGCGTTCAATGGTGGAGATCATGTTGATCTCCGGTCCCAGCGTGGCCAAGGCCGGCTCAAGGTCAGGCTTCAACTGCTGGAGTTGCATGTCGGCCATCTCTCGCTGGCCTTCGGGGAGGGACGCGACGATCTTGCTGAGGGCTTCGAACAGACCCGACAGCTCGAAATTCATTTGAAAATAGCTGACGGCGTTCGGACCGACCATGATCGGCGGGGCGGATCGGGCCGTTTCCGTATCGAGCAGTTTGAACAGTTCGCCCTTTTCTCCACTGGTGTGAACGGCCACGGTTTCTTCCATCATTCCGATCGACCCGTCGAGTCCGACCCCGACCCCCAGAGAATCGATATGTCCGAAGGCGGTGGTGAGCGCCTGGTCAGCCCCGCCCATGAGCATCCAGAGCGGTTCCAGCATGGGCTCGAGCGGCTTGGTGAGCAGCATGGCGCACATGTCTTTCTCGCCTCCGAGCTGGGCAAGGGCATTTCGATAGTCCTCACGATCGCCGACGCATTCCATCTTCTCGCCGTCGATCACCTCCAGGGCATCTTCCACGGCGGTCATGCTGCTCGAAAACATGAATCGGTTTCCATCTCGCACATAGCTGAGGGTTTTCCAATCGGTGGCGCCCTGAAAGGGATTCGGCGGCATGGCGCCGAATTCGTCGATGTCCTCTTCCATCTCATCCGCGGGAGGCTCGGGCAGCTCGAAGTTCAGGACTTTTCGGCCACGGACTTCCTTGATCTCATAGCGCCACTGGCTTTCCTTTTCACCCTTCTTGATGGCGGCGTCGATGATCTTGGCGGTGGCATCGGCATTGGCGCCGTAATCCGCCGTCAGAAGCATGTGCGGCCGCGGGGTTCCAAGCTCCTCATCCATCTCCATGAACATCACCATGCCGACGTTGCCCTGAGGCGGCAGCAGGGTGTCCTTTGAAACACCGAGTTCCTCAAGGGTGTCGTGAACGTTCTCATCGATCATCTTGAAGATCTCGTTGTATGCCTCCTGCATGGGTTCGCTGGTCCACATTCCCCAGAGCTTGGTTCGCTTCAGCCGGGTCATGGACTGATCGAAGTTCTTCATGGAGACGACGACAAAAGTATCCTTGGGCGCCATCTGCTCGATGCCGACATCGGCGGCGAATATCCCGGAGGACAAGCAGCAGGTGATTACGATCGAGCCGAAGAGAGTGCGCAAGGGAAGATCCTCGTCTTGGTGTGTGAAACGGAAAGGTCGGGCGGTCACATGGCGCCGGAGCCATCATTGAGCTGGGGCGCTACGTCAAAAGTGGTTCGGGTGGGGGGACGCTGGTAGTTGTAGCCTGAATTCGGGTTGGTCTTATCGAACGCAAAGGCCTCTCGATTTCTGAGAAAATCCTTCACGTATCGTCCCGGAATGGCGAAGCCGAGGGCCTCGCCGCCGAGGATTCCCATGTTGGTGATGCCGATCACCTCTCCCTTGGTATTGAAGAGCGGGCCGCCGGAGTTGCCTGGATTGATGGCGGTATCAGTCTGAATGTAGGTCAGGCCCTCAAAATTCCGCTGGGTGGTCGAAATGACTCCCTGAGTCAGGGTTCGCTCAAGACCGAGCGGATTGCCGATCGCGAAGACCTGCTGGCCGATTTCGAGTTTTTCGTCGCGCTCCAGCGGGGCGAAGACAAAGTCGCCGCCGGTGGGATGCGTGATCTTGATCAGCCCCAGGTCGATGTGGTTGTTGACCGCGACGATCTCGATATTCTCGATCTCTTCGCGCTTGAGCGTGCCGTCGGGTTGAGGGAACCACACGGTCGCCTTCAGGGTCGTCTCGCCCTGAACCACATGAGCGTTGGTAATGGCATAGCCGTCTCTGGAGATGATGACGCCGGAGCCGAGGCCGCTGGGGGTTGAGACTTTGATCACCGCTGGGCCGATTCGTTTGGCGTGCTCCTGGGGGCTCAATTCGGGAAGATTGGTGGCGGTGGAAAAAAGCGAGTCCTCGTGCATCTCCGCCTTCTTGCCGCTGGTGCTCGCCTCGACCGTGGCGATATCGTCGAGATCGAAGACCAGAACGTCGGGACCCACGTCGATCCAGACTCGCTTGTCGTTTCGTTTCACGATCTCGCCCGTGACCCGGGCACCGCTCTTCAGCAGCACCGAATCGGTCCCCGCCGCGGTGGCGGCGTCCCCTTCAACCGCCGCAGCCGGGGTTGCCAGGATTGAAACGCTGAAGACGAGGGAAAGTAGGCTCATGAAGGACTCCGAAGGGCTCATGCTACTATACGGCTCGCTTGTGCCGGTTGTCACGCAGCGGCGAGGAATCTCGTTGCGAACCCAAGGTATTCTTCGGAGATCTCACGCATGCTCTTTCGGAGTTCTGCAGTCCTGATTTCGGTGATTCTGCTTCCCGCGTCCACGTCCTTCGCTCAGGACGGCGATCTGGCCGGGTATTTCGGGTTCGAGGGACTTGAAATCGTCAAGATCGAACGAGGAGCAGGTCCGGTCCTTGTTGCCGACATGAATGCCGATGGTCTGCAGGATCTGGTGGCGGTGAACAACTTCAAGAGTCGCATCGAAATCCACTACCAGAAGAAGGGTGCCAAGGCGACCGACGAGGTCGACACCTCCTCCCTGCGCGTGAACGAGCATCCCGAGCATTGGCGTTTTCGCCGCGAGCTGATTTCCGTCAGCCAGCGGGTGGGGGCGATTGTGGCGACCGATTACGATCACGACGGACTGATGGACCTCGTGTACGCCGGAGCGCCTGAGTCCATCGTCTTTGTGCGCCAGAAGTCGGCCGGGTCGTTTGAGATCAAGCGGACGCATCGAGTGAAGAACCTCGGGGCGACGCGCGACGGGCTGGCGGTAGCCAACGTCATGGGTGATTCGAATCCCGAACTGCTCGCGCTCGTGGACGGACAGATCTCCGTCTGGCCGTTGACCAATGATGTCATCGGCTCAGCCACCGTGCTGGATGCCGGAGACAAGATGGCCGCCTTCCTGCTCGATGACTTCTCGGGTGACGGCCAGGATGACATCCTCGGCATTCTTCCCGACGATGCCACCGCGCCTATTCGGGTCTGGCTCACGGGGGTCGAAGGTCAGTCGCTGGTCATCGGACCGCAACTTCGATTCGAGATGCCTGCATTGCGAGAAGCGACGTCAATTCATTGGCCGGGAGTGACGGGCGCCGGCCTTGCGGTGATTGAGCGCGCCTCCAAACGGCTGGTGGTGTCGGATTTCGCCAAGCAGCCGATCGAGGAAAGCGGGCTCCGAGAGGGCGCTCTCAGCAGCTTTGCCTGGACGGACGCCAAAAATCGCAAGCGGTCCACCGCCGTTGTTGACGTTGACGGTGATGGACTGCTCGACATCGTGGCCACCGATACGCAGCAGAACGCGGTCGTGGTTTTCAAGCAGTTGCAGGGACGTGGTCTTCAGCCCGGCGTGGCGTATCCGTCCATTGACGAAATGGACGTCCTCGTTGCGGGCAATGTTGACGACGACCCCTATGCCGAGATCTTCGTCCTCTCCGAAAAGGCATCGTTCGTCGGTCGCTGTGACGTCGGCCCGGAGGGAGTGCCCTACCCGCAGCCGATGGCTCTTCCCGAAGGCAAAACCCCGGTCGCCATGAACCTGGTCCGGCTCGAGCATGGAGCGCATCTTGCGGTAGTGTCCAAGGATGGCCGGAGCTACCAGATCGACCTGATGCCGCTGGTGGCCGGTGATTCGACGTCGCACATGATCGACCTCGGCTCGCAGAGCCGCGCGCCGGAGACAATCCTCGCCGTGGATGCCGATCAGGATGGAAGGACGGATCTCCTCCTTTTCACGCCGGAGAAACCGATGACCATGATCCATGCCGGTGACGACGGATTCAAGCTCATGGAGTCAAAGGACATGGGCCAGTTCGGCATCGTTCAGGCCGCCAATGCCGCCAACACGCTGGTGTTTGACATCGACGGCGACGACAAGCCGGAACTCTGCATCGCCGACAAGAATTTTGTTCGCGCGGTTCGATATGTCACCAATCCGCCACAGGGCGTCAGCCCGGGGTGGCAGGTGATTCGGCAGATCAACGTCGGCGACAGTGCGTCCAAACTTGTCTCGCTGGCCTCGCTCAAGCCGCGCCTCGCGGCGGCGGATCGTGAAAACGGCCGCCTGATCATTTTCGAACCCTCCACCAGCGATTCATCGGGCTGGAAGGAATCCGAATCGGTTTCAATTTCCGAGTCCAAGTTCAAGTCGATCGAGGCGGGCGCATTCTGCGGCGATGCCCAGGACAATGTGCTGGTCGTCGGAGAAACCGGCTTCGGCGTGGTCCGTCTGAAGGGGCAGCGCCTGGGTCTGGAACAGGTGGCCGCCTGGCGAAATGACGTCGAGCGCCGGGTTGAGCACGAGCTGGCGTCGGGTGACATCAACGGCGACGGTTTCACCGATCTGGTGGCGCTGGACGCGGGCGAGCAGATGTGCGAGATCTTCACCTTCACCCAGTCACGGAAAATGCTCTTCGCCACGGGGTTCAAGGTGTTCGAATCGAAGCTGTTCACCGCCGGCGAGCCTCGCGAATTTGAACCGAGCCAGGCCATGATTGCGGATGTCACGGGTGACGGCGCCAATGACATTGTGCTGCTGGCTCACGACCGGATTCTGATCTATCCGCAAATGACCCGGCAGGCGTCGAAATCGAATTGAACGACGTTCAGGTCCGAAAGACGGTCCTGACCTCCTTTTGAAGTTCGCGTCGGAGGATTTTTCCCGTCGGGTTTCGCGGCAGTTTCTCCAGGTGGCGAATTTCTCGCGGGACCTTGAACTGCGCCAGGCGATCGCGGCAATGCGAACGCAGTGCGGTCTCGTCAAATGTCGCGCCGTCCTCAAGCTCGACGAAGGCGACGGGAACCTCTCCGCGAGATTCATCGGCCGCCCCAACGACCGCGGAATCTTTCACGCTCGGATGACTGTTCAGTATTTCCTCGATCTCGCGCGGAAATACGTTCTCGCCGCCGATGATCATCATTTCCTTGATGCGACCGGTGATATAGAGGTGCCCATCATTGTCGAACCGGCCCATGTCGCCGGTCTTGAAGTAGCCATGCTCGTCGAACGCGGCGGCCGTTTCCTCCGGGCGATTGAAGTAGCCCTGCATCACGTTGGGTCCCTTGATCCGAACCTCTCCGTCCATGTTCGGACCGAGGGGTTCGCCGTCCGGTCCGGCGATTTTCTCGTCGACGCGCGGCAATGGTTTGCCCACGCTGCGCCGTTTGTGTTCATCCGGCCGACACCAATTGGTCACGGGCGCTGTTTCCGTGAGGCCGTAGCCTTCATTGATGGTAATCCTGAACTTCTCGCGGAATCCGTCGAACACCGCGTCGGGCAGCGGCTCGCCTCCTGAGACGGCGAATCGCAGGCTCTTGAGATCGTCCGGCGTGGCCGACTTCACCATTCGAAGCGCGTTGTACATGGACGGTATGGCGATGAAGGCCGTCGGGCGGTGGTCGCGCATCAGGTCGATCAGCCGCTTGGGCATGAACCGGGCGGTATACACCGCCTTGCAGCCAACCATCATCGGCAACAGCGTCAGCACGGTGAGGCCGAAGGTGTGGAATTGCGGCAATACTCCCAACACGACGTCGTCTCGGCCGAAACGGGCCCACTCAACGCACTGTTCCACGTTTGCCGCCAGGTTCGCGGTCGTCAGCATGACCCCCTTGGGTCTCGACGAGGTGCCCGAGGTATACAGGATCACAGCCAGAAAGTCGTCGGCTTGCCGACGAGGCAGGACGGGCCGTGGGATGCCCTTGAAGTTCAGCTCATCCAGCTTGATGGCGCGGACCCCGTCGGGCAAACCGCCCACGAGTTCGAGCATGGCCGAAACCGTAACGACGGCATCAAGCTGCGCATCCTTGAGCACGAAATCAATGTCGTCGCGCTTCAGGAGGTAGTTCACGGGCACGATGCCCCGACCTAACGACCATGCCGCCAGGGCCGCGGCGGGAAAGAGGCCACCGGTCGGGAGCATCAATCCAATGCGAGGCGCGCTGCTCTGACGCCCAATCGCTCTGGCCATGTGCCACGACGCTCCAACGAGATCGATGCCGCGCCATGTCCGCTGATCGTCCACGACCGCAGTACGGAACGGCGAGCGAAGAAGTCGATAGAGGATGGTGCGAGCCAATTTCATCTGTTGGAACTGCGTGTGGCACCGACGGGGGGTCCGTACGATAATGTTCAGACGTCGTACCGCCAATCGTATTTCTGATTTCGCCGATTCGCTTGACCGGAACCACCCATGAAGCTCCGATCCCTTCTGCTTGCTTCGCTGCTGCTTGCGGCCTGTTCCAACGAACAGCGCACCACTGACCTCAATAGCGCCCTGAACGACTACAACGCGGGCCAGTACCAGCTTTCCTACGACAAGGCGAATCACGCCCTACCCGGGGCATCCGGCGCCGAGCGGGAACGCGCCAACTACATTGCCGGACTCAGCGCGTTCAAGCTCAACCGCCTTCAGGACGCCGAGCGACACATGATGGTCGCCGCCGGGTCCGCCGACCGTGAAGTCTCCGGCAAAGCGCGAGCCACCCTGGGGCACATCCGGATGAAGCAAGAGCGGCCCGGAGAAGCGGCCGCGTACTTCAAGGACGCCTCGGAACGGCTCACCGGTGAGGAAGCTGCCAAGGCCTCGTACGAGGCGGGCGTCGCCTATCGGGCGGCGGGGGAGATGTCGGCGGCGAGGTCGCAGTTGAATATCGCGGCCACGTCGGCTCCAGGGGGAAGCGCTACCCGGGAGAATGCCCAGGACCAGCTTCAATCAACCGGTTTTGCCCTGCAGATCGGTGTATTTGCCGATCGCGCCAATGCACTCCGAGCTTATCAGGAAGCCCAGAATCTGGCGGCCAAGCATCGCCTGGGGAGCGCCCGGATGACCAACACGCACGACCAGCGTGGCCGAACCATCTATGTGGTGCAGGTCGGCGGATTCGGCACCCGCGATGCAGCCGAGCGGGCTCGAACCACGGTTGGCCGCAAGGAGTATGTCGTGCGGCCGGTGGTTCAGTAGCGGGAGTCAGCTGTTCATCATGAAGGTGGCGGTGCGTTCGAAGTATTCCATCATGGGTTTGCGAATGTCATCGGGAATGCGGGCGTCGATGAGCGCCTGGGTCATGTGCTCCACCCATCGGTCGCGTGCGGCCTGATCGATTTTGAAGTTCATGTGGCGGGCACGCAGCCGCGGGTGGCCCTTTCGATCCGAGTATTCACAAGGTCCGCCGAAGTACTGAATCAGGAATTCAGCCTGGTTTCGAATCGCGTCTTCGAGATCGGCGGGAAACAGGCCGCGAAACGTGGAGTTCGGATCGTCATCGACTCGAGCATAAAACGCCCGGGCGATTCGCCAAAACGGATCGGGGCCGCCGACCATGGTGTAGATCTCGGTGACAGGAATTGATTCGGGGCGCTCATGTGGGTTCACAGGTTCGATGATATGAGTCGCGCAGAAAAAAGGGTCGCACCGAACGGTGCGACCCTTGAAGCAGATCAAACGCAGAGTTGGGCTGTTGAATCAACCGCCGCCGGAGGTCGAAACGTCGCGACCCAGGATGCCGTTGACGGTGAAGACATGGAAGCCGGTGCTTGCCTGCGTGTCAAAGGCAAGATTTGCATTGGGGGACCCATTGCTGAAATAGCCGCCGGCCAGGAACTTCGGAACCTTCTTGCACCAAAGGCCGCCGCCACCTTGAGCAGTGACGCGCTCATCAGCATCCATCGCATCAAACACGCCGACAAGATCAACATGTCCGTCGAAGAAAAGGCACGCCGGAGCGCTGGTGATGGACGCGGTGTAGAAATACGGCGTCTGGCCGCCGCCGATCTGTGGATTCACGTCAGCTTGGGAATTCTGAAGCCAGTTGTGCTCGAGGCAGCGGGTCTTCAGGTCTGAGTATTGGGCAGCACCGGCAGGCGGCGAACGAAATCGCCCGTCGACTCCGTTGCCAATTACCGACTGAGCACCGGGGAAGAAGTCCGGGCTGAACATGGCCGCCGAGGACATGCAGTAGGAAATCGGCGGAGGGGGATTGGGAATCGGAGACATGCCGCCCGGGTTCTGGAACCCAAGCTCACACTGCTCGAGCAGAACCTTATCCTTCGGAGCCCAGAACACCGGGTCGTAGTACCGGTTGTTCATGTAGGTCGTGAAGTTGGCGCAGTTGAACACCCGATAGGCGGCAAATACGTTCGGCACCGACCCAGGACCCCAGATGTTCATCGGCGCCATGTATTCTGCACCATAGCAGGGGCCGTTTGGGTTAGTGATTCCCTGTGAGGGGCAGTTCAAGAGCACCAGGTAGAAGCCGCCGCCCATCGCCGACGGGTCCGACATGTAACCGATCAACGTTGAAGGAAGGCAACCATTGGCCGCGAGGTAGGGGGAACAGCACGTATCAGTGCCGGTAGCTCCGTACGCGCCCATATCGTCGGGGACGATAGTCCACTGCCGGTCGCTGAAGTCGGCCGAGTAGGCCGCGTGCGCAGCGCCGATATTTCGCAGGTTTGAACGGGACTGTGTGATCCGGGCGGCATCTCTCGCCTTTTGGATTGCAGGCAGCAGGATGCCGATGAGCAATGCGATGATCGAGACCACAACCAGCAACTCGATAATCGTGAAGCCCAGGGTCCGTTGCACTCGATCGTGTCGGGACATGAGACTTCCTTTCCGCGGCCGTCTGGGGCCGCTCTGGCGCTTGTTGCTCCGACATGTTTGATCCTGCGTGTGGTCGCTCGATGGAAGCAGATTTCCTGCCCGACCGAGCAAGCACCGATCAGAATCATTCACGCGTATAGAACTAGCGCGTCGTTGGGTGCGAGCCCGAAGAAATGTGGCCAAGACTCGCACATTTCATGGTAGCCGCGCTGAGTAACGAACCCAGACGGGGCGCTTGGCCGAGAAGTAGGGTACCCTGACGAAGGCACGAAGCAACAGACAATTGAGCAAAAAAAGTTCAAATTGCCTTGACTGCCCGGGGGCACCAAATGGGCTGAATCTCCGTCCTCCCGACCTATTGGGTGACATCGCGCCCCAGAATCCCCTCCGTCGTCAGGATGTGGAACCCGGCTCTCAGGTCCGGATCGATGGATTGGCCGCCAAAATAGCCGTCTGATCCATACGGGGTGTCGCGGCTCCAGAGGCCGACTCCCGATTGTTCCAGAACCCGGACATCGGCATCATGCGCATCCCGAACACCCACCAGATCGATGTGGCCGTCAAAGAACATCGTTGCGGGTGCCGAGGCATAACCATGGTTGAAGTAATAGGGGGTCTTGCCATCGGAAGACTTCGGATTCACCGGACCCGGGGAGCTCTGCAGCCAATGGTGCTCGAGCATCCTGGTCTTCTGATCCGGATATCGGGCAGCGCCGGCCGGCGGCGATCGGAACCTTGCCTGCACCTGCATGTTGAAGCCGCCGCGATCGGGCGGAGCCAGCACATCCGGGCTCCACATGGCTGCCGGGGAAAGGACATATGACATCAGCACCGCCACCAGTAAACCGTTGGGAGGTGGGGCAATCTCACCGGGGTCCTGAAAGCCGAATTCCGCGTCGGTCAGCGGGATCACATCCTTGGGCGCCCAGAACAACGGATCGTAGAACCGGCCATTGACATATTCGTTGAAGTTGCGAATGTTGTTGTAGCGATAGGAGCCGAATGCCGCGGCGGCGTCGGGCGGCCATCTGTTGGGCCAGAGTTGCGTCCAGTTCAGGCAATTTCCAGGCCAGCCCCCGCAACCGAGGTAGCCCCACGCCAGGATATCGCCGGTCGAGGTGGTTCCGGCAATCGCCACCGGCGGGCAACCGTTGTTGGCGATGTAGTCAGCACAGCCAAAGTAGGCGCCGAATTCATCCTGACAGACGGTCCATTGCCGGTCGTTGTAGTCAGCGCCATACGCCGCGTGAGCCGTGGCCAGATTTCTGAGGTTGGACCGCGACTGCGTGATGCGAGCGGTGTCGCGAGCCTTTCCAATCGCCGGAAGGAACAGGCTGAGAAGTATGGCAATGATTGAAACTACAACCAGGAGTTCGATGATGGTGAATGCCCGGGGAATTCGGCGAAGTGTGACCATGGCTGTCGCTTGCCATGATGGTACGCACGGGCAGGCCAGTTCCACGATTGCGGGAGAAAAAAAGAGCCGCACATTGCTGTGCGGCTCCAGAACTTGACAGAAGGGAGTTGAGGATTACTGGCCGCTGGTGGCTACATCGCGACCAAGGATTCCCTGGGCTGTGAAGACGTGCATTCCGGTTGCGGCCAGATCGTCGTAGGCGAGATTTGGTGTCGAACCCTGGCAGTAATAGCCGCCGCCCAGGAACTTGGGCACTTGTTTGCACCAGAGGCCGGCACTGCCGCCGGGTTGAGCGACCACCCGAGCGTCAGCCTTCATGGCGTCGAAAACGCCGCAAAGCTCGACGTGGCCATCGAAGTACAGGCAAGCCGGAGAGCTGTTGATCGAGGCGGAGAAGTAATAAGGAGTTTGCCCACCGGCGACCAGCGGGTTCACGTCCTTCTGTGCGTTCTGAAGCCAGTTGTGCTCGATGCAACGCGTCTTGAGATCTGAATACTGGGCTGCACCGGATGGCGGGGCGCGGAATCGACCCGGGATCGTGTTGTCCGGGGCGGTCCCTGCTGCAGCGAAGTATTCGGGGCTGAACATGGCCGCCGAAGACATGCAGTAGGAGATCGGAGCCAGCGGGACACTGGTGTCGATGCCCGCGCCCTGAAGGCCCGTCTCAGCCTGCTCAAGGATGACGCGATCCTTGGGTGCCCAGAACACCGGATCGTAGTACCGGTTGTTCATGTAGGTCGTGAAGTTCGAAGTGTTGAATGCACGGAAGGACGCAAACGAGCTTCCGTTGGTCCAGACATCTATCGGGGCCAGAACATTGACGTTCGCGGGACAGGTGGCCCCCTGCGAACTGCAACCAACGAGAACCAGATAAACGCCGGCGCCCTGATTGACCGGATCTGAAGCGTAACCAAGAAGCGCTGAGGGGATGCAACCATTGGTGGCCAAGTAGTTCGGGCAACAAGACTCGGGTGCACCGGTGCCGTAGGCACCGAAGTCGTCGCGAATCAGCGTCCACTGACGGTCGCTGAAGTCGGCGGCGTATGCCGAAAGAGCAGCGCCGATGTTTCGCAGATTGGATCGGGATTGAGTGATACGAGCGGCGTCACGCGCCTTCTGGATGGCCGGCAGGAGGATGCCGATGAGTAGGGCGATGATCGAAACCACGACAAGCAGCTCGATAATCGTGAAGCCTTCCTTCCGAGGCCCCTTCTTCAACAACGAGAGTCGGTCCATCTAATTCTTCCTTTCCGGGCGCAGCGTCAGGTCGCCCGTTCGTTCCCGTGGGAACGGATGCCATCGCTGCGACGTAGACGTGAATCCACCGAACGACGGTGGATCGGTCGCAGCGTTGTTCCTGATCCTGGTCTCACGTAAGTCCATGTGAGATCAAGACGAAGCATTCAAGGCCGCCGATGACGGCTGCACCTTGAGGCCGGATTCCGCACCGCACGGCCCGACACTTCTTTTATGTTACTAGTGAATTCTCAACCGTTGAAGCGGGATGAGGAAAAAAACTTGGAAAAAGCTAGATCCGCCCCAAGACGAGGTGCCGGACCGCCTTATTTTGCGTCGCCAAAAAGTTCGGAATCTGGTCGGTTTTCGGGCCTGATTCCCAGCATTTCCCGGCCCTTTGCAGTCAACACCCGCCCCTGTCGGGTCCTCGCCAGAAACCCTTCCTGCAGCAGAAACGGCTCCACAATGTCTTCGAGGGTGCCGGAATCGTCACCCATGGTGGCCGCAATTGCCTCCAAACCGACGGGTCCGCCTTCATACGTGCGCGCGATGGTTCCCAGATATTTGCGGTCAAGCTCGTCAAGACCGTGCTGATCGACACCCTCCAGCGCCAGCGCATCGCGTACGACGGATTCATCCATTCTGCCGCTGCAACGAACGAGCGCGAAGTCGCGAACTCGCCGCAAGAGTCGGATCGCGACCCGCGGCGTCCCGCGAGACCGTGCGGCCAGATGCTGAAGGAGTGAAGGCTGAAATGCGGTCATTTTCAGGAGCGATGAAGCCCTGCGAAGAATCTGCACAAGATCGGCCGTGTCGTAGAAATCGAGGTGATGGGCGATGCCGAAGCGGGAGCGCAGCGGGTTCGTCAGCAGTCCGGCCCGTGTCGTGGCGCCGATGAGCGTGAACGGCTTCAGCGGGATCGAGATGACCCGGGCGTGCATTCCCGAATCGATGGTGAAGTCGACTTTGAAGTCCTCCATCGCTGGATAGATGTACTCCTCCACCGAGGCGGGAAGGCGATGAATTTCATCAATAAAGAGCACATCGTGCGGCTGCATGCGGGTGAGCGTGCCGTGCAGGTCTCCGCTGCAGCTGAGAGCGGGGCCACTGGTCACAAAACACTGGGTTCCCATCTCGGCGGCGATGACGTGAGCGAGCGTGGTCTTGCCCAGGCCGGGCGGGCCGTGAAGCAGAACATGCTCCATGGGCTCGTGCCTCGTTCGCGCTGCCTCGATGGCAATCGAAAGGCGCTCGATCAGGGCACGTTGGCCGATGTATTCGGCAATTCGGCGTGGGCGCAACGCATGATTCTGCGGCTCCTCGTCGAGACCGTGAGATTCTGCGGAGAGGATTCGATCACGCGCCATGTGGGTGGATCATACGGCTCTCTTGGAAGAACGTTGGAGCATTCCCGGGCCGGCCCGCCGTCTGCGAGATGTCGTTTGTTGGCGATCTGGAGACATGTCAGGAACAGTTCCAAGTTGCTGTCGTATAGAAGGTTGCAGGCGGCAGTCGGTCCCCTCCCACGCGACGCCGTCTGCACCACGCACGCCGTGGCGGTTCGATCGACAGCGGAGCCGTGTCCTCTCTCTCCTCTCCGCTCTGCTCTACGAAGCTCCGCCGCGGCGATTTGCCAGGGAGGCCGTTGCAAATCAAAGGTGTTCAAGAATATCGAGCATGAGATCGATTCGGGTGAAGTCGGGCAACGCGGCGGCTCCCGCCTGCTGGAGCCTGTCTCGGTGTTGACCAATGCCGACGAAGCCGATGCCGAGGTTGTTTGCAGCTCGAAGGTCCCACAGACCATCACCGACGTAGGCGACCACGTCGGTCTCAAATTCAGTGCGCGCCATGGCCGTGAGAATGATGCCTTCACGTGAGACGGCGTCATCGGCGAAAGCAGCCGGAATGTCGGGGTCAAGGAGTCCCGCTGTGCGAAGTTTGACCAACGCGGAGTCCCGCCATCCGCCGGTGGCAATGGCGACTGACCAGCCTGCCTTCTGAAGAGCGCCGAGCAATTCGGCAGCGCCGGCGGTGGGCTGAAACTGACGCGCATCACGCCTCGACTCTTCCGAAATCAGGTCGACGAAGCGCCGTCGGGCTTCTTCAAGCGGACGACGAACATCGCGGCATCGGAGATGCCGTCGCAACAATTCAGCACCAATTCCTGGGTCCGTCGAGTGTCCATAGGCCCCCCAATCGGTGTCAACATGGCCGATACCGTGCACCTCCCTGAACGCTCTCACGTAGCATTCACTGTCGACGGCGGAGGTCTGTGTCAGAGTTCCATCAATGTCGAAGATGACGAGTCGGGACATGGCTTACGCGTCAAGAAGGCAGTCGAGAATCGCGTCATGAACGCCGGTCATCGGCAGCGAATCCGTGTCGATTCGCAGAGTCTGCGAGGACATCATGATCGGGCCGCTGCCACGAGGGTTCGCTATCCGCCCATGAGACCCTCGGACCAGGGTTGCGTCGAGCGGGATGACATCCATCAGCGTTCGAAATCCCAGCTTCTTCATGAGCAGCCGCCGACCGACGGCGATGGCGGGAGACGCGATCGCCGGATCGATGAACAACTCGCGCGGGTCATAGCCGGGTTTTCGATGGATATCGACGGTGTGGGCGTAATCGGGCGCGCGGGCGTCATCAAGCCAGAAGTCGTAGGTGAACCAGGCGCCGGGTTCCGCGACCAGGAGCAGATCTCCCGATCGTGGGTGGAAGAGTTGCCGAGCTCGGAGGTCGGCTTGATCAAGCACTTGCTCGACGCCGGGGGCCTTCTCGCAGATTGATCGAACCGTGGAGACGTCGGCGAAGGTGTGCACATACACGTGAGCGACCTGGTGATCGGCGACGGCGAAGGCGCGGCTGTGGTTGAGGTCGAGCATGTCATGCCCCAACTCATCTCGGATAGAGAGGATTCCATGCTCACGCAGAATTCGATTGATGGCGACGGGACGATTGACGGATTCGATTCCGTACTCGCTGACGATCAGGATGCGTCGGCCCTGCTGTTCGAATGCTTCCAGGAGGCAGCCCACGACCTCATCAAGCGCTTCGAGCTCAGGGCGGACATCAGGGCTCTCCGGACCGGCCTTCTGCAGGATGTAGTCGAGATGGGGAAGGTAAACGAGCAAGAGGGTTGGATTCTCG
Source organism: uncultured Isosphaeraceae bacterium (assembly GCA_964407695.1). Lineage (GTDB taxonomy): Bacteria > Planctomycetota > Phycisphaerae > Phycisphaerales > SM1A02 > CAYOWQ01. The sequence continues at coordinate 92,827 of CAYOWQ010000004.1, read as the reverse complement.
GCACGGGCGAACTCCATCGCAGCCTCGGCGATCCAACGGGTGGATTCAATACCCGCCTTGGGACCCCAGAATGAGAACAACGGAAAGCGCCCAAGACGCGATTGCAACCGGTTGCGCCATTCGGGGGGTGTGGTCAGGCAATCCGGGATCTTGCGGCCGTCGGCGGTGTAGATGGGCCGAGGGGTCGCCGCGAAATCGGCCGAGCTGAACATGTTGAACCACCAGAAGAGGTTCGCGGTGGTAATCGACGGATCGCGGATCCGGGCGGTTTCCCAGACTTTAGGAGATTGAATCAGGCGGTTCGACTGCTTCCAGAAATGAATCTCGCCAAGGTCTCGATCGTACCAGCCGTTGGCGATGATTCCGTGGGTGGATGGTGGCGCTCCGGTCAGCATGCATGCCTGTGACGTGCAGGTGACGGCGGGAAGTGCGGGGACGAGGCTTCGAACGCCGTATCGCCTGGCGAAGGCCGAGAGCTTCGGCGTGCCTGGACCGAGGAGCGCCTCGGTGAGACCGACGATATTGAGCACCGCCGTGGGGTGGGGCATGGGGCGAGATTCTCTGGAAGGGTGTCTGCGAGATCAGGTTCCGGATATTCGGCGGTGCAATCCCCGCGTGGCAAGCAGCATCACCATCGCCGCCGCCCCGAGGACCGGCTGGCTCAGCAATGAAAGGAACCATGCGTCGATAAGGCAGATCCCCGCGAGCCAGCCTTCGACCGCCGACTTGATTCGCGGCGGGTTTCGTTGAAGGTTGGACCCGCACGCCAGGATCCACGCCGTCATGGCCAGTCCAACGATAAACGCGCCGGGCCACTGGGGCGGCCGAGCCGCAAGCGCGGGCCAGATGACGCTGGCGGGCAGAAGCATGGCCAGGAAATAGGACGTTCCGTGTCGCTGCGACGAGGCCTCCCGGCGAGCGACGATGGAGAGACCGGCAATGTAGAGGGCCAGGGCGACGGCCATCGTGATAACTGGCGGCCAGCGCAGGTCCCCGGAAACGGAAACGGCCGCGGTGATATAGATCATGGCTCGACACGCCGCCATGAGCGCAACGCTCATAATGTGGAATCTGTGAAGTGCGTTGTAGGCGATGATGAGAAACAGCAGAATCAGGGCGCACAGCGCTGCGCGAGGGGTCGTGAATGCCAGCATGGCAGCGCCGACAATCAAGAGTCCAGCGGCCAGGCAGAACGCTGCAGGTCGAGGAATATCGCCGGCAGGAATGGGACGAGCAGGACGCTCCCGGGCATCGATTGAGGCGTCCATGGCGTCATTGAGAACCATGCCGCCGTGATAAAGGCAGAGAAAGGCGACGCCGAGATACGCAAGAAACGACCAGTCGATGGACCCCGGCGGATGCAGGGCCACACCCAGAGACCAGCCGGTCATGACGTTGGAGAGCACGGTCGGCGCGTTGGAAACGCGCAGAAGTTGGGCCAGCGACCGGAGCGGCGTCACATGCGCGGCGAGGGGTGTCATCGGAGGATTGATTCCACCCATCGAAGTTCCTCAGCGATTCCATCGGCCAATGAACGCGGTTGGGCGCTGGCCGGCATCGAGGACCACGCATAGGTCTCGACTTCGAAGGAGGTGACTCCAAGTCTGCGAGCCAGCTGCAGTGCCGGGGCAATCTCGTCCTGCGTGGTCTCCAGGATTCCCAGTCGATTCAGGTGAACGGGAACGTGGAAGTGGATGCGCCATTCGCCGCGAGGATGATCGGCGTTGGCCTGAATTGCAAGTTTGAGATCGTCGTGAAAGGTCACGGAACCATCGTCAAGGCGAATGACGGTCTGATGCAGCCAGCGATCCTCAGCCAGAGCCTGGAGCTGAGCGAGCGATTCGACGCGCTCGGTAGGTGAGAGCGAGTCAAATCGCACTCGAAGCCCGGACGAAATCTGGAGCTTGCCGACGCGAATCCCTGCATCGTGGTAGCTCTTGAGCACGGTGGCCTGATCCTCAAACATCACGGCGGCGTGACAGATGTCGTGGCAAATCCCGATGTGGCGAAGGACGTCGGGAGACTTCAGGACGCTGCCGCTGGTTTCATGCCGCATGCGGTCGAAGAAGGCAACGGCGTCCGCCGCGCGGGACAGAATGCAGCCGGGTTCCGGTTCAAGATCGACGTGAATGAGAATTTCGTTCTCATCGAGTGCCCAATCAGCCATCGCGGCGATATGGCGGAGCCTGATGGCGGCGAGTGCCAGGTCGACGCCGTCAGCGGGCCACCCGATGGGAAGAGTCGAGATGCTGCGATCACGGCTGCCAGGCAGGTGGCGAAGGATGCGGAGAAGGGCGGTGGTATATGCGGCTCGCGCGTGTTCCGCCCAGTGGGGTCGATAGACAAGTTGCTTGACGACGGAGCCGTGGAAATCCATCGCGGGGAAACCGTTGAGCGTAAAGGCCTCAAGGCCGCGATCAGAGAGCCATTGGCTGAAATGCTCGAGGTCGGATTCATCGGCCAGATCCGGGAGGGCTCCCGGAGGAATCCACAGGCCGACGGGGAGCGCGTAGTCAGGCGAGATTTGCTGCTTGATTTCCAGGGCATGCGTGTTGAGTGCGGCCTTGAGCGAGTCAAGATCGCTCATCTGATGCACATTGGTGCAATATCCCAAGGTCGTGCCGGGCCCAAGTGCGTGACGCATGTTCAATCAGTGTACCGGCCCCGGGACTCTGAATCTGCGACTCAAGTCGGGACCGTAAAGCGCCGAATCATGACAAGCGTCATCGCGTGCCACATCGCCCGCTCCGCGCCGGACCGCACCGCCGTCTCGCCTGGATGCGATGGGCCGCGAACGCTTTTGAAAGGATCAGCTGGGAACGTGCCCCGAGAGGTCGCCGAGGAGCTGCTCATTCTCAACGATGGAGCGGGCTACATCGGCGAGGGTGCGACGATTGTTCCGTGCGAGTCGCTGCAGCAAGCGCTGCGCCTCGGGCTCATCAATCCCCTTGGTTTTGACAATGATCCACTTGGCCTGCTCAATGATTCGTCGGTCGGCCAATCGCTCGCGCAGATCGAGAATCTCGGTGCTCTGAAGGGTGTGTTCAAGGAACCGCCCCCAGGCGATTGCCAGGTTGACTCGGAGTTGCTCCTGAGAGACCGGCTTGAGGAGGTAACCGAAAACGCCAGCTGTGGCAGCGCACGATACGAATTCATCGTCGGAGATCGCGGAGAGGACGACCACGGGTATTCCGAGACTTCGAAAGATCGTCTGCGCTGCCTCCACGCCGTTGACTCGCGGCATTCGCACATCAAGCATGGCAAGATCGGGACGGAGAGACTGCGCCATCTCGACGGCGTCGGCGCCATCCCGAGCGACCGCAACAACGTCGAATCCCAATTCCCGAAGTGTCGCCGCAAGTCCGGCCGCAACCAGGTGCTCATCATCGGCAACCAAGATGCGACTTGGCTGGTTCGGCGGCAGGATTTTGTCCTTCCGGATTGATGTCGCTTCTTCGCTCACACGGCTCCCATGTACAATTGTCGCAGGCACACTCGCTCCTTCGAACGGCAGGCAAGACGAGCTATCTCTTGGGGTTGTGCGGGACAATCGCCGTGGGCCCGCGCGAACATAGCAGGATACCGGGCTCATACCCGCGAAGCAATGGATTTACTGTGGCGAAGACGGGTTCGGAGGGTGAGATCGGTCTTCGTACGTGTTGAAAAGCTGAAAAAGTGATGCGATGGGTCCTCGGTGGATCCCTGACGCCGACTGCCAGATCCGAAGGCCTGCGCGGAAGATTCCGCGTCTGGCCCGTGGCGACGCGGCCGACACAAACCCGACACCGATGGCCGCGATGACGCCTGTCAGGGGATACCAGCGGGTCACTGCCCGGGCGTTTTCACACAGCGAGTCGATGACCTCGAGATCCTGGATGAGTCGATTCTCTGCAGATGCGTGCTCTAGTCCTTCGTCATTCGGTGAAAAATGATCCACGATGTTCCTCCTCCGATCACACACAGGACGCACCCAGCAATCAGCAAGGCAAGCTGCGTTGAGAGAACTTCATCGAGTGCGACGATGACACCGGCCGCCATCACGCCGACGCCCGCAAGGCCAAGGATTCCGCCCAATGCCACCGCCACCACGGACGTCCCGAATCGGAACGCTCCGCGGCGAGCGGCAAGGGTCTCGGCCTGCACGAGGTCAAGCAGGTTGGTCACGAAGCGGGCGAGACTGAATTTCACGCTTCCTGGTGCCGACGGGCCCATCTCATGATGGCTCCCAGCAGCAGACCCGCGCCGAGGGCTGCGCCGAGAGCCGTCAGAGGGCGGGCCTCGACCTGCTCTCGCGTCGAGTTGATGGCGGCGCTGGCGCCTTCACGGACTCGTTCATCCATTCGACGGAGCTTCTCCTGCCCGGCGGATAGAAGGCTCTTCGAGAGAGCTGCAATGTCTTCCTTGACCTGGATCAGGTCCTCGCGAAGCTGGGCGAGCTCTTCGTATTCGGTCTCACGGGATTTCGTTGCGGTCATCCTTCCGTTTGATCGTCGTTCTCGCATGATGTGTTGCTCCTATGGTTTTCCGGACGGGCTGGATTTGCCGCCCGTCACCTTGACTATCACATCATCCGCAGTGGGTATGAGTCGGCCGTGAACCGGTTATGAAGTTGACCTCACCTCATGCGTGATGCGCTGAAGGATGGCCACGGATGGAGCCAGACGGTGACCCGTGCGCACGCCGAAGGGTCAGGAATTCAGCGGCAAGCAGGCAAGACGCGAATTCGGGTTTAGTTCGTTCCGCGGATCATCGCTGCGATCGAATCGCGGGTGTCTTCCATGGCGGCCTGGCTCACGGTGATCAGACCGCGTCGAGGTCGATCAAGGTCCATGATGACGAAAAGCACGAGGCAGATGACCAGCGTGAAGATAGACGTGGTGCTGAAAAGGCGCCGCTGGGCGAATCCACACCGCATGCCTGTGCCGAAGAGACTGAGCAAGACTGAGCCGTAGAGCAATAACCATACGGTTTCCGGAACGCGATTCAGCAGCGCTGACTTTCGCTTGCCGTGAGCGTCAATAACCTCATTGATCGACGCGGCCAGCAGCGAGAATGCAGCATCACGCGCCTGGGTTCGAGAGGCCTGCTCAACAATCGCCCACATGGAGGTGTGAAACTGACCGCTCCGCATCTCGATGCTCTTGAGCTGGTCGTCGTCGAGCAATGTTCGACTCGCCTCGAGGCGCAGCTCCGTGTAGCCAAGAAGAATGGAGCGAAGGTTTTGGGCCTCCGGGTCCGGCAGGAAGCCGCATCGAAGCGCCGCAGTTCCGAGAGCATTCGCCTCGGCCAAGACCAGCTGTTTTCTCGCGTCGTAGCGAGAGGCCGACATCGCAAATGTAAAGCCGACCAGCAGGGCAACAAGGCCCACAATCGCGGCGTAGACGCCGTCAACGACGCCGCGGTCATCCTTGTCGAGCCTTCGGCCCATGCGCAAGCCGACCCGGTATCCGAATTCGAGAATCAGGACGGAGAGGACGAAGAGGATGGCGACGATGATCATCGAGTCAATCTGAAAGAGGAAGTCCATTGACGCCTCGAGAGTAGAGATTCCAACCTCCCCCGGATCACGTGGAGGATGCTGGATATCTTCATCGCCGGTCGATTCGTTGGCAACCGCGTCGACTTGCGCCTCCGCGGGGACGGATCAATCCAGCCAGTCTCGGGCCTTGAGACGTTCGGGAACATACGTTTCCGTGACGTAGGAGATGTCCTTGGTGACGAGCGATTCTACTTCCATCTTGAAGCCGTTCTTGAGGAGCAGGTCGATTTCTTTGCGCCAGGCCTTATGCCCGTCGAACCAGGGATAGGCTGCGATCTCCTTGGCCCGCTTGATGTCGTTGTCGGTCAGGTCGATCTTGACCGAGTCATCGAGGTCGCAGGCGACAAAATCCTTGGAACGAATGCCGAGGAATCGCGCTGCAGGGATGGCGAGGCGACTGGATTCAAACGCCAGGGAGATCGAGCCCTGCTTGATCACCGAGTAGATGTAGTGTCCCCACGGATCGCAGTCGAGCACGCAGATGATGGGGAGCTTGAGTTCCTGATTGAATCGCTGGAGCAGCCGTCGGACGCCGCGGGGCGGCTGGCCTGCGCCGTGCGTCAGGATGCAATTGTTGGCCTCCCAGAAGCGGTCCTCGTTGAATCGGTTCCAGACCGTGCCCTTTTCAACGTGGAGAACAAAAGTTGCCTCGCATTTCTTGAATTGAATGATGTCGGGCTCGACGATGGACGGAATGGCATACCCGCCGGAACCCATGCGTCGACAGTCAATCTCATCCCCCTTGTCGATGACCGTGATGTTGCCGACCATGGCGCCCCGGTTTTCGGCGAAGATGTGGAGTTCTTCGCGAAGGGCGCCGAGCGTCACTTCGAGATCCTCCAGAATCGGGTCTGATTCGTCCTGTGTGTCGAAGGTGTTCTCCCGGGTGCCTGCGACTGTGTGCTTGGCCTTGTAGAACACGCTTCGCAGGGAGGACGTCTTCTCGGCTTCGATGAATTCCTTGATCGTTGAGGCATGCAACATGGTCTGCATGAACTGTTTGGCCTGATTGAGATTGAAGAGCTGGCGCTCGGCCTTGTTGGCGCCCATTTCAAGGATGCCGCGTTTCTTGTTCCAGATGGTGTTGGAGCGCGAACGAGTCGGAATCTCAAGAACCGGCTCCTTGCCCTTGAACGCCCGCTGAGACACATCGTCGGCAAGCTCAGTGAGCTTCTGAAGGGTGGCGATGTCGCGCTGTTTGCTGGCGGCCGATGTGCGGCTGGTGGAGGATCTTGAGGAGGTTTTCTTGGCCATGGATGGTATTGAACTTGAAATCGCTCGCGGGCGGAGTTGCGTCAACACGGTCTGATCGGCCACGCAGCACTGGATCTCTGGAATTTCATCATTGCTCGGTCTCGCAGTTTCGGCCTCTCGCCCGACGCAAGGGCCGACCGGCACATCTTGATCCAACATCAGATTCAAAGCTGTGGACAGTCTGGTGTCTCGGGGGGTCCGTTAGGGCCAACGAGCGGTTTGGGCTGGCGAGGCAATTCGCCTTCAAACACCTCGTCGGGGCTGTCTGCGCAACCGATGCTTTGCCCGCTGAGTCGGGGAACTAGACACATGGCCTCCCGGCGTGCGGATCCTTCGATCGGGAATTTCGATTCGGCGATTGGCGCGCCACCTCGGATTTTCGCGTTGTGGGCATCCCGAGAGTGACGTCGGCCAGCGAGGTCGTCGCACTTATTTTCCGATCCTCGCTTCCGGGCACAATCGTCAAAGGAACACCGACATGAACTGCTTGAATTCAATCGTTTCCCGTTGTCTTACTCTTGGAATGAAGGGAACCTTGGCGGCGGCCGCGGTCGGGTCGATCGTCGGCCTGTCGCACCACGCCCGTGCCGAGGATTACGGCGTCGATCTGGCCGCCCAGGCCAGAGGTGGCCTTTCCCGCGCCGGCGCGGTGATGGCCGACGGCGTGACCACCGTGTTCAACTTTGGTCCGCAACTGGTGGTCTACAACGCCACCAACGTCAACCTTCCCGTCAAGCAGGGCAGCGTTCTGTTGTCTCAAATTCCCGAAGACATCAAGATCAACGGTTCCTACGCCTACGCCGCGTTGGGCACGGATGGCATCGCCGTGGTCAGCCTGGCCGTCCCCGGCAATCCGACGCTCACATCGATCGTCTCGATCTCCGGCGGCGGAGCATATGACCTGCATGTCTCCGGCACCAAGATGTTCGTCGCGGGCGGTGATGCGGGTCTGGTCGTGTTTGACGTCTCAAACCCAGCCAACCCTGTCGCCCACGGCTCGTTCAATCCCGTCGAAACCATCAAGCGAGTCGGCGGCTTCGGCAACTACGCTACCTTCGTTCGTGGCAACAATCAGGTTCAGATCGCGGACACCACCAACATTGATTCACCGGTCGCACGAGGTTCCATCGCCGTGCTCTCGCCGGGCGATATCGAGATGCGGCTGCTGTACGCCTACGTTCTCGACGGTGATGGTGACTTGCGCACGATTAATTTCTCCAACCTCGACGTCCCCGTACAGACCAATCTGGATCATCCCAGCGGCTTCCCGATTTCGCTCGCGGCCAGCGGCAATACTCTGGCCATTGGATCCTCGGCCGGCCTGGAAGTCTTCAACATCTTCAATCCTGCCGACCCGGTCGCCAAATCGGTTCTGCCGCAGCTGGGCGCTGTCCCGGGTGAAGTGGTGCTGAATGGGGCCCGATCGTTTGCGGTCTTTCAGAAGTTTGTCGAATTTGCCGACCTGACGAATCAGTCCAATCCGCTGGAAAAGGGATACGTGGGAACGCCGGGCCCGGTCTCCTGCATGTGCAGCCAAGGCTCGCTTGCTTACCTTGGAACGCCCGCCAAGGGTCTGATCGTGATGGATTGCGTGAACCCCGAGAAGCCGATCGAGATCGGTCAACTCGGTCTCCCGACGTGGGTTGAAGTCGCCGACATGGTTGTGGACGGGAACTACCTTTACCTCGCCGAGCGGGCAACGCTTTCAGGCCTGGACAGCAAGGTTCGCGTGATCAGCCTCGCCAATCCTGCACTTCCGATCACTGCCAGTTGGGTGGTGCCGCAGCCCGAAAATCAATTCACCGGAATCGCCAAGATCGGAAACATCGTGGGGGCGACCACCGGCGACCATCTGTTCCTCATCGACATTTCTAACCCCCAATCGGCGGTGGTCAAGGGGTCCTATCCGCTTCCAGTGTGGTGTGATGGACTCAAGGCGGTTGGAAGCTACTTCGCCGCTTCCTGTCGCGAAAACGGAGTCCTGCTGATCAATCCCGCCAACCCGATGAACCCGACGCTCGCAGGCTTCATTCCGGCGTCGCCGAAGGTTCGCTGCATCGCGGCCGATGGAACCCGTCTCGCTGTGGCCGATCAGGTGAGCACCATCATCTACGACATCCAGCCCGGCGGGGTCCAGAATCTGGTGTCCATCCTGAGCACCGACCTGCAGCCCAACGGAATGTCGATCGTCAACGATCGGATCGATCTGATCAACAAGACCGACGGCTATCGTGCCATCGATTTCTCCTCTCCGGGGTCGCCGATCGAGATTGCCCACTTTGATACGCCCGGCGACGGTCTCCATGTCTGTGCGACACCTGAACAGGCCCTCGTGTCGGATGGCAACGGCGGAGCCTATTGGTTTGCGTTCTGTGGCGGAGGGGCCGACCTCAACTGCGATGGAGCGGTCGATGGCGCTGATCTGGGGCTTCTGCTGGCCGCGTGGGGGTCGAGTTGCTCCCCCGGTGAAGCGTCCATGGACTGCCCCGATCTCAACGGAGACGGCGCCGTCAATGGCGCGGACTTGGGCATTCTGCTCGCCGCCTGGGGCTAGCCTCCGGAGCGTGCACGGCTGTTCACGACGACATTGAATCAATCGCTGGCATTCCCGGCGTGGCCCCACCGTTCCGGTGGGGCCACGCTCCGTTTCAATTCACAGTGCAGACCGAACCACCGGCTCTTTTCCCTGAATCTAGCTCGGTACACTCACGGTGTTTCTTCATCCAGACCCCTGAGGAGAGATCGCGTGATGAAGCCATCCCTGAATCGAACGCTTTCGGCTGTTTCCATGCTCGCGGCCTGCCTCGTAGCGCCGATCACTCGCGGGAGCGTGACTTCGTGTTACGGGTCCGCCCGCGGCGTCCTCCCCGAAGACACGGGCTGTTGGACCTACATCACCACGGGAGATGTTCGCGCGCCGATCGCCCAGGAGGGAAAACTCGCGTTGGGGCCGACGTCAGCGTCGTCACTGGCGTACTGGATGCGAACGCTGCCCAGTCTCAGCTTCGATTCGGTGGCCCTCATCTACGCGAATCTCAAGGTGGACAGCTCGGATTTCTACGCCAACTTCCCGTTTCAGCGGTCCGGCTACTCCCTCTTCCTGTCCGACAATCAGGGCCGCTGGGCCATGCTCGGCATTTCCGCCGATCGTCTGCTGTTGCAGACGGCCGATCAGAACTGGGGTGACCAGACGTACCTCATCAATACCACCGATCAATACCACTACTTCGGGTTGGCCATCTCGGGCGACAGCGTCGATGTCTTCATGGACGGCGATACGCTCATGTCCGGCAACGTCGGAACCGGCGCTTCGGGCATCGCGACTGCCGGCTTCGGTGACCAGAGCCTTCTTGCCGGATCGTTGACCCACCTGGATGAGATCACGGTCGAGGCCAACATCACGTGTGATCCCGCCGATTTCAATTGCGACGAGGTCGTCGACGGCGCTGATCTGGGACTGCTGCTGGCCGCGTGGGATACCCCCGATTGCGTGGCCGACCTCAATTTCGACGGCACGGTGAACGGGGCGGACCTCGGCCTCCTGCTCGCCGATTGGGGGTAGGGCGCTCCGGTCCGTTACGGTGTTGCGGACGTGGATGCTGAGGCTGCGCTGTGGTGCAGCGCCTCCGCGCAGACCCGCTCATACATCGCCGCATCCTCCGGCTTGCTCCAGGCGCTGTAGAGCATCACATAGGCTCGGGCGATGTCGTCGGGGTGAGAGTCCCAGGTGCCCATGCGGATGTCGCCGACGATTTCCACCGCGCGATCAAGGGCCGCCTTGGCCTCGTCAAACCTTCCCCGCCGCGTGAGGTGCCCGGCATAATAGAGATAGAGCCGGGCATGACTTTGGCCCGATCCCACCAGCGCTTCCTCCCGCTCGAAGAGTCGGGCGAAGAGCGCATCAGCCTCGTCCAGCCGCCCCTGGATCGAGACGAAGTCGGCCGCGAACTCATCGGCGATGATCGCGAGTTCTCCGTGGCCGCCGCCGAAGCTCGCCAATCCATCCTGCAACTCGCGGGTCATCTCTTCGCCCTGCGCTGCAGCGCTGGGCCCGCAGCGCTCCAGAAACCGAAGCGTGTCGCACAGGGAGCTCAGGATCATCACGCTGCCGGGCGGGAATCGCCGCCGCATGCAGTCCAGGCGCTCCAGCATCAGCTCCGCCGATTCCTCATAGTGACCCAGCCCCACCAGCGCCTCCGCCAGCGTGTATTCCGCAGCGGCCCGGAGCGGATGGCATGCCGAAAGGCGCCCCGATGAGCGCTCCAGGATCAGGCGGCATGCCTCGGCCGCTTCCGCATAGGAGCCGGTGCACAAGGCGATGTCCGCGAGCCGGGCGTGCGCCTCCAGCGTCGGCGTGGCCTCCGGGCCGAATCGCTTCGTGGCCCGGTCGATCCACTCGACGATCAGCGGCTCCGCAGCGAGCATCAGTGTTCGGCTCTCGTCGCTCGCCCGCGGGCCGAGCCGGCTGTGCATCACCTCCACCAGTCCGCGCAGGAGTCGCGTCTGCAGCGCATCATCCTCCATCAGGCCCGGCAGGGCCCGAAGGTCACCCAGCATCGCCTCCGCCTCGTCCACCCGGCCCCGGCCCAGCACCGCGAACGCCAGGTCGCAGCGCGATTGAAGCGTGACGCGGTTGGCCGCTCCGAGGACCCGTTGCTCGCGCGCGATCAATTCAACCAGCGCCTCCTCAGCCTTGGCATTGCGCCCCAGCGCCACCCATTCGCGAATCCGCCTCGATTCAGCGAGCAGCGTGCGTGGATCGTCCGCTCCCACGGTGCGCTTCCAGCGGTCCGCGGCCAGGGCGTACTCCGCCTCCGCCTCGGCCCACATCGCCAGCTGGTCATAGATCTCGCCCAGAAGGTCGCGAACGTCCGCCTCCTGCTGCGGATGGTCGGCGAATCGCGCTGCGGCGGCGGCCGAGGCGTTGTGCAGCACATCCACGAGTCGCACATCCGCTCCCTGATTTTCCGGCTCCACGCTGGTGAGGAATTCCCTCATGAATTCCGTGATCGCCCGGGCCTCGCTTGCATCCGCGCCCGCCTGCTCCGCCGCGCGTGCTGCCCGGATGCTCTCCCGGGATGCCTGGCGCCAGAACACCGTTGAAACGCCAAGCGCTGCGATCAGGATCGCCAGCACAGCCGCCGAGGCGATCGCCGCGACCCGGTAGCGGGCCAGCCGCTTGCGCATCACGTAGACCAGGGAATCGCGGCGGGCCTCGACCGGCTCGCCCGCGAGGTAGCGTCGGAGGTCCCGGGCGATGTCGCCCGCGCCCTGGTAGCGCCGATCGGGATCCTTGGCGAGGCACTTGAGAATGATGGTGTCGAGTTCGCGGTCGATCGCCTTGTCGATCGATGAGGGCCGGACCGGTTCGGTTCGGGTGATGTGCCCGACCACCTCGGTCAGCTTGCCCGCCACCGGATAGGGAAACTGGCCCGTCAGCACCTGAAACAACAGCACGCCGATGGAATAGACATCGGTGCGGATGTCGAGCGCATCGGTCTGGCCCTCCGCCTGTTCCGGGCTCGCCCACGGCAACGACCCCACGAACTGCCCCGTCTCGGTCATCGCGCCCGACACCATCGACTCGGTCGCGTTTTCCGCCAGCTTGGCCAGGCCGAAGTCGAGCACGTGCGGCTCATGCTGCTCATCCACGAGGATGTTGCCGGGTTTCAAATCCCGGTGAATCACTCCCCGCAGGTGGGCGGCGTTCATGCCGTCGCAGATCCGGGCGAAGACCTCCAGCTGTTGCGCCAGGGCGGGCCGCTCGCGCTTGGCCCAGGTGTCCAGCGGCAGCCCGGCCACGTAGTCCATCACCAGGTAGACGTGGCCGCGTTCCCGCCCGCAATCGTGCACGGTGACGATGTTGGGGTGTTTCAGGCGGCTGAGAATCTCGATTTCCCGCTCGAACCGCGCCAGGCTCATGGCCCCCGCGGTGGTGCCCGGCAGCGGTCGATGCAACACCTTCACCGCCACGTGGCGATTGGTGGATTCCTGCACCGCCAGATACACCGTGCCCTGTCCGCCGCGATGCAGCGGGCCCAGCAGGGTGTAACCCGGCAGGCTCACGCCGCTCGAACCGGTCTCGGCCGCGATGTTCAAGCGACCCGAGGCCAGCAGTTTCCGCTCGCGCTGGCGGGCGGCGTCCACCTGGGCCCGGGCGAGGTCGATCGCCGAGGAGCGATGCTCAGCCTGCGAGGGCGGAATGGATGATCGGTCAGTGGACATGGTCGGGAGCTGCAACGACGCTCAGCGCATCTCTCAGAAGCGAGATCCGGGTCCTCGATTCACGCTCCGGGCTCATGCGGAGGTTCCAAACATGCCGGAGCGCTCCAGCAGCAGGTTCCGCAGCCGGTCGTGGGCCCGGGCCCGCAGCATGTGGGCAGCGCCCGGCGAGCGGTTCATCCGCTCGGCCACCTCGGCCATGGGCAGGCCCTGCAGGTCGTAGAGCTGGACCACCATGCCGTAATCCTCGGGCAGGGCTTCGATGGCGGCGGTGAGATGCTCCGCCCGCTCGCGGGCGGTGGCGAAGCGGCTGGGGGTGGTGGTGGTCACGCCAAGGTGGGCATAGAGCTCCCACGTTGAATCCGCCGAGGCGGGGGCTTCCACGCGGTTGGCGGGCTGGGGTCGTTTCCGCCGCTGCAACCCGCGGATCGCATCCTTGAGATTGTTCTCCGCGATCCGCTGCAGCCACGACCGGAACGAGACCGAGCCGTCGGCCTCGTATTTTCCCACCTCCAGGAACGCCTCCATGTAGGTCACCTGCATCACATCAGCGGGTTCCAGCATCGAGCGCCATTCGCGGGCGATCGAGAGCGACCGCTCCACCTCCGGGCCGAACTCGGCCAGAAGTTCCGAGAGCGCTTCGGCATCACCGGCGACGGCGTTCTGGATGCGCTCATCCTTGGCTGGCATGCTCGATCATCTCCTGAATCCCGATTCCCAAGATTCTACACCGGCGTGCGTGTAGACCGCGGGCGCATCGTCGCTCAAGAAGGATCGGCCGGTCGGCCGGTTCGCCCCTGCTCCACGCGAACCCGCCGCTGCCGATTCCTGACCACCCGCCGTGCGGGCTGCGGACCGGCCGGAGGGGCCGGCCCGCGGATGACTCCTTCCCGAAGCGCGGGCGCTGCCGGATGCAGCGCCCGCGCTTTTCTCTGCGCCCCCGGAAGATTCCTCAGCGCTCCCGGACGATTCCTTTGCGCATCCCGCACCGTGTGCAATTGCACAAAAACCCCCGAGCGGTGAGGCTCGGGGGTTCGGGTGTGGGTGTCGGGCGGATGCCGCCTCGACGAAAGGAGTGCGAAGGATTCAGTTGCAGAGGGCTGCCGCAGCATCCGCGCACTGGGCATCCCAGGCGTTGCTGCAGCAGAAGGGATCGATGCCGCAGATGAAGTTGCAGCAGAAGGGGTCATTGCAGTACGGATTGGTGTGCACTTCGAAGCAGCTGCCCGCTTCCGCGTTGCCGCAGGTCAGGCAGACGAAGCACAGTTCCTGGGCTTCGCCGGCGCAGATCGAATCCCACGACACGCTGCAGCAGAAGGAATCCACTTCGCACACCGTCTGGCAGCACGTGGGGTCGCTGCAGTAGGGGTTGGCGTGCGGCTCGCAGCAGGAGCCCGCCGAGTTGGTGCCGCAGCCGAAGCAGGACTCGCAGAGATCGATCGCCTCATCAGCGCAGATCCCATCCCACACAACCTCGCAGCAGAAGAAGTCACTCGTGCACACCGCCTCGCAGCAGGAGGCGTCGTCGCAGAACGGCCCATCGTGGGCGCTGCAGCAGGATCCCGCAATCGGGCTGCCGCAGGAGGGCGGGCACGAACCCCAGGCGCTGAGCATGAGGCCGAGATCCGCGCCGTCGATGGAGCCGTCGAGGTTGATGTCGCCGCAGCCGGCGAGGCCCCAGTTGGAGAGCAGCAGGCCAAGATCAGCGCCGTCAACGGCGAAGTCGGCGTTGAGGTCGCCGTCGCACTTGCCCGGGCAGGGGGGCGTGCAGAGCTGGTTGGCGCCGTTGACGCAGAAGGTGTCCCACTTCACCTCGCAGCAGAAGGGGTCGTTGTTGCACACCGCCTGGCAGCAGGACGGATCATCGCAGCCGAGGCCGTCGTGGGGTTCAAAGCAGCTGCCCGCGCCGGGGCAGGCGCTCTGGGCGCTGGCGCTGCCGCCGAGCGCGAGGGCGCCGATCGCGGCGATGGCGACGGTCAGGATGGGGGCGGTGATGAGCGAGGTGATATTCCAGAACGTCATGAACGATCTCCTTGGGAGTTGAAGAATGAGGCCGGGCCCCGCCCGATCGGCGGCGAATCACCCCGGCCATGGTTCAGAGGCGACGTCCAGCGCGGACCTTCACGCGCTGGGATGGGAATTTTGCAATTGCACTAGTCAGGCCGCCGGAATGAACGCCACGGCCCCCGGAAGGAACACCATGGCCTCCGAATCCGGCGGCCGGGTCGGCTCGACCCGGTTGATATGCACAAGGCATGGTGGCTCCGGCGTCCCGCCGGAGGAAGCTTCTTCAATGTCGAGTGGCCGGGGTGGCTCGACCCGGAGCGCCTGTGTAAGGAATGGTCTCGCCATCATTCCGGCGGAGCGACCAGACGTTATCGCCACCCACCCGGACGCTCCGCTGGGCCGAGGACCCGCCGAAGCGTGACCGGTCACCGCTCTCTCCGCCCGGGATTCTTCCGCATTCGCCGAAGCGAATGCCGTCGCGGGAAGGGAATGCGGCGTGTATTCCCCGGAGGACTTCAAAAATCCCGGGCCCAAATTGCGCCCGCCAGAGCGGCATCGGCGTTGGCGCTTCCGGGGAGCGGGTTTTATTGGATGAAGGGGAACTAATATCCGATAACAGCTCAAGAGCTCCAGCACATCGCAAACGTGGGCCGAGTTCGGGGCACCAAATTGGATTGTTGTGACAGTTGCAGACCATCCTCAGCATCACGAATCAGTTTCCTGGCTGTCGCGCGCAGAGTTTCCGACCGTGTGTCCAGTTTCTCTTCCATCTGAAGAGCCTCCTTGGCGTGGCCGAGGCAGTCGGCAAACCGCTTGGCTTGGAGTTCCACACCCGCGAGGTTGTTCAGTGACTTGACAAGCTCGGGGTGGCCCTGGGGCTTGAGCGTTCGTTTGATCTCGACCGACGCAGAGAGCTTTGTGACTGCATCGTCGAATTTCTTCAGGTCGAGATAGGCCAGCGCAAGATTGTTGAGCGCGTTGGCCACATTCCAGTCGTCGGGATTGGAAAGCGCCTGGTACATGGCGACGCACTGTGTCAACGGGGTCAAGGCCTCTTCCGGCCTGCCGTCTTCGCGAAGCGTATTGCCCCACTGCGCCAGGAGTTCAGCAGCCTCCATGGAATTCTCAGACTGAGGATGGTGAAGCAGTTCGAACGCCATCTGGAACATCGAGGCCGCCTCTTTGACTTTCTTGACTCTTCTGTATGCCATCGCCGTGTCCCGGAGAGCCCAGGCGACCGGCAATCGATTCTCCGCACGTGTCTCCGGGAATTCCTGCGTCGCTGCCTTGAGGCTGTTCTCCGCTTCGGCGAAGTTGCCCAGCCGCGCCTGAACCTCGGCGAGACGGAGCTGACACAGCACGACGTTTGCCAGGAAGTTTTTTCCTTTCTGTTGCCACACTTCGAGCAACTCTGCATGGCAATCCCGGGACATCTTCGGATCACCATACAAGCGCTCCGCTTCCGCAAGCCGGATGAGGGCGTTCACGATCTGCTCGTGGCCGGAATCGAAAATCGTCCGATACATCGCAAGAGACTCTCGATGGAAGCCGAGCGCTGCGGCATGTTCCCCCATCGAATCGTGAATCACGGCGAGGTTGCCCACACTGGCCGCCATCCACGAATGAGGGCCGCTGAACACGTTCCTGAACATGGCCAGCGCGGTTTCCTCGGAAGCCTTCGCCTCGGAAAACTGTCCCCGTTCCTGCTGCAGGCATGCCAGGTTGTGCCAGATCAGAGCAATGTCAGGGTGATCCCCGTCATGAAGGTGGTCATACATCCGGAGTGATTCCCGAAAGTGATCTTCCGCCTCGACAAACTGGCCCTTCTCCTGCTCGATCGAGGCCAGCAGGTTTAGTGACATGGCCACTTGCGAGTGATCTTCTCCAAAAAGCGAACGAAACATTTTGAGGGCGGCGTTGACGTCGTCGATCGCGAGGTCGAGCATTCCCAGTGCATCACGAGCCAGCGCCCGGTTGTGCAGGCTGATGGCAATGTCGACATGCGGCTCGGCGAAAAGCCGGCGCTGCATGGCCAGCGCTGCATCGTTCCAGTGAACCGCGGAATCGATGTCGCCCGAAGAGCGCAGGGCCACGGCGAGGTTATTCATGCTTGTGGCTGTATCCCGGTGATCGCCCGGGAACAGCCGCTGCCGCATTGCGAGCGCTTCCTGATGGAGCGGAATGGACTCCCTGAACTTGCCGAGATCATCCTTGATGGAGGCGAGATCGTTGAGCAGGAGAGCCAACTCAGCGGAGTCCCCATCGGGGGCCTCCCTGGCGATTCTGAGTGTTTGTTCCAGCGATTGTTCGGCATCGCGCAGCGCTTTGCCCGCATTTGGAACAGCTTTGGCTGCTTGCACGGGCTGACCGGACGGCTTCTCTTCACCTGGGAACGCCTGATCAGTCAATTCCCGCAGCTTTCGAATCCTCTCGTCTGGGGTCAACTCGGGGTCGTGAGCGACCAACATCATCTGCGCGTTGAGACGGCTGCTGTCCACGATTGCGCGATAGATGTGCTCAACCCAAGTCCGGAGATCATCCAGCTTCGCCACCACCAGGCCGAGTGCTTCGTCCAGCGCCGCTTGCACCGTGTCGCCGCAACGGTCGCGATCAACCGCGCTTGATGCAAGATTGACGGCCATTCCGCCCCCCATGCCGGCGATGGCCCAGAGTGCAACCTCGGCCAGTTTCCTGCGTGGAAACCATTGCCACGCGGCAAAGGCGAAGATGCCTCCCAGCGAGAGGAGCATGCACACCAGCCACCAGTCGCCTTCAGCCGAGGGTGAAGAGGAGAACCGGAGGGAGCAGATTGCGAGCAGCGCGAGAACGGCGGGAATCGTGATGTGCGCCCAACGAGGAAGTCGAGTAGGCGCATCGACGGAGACGTCCAGGTCCGCCAGCTGCTTTGCGGATGTGCACAATTGCCGCCATCGCACGATCGCCGTTGGAATCGCCGCCCCGAGTATGGGCAGGATGATCAGCCACGATCGCGAACCCAGCGCTGCCGCAGAGACGCCGCCGACCGCGGCCAGCACCAGCGAAGGGATCAGGATCGGAATCGCCTGCGAGATGCGCTTCGCAGGCGGTTGACGGCGAACGCGGGATGGATTGATCTCACCGGCCACGAGGAACCCCTTTCGATGCAGATGGTACGTCGATCGCGAACGGGTTGAGGTGTCCATTCGCCGTCGGAAAACGGACAGGCTGGAACGGGCCGAGTAGGCGCCCAATTCGAGGATGCGAGCCCCGGCTATCGACTCTTCTCGACGGAAGGGAGGGGATCCGGGCGGAGCTCCGGGGCGGCTGAGGCGAAGCACCCGGCGATCGATCTCCGCCGTCGTTACGCGATGGTGACAGTGGGCCCGCGCGGGCGGTGGTAGCGTGTGGCGATGTCAATCAAGGAGACCACCATGCGAAGAGATCGAGGGATCGCGCTGTTGGCGCTGGCCGGCGTGAGTCTGCTGGGGATGCTTGGAAGTGGTACCAAGTCGAAGGGGCTGACGGTGGTGGGCATCGAAGATGCCCGGGAAGTCGCGATCAATCTCGACACGCAGGTGCGCACCGAGCGGCCGCATGATCGACTCACCTATCCATCGCCCGATGGGAAGCGGGTTCTCGTGCATCAGGCGGTGAAGGACCATGAGCACGACTGGGAGCTCTTCCTTGTGGAGTGCTCGGGACAGCAGAAATCCGAGCCGGTGCAGGTGACCGACGACAAGGGCCAGATCGTCGACGTCACCTGGCTGCCCGACAGCAGGAGGGCGATCGTTCAGCGCGGCTGGACGCTGGCCCTTCTCGATGTCGGCGGCTCGAAGCCGGTGGTGTCGAGATTCGGCGAGCGCGACTGGTCGGCGTATGAGGCGGCCGCGTCGCCCGACGGCCGCGTGGCGTTTCTGCGGCTCCGCGAGCGCAAGGGGAAGGAAACCGACGAGGACATCGTGATCTGGGATGGGAAGAACTTCACCACGCTGATCGAGAACCGGGACTTCACCACGCTGGCGTGGAGCCCGGATGGGAAGGAACTGGCGTGGAGCACGCACGGCGAACTGGGCGTGACCGATGTCGCCACGAAGCAGGGACGAACGCTGGAGTACCTCTCGATCGACCAGGCTCTCTACGCCCACCACGCCAATAGCCTCGCCTTCAGCCCGGATGGGAAGTTCATCGCCGCGGTGATCAGGTTTTCCGGCGGCCGCCTGGTGGTGGATCCATCGAAGCCCGACATCCTGCGCGGCGACCGCGACATCTTCGTGATTCCCGCCGACCTGAAGGGCAAGACCACCATGTTCACCCTGGAGGGCGACACCAAGGCGGTGCGCTGGGAGCGGTTGGACGATGCCGAACCGGCTGAGCAGGAAGACCCGTGATCGCCGACGCGTTGGAACGGATCGTTGCCAGCGACGATGCGCTGGGCGGTGACCGGCGGCGTTGAGTTGTCCATCAGCCTCGAGGCCGACACTGAAGCAATTTCCGCCGCCGTCGGTGGGCTGTGTGCAGCGCTTCACCACCGGGATATGGAGAAGCACGTGTGAGCACTACCCGGCCGCAAGGTGGCGAGCGAGACCCGCGAGCACGCCGAAGAGCACGACGAGGGGGATTCCAGCCTTCAGGCGAAGAAGCGCCAGCAGCGCGATGAGGATGACCGCAACGGCGTAGGCATCAACGTTCCAACCCGCGCTGGGTTGCATCACCACGTGCGATGAAAACCAGACGGCGAGATTGAGAACCACGCCAACCACCGCCGACGTGATGACCGAGAGAGCTCCGCGCAGGGTTTGAATGCGACGGATCCGCTCGACCCACGGGGCAAACGCGAAGATCCAGATGAAGCAGGGCACGAAGGTGGTCCACGTCGTCATGGCGGCGGCAAGCGTGGCTGCGGTGAGTGGGGAGACCGGGTCCGGGTGATTCCAGCCTCCCATGAACCCCACGAACTGCAGCACCATGATCAAGGGACCCGGCGTGGTCTCGGCAAGTCCGAGTCCGTTGAGCATGTCGGTGGAGGTCAGCCAGCCATGGTGCTCGACGGCGTGTTGGGCGACATAGGGAAGGACGGAGTAGGCGCCGCCGAACGTCACCATCGCTGCCTTGGAGAAGAAGAGGCCCTGCTGGGGCAGAACGTGATGCCAGCCGAGCCACGTGCCCGCGACGATGACCGGAGCCTGCCAGACGACGGACCCGACAAGCAGCACTGCGGCAAGGTGCAGCGCTAACCGGCGGCGATCGAGCGCAGGGAACGCTGGCTGGCCATCCTCCTGCGCGAGGGCGAGAAGGTTGGGAGCGGATCGACCCAGGATGAGACCCAGACCGCCGGCGGTGAGAATGATGAGCGGAAACGGGACGGAAAAGCCATAGATCGCCACGAACGCTGCGGCTGCAACGATGACGAGCAGCGGTGTGCGCAAAATTCTCCGGGAGAGCTTGATCAGCGCTGCAATGACGATGGCGACCACGGCGGGCTTGAGGCCGTCGAACGCCGCGGAGACAACCATCGCATCGCCGTGGGCGGCGTAGATCCAACTGAGCGCCCAGAGGATGACGGCCGAGGGGATGACAAAGAGCATCCCGGCAATCAGTCCTCCGCGAACGCCATGAAGGAGCCAGCCGCAGTAGGTGGCGAGCTGCTGGGCTTCGGGGCCGGGCAGGAGCATGCAGAAGTTGAGTGCATGCAGGAAACGCTTCTCGTCGATCCATCGACGTTTCTCGACGAGTTCGGTGTGCATGATGGCGATCTGCCCGGTGGGACCGCCGAAGGAGATAAAGCCGAGCAGCAACCAGAAGCGGGTGGCCTGGGCCAGCGAGGGCAGCGCGGAAGGAAGGGGAGTCTGGTCTGCAGCCGACATGGTGGTCGGGCTCATGAGGAAGAAGTTCGCCGGGGGACCAATCAGGCTCCGGATCGGGTGCTGAGTTCGCGCCAGGCCGAGAGAGCGAGGAATCCGGCGTAGAGGGTGAGCAGGATCACGCCTTCGAGCCGCGAAACGGTGCGGTTGTCGGTGCGGCTGATGGGCACGAGCAGGATGGCCAGCCCCGCCATGAAGGCCAGCGGGACCATGAACGATGCGTCGGCCACCGGCGGGGCAAGCAGGCCCGCAAGGCCGAAGATCGCCCCCGCGTTGAACAGGCACGACCCGATGGCGTTGCCCATCGCCAGATCCGATTGGCCCTGGCGCACCGCCACGATGCAGGTGATCAATTCGGGCAGAGTGGTGCCGATCGAGACCACGGTGACGCCGATGACCGCCGGCGGCACGCCGAGCATTGTTGCTGCTGCAGTAGCGCCGTCGGAAGCCAACGAGCCGCCGACGCCGAGCAGCGCCAACCCGCCGGCGAAGCACACGCCGATCATGATCCAGCTCATCGCGGGCTTGGGATGCAGGGGGTCTTCGCCGATCGTGGGCGGGGCCGCCGCCTTGCCTCCGCGAGCGGATTGGCGCAAGGCGGCCATGATGGTCCACATGCTGTAGAGACCGAAGACCAGGAGCATGAGACCGGGCTCGATGCGCGAGAAGCCATGGATCAATCCCATCACCGACATGAACACGAGAATCGCTGCGTTGAG
This sequence comes from uncultured Isosphaeraceae bacterium, assembly GCA_964407695.1. GTDB lineage: Bacteria > Planctomycetota > Phycisphaerae > Phycisphaerales > SM1A02 > CAYOWQ01. Next base: position 71,246 of record CAYOWQ010000004.1, on the reverse strand, counting down.
CCAGATCTCCACCTTGATGAGCCGCTGCTGGACGACCAGGGGGCGAATCAGCGCAGCAGCGCCGAGCACCAGTGCCATGTTGCAGATGTTGGCCCCGACCACGTTGCCGAGCGCCAGGTCGCCGCGACCCTTGACGGCGGAGGCAAGATTCAGCGCGAGCTCGGGGGCGGAGGTTCCCCAGGCTACGAGCGTGAGGCCCACCACCAGCGGCGAGACGCCGAGTTTTCGCGCGGTGTCGACCGACGCGGAGACCAGCAATCGGCCGCCGATGAGGAGGCAGACAAGGCCGCCGAGAAACTGGACCAGAGGCACGAGCATCGGAGCAAGGTATCAGGCTGGCTGCCGGCTGGGCGCATCGCCATAGTGCGACACCGAGCGAACGATAAGGCCCGCGGCGTTGAGGAAGAAGATCTCGGCGGCCAGCTCGCCGGTCATGCGCTGATAGGTCAGGATGATGCTGGTGTGGCCCACGGCCACCGTGCGCGGCTGGAACCGGGTGACGCCCGGCGGGGTGGGATTGCGCGTCAAGGCACGGGAGAAATAGTCACGCACGGCCGCCTTGCCGCGAAGCGTGTCATCGTCGGTTCCGTTGAAGCGGGCGATGAAGGGCGAGCTGTGTTCGATGGAATCGTTGTAGCACGCCATGACGGCGTCGAGGTCAGCGCTGTTCCAGGCGCGGTACCAGCGGTCGGCAAACTCGTGGGCGTAGTCGAGCGTCAACATGGGTGGGTGAAACGGAGTGCGTGCGGATCAGGCGAAGCCGCCGGTGACGACGATCTCGAAGTCGTGCAGGGTGGCGATGTCGGCGGCGGCCTTGCCGCTGAATCCCGCGTAGCGTTGGAGCAACGACCTGGGATCCTTCACCGCGAGCGCTGCCATGCGCTCGAACTTGGTGTGGAGGATGTCCTTCAGATCGGCCGTGGTGTTGCGGGCGTGGCCGGCGGGATACATCACGAGACCCGAGTCGTAGCTCGCGCCGGCTGTTGTGGTGATCACCAGCGAAGTGGGGATGCCGTCGGGGTATTTCGCGTCGTAGTCGGGGCCGCCGTGCTCGAAGCGGATCTTCTTCATGAGCGCGCGGGTGACGGGGTGGAAAATGGCGGATTCGTCCTCCTTGTAATCGGCGGGCATGAGCATGAGCGCCTTCCACACGGCGTCGTTGGCGCTGCCGCCGGTTGGCAATCCTCCGTGTTTGGCGTACTGCTCAAGCGCTTTGCGAAGCAGGGTGGCGACGATGTAGGCCATGGAGTGATCGGCGGATTGCCGCGTCTTGGGGTCCATCTTGGCGGGGTTGCCGATGATGCCGAAGGCCGGTTCGTAGGCAACGATGCGGATCTCCTTGATGGCATTACCCGCGGGATCGGCAAGAAGGTCGGGGTGTCGCGCCACCTGATCAATCATGCCCTGCAAGGCGCCGGCGGACTGATGCTCATAAAGGCCGAGCTTGAAGTGCATGCCCATCACGGCGAAGTCGTTGCCCGAGTGCGAGAGCACGAGATCGAACGGGGCAGGGGCCATCTCAATCCAGCGCTCCTTGCCCGTCGTCGTGGGCTCGAAGTAACGGAAAATGGCTTCGGGGTTGCGGAAGATGTCGCGCGGGCCGAGGAAGCCCCTCATCGAGCGCTTCATGCAGAGGATGGCCGCCTCGGTGGAGATGGCGGCGCTCGCGCCCTTGGAGTCGCTCAACTGCTTGCCGGCGCGGATGGCCCGCCAGGGGATGTAGTGGGCGACAAACATGCCGATCGCGCTTTCGATCTGCTCAGGAGTGGCCCCGAGCATGGCTCCATAGGTGGCGGCACTGGCGATCGCTCCATGCACGACATGGTCGATCTTGTAGGTCTTCAGCGAGAAGACTTCGGCGAGCCGGCCGCGGATCTCATCAAGCAGCACCATGCCGCGCAGGGCGAAGGCGCCGTCCTTTTGCGACAACTGAGCGGCAGCGACCGCGACCGGGTAGAAATCGTTGTGGCCAAACTCGCCCGCGGTGTGGCCGAGAGCGGGATTGAAGCCGAAGTTGGTGCCGTTGGAATCCCATTCGCGCACGGCCGAGGAATTCGCGACGATCGCCTTTTCGGGTGAGACACGTTCGCGCGAGCCGAAGACGGTGGCGCCCTTGGCGTATGGATAGTCGAGGGCTTCGTCTCGAAGCAGGGTGGGGGCGTTGGTGCCGAGGGCCAGCGCTGAAAGTCCGCACAGGACCGCGTCGGTGTGGAACATCTCGGTGCGCTCAAGCACGCCGGCATCGGGCTTGCCGACCTTGCCGGACATGAAGTCGACGGCGAACCGCCCGATGCCGAGGGCCTGGTTGGTATCGCGAGCGAGAAGGGTCGCGGTGGATGGGACGGCGTCTGGACGGATGGAAGGACGTGTGGCCGGTGTGGTGAGCGTGGTCATGGTGTTCCAAATAGAGGGGTCGCCGTCATGATTGAGCGAAGGATGAGACGTTGGACTGGCGAGCGGTTACTTCCGAACGGCGGTCGCAACCTGCGGCGTCTGTACGCTGCGCGGCTTGCGCGAAACGCTGGCAGCGCGAATGTCGTCCACGATGTAGTAGCACTCGGGATCGACTTCGCGGGCTGCCTCGACAATCTCGGAGGCGGTGCGGCGTTGGGATTCGATGAAGAGCATCTCGACGTGACCATCGCGACCTTCGCCGCGAAACATCGTGACGCGGAAACCCTTGGTGCGAAGGTGGTCGGACATGGTGGAGCCCCGACGGGTAAACACTCGAATGACTTGATGGCCGTAGGCGAAGAATTGCTCGATGGTGATCCCGATGAAGTTTCCGGTGGCGAAGCCGAAGGCATAGGCGATGGCGTACCAGTGATTGTCGTGAACGCTCGAGATCACCTGGGAGACTACGGAGACCCAGATCAGCACTTCGACGAAGCCGAGGCTCCACGACATCCACTTGCGGCCATGAATGACGGCCACCGTGCGCAGGGTGCCGAGCGTCACGTCGGCGATGCGTGCGGCGATGATCAGAATGCAGGTCAGCAGGACCGAGGTCATGGCAGTGTTGCGAAAGCCGCAACAATAGGGAAGTGAAGCGAATGCGTCACGAATGCTCACACGAGACGGGTCGGTTCGGCGTGTGTTTGGACCGAGCGGCGCAGCTATTGACTACTATCTACTACAAGATAGACTAATGTCGTGCCTTCGGGACAGAGTGACAACCGCGAGCGACTTCTCGATGCGGCTCAGGAGTTGTGCCAGACGCGCGGTTACAACGGTTTCTCGTATCGCGATCTGGCCGAAATCGTTGGAATCACCACGGCGTCGATTCACTATCACTTCCCATCGAAGGCAGAGTTGGGCGTCGCATTGGTACGCCGATACCGCGAGCGGATGAATGGCGCGCTGGATGAAGTTGGGAGAACCGCGCTGGGGTCCGCCGCGAAGCTCGACCGTTATATGGCCATCTTCCACGGATCAATCAAGGCCGGCCTTCGAATGTGCCTTGGGGGAATGCTTGCCAACGAATACTCGACGCTGCCAGGCGAGCTGCAGATCGAAGTACGGAAATTCTTCGACGCAAACGAGCGATGGCTGGCCAGCCTGCTTGAGAAAGGCCGATCGGAGGGAGAGCTTCGGTTTGCCGGGTCGTCGATGGCGGCGGCGACGTCCATCATGGCAACACTGGAGGGAGCGATGATGGGAGCGAGAGCCTTTCGCGACGAGAGCCGGTTCGCGGAAACCATCGGTTGGATCAAGGAGAATTTTGCACAGGTTTCGTAACTCGACTTTGCACGTGTCATCTACCTATGCGTAGATAGTTCTTACCCCGGTTTCTCTTGAAAGGAAACAAACCCATGACTGCCACCCTCAACCCCGTTGTTCAACCGGTCAACTCTGCTGCGGCGACCGGCAAAGCCAAGGAACTGCTTGATGCTGTCGGCAAGAAGCTCGGAAGGGTTCCCAACATGATGGCCACGATGGCTCACGCCCCGGCCGTGCTCGAAGCGTACCTTGCGTTTGCCGGCGCGATCGAGAAATCGTCGCTGTCGCCGAAGGTCCGTGAGCAGATTGCCCTGGCGATTGCCGAGGCCAATCGGTGCGACTATTGCGTGGCAGCACACACGGCACTCGGCGCCAAGGTTGGAATTTCGCCCGATGACGCTCATCGCGCTCGACGGGGCGACGCGGGCGATCCGCTGGCCGCGGCGATACTGGCCTTTGCGCGGGCCATCGTCACCTCGAGTGGAGAGGTCGGCGACGAGCAGATCGAAGCGCTGCGCCGGGCCGGAGTTACGGATGCGCAAATCATGGAGATCGTCGCGGTCGTGTCGCTGAACATCTTCACGAACTACTTCAATCACATCCTTCGGACCGAAGTCGATTTTCCGCGTCCCGCGTAATTTTCGACCCACGAAGGCTCAGCCAGACCAGTTGCTGAGCAGAAGCCCAAGGTCTGCGCCGTCAACAACGCCGTCGCCGTTCACATCGGCGGCGGCGTTTGACGTTTCCCATGCGGCGAGGAGGAGGCCAAGGTCTGCGCCATTTACGGAGCCGTCGGCATTGACGTCGCCACTCATCACGGCGCCTGCCACGGCATTCAGCGCGTTGACCATTCCGAATCCAAACGACGTGTCGTATCCCAGCGGGCCGAGATCGGTGCTCGACGTCTGCATGACTCCCTCGATCTCTTGGGGCGAAAATGTCGGGTCCACGGAGAGAATCAGGGCAGCGATTCCGGCAGCATAGGGTGTGGCGAAGGAGCATCCGCTGATGAGCACGAAGTCACCGGACACAAACCCAAGGGGACCGGTGCGGTCGGTCGTGAGGATCTCGGAGCCGGGTGCTGCGAAATCCAGTCCCGTTCCGGTTGTCGCATTGGCCGAAAGTGATCCCGACTTCTTGGTCCAGGTGACGGAGTCGACAATCGGGATGGAACCGGGATAGACAAGTCCCGTGGCTCCCGTGTTACCAGCGCATGCGAAATGCAGGACACCGGCGTTGTATGTCTGCAGATATTTGTCGTCGATGGAGGAAGACTTGAAGCCATAGGTGTTGGAATTGCATGTAATGCGCACGCCGTTGTTCAGTGCCCAGTCCAGGCCTGCGACCGTCCAACTCGCCTGACCCACCCAACTGCTGTTGCAGGCTGCCGTCGATACAAAGGTTCGAATCGATGCGACCTTGCAGCCCGGCGCAATGCCGCAGCCGCCCGTGGCGTTGTTCACCGCACCCACGATGCAGCCGGCCACCGGAGTGCCGTGGATGTCACAGTTGTTTACCGGAGCTCCGGCTCCGACCGGACCATCGCTCGTGACATCGACTCCCGGGGCAATGCTGAGGTCGGGATGATCCGGTTGGACCCCCGTATCCAGGACTCCCACGACAACAGACGGTGAGCCGGGGGTGATGTCCCAGGCTTCGACACCGTCCATGTCGAAGTCGACGAGGCCGCCGTCCTGACCCACATTGTGAATTCCCCAGCACAACCCGAAGAGTGGATCGTTCGGGGTATCGACCCCGCCATGGCCGGTGAAGATGCAATCAGGTTCGGCCCAAATTACGCCGGGCGCCTTGAGCACGCGCTGCAAGGCCGCGATGATCTCGCCACTATGGCGCGTTTCGAGTCCGATCTTCAGCACCTGCGGCATTCCACCCCAGTTCAATTCCAGCGACTTGATCGCAGTTTCCAGTTGAAGCGACGCGACCCATTGCTGCGGGTTCAATCCGCCTTGAATTCGGATCAGCAGATCCGTGGTCGGAATCACCGGACCGTTATCCTCTCCTTGATACACGCGGGAAAGAAGTCGAAGTCCGACCGGTGCGGTTTCGGCGCGATATTCCAGTTCAAAGATGGATGATTTGGATTGCAGCTTGGGAGGCAGATCGGCGATGCGCCAGCCGGGAAGTCCGAGATCGCTCAGGCTGATCGCTCCAAGCCACGTCTTGATGGCGTTTTCGTTGCCCTCAGGTGCGATCTGGACCGCGACGCGACGGACGTCGAGCGGCCGCCCCAAGAGCGGGTGATCGGCAAACTGCCCCAACATCAGCGGTAGCAGATAGATGGCATTCCACACGCCTGCGCACTCCTCGCCGCAGATTCTCCTCCCGGACTCGACTCAATTCAAGTCAAATCATCGACGATGGCGAATGTTGCTCCGAATCAGGGTTCATAACGTAACGGCGGAGAGACCGGGGCGCAGGTCGGCCCATCAAGCGAACGATCCATGATCGCGTCCGATATCAGGGAACCGACCAGGCACTGAGCAGCAGCCCAAGGTCGCCCCCGTCGACCAGGCCGTCTTCGTTCAGGTCCCCTTGCCCGGCAAGGCCCCAGTTGGCCAAGAGCAGGCCGAGGTCGCTGCCGTTGATGACCCCGTCCATATTGAGATCCGGATTTGGTCCGGCGTGAAACCACAGAGGCGTTGGAATGGCAATCTTGCCGATTCCTCCGCCCACCATGCTGACGATCAGGCCGGCGCCGCCAGTGGCCTCAAAGAACTCAACGCGGATCTTGTGAAGCCCGGCCTTGAGAGCGATCACACCGGGCAGTTCGACCATGGCATGAAGTCCGTCATTGTCGATGACCAACTCGTCGCTCACATACAGTCGCGAGCCGTCGTCGGAGTTGAGAAAGAATGAATAGACATCGTCCGCCGGCGCATTGACGTATCCGATGAACACGGCACCAAGGTTGTCTGTGAGTCCGCTTCCGGCAAAGACTCCATTCGTCGAGGGGTAATCGACCTTGGACACCGTTTCGAGCTTGAGAGGAATCAGCGAATTGAAGTCGGGGAGTTTCGACGGATGGTTCAGCTGGTAATACGCCGCCTTGACGTTTGGAAGCGGATTCGTGACCGAGGCGGGCTCATGAAAGACGAGGACGTTGGCCTTGACGACGCCGACGGAGGTTTGCCCCACGCCGTTCACCACGGTGTACTCGAACGAATCGTCGCCGGCCGATTCGGGAGCCTGGTAGAGAATCGCGTCCTCTCCTCCATCGCCGGCACCAGGCGCCAGTGACAGCGTGCCACCGAGCGAAGACGCTGAATCGAACGCAGAAAGCGAAAGATCGTTGCAGGCTGCCTGGTGATCGTTCTTCAGGACGTCGATGAGAATGGATTGTCCGGTCGCCGCGATCACGACATCCGGAACCGCCATCGGTGAAGACGCCTCGGCCGTGAGGTCACACGTGGTTTCGAGATAGGCCAGCATGGTTTCGACATTGCCGGGGTGGAAGTAGAGGTTGATGTTGGCCAGGCCGCCCGGGCACGTGTGGCAGTAGCTCATGATCGTTCCGTCGCTGGCGTTGGAGCAGTCTCCAAGCCCACACCCGTCCAGTGGCGGACTGTAATTGTGCGTATGTGGCGCTCCGAAGTTGTGACCGATTTCATGGGCCACAACTTCAACATCCCAGTTCTGCAGGCTGCCGTCGATGACGAGCGGATACGGAAAGAATCCTTTCAGGTTCCCCGAAAGGCCGAATCCGTCCGCCAACTCACAGATTCCCTCCAGGAACGCAACGCCGCCGCCGAGGTCGCGACCCGAGAGAAAGTGTGCGAGGTTTCGATCGACGTCCTGCATGTTGGCCAGCCAGTAATCGCGGAACTGGTACAGCTGCCCGCTCGATGACGGCTGAGTCCATGGATCGCTGCTGGTCTCCCACAATCGGAAGAAGCTCACCTCGAAGGATGCATTGATGTCTACTCGATAAATTTCGTTGACCGCGCCAATGAGCGTGATCATGTACGCCTCGGCATCGGTGGCGCTCCCGCCGTGCACCTTGGAGAAGTATTCCCAGTCCGTTTCAATGGCCAATCTGACCCGGCGACACGGCGGAGGCTCTCCGCCTGCCGGGCCGCCGTCGGCTGCGGCCGGCGCGACCATGATCGGATCAACGTCCGGTTGTGAACATTGCAGCGGCGAGATGAGCAGTCGATCCTGCGGCAGCTGCGCTGGGTCAAAAATCGCTGTCAAGGGAGAATTCGAGGGTCCGGACGACACATAGTTGATGCGACCCAGGCTCTGAATCCAACCGAATTGTCCGCTGTCCGCAACAGAGAGAAAGACGCGTGAACCGGGCTCGCCGACAACTTCCCCGGAGAACACCGCAACATCGGCACGCTTGAGCGGACGATTCATGATCCGTCCGTCGGGAGTCTGACGGCTCACCAACAGGATTGCATCGTCGGCGAGCACCTTCGTTTGAGTGAGGGAAAGCGACACCTCGCGCCCATCGGCGAGCTGCACGCCGTCAATGACCACAAACTCGCGACCTCGAATCCGCCGAAGTTGAGCGGGGTCAGTCGAGCTTGCCCTGAGGCCTGGAACATCTGATTGCCCGGTGATCACCCTCCAGGGCGAATCCATCCGAGATGTTTCGGATCCATGAACCGCGAGCGCCATAGCGATAGCACCGAGAAATGTCGTCATCATCGTGCGGATTTCCTCTCTGCGACGTCGAGAATACGGCCTCGCGACCGGGAATCAAGGGAATTCGACGCAGAGAACCACGGAATCGCTCCCCAAGAGGGTGTGAATTTCCACTGAACACCCTGCGGAGGGACACTTGATCAGACGCAGAATCAAGGCTGAGGGCCGGCCAGGTGCGCATCGGCCTCAATCTCAACGAGCGCATCGGGGTCGATGAGGGCGGCCACACCGAGCAGGGTGTTCGCCGGACGAATGTCCGCGAAGACATCTCCCATGACCTCGGCAATCTCCTCCCAGCGATTGATTTGCGTGGTGTATATGCGAACTCGAACGACATCGGAAAGCGAGGCGCCGAGGGCCTCCAGGGCGTCGGCGATCCGCTCCACACATCGGCGCGTTTGTTGAGCCATGGTGGGCGGGTAGTGTCCATCGGGGAGGATGCCGACACACCCGCTCACATGAATAAACGGACCAGATTGAACCGCACGACTGTATCCCATGCGCGGTTCCCAGACAGTACCGGAATCAAGGAGTTTGCGATCGATCGATTGCGCCAGGACGGGCATGGTCAGGCTCCCAGGGTCAGGTAGACGAACGGCATGATTTCCACGCCGCCGCGAGACGATCTGCGAGGAAGAGTATCATCCTCCGGCGTGTCCATACAGTGATCGGTCACCGGGCTCAGTTCAAGGGCCGAAAGGGAGTCGAATTCATGGCTCAACTCAGTATGCTTCTGCTCGTCCTCGCGGCGTGTTTTCGGGCGGAGCCGCCGTGCGGTGAGTCGCCTTCAGCCGCCTCACAGCCCGCAACCGCCCCGGCGGCACCACGCCAGGAATCCATCGAAAACGCGGACGACTTGTTGACCCGACTGGAGACCGCTGTCACGGACCTCAGGAACTTCAAAGCGGATGTTCTCTATGAGACGTTTGATCCGGTGGTGGGGAGCAGTGAATATCGAACGGGACGGATTCTCTACGATGTGTCAAATGACGGGGAGATGCAGGACAAGAGATTCGCAATACTTTTTGACACACTCATCGCGGGCGGCCGGCGCGAGAACAATTTCAGCGAGCACTATGTCTTCAGCGGCGGATGGTTGGCCGAGGTTGACGCTCAGCGAAAAAATTTCGTCAGGCGACGCATCGTGCCCCCGGGGCGGAATTTCGATCCTCTAAAGCTTGGGGAGGGACCGTTTCCGCTGCCCGTTGGTCAGCCGCGCGAGGAAGTGCTTGCTCGATACGACGCAGAAATTCTGGCGGAGATGCCGAAGGATGCCCCGGACCAGCTTCGCCGTATTCAGAAGGACTTTCCCGATGCGGTCGGACTTGCATTGACTCCAAGGCCGGAGTCGCCCGAAGCTGAGGATGTGGACCGGGTTGAGGTCTTCTACGATCGAGCAACCTTGCTCCCGGTCGGCGTGAACATGGTCTACAAGACGCAGGAGCGCAAGACGGTACGGCTTTCAGCACTTCAGCGCAACATGGGCTTTTCTGAAACAGATCAAGCAGCGCTGGTCATTACCGATCCCGACCCGAAAGCATGGCACATCGAAATTCGCGAATGGTGATCCCGTTGCCTGAATGGATCCCTGTTCTTGGCGGAAGGGCGCCCGCGTGAATGACGCCGCCGCCCACCATCATGGGCCATCCTGGCGGTGGGTTGGCACATGGATCGGCGTCGCCCTGTTCATCGCCGCCGGTGTGGTGGTCTTCCGACAGCGGCAGGAACTCGCCGAGGCGTGGAACCATCTTCGCAACCCTTCGCCGGTCGTGCTTGCAACGGCGCTGGCCGGGGTCATCGCCAATCTGATCTTCAGCGGAGTGCTCTTCAGCGTCCTGATGCGTCGCTTTGGGCGCGTCGGGCTGCTGGAGATGCAGGGCCTGATCTCGGCCGCGTCACTCCTTAACTACCTGCCGTTGCGTCCGGGAATGTTTGGACGCATTGAATATCATCGAGCGGTCAACCGCATTCGTGCGCGAGACAGCCTCCGAACCATCATCGAATCCATGGTGCTCTCGGTCGTGACGGCGGCCGGAATGGCGGGTCTGGTCTTGGCCTCCCACCTGGCCGACGGCTCAGCGGTTCTCATGGTGGGAGTCGGCGTCGGGCTGCTGATCCTTGGGACGATGGTCCCTTCAGTTCGGTTGCCGGCCGTGGCTGCACTGATCAAGACCGGGGAGTTGCTGGTTTGGAGCGTGCGATACTGGGCCGTGTTCCAGCTTGTAGGCGTTTCACTGAGTGTTGATTCCGCAATTGTCATGGCCTGCTGCGCTGTGGGAATCAGCACGATTCCCCTTGCGGGCAACGGCCTTGGCTTGCGTGAATGGCTCGTCGGCCTGTTGGCCTCCGCGTTGGCGAACGTCTCGCTTGAACAGGGTGTGGCGGCGGATCTCGTCCATCGCGCTTTGGAGATCGCCGCGGTGGCCCCGCTCGGCGCGCTGTCATTCATCTGGGTGCTTCGGAGGCGCGCAGCTATTCCACCGGCAGCATCGGCACGATCAGTTGCACAAGGATCGCGAGGGCCAGCGCCATGCCCGCCATCCCCACAACCACCTGAATCGTGAACACGATGACCTGTCGCCAGTAACCGTCGAGCGACTCCAGGCGCATCGCCTTGTAGACCATGGCAATTCCCCAGGCGAGTGGAATCGAAAGAATCGGCCACCACACGTGAAACACGCGAGCCGGTTCGATGAAGGGAATCCAAGCCAGAATCACGCGGATCTCCTTCGATCGGTTTCCGGGACCGTCAGGCGGGGCCGCACGAGGGCATCGAGAATCACCGAAATATTCATCAGCCCCGCCAGCGCGCTGAAAAGCGTTCCGAACTCATTGACGTGCGCGATCCCCGTGTACTCGTTGACTGTCCCTTCGGGTACTCGGGCCACGCCATTTTCAAAGGTCGGGGTCACCTCTCCGAACGGTGCGATCAGACGCCCGACGCGGCCGGACTGAAGCAGATACTCATTGGCGGCATCAACCACGAAAGCGATCGGACCGCAGCCCGCCTGGGCGCAGAACCAAAGGGTATCGTTTCGCCGATCGATGGAATCGATGCCTCCCACGAGGATGCCCCACAGGAGAAGAAAGAGGGTTCCGAACATGATCAGAAAACCCCGTCGGCGATGGCCCAGGTTCAAATGGCCCAAGCCGGGCCAGAGCCACGCGAGAAACGCGGCCTGAATATTCAGGGGTTGGGAAGGTTTTTTCGCCATTTCCGGACTCATCCTGCCGCAGCGGGTCGCCGATGATACCTGATGCGTCGAAGGTGTGTCTGAGCCGGCGCAGCACCAACGCAGGAGTCGACATGAAGAAGCCAGCGAAGCCAGAAGAGTCGCAAGCCGGGAGCGTGGTGGACCGTCGCGTGGGCGTAGATCGCCGCCTGCTGAGCGGACTTGAACCTCCGACAAATCTTGAGCGTCGACGTGGTCCCGGTCGCCGCCTGACGGATTTTGTCAAACGCGCTGAGGAGGGCGAGATGACCGAAGAGCAGTTCATGTTTCTGCAGGCCATCGAGGCGTTCAAGCGAGTCAACAACAAGACGTTTCCGTCATGGACTGACGTTCTCGAAGTCGTCCGCAAGCTTGGATACCGAAAGACGACCTCCAGTGAATTGAATCTCGGAGAGCGAGTCAAAGACTGGACCGAGCGGCCGGATGCGCCCAGCGGCGTCAACAAGCCTGCGCCGGAACCCGAAGAGTGATCTCACGCTGGATCATCGCCGGATCGTCGAGGAGCCGGCCATCTCCACAACCATGTCGAAATGTTGCGGTGACACCGGCATCACCGAGAGGCGCTGGCCGCGTTGAAGCAGCGGCATGCCCGCCAGTCGTCTTTCGGCCTTGAGCATCTGCAACGGAAGGATTGAGGAGAATCGTTTGACGAAGGCCAGGTCCACCATGTACCAGATCGGATTCTCTTCGGTGGACTTCGAGTCAAAGTGCTGTTCTTTCGGATCAAGCGCGGTGTGGTCGGCGTAGGCGGTCTTCGCCACGCGGGCGATGCCGGCCACGCCGGTCTGGTCCGGCGAAGCCCCGCCGGAGTGATAGACGAGCACCTTGTCGCCGACCATCATCTCATCGCGCATGAAGTTGCGGGCCTGGTAATTTCGAACTCCGTCCCAGCATGTCCGACGGTCGCGTTGAAGGTCGTCGATGGAATAGCAGTCGGCTTCAGTCTTCACGAGCCAACATCGATTGCTCATGGTGCGATGTCCAGGTGGGGTTGAGTGACCGAAGGATTCGTTGGGAGCGCCCCGTCGGCCAGGCGTGCGGCGAGCAGTTCCACCTGAAGCGATCGATCGGAGAAGCGCGGATGGTGACCGACGAGGCGGAGAATTCCCGCGGTCAGGAGATAGGGGGGAGCCTCCGGGCCGCAGACAAGTTCGGCGTTGAGTGTTGGCCGGCCGTTGGCCGAAATGGGAAACGGCATCCAGACTGCTGCTTCCAACGGCCACGGCCCCGGCGGATCAAGCCGTGCTGAATCTTCGAAGGCGGCATTCAGCTCGAGGTTGACGCCCCCGCGAAACAGGATCGACACCAGGTCCGGTGCGTCGATGACGTTGGCCCAGACCTCATTCACGAGCGGCTCGGTGGCTGGCGCCAGGCGAATCGCCTGAACGATCGACATGAGCGAAAGGATCCCGTCAGCATAAGCGGCACGGTCCGCGTCGGTTCGAGGGGCGCCGTCAATCGCATTTCGAAGGCGATGCGACACACTCCATGGACCCCGGGTCAGGAAATACCAGGGGATGTCGACGTCCGATGTCCTGATTAGAGTCGCGTCAGCGTCGAACAGTGAAACCCTGGCCTGTCCAACGGGGCTCACGGCTGAATAGCTGAATTCCTTCCCAGTCGTCTCGCCAACGGAGCTGAAATCCCAGTATGTGAATCTCGGCTCGCCCGGAGGCATCGGCAATCCTTCGATCAGCACAAACCGAACGGTCCTGTGGGTCCCATCGATGATTCGAATTCCCAGCAACGCCCGGGCGCCTTCAAGGGAGACAACGCTTCGCTGGGGTTGATCGAAACCGGCAAGGATGGATTGGCCCGGCGCAAACTCCGGATCGGCCTTCGCTGCCGGCAGCGGTGTCGGTTGTTCCAGTCGCGCCACGCTCGCCGGTCCGGAACACGCACCAAGGAGAAATGCGACCAGAACGGAGGTGAACGGGCGCGCCCACCCTCGAAGGGTGAGCGGAACGAACGTGACCTCACCGGCAGACATGGCCTGATGGTATGCGACTGAATTCACCTAGCACGCCATCAACCGGTCCGCCTGTTCCTTCATTTGCCGCCACAGCTCGTCGACATGCCTGGCCTCTGTCCGTGTCGAGCCGATGGCCACTCGGATCGCCAGGCGGCCATCAATCCGGGTATGCGTCACGTACGCTCGACCCGACGCGTTGACGGCATCCAGCAGAGCCTGCGTAAATTCATCTCCCTTGGCCAGCCGAAGGCAGACGAGATTGAGCTGGGGCGCTGCCGCGAACTCAAAGCGATCATCCAGTTTGACCTGTTCGGCGAATCGACGGGCCAGTTCGACATGACGCCGGATATGGGCCTGCAGACCGATCTGACCGTAGTGTCGAATGGTCAGCCAGATCTTGAGGGCCCGAAACCGCCGGCCCAACGGTATCTGCCAATCCCGGTAGTCAACAACAGCGCCGGCGTCCGTCGCCTGATTGCGCAGGTATTCCGGCATGATGCTCAACGAGCGGAGGAGTGCGTTGCGATCGGCAACCCAGAAGCAATCGCAGTCAAAGTTCACCAGCAGCCACTTATGAGGGTTGAAACAATAGCTGTCGGCAGAGTCCAGTCCGGCATTCACGAATCGAAACTCTGGACACACCGCGGCCGAACCGGCCATCGCGGCATCAACATGAAGCCACGCTCCGCAATCCCGGGCGATCGTGCCCATGTGCTCAACGGGGTCGAAGGCCAGCGTCGACGTGGTTCCCGCGGTGGCCACGATCAGGCATGGCGTAATCCCTCGGGATCGATCCCGACCAATGGCTTCCGCAAGGGCGGTCGAATCCATGGCCAACGACGCATCTGTCGGGATGCTGCGGAGCGATTCGGCTCCAAGGCCGGCAATGCGAACAGCCTTCTCAATCGAGGAATGTGCCTGCGTTGATGCGTAGACGGCCAGTCGGCCGGCGCCACGCTGAATGCATCGTTCACGCGCGGCGACGAGGGCGCACAATGCAGCGCTTGAAGCCGTGTCCTGGATAACACCGCCGCCCTGGCGCCCCTCACCGGGCTCTCCAAAGAGGAATCGCTCAGGAAGGCCGAGGAGGTGGACCAGCCAATCCATCATGTGCATCTCGAGTTCGGTGCACGCCGGGCTGGTGGTCCACAACATTCCCTGCACCCCAAGGCCCGCCGACAGCAACTCGCCGAGGATCGCCGGATAAGACGTGTTGGCGGGAAAGAATGCAAAAAATCCTGGAGCCTGCCAATGCGTGATCCCCGGCATGATGACGCGCTCAAGGTCCGCCAGAACTTCCTCGAACGGTTCGTGCCTCTCGGGGGCGAATGCCGGCAACGCGTCTCGAACACTTCCCGGAGCGGCCCGCGACAGAACCGGCCGTGACTCAACCGATTCAAGATAATCAGCGATCCAATCGATCACGGCTCGCCCATGGCGGCGAAACTCGTCTGCACTCATGTGTCGAACGTTCATGATGGCATCATGTACTAACCGGCCGTGTCGCTCTTGCCCAATTCCAGCGGCGGGCGGCTGAACCGCGCCCGCAGCCGGTTCGCATTGGAGAGTACCGCGGGCCGATTCATGATCCATCGGATCAGTTTGCGGCGTCCCGGAAAGCTGACCAGCATCAGTCCCAGCACCACGACGACCAGCCCCGGCCCCGGAAGAATCAGCATCGCCACTCCGGCGATGAGGATGGGCCAACCCACGACATTCAGGGTAATCTGAACCCAACTCACGTTGCTTCGGCGTTCTGTCCGGCTGAAAAGGTTTGGGGGAATGAGCACGATGGCAACGATGGCGCTGGCCGTGGTGACGACCAGGGCCGCCATTGAAATGCCGACGCTGACGGCGATGGTGTCGGCATGATCTGAGAGCCAATTCATGGGCAGCCAACACTACGCCCGCAACTGATGGGACCCAAGGTATCACCGCCAAGATGAGGAATCAGTTAACCCGTCCACGCGGCAAGGAGGCTGCCAAGATCAGCGCCGTCCACCGTGCCGTCGTGATTCAGGTCCGCGCTGCATTCGCCCGACTGCCATGCCGCGAGGAGGAGCCCGAGGTCCGCTCCGTTCACCAGACCGTCGCCATCGATGTCGCCCGCGACGCCCGCGCAGGAGTCGAGGACCTTGTCCAGGTTGCAATCAAGGAGAGGATTGCCGGCAATCTCGGCCAGGTCGTTCTCGCCATTCAGATTGCAATCGACCATCGGTGTGCACGCCTCGGCGAATCCCACGAGCTCATCGATGCCCACGGCGGGCCCACCGGCCGGCGCATAGCTCAACGACATGGATTCGATCGTCAGGTCTGCGCAGCCCAGAGCCGACTTGGACACCACGAATCGACCAAGCAGGATCTTGAGATCGGGATACGTTCCCGCCCGACCTTGGATGTTGTTGGCCGACACCGGTGTAAACCAACCCGTCGGCGCACCGACACACGTGGAGATTGAATCCCCGGTCAGAAACTCATCCTTGCAGAAGCCCGGCGTCAGTTGCACCATGTTCAGGTCGCCGTTGGTGCCCGAGTCGGGCCCGTCCGGATTGCCGGCAGTTCCTTTGTACACGAAGCCAATGGTGACAAACGAATCGAGCGCTGATCCAAGATTGTCATACGTCTGCTTGGTCAGCGGAAATGCACCGTCCTCGCCGCCACGCGGCGGAAGATGAACGAACGTGCCGCTGGCCTGAATGACCGTATTGAAGACCTGAAGGAGCTTGTCATCCGGGTGATCAAATTGAACGTACACCTCAAAAGCGCCAACGTTGAGGATGTCTCCTCCAAGTTGGTCAGTCCGATCCACAATCTCGAGCCCCACAAACCCGCCGGATGCGGAAGTGAAGATTGCGCCAGCCAACGCTACGCTGATGAGATGATTCATGGCCAGAACTCCTGGGGTGCGGAATTCTACCGCCGCCGAACGATTCCCGGAGTTGCGGTCTAGGTTGAAGCCAGCCGCGCCCGTCGAACGTGAATTCCCCGCTCCGCGCACGCCGCCCGGATCTGCGGAACCGTCAGGATTCCGTAATGCAGCACGTGGGCCATGGCAACAGCATCCGCAAGGCCCTCCATTACGACTCGATCAAGATGATCCAAAGTCCCCATGCCTCCCCCGGCAATCACCGGAATCGGCACAGCGCTCGAAACGCGGCGCGTCAGCTCAAGATCAAACCCCTTGCCCGACCCTTCCTGGTCAACAGAGGTCAGAAGAATCTCCCCAGCGCCAAGGTCGACCACACGCCTCGCCCAGTCCACCGCGTCAAGTCCGCTTCGCTCGCGGCCGTTGTCGAAATACGCCTCCCAGCCGCTCTGAATACCTGGCGCCGCCGATCGCTTCGCCTGAATGGAAACCACCATGCATTGACTGCCGAAGGTTCGCGCCACTTCTGAAATGAGGTCCGGCCGACGGATGGCCGCGGTGTTGATGGCCACCTTGTCGGCTCCGGCGCGGAGCGCCTTGCGGACGTCGTCGACCGACCGCAGGCCTCCTCCAACCGTAATTGGAATGAACACGTCGGCGGTCGTCTCGCGAATCAGGTCGAGGAGGCTGTTTCGTTCGTACAGGCTCGCGACGATGTCGATATAGCAGATCTCGTCGATCCCCTGGTCGTAATAGCGCCGAGCGAACGCGTGAGGATCTCCCAGTTTCCGCAGTCCCTCGAGCTGGATCCCCTTGACGAGATTGGGGGCCTTGACATCGAGACGCGCGATGAGTCGAAGATTGGGCATCAGAAGGGTCCGCTATTTCGCCGTGACTTCGTAGCGGAATGTTTGGCCATCGTCCTGGCGTTTCCAGATCACTTCAATTGATCGGGGCGCGAGATTGCGAGTCACGATGGAGGGGGGTGTGGGCATGCTCTCCTCAAGCTTTCGTTCTCGCGTCGTCAGGCCCCGCTTCTTGGGTCTGGTGAGCTCAAAGGCAGGCGGCTCCTTGGCCTGCTCATCCTTGGGAATCGTAAACAGATCTTCGTCCTCAGCCTTGAAGACGAACTGCTGGCCATGGGAGCCGGTCGAGTAGGAAAACTTCAATTCCTGCAGCACCAGTTTCAACTCGTCAAGAGTCTGGGGCCGTTTGCCGGCCGCAATCGCGGCCGTCATTCCTTCCGCGAGAAATTCCGCTCGCTCCATCGCGGTCACGAACGCGCTGGGCTGCGCCTGCTTGGCGTATTCAATCCAGCGAGTTTCGAACTCATCTACGTCACTCGTTCCAAACGCCTGAATAAATGCCTGCACGGAATCCTGTCCGGCATTGATCCGCCGAAGATAGCTTTCGAATGCAGCCTGATACCGCTGGTTGTCGCCGTAGACGAGAAATTGCACCATTGACCACGATTGTTGATATTGAATTGACGCATCGCCGGCCTGCACACGAGCGTTCCATTGCTGGGGCGACATCGTCAACAGGTCGAGGAAGCGGATGTACCGCTGGTTTTCGATGGCGTTCTTGAGGCTGCCGATCACGCGGGGTGTGCTTTGTCCGATGACCACCGTTCGACCAACCACCACCGCCTCTCCGAAGAACTCCGCCAAGCCTTCATTCACCCACATCGGAAGATCGTTGCCGAACCGCGAGTTCGCGAATTGGTGAAACCCTTCATGCTGCATCACGTGGTGAATCCGCGAGAGCGGCAGGCGCTCCACGAAAAATGCCAACCCGCTTCCGTTGGGACTCACGAAGAACATTCCACCTGATCCCGTGGCATTGATGCCAAACTGGGTCCGAAGCGTGTCGAGATAGTCTCGCTGTGTTCGAAACACATACACCCCGAGATGCTCCGGCGTCCGCTGCTCCAGCCCGGCCATGCGCTTGGAATACTCCACGTACATGGTGTCCATATGGTCGGCCAGCGGGCGAAGCTCATCGCGGTCGAGGTCCGAACGAAATGAATAGAAGCGGCTGCTCTCGAGCCGCCCGCCGTGTGAAGGATCGGTTCGGTCCCACCAGGACAGCTGGGCCCGCGGGTTTTGCGGCTCGGCAGCCGTCACGGCACCGCTGAGAGGCAGGGCAAGACAGAGAATGAGGGTGATCATTCCGAAGCGCATGGTCCCCATACTATTCCGGCCGACATTGAGAAAATAAGCCTCACTCACTGGCGGAAGCACGAAGTTATGGCATGCTCCAAGGTAGTGTCCAATCCCTCTCCAGTTCGGCCCCCCCATGTCAAGCCTTCAGCAGCGCAGTCACTCCAGGTCCAGCGAAGTGGATCAGCTCCTCGACGAGCACCACGTCGCGGCCATTTCCGATGACGAAGGTCGGCGGAAGCGGTTTGCGACTGAGATGGAGACCTACTTCGCCGGACAGACTGCGACACGTCCCATCCGCTTGGGAGGAGCGGGAATCGACAACCTGGAGGCCCTCGAGTTGCAGTTGCGGATTGCCGCCGGCGGCCACGACGATCATCAGCAAGGGCTCATGAAGATCGCTGCCATTCTTCGACGCCGGGGCGCTGCACTTCGGCGGCAGATCTTTCTCTGGGAAGAGGCCGACGCGTTTCTCGAACGCGATGTCGACCTCTTTGGCCGCGTGGTCAACCTCCTGCTCTCGGTCGCCGTCGAGCGTGAGCTTCTTGATGACGATCGACTCGTGATTCAACGGGTGATCATGATCGGCGGGCCGAAACTCGGGGCCTACGCTGAATATGCCCAAGGCCAGTTTTGTCGCTGGCACAGCGATTCTGCGGGCCTCGATCTCGATGCTGCCCATGCGGCCGTCGCCCAGCCACGCGTGCTGATCTATCGAATCAACGACTGACGGGAGCCCGGGGCAGTACACTTCCGGTATGCCGGTCCATCACCACGAATACGGCAACCTTCGCGTCTTCGATCATCCGCTGATTCAGCAGAAGCTGACACGGGCCCGAGACCGACGCACCGACACACCAACGTTTCGCCAGCTTCTGAACGAGATCGCGGGGTTGATGACCTACGAGGTCAGCCGTTCCTTTCCAACTCGAGGAATCGAGATCGAGACCCCGCTTGAGCGCACGTTCGGGACCGTTCTGGCCAAGCCGATCACACTGGCGCCGGTCCTGCGGGCCGGAATCGGGATGACTGATGGCGTTCTTGACCTTGTTCCCGAGGCGAGGGTCGGTCACATCGGTATCTATCGGAATGAAGATTCGCTGGAGCCGGTGGACTATTACTGGAAGTTTCCCGACGACGTCGCGGCCGGGCCCGTCCTTCTGATAGACCCCATGCTGGCGACCGGCGGGTCGGCCTGCCACGCCGTTGACCGCCTGAAGCAACGTGGCTGCCGGGACGTTCAGTTCATATGCCTTGTGTGTGCCCCCGAGGGGGTCCGGCGCATGCTCGATCGGCACCCCGATGTGCTGGTCCATGCGGCGGCCATTGATCGGGAATTGAATGACCGTGGGTACATCCTCCCCGGTCTCGGCGACGCGGGTGACCGAATCTTCGGAACGGTCTCTCTCGGGGGGTAGCCGACTCGCCGACGAAGCTAAGATGGTCTCATGAAATCACGATTCGGGACGCATGGCGGGATGGTTGGTATGGCGGGTCTTCTGTTGCTGTCGCTCGTCAGTTGCGCTGACACGGGAAGTTACGTCGGGGCGACGCTTTCTTCGCCGGCGGCGGTGTCGGGGTCCGACCGAAACGAGCTCCATCAGCGTGCGGTCGCCTTGTTGCGGCAGGGAGCCGAGTCTGCACAGCCAACATTGAAGGCTCATGCCATTGAAGCGCTGCAGGGAAGCCGCGCAGACCTCGAACAGATCGTGCCGCAGGCTCTCGTTGATGCCAATCGCGGCGTGAGATTCGTGGCCGCGATGACCGTGGGTCGCGAGAAACTGTCGGCCATCGTGCATCTTGTGACACCGTTGATGAGTGACTCGTCGGACTCAGTTCGCGCTGCAGCCATGTTCGCCCAGCAGGCTTGCGGACGAAACACCGACCTCTCACCCCTTGCCGGCATGTTGATGAGCGAGGATCCCGAGGTCCGGGGCAACGCCGCAATGGTGCTTGGTGAATTGGGAAATCCGTCCTCCGCGCCGCTCCTTCGTCAGGCCTTGGCCTCGCCCATCGGGTCCATCAGCCTGGTGCGATCCAAGATCATTGAACTGCAACTGGCCGAAGCCCTCGTAAGGGTCGGTGAAAAGCAGGAGATTGAGCCGATTCGGGCCGCACTGCTCTACCCTGGCGATCAGAATGAGATCGTGGCCCTTGGCTGCCAGATCGTCGGGCGGCTTCGAGATGAAAAGTCGCGTGGCTATCTGATCGGCCTGCTCGACCCGGCAAACTCCACCCGAAGCCGGCGCCCCATCGAAGTGCGATTGGCGGCCATTGCCGCTCTCGGACAATTGGGCAACCCGCCAGCCCCGGTTGTGGGAGTCGTTCAGGAGGGCCTGTCTGATCCGCAGCCCATGGTTCGTGCCCAGGCTGCCGTCGCGGCCGGCCATCTTGGAGGTGGGGCGGGCCTCGAACTATTGGAGCCGTTCCTGAACGACGAAAACCCGCTGGTTCAGATTGCGGCCGCCCGGGGCATTCTGGAGATTACCGGCCTATCAAAAAAGCGATAGTTTCCGGGCTGAAACCGCGCCCGAACTGCGTCCGAATGGTCGCAGAGTCTTCACCGGATGTTGACATGCTGAGCGGGTTTGGATACAACGAAAAATTCCGGTAATCCAGCCCGGAAAACAGGGTCGTCATGTGTCGCCCGGCGCCCTGGTCGATGTGAAAGGGTACAGACAGTGCACATTCTGACGAAGATCTTCATCGTGCTGGTTTCATTGCTCACCGCGGCCATTGTTCCCCTTGTCGTGGTTCACACGCACAATGAGGACAGCTTCAAGGCGAAGTGGGAGGCTTCGGAGGCCAAGGCCACGGTCGCCCAAAGCGCCCTGGACACCGAAAAGCGGTCGCGTGCGGCGGCGGAGACCTCCCTGCAGTTGGAACAGGAAGCGTTGAAGTCGCAGATCTCTGAGCTTCAGAAGACCCGTGATGCACTTCAGGCTCGGGCGACGCAGCTGGACTCTGAACTGGTTGCCTCGCGGGCCCGGGAAACAAGCATTCAGGCCGATCTGAAGGTCTTGGCCGAATCCCACAAGGCCAATACTGCGCTGACGGAAAGCCTTGTGAATGAAACCCGGCAGCTCCGGAGCGAGCTTCTCGATAGCACTACCAAGCTCGTGGAACTCGATGAAACGCTTCGAGACGTTCGTGTCCAGTTGGATGTGGCCGATGCCGCCCGCCGGGCCCTTCAAATTGAGGTCCAGAGGCTCAAGGACTCCAACGCCGTGACGCTCAAGGACCTTGAACGCTATATCACCAAGTATGGCGATCTCGGTGAGAATGAGGTGCTGGCAGGGGCCATTGACCGGGATTTTGACGCCCTGGTGACCAATGTGCAGCGGTCCAAGGACCGGGTCCTCGCCGAAGTGAATGTGGGCTCTCGAGACGGCGTGCAGGTCGGGTGGGAGCTCATTCTGCACGACAACGGACAGTTCCACGGAAAGCTGCGAATCGTTGAGGTCGATCTGAACCGGTCAACCGGCGAAGTCCTGCTGGAGCAGTCGACGCATCAGGTCTCCATTGGCGATACCGCCATCGCCCGCAAGTCGTTCTGAGAGGGAGCCCCACGATGACTACATTCAATGCTCCAGTGCGACGTGCCGGCGGCGAAATCAACGTCTACACCGCGCTCCTCTGCGCTGCATTTCTGATTCTGCTCTTCGGCGTCCTCGTTGTGACCTTCGATAACATCGAGCACAGCAAGCAGAAGGGCAGCGGCGGCGGTCCGTTCGCACTCGTGAAGTAGCGTTCCGCCGCCTCCCGGCTCAGGAGATGCGGGCCGCCGTGGTCCGGCCCGCTTTTGCGGAATTCTTGAGTCCCTGAATCGCTCAAAACTCGTTGAAACCACCTCATCGACCCGAAGTGTATTTCGGCGCTGATGCTATCATCCTCGCCGTCTCTGATTTTGTATGGCTGGTGCGATGGTTGCGGCCGATATGCCTCGCCACGGGCCGTCGCGACGATCGCGGCAAGGTGGTGTGGCAGACTTCGACGCGGGTTCTGGAGCGATTGCAGTGATTCTTGATTCGATCCTCGGATGGTTCAGCGTCGATATGGGCATCGACCTGGGCACCTGCAACACCCTCGTCTGCGTGCGGGGTGAAGGAATTGTCCTCAACGAGCCATCGGTGGTCGCCGTGCGAAAGGGCACCAACAAGGTCCTCAATAACGGAACGGCCGTCGGCTGGGCCGCCAAGGAGATGCTCGGCAAGACCCCGGGGTCGATT
This sequence comes from uncultured Isosphaeraceae bacterium, assembly GCA_964407695.1. Classification (GTDB taxonomy): domain Bacteria; phylum Planctomycetota; class Phycisphaerae; order Phycisphaerales; family SM1A02; genus CAYOWQ01. The sequence goes on along the minus strand of CAYOWQ010000004.1, from coordinate 48,396 downwards.
TCCGCCATTCGTCCGCTCAAGGACGGCGTCATCTCCGATTTTGAGATCACCGAGGCCATGCTGGCCTACTTCATCCGCAAGGTCAACGGCCGGAGCCGGATCTTCGGCCCCCGGGTGGTCATTGCGATCCCCTCGGGCATTACCGCGGTCGAGAAGCGGGCCGTGCTCGATTCCGCCGAGCGGGCCGGCGCCCGCCGGGTCTACCTTCTGGAGGAGCCGATGGCCGCGGCCATCGGTGCGGGGCTGCCAATCGTTGAGCCGACCGCGAGCATGATTGTCGACATCGGCGGCGGCACCACCGAGGTGGCCATCATTTCCCTTGCTGATATTGCCACCTGCGAATCGGTTCGCGTGGCGGGTGATGACTTCGATGAAGCCATCATCAATCACATGAAGAAGAACTACAACCTGACGATCGGCGAGCAGACCGCCGAGCGAATCAAGATCGAGATCGGCTCGGCCGCTCCGTTCGGCGAAAGCCGGTCGATGGATGTGCGTGGACGCGACATGATCTCCGGCCTTCCCCGCAAGACCGTGGTCACCTCCGACGAAATCCGTGAAGCGCTGCAGGAGCCCGTCAACGCCATCATCGAAACCGTGCTCCGCACGCTCGAACACGCCGAGCCCGAACTCGCCGCCGACCTCGTCGAGAACGGCATCACCCTCGCCGGCGGCGGCGCGCTGATGCGCGGCCTCGGCACCGTCCTCTCCAACGCCACCGGCCTCGAAGTCCGCATTGCCGACGACCCCCTCACCTGCGTCGCCCGCGGCACCTCCATCTACCTCGAGAATCTCGAGGATTGGAAGGAGACGATGGAGTCGGACATGGATGAGATCTAAAGAGGCTTAACGACAAAGAGATTGAGTGCGTGGCTGGGGGTCGACGATTGTGAAGCAACACGCCGTTCAGCGAGGGGACTCGCCCTGCTGCGATTCTCGACCCGCTACTTCACCACGCGCGACCATGTCGTTCCGCCGGCGCCGTCCTTGATCGCCACCCCCATCGCCAGCAGTGCATCTCGAAGCCGATCTGATTCCGCCCAGTTCTTCGCCGCACGGGCGGCGTTGCGGTCGGCAATCAACTGCTCAATCTCCCCCGCGTCGTCCGTCGCTGCTCCGGTCTGGGTATTGCGCTCCAGGACCCCCAGCACGCTGTTCATCCGGTTGAGGGCGCTCAGGTCCGCCGCGGCCGTGGCTGCATCCGGCGAACTGGCAAGGTCATACTTGGCCACCGCTTCATTCAGCGTGGCGATGGCGCGAGCAATATTGAGATCGTCGCTGAGCGCTGCTGTGAATTCCTCCATCGACTGCGCCAACGGACCGTTGCCATTACCGGCCGCATTTGCACCTTGTAGCCATTCCGCCACGCGCGCCCATCGGTCAATCTGCCGCTGGCAATCCTTCAGTCCCTGGAGCGTGAAATTCGCATTCGTTCGATAGTGGGTGCGAATCAATTCCAATCGAATCGCCGCCGGCGTGGCCCCCTTCGCCAGGAGATCGCGCACCGTGAAGAAATTGCCCTTGCTCTTCGACATCTTCTCGCCTTCAACGATCAGATGCCGCGTGTGAAACCAATACCGCGAAAAGTGCGCGTGCCCGCTCGCCCCGCACGACTGCGCGATCTCGCACTCATGGTGCGGGAAAATGTTGTCCTCGCCGCCGGAGTGCAGATCAATCATCGCCCGATCCAGTTGCCCGTCTTTCGCCAACAGCACTGCGGCCATGACCGAGCACTCAAGGTGCCAGCCGGGGTAGCCCTCACCCCATGGACTTGGCCATTTCATCACGTGCGATGCATCAGGCTTCCACAGCATGAAATCCGCCGGGTGCCGCTTCATCGCCTGATGTTCCGCACTCACGCGGCCGCCCTCACCCTCGCGCAGCGAGTCCAGCGTGTTGCCGGAGAGCCTTCCATAGTCTGGAAACGACCGCACGTCGAAATAGACGACGCCGTCGCCGGCCACATAGGCGTGCTGGCGGTCGATCAGCGTTTCGACCATCTCGATCATGGGCTCGATGAACCGCGTCGGCCGCGGCATGAGCTCGGGACGGGTTTTCACTTCATCGGCGATCTTCAGGCCCAGCGTCCGGGCATCGTCAAGAAAGGCGTCGGCATAAAAGTCGGCGATCGCATAGGGGTCGGTGGGATCGAGATTCACTCCGGCCGGAAGCTTTCCAGATTTCTTCGCTTCCGCGAGCCGCTTGCCCGCAACGGCCATCTTGTCCTCGCCCCCGCCATCGGCGTTGGCATCGTCGGTCATGTGGCCGACGTCCGTAATGTTCATCACGTGCCTGACCTCATAGCCAAGCAGCTCAAGCGTCCGGCGCAGGACGTCGGCATTTAGAAACGACCGGAAGTTCCCGATGTGGGCGTAGTCGTACACGGTTGGGCCGCAGGAATAGAACGTCACCTCCCGACCGGCGGGGTCGATTGGTGCGAAATCCTCTGTGCTTCGGGTCAGCGTATTGAACAGTCGAAGGGCCATAAGTCCTGCAAATCTCCTTCTGGGGACAAGACAATATCGACTCGGCAGCCCCTCGTCCTGCGATGAGGTTGTGAGATCGCTGATTACGTTCTTGCCGTCACGGGCTCACCATGTTCGCGGGCATGTATCGGTCGGGCCGGTTCTCCGACGCAGACCATTCCCGCAGGCAGATCGCGAAACGCGCTGGACCTGGCCGCCAGTAGGCTTCCATCGCCGAGATTGACGCCGGGGCCCACGAACGCATCGGCGGCGATCCAGACATCGTGTCCAATTGAGATCGGCGTTCGCAGAATCGGCATGGCCCGCGATTCATAGTCGTGCGTTCCCGACACGATGTGGGCGTATTGGCTGATGTGCGTGCGGTCGCCGATGCGGATCTCGCCGATGCAGGAGATGATGCATCCATGCCCGATGACCACGTCAGACCCGATCCGGAGGTTCCATGGGAACTCGATCCGGCATGATCGATGAATCGAGACGTTGCGATCGACGGTGGCGCCGAACATCCGAAGCAGCAGGGAGCGCCACGCGTTGAAATGTTCCGGGCTCAGCCGGAACAGTGTCATCCGCACAAGGGTCCAGAGTGCCCCTTGAATTCGCTCCCGTCGAGTCAATGGCAGAAACACCCGCTCGCGCGGTCGGGCAATCTCTGTCTTTTCGATTTCAGGCTCAACGGATGTCATCTGAGGACGCGATCCTTGATCGCCCTTGCCGGATTCCCGACACAGACCTTGCGCCCGGGAAGGTCCTTGTAGGTGCTCGACCTCGCACCAACGACCGAGAGGTCGCCGACCGTAACGCCCGGGCCGATGAATGCATCAGCCCCGATCCAGACATCATCGCCGATGGTGACCGGAGTGCGAATGAGCTTGAATGTGTGATCAGCGTAATCGTGGGTGCCCGCACAGATGTGCGCGTACTGGCTGATGATCGCTCGTTCGCCGATTGTGATGAGTCCCAGGCTATACAGAATGGCATGATCGCCGACCGTTGCATCATTGCGGACGTCCAGCATCCACGGCACTTCGATATTGGCGGTCGGTCGGATGGCCACGCCCTTGCCGATTCTGGCGCCGAACAGTCGAAGGAGCGAGGCCCGAAACTGATACCAATTGTGAAAGCTTGCCCGGAAAATCGGCTTGCCGATCAACATCCACACCGCTCGACCGATCTTTTCCCGGGTTGTCCACGGGCTTGATTCCGGGCGCATCTGAAGCGGTTGATCCAGGTCCGGGCCACCGGCGATGGGCGCCGAATTCCACGAATTCGCCTCAGGTCCGCTGTCGGGGAATCGATCGCCGTAGTTTGTCGCCTTCGTTCGGATGATCGGCTTCGTATCGCGCTCAAACATCCCGGCGCGAGACCGCATCGATGAACGAATCAGTCGAAGCTTCAGCGTGATCATCTCTTCATAGAGAGCAATCAACTGGGCATACGTGCGCCCCGCTCGGCCCTCCAGAATGCCGCCCAGCACAAAAAGCGTGACAAACCAGCGAAGATGCGGCCGAAACGGCAGCATGTATCCGAACTCTTTCCAAGCCCGCCGCCGACGAACTTTGTCGCGCGAAAGCAGATTGCGCAAACGCCACCGTTCCCGCGATGTCGTGACAACCTGCAGGGCCTCAAGAGTGGAATACCGATTGTGCTTGTCCAGCCAATCCGACAGCCCCTTGGCGAATCCGTAGTGAATGTACGGCTCATTCAGCGTGCCCACGGTGCCTTCCGTCAACTCGCGTTGCCCGTGGCCATAATCGCAGAATCGCATCCGCCCCTTGTGAAACAGCCGCATCTGATACGTCGGGTACGCCGCCGACCGCCGCAGCCATCGCCCCATGAACATCAGCTTCTGCGGGATGTAGTAACCCGCCTCGGGAGGATTGGCGGCCAGGAGCGTGCGCATCGCGTCGACGAGTTCCGGGGTGAACCGCTCGTCGGCATCGAGGTGAAACACCCAGTCATGCTTCATCGGGATGTTGTCGATCGCCCAGTTCCGTTGTGCCCCGAAACTCTCGAACGGATTCACCCACACGGAGGCTCCGTTGGCTCGGGCCAGCTCGACGGTGCGATCCATCGACCCCGAATCGAGCACGTGAACGTCATCCGCCCAGGCGCACGACGCCAGACAATCTTCAATATTGATCTCTTCGTTCAGCGTCAGAATCACGACGGAGACGGGGGCGGTCGACCATGCCGGCCGATGTTCACGGGCCGTAGATGCTGCGATGTTCGGTTGAGCGGTGGCGAGGGACATGCGCTGGACGAGTGACGGTACGCAGGCCGGGCCTTCATAGATCGGCCTGTTTGGCAATCGGGTTGAGTATAGAGACCCTTGTCAGGCGGTCGATGCCGGCCGCATGACCCGCGGCCGTTTCGGCTTCGCCGGGGTTCCCACACAGAGGCTCCAGCCCGGCAGATCGTCGAACACGGACGCCCTCGCACCGACCACGGTGCCGTTCCCGATCGTCACGCCCGGTCCCACAAACACTTCCGCCGCAAGCCAGCAATCATCGCCGATCTCGATTGGTGCCGGCCGGAGCGGAAACGCCGGGTCCTCAAAATCATGCGTCGCGGCACAGAGATGGGAAAACTGGCTCACCGTCGACCGGGCGCCAATTCGAATGGAGGCGACCGAATACACCTCGACATCATCGGCGATCGTCGAGTCTTCCAGCATGGTCAGGTTCCAGGGCGCCCAGATCCGCGCGCGGGGATACACCCGCGACGTCGAGGCCAGGTGTGCACCACACACCCTCAACAGGAATCGACGCCACCCATGAAACGGACGCGGCGAGAACCGGAACACCGTTGCCTGGGCGATCGACCAGAGCGCCCGTGCGACGCGATGCGACGCCGAATGTGGGCTTCTTCTTGCGGATGCAATGTCCGTCGGCGATGTCGAGCCTGGTGACTCATTCACCATGGCGACAGTAGACGCTCCAGTCTCGCCGCGTGCAAGCCGGTCGGACCTAATTCACGTTGTTGAGCGACATATCGAAGCTGTTGAGCGACGCGGACACCTTGGCCACCGCGTCGAGCAAGGCCTTCTCGTTCTTCCGAAAGCGTTCACGTGCCCGGTCGCTCCGAATCCAGACGTGCCCTTCCTCGATGCTGACCGAATCGAAATAGTCAAACAGGATCTGCAACCGCTCGTCATAGAGCGCCATAAGCGTCAGTTCGTCGTCCAGCAGGTTCTGCATATAGAAATGCGGCGATCCGGAGTGGAATTTTCCCATGGCCGTCGCATGGGCCGAAGCACTGACGCCGCAGGCTCGAAGCTGGCTGTCGTACATGGATGGCACCTGCCTCAGCATGGCGCTCAGGGCTTCGCCCTCCTTCTCCATGGTGGCGAGCATCGTGCGCCGATCGCTCAATGAATTCCGATCGGGCATCGTTTCCGCCGACGCCGCGCCGGCGTTGTTGAACGTTCGCCGAGCCTGTTCATATGCCGCAGCCTGATTCATGATGGCTCGAAAGGTGTCCGCCTGCGCCTTGAGAACGACCTTTTCTTCTCCTCGTGCCCTTGCCGACGATCGCTCCATCTCAAAGATCGCCTTGTGCACGCGGCTCATCGCCGGATCGATGCCAATCGATGCCTGCGTCACGACCTCGTCGTCGCCGTCGTCGACCTGCCGGGTAATCGCGATCGTGGCGGCAATGATCGCAATGACCGAAAGCACCGCCACCACGCCAACCAGCGCAATGACAATCACCACGCGATTGGTGGGTGATGTCGATGCCGCCCCACGTGGACGCATGACTGGAGGAGAAAAAGAACCGGCCGCTTGAACCATCCGCGGCCCCGAGCGGATGTGATTTGGCATAACGGTATTTATCATGTGTTCTTCAAGTGCGGCCCGCAAGGCCTTAACCCCAGAATGAGTATTTTTCCTCAGGGCAGAATGACCAAACATACTCGCGATCGCTCGGCGGACCTGCCGCTCCTCGAATCAACTCCAGAGACCTGGGTCGATCAGGTTCTCTCCCGGCCGTTGATTCTCCTCAACGACCATGCCCACCTTGAAAAGAAGGCAGCCAACAACGCCCTTGAAATGCTGCTTCGATGGCCCGAGCCCAATCCCCCGGAAAATTGGGTTCAGGCAATGACCGCCGTGGCCCGCGATGAGGTTGAGCATCTCGCCATTGTGACCCGAATCCTGTCTCGCCGGGGGGGTCGACTTACCAAGGGGCATTCGAATCCGTATGCGAATGCCCTCGCCGCCCAGATCCGCCGCGGCGACGGGCCTCGAGAGTTGGTGGACCGGCTGATGGTCAGTGGGCTGATCGAAGCCCGGTCATGCGAGCGATTTGAGATTCTCTCTCGAATGTGCGCAGATCCTGAACTGACAAAGCTTTACGGCGACCTTTGGGCATCGGAACATGGCCATTTTCGAACGTTCTTGAATCTGGCTGAAGAGGTAGATCACTCGCCGGCAAACTCGAAGCGCTGGTCCGAATGGCTGCAGATTGAGGCCCATGCCATCAAGTCCCAGGCATCCGGCCCGCGGATGCACAGCTGGCCGGATTGATCTGGTTTAGCGCCTTTTTGACAGAATCCAATGGCGGCCTGAGCGGATTTTCGAGACACTGCGGAAATCATGCGCCGACCGTGCGCGCGTCCCTGTCGCTCAACAAGAAGAGGAGAGCAAGACAATGTCCCGTCGTAAGTTTTTCGCCGCTGCCGCCATCGCTTCCGTGGTCGGCACTACTGGTCTCGCGGGTGCCGTTCCCCCGCCCGATGTCTGGATTTCGGAACTCCTGCTCGACCTGCCGGGCACCGACGACGGTCAGGAGTCCATCGAACTGTACGGCACCCCTGGTGCGTCCCTCGCCGGATTTGTTCTCTTTGCCCTGGATGGCGATGGTACGAACGCAGGAACCGTTGACCAGATTATTGACCTGGGGTCCTATTCACTCGGCGCCAATGGCGTGCTGCTTCTCCGCGATGGTGCCGGAGTCATTCTGCCCGCGCCGGCTCGTGATTCCAGCGTGGTGACGTTGCCGTTCAACCCGAACCTTGAGAACGGTTCGGTCACCTGGATCCTCGGCTTTGGCACTGCTCCCTCGACCTCAACTGATTTCGACACCAACAACGACGGAACGTTTGACATTGCCCTTTCAAGCTTCACCGTCGTTGATGCCATCAGCCTGCTGGAGAATGACGGCGTCAGTAACTTCGCGTATGCCGATGACGTCGGCTTTGCGTCGGAGGTCTTCGGTCCGTTCACCGCGTTCAACACCGATGCCGTGTATCGCGCCCTTGATTGTGACGGACTGCCCATCGGTTGGACGGGTGGCGACATCATCGGAACCAACCCCGGTGGTCCCTATCTCTGGGATCAGGCGTCGGGCGAGGTCTTTGGATGGGGCGCGGGGGGCATTCCCGCACTGACGCTGGATCAACCCCTTGATCCAGGCAATGTCAACGTCGAGCTCTCGACCGACTCCGACGGTGACGGCATCCCCGACTGCACCGACAACTGCCCCGATGTTGCGAATCCGGACCAGACCGACCGAAATGGCAATGGAATCGGCGACCTCTGCGAGCCGTGTGCCGACGCTGACGGCGACTCGGTCTGCGACGAGTTCGACAACTGCATCGATGCGTTCAATCCCGATCAGGCGGACACCGACGGTGATGGCGCCGGCGATGCGTGCGATGACTGCGTGGTCGGCGACGCCGATCTTGACGGCGTCTGCGACGATGTCGACAACTGCCTCGGGGTCTTCAATCCCGATCAGACCGATTCGGATGGTGACGGCCTTGGCGACGAATGTGATTTCGGCTGTCCCGACGCCGATCGCGATGGCGTCTGCGATGCCGACGACGGCTGCCCCAACGACCCCAACAAGATCGACCCGGGTGTCTGCGGGTGCGGAATCGCCGATACCGATACCGACAACGACGGCCTCGCCGATTGCCTGGATGGCTGCCCCGACGACCCGAACAAGACCGATCCCGGCCAGTGTGGCTGCGGAGTTGCCGATACGGATTCCGACAACGACGGCGTTGCCGACTGTCTCGACGGCTGCCCCAATGACGCTGCGAAGACCGACCCGGGCCTCTGCGGCTGCGGCGAAGTCGACCTCGATGAGGATAGCGACGGCGTCTGCGATGCGTTCGACAACTGCCCCGGCAACTTCAACCCGTCACAGAACGACAACGACGGCGATGGCATCGGTGATGCATGCGATGATTGCTTCGACCGCAACGATGACGGCGTGTGCGATACGATCCGGTTCAACGAATTGCTGATCAATCCTCCCGGAACGGACGACGGCCAGGAGTCGATCGAAATCTTCGCTCCCGGGTCTGAGCCGTTCGATGGCTGGGTGATTTTCGCCATTGACGGCGACGGCGGCACCGCAACCGGTGTGGTCGACGAGGTGATCAGTCTTGACGGCATTACCCCCGGCGCCAACGGGCTCATCCTGTTCCGCGATGGAAACGGGGTCATCCTTCCCGGCCCCGACGCTGAAACCACCGTGGTGGTCCTCCCCGGGAATCCCAACTACGAGAACGGTTCAATCACGTTCGTGCTGGGATACGGCGAAGCGCCGGCCCTGAACACCGATCTCGATGTCGACAACGACGGAGCGATCGATGCTGGCCTGCTGTCCAAGTTCACCGTCGTCGACGCCGTCAGTTGGCTCGACGCCGACGCCACGGATCCCCAATACGCAGGCGGCCTGGGTGGAACGAACCTTGGGTTCTTCTCATTCCCGGTTGAAGCCGTCTACAGCGTTCAGGATTGCAATGGCGACCGCATCGGCTGGGCTGGTGGCGATGTCAGCGGGACCAACCCCGGCGGGCCCTACACCTGGGTGCCCGGCAACACCTTCGGGTGGGGCACCGGCGAGATTCCCGCCCTCACGTCGGGTCAGGCCCTCGACCTTGGTCAGCCCAACCTGGTCGGATCAGCCGACACCGACGCCGACGGTGTGCCCGACTGCGTCGACAACTGCCCCGATATCGCCAACTCTGACCAGGCCGATGCGGATGGCGATGGTTTCGGCGATGCGTGCGATGACTGCTCGGTCGGCGATGCCGACCGCGACGGCGTCTGTGACGATATCGACAACTGCGTCGGCGTCTTCAATCCCGACCAGGCCGATACCGACAACGATGGTGTCGGCGATGCCTGCGACGATTGCATTGTCGGTGATGCCGATCGCGACGGGGTCTGCGATGATGTCGACAACTGTCTCCGATCGTTCAATCCCGATCAGGCGGATGCTGACGGCGACGGCGTGGGCGATGCCTGCGACGATTGCATTGTCGGTGATGCCGATCGCGACGGGGTCTGCGATGATGTCGACAACTGTCCGCGAGCCTTCAATCCCGATCAGGCCGACAGGGACAGGGACGGGGTGGGCGACATCTGCGACGATTGCGTCGTAGGTGACGCTGATGCCGATGGCGTCTGCGACGACATTGACAACTGCCTCGGCGTGTTCAACCCCGATCAGGCCGACGGCGATGGCGACGGCGTGGGTGACGCATGCGATACGCCAGATTGCCCGCCGGATCTCAACGGCGACAACAACGTCGATGGTGCGGATCTCGGTCTGCTCCTGGCAAACTGGGGCAACAGCGGCCAAGGAGACCTCAACGGCGACAACAACGTCAATGGGGCCGATCTCGGCTTGCTCCTCGCCGCGTGGGGACCTTGCTTCCCCATCTGATCGCGGCCACCCATCTGTTGGAGTACTTGAGGCCCCGGCGATTCTGCCGGGGCCTCCTTTTTTTGTGCCTGAATCAGCCACCAGATTCTTGGTTCGGCCTCCCCCAGGAAACAGCCCATGGGTTGCCAGTTTCCCAAACTGTTGCGAAGAATTCTGGGGTTTTCTTCAGGTTGACGGGTATCGCGCCGGTCAAGTTATCCACAACAGTGCGCCCCTCCTCTCGAGTGGTCAACGCCCGGTAATTCTTGATTTTGTGCGTGCAGGTTGCGGGAAAGGACGTTATGATTACAACAGTTCGACGTCCGTTGGCTGAGCATGCCCGGGCAGTCCCGGAAGTTGTAAAAGAGGACCCAGGAATGAGACTACAGGCGTGTGGGATGTTGGGCACGATTGGACTGGTGGCCGCATGTGCGATGCCGGCGGCAACGGCGTGGTCTGGATTGATCGATTCCGGCCCTGGTTCAATGCAGGTGAATTTCTACGTCGGGGGCCAGCAGGTCTACACCGGTGGCGGTGCGGCGTCTGTTTTCAGTCTTGATACTCCGTCCATCTATTCGGCCAGCGGGGCGTCGACATCATCGACGTGGTCTTTCGCGTGGAACACCGTGTTTGATCCGGATCCCTTTATCAACGCCAACCTTCAGGTCACCAATGAATCCCTCACCACCCAGATCTTTACGGTGGAGTTCTACATGCCGGTGGGTATCGACCTGCAGACTGCGTTTTACAGCGGCACGTCGGACGGAAATCTGATCGACAAGAACGGCGATGGCGCCGAGGCGGCTGCGCCCGACGACGGATCGATTTATTCCGCGTTGATTGACGAAGAGATCTTCCAGACGCTGATGGATCACCCCCTGACGGCAATTGCTGCGCCCAATCAAGCGACGATTCTGGGTAGCGAGAACTTTGGCTACCCCACCTCGGGTGGTGTGGCTGGTCCTTCGCTCAAGGTCAACCAGGTGCTTGGAATTCGTTTCTCGTTCTACCTGACCCCGGGCGACACTTTTGAACTCGCCGGAAACTTTACCGTCACTCCGGAACCGGTCCCGGCCCCGGCCGGCGCAGCGATGATCGCTATCGCCGGCCTGTTCGCTCGAGGACGCCGTCGTCGCGGATAGAAATCGTTTCATCGATTCATTCCACGAGGCCCGGCGATTCTCGCCGGGCCTTGTTCGTTTTGCTGCAACGCGGATGAAGGGCTCCTTGCCAATCCTCCGCGCCGACCGAATACTTCTCATGACCTTCGGAGCTCTCTATGTCGAAACCCCAGACCGCCATCAGCCCCACCCGTGAAGAAAACTATGCCGAGTGGTATCAGCAGGTCGTGCGATCCGCCGATCTTGCTGAAAACAGTCCGGTTCGAGGCTGTATGGTCATCAAGCCGTGGGGATATGCCCTCTGGGAAAATGTCCAGCGCGTGCTTGACGGCATGTTCAAGGCCACCGGCCACCGCAACGCGTACTTCCCCCTGTTTATTCCGCTTTCCTTCCTTGAGAAGGAGGCGGAGCACGTCGAAGGCTTTGCCAAGGAATGCGCGGTGGTCACTCACCATCGCCTCGTGCCCGGCCCCAAGGGTGGCCTCGTGCCCGATCCCAATTCCCAGTTGGAAGAGCCCCTCATCGTGCGCCCCACCAGCGAGACCATTATCGGCGAGATGTTCGCCAAGTGGGTGCAGAGCTATCGCGATCTGCCGCTCCTCATCAATCAATGGGCGAATGTCGTCCGGTGGGAACTCCGCACCCGGCTCTTCCTTCGCACCGCCGAGTTTCTCTGGCAGGAAGGCCACACCGTTCACGCCACGGCCGATGAAGCCATGCAGGAAACCATGCAGATGCTCAGGGTCTATGCCGACTTCGCCCAGAACTGGATGGCCATGCCCGTCGTCCAGGGCGAGAAGACCGCGGGCGAGCGCTTCCCCGGGGCGGCCAACACCTACTGCATCGAGGCCATGATGCAGGACCGAAAGGCGTTGCAAGCGGGAACCAGCCACTTCCTCGGCCAGAACTTCGCCAAGGCCAGCAAGATCCAATTCCTCGACGAGGCCAACACCCTCCAGTTCGCCTGGACTACCTCATGGGGTGTTTCCACGCGGCTGATCGGCGGCCTCATCATGACCCATTCCGATGACGACGGCCTCGTTCTGCCCCCCAAGCTCGCCCCCGCCCACGTGGTCATCCTCCCCGTGCTTCACAAGGCAGAATCCGCCGAAGCCATCATGAACTATTGCCAGAAGCTCGCCGACGATCTCCGCACAACCCTCTACGACGGCCAACCCGTGCGGGTCGAGATCGACGCCCGCGATGTCCGCGGCGGCGACAAGGTCTGGCAGTGGATCAAGCGCGGCGTACCCATCCGTCTCGAGATCGGCCCCCGAGATATGGAGGCCGACAGCGTCTTCATGGCCCGGCGCGATAAGCCCCACAAGGAAAAGTCGGGCGTCAAGCGAGCGGAGTTCCTCGCCCAGATCACCAGGGTGCTCGACCAGATTCAGGCGGATCTCTTTGAACGGGCCTCGGCTCATCGTGCAGCCCATACGCGAGCGATTGATTCCCGTGCGGACTTCGAAGCGTTCTTCACTCCGCCCAGGGGATCCTCAGCCGGCGATGACGACCAGGCGCCGACACCCGCCCATGGCGGCTTCGCCCTCGCCCATTTCTGCGGCGATCCCGATGTTGAGGCCAAGGTCAAGCAGGACCTCGGTGTGACCGTGCGCTGCATTCCGGTCGACGGCTACACGGATGCCGGCGAACCGGGTTCATGTGTCATCACCGGCAAGCCCAGTCCGCGGCGCGTCATATGGGCGAAAGCGTATTGACGGAGCCGACGGCACGTCGTCTCGTCGGCTGGCGCGCTGTGGCCCGGCGATGGCTCCGCAGCGCGGTGGTCGTCCTCGTGGCCATGCTGGGCGTGCAGCTCTTCGCTCGCCGCTCCATGTCTGCCGACATCGCGACAAGCTTTCAGGTGCAGTACCTGATCGCCGCCACGGTGCTCATGGCGGGTCTGCTCGTGGTGCGAGCTCGCCTCTGGCTCATGGTGGCCGCGGTTCCGTTGGCAGTGTCACTGTGGAACGTTGCGCCGTGGTATGTCGGTGGGCGCCGATCGGCGCCTACCGAACCCAGGCTGCGTGTCATGCTGTTCAACGTCCTGCAGACCAATGATGACGCGACGGGCGTCATTCAGGAAGTTCGCAACCAGAACCCGGACGTACTCGTGGTGCTGGAGTGCGACATCGATTGGTTCACCAGGCTTGAGCCGCTGCGCAGCGAATGGAAGCACGCCGAGCATTGCCCCGGCGCCAGGCTTCGCGGAACAGCGGTGTTCAGCCGGCTGCCACTGGAAGGCTATACGACACTCTCGCTCAACAATCCATATTCCAGAAGCCTGTCGTTTCAGCTCACCGTTTCAGGGCGGCCGCTGTCGGTATTCGTCACCCATCCCTGGCCGCCGGTCCGGCGAGATGCCTGGGAATCTCGCAACGCGCAGCTTCTGGAAGCCGCCTCGGTGGTGAAATCCCTGCCCGGCCCCAAGCTGCTGCTCGGCGACTTCAACCTGACCATGTGGTCGCCGTTCTATCGCGATCTCGAGTCAATCTCAGGGCTACGAAACGCTCGGAAAGGATTCGGCGTTGTTCCGACGTTTCCCATGGATCGAACGATCCTCCTTCACGTTCCTATCGATCACGTCCTCGTGAGCGACGACGTCGCGGTGGATGGATGTCGGCGTGGACAACCCCATGGCTCCGACCATGCCCCCGTCATCGTCGATCTCGGCGTTCCGCTGCAGGCAGGTGCTAATGGCGGTGGGCCGTCTTGAATCCGTTCGGTTTGCCGTCGGCATATTCCCAGATGACGACCTTCAGCCGCTGGGCGCCCCATTGCTTGGCCACCTCATGCGTGGGGTAAAGCAGGTCAAGCCGATTGCCCTTGATCTTGCCGCCCGTGTCCAGCACGGGCACGACATTGCCGTCGTCATATCCGGGCACTGAAACCAGCGACCCCAGGGGAAGAATCCGTGGATCAGCCGCGACCGACTTGAAGCCATTGGTCCAAACCGAGTAGCCGCTGGCGGTGATCCCGTCGGCCGACGTTCCGCACGACCGGGCGTCCGGGCTGTAGGCCGTCACAAGGAACGTTATGGTTTTCACCGGACGCACCGGGCGTCCATTGAACCACCGGATATCAGCGGGTTGCTCCCATGGGGTGACAGATTCAACACGAGCCGTCGGAAATGCCGCAGCCACAGCCTCCACGGCCGAGCCGGCATCGGTCACTTCATTCGCCTGGTCATCCGTAACGCGATCGATCGACAGAAGCGCGGTCCCTCGCGCTGGGGAGGCAAAGAGCTTCGCCGTTATCGCGATCGAAGCCATTGCGGCGGTGAAGGCGGCGAGTCGGGCAAGGCCCCGATAACGCATCGCCTTCTCACGAGGGGTACGAGCTGATCGAGATCGCATTTGGAGTTGTCCTACCAATCAAGATCCACAGCTGAACGGATATGCCATCCTCGTCTTCAGATGTGTGGGAGACCCTGACGGTCAGCCACGACTATATCCCCAGATCGTTCGAATTCGGAGCGAAATCCTTCCGCAGGTGGGAAGGGATTCCGAATGTTCCGGACGTCATGACTGTAATGTTTCGCGCAGATAGCTGCCTATAACGCCAAAAAAGTCGTCACGTTCATTGAAAATGCCGAACGTTCGCGGCAGGATCGATCATCGAGTAGACTTCCGCCGTGACGTGGCTTCAGATCTCCGAATTGCTCGGCATTGGCCTCTGTGCAGGTTGCCTCGGTGGTTTGTTAGGGGTGGGTGGTTCCATCTTTATCATCCCTGCCCTCGCCATCACCTTCGGGCCGAACCAGCATCTCTATCAGGCGGCGGCCATGATCATGAACGTGCTTGTCGCGTTTGCCGGCGCGGTTCGTCATTACCGGGCTCGCGCCATTCGCTGGGATGTGGTCCGCCGCATGCTGCCCGCGGGAATCGCCTTCATCCTTCTGGGCGTCACCATCAGCAACAAGATCGAATCCCGCCCGCTCCAGGTTGGGTTTGGACTCTTCCTTCTCTACACCCTGGTGGTCGAAACCATCAGCCTCGTTCGTAGAAGTCCGGAAGTCGACACCGGTGATGAAAGAGTCGGACCGGTTCGCTGCGGCATCGTCGGTTCGCTGATGGGCCTTGTGGCCGGGCTGCTCGGTATTGGCGGCGGGGGGGTAACGGTGCCCCTTCTGCGCAGGGTGTGCCACCTTTCGCTCAAGCCGGCCATCGCGACCAGCGCCGCCGTGATGTGCGTCACGGCCATATTCGGCGCGATCCACAAGAACGCTACGCTTCCCAGCCACCTCGGCCCCGATGGTGCGCCGCTTCAGATTTCCCAGAGTCTGCTCATGGCCGCCTGCATGGCCCCGACCGGCATCATTGGCGGCGTGATCGGCGCGGGATGGACGCATCGTTTCCCCATCGTGGTCGTCAAGGTCGCGTTCATCGGTATGGTCTTCTTTGCCGCGCTGAAAATGCTGGGAATTGTCTGAGTTGCCGTTCCCCTATTTGCATCCTCCGAGTGGACGCGACGCATGCCCCCGCCGAAGATGCCCCCGATGACCACGGCCCAGCAACTGTGTCGATGGCTCGGCCGAACCGTTCATCTCTATAGCGGCCGCGGCCGAATCTCGCGCTCGCGCCTGATCCGATTCTTCGACCGTGCCGAAACCGGGCTGTGTGAAACCACGCTGGAAGACGGCTCGCGCATCCGCATCGACCTTGCCGACTACATGGGCCGGCCGGTCTACTACTTCGGCGATTTCGATCCCAAGATCACCTGGATCTGTCGCCGCCTGTTGCGGCCCGGCGACGGCGCGATCGACCTTGGCGCCAATATCGGCATCGTCGCCCTGCAGATGGCCCGGCTGGTGGGCCCAACCGGCCGCATTCATGCTTTTGAGCCGCAGCCCGACCTGGCCAAGCGCCTCGCCGAAGACGCCGCAGCCAACGGCTACACCCAGCTGCGCGTCCATCCGGTTGCTCTATCAAATCGCGAGGGCTCGGCCCGCTTCGTGGTTTCCGAATCCAATTGCGGCGGCGCCGGCCTGCGCGATGAACCCGCCGCGGGCTACCGCATGATCGAGGTTCCGGTGAAGCCGGCCTTGCCATTCTTTGAGAGTCTCGACGGCCCGCCCATCCGGCTGGTGAAGATCGATGTCGAGGGCCACGAAGACGTGATCCTGCCCGAGCTTCAACCCTGGCTCGAAGCCCACCGCCCCGCGGCGGTCATCTTCGAAGTCGGCTCGGTGGCCGATTTCTGGTCGCTTCCGCGGGTGCAGTCGCTCAAGGCTGCGGGCTATCGCTTCCTCGCAGTACCCCGGTGCATCGTGCGGATGCGCCTCTCACCGATTCATCCCGGCGAGCCGACGAGCGCTCATGATGTGGTGGCGGTGGATGGTCAGGCGACGGAGGTCGCTCAGAGATTAGGGATTGAAGGTGTTCGCACGGAAGCCAGTGAGGTCATGCGTGTGGATCCGCGACAACCATCGACGCAACGACAGCACCGATCCCGAAACATTTCTTCCACATATTAACCCTTTCCGTTAGGTACCCAGGAACAACCCCGACGTGATCTCACGCGGACCAGTCGGCCAGCAACAGACCGAGATCCTCCCCATCAACAAGCCCGTCCGCATTGATATCGCACGGTGAATCCAGCTGATGCCAGGAGTCGAGCAACAGCTTCAGGTCATCGATATCAACAATGTGATTGCAATCAAGATCAGCAGGAGACGAAGGTAGATGCGTCAGGACATAGGTGCCGATTTCGCCATGGCCATCGCCTGGGTTGAAGTAACCCAGACCAGCGATCACCCCGGCCTCATTGATTGGCCCGACACCCAAGAGTACGTACGGAGATTGAAGGCCAAGAAGCTCGTTGGGATCGAAAAAGTCTCCGTCAATCCACACATACGGCGCATTTCCAACGCCTGAGGCAAAGAACTCGCCGGTCACGATACCACTGCTGTTCATATCCCCAAAGTTGGTGTCGGTATAGCCCGGAATGATGCCTAGATCGGTGAATACGCCGTCCTTCCACACGAACGCTCGACTCCGCTTCTTAGTGCCGTCAAGAAAAGTATATTCGCCGCCGACGGTGCCGTCGTCGAGAATTCGCATGGCGGCACTTCCGACGGCGTTGGCGGGCATTGGCACCGGCGTGGATTTGCCGTTCTCCCATACCAGCGCCCAGCCATTGTTGGAACTGGTACCGGGGCCACTCTTACCCGCCACTTGGCCCTTGTTGTTGATGTCAAGAGCCACACCCTTGCTGTCGTTGAAATCTGCCGTGATATCAATGACGGCGCCATCTTTCCACATGATGGCGTGATAGGTGGGTATGAACGAATGCCCGACAATGACTCCCGCATCATTGATTGCGTTGGCATAGCCTTGGGTCAACCCCCGTGGCAGGGGCAGCACCTCGAGAACGCCGTTCGCGTAGCGAACAGGTCCGGTGCCGCCACCGATCTTGTGGCCGACGGCAACCTCGGACTCGTTCACATCGCTGAAAGAGACCGTGGAGAATGGCGCGGGCAGGCCGGTAATCTTCTTGAATCCCGTCTCCGGGGTCCATGTGAATGGAAGGTCGTTATAGAATTCCGAACACGCGGAGGCTTTATAGACTCCGTAGATTTTGCCCGATTGCAATAGCGCCCTGGGATATGCGTTCTGAACCGCCCCGGTGAACGGCGGCGGGCACTCCGGGCCGGTGAAGACCTCGTAGGTATACGCCGGGGGGCACGCCGATGCAGACCATGCAACGAATCCCCAGCCGATGGCTCCAGCCCATCCAGCACTTCTGACCGCCCTGGGCATCATCATGTCGCGGACTCCACGGGTTCCACCACGGAACTTCCAAGTCTACCACCGCAGTTCGCAACGCCAACATTCTGCCGTGAGATTTCTCGCCAATCTCCGCAAACCTCCCACACCCAGGCTCGCAGAACCTACGCCCTCGGATGGTGCTTCTTCACCACCCCGTGCAGGCGGCCGCGGTCGACGTGGGTATAGATCTGGGTCGTGGCGATGTCGGCGTGGCCCAGAAGCTCCTGCACGATGCGCAGGTCGGCACCGCCCATGAGCAGGTGCGTGGCGAATGAATGCCGCAGCTTGTGCGGGTGCACATCCTTCAGGCCCGCGCCCAGCGCATGGCGACGGACGATCTGCCACACCGCCACACGCTCCAGCGGGCGGCCGGTGTTGGAAAGCAGCAGCCGACCCCGATCGCGGCCGTCGCCAAACCGCATCAGCTCCGGCCGCAGCTCGGCCGCGTAGCGATCCGTCCATTCGATCGCCGGGCGACCGATCGGCACCAGCCGCTGCTTGTTGCCCTTGCCGGTCACCGTGATCACCCCTTGATTGGGGTAATACTCGCCCAATCGAAGCGCCCCAACCTCGCTCGCCCGCAACCCGGCCGCATACATCAGCTCCAGCATGGCCCGGTCTCGCAGCCAAAGTCGACCGTCGTCGGGCCCCGGCTGCTCGATGAGCTTGCGCATCTGGCCCGGACCCATCACGCCCGGCAGCCGCCGCCAGCGCGTCGGCCGCTCCAGCAGCCGGGCGGGGTCGTTTTCGATCAAATGCTCCGCCTGCAGAAACCGGAAGAAGACCCGTAGCGTGGCGAGGTGCCGCGTGATCGATGATGGCTGCATGCCCCGCTCGCGATGGAGCCGCCGCAGGTGATCGGAAAGATGATTGGGGTGAAGGCTCGAAAGGGAGTCGACTCCTGCGTCAATCAGGTCGGTGAACAGGTCGTCCAGATCGCGGCCATATGCCTCCTGTGTCGCGGGGGCCAGCCCAGCCTCCACGCGAATCCATGTCAGAAAGATTTTTCGGGCGTGGTCAAACTCCGGCGGAAGTGGGGAGGTGGGGGAGTCTGACGCGCCAGAGACCATGATTCATTGATATCGACCAGCCGCCCGATTCATGCGCAAGAAGCGGTGGATTCGCGCTGAAGTTGCGCTGGTGTGGCGTCATCACGCGGCCCCACCCGCCGCGTGATGGCGGATTTCGCCGTGGCACACCGCTTGCCCCTGTCCCACCGGTCTCCGCGAAAAGCGGCAAGGAGTGCCCGATGCGCGACCAGGCTCGAAGAATCTTTGTGCAGGCTCGACGGTCGACCGACGGAGTCGGCGACCGCCGAAGTCTCTCCCCCGACCTGCTCATGGCCATGGCTCAGGAAGCGATCCGAACCGCGCATGTCGCCGTGGCCCTGCATCAGGCGGAAGTCGCCCGTCGCACCGCGGCCATACCTCCAAGTCTGCCGGCGCCGCCACCGATCGTGGGGGCCGCACCATGAATTATGGGCTCTATCTCTCGGCCGCCGGCGCCCTGACCAACCTCACCCGTATGGATGCAATCGCCAACAACCTCGCCAACGTCGAGACCAACGGGTTCCGGCCCACAACGTTTGCGTTCGCCCAGCGCCGGCCCGAGCGGCTCGAAGACCCCGCCGTGGCCGCGATGTTGCAGGCCGATCCGCAGACGATGCTCGAGAAACTCGGCGGCGGCACCCTTGCAGCGCGCATGACCATCGACGATCGCCCCGGCCCGGTAAAGACCACCGGCAATCCGCTCGATGTCGCCATTGATGGCGATGGCTACCTCGCCGTTCGCGTAACCCAGGGCAGGACAACGACGACGCGATACACCCGCGACGGCCGCCTGACAATCGATTCACAGAAGCGCCTCGCGACCGTCTCAGGCGGCCATGCGGTGCTCGACGACTCCGGCCGACCGATCACGCTCACGGGTACCGGTGATATTGAGATCGGTTCCGACGGCCGGATCCGCCAGAACGGCCAGGATGTAGCGCGACTCGGTCTTCAGGGATTCGACGCCATCTCGCTCAAGCCCGCGGATGGAAACACGCTGGCCACCGAGCCGGGGGCGAGATCCCGCCCGGCCACGGGCCGGTTCATCGCCGGCGCTGTTGAGGGCTCGGGCGTTGATCCTGTGACCGCGCTCAGCACCTTGATGTCCACCTCCCGCAGCTTTCAGGCCAACGTTCGCATGATGCAGTACCACGACGAACTCATGGATCAAGCCATCAATCGGCTCGGCCGTGTGGTGTAAACGACAGGAACTTTCTCTATGGCCATCATCGCCCTCAATTCAGCCGCCACCGGCCTCTCAGCGCTTTCGACGTCGCTCGACGTTATCGCCAACAACCTTGCCAACTCGAATACCGACGGGTTCAAGTCGAGCCGGGCGAATTTTCAGGACCTGTTGTATATCGAGCGCGCCCAGCCGGGGCTCCAGGGCACCAACGGCGATCAGCGTCCGATGGGGCTGTATGTCGGCGTCGGCACCAAGGTTTCGGGCACCCAGCTTGACTTCAAGCAGGGGCCTGCGAGGAACACCGGCAACCAATACGACCTCTACATCGAAGGGCCCGGATTCTTCCAGGTTGAAGTCGAGTCTGATCTTGGCGGCGGCATCGCCTATACGCGAGCCGGCAATTTCACGACGAATGTTGACGGCGACCTGGTGCTCGCCAACGACGTCGGCCGTCGAATGATTCCGCAGGTCACGATTCCTGAAGACGCCATCGCCGTCAGCATCCGTGCCGACGGCACGGTGGAAGTGCAACTTCCTGGCGAGACCGAGACGCAGGAGGTCGGCAACATCGAGCTGGCCACGTTCATCAATCCCGTTGGTCTCAAATCCGTCGGCGAGAACCTCTACATTCAGACGGCGGCGTCCGGCGACCCGGTGACCGGCGAGCCGGCCAGCGAAAATCGCGGCTCTCTCAAGCAAGGGTTTCTCGAAGGCTCGAACGTCGATCCCGTGATCGAACTCGTCGATCTCATCCGCACTCAGCGTGCCTTCGAATTCAACAGCCAGTCGTTCCAGGCAGCGGACGAAGCTCTCCAAACCATCAATCAGCTTGCTCGACTCTAATCCCTCCACCTGAGGCGGAGCCTCTTCATGCATCGAATTCTCCCGATCCTCGCCGCGATCGTCACGACTTCCATCGCCTTCACCGATTCGATCGAGCTTCGTCGATCGGTCCGGCTCGGCGAAGGCGCCTCCGGGGTGATCATGCTGCGGGATATCGCCCTGCTCGAAGGCGACTTCGCCGTTCAGCTCGGCGAGCTTCGCATCGCCGACGCCCCGGCGGCCGACAAGGCCCTCGAGATCTCGATCGACGAAGTTCGCCAGCACCTCGACGAAGCCGGCGCGAACTGGGGCAAGATCAATCTCACCGGAAAGTCGGTCATCATTCGCCCGCGTCTCAACCCGGGTGTGGAGCTGCCCACCACCATGACCGCCGCGTCGTTACCCGGCGCCGACCTTCGAAAACGTGATGATCATTCGAATGGGTCGGGCCCTGGGGCCCCGCCCGCCGATTCCGCGGTCTCGGCGACCGCCTACGTCACCGAGAGAACCATTCGCGGCCTCATCGCCTCCATGATCGTCGATGGCCTCCAGACCGACCCCGCCCGCGTCCGCCTGACGTTTGATCAGACCGATGCTGAAGCTCTCGCCATCTCCACCGAGACGGGCCGCTTTCAGGTCGACCCCGGATCATCGTGGCTGAGTGATCGCGTTGAGTTGACCGTGCACCGCTGGGATGGCGCTTCCATCGGTGCCAACTGGCGAATCGGCGCTCGCGTGCAGTTGCGGGTTGATGTCGCCAAGGCCACCAAGGACATCAGGCGACAAGCGGTCATCGGTCCCGATGACATTTCCGTCTCTCCGCAGTGGATCGCGCCAAGCGAATCGCGCCTGCTGGCCGCCAACGTCGCCGGCATGCATGCCTCTCGCAACATCGATAAGGATGAGGTCATTCGCAGTCGCGACATTCGCGGCGAGGTTCTCATTCGCAAGGGAGATCACGTCAAAGTGCGCAAGATGGTCGGCGTGTGCGTGATCTCCATGGATGCCGAAGCGGTCGACGATGCCGCCGCGGGTGAGACCGTGATGCTTTGCCGCATCGGCCTTCGGGGCCGACGTGATCGGACCTCCTTCCCGGCAACCGTTACAGGACCGGGAGAGGCCATTCTGGCGGACGATCCGGCACTCGCGAGCGTCCATTAATCTGCATTTGCTGTCACCGCCGCGTGACATATGCATCTTATTGAAGAGGGCCGACGAGTCGGCCGAACAGTATGCAGCGACCTTTCTCTCACTTTCGCTGAACGACCGAATCGGTGAACCAGGGCCCGGGCCAGATCCCGGAGTTCACCGTTTAAGCATTCCAGCGCGGCGCGGACCTCTTCCCTCCGCGGCCGCGCTTCAGGATCAACTCTCTTCAGGCTCCAGCGGTCGCGAGACGGAATAGTCTCCGCGAAACCAGCGATTGAGATCCGCCATGCGGCAACGGTTTGAACAGAACGGCGCTGCGGCGGAATCCGTTGAGACCGCCTTGCCGCAGATTGAACAGGTGGCCCCGCCGGCGATCTCGATTCGACGGGTTGAATCGCCTTCATGCGCGATCATGACGCGAATGGCGTCGGGCCCGATGGCCGCCGAAATCCGGGATGCCCATTCCACCGCGACGACATTCCGCCGATCGGCGACCATCTCATCCCAGCCGATCGAATCCAGGGCGCCGACGCCGTCCATCCGATACGCATCGATGTGCACCAACGTCAGTCCGTTCCTTCCGCCCCGATGTTCCTGGCTTAGGACGAAGGTCGGGCTCACGATTGCCGACGAGTTGATTCCCATCCCTTCAGCCAGCCCTTGAACGAATCGCGTCTTTCCGGCTCCGAGATCACCGTCGATGGCAATGATTTCGCCGCCTCGACACGTCGCCCCAAGCTCGCGCGCGATTCGCCGCGTCTCTTCAACACTGTTCGACTGGTGAATCGAGTGGCTCATGTTCCCTGATGATCCCACCCCATTTGCGACACGTCGACACGCTTCCCGTCAAGGTTGCAAAAAACCGCGCCGGGTGATTCGCCAGGATTCGCCTCCCTTGCCTGTCCGATCGGCGTGACACTCGTCCCGCATACCTCCATGGGCACGTCTCCGGACGCTGTGAAGCACAACTCATAGTCCTCCCCATCTCCTAATGCTTGCCGCACCGAACACCCTGCATGGCAGGGAATCAACGTGGCGTCCAGTTCAAAGACCAGGCCTGATGCCTTGGCCATTCGTCCGGCATCTCGACCGAGTCCATCGCTCAGATCGATCACCCCGTGCAGGTGCCCACCAAGGAATCGAATCAGCGCCTCCGCCTCGCGCACTCGCGGTTCAAATGTGAGGTGCCGCCCCAATCCGTTGGCCCCGAACGATCCCCCCAGCGCGCCCGAGACATAGACCACATCTCCCGCGCTGCCGTCTCCGCGACGGCGGGGGACAAGGTCCTCACCCCAGGGTTCCGCCAGCACCGTCACGGTGCAGACCAGCGGCATTCGCTCAGCGCGATGCACCGCGATGTCGCCACCGATCAACGGACATCCATAGTGCTCTGCCGTTTGACGCATCGCATCGAAGAGCCGATTGGCATCCGCCTCACTCCACTCTTGCGGCAAGACGCCCGCCGCAAGCGCTGCCGTCGGTCGGGCCGCCATCGCGGCAATATCGCTCAGGTTTCTGGTGATTGCCTTGCGGCCGATCAATTCAATCGAGGTTCCCGTGCCGAAATGTCGGCCCTCCACCAGTTGATCGACCGACGCCAGCACCTGCCTTCCAGCCAGCAGCACCATGGCCATGTCGTCGCCGGGAGGAATGACGACCTGCTCACCGATCGATCGGTTGAACGAGTAAATGTGCTCGAGAAGGCTCGATTCTCTCACCATCAATCATTCTCAGGCGCGGGCCGCGTTTCTCCGAGCCGCCGCCGAGGATTCGGAACGTGCGGCCTGGAGTCGAGTCTCGAGCACTCCAATCAAGAGTTCCGCCGTCCGGGCGGTTGCTCCCTGGCGACTCCGGATCACCTCGCGGCCGCGGGAAACCATCGCCGCTGCTTCGGAGCGGTTCTCCAGCAGCCCGCGGATCGCATCTCGCAGCCCGGATCGATCCGTCTGCACAATTCCTCGCGCGGCCAACAGGGCCTGCATCGAGTCCTCAAAATTCTTCGTATCCGGACCCGCGATCACCGGCTTGCCCAATGCGACCGGTTCGATCATGTCGGAACCGTGCAGATCCACGAACGTGCGGCCAACGACGACGACATCCGCCAAGGCATACGCCTTTCTTAGTTCACCAATGGTGTCGAGCAGGTACCGCCCCGTCGAACTGCCCCGATCCCCCTTGGACCTCCGCGCACATCCTTGGAGAACCTCCGCAGCATCATCAAACCATTCCGGCTTCCTCGGCGCGCATAACAATTGCACGCCATCCCCAACGGCATCGCGAATCAGTGCATGCTCTTCCGGCGCGGTTGAACCAGCCACCACAAGGGGTCTGCCGCGATCGATGCCCAGCTCCGCCGCGAAGGCATCCGCTCCCTCCACGACGTCCGCGATCTCCGCAGTATCCCATTTCATCGTGCCGCTGACACTGATTCGATCCCGAGGCACTCCCAACTGCATGATCCGGTCCGCATAGATCTGTGTCTGCATCGCAGCGTGCGACAGCCTTCGAAACATGCTCCGCACGAGGAGCGCGATATGGCCATACCGCCGCGATGATCGCTCCGACAATCGACCGTTCACAACCACCACCGGAATGCTGCGTCTCATGCAGGCTGCGGTGAAGTTCGGCCAGACCTCCAGTTCGACAAGGCCCACCACATCTGGCTCGACCGCTCGGAGAAATCGCTCCACCGCCCACGAGACATCGAACGGATATCGCCCAAGAACGCATCGCCTTGAATACAGCTCTCGCGCTCGCGCCACCCCTGTATCTGTTGTTGCCGTCACGACGACTTCAACATCCGGACGGCGGCGGATCAGCTCTTCCACGAGCAGCCGAATAGCGTTGATCTCACCCACCGATACAGCGTGCAACATGATTCGCGGCCGGCTCTTCGGCGGAATCGCCGCATGTCCGAACCGCGCAGCCCAGTCGGTCTGGAGTTTCCCCGTTCTCCCCATGCGCCAGAGCCACACGGGGCAGGAGATAACCGCGCCAATGACGTATGCCGCGTCCAACAGCCAGCGCATGACCGCCAGTGTAACGCTGCGCCCGCCGCCCCGAATTACTTCAGGCTCTTGGCCCGCGCCAGCAGCCACTCAGCCGACTGCTGGTCGTAGGCAATATCCAGCACCGTGCCTCGCGAAGAGATGAAGATCATCTTTGGAATCGTGTGCTGCTTGTCCTTGGGTTTGATGGCGTCCCTTAATGCTTTGGTCGCCAGGGCTTCAACCATGCCCTCAGGCGTCGGGTTGTTCTTGAGGAACGCCTTCACCTTCTCCGGCG
This sequence comes from uncultured Isosphaeraceae bacterium, assembly GCA_964407695.1. Classification (GTDB taxonomy): domain Bacteria; phylum Planctomycetota; class Phycisphaerae; order Phycisphaerales; family SM1A02; genus CAYOWQ01. Next base: position 22,866 of record CAYOWQ010000004.1, on the reverse strand, counting down.
AATCATCGACCGAGGCTCCGATCAGATGAACATGCTCGGAAAGTTCTTTCGCCACGGTGTCGATGATTTTCCGCTGTTTCACGCAGGGAGCACACCACGTTGCCCACATTTCCATGATGATCGGCTTGTCGTCGAATTTCGAAAGCGGCAATTCCTTGCCGTCGAGGTCCAGCAACACCACATCGCGCACCGATACGGCCTCGGGCTGCTTGTCTTGCGGTGTGGCCGGTCCTTCGTCCGCGGCCATCGAACCCTGATGGCCCGCCCCCAGCCCAGCAATTCCAACGGCCAGGATTGCAGCCAGAATTGACGTGGATCGAGCGATTCGATTGACGATCAAGCCCATGTCCGATCTCCTTTCCTACACCATATTGGCAGTTCGCCAGCCGGGCGCGCCAATTCTCCGGACACTGCCGTCAATCAGGTTCTTCCATACCGAACATATTCCAAAAGATAGGTCCGTGTTGATCCCCTAAGATCAGGTGACCGTTTCCTGCGATCATGATCGGCCTTCCCCAGACTCTCCTTATCCTCGGCATGGTGCTGCTCAACGCCGTTTTTGCGGCCTACGAGCTTGCCCTCGCATCGGTCGACCCACGCCGACTCCGGGTGCTTCACGAACAGAAACGCCCCGGGTCCAGCGCTGCCGTCGCCATGAAGAGCCGAATGGAGGGCAGCCTTGCTGTCGTTCAGGTCGGCATCACCCTCGCCGGGGCGATTGCGGCTGCGATCGGCGGCGCCAACGCTGATGAAGTGCTCTCCCCCTACCTTCGCGACAACTTCGGATTCTCGGAATCCGTTGCCAGCGTCATCAGTCTCGCCTTGATCGTGGTCCCGCTTTCGGCCCTCACCATTGTGGTTGGAGAGCTGGTTCCCAAGGTCTTCGCCCTCCAGCACAACGAATTTGTGTGCCTCGCCCTCAGTCCCCTGATGCAGGTGTTCGCCTGGGTGGTCTACCCGGCGGTCATTTTCTTCGAAACGCTGACCAAGTGGCTGGTCGCCATCGTGGGAAAGGCGGCCCCGAAATCATTTCGCCGCGACGACATTCAGACCGGTCTCAACGAACTTCGCTCCCAGGTGAGCATGCTCCGGGCCAGTAAGGTGATCGGCGTCCAGGAAGAAAAGATCATCGTGCAGGCCAGCCGCCTTTCGACCCTCCTTGTTCGCGACATCATGATGCCCTCTGACGATGTCGTCATGCTCGAGGCCGATGCCCCGCTCACGCGCAACATCGTTGCGGCCCACCTCGATCTTCACACCCGCTTCCCTGTCGCGGAGCGATCGGGTGATGTGCAGTCGATCATCGGCTACGTCACCTACAAGGAGATGACCCTCCTTGCCAAGACGCATCCCGAGAACCCGTCGCTTCGCGAGATCACCCGCTCTCTCACAAGCCTGCCCCTGAACCTCACCGTTAGCGAAGCGCTTCGCCGCATGATCGCCGACCATGTTCACCTGGCGCTTGTCCGCGATGAGCACGGCAAGGTCGTCGGCATGATCACCCAGGAAGATATCTTCGAGGAACTCGTCGGTGATATCGAGGATGAATTCGATCGCCTTCCGCGCCATATCGCCGGGGCCGGCCGCCAGTGGATCGTCGGCGGCGGCGCCACGCTCGCCCGCATCCGCGATGCGCTCGGCCACCAGGAATTCGCGGCGGGGAAACCCGGCGAAATGACGCTCAACACCCTTCTCGAATCCATGATCGAGCGTTCCCCCAAGGGCGGCGATGTGTTCTCCATCGATGGCATTCCCATCGTCGTGCGCAAGGTCCGCCGGCACAAGGTCTCCGAGGCCCTTGTCGACCCTGAGCCGCGCCGGCTCGCGGGCGTCGGAATATCACAGTCCAAGGGAGAGGCTACCATCCCAACCTCGGGCGTTTAGCTCAGCGGCTAGAGCACTGCTGTTACATAGCAGGGGTCACTGGTTCGAATCCTGTAACGCCCATTTGAATGTGAAGCACTGCTCAAACCGCGAGCCTGCACCAGATTCAGCGCAGTCCGCAGGATCGTTCCGATGTTCATCGCTCTCGATCTTGCAAGTGTTTCGGCCTGTCTCTCAACCACTCGCACTGGTCTGGTGCCGAGTGTTCGGAGGCGGATCATCTCGTCCTGCGCCGGTCTTTTCCTCGTCGTCGGGTTGGGCGGGGCCGCGGAGATCTGTCGACCGATTCGACCGGCACCGGCCCCAGGCTGAGCGTGTCTGGACCTCCAGGACGTTACGGAAGGAGACATGAAGTGATTCTTCGATGCGTCGTGCTTGGCACTGCGCTGTTCTTCGCCGGATGTGGCGTCCCTCAGGGCACGCTGATGGTCACGCCGCTGATTTATCGCGAGGATGGCATTGATCCCTTCGCCCACGTCGATTCGGCGCACCGCACCCCGGCTCAGCTCGTCTTTTATGCGACCAATCGGTCGCGGGCCTCCGGACCATTCGACGATCCTCGCGCCTACGGGAACACTCCGTCGTCGACGCTCCAATTGGGCATGGCTCGCGTCAGATTCGGCGACGATCTCACCTGGGAAGATCTCTCCGAAGCCAGCCGTGCTTCCGACCGGAAGCTGAAGGTTGCCATGCGGCTCACGGATGTGTGGGAACATGCCAGCATCAGTCTGACCGATGCGGACTTCCTTCCATCACCCACCGATGGAAGCGAACGGTTCCTTTCGGCGGTCAATGCCCAACTCGCCCTCGCGAAAGACCCCGAGATCATCATCTACGTGCACGGCGCCAAGGTGAATTTCTACAACGCCTGCATCTATGCCGCCGAACTCAACCACTTTGCCGGTCGCGACATGGTTCCGCTGGCCTTTGCCTGGCCCACGCACCAGGACATCTTCCGGTACTTGTCCGGCGAGGACATTGAGCGGGGCAAGGCCTCGGTGGGTACGTTCGTCTCGCTCATTCGAATCCTCGCCCAGCACACCAGCGCCCGAAGAATCAACATCGTCTGCTGGAGTGCGGGTGGTCGTGTGGTGTCCCGTGCCCTCGAAAAACTCGAGATCTGGGACGAGCTCCACGACCTTGCTCCGACCGAGTCGAGACTCGGAACAGTGGTCTTCGCAGCTCCGGATGTCCCGGTCCATGATTTCGTTCAGCGTTTGCCGAAGATCGATCAGGTGGCCGAGAGGGTCATCGTCATCGCGTCCGATGACGACATTGCCCTGGAGAAGGCTTCCACGCTGATGGGAGGCGGACTCCGCATGGGCACCGCCGTCGGTCAAATGCCCGATGAGGAGCGGGAAGCCATCGAACGAGACATGCGCATCGAGCTCCTCGACGTCTCCCAAGGGAAGGACGTCCGTGGATTCGACATCGCTGGCCACCGCTATTGGTTCTCCCATGACTGGATTTCCAGCGACCTGGTCCTGGCCGTCCGACCTCGGCTGCCCGCCTCCAAACGAGGCCTTGCGCCATCCTCAATCAAGAACGTCTGGTATTTCCCCGTGGACTATCCGCAGCGTGTTCGTGCCGCGGCCAAGGATGCTCTGGGCGGAAGTTGGTAGCCCCTCCGGACGCCCATCGCTCGACACCTCCACACGAGGCCGGCATCACGGCCTTGGTTGACTCGCCTCGCGGCGGGTTCATTTCCCTCCACCCCGTGCCTGGAGGCTCATGGCAATCCGGCGCCAATCGATAATCTGGGCGAGGGGCAGGTGTATGACATGGTTGCGGCCGGCGTCGCCACCGATCGGGTGAACACAATCTTCAACAATCTTGGCCGATACACCTTGATTTAACTCAGCGCGAGATCAGACTGCGCTCCAGATTATCGGCGCAGCGTGCGCTGAGCGGGAAACAGGTGATGGACGAGCTCGCTTCATCCCCCGGAGCGAGGGTGAATCCATCCCAGAAGGGTCGTGGGACGTCATGACAATCAGAAGCACTCGAAGTTCCTTTGGGCTGTGGCTGCGCGCACTTTCAACCGCAACGACCGCCTGGATGGCTTCGGTCGCCCTGGCCGCCCCGCCGGCCAACGACGAGTGCGCTGGCGCAACCCCGGTCTTCAACGGGATTAACGCCTACAGCACCCTGGAGTCCACGACCAGTACACCCGCCACCTCCTGCATCGGCTCAAAGAACGACGTGTGGTATAGCTACACCGCCACGGCGACCGGGACGTTGGTTGTCACCAACTGCCCCTCCGATCCTGCCGGGTCCGGCGCCAGCAACTCCCCAAGCGGCTTTGACTCGGTCATCTCCATCTGGTCGGGAACGTGTGGTTCTCTCACACAGATCGGCTGTGCTGACGGCGGCGGCACCTGCGGAGCCAATGAATCGAAGGCCACCGCACCCGTCACCATCGGCGTGACCTACTACATCCGTATCGGTGCATGGGTCAGCACCACGGCCCCCAACGACTTCGCCACCGGCACCTTCGTCGTCTCCTTGCAGCTTCCGCCCATGAACGATACATGCGGCAGTGCCATTCCATTGGCCCTCGATACTCCGCTTGACGGCACGACCGCTCTCGCCACCAACGACTACGTCGTCACCGCCGCCAATCCGCCATTCATCGGTATCGGCCAGACCACGACCACCGCGCCGGGTCGCGATGTGGTCTACAGCTTCACCGCGCCATCCGCCGGCACCTATTCCTTCCGTGTGCAGAACATCTCCGGGGCCGTCTCCAATGTGGTCCTCTATATCGCACCAACCTGCCCGGTCGGTGTCGGCGTCCTGAACGCCGGCGCTGTGGCAGCGTCGAACCGAAACAGCACAACGTCGCTCGGATCTGAAGAAATCATGTGTTACTCGATGGCGGCGTCCAGCACGGTCTACGTGTTCGTCGACGAACTCGCCCTCACGGCAGGCAGCAACTTCCGCATCGAGGTCAATCAGTGCACGCTGGAAGTTGAGCCAAACGCCACCCCGGCATCGGCCAACACCTTCCAATTCGGCATGGAGGGCTCGATCAGCCCCACGGCCGAGGCTGATTTCCTCTCGCTGGGAGCCCCCGGCGCGGGGTCGCGAGTCTTTGCCATGCTCGACGGAGCCTCCGGCAGCAGCAATGACTTCGACCTGCGGATCACGACAGCCATGGACACGCTTGAATACGACGACGCGAATAACGACGTCGCGTTCGGGTCGCTCGCGCCGAACTGCATGGGCACACCACTTACCGGAGTCGCGTCCTATCTTCGCGTCTCACATTTCAGCTCCACGACCCAGTCCGAACCCTATCGCGCCTACGCCGTCATTCAGCCGCCCATCGGTGATGCCCTGGTCGAGCCGGTATCCTCCAACGACACGCCGGCCACGGCCACCGTCGGTGGCACGTACTGGTCCGGCGCCCTTTCGGTGTCCAGCGATCTCGACCACTACGCCTTCTCCGCGAGCCCGGGCCAATTGATCTTCATCGGGCTCGACAACGACCCGCTGCGCAACAACACGCCGATCAATGCCGCGTTGGCGTTACTCAATTCAAGCGGCGTGACGCTGGTCGCTGTGAACGACTCGGGATCCACATCCAACATCACCAGCGGCGCTGGCGTCCTGACTTCCACCACCCCCAATTCTCCGGGTGAGGGTCTGACCTATCGCGTCGTCACCGCCGGAACATATATCGCCAAGGTATCCGGGAGCGCCGCGGGCGACTACCTCCTCTCGATCGCCCTGATCGGCGGGGGGAGTGATGCCGACGATGACGGCGTTCCCGATGATGCCGACCTGTGCCCCGACACCGCGCCGGGCGAGTCTGTCAATGCAGACGGCTGCTCCTGCGACCAGGTGCCGCCGTGCGACGACGGCGACCTGTGCACGATCGATTCCTGTGTCGGCGGAAACTGCGTGTTTACGCCGCTTGACTGCGACGACGACGACATCTGCACGATCGATTCCTGTGTCGATGGGATCTGCTTCAATGTGGCCGTCGATTGTGACGATGGTGATGCCTGTACCGTTGACACATGCATCGAGGGCCAGACCGGCGGTAGCAACTGCTGTGTCGCTCACAGCGGTGTGGGATGCACCGATGCAGCGTGCCAGGCGGCCGTCTGCGCCGTCGATTCATTCTGCTGCAACACCAGTTGGGACTCCATCTGTGCCGGCGAGGCACTCTCGATCTGCGGATCGTGCGACCTCGTGATCTTCCCCGACTGCGTCCACACTCCGATCACCTGTGATGACGGCGATGCCTGCACCGACGACGCGTGTGTCGAGGGCCTGTGCATCAATACGCCGATCAGTTGCGACGACGGCGATCTCTGCACCATCGACCTCTGCGACCCGCTCATCGGCTGCGTCCATACGCCGCTCGATTGTTCCGATGGTGATGGTTGCACGGTTGACCTGTGCGATGCCCTCTTCGGCTGCTTCTATGAGCGGCTCAACTGCGACGACGGTGATGCCTGCACCGCAGACAGCTGCATCGACGGGCATTGCGTCTACCTTCAGACCCTCTGCGACGACGGCGACCCATGCACCACCGACCTCTGCGTCAACGGTGTCTGCGTCTATGAGCCGATCGATTGCGACGATCACGATGCCTGCACGATCGACGGATGCCTCCTCGGCGAGTGCATCCATGGGGCCATCCTCTGTGATGACTTCGATGCCTGCACTATCGACTCCTGCGTGGACGGCAACTGCGTCTTCACGCCCGTCTCCTGCGACGACGGCGACGCCTGTACCGTTGACACCTGTGTTGATGGTTCGTGCGAGCATACACCGATCGACTGCAACGACGGCGACGCTTGCACCTTTGACGGATGCGATCCGGGCTCAGGCTGCCTGTACGGCCTGATCAACTGCGACGACGGCGATCCATGCACGACCGACTTCTGCGTCGATGGCGCTTGTGCCCACGAACCGGTTGACTGCGACGATCACGATGCCTGCACCATCGATGGGTGTCTCCAGGGCGAGTGCATTCACGGAGAAATCCTCTGTGATGACTTTGACCCTTGCACCATCGATACCTGTGTGGACGGAATCTGCGTCTTCACACCGATCGATTGTGATGATCAGGATGCCTGCACCATCGATGGATGCTTCCTGGGCGACTGCATCCACGGAGAAATCCTCTGTGACGACTTCGACCCCTGCACCATCGATTCCTGCGTCGACGGCGGGTGCGTCTATACACCGGTCAATTGCGACGACGGCGATCTCTGCACCATCGATGGATGCTTCCTGGGCGACTGCATCCACGGAGAGATCCTCTGTGACGACTTCGACCCCTGCACCATCGATTCCTGCGTCGACGGCAATTGCGTCTATACGCCGGTCGATTGCGAGGACGGCGATCCCTGCAGTATCGATTTCTGCGACCCCGCGTCCGGCGATTGTCTCCGAACGCCGGTCATCTGTGACGACGGCGATCTCTGCACCATCGATTCCTGCGTCGACGGCAATTGCGTCTATACGCCGGTCGACTGCGAGGACGGCGATCCCTGCAGTATCGATTTCTGCGACCCCGCCTCCGGCGATTGCATCCGAACGCCGGTTCTCTGCGACGACGGCGACCTCTGCACCATCGATTCCTGCGTCGACGGCAACTGCGTCTACACGCCGATTGATTGCGAGGACGGCGATCCCTGCAGTATCGATTTCTGCGACCCGGCCTCCGGTGACTGCCTCCGAACTCCGGTCGATTGCGACGACGGCGATGAGTGCACCGAGGACAGCTGTATCTTTGGTGGGTGCTCCAATGTCCCGATCGACTCCGATAGTGACGGTGTTCCCGATTGCATCGACAACTGCCCAACCATCAGCAACGCCGATCAGGCGGATGCCGATGGCGACGGCGTCGGTGATGCGTGCGACGATTGCACCGACAGCGATCATGACACCATTTGCGATCCCGACGATGTGTGCCCAGGCTCAGACGACCTTGTCGATTCCGATGGCGATGGCGTGCCCGATGGGTGCGACATCTGCCTTGGTGGCGACGATCATGCCGATTGCGACGGCGACGGTCTGCCCGATGCCTGCGAGATCATCGAGGGCTTCGACACCGATTTCAACGGCAACGGAATCCCCGATGATTGCGAATGCCTCGGCGATCTCAACCACGACGGAAAGGTCGACGGCGCAGATCTCGGCCTGCTCCTCGCCGCTTGGGGTGAGACCGAAGGCGATGCAGACTTGAACAACGACGGCCTGATCGACGGCGCCGATCTCGGCCTCCTGCTCAGTGCATGGGGACCGTGCATCTGCATCGATTCCGATGATGACGGCGTCTGTGATGTCAATGATCTCTGCCCCGGCTTCGATGATCACGTCGATGTCGATGGTGATGGCATCCCGGATGACTGCGATCCCAGCCTCTGTCTTGAAGACTCCGACGGCGACGGAATCTGTGATCACCTCGACAATTGTCCGTTCACGTTCAATCCCAGCCAGGCCGATCTTGACCAGGACGCCGCCGGAGATGAATGTGACAACTGCCCCTTTGACTCCAATCCCGAACAGATTGATTCGGACGACGACGGAGTTGGCGATGCCTGCGATGTGCCATGATTCAGCCCGGCACGCGCCGGCCTCACGAACGGGCCACCCGTAGTCAGGACGATGAGGTGGTCCAGACCCGGAACTGATCCCTGGACGTAACGGTCCGACACGAAAATCGACCGCCCCGCACACTGCGGGGCGGTCGATTGCGTTTTCATCGGAGTATCTCAGGCTCGATGTTGATCAGCCGACCGACGGATCCGCCGACCCCTTCCGTTCATTCGTTCAGCGCCGGCGTCCGTCATCCGCTTCAGAGCCCCCTCGATCCTGAGGGCATTCTCAATGATCGCCAGGTGCGAATACGCCTGCGGATGATTCCCCAGCGCCTCACCACGCTCGGGGTCATACTCCTCACTCAATAACCCCGTCGGCCCCGCCAGCGCAGCCATACTCTCAAACAACTCCCGCGCATCGTCCAGCCGGCCCTGCAGCACATACGCATCAACAAGCCATGCCGCGCAGATATGAAATCCCCCCTCCGGTCCGGCGATCCCGTCATCCACATGTCGATAGCGATAGACCGTCGGACCCACCCGCAGATGATGCTCAACCGCCTCCACCGTGCCCGCAAACCGAGGGTCGTCCGCTCCAACCAGCCCCGATATTCCTACCCAAAGCGCTGCCGCATCAAGATCCTCCCCCTCATACGCCGCCGTGAACGCCTTGACGCTCTTCTTATACCCGTGGCTCAGTACGTCGTTCGCAATTCGATCACGCAGCGCTGCCCAATCGTCCCGGTGGCGATCCAGGAATCGATCCGCCGCTCTCACCGCCCGATCCACCGTCAGCCAGCACATCACCTTTGAATGCACGTGATGCCGCTGCGGCCGCCGCACCTCCCAGATACCGTGGTCCGGCTCCTCCCATCGCCGCTCCACCGCCTGCACCATCGCGTCCACCAGCCGCCAGTGGTCCGATGAAAGCGGCGCGTCTCGAAGGATCAATTCATAGATCAATTCCATGATCGCCCCGAAGACGTCCAACTGAACCTGCCTCGACGCCGCATTTCCGATCCGCACCGGCCGACTGCCTGCGTATCCCGGCAACTCGCTTAACTCCGCTTCCGGTCCGAGCGCTTCACCCGCCACCGTATACACCGGATGAAGTCGCTCCGGCGCGCTTCGCGTCAGCACATCCAGCAGCCAGTCGAGGAATCGCATCGCTTCCTCTTCGCTCCCCAGCCGTGTCAGCGCCAGAGCGCTCATCGCCCCATCTCGAAGCCAGCAATACCGATAGTCCCAGTTTCGAACCCCGCCGATGTGTTCCGGCAATGACGTCGTCGCCGCCGCCGCGATCGCCCCCGTCGGTCCGTGGCACAGCGCCTTCAGCGTCAAAGCGCTCCGTTTCACCAGCTCAGGGTTGATGTCCGGGATTTGCAGTCGCTGCGTCCACGCGTGCCACGTGCGCACTGTCGCTCGAAGCCGATCCATCGCCGACCGCGCATCCTGCCGCAGCGATCCCGTTCCATAACACAGGCACAGCACCAGCGGCTCATCTGCCCGCAACTCGGCCTCTGCCACCGCCGTCTGATGGTTCGATCGGTTTTCCACCCTCCAGTGCACGCCGGACGTGCGCAACACGATCGGGTCGTGCGTTCCGGTCACGATAATGCCCCCGTCACGTACCGCCAGACATGTCGGCTCGCGACCGAAATCAATTCGCGGCGAAAACTCAATCCGAACCTTCCCCGTGCCCTCCACGATTCTGATGAGGTCGGTCCGGCCCGCCCGCTGATCGAAGTTTCCTCTTGATCCATCCATGAAATCGGTCACGCTCACCTGCTGCCACTTCGTCTGCAACACCATCGACGATCCCCGATAGCGCTGCTTCGGCGCGCGATCGTCGTCCATGGGTGTAATCGCAAACGATCCGCCATCTGCTCCACCCACTAATTCTGCGAATAAAGCCGGCGAATCTAGCCGCGGCAGACACAGCCAGACGATCTTTCCATTCCCGTCCACCAACGCCGCCGTTCGCTGGTCAGATAGCATCGAATGCCGCTCGATCGGTGTCGCCCCGGCGCCTCGCGTCCATTCGAGCCGCTGTTCATAAAGATGCGCCAGCAACCGCGCCACATCGTCTGGATGCTCAACCCGATACGGTGCCTTCGATTCGCCTTCCCCCACCTTGATGCCCACGTCCGGCCCCGTCAGCGTCGCAAAGGCATCCTCATCCGTGACATCGTCGCCGATGAAGACTGCCGCGCTCGCACCCACCCGCTGGCGAATGCGCTGCAGCGCCTCCCCCTTGTTGGTCGCCACCACCGTCAGCTCCACAACCTTCTTCCCGCGCTTGACGTAGACGCCCTCCCAGAGCGCGGGGCCCTCATCAATCGCCTCCAGCGCCCGTCTGGCGGCCCTCTCTTCCGCATTGCGAAAATGAAATGCGATCGACGCCGGCTTCTCCTCAATCGTGAATCCCCGGTCCGCCAAAGCCAGCTCGCTCAGCCGCTCAAGGAGTCGCCCCCGAAGCGCCTTGGCCTCCTCCGTCAAACTCGACGCGAAATCCGGATCAAATTCGCTCCCGTGGCTTCCCACCAGCATCATTCGAGGCGGATCATTCAACATCGCCGACAATTCCCCCAGCGCCCTTCCCGATATCACTGCCACCGAGGTTGAAGGCAGCGAGGCCAGGCCCGACAGCGCCACCAGCGTCTCCCGCAGCGGCCGCGCCTCCGACGGATTCACTACGATCGGCGACAGCGTCCCGTCGTAATCACACGCCACCAGGAGCGACCCCGCGCGGGCGATCTGTTCAATTCGATCCGCCAACGACCTATCCGGCATGCGCGTGCTCCAGCGTCGAAAAGAATCGGCTCGCCCACGCGTGAACATTCTGGCGGCGAACCGTCTCCCGCATCGCCTCCATTCGCACCGTCTGCTCGGCAAGGGGCATGTGAATCGCCGTCTCCATCGTGCTGATCACCCCGTCGATATCGTAAGGATTCACCTGCAGCGCAGAGGTCAATTCCTTCGCGGCCCCCGTGAACTCGCTCAAAACCAGTGCTCCGGTCAGCTCGCGTCGCGACGCCACATACTCCTTGCACACCAGATTCATCCCGTCCCGCAACGGAGTTACCAGCATCACATCGGCGGCGGTATAGAGCGCTGAGAGCTCGACCGGCGAAACCGATCGATGCAGGTATTGCACCGGAACGTGGCCGATCTCGCCGAATTCCCCGTTGATTTCACCCACCATGCCCTCCACCCGAGAACGCAGCTGCCGATATTCCGCCACGTGTTCCCGGCTCGGCACGGCCACCTGCACCAGCACGCATTCATCCCGGTCCATGCGGCCACTCGCAAGCAAACCCCGAAACGCCTGGAGCCGGGTATCGATTCCCTTGGTGTAGTCCAGTCGGTCAACCCCGAGAAGCAGCTTCCGCGATCGTCCCAGCCAGCTGCGGACCTCCTCTCGGCGCTCTGCCACAGCGTCATCCACCGCCATGGTGTTGAACTGGTCGAAGTCGATCGAGATCGGAAAGCTGCGGATCTCCACCGATCGCCCCTCGTGCTCAAGCACCCACTCGCCCTCGCCGCTTCCTGCCCCGGCGTAACGTCGACACACCTGCGCGAAATTCATCGCTCCGATCTGGGTCTGAAATCCGACGATGTCCGACCCCAGAAGTCCTTCGAGGATCTCCTTCCGCCATGGCAACTGGGCAAAAAGCTCTTGCGGCGGAAACGGAATGTGCAGAAAGAACCCGATCCGAAGATCCGGCCGCAGCCTCCGAAGCATCTGTGGAACCAGCTGAAGCTGGTAGTCGTGCACCCAGGCAATCGCCCCCTCAGCCGCCACCTTCGCCGCCACATCAGCAAACCGCTTGTTGATTCCTACGTAGTTCGTCCACGTGTTTCGATCGAACTCCGGTTGCCGGATGTTGTCGTGATAAAGGGGCCAGAGCACCCGGTTTGAGAATCCCTCGTAATACGCCTTGTGTTCCGCCGCACTGATCGCCACCGGCACATTCCAGATACCCTCGAATTCAAATGGAGCCAGCGTATCGGAGATCCCCGGCCACCCGACCCACGTCGTCGGCCGCTCCCTCAAAATCGGACGCAGTGCGGAAACCAGCCCTCCCGGGCTGCGCTCCCATGTCACCCGCGCCAGTCGGCGCACGCAACGCACCGGAAGACGGTTCGCGACTACGACCAGGTCGCTGGCCACGCTGACGGTGGGGGAGCTCATCGCAGGAAACGGACCGATCCTCGGACAATAGGCGCAAACTCCCCCCAATTGTGGTGAAAGTTGGATCATCCCTCGTATTGCCCTCTTTCACGTTGCTCCTGATGCCAATTCCCTGTAATTTCAGGCGTTGCGGCGGCTCCTCGCCCCGGAGTTGCCCCTGATGTGGATGAAACCGATGGAAACCAAGATCACCGGATTCCGCCTCGCCCATCGCCTGGCGCGTGGGCTTGCGGGGTGTGCATTGCTGTGCTCGCTCCTCCTGATTCCCGCGTGCAACAACGTCGAGGAGGCCGGCCCGAGCCCGGATCGCGCCAAATTCGAACCCAAGACGCTCGAGCTTGACGTCCCTCAGATCATGCGCGGCACCATCGCGGGTGAGACCATCGTTCTGGGCTACCAGGACATCGTCGTCCGAGGCTATGGCCTCGTGGTCGGCCTGAAGGGAACCGGGTCGCGCACCCTCAATTCCCAGATCCGCGGCTACATGCTCAATGAAATGCGCAAGATGGGCGTGGGCTCAGCTCAGGATCCCAACAAGATCTCGCCCGAGATGATGCTCTCCTCGCCCGATACCGCCGTTGTCATCGTGGAAGCGGTGCTTCCGGCCGGTGCTGTCAAGGGCACCCAGTTCGATGTTCGTGTCCTTGCCGAACCATCGACCGGCACCACCAGCCTCGAAGGCGGCCGGCTCTATACCACGCCGCTCCGACCCGGCCCCTTGATGGCCACCGGGCGCCAGCCCGCCCCGCTCGCCTTCGCCCGGGGGCCCATCTTCATCAACCCATTCTCCGAGCCCTCAGCCAACTCACGCGACAGCATTCTGCGAACCGTGGGACGGATTCTCAACGGCGGCATCGCCAATAAGGACCTTCCCATCAAGCTTCGCTTGGCCACCCCCAGCCACGCCCGCGCGGAAACCATCCAGAATTCCATCAACTCCAACTTCCCGCGCGAGCCCGGCCAGCGAGATCCCACCGCTCGCGGCGAAAACGACACCGTCGTTCGGATTACGGTTCCTCCCTCATGGCGCAACGATTCCCGCGAATTCATCGAGGTCCTGCGCCACAGCACGATCCGGATTGACGCCGTCGAGCAGACCGCCACGTTTGTCCAGCGCACCATGCTCGCGAACCCCGGCTCGGCCGGTGAGGCCGCCTGGCGCTGGCAGGCAATCGGCAAACGATCGCTGAGCATTATTCAGCCCCTGTACGACTATCCCGAGGAAGGCCCACGGCTTGCCGCCCTTCAAGCCGGCGCCAAGCTCAACGATGCCCTGACCGTCAAGCCGCTTCTCGAGATGGCCTCCTCGTCCACCACCCAGAAACGCCTCGACACCATCGGCCTGCTCGCCGAAATGGGCGTTAACCCCACCATTGAAATCGGGTTACGAAAACTGCTCGACGACGAGGATGTCGACGTCCGGCTCGCCGCGGTCGACGCCCTGATCAAGCGCGGCGATCCGTTTCTCCAGCGCGTCATCGTCGACAACAAGTTCGAGCTTTATCTCGTTCCCAGCGAAAAACCGCTCATCTACGTCTCTCAAACGGGCGTGCCGCGGATCACGGTCTTCAAGAAAGACCTCGCGATCAGCACCCCCCTCAACGTCTTCATGTGGTCGAACCGGCTCATGATCAAGGAAGACAGTCGCTCCGGGAAGCTGGAGGTCTATTTCCGCAAGATCGATGATGACCGGGGCGACGCCAAGCTCGTCGATCCATCACTCGACAAATTCATCCCCTTCCTCGGCCACACCGTGACCATTGAAGCTCCCCAACCGGGGCTCGGTCTCGAATACGGCGAGGTGGTCGGCGCTCTCCACGAGATCTGGGCTCAGCGGTTCATTCCCGGCGATTTCAAGGCTGAACAGGACCGAATCCTCGCGGCCATCCTCCGCGCCAAGCAGGAGACCGAGATTCCCGAACGCCCCGAATTCGGCGACCCCGACTTTGACTACCTCGAACCCGACGGCGGCGCTTCGAAGGCCCCCGACGAACCCCTCGCGCCGCCGGCCGAAAATCCCTTCGAATCTTCCTCGGATCGACTTGAATGGGCGCCCGCCGTCAACGATACTGGGAGGTAACCCATTCGGCCGATACGTGAATCGTCCGGCATGAGGTTCCGAGTTGTACCTACGGTTCCCATGGATGGGACCGATGCCTGACAGGAGGTCATCCATGCGGCTGGCGAAACTCACCCTTTCGGGATTCAAATCCTTCGCCGAAACCACCGAGTTTCGTTTCGACGCCCCCGTCACCGGAATCGTCGGCCCAAACGGATGTGGAAAATCCAACGTCGTTGATGGCATCAAATGGGTCCTCGGAGAGCGATCCGCCAAAAGCCTTCGCGGCGGCCAGATGTTCGACGTCATCTTTGCCGGCTCCGCCGCCCGCAAGCCCAGCGGCATGGCCTCCGTCACGCTGACCTTCGACAACCCCGTCGAAAACCCCTCCGCCAACGACCCTCTCAAGCGCCGAAGCCTGGCCATCGACGCCGACCAGGTCGACGTCTGTCGTCGCCTCTTCGCCGACGGCCGCTCCGAATACATCATCAATAATCGCAAGGTCCGGCTGAAGGACATCCGCGACCTCTTCATGGATACCGGCATCGGCGCTGATGCCTATTCCATCATCGAGCAGGGCAAGGTCGATGCCATGCTCCTCGCCAATCCGCAGGAGCGCCGCGTCATCTTCGAAGAAGCCGCCGGCGTTGCTCGTTTCAAGGCCCGGAAAATCGAATCCGCCCGCAAACTCGAACAGGCCGAAAGCCATCTCCTCGTCGTCCGCGAACAACTTGCCAATACCGAACGCCGCCTCCGCATCGTTCGAGGCCAGGCCGAAAAAGCCCGCCAGTTCCAGTCGCTCGATGCCCGCCGCCGCGAGTTGCGCACCGCTCACGCCCTTGATCTCTACCACGAACTGCAGGAGCGACTTCGCGGCCTCACCAGCCAGATCTCCAGCCTCGAGTCGCGCCGCACGGAACTGGCCGCGGTCCTCTCCAACCTTGAGGATCGCAAGCAATCCGCCGAAATCGAACGCCACGACGCCCAGTCTGCGCTCCGCGATGTCGAGCAGCAGCGGCTCGAATTCACCGGCCAGAAGAAGCAGGCCGTCCAGCGCAAGGAACTGACCGAGCGCAATATTCAGGAAGCCCGCACCCACCTTGCGGAAGAGCGCGAACGCCTCGCCGCGTCCGACGCCGGAATCGCCGACTGGACCCAGCGAGCTGAGGCTGCCCAGACTGCGTTGGCGGCCCTTGCCGAACAGGCCGGCGAAGCCGACCGCGAACTCAACACGCTCTCCAACGAGCGAACCCGCGCCCAGCAGACGCTGATCACCCTCAATACCGCCCTCCGAACACTTCAGGACGGCGTGGCCCGCATCGAGCGCGATCGCGCTGGCCTTGCCCAGCGCATCGCCGCCGGGGATGAACGTCGCCGCAATGCCGCCGATGCCCTCGCCGCCCTCGACCCCCGCGATGAGTCCCTCCGCCTCCAGCTCGACCGCGTCCTCAACACCCGCCTTGAAGCCCTCGTCCGTCGCGAGGTGGCCGACGATGCGGCCGCCTCCGCCCGCCGCATCCTTGACGATGTCCTCCGCTCCGTCGCCGACCTTGGCGAGCGCCAGGCCGCTCTTGCCTCCAGTTTGCGCGACGCCCAGCAGCAACGCGCCACGCTCGCCGGCCGCCTCCGCCTGCTCGAGGAAATGCACGCCGCCCGCGAAGGGCTCGGCGATACCGCCAAGTCAATCCTGAACGCACCGGAGAAATTTCCTGGTGTTCGCGGCCTCCTCGCCGACGCGATCGAAACGGATCGCGCCCACGCGGTCATGGTTGAAGCCGCCCTCGGCGCACACCTCGGCTCGCTTCTGATCGACCGGCTCTCCGACTTGGAAACCAGCCTTCCCGCGCTGCGTTCCCTCGGCGGCCGCGCCACCTTCCTACCTGTCAACTGGCTCAACGACGATGTCGCCGCCGTTCCGGTACCCGGCATCTCCCGTGTCATCGACCTGCTCACGATCGCCGACCCCGCTCGGCCCGCCGTTGAGCGGCTCCTCAACTCCACCTACATCGCCTCGACGCTCGAAGCAGCGCTCCTGCTCAAGGCCGGCCCGCTCGCCTCCGATCGCCTTGCTCGTTTCGTCACCCCGCAGGGTGAGGTGCTCGAAGCCGATGGACGAATCACGGTCGGAGTCTCCACCGGCCGCTCGACCGATGCCTCCGGCTGGCTCGCCCGGCGTGCGGAAATCACCGAGCTCTCCACCGCCCTGCGCTCCATTGATTCCTCCATCGCCGAACTCGAAGGCGATCTCGGCCTCCTCGGCGAATCCTCCGCCCAGCGCCGGGCTGAGGCGGAATCAGCTCAGGCTTCGCTCAACGCCGCCCAGTCCTCGCTGATCGATTCGCAATACCTCGCCGATCGCCTCGCCGCCGAAATCGCCCGGCTCGAAGCCGACCGCGCCCGCATCGCCGACGATCGTGCTTCCGCCGCCGCCCGGCTCGCTTCCATCGAGGCCGAGCACGCGGATCTGATCGCCCGCACCGAATCGCTCGACCGCCTCCATGCCGAGCAGGCAGCCCATCTCGTCGAAGCCGTCGCCTCGCACGACACCGCCCGCTCGACGCTCGACGAAGCCACGGAGTCGCTCGCGCAGGCCCGCGCCCAATCCTCCGCCCTCGCCGAAAAGGTCGAATCCGCCCGCCGCGAAAAGCGCCACATGGCCGAGTCGCTCGAAGAGGCCCAGCGCCAGCGGGCCATCCTCGTCGATCAGACTCAGCGCCGGGCCGCACAAATCGAGCGCTACGAGGCCGCCATCGAGGAATCCACCCTCGAGGCTGCTCACGCCGAGGCGTCCATCGCCGCGCTCGCCGAGCAAGCCCTCGACGCGGCCGCCCGCGTCGAAGCCGCCGCTGCCACGCTCCACGAAGCGTCTGAATCGCTCAACGCCGCCCGCACCACCGCCTCGCATCTCGACCGCGATTATCACGCCGTCGAGATGAGCCGCCGAGAAGTTGAGATCCGTCGCGAAAGCCTTGAGGAACAGACCCTCGCCGAGGCCGAACTCGATCTCGCCGCCCTCTATCCCGAGCACCTCGAATCCCGCTCCGTCGAATCGTTCGAGCCCATCGATCGCGATTCCGCTCAGGCCGAACTCGATACCCTCCGCACGCAGATCAAGGCCCTCGGCAACGTCAATCTCGATGCCATCGAAGAGGAGGCCACCCTCGGCCAGCGCAACGAAGACCTCATCCGTCAGGTCGCCGATATCGACGCCGCACGCGATCAACTCACCGCGCTCATCGCCGAGCTCGATACCGTCAGTCGTCAGCGCTTCCAGGAAACGTTTGAAGCCGTCAAGAACGAATTCGCCGGACCCAACGGCATGTTCCGTCGCCTCTTCGGCGGCGGCTCCGCCGATGTCTATCTCATGCCTGATGAACAGGGCAACACCGACTGGCTCGAATCCGGCGTCGAAATCCGCGCCAAGCCCCCCGGCAAGGAGCCCCGCCTCATCGCCCAGCTCTCCGGCGGCGAGAAAACCATGACCGCCGTCGCCCTGCTCATGGCCATCTTCAAGTCCAAGCCCTCGCCCTTCTGCGTGCTCGACGAAGTCGACGCCGCCCTCGACGATGCCAACGTCGAACGCTTCTGCATGGCCCTCAAGCCCTTCCTCGACTCCAGCCACTTCGTCGTCATCACCCACCACAAGCGAACCATGCAGCATTGCGACCAGCTTTACGGCGTCACCATGCAGCAGCGCGGAGTCTCCACCCGCGTCAGCGTCAAGTTCGAAGATGTCCACGCCGATGGCCGCATCGCCCAATCCGCCATCGACCGCGCTGCCGACGAATCACCTGAGGCATCAGCCCCCGAACCCGAACCTCCCGTGATCGAAGTGCTCTCCCCATCCTCGCGCTTCACTGCATCTCTCGCCGGCGCCTGGGATGATCAGGACAAACCATAACACCCCGCCGCAAATCGCGGCCATGGCCCCTCAGGCGACATCAGCCTCTGCTCAATTCACTGCATTGGAGCCGTCGCCGGATGATCGGTCGGGCCCGGCATCTTGCCGGTGAACAGATCCAGCAGCCGTCGCAGGTTCGTCACCGTGTCCGGCGCACCCCACAGCATGTCATAGTCAAGATGCACGTTGCACTGCCGAAACTCCACATTCTTCGTTGCAAACGGAAAGTTGTTGACGACCAGCGTGCAATTCTCAAACACGCAGTTGGTGAACTGGTGTCCTGAAAGCACCATCGTCTGATTGGAAAACTTCACGCCGTCGTGGGGAACCAGTTGCAGCTCTCGTGTTGCCATGGGGGGTTACCTATCTCGTCAAAATGCGATCCGTCCCGGCGTCAGGCCAGGTCCGGGAACAGTTTCGTCACCGTCGCCACCAGGTCCTTCACGTGGCTGACGGACTCCTTCATAAATGTCTCTTCGTCCGAATTCATCTTGAACGTGAGCACCTTCTCCACTCCCTTCGTCCCGATCACCGCCGGAACGCCCACGAAATATCCCTTCCCCTTCGCCCCCGGGGCCACCCCGAATTCATTCTCGCAATACGCGGCCGTTGGAATCACCCGCTTCTTGTCCTTCACGATCGATTCCACCATGTCGATCGTGCCGCTCGCCGGCGCGTAATACGCGCTCGTCCCCATCAGCTTCACGATCTCGCCGCCGCCCACCTTCGCCCGCTCCACGCATGCGGTGATCTTCTCCATCGGCAACAGGTCCGTGATCGGAATCCCGTTCACGCTCGTCAGCCGCGGCAGCGGCACCATGTCGTCCCCGTGCCCGCCCAGCAACAGGCCGTCGATATCCTCAACGCTCACGCCAAGCTCAAACGAAAGAAACGTCTTGTATCGCGCCACATCCAGCGCCCCCGCCTGGCCCATGATCCGGTGCGTCGGAAATCCCGTCACCTTCCACGCCGTATACACCATCGCATCCAGCGGGTTGCTCACCACGATCACGATCGAATCCGGCGCGTTCTTCTTGATCTCCCCGCACACGCTCCGCACGATCCCCACGTTCGTCTGAATCAGGTCGTCCCGGCTCATGCCCGGCTTCCGCGGCAGCCCCGCCGTCACCACCACCACATCCGACCCGGCGATGTCCTTGTAGTCGCTCGTACCCGTGATTTTGCAGTCGAAATTCTCAATCGGGGCGCAGCACGCCAGGTCCAGCGCCTTCCCCTGCGCCACACCCACCCGGTCCGGAATGTCCAGGAGCACGATATCCCCCAGCTCCTTCGCGGCCGCCCAGTGCGCACACGTCGCCCCGACGTTTCCTGCTCCAATCACGCTGATCTTGGCCCGACGCATACCTTCGCGAACCTCCTCGTTTCCAGCCGGTAATCCCTCCCGCCGCCGAGCGATTCGTCGCCCGCCGCGGCCAAGGGGGAGACATCGTAGCGGCTTTTGCCCCCTCCGGCGCGCTCCCCCGAATCGGCCCGCAACGGGTGCCACACACCGTCCCGCCCCCGGAAAACAGGGTGGTGTGTGCGAATGTCAATCAGTTAGTGAAGCCGGGTGCCACACACCATCCCGATAGGGTGGTGTGTGCGAGCGCCGCCGACCGTACGAATTCTCTGATCTCTTCCCAGAGAACATCGAAAGGAGGGCGAACCCTCTTCCCGATGCAGCAAACTCATCAGCCCTCGCGCCTCAGCACCCGCCCCAGGCTCGCAGTCGGATGCCACACACCATCCCGCCCCCGGAAGACAGGGTGGTGTGTGCGAGCGCCGCTGACCGTACGAATTCTCTGATCTCTTCCCACAACACATCGGAAGGAGGGCGAACCCTCTTCCCGATGCAGTAAAACTCACCAGCCCGCGCGCCTCAGCACCCGCCCCAGGCTCCCAGTCGGGTGCCACACACCATCCCGCCCCCGGAAGACAGGGTGGTGTGTGCGAGCGCCGCTGACCGTACGAATTCTCTGATCTCTTCCCACAACACATCGGAAGGAGGGCGAACCCTCTTCCCGATGCAGCAAACTCATCAGCCCGCGCGCCTCAGCACCCGCCCCAGGCTCCCAACAACAGCCCAAGGTCAGCGCCATCAACCGACCCGTCGCCGCTGAGATCGCCCAAACACGGCTCCTCCGCCGACAGAAGCCACTCGATCGCCGCGTCGTGATCCTCTTCCGACGACTCGTGATTGAACACGATGAAGAACGGCTCGCTCGCGCTGATCGATTCGCTCGAGTGACGTAGGTCATGCACTTTCGCCCTTTCCAGCGTAGGCTGGGCACCGCCCACCTTGAACTTCGCCGGTCATCGCCACGCGTCCGACACTGGTCCATTGCATCCTCATGCCGATGTTCATCCGCGCTCGGCAACCCGGCGGCACCTTCTTCTTTACACTTGTCACCCACGGGCGTACACCGATCTTCGCCGATGACACCAACGTCGACCGGCTCCGCACCGCGTTCTCCATCCAACGGCGACAACAACCGTTCGAACTTCTCGCGGCCGTGGTGCTTCACGATCACCTGCACATCATCATGCGGCTGCCCGAGGGCGATGCCGATTTCTCATCGCGGATCGGCCGCATCAAGGTGCTCTTTACCCGGTCACTTCCCGATGAGATTCGGATCGCCGCGGCCGAGAACCCCTCCCGGGCCCGCCACCGCGAATCCGGAATCTGGCAGCGCCGCTTCTGGGAACACATGATCCGCGATGAAGCCGACCTGATCCACCACGTTGAATACATTCATTTCAACCCGGTGAAGCACGGCCTCGCCCCGTGCCCGCACGCCTGGAAATACAGCAGCTTTCACCGTTTCGTCGCCCGCGGGTTCTATGATGCGCAATGGGGCTGCCGCTGCGATGGCTGTGCGGCCGACCCCCCGGCCGACCCCCGGCTTGAAGGCTTCGCACGCGAGGATCGAGGCGAATGAGATGGCGAACGATTGCAGAGATTCGCGACGGTAAAAGGTTGGCGGTGCCCAGCCTACGCGCGGCGGGACTAAAGTGCATGACCTACGTCACTTTCCAGCAGCAATAAGGGTATGCGGAGTATCTTACGAATGGTTTTGGTTTGTCGATGACAATTAATCCGGAACATTCAGAACGTGAGTCGATGGCCCAATCTAGGAAATGGTTTCTCGCCATTGCCAATATCATGTTACGGATCATCGTAACAGCAATTCTAGTCGTGCTCGTCAATATTGGGCTGTTTCTCTTTCAAATTGATTACCGTATCGGCAACAGTGAGGTGCAATTCGTACAAACAAGCGATCAGTCTCTGGCTAGATTTGTCGCATTGCGGCGCACCTGGTTTGGAGACACATATACAGCGGCACGACGCATGGCCTTTGATGCAGAGGAGGTATATAGGGATCTTGACCGGCGTATTCGTACCAATCCGATGGCGCAGCACGCTCCTCGTTGGCCTCCCGGCTACTCTATCTACTCCTTCGATGGTAAATACCTTCGTGAAGCCCAGATCAAGGGACTCATACTGAATGCAGATCAAATTGACACGGGCGCAATAGCCGGACTAGAAAACTTGTTACGACGAGAATCGCAATCGTGGTACACAACCAGGATTGAATGTGGTTTGGGGGTTCCTATCCTGTCCGGAACGATTTTGCAGTGTTTCGATGAATCCACAAGAACTTTTCGCACCACCGGCATTGGATTGACCATTGTATCGGAGTCCAATTTGCCGGTATGGTCTGGCCAGCCGCTCAAGGCAATCCCCTTGAATATCCGCCTATTGCCATTGTTCTCTGTGTCGATACTTTTGGTATTGCTTCACCACTTTGCTATGGGTGTGTTTCGTCGATATCGACAGCATAGAGGACGATGTTGGAGGTGTGGTTATCCTGCGAGTGAAGTATGTCCGGAGTGTGGGTCAAAGAACAAGAAGACTTGGTATGCGATTAGGAAAGTCTAGTTAGCAATTAGTGCAATTGCGAATGTCGCAGCTTGTGCTGTAGTGCCAATTCTGATATGTGGGATAGTGACGTAGGTCATGCACTTTCGGCCTTTCCAGCGTAGTGACGTAGGTCATGCACTTTCGGCCTTTCCAGCGTAGGCTGGGCACCGCCCACTTTTGTCACCGCCGGTCATCGCCGCGCGGCCGAACCTGGCACATTGCGTCCATATGCCGATGTTCATCCGCGCTCGGCAACCCGGCGGCACCTTCTTCTTCATGCTCGTCACCCTGACCTGCCCCCGTTTTCTGTACCGGGGTCTATGAGAGTCTGGGTTCAAGTAT
>CAYOWQ010000003.1:180968-340470 GCA_964407695.1 uncultured Isosphaeraceae bacterium | reverse complement strand
CCGCACAGCTCAAACACTCAGCGCAACAACCACACCAACTCCTTCGACTCCCACGACGATGCCTCCGAGCCCCACAACGATTTCGACGACATCACCACTCCACGCCGTCGCCGCTCCAACTCGCAACGCAAGACCGAGCGCCCACCACCCCGCCCCTTCACCGTGCCCCTCCCATCCCCCTGGCCCGCCGACCTCTCGTCTCTCGAACGGTCTCCAATCCCATTAGCCAAAATCCCGTAGGGCAGGATTCATCCTGCCGCTGGGCACCCTCGGCAGGGAAACCCCGTCCCCACTCAGTCTCTAAGTCTCTTAGTCTCCCAGTCTCTCAGTCTCTTAGTCTCTTAGTCTCTCAGTCTCTTAGTCTCTCAGTCTCTTTGTCTCCCAGTCTCTTTGTCTCTCCCGTCGCCTTGTCCCCCAGGAATCGTCCGAGCGCCATCATCGGAAAATACAACCGATACAGGTGATAGCGCAGGTAGAACACCTTCGGAAATCCCGTGCCGGTGAACTCCGTTTCGCACCACGAACCCGCCGGGTCGCCGTCGGGATTGCGGGCGGGATCGGCGGCATCGTCCGGAGTCAGTTGCGTGTGCGCCAGCCAGCGCAGCGCCCGCAGCAGGTCGGCATCATCCTTGCCGTAGATCTCCTGCAGGATCATCGCCGCCCACGCCGTCTGCGATGCCGTGGATGGACCGGTTCCCTTCAGCGCTGGATCGACATACGAGTTCGCCGTTTCGCCGAACGACCCATCATCCTTCTGAATCGACTTGATCCACGCGCCCGCCTTCTGAATCCACGGCTCATCCCTGCCCACGCCGCAGCGGATCGGCCCGATCACCGCCTGCCACGTTCCGTAGATGTAGTTCACACCCCATCGGCCGATGAAGCACCCTTCCGGCTCCTGCTTCGAGCGAATGTAGTCAACGGCGCGGGAGATGATCCGGTCGCCCGCGTGTTGACCGAGTCGCAGGCCGTGCCAGCTCAGGCATTCGAGCACGCGGCCGGTGATATCGGGGCAGGATGGGTCCTGCATGGCGTTGTGGTCGGCGAAGGGAATGCACTCCAGAATCGGCCGATCCTTCGTTTTGTCGAATGCCGCCCAGCCGCCGTCTGTGTTCTGCATGGCGAGGATCCACGCCACGCCGCGCTTTGCGGCCGCGAGGTTTTCTTCGCCGCCGATGCGCTGCAAGGCCATGGCGACCATGGCGGTGTCGTCCACATCGGGATACCAGGCGTTTCGATACTCAAACCACCAGCCGCCGCGATCATAGGCGTAGCCGGGGGCCAGGTTCCGGGCCCAGTCGCCGCGGAAGGAGCACTCCTTCTCGCGCAGCCATTTGGCCGCCCGCTGCACTTCGGGCCGGCGATTCGTCCACCCGCTGTCGGCCAGGCCATACAGCGCGATCCCCGTATCCCACACCGGCGAGAAACACGGCTGAATCCGAATCGTCTCCTCGTCCTCAAGAAAGAACTCATCAAGTTCGTGCTCCGCCCTTTGCAGGACCGGATGGTGACGGTCCCAACCAAGGGCGTGAAGCGCGATCTGCAGGTAGACCATGGGTGGAAAGATGGCGCCGAGGCCCGAGGTTGGCGCGGGCGCATCCTGACCCGCTCGCTTCAACATCCAATCAACGCAGGCCTTGATCGCCAGCCGCCGCACCGGCGTGCCGCCGGCGCGCTGAGCCAGTTTCAGAAACCGGTCGACCCACAGGAAGAACCGCGTCCACCCCGCGCTCTTCGGTGTACCCGCGAGATGGGTCACCTTCAGCACATGTCGCCGCCGCTGATTCACATAGAGCTCATCGATGCCCAGATGATTCGGCAGCTTCCGCACCGGGCGCAACGCCGTCACGATCGCCAATGGCAAAATCATCGTGCGCGTCCAGGCGCTCACCTTGTCAAGATGGAAGTAACACCACCGCGGCAGCCACACGATCTCCGGTGGAATCGACGGAATCGCATTCCACGAAACCTGCCCCAGGGCGGCCAGATAGAAATTGGAGAACGAGTTCACCAGCTCAGCACCACCAAGACGGATCGAGATCTCTCTTGCCTTCGCCATGTGCTCAGCCCTGGGGTCATCACCCATCAGCTTGAGAGCGAAGTAGGCCTTCACCGTGGCCGACAGATCGATATCCGAGCCCGGGTATTGCCCCCAGCCGCCGTCGTCGCGCTGCTGCCGTCGGAGATATCGGGCAATCTTCTGCATGACCTCCCAACCCGGGCGGCCATCGGCCATTTTCTCGTGCTCCTGCCCGAGAATGAACTTCATCAGCAGGTACTCGCTCTGCAGGATCGAATCGCCTTCGAGTTCCGCGCACCAATGCCCATCGATCCTCTGCAGCGAAATCAACGCTTCCACCGCAGCGTGGTGGGCGTGCACAATTTCGGCGAACTCCGACGAAGCGGGGATAGTTCTTGGCTCGTGCAGGGCGGTCGTCATGCAGGGGCGATTGTAGGGGAACTCGCGCTTCTCGACCCGATCACCCGCGGCGTCAGTGGCCCCTGTTCGCGTTGGACTTCTATGATCCCTCCCATGACGACGACCGCCGCAGCACCCGTTGCATTCAGCACCCTTTCGACCCACTTTGATACCCGCACCGCCGCCCATGATGTGATCAACGCCCTGGGCCCCGGTCTTTCGAACGCTGGTGGTTGCGACCTCCTCCTTCTGTGCAGCAGCTTTCATCACCGCGCTGCCTTTGCCGATGCCGCTGAGTTGATTCAGAGGGAACTCTCGCCCGGATCATTCATCGCCACCACGGCGGATTCCGTGCTGGGCGGCGCCGTCGAACTCGAGGGCAAGGCCGGGATGACCGCAATTGGTTTGCGCCTGCCCGGAGCAACCGTGCAGACCTTCCGGCTCGAAACGACCGACAGCGCAACCTCCATGGCGTCGCCCGAATTCATTGCCGAGCGGATGAAACTGGCAGGCGACCGCCGCGCAACGCTCCTCCTTGCCGACCCATTCACAACACCGATGCCTGCGGTCCTGACGGCCGTCAACGCCACGGAATTCGCCCCCAAGGCGCCCATCGTCGGCGGCCTTGCTTCGGGCGCGAGCCAGCCCGGACAGAACGTGCTCTTCGCCGATGGCCGGGCGCAGGTGCAGGGCGCGGTGGGCGCATCCATCCACGGCGGCGATGTCGCCATCGATGTC
The DNA here is from genome assembly GCA_964407695.1 of uncultured Isosphaeraceae bacterium. Classification (GTDB taxonomy): domain Bacteria; phylum Planctomycetota; class Phycisphaerae; order Phycisphaerales; family SM1A02; genus CAYOWQ01. The sequence continues at coordinate 337,313 of CAYOWQ010000003.1, read as the reverse complement.
CTCGTGAGCCAGGGCTGCCGACCGATTGGCACCCACGTCGTGGTGACCAAGGTTCGCGACAACGTGATCCTCGAACTCGGCGGTCGGCCGGCGATCGAGGTCTGTCAGGAAATCGCCAGCAAGCTTCCCGAAGCGCAACGCAAGCTCCTGTCCAAGGGTGTCTTCCTCGGCATCGTCATCAACGAATACAAGCCCCGATTCGGCCGCGGCGATTTCCTCATCCGCAACATCATGCAGGCCGACCAGCGTGTTGGCGGACTGGTCATCAACGACCAGGTTCGCATTGGCCAGACGGTGCAGTTGCATGTTCGAGATGCCGAGACGGCTCGCGAAGACCTGCAACTCCTTCTCGACGGCGAGCAACTCAAGCCGCAGGCGGCGGGCGTGATGCTCTTCACCTGCAACGGCCGCGGCGGCCGGCTGTTTCCAACTCCGAACCATGATGCCGAGGCATTCTCCACCCGCCTCAATCAGCCTCCGCTGGCTGGGTTCTTTGCTGCTGGAGAGATCGGCCCCATCGGCGGGCGGGCGTTCATGCACGGCCAGACGGCCTGCGCTGCCGTCTTCCGATCCCGCGCGTAACGTGGCACCGGGTCCCAATTCCGGGGCCCGCCTCGTATAGTAAGACCATGGGCATCGGATCGATCCTGCTTGAGCGCGGCGTGGTGAACGAAGCGCAGCTGGCTGATGCCGCCGCCGAGCAGAAACGCACCGGCGAGCGGCTCGATCACGTGATGGTTCGCATGGGGTTTGTGAAGAGCGAGCAGGTGCTTGAGGCGGTGGGGGAACAATTTGCGATGCCGATCGTGGACCTTTCGGCGGTCGAGGTGGATGACGAGGTCCTTCGGCTGATTCCGCCCCGGGTCATCTTCAAACAGCGATGCGTGCCCATCGGGCGCACCGCGGGCAGCAACGGTTCACCCGCCACGGTGCGCGTGGCGACGTGCGACCCGTTCGAACTGGCCGCCTTTGATGAGTTGCGACTGATCACCGGCACCGCAATCGACCTCGTTCTGGCGGATGAGCGGGATATCGACAAGTTCATCCGCACCCACTACGGGGTGGCGGGCGATACGCTCGATGCTCTCTCCGCCGACGCCGCTCCATCGATCGACGTCGGTCCCGGCGAACATGATGATGAGGATGAAGCGCAGGAAGCCAGCGTCATCCGTCTCGTGAACGATCTCCTGTTCGAGGCGATTCGCGAGCGGGCCACCGACGTTCACATCGAACCCTATGAGCGATCGCTTTCGGTGCGGTATCGCATCGACGGCATCCTGTCGCTGGCGGGCGTGTCGGCCACGATCAACCGGTTCCGCCACGCGATCGTCAGCCGCCTGAAGATCATGGCCAGCCTGAACATCGCCGAGAAGCGCAAGCCACAGGATGGCCGCATCACGCTCCGACACAAGGGGCAGGAGTTCGATCTTCGACTGAGCGTGATTCCGATGCTGCACGGCGAGGGTGTGGTGCTGCGCATCCTGAACAAGACGGCGGTGATGATGGGGCTGGAAGAACTTGGGATGCCCGGCGACGTGTTGGCGCGATGGGACGACCTCATCGAAAAACCCCACGGGATTCTTCTCGTCACCGGGCCGACGGGCAGCGGCAAGTCAACCACGCTGTACGCTTCACTGAAACGCATCGTGTCGGATGAGGTGAAAGCGATCACCGTTGAAGACCCGGTGGAGTATCACGTTGAGGGCGTGAACCAGATCCAGGTGAATCATCACGTGGGACTGGATTTCGCGGCCGGCCTTCGCGCCATCCTGCGACACGATCCAGACATCATCATGATCGGCGAGATTCGAGATCGTGAAACGGCCGATGCGGCGGTGCAGGCCTCGCTGACCGGGCACCTTGTGTTCAGCACGCTCCACACCAACGACGCCGCCGGGGCGACCACGCGACTGCTCGACATGGGTGTGGAACCGTTTCTCGTGGCGAGCTCGGTCGAGGGCATCATGGCCCAGCGACTGCTGCGGCGAATCTGCCCGGCATGCAAGGTGGAAGATCATCCGAAGCGCGAGGATGTGCCGGCCGATTTCGGCCTGCCGGAAGGCCAGCCGCTCTGGCACGGGGTGGGATGTCGAGAGTGCCGGCAAACCGGGTTCCGCGGCCGCGTGGGCATCTATGAACTTTTCCGCCTGACGGAGAACACGCGCGAGCTGGTCATGGCCCGAGCCAACGCCTCGCGCATCGCGCAGGCAGCGATCGCCGAGAAGGAATTGACGCTGCTCCGCGATGCGGGGTATCAGAAGGTCAGAGATGGCGTGACGACGCTCGCGGAAGTGGTGCGCATGACGAAGGGTTGATGGTTTGAAGAGGGCGGTGCAGAGCATGCGAGTGACGGGACCGGAGTGCATGCCCTGCATCGCTGACGCGTATCTGCGAGCGAGACGTTCTTATGATCCAGACCACGAGCTGAGCAACACACCAAGATCAGCCCCATCCACGACTCCGTCAAACGTCAGGTCGGCGGCCGAAGGCCTGTCGCCCCATTCGGAGAGCAGCAGGCCAAGGTCAGCACCGTTCACGGTGCAATCGCCGTTGAGATCGGCGGGGCCGGGAACAGGTCGCAGAACAAGCACCGAGATCGGGCCGTTTGGCAGTTTATAGCAGTTCGCAACAAGCCAGCCCGCATCATTTGAGATGGCCCAAATCGAGTGATACTGGTCGGGTCCGAGGATGAGGTCCGCCAGCTTGGCGGTGCTGGTGAGGTCGGTGACGTATTCGTCCTGGCCATCGGACACGCAGATCACTCCCGCATTGCTGACGCCGAGCGCCGACGCAACAGGGCTACCGGGCAGCACCGGGAGGAGCACGCCGTCGGACCAGAGGAACGAAAGAATCTGTAGCGATCCTTCCTTCCTCGCCCTCACCACGACCTGTCCGAGTCTGTTGATGGAGCGAACGTCTAGCCATGAATATCCAGGTGGCTTTTCGATGATGGTGAGTTCATCCCCCTGCAACAGGAACCCCGTCATTTCAGTTACGAAGTTCGTTCCGAACGATCCTCCAATAATGCCTTGATCATTCACCGCCGTCGCCCGGGTTTCGGGGGGGCCGCCCAAGAGGACGCCGATGTCGACCAGGGTCGAGGTCTCCCACTGGCAGGCGGAGAGCCCGACGGGATCGCCGGTCACGCTGTCGCCCCATTTGCCGACAATCAGCCCCGACGAATTGACCCCTGCAACCTCTGAGTAATTCCCACCTGGCAGCGTACCGAGCCCGATCCACTGGCCCGATTCGTCGATCCGGAAGCCCTCGATCCCGGAGACGTCGCCGAAGTCGTCGTACCATGTGCCCACGATTTCACCGTCGTCGCTGATATCGATGAAGACCACCTCATGCACGCCCTCGGGCAGGGCGGGCAGCACCACGCCCGTCTCTTCGCTCCAATAGAAGGGCTTGCTCTGGCCGATTGTGCAGACCGCGTACGACCCGACAACCTCGCCCCGGTTGTTGATTGCGGACGGCCCGAGTATTTGTGGCCCGAATTCGCATGGGGCAATCTTCAGGTCCGCCACGATCTCATACCCGCAAGGCAGACCGGCGAAAGCCGAGCCTGCAAGGGTGATCGACAGGGCTGCGGCCGTCAGCGTTTGGAAGGCCCCGTCCCGGCCCGCCCGCCTGTCGCACCCCGCGATCAATCGAATCCGTTCGCATCCCTGTTCACTCATCCGGAGACCTCCGTGATGTCTGAAGGATACCCGACTCAATTTCGGAGGGTCCGCAGCGCGGATATTCAATTCGCGGCAGGGTTTGGGTTCGGGCCGAATCGTGTGGGGTTAGGTGCATCGGCGGGGATGACACCCTTGGCGATGAGGTCGGCCCGAATCTGGTGCAGATGGTCGTTGATAAAAACCGGTAACGTCGCGTGGGGTCCCTTGTCCTTCCATCCTCGTTCAACCAGCTCATCCCACGCCTCTGCCGGTGACCAGCCTTCAACGAGCATCCGATACACGGCGGTGACGCCGCCGGTGCGATCGGTGCCGGCACTGCAATGGAGGTTGACCGGAAGGCCGTGGCGATGGGCATCAACCATTACCGCGATGGCGTTGACATAGGATGCTGGATCACCGGTGCCGTCGCCATTGAGCCAGAATGAATAACGGGTGATGCCGAGGTCGGCCGCTGCCTCAATCTCTGCGGCGGTCGTCGGGTTGGACTTATCAACGCCGAGATTGACCACGACGCGAATGCCATGACTCTTCCAGACGGCCTTGACGAGATGAGAGTCCAATTGACCGGAGCGATAGAGAAGTCCGGGATCGACCACAGCCCAACGGCGGGGAACGAAGTGATCCTTTCCACCAGCGCTCCACCAGATGCACCCGGCAACGATGGCCGCGACGGCGACGGCCATACCCGGAACGAGTCGCCACATTGGCCGTGGAAGCGAGATCATCGCAGCATGAGGATATCTTTGTTCAGACGCTGAATCTCGCGCTGCAACCATGTGCGATTGGTTAAATCTTTGTTGAGACGATGTCTCAACGAGATGGTGAGAGAGTGGCCGCGGGGCGTTCTGTTCGGGGAATATGGTTGGCGCATCGGCGGCGGGTTTCGCGTGGGAAGAAGGAGGCACTTGCTGCAATGACTCGCCGATGAGGCGACCAGGCGAGCGCTGCCACTTCTTTCAAGGAGAGTTCATCATGCGACTGTTCATCGCGTCCCTCGGCGGCATTGCGGCAACGGCACTGGCGGTTCATGCGTCGGGCAATATCACGATCAACTACAGCAACACCAATAATTTCCATTACGTGATCAAACATGTGCCGGATTTTGATCAACTGCGAACGCCGAGCAGTGATCCGCTGATTCCCGGCCTACCCAACAGCGGCAAGATGTACTGCTGCCCGACGGCGGTGACCAACCTGGCGTCGTACATCTCCTCGCACGGCTATCCCGGAGTGCTCCCGGTAGTGGGCCAGTCATGGTGGCAGTGGTTGAACTACGGAAGCGACGACTACGTTGTGGCCAACATCGGTATCGGACTGATGGGATTCCAGATGCAGACCGATCCGTTCGATGGAACGGGCGGCCTCGGCCTTGAGGAGGGCGCGAAGTATTACATTCCTGAGGACCAGTTCTGCATCGCCCACTTCTGGGCCACGGGAAACTATGCGCCGACAACGAAGGATGTGGGGTTGGCCGCGTGCGGTGGCGTCAGCGGTTCACTGGTTTCGGTGGTGGTCGGCTGGTACGAAAGCCAGGGCGGAAACACCATTGTGCGCAAGGGAGGACACTGCCTTTCGCTGACGGAGGTCGAGTTGAAATCGGGCCAGGATCCGAAGATCTGCTGGCGCGATCCGGCCAACACGGGCAACGATTCGTGGTTCAGCCAGTCACCGTTTGCTTCGGAGTGTTACACGACACAGAACAAGAGCGTGACCGTCGGGGGCAAGTCGCGAACGATGAGCAAGGTGCTGAACTACGGCTCGGCATACATCGACGAGTACCTGATGATCCGGCCGATCTTCGGGCTGACGTCGACGCCGGCGCTCAAGATCAAGATCGTGAAACCGTTGAAGTGGGAAGTCGCACCGAGTGATGACACGCCGGAGATTTCGGTCGCGGATTTCGGGTCCCTGGTTGACGTGGCGATCCACCCCAACCTCGTCGAGCTCTTTGCGGTTGCAAAGCCGGCGTCCGGCGGGCCCGGCAAGCTGATCAAGGTGAATCCAAGCGACAACATCCTGATGGACACCGGCGTGTCGGTGGCGAATCCGAAGGCCATGGTCTTCGGGCGTCAGCGCCAGCTCTACGTGCTTGACGGGACGAAGACCATCAAGTGCGTCAGCTTCGACAACGTAGAGGTGCCGATCGTCGATTTCTTTCCGCCGTTTGATGTGGCGGCGATCGGCTACGACGATCTGAACAGCCAGCTTGTCGCACTGTCGGCGTCAAATACAACGAAGAAACTGTGGATCCTTCCGTATTCGCCCGAGGGCGGTGTGGCGGGCGGGGCGACTGTGGTCGATCTCCCGGGCGTATTTCCGACGATGAATCCCAATGCAACGTCGATGGCGATCTGTCCGAAATCGGGCAAGATCTACTTCACCTCGGCCAATATCAAATCGATCTACGAGGTCATGCTGATGCCACGCGGGGCGGAGGTGAAGACCATCAATCACGAACTGATCGTCAAGCCGATCGATCTCAATTGCGACAATCTGGGCAATCTCCTGTTTGTAGATGGCGACCTGATCAAAGTGCTTCGCAGCGACGGCAAGGGCGGCTGGGAGAAGGACGACGGCAATCCGTTCTGGGGCGTGGAGAGCGACGGGCAACTGGTGATCGCGCGGAGCCGAAACAACTTTGATCCCAACGAGCACTCGAAGCCGGAATGGAACAACAACATTCTTCCGGAGGAGTTTGCCGCGTCGGTGCCGCAGTGCATGGGCGACCTGAATGCCGACGATGTGGTCGATGGCCAGGACCTCGGCCTGCTGCTGGCGGAGTGGGGATCCGACGGCCAGGGCGATCTTGACGACAACGATGTTGTGGATGGCCAGGACCTCGGCCTTCTGCTGGCAGACTGGGGCGCCTGCCCGTAAGGGCGATGAGCTCGGGGCTATTCTGCGGTTCGCAAGACAGGGTGTGTCGGAGGGCGCACCCTGTCTTTCACTGCAGGACGACGCATTTTATCAGTCCCAGTGCGGCAGAATTCATGCACGGAATGTCGGGGGTGGTCTTTATGATGATGTAGAGGAGAGGGAACATTATGAACCTCATTGGCATCGTCGCGGCGGCTGGTATGTGGAGTGGGATTGTTGCCGCTGGAGTCCCGTCCGAGTGGAGCCTGCAAGGTGACTGGTCGGAGCGTGCGAATCCCTATGGCGCGTGGTCGTATCGCGAAGGGACAACGCCGCTGCCCCATGTGGATTGGTGGCAGAAGATTCTGGGAGGCTGGACCCGGCCGCAGCCCGGGTGGGCGGACTCGGAAGACGGCAACAATCGCCTGCCGTTCTGGTTCAAGAGCAACGGAACGGAAACGTTTGTAAACGACATTCCAACCAGCGCCATCACGGTGCACTCCACGGATCCGTCTAATGGCGTGGGGAACGGCGACGCAAACGCCGTGTGGACCAGCCCGTTTCGCGGGCGGATCGACATTTCGGGATCGGTGTGGATGGCCCGCGACATCGGTCGGTCCAACGACTGGAGCCTGTGGGTCGACGGCGTGAAGATCACCGGAGGCTCGATCTTCTCGGGAGACCCGTACTCGAGCGCCAATCCATTCTTCTTCGAGTTGGGTTCCGGCGGGGCATCGGTGCTGCAGGACGTCGCGGTGTGTGAGGGAACGGAGGTGATGCTGAAGATCGTTCGCACTTCTCCGGCGGGCGATTTTGTGGTTACACATCTTGACATCACGCAGACCGCGGTGTTCCCGCCGTGTGATGCGGACCTGAACACGGACTGCGCTGTTGACGGCGCTGACCTCGGTCTCCTGTTGAGCGCCTGGGGAACGGATGGAGCCAACGTGGGTGCCGACCTGAATGGCGACGGTACCGTGAATGGAGCTGACCTCGGTCTGCTGCTGAGCAGCTGGGGCGGATGCCCGGAGAGTTGATCGAAGTTGGTCAAGATGTTCATTCGGGGCCGCACATTCGCGGTCGTGGCTGTTATCCTTCCGGCCGATGATCAAACGGATACTCGTGACAGGCGGTGCAGGGTTCCTTGGCTCGCATCTGTGCGACCGGCTGGTGGCCGCGGGTCAGGATGTGATCTGCGTGGACAATTTCTTCACGAGCCAGAAGTCGAACATCGAACACCTGCTGGGCAAGCGAAACTTTGAGTTGATTCGGCACGACGTGACGCATCCGCTCTGGCTGGAGGTGGATGAGGTCTACAACTTCGCCTGCCCGGCCGCACCGGGGCATTACCAGTACAACCCGATCAAGACGATCAAGACCAGCGTGATGGGGGCGATCAACATGCTGGGCCTGGCCAAGCGCAACCGGGCGAAGATTCTGCACGCCTCGACCAGCGAGGTGTATGGCGATCCGGATGTTCACCCGCAGCCGGAGAGCTATCGCGGCAACGTGAACCCGATCGGACCGAGGGCGTGCTATGACGAGGGCAAGCGGGCCGCCGAGACGCTGATGTTTGATTACCACCGTCAGAACAAGGTCAACATCCGGGTCGTGCGCATCTTCAACACGTATGGCCCGCGGATGCATCCCTATGACGGTCGCGTGGTGAGCAACTTCATCCGACAGGCCCTGAAGAACGAAACGATCACGCTGTATGGAGATGGGTCACAGACGAGATCGTTCTGTTTCGTGGATGACCTGATCGACGGGATTTTGAAGATGATGCAGGGGCCGGATGATTTCCACGGCCCGGTGAACATCGGGAACCCCGGGGAGTTCACCATTCGGCAACTGGCGGAGACGATCGTGGAGTTGAGCGGCTCGAAGTCGAAGATTGAGCGGGTGCGGGAGTTGCCTGCCGATGACCCCGCGCAGCGGCAGCCGGATATCTCGTTGGCCCGCGCGAAGCTGGGCTGGGAGCCGAAGATCGCGTTGCGCGAGGGGCTGAAGAAGACCATCGACTGGTTCCGCTCCATTGACATGGGCGCCTATCGGCCGCCGACGCCGAATTATTGAGCGAGCACGACCGATTCTCGCGAACAACCTAGTGGTTGATCGTCCGCGGATGTCTCCAATGCCTCTGCGACCAAATGAACCGATGCATGCGAGCCGCGGGAGCGGAGAGGTCTTCGGCTGATCGCCTTGCCCGCTTGTGGTGTGGTGACCCTTATGTCAACATAAGACGGCTGGTCTGTCCGGCCCAGGCCCAATGTCCGCGAGCAATACAAGGTAGACGCGTTCGATGAAGACTCCTCCACCCGAGCCGCCCTCTCACTTCTGGAAGTTTCTCCTCGTGCCCCCGCTCGCAGGCATTGCGTTGACCGTGGTCGTCAACATCTGGTACTTCATTCCAGCGTACCACGCCGTGCAACGAGCAGAAGGAAAGCTTGATGCCGCCCAGAATGCGCAGCGAGATGCAGCGCAACAGGAATACGACTCAGCTGTTGCCAAATTGGAATCATCCATACTGCGGTCGATTGTCCTCTTCATCACAGGTCTTGTCCTCGGCCACGTGTGGCAGAATGCCAGGATCAAAGAATTGTTGGACAAGCAGACTTCGCCCAAGGACGAGCTGGAGGAGCTGCGCAAGGATCTTACAAAAGAGGTTGGAGCCCTTAGCGATATCCTCCAGATCGATTCCGCTCGAGAGGCGGTTCTTGACATCATTCATCACAGTAGAAGTGACAGGCTGGAACCACAGCACATCGAAGGCAGGCTGCTCGATGTCGTCAATCGCGAGATCGAGGCTCGCTTCGCACGATTCGGCAAGGACATTCGATCGATTGCGACAATGGACGAAATTGAAGTTGATGGTCCTTCGTCATTCGAAATGGACCGTCAGTTGCTCGATGCAGCGAGTCATTTGGTTCTCGCATCCTCAAACATCACCGACGACACGCTGCGATTCTGGCGTGAATTAGAGGTGGGGCGTAAATATCGAGACACGGCATTCGCCAAGGTCAAGCAACTCGCGGAGGGTTCCCCGAGGTCACCTGGGGAGACGCCGACGTCCCGAGGTGTGCGACGTGTCTTCATTGTCTCAAGTCGCAAGGACAATCGACTCCCTGAGGTTCTCGCGGAGGCACGCAGGCAGCGCGAGGGCGGTATTGATGCTGCGATCGCGTTTGCATCAGATCTGCCGTCCGAGATCAGCGATCTCGACGTCTTAATCACCGATAGCGCAGTAGCCTCAACCACCGAACACAATCAGCGCGGCGAAGTCAGGAAGATTGTGGTTCACTGGAATGGCGATCGAGTCAAGCATTTCAAGAAGAAATGGGAGCAACTGTGGGAGAATGCACAGGACCCTGATGAAGTTGCACGAGTAGTTCGAACTTCGAGCAGCGGCCTGCAGGATTTTCGAGCTCGCAATTTGCTGGCGAAATCACACGCCGAGTTTGCACTTCGAGGGTTGCATCCACTCATTGGTCTGGAGGAGACCATCGCCGGAGTCCGGTTCGCGCTGGCAGACCACCTTGAGCGGAGCGATGGAGTCGAACCCGTTCGATCGCTGACCGTCGACGGAGGCCTGGCGGTCTGTCGGTTCCGCAAGGGGTACCAGGACGTCCAACTCCCTCATGTCGATATCCAGTTCTTGAGCTTCGACCCTATCGCGAAGCTTGCGATGCTCACTTCGGCCGTGCATGCGACCTATGGCGACAGCGCTCGCGCGATGGTCATCTTTCTACCCCACGATCTCACCGGGCTCGACGCCGTTAAGGCGCGCGGCATCGACCGATATCTCGTTGAGCGAGCCGCTGACATCGCGTCCCGGGATGCGCCAAAGACATCTTCCCAGATTCGGTGCACATTGGCCGAATCGCTCGACTTCTACTCGGAATATGAGGGGTGGTGGGAAGAAGCATGGTTGACCCGCCCGGAGCTTCGGGGAAACGTGCGGATCGAGCCGCGTGAGGCCATGGAGCGATACATCGAGCGGGGCGTGCTCGTGCTGATGTCAAACAGTTCTGGGCTTGTGGGAGTGACCGCAGCAATTGAAGAAACTCGCTACGGCATTCGGGGATGGCATATCTGTGAACGCATTGTCAAACCCACTGAGTGGCGACACGGCTACGGCGCAGCTCTCGCATGGCACTTGGCGCGCTTCATCCCGAATGTCTCGAAGACAACGCTGCTGTGGGGCCCGATTTCGGTCTTGAACAAGTCTTCGATTAAGAGTGCCGAAGCTGTGGGGCGCGTCGATGTTGGCGGAACCTACCGATTTGACATTGCGTAGACTGGCGGGGATCCGCAAGTGGCTGCCTCATGTCAATGAGAATGAGGCTTTGACCGCCTTGAGGAGCGACCCGGTCGCAGCCGAATCTCGACGGCGATTCCAAGATTTAGGCGGTAGCGCTGCCGCCGGTTTTCGCGAATCCAGATAGCCGCCGGTCTATCGCCGGCGCACCTGCACGAGGAGACTCCCATGATCACGAACGCATGCCGGATCGGACTGTTGGCTGCAGCGATCGCTTTGCCGTGCTCGGCCGCGAACATGCTCACCAACTCGAGTTTTGAGACTGCCGGGCCACTGGGGCCGGAGGTGAACGTGGAGGGCATCCGAGGTCAGGGTGCTTCGGCCGCGGCAGGTTGGAACATTTTTCACAACACCAACGGCAAGACGACGACGAAGCTGATGGCGACGACTCTCCCGGGCGAATCGGGCAACATGATGTATGTGAAGACGACGGGCTATGCCAATGGCGTGAGCCAGGTGATGCTGCCGTTCGACACGGGGCCGGCGTGTGTTGAGGAGCAACTGTGGGTGTATGTCGTTTCCGGCAAGGTGTATATCGGCGCGGGCAACGGCGGCAACACCGGCTCCAACAAGGTGAACACGACGACGGGCCAGTGGGAGCTGCTGGTGGCTAACAATGTCGTGTGTCCGGCGAACACATTCATCATCTACTGCGCTGATGTGAACGGGGCGGAGTTCTATGTTGATGTGGCCAGCGTGGTGGCTATTTCGTGCGATGGCCCTCCGGGTGACCTCGACGACGACGGCACCGTGGGCGGAAGCGACCTCGGCCTGTTGCTTTCGGTGTGGGGTCCGTGCGCCAACTGCGAGGCGGACTACACCGGCGACGGCGAGGTCGATGGAGCTGACCTTGGCCTGCTTCTCAGCGAATGGGGGAATTGCAGTGCGCCGTGATGGCTGCCCAAAGGGCCCGATCGACCCGTCGAGCAACTGACCGGACCGGATGTCGGCCCGGGCGAGCGGCCCTGGGTCCACATCCCTGCGCCGCCGCGGATGGGAAGGATTGACCGTTGTTCTGACCCGGGTCCAGGGTTGCTGGCATGTCCTTGTCCGCGCGGATTGACGTGTCACCCTGAACGGAGATTGTCGAGCAGAGCTGGTGGATTTTGTCTGGTGTCTTGGGGTGTCGGTCGATAGCATGGGGTGTCTGCTTCACACGAATCTCAAGAGGTGAGGAGGCCGACCGCCAGAGGCGACGCCGATGACCTGCGCTGCAGATTTCGACGTCGGACGATAACCCTCAGCGCCCAGGAGACACCGCCTTGAAATCACGTCGACCACACACCGCGAATGCCAACTGTGTCTCAAGAGGGTTGGCCACGGATATTGTCGCGGCCGGTGTCGCTGGAATTGTCACCGCTGCGGTCGCCGGTGCGAACCTGGAATACACCGCCCAGGCGCGGAGCCTCTCCACCACCGCCAGCCCCGGGCCTTGCGGCGAGACCGCCAGCAATTCGATCATCGCTCCTGATTTCGAGCCGTTCGAGGAATCGATCTCTTCCGCATCCGTCTTTTCGTTCTCGCAATCCAGCCAATCATCGGAATTCGAACCCACCAGTCTTTCCGCCAGCGGCAGCACGAGCACGAGCGCCGGCGGATGTGCCGGCAGTGCGTACGCGTCTGGAAGCTCCGACTTTCACATCGAGTTCACGGTTTCGGAGGCGCTTGATTTCACACTCCAGGCGACCGTGTCGGGCTACGTGTCCTATGCCATGTCGGGTCCAAGCCTGAATCAGTCCGGTGGGAAGTTTCATCACACGCTGGAGGAGACGATCGATCTCCAAGGTGTTTTGCTGCCCGGTCGCTATTCGATCACGTTCACGGCCAGTGCGGTGAGCTCATCGCTGATTGGGCACAGGCTCGACCTTAGCGATGGGTCTTTCTCGCTGGCGATGAATGTTGGCCCAAGCTCTTACCCGATCGTGGCCGGCGTGAACCAGATCACCATGGGAGGCGGCATTCCGGGCCCGCTATTCCCTCTCAGCGACGCCTGGTCGGCGGTGGCGAGCGGCGACGACGACACCAGCTTTCCCAATACCGTGGCCATGTCGCGCGAATACGGTGCAGGTCGGGTTGTCATGTTCGGCCACGACGCCATTTTGCAGGCCACGAACCTCCTCGACAACGCGGTGCTTCTGGCGAATACGGCAAACTGGCTGCGAGGGCCAGGCGACCAGACGGCGGGGTATTCGTCCGGTCACGGCGAATGGGTCTCGGGAAGTGTTGCAAACGCGTTGATCACGGTGCTTTCGAATGCTGGCTTCACAACGGCCGCGGTTGCCAAGCCGATCACGCCGGAGAAGTTGGAGGGACTTTCGGTTCTCTTTGTTGGCAACGCATGGGGTGAGTTCACCGCCAATGAAATCGAGGTCATCCGGCAATGGGTGGAAGGCGGAGGCGGCCTCTGCATGGCTGGCCTTGGATGGTCGTGGCCAAGCTCTCTGGATACCTATCCGATGACGCTGGTGGCGGCGCCGTATGGCGGCCGGTGGCTTCCCGGAGCCATCTGCGATCCCAGCAACTCGCTGGGAAGCTGCTTCAATCCCGTTTTCCATACGTTCTATCCGGAGGCCTCGCCCATCTTCACCGTGGGAGACGCCGAGGCGGCATTGGTTTCAGCCCACGAGACCCACGGGAACTCGCTGATGGCAGACTTGGAGACCGACCTCAACCTTGCCAGCGACGTGGTATCCGCTCACCTGACCATTGCGATTCCGACGTACTCGCTGCCGGGGAATCATCCGATCCGGCAAACCGTGCACGATCTTCTTGTGATGCTGGCGGGACTCTATCCGGAGTCATACGCCCGCAGCGCTTCCTTCGACGAGTCGGCGGTGCCGATCGCAACAAACCTGCGAGAACGATTCTGGCAGAGCTGGCGGGATGTGCTTGCCTTGTCGCCGGAGGTGATCGACGAGATGGTGACCGTCGGCCACCTGCCTCCGCTGCAAGAAAGCCTTCTCGAGTCCTTCGGCGTGGTGCTTCTGGACAACGACCGACTCTCGCCATCGGAGATCGGGGTCATCGACACGTACCTGAGCCTGACATCGGCCGATTTACACAACCTGCGTCGCATCTCGGTGAAGGACTACCTCGGTACCCCTGCCCTCTCGGTGCCGCTGACCGGGGTCAAGGACGGGGTGAACGTGTTCGGTCTCAAGGTAGGCGAGGCGCATGAGAACTCGTTTCCGCCCGATGTATCGCCGGGAATCATCGACACGTTCTGTGTCGTCATGGCACATGAGCTCAACCACGTTGTTGATGCGTTCACCATCTCGGGAACGCCCGCGCTCAAGGCTCGTCGAGACGCTCTGATCGCCGCCGCAGGATGTGAATCGATGAATTACCTTCGGAGTATGTTTGCGCCGTGCTTCTTCGTGAATGCGCCGCAGGAATTCTTCGCTTCAATCGCCAACCAGTGGTACGCCGACAGTCTCAAGACCATTGAGCTGGGCCTGGTGCGATTTGACAACGCGTGGTTGGAGCCGATCAACCAGGCCCTCTTCTTCGCCGAGGTGCACTCCCAGGGCGGGAATTCATTCCCGCTGTTTGTCACCGACATCACCGGCGCCATCAGTGCCGACACGGCGACCCTGGGCCGAAACGAGGCAGGCTTCATCAACCTGATCAGGATGAATGGGCAGGTCTATACATTTGACCTGTCAGAATCGGGTGATGTGATTCGCTACGCGATTCACCCGGTTGGCGACATCAACGGCGATTCCCTGGTGACCGGCGCTGATCTTGGACTGCTGCTGAGCAATTGGAACACGTCCGACGCGATGGCCGACCTCAACGGCGATGGCGTGGTTGATGGCGCTGACCTCGGCCTGTTGCTTGGAGCATGGTCTCCCGCCGGGAACCAGTAAACTCGACGATGCCTGCACCGGTGGTTGAGTTGCGGTTCATTTCGTCCTCCGCCCACGCCGTATCGTTGCGTGGGACACGGAAGCAGCGCCAGAAAGGCTGTTTGGTGCATCCCGCACCCGCACGATTTCACCTTGGCAGCAGGTCGGAGCGCCCCTAGCCGGTCCAGGCGGCCAGGAAGAGGCCGAGGTCAGCGCCGGTGACTTCGCCGTCCTGATTCAGGTCGGCAGGGCAACATGCGGACGCGCACGGCCCCCAATCGGCGAGGAGCAGGCCGAGGTCAGCGCCGGTGACGGATCCGTCTCCATTGAGATCGGGCGAAGGGACTGGACATCCTGCCCCGTCATAGACCGCATAGAGGCCGAGGCCGGTATTGGAGGAGATCACAATCTGGGCATTGTCATTCGGATCGAGGTCGGTGATCGAGCTCCCGTTGTTCTCGTACAGGTGATCAACGCCGGCAAAGATCGGGTGCGGGTTATTGATTTCGCGATGGCCGCCAATGCCGTTGAGACCGTTGAATTGAAGACCGAACTGGTTCATGAACGTGTTATTCTGCGTGTCGGTGGCGTTGCCGGTGCCGGCGCAGATATAGACGCCGCCGCCGGCTTCCACGTAGTCGATCATGACCTGATCGTCGAAGTTGATGCCGGTCACAAAGACCGCGTCGAAGGTGAGCAGATTTTCGAGCGTGAAGGGTGTGGCTGTAGAGATCGTGACTGTGTGCCCCGCCCCGGTCAGTGTGTCTTTAAGCAACGACTGGGTGAGGCCGAAGTTGGCGGAGTAGATCAGCAGGTTGGCGGCCCGTGCACCGGTCAGAAATTCGACCGTATTGAGGGCAAAGATACCGGGATCGCTGGGGCTGCTGAAGCCGGCGTTGCTCAGTGTCCATTCGTCGTGAGCGGCGACAATTCGGCCCGCGGCCATCGCAGGCACGCAAGCACCAAGACCTGTAGAGCAGGCAGCGATGACGGCGCAAAGTCTTTGTGAGACAGGCATGATTGTTTCTCCTTCCGGACTAATAGCGCCATTCGCAGACAGCGCGCCAACCGGGCCGGGCGTCTTTGTCGAATGTCGCGTGCGGTTGGCGGTCAACCCGTGGGAAAGAGTAGCGTGAACCCACACCGGAAACCGAAGCCCTCCGGCCCGTTGTCAGGTGATTCCGCCCAATACCGCACCCCGGCGAAGAACTGGATCGGCTGGCCCCCGATTCGAACCAGTTTGAACACGATGCCGTTGATGGGCACCGACCAGTCGCTGGATTCCCAGTCATACGTGGATTCAGTGTTCACGGTGAAAGTCCACGCGTCGGCGGTCGTGTAGCTGAGGAACGGCTGCATGAACGTGGCGTTGACGTCGGCTCGGTCGTCTTCGCCGGCAACGGACCAGATGTGGTTTGCGAGCGCACCGTACGTGAACCCATGCTCCTGCTTCAGTACGACCACCGTAGGGCCGATGCCGAACTTCTCACTGCCGAGCGAATCATCAGTGGCGGAGGGAATGAGGAACACCGGACCGGCACCCCAGATCCAGCCTGCAGTCGGTTCCTTCGGTGAAAAGAAGAAGCTCTGCGTGATGTCGCCGAGACCTGTCTCATCGCCCGCACCGGGAAAAAGATCGTGCTGATGCACGATGGGGACGATCGTGCGCGAGATCAGGTTCCAGTCCGCACTCAGCGAGATGGGAATGACCGGTTGAATGTTGAGTACGAAGCGATGGCCATCGTCGTCGGGTCCGTAGCCGCGATCGAAGTTGAACTGGAACGGCACACTAATCAGTGAGGCCACCGGATTCGAGAGTTTCTGCGCCAAATCCGATTCGCCGGCAGCCACGGAATTGGCCGAAGGTTCGGCAACGGATGCATCGTCGAGCATCGCCAAACTCAGCGGGAACGACCGCGCCTCTCCATCGCCAAGGGCATTGCCCAGGTCGAGCGAGCACACAGGGGGTGATTGAAAATCCGGCAACCGCGCCTCAGCATGAAGACGAATGTCCTGCAGAATGGCCGCGAGTTCCGCGGCCGAATTCGCCGTCCGGGGGGTGCCGCCAAGCTCCGATCGGGAATCGGCACACGCAAGAGCGGAGGACACGGGGAGACTCAGAATCCAAATCGCCACGGACAATCGCATGCAACGCTCCTTTTTCCCGGAGACTGCCCATGAGTGTGAGGACCGGCCGGGGTGGATCACGCTAGGACTTTGAAGGCTCGGTGTCAATTCTCGCCCAGAGACGGCGACGAACCTCGGGCCATTCATCGGGAAGGATTGAATAGACCACCGTATCGCGGAGAATGGTTGGCGCATCCGGGGATTCACTGCATGGGACAATCCGATGGTGTCGCAAGACGCCCTCGCGCACAGCGCCGAGCTTGGCAATGGCGCGCTGGCTGTGAGCGTTGGTGCCTCCCGTGCATAACTGCACACGGACGGCGGTTGGACTGAGCGACTCAAAGGCGTGTTGCAGCATCAGCAGCTTGATCTCGGGATTGACGGATGTGCCCTGATGGGCGCGACCGATCCATGTTCGACCGATTTCAACGCCTCGCTGCGCCGACCGGATCTCCATGAACGTCGTGCGGCCGATGGCCGTACCCGTCGCAATCCAGATGATGGCGAAGGGAACGACGTCCGGAAGCGATTGAACGCGAGCGATCTCCTGCTCGAAGCCGGCAACGCTCCATTCACTCGGCATCTGGGGCGTAAAACGAAACAAGGCCGGCTCTGCCGCGGCGAGGAGCTGCGGAGCATGGCGGATCTCAAGCGGTTCCAGTCGCACACAGCGACCGGTAAGCACCACCGGTCGTATCCAAAGATGGGCGTCGGAAGGACCTGGGGATGCATTCGGCATGGGTTGAACGTGGGTGGAAAGCGGCTCAAGGGTGGATGGTAAGCCACTATGATGATTGCATGAAGACCCTCCCCACTGCCCCCGGTATTCCCGCCGCCCAGCGCGCTGCCGTGCGAGCTCCGCGCGGAGCCCAAAAGTCGTGCAAAACCTGGCAGGCCGAGGCGGCCATGCGCATGCTTATGAACAACCTCGATCCCGAGGTGGCGGAGCGGCCGCAGGATCTGGTGGTATACGGCGGTCGCGGACAGGCAGCGCGTGATTGGGCGTGTTTCGATGCAATCGTTGATTGTCTGAAGAAGCTGGAGGCCGACGAAACGCTGTTGGTTCAGAGCGGAAAGCCGGTGGGAATCGTTCGAACCACAACCGATTCGCCCCGGGTGCTCATCGCGAATTCCAATCTGGTGCCCCACTGGGCGACGCAGGAGCACTTCGATGATTTGGCTCGCAAGGGCCTGATCATGTATGGGCAGATGACTGCGGGATCGTGGATCTACATCGGGACACAGGGAATCCTGCAGGGGACATACGAGACCTATGCGGAGGGTGCGCGGCAGAACTTCGGCGGCAGTCTCAAGGGAACATTGAACGTCACAGCGGGATGCGGCGGCATGGGCGGAGCGCAGCCTCTGGCCATCACGATGAATGACGGTGTGTGCTTGATCGCCGATGTCTGCGCTGAACGGCTGGAGAAGCGCAAGCACGATCGATATCTCGACGAGATCTTCACCGACCTCCGGCCTGCCATTGAGCGGGCACTTCAGGCGAAGGAGAAGAGGGAGGCGGTATCGATCGGCGTGGAGGCGAACGCGATCGACCTGCTCCGTGGATTGAAGGCCTTGGGCGTGGTCCCGGACACACTGACAGATCAGACATCGGCCCACGATCCGCTGAACGGGTACTACCCGGTCGGCCTGTCACGTGAGGAAGCGGATGCATTGCGCGGTCGCAGTCCGGATGAATACACCGAGCGATCGCTCGACTCGATGGCCGAACACGTTCGCCTGATGCTTCATTTCCAGAAGGCCGGGGCGAAGACCTTCGATTACGGCAACAACATTCGGCAGCGGGCGCTCGACCGCGGCGTCGCGAATGCCTTTGACTTTCCGGGGTTTGTGCCGGCCTATATCCGGCCGCAGTTCTGTGTCGGCCGCGGGCCGTTCCGCTGGGCGGCACTCTCAGGCGAGGCCGAGGACATCCGGGTGACAGATGAAGCGCTGTTGAACCTGTTCCCGCTCTCATCCGGGGATGGGGCAGAGGGTTATCGCGCGGGTCTGCACCGCTGGATCCGAAAAGCGCAGGAACGGCTCGGCGCCGGCAAGCAGGGTCTGCCTGCGCGCATCTGCTGGCTCGGCCTCGGCGAGCGCGACAAGGCCGGATTGCTCTTCAACAAGCTTGTGCGCGACGGAAAGGTGAAAGCACCGATCGTCATCGGCCGCGATCACCTCGACTGCGGCTCTGTCGCCTCACCCAACCGCGAAACCGAAGCCATGAAGGATGGATCCGACGCGATCAGCGACTGGGCGCTCCTGAACTTCGCCGTGAACATCGCCAGCGGAGCCTCGTGGGTGAGTTTCCACCACGGCGGGGGCGTCGGTATCGGCTATTCCCAGCATGCGGGGCAGGTGATCGTGTGCGACGGCACCAAGGAAGCGGACGAGCGGATCAAGCGCGTGCTTACGAACGATCCGATGATGGGCGTCTTCCGGCATGCCGATGCGGGGTACGAAATTGCGCAACGGTGTGCGGTCGAGCAGGGTGTAAAGATTCCGATGGAACATGACTGACCAGGACGACCGACGCTCGTCTCGCCAACGGTCCCGGGCACGTGACCGGTATTCAGGGTAACTATGGACCCGTACGTTGTATTTGCTGCCGGCAATGATGTCGATGTCTGGTCGATTGCGGTCATCGCGGCCGTAAGTCTCTGCATTCTCGCTGCGGTCGTTGCGGCGATTATCGATTTCATTCGCCACCTCAGGCAGGCCACGCGAGCCCAAAGAGGTACCTGTTCGCGCTGTGGCTACGACCTTCGTGGCTGTCCGGACTCCGACCACTGTTCCGAATGCGGCGCGGCTCGGGTCGCTACGCTGGCCAGCGGCGTTGTGGAACGTGCCGCTACCACCGAGGACCGCTGACCATGACGACCGAAGGCCTCACCCCACCACCCCTAGTCAGCCAATCCTCACCGATGCCACCCCGGCGTCGATTTCGCCTCTATTGGTGGACCTTTATTCCGCTGTTGATGGCGATCAGCGCAACCCTCTGGGCCCAGCATACCCGATGGACGGCTGCAACCGGGTACTCCTACACCGCCGGTTCGATCGTCGGCCTGATCATCCTTTCGATGCTCGTGGCCTGGGTTGCAGGCCTCTGCAGCCGCCGTCATCCGATGGTGATATCGATCACATTCACCATCGTCTGCCTCCTTTTGGGTATGGGGCAGCTTCGCGTCGCCACGGAGCACATCCAAAACAAGAATGCCGCGGCCAATCTGTCTGAAACAGCACGACAGATCAACTCGGATGCTCACAAGTCGATGCAGGCCGGCACTGTCGTTGATGCGAGAGCGCACCTGGACCGGCTGCAATCAGCGGCGACCAACGCCGCCGATGCCTCCACCGGAGAATCGGCCGCGTCGATGCGCGCCCTCGCAACTCTGACTCAATCAATCTCCGCGAATCTTCTGCCCTACCAGAACGCCATTCGCCAGTTCAACGAAGCGGGCGGCATCGACATCGGGCCGACGCTGACTCTCGAGAAGGTCGACCATCGGCTCGATCTCCTCGCCTCAGCGCAGGAGGCATTCGCCACATACATCGACTTCTACCGGCACATGCCCGACGTCTTCAGGAACGCGTTGTCGAGCGAGGGCGTCGATGAGTCGCGACTCGACGCAGCCGTTTCGGCATTTCGCGCCGGCGGACACTATGACGAGAACCTGAAGGCCACGGAGATTGAGGGAAAGCTTCTCGACCTCTATCAGGCGCGCCTGCAATTCCTTCGTGTGCACTGGGATTCGCTCACCCTGCCGGAGGAGGAGGGTGGGGCGGCGGCCGTCGCAGATCCGGGCGACATCGACTGGTTCAACGAGAACATTGATGCGATCCAGGCGGCGGCCGCGGAGCAGGACGCGATCAAGGCGCGGATCCGTGATCGGCGCGCAGGGCAGACCGACGCAGACTCGGTCAATACATCCACACGCCGCTGAGGTGTTGGTTTCCGGCTGCAATTTCGGGTCCCGATGGACTCAGCTCCACGCCCGTCAAACCCGCGCGGTCTCGGTGTACACTGGGCACCCAGGAATCCCCCATATGCTCACTGCGCCAGAGATCCGCAAGACCTTTATCGACTTCTTCGTCAACCGCTGCGGCCACACCTTCGCGCCGTCTTCGCCGGTAGTGCCGCACGATGACCCAACGCTTCTTTTCACAAACGCGGGGATGAACCAATTCAAGGATGTTTTCCTTGGCCGCGGAACACGCCCCTACACCCGGGCGGTGAATTCACAGAAGTGCATTCGGGCGGGCGGAAAGCACAACGACCTGGAAGATGTCGGCCGCGACACCTACCACCATACGTTCTTCGAGATGCTGGGCAATTGGTCTTTTGGCGACTACTTCAAGGAAGAGGCCATTGCGTGGGCATGGGAATTACTGACGGAGGTCTATCGACTGCCCGCCGATCGGCTCTATGCCACCTACTTTGAAGGCAGCCGTGCGGCGGGGCTCGCACCCGATGATGAAGTGAAGGGCATCTGGGAGCGATACCTCCCCGCCAATCACGTTCTGCCGGGAAACATGAAGGACAATTTCTGGGAGATGGGCGAGACCGGTCCATGCGGGCCATGCACTGAGATTCACTGTGATCGCATCGGCGGTCGCAACGCGGCCAAGCTGGTGAACACCGGCGACCCGAACGTGCTGGAGATCTGGAACAATGTCTTTATCCAGTTCAATCGCGAACAGGACCGAAGCCTGAAACCGCTACCGGCCAAACATGTGGATACCGGCATGGGTCTTGAACGGCTGGTGAGCGTGTTGCAGGGCAGAATGAGCAACTACGACACCGACGTGTTCAGCCCGCTCTTCGACGCGATTCAGCGTCGGATGAAATCGCCCGCCTATTCCGGCTCGCTTGAGAGCCACGTCGACACCGCCTACCGGGTCATTGCCGACCACATCCGCTGCCTGACTGTGGCTCTCACCGACGGGGCAACGCCAAGTAACGAAGGACGAGGCTATGTGCTCCGACGCATTCTGCGCCGGGCCGTTCGACACGGCCATCAGACGCTCAATGTCAAGGAACCATTCCTGTGCGACCTCGTGCCCGCGGTTGTGGGTTCACTGGCCGAGGCCTTCCCCGAGCTGAAGAAGAATCCCTCCCGTGTCGCTGAAATCATCCGCGATGAGGAGTTGAGTTTCGGCAGAACACTTGATCGGGGCCTCGTGCTCTTCGACGACGCGGCCAGGAATGGCGCCTCCAAGAAGCTCATTTCCGGTGACGATGCCTTCAAGCTGCACGATACGTACGGGTTCCCCGTCGACCTCACGCAGGTGATGGCCGAGGAGCGGGGCCTGACGGTGGACGTCGCGGGATACGAAGCACTGATGGAACAAGCTCGCGAAGCCAGCCGAAAGGCCGGCGCCGGCGAAGCGGAACGATTCGACCTGACCCCGGATTCACTGGCTCGGCTCAAGCACATGGGCGTCGAGCCGACCAAGGATGTCGATAAGTATCACGGCCGCCCGGTGCCCGGCGTCGTTCGCGCGATCTGGAACGGCAAGGATTTCGATCAGTCGGTCAGCCACGGGCGAACCGTGGCGATCATCCTCGACCGTACCAATTTCTATGCGGAGTCCGGCGGCCAGATCGGGGATCGAGGGCATCTCATGCTCGATGCATCGCCTTCGGCCATGGTGATGTCCCCGAAGGAAGTCCCGCCGCAGCGGTCGGGCGGCCGGTTCGATGTGTCCGATACGCACTCGATCGGCGGCTACGTCCTTCACGTTGGAACGCTGCATGAGGGCGCCATCCATCTCGGCGATACGTTGATCTGCGATGTCCTCAATTCCCGTCGCGAGCTGGTTCGCGGCAACCATACCGGCACTCACCTGTTGAATCATGCGTTGCGAGAGGTTCTGGGCGACGAAGTGGACCAGAAGGGTTCGCTCGTCGCTGATGATCGCCTGCGATTCGACTTCTCATGTCCGCATGCCATGACTCCCGAACAGATCAGCAAGGTTGAGTCGCTGGTCAATTCCGCCATCGGACGCGATGCGGAGGTTTTTGCCGAGCTCGCGCCGCTGGAGATTGCGAGGAGGATCCACGGCCTCCGCGCGGTGTTTGGCGAGAGATATCCCGATCCCGTTCGCGTGGTCTCGATTGGTGTGCCGGTGAGGGAGCTTCTTTCCAATCCGGAGAACGCAAGGTGGAGAGCGCATTCGATCGAGTTCTGCGGCGGCACCCATCTGGCCTCGACCGGCGGCGCGCGGCGATTCCTGATCGCCTCCGAGTCGGCCTTGTCAGCAGGGGTTCGGCGCATCATCGCGCTGACTGGCCCTGCCGCCATGGCAGCCGACCAGGCAGGCACGGAACTCGAAGCACGAGCCATCAGCGCTGCCAGACTGCCGGATGCCGAGCTCCTCAGTGAATTCGAAGAGCTCGGAAGGATTGCCGAATCCCTGTCGCTGTCGTCATCGTCGCGAAACCGACTCCACGACCTGATGGAGAAACTCCGCGAACGGGTCAAGGGAATCCGCAAGCAACAGCAGGCTGGCTCACGCGAGCAGGCCGTTGAGGTTGCCCGCGGCATCGCCGAAGGCGTTCAGGGTCGCATCCTCGTCAAATCAATCGCAGTCTCCGACCGGGATGGGTTGCTCGCCGCCCTCGACACCATTCGCGCCCGTCGGCCCGAGGCTGCCGTCATGCTGCTCGGCGCCGACGAGGAGAAGGTCACCATTGTCGCCGCGGTGCCCAAGGAAGCCATTGACGCGGGTCTCAAGGCCGGTGATTGGGTGAAGGAAGCTGCTGCTGCGTGCGGGGGATCCGGCGGAGGCAAACCCGACCGCGCGCAGGCCGGCGGCAAGGACCCGTCAAAGGTCGGAGCGGCGGTTGATCGTGCCATGTCGTTCGCGGAATCCTTGTTCGCCCGTCAGGCTGCCGGTTCATAATGGAGTCGCCCCGTCGTTGATTACCGGATGTTTGCCGATGAACACGCGCTGATGCGGGCCTGCCCAGCCGGTGAAAGAGATCGCTCATGATCGACGACGACATGCCGACACCGCCAGCCGCCGACGCGTTCAATGAAGAGTCGGCGGCTCCGGAAACCACGGTCATTTTCACCACGCAGCCCGAGACGACGGTCGCCGCCAGCCTCGCCTCATGGGACCGCATCGAGCGTGACGACCTGGCGGTGGTCCTTTCCCACTACGACATCGGCGTTCTGAAATCGCTGGCGGACTATCGCCGAGGTTCGCGGCGAGCGCCGAAGATTCGACTTCGCACAACACAGGGAGAATACCTTCTCAAGCGCCGGGCCCCCGGCCGCGATGATGCCAATCGGGTCGGCTTCACCCATGCGCTCCAACGCGGGCTGCGCAACGCCGGCTGCCCGTTGCCCGAGCTGCTCTCCACTCGCGAACACGCCGGCACCATGGTGCTCCACGAACAACGTGTGTATGAGCTTTTTGAGTATGTCACCGGAGTACCATTCGACCGCTCCATCGCAGCCACCGAAGCGGCCGGCCAGACGCTCGCCCGAGTTCACCGAGCTGCCACCACCTGGGCCGAAAGCTCGAGCGCGGTTCAGACCCATCGATCTGTCCTGATTCGCTCCTCCTATCACGCCGCACCGGCCGTGGAGCCGACGCTCCATCAGATTCCGGCCATCGTTTCCGCGGTGGAACCCGACCTTACTCGCGAGGATATCGCCGCTGATTGCGCTGCCCTTGCCCGCATGTACCTGGAGGCGTCGCGTCGGGTCGCTGAATCCGGATGGGTCACTTGGCCCAAGATGGTTATTCACGGCGATTGGCACCCCGGCAACCTGATCTTCCGTGACAAATCCGTGGCCGGCGTACTGGACTTCGACTCGTCGCGCCTTGAGCCGCGCATGGCCGATGTCGCCAACGGTGCTCTCCAGTTCTCCATGATCATGGGCTCGCAGACCGATGTCTCAAGCTGGCCTCCGCAACCCGACGTCGCCCGACTGCGCGCGTTTGTGCAGGGTTACATCGCCGGATTTCAGCGGGGCACACCCGTCGATTCCAACGGCGGACCGCCCGCGGCCAACGAATTGGCGGCCATTCCGTGGCTCATGATCGAGGCCCTCATCGCTGAAACCCTTGCCCCGATTGCCGCGGCAGGCAGTTTTGCCGGAATTCGGGGCTCCGCCTTTCTTCGAATGGTCCGGCAAAAGGCAGACTGGTTGCTCCCCCGGGCGGCTAAACTGGTGGAGTTCCTTAAGGGCTGACTCCATGTCGCTGCCGATTTTGATGCTCCTGGCCATCGTGACTTCCCAGACGCCTGACGGCGGATTGGGTGGTCCGCGAATGCAGCTTCAAGGGGATGTTCAGGCCGACAATATCTTTGACGCCGCAATCGCTCAGGCCCGGGCTCGGCAATTCGGCCTCGACCTGCCGGAGAGCGAAGCCATGCGATATGTACGGCATGTTCTTTCGCTCCCGTCGGATTTGGAGATTGAAGAGGCGGCCATTCCCGAAGCGCTGTCCGACGCCATCCAAAGGCTCAACAGTGCCTCGTTCGCCGAGCGAGAACAAGCCTGCGCTGACCTCGACGACCCGACATTCACAATTCTGGAATTGCTCGCAGCGCTCACGAAATCCGATCTTTCGCTCGAACAGCGGAGCCGGCTCTTTGAAGCGGCCCGATCTCGTGTCGTCTCCGACCCACCCCGGGCGGCCATGGGAATCTCCATGCCCGTTGTCGATGACCGTGTCGCCGGCGTGATTATCACCGACACCATCGATGGATTTCCGGCCGACGGCCTCCTGTTTCGAAACGATCGCATCATCCAGATCGACGGCATTGCTGTTCTCAGCCGCGAGGATCTCAGCGTCCTGGTCCAGATTCGCCGTCCCGGCGACACCATCAACCTCACGGTCATTCGCCCTGAGGTCGACGACAAAGGCGCTCCGAAGTTCGATGATCGCGGCCTCCCGATCGAGCATCCGATTGATCTGATGATCGAGCTGGGGTCGTTCGACGAACTCTGGCGGCATGATCTCGCTCAGGCCCGAGGCCAGAATCGTTGGCTCGGAAGGCCGTCTGTCAGTTCATTTGTCACTCAGCTTCGAAACAGTCGTGAGAGCGAGCTGGTCGATCGATTTGCTGCCAAGCCAACGGTCATCGAAAGCGATTCAGGCGATTTCCGTCCGCGAACGGAGTCCCAAAAGCAACGTGATGTCCGCGCGCATCCATATGTCGCACGGCTCACTCACGAAGTTGATCTCATTCGCGCTGGATCGATGCAGGTCACCGAAGCTCTTCGTCGCACCTGGCGACTGTTGTTGGACGAGATCGTTCAAACGTCCAATGACCCGCAACTTTCACGCGAGGACCAGGAATACCTGTTTCGCGTGCGCGACGAATTCCGCCGCCTGATGCCCGAGTGAAGCCCCGGCGGCACCCCTGGCGACGATCACACCAGCGGATTCCGGAAATGAGCATTCTGGATTGGGGCCAGAATCTCCAACACATGCTGAAGCACTTCGGCCGGGGATCCCATGGCGATGACGTCGTGGATGATCGCCTTGGAATAGTGGTCAAGCACGGGCCGTGTCTCGCGTTCATACACCTCGAATCGCCGCCGAATGACCTTTTCATCGGCGTCGTCGAGTCGATTCTCCTTGAGCGCCCGACGTCGCATTCGGCGCACCATCTCGTCCTGGTCCGGGCAGATCAAATGAATCACCTGAAGCACTTCGAGATACTCATCCATCGCCGTCGCCTGGTTCAGACTCCGGGGAATCCCGTCCAATATCAGGAGGTCAGTCTTCGGCTTGTACAGCGAGAGCACCGTCTGCGCATGCATGTTCTGACGCCACATCTCGATTGTGAGGCTGTCGGGCACCAACTCCCCTCGCGACGAATACTCAAGAAATTTCTTTCCCAGGTCCGAGCCCTGGTCCAGCGATCGAAAGACGTCGCCGCAGGCAAGATGGAAAAACCCCGGGATCACACCGAGGATCTTGCCCTGGGTTCCTTTACCCGAACCGGGAGCGCCAAGCAGGAGAACGGTCTTGTATCGTGAGGTCATGGAGCTGGAGTCGGTCGGATGGCTCTGGCCTTGATGCAGCAGCCGGACACTCCGGCGGCTGCCCCTCGCTACCAGGCAGGGGCCGACTAGTATCGTCGAATCGCCGCCTGCGGAAAAGTCGCAGTAAAGGGGACTTTCGGATTTGATGCAACTGCGACCCCCGCAAATCGAACGAATTCCCCTGATTCCGACCCGCACACGCCCCGGAACTCTTCCGTGCAACGTCCGATTCAGTTATCTTCCCCCGGGTCATGAGAGGCCTGACGCGGCGATGGATCCTGCCCGATCACGCCGACTCGCGCGGGAACGGACTCCCCGCCGGCGTCGGCCCCGGCCGAACCCCCCTACTCGAAAGGCTCCTTTCCTCTCGGGGACTGAACGACGGCGCTGCCGTTGAGGCCTTCTGCGACCCAAGACTGACCGGTCTCCACGACCCGGGTCTCTTTCCTGATATTGATCGGGCCGTGGCGCGACTCATCGATGCTCTCCGACGTCGCCAACGCATCGTGATCTATGGCGACTACGACGTCGACGGGGTCACCGCCACGGCAATCCTCTACCACACCCTCAAACTGGCAGACCCGTCGGGACACGTGACTTGGTACGTCCCGCATCGGCTTGAGGAAGGCTATGGAGTCAATATCGAAGCCCTTCGGTCACTCGCCGCCGCGGGCGCTGAAATGGTCGTCACCGTCGATTGCGGGATTACCGCCGTAGAGGCCGCGATCGAAGCCCAGCGCCTCGGCCTCGACCTCATCATCACTGATCACCACGTTCCCAAGGCTGAAATACTCCCGGCCGCCTTCGCCATCGTCCATCCCGGTCTCTCCATCGCCGGCGCTGCCCCGTATCCATTTCGCGATCTCTGCGGAGCGGGCGTCGCGTTCAAGCTTGCGTGGCGCTTTGCCACAACCTGGTGCGGATCAGCACGGGTCTCTGAGTCATATCAGAAACTCCTGCTTGACCTTCTTCCTCTCGCAGCGCTCGGCACCATCGCCGACGTCGCCCCGCTCACCGGCGAGAACCGCATCATTGCCGCCTTCGGTCTTCGCCAGATTCGAAACACTCGATTCGCGGGTCTCAACGCCCTGATCGAAGCCAGCGGCCTCGGCGGCGAAAAGATCAACGCCGAGTCCGTCGGTTTTGTGCTCGCTCCCCGACTCAACGCCTGCGGCCGCATGGGCCACGCCGCCGACGCCGTGCGCATGCTGACCGATGCCGGGCCCGACGAAGCCGTGGATATCGCCCAACGGCTGGCATCACTCAATCGCGAACGACAGCGAACCGAGCGCTCAATCTTCGATCACGCGCGCCGCCTGGCGGACGATACCGGTCAGACTCGCGACGATCACCGCGTCATCGTCCTGGCCGACCCGGCGTGGCACCCCGGCGTTGTTGGCATTGTCTGTTCCCGAATGGTGGAAGCCTTTGGTCGCCCAACCATCCTGATGCAGCGTCAGGGTGATGCCTGCAAGGGCTCAGCCCGATCCATCGATGGGTACTCCATCTACGCCGGGCTTGAGGCGTGCCGAGACTTCCTCCAATCCTTTGGCGGCCACGAGTATGCCGCCGGTCTCGCCATCGAATCCGATCGCATTGTTCCGTTTCGCGAAGCGCTGAAACAGCACGCCAACGACCGCATCACCATCGATCATCTCACCCCGGCCATGCGAATCGATTGTGATGCCGCTCTCGACGAACTGACTGTTGAGACCGTCGAACGGCTTGCTCGGCTTTCTCCATTCGGCCGCGGAAACCCCAAGCCACGACTGCTCCTTCGTAACCTGCGAATCAATGGTGCGCCTCGACAGATGGGCGCCAACGGACGACATCTCGATTTTCTCGTCAAATCAAACGGGCGAACATCGCGCGCTGTCTGGTGGAACGCCGCTTCCATGGCCCCTCAAATGGCCTCCGGTTCCGACGTCGATCTCGTCGTGGACCCGAAGCTCAACCACTGGAACGGCCGCACGACCGTCGAAATCGAAGTGCTCGACGCCCGCCTCGCCGCACCCTAGTTCGCAGGCTCACGAACCCTGGCCCTTCGCCCACGGCAGCCGATCGAGATCGACATTCCCGCCACAGAGAATCACGCCCACCCGCGGCAGGCCCGGGTGGCCGGTCATCGTTTCGCTCAGAATCGCCGCCACACCAACCGCGGCGCTCGGTTCGATCAGCAGCTTCATGCGCTCCCAGACCAGCCGCATCGCGCCAACGATGCTCGCTTCATCCACCGTCACCACCTCATCCACAAGATCGCGCACCACCGGCCAGGTCAGTGATCCAAGTCCCGTCAGCAGCCCGTCCGCGACACTGGTCGGCGGCTTTGCCGGCTCAATTCTCCCTGCCGCCTTTGATCGGGCCGCATCGTCCGCGGCCGCGGGTTCCGCCGCGATCATGCGAATGCGCGGATTCATCGCCTTGGCCGCAATGGCCACCCCCGAAATCATCCCGCCTCCACCAATCGGCACCACCATCGCATCAAGATCCGGCCTTTGATCAAGGAACTCGAGGGCGATGGTCCCTTGCCCGGCGATCACATCCGGATGGTTGTACGGTGGTATGAGCGTGGCTCCGGTCGCTTCCACCACCTTGGCCGCCGTGGATTCGCGAGCTTCCAGCGTCGGCTCGCATGGATACACCGTCGCCCCAAACCCCTCAACAGCCCGCCGCTTCACCGCCGGTGCTGTCGACGGCATGACGATATGAGCCTGTATTCCTCTCAACCTCGCGGCCAATGCCAAGGCCTGCGCATGGTTTCCGCTCGAATGGGTCACCACCCCGCGCTGGGCGACGGCCTCATCGAGTTTCATGACGGCATTGCAGGCCCCTCGAAACTTGAACGCTCCCACCTTCTGGAACAATTCGCACTTGAAGAAGAGCGACCGCCCGGCCATCTCGTCCAGCGTTGCTGACGTCATCACCGGTGTGACATTGGCCCATGGCTGTATTCGCTCGCGAGCGTCGCGAATGTCCGAGAGATCGGCGGCATAGTCACCCATGGTCAGAGTCATCGAATCGGCAGCCACAGTCAATGTTCAGCGAGCGCCGGCCGTCTGCGTCGAAGCGCCAGCCCGGAGCACGCCCACCAGCCGCCGCGAGGCCTCTTCGATATTGGATCGACCGTTGAAGGCCGAGATGCGGAAGAATCCTTCACCGCATTCACCAAAGCCTGCACCCGGCGTGATCACCACATTCGCCTTGTTCAGGAGAGTGTCGAACATCTCCCAGCTTCCCATGCCCTCAGGGCACTTCACCCAGACGTAGGGAGCATTGACACCACCCCAGCAGTCGAGCCCCGCGTCAGCACAGGCCTTTCGCAGGACCGCCGCGTTGCCCATGTAATGATCGATGAGTTCCTGAACCTGCGCCTTGCCGGCCTCGCTGTAGAGAGCGGCGGCAGCGCATTGCACGGGCCACGACACCCCATTGGACTTCGTGCTCCAGCGCCGCCACCACAGGGGATGCAGCGCCACCTTGCGGCCGTCTCCGGTACCGCCTTCAAGCGACTTGGGCACAACCGTGTATCCACAGCGCACCCCGGTGAATCCGCCGTTCTTTGAGAATGATCGGAACTCGATGGCGCAGGTCTTGGCCCCGGGAATCTCAAAGATTGACTTGGGCAGATGATCCTGCGAGATGTATTCGCCGTAGGCTGCGTCATACAGAATGATCGCTTCATTCCGATTCGCCCACGTCACCCACTCGCCGAGTCTCTCTCGGCTAATCGTCCCACCCGTCGGGTTGTTGGGGAAGCAGAGGTAGACAATGTCCACCTTGCCGGAAGGAATATCCGGAATGAAATCGTTCTCCGGCGTGCATGGCATATACACCAGCCCCTGATAGCCATGCCGGCCATTGTGAGGACCCGTGTGCCCGGCCATCACGTTGGTATCGACATAGACGGGATACACCGGATCCGGAATCGCGATCGTGTTTCGGGAACCGAGAATATCGAGAATCGCACCGCAATCACCCTTGGATCCATCCGAAAGGAAGATTTCATCGTCGGCGATGTCTATCCCGCGGTCGCGGTAGTCGTTCTGGGCAATGGCCTTTCGCACAAAGTCGTACCCCGTCGCCGGCCCGTATCCCTTGAAGGTCTTGCGGTCTCCCAGATCATCGACGGCCTTGTGCATTGCCTCTCGTGCTGCGGCCGGAATCGGCTCCGTCACATCCCCGATGCCGCACCGGATCAAGCGCGACGACGCCGCAGGATTCGATTCGAGAAACGCCTTCACCCGCCGCTCGATCTCCGGAAAGAGGTACCCCGCCTGCAGCTTCAGATAGTTCTCATTAATGAATGCCATCGGTGCTCCTGATCAAGGCCGATGATAGGCCCGATGACGAGAGTCACCCGTTGCTCAGAATGCATTGCAGCACTCGCCTGGCGACTTCACGGCGGGCCGAGGTGAAAGGTGTCTCCTCCTCGTCCGGGCGAGGCCCTGCACTGAAGCCGTGCAGCAGCTCCAGCAGTTCGCTGTTTCCAGCCAGCGTTCGACACCAATCCACTGTCTCGTCGAACGCCTTTGCCGCATCTCGATGGTGCGCCATCTCGAGCCATGCCGTCAATTCCAGACCTCGCTTCGCTGGCGGCGGCCACCCACGCACGACTCCCTTTGCGACCGTGGCTCCGTCAGGCGCCGCTTCGCTTCAGCCGCACCGCCAGAGCCGGCGGAATGTTCCCCAGCACCAATTCACGACGGCCGCCATGCTTGCGTCGGAGCGCTTTGCCCACGCGGCTGATCTCTCGCAGCCGGCGTCGACCGTTCGGACCAACCAGAGGAGCCTTCATCACCCGCACGCCCGCATACTCAAAGTATGCCAGCTCGCCGCCCTCTCGCAACAGCGATATCAGCCGGCGAAAGATCGACCGCACCATGGCCGGAGGAAAGTTGTTGAAGGGCAGACCGCAAATAATGAAGTCATACGGCCCCTCAATCGCCGCCGACTCGATCGGCGAGCAATGCAGCCTCACCACCGGGCCATTCTTACCTCTCGGCAGCACGTGGCGTTCGAGGTGCCGACAGAACGCGGGATTGATCTCGACGATGTCGAACTCATCACCCGAACGGAGATGTTCGATCACATCCCGCGTGAAGACACCCGTGCCGGGGCCTACCTCCAGCACCCTTCGACTACCGGCCGCCCCGCGAAGTGACCGGGTCATCACCTTCGCCAGTTGCGGCGAAGAGGGCCAGACGGCCCCGGTATGCTTGAAATCCCTGACGGCTTGACGCATGAATGAGAACATTCGGCGGCATTACTCCATGTCCTTGATTCGGAATGGGCACTCGCCGATTCCGAGCGGACAGCCGACATCATATCGCCGCCGTGAATCGTTCACCCATCTGCAGACTCAGGCAGAATTGGCTGAAAAGCGTTGCAATCGATTCAAGGTCCTTGAGGCTGGCCGATTCCACCGTGGTATGCATGTACCGGAGCGGCAGGCTCAAAAGCCCGCAGGGAATGCCGCCGACCCGGTTGAATATGGAGTCGGTATCTGTTCCGCTCCGCCCCGGCACCGCTGATCGCTGCAGGCTAATCGACGCCTTGCCGGCCAGATCAATCAGTCGCGACACGATCTCCGGGTGCATCTGCGCCCCGACCGCAATCTTCGGTCCGCATCCCAGCTTGAACGACCCATGCTGCGCCTGGTTGATCCCCGGTGAGTCCGTGGCGTGTCCCACATCGGTGATCAGCGCGGCGTGCGGCCGAATGCTCTCTGCCGCCATCGCTGCGCCGTTGAGCCCGATTTCTTCCTGCACCGTCGACACGGCAACCACCTTCGCCGCAAGCCCGCCCCTTTTCTCCGCCACAAGCCGCAACGCCTCCGCACTGGCCCAGATTCCGATTCGATTGTCCAATCCCCTGCCGACGATCACGTCCTGGGTCAGCGCCATGAACCCTTCATCAATCACCCCCGGATCACCAATATTCAGTCGCGCCATCGCGTCGTCGCGATTGCACGCACCGATATCCACGAACAACTCGTGAATCTTTCGGACCTTGGGGTCGCCCGACTTGTCCTGCAGGTGGATCGCCGTGGCCCCGATCACCCCCGCCACCTCCCCAACTTCGGCGATCGAACTCTGAAACTTCACCCGTTTCCCGACAATCGCCGTCACATCGATCCCGCCGATTCCGCGACAATAGACGAATCCCTTGTCATCGACGTGGTTCACCATCAGGCCGATCTCGTCCGCATGGCCGCAGAGCGCCACCGTGGTCGGGTCCGTGGCACCCTTCGGTTCGATTGACGCGAAGCAGTTGCCATAGGCGTCGAACCACGTTCGGTCGGCAAACGGCTTGACATAGGCCAGCCAGTGTCGTTGAACCGCATGCTCAAAGCCCGAGGGGCTCGGCGTATCCAGCAGGTTCTTCAGAAATTCGAGCGACTCGCTTCTCATGGGCTGCGATCATACCGACCGATTTGAGGCGAGTTTCAACGTGGTTCGTCACGTTTCAGCGTGGCGATCGCGCTCATCACATCGCGACAGATGGGAAAGACCCGATCCAGCCGCGTCAACTTGAAGAGGTACGCCACACTGCGATCCGGATTGACCAGGGCCAGTCGGGCGCCCGACTTGCCGAGTCGGTTGATCGCCTCCACAAGCGTGCCGACACAGCCGCTGTCCATGTGATTCACATTCTGCAGGTCGAGCACGCAGTGCGAGGCTCCGGTCCCCTGCATCACCGCCAGCAGGTCGGCCAGTCCTTCCAGGCCCGTCGTTGCCGACAGTTCATTCACGGTGATCGTCGCCACCGCAACCCCGTTGACCATCTCGACGTCGGCGATCGAGTGTTCGATCGGTCTCGCCGCTGCCTCTGTCACAGCCGGCTCCACCTGCGGTGAAACGACCGTCGATTCGACCCGCTTTGAGAAGAGACTCCACATGAGACCAGACTCCTTTGCCTCGCTTGCACCATCGACCATGTCGCCGCGCAAGATGACCCCGAACGCACTCAATGTGACAACATGCGTCAACCGGGAGGCCTGGAACGACCTGGAGGTCCGTAGCGGTTATCCCACCTGTCGGGGCATCGACGAGTTCATTCCCGGGTTGTTCAGTCGCTTCGCCTTGGCCTTGAGACGCTCGGGCTCGCCGCCGGAAGACGGTGGAGAAACCGGCGAAAGGTCCGATAGGCCAATCGTGTTTGATGCGGGTGTCGACCCAGGCATTGAGGCCTTGGCCGACGGTGTCCCGGGAATCAGGTTGGGAATGGTGGCCGGGATTGTGCCCTGAACCGTGCTGGAAACTGACTTCATGGAATGGGCCGCGGCACCGTTCGAATGAACGCCGCCGCCGCCGTTTCGATTCTCACGATCCGTTCTCGCTGAATCGATGGACCGCTCCATTGCGGCAAGACAGTTTCGAATCCGCTGCATTGATGACGAATGTCGCTCCATGACGTCGCACCTCCTGGCTTCGCTCAATCTATCGGTCGCCAATCGACCCGACTTTCCCTCCATTGACTTCGACTTTCGCTTCGACACAGGAATCAGCCGGAATAATCCGCACTCCCCGCCCGATTCGACAGTGTTCAATCCGCCCTCAGACCATTATTCTGCCGGGATGACACGCGATACCGCCCGCCTCGTCTCTGTCCTGGCCATGGCCTTTGCCTTCGGTGCAGCCGCCGCTGTTGTCGATTTCCCTCGTTTCCCATCCATCAGCCCCGATGGCTCGTCCATCGTGTTTTCCTGGCGGGGCGACCTCTGGCGTGTCTCCTCCTCAGGCGGTCAGGCCCTCAGGCTCACCAGTCACCCGGCCGACGAAACCAACTCCGCCTGGAGTCCTGATGGCTCCCTCATTGCGTTTGAATCCGATCGAGAAGGCGCTGCCAACCTGTACGTCATGAGCCCCGACGGCTCCGGACTCCGCCAGGTTACCGACACCGACCGCAGCCTCACCCTCAGCGGCTTCGATCCATCGCCTCAGTCCCCCGGCCTTCTCTTCGATTCGTCGCTCGAGGGCGACCTCTATCGCTCCTCCCGTCCCTACGTCGCCCCGCTCAGCGGTGCCCCCTTCCATCGCCTGCATGATGCCTTCGGCTCCCTCCCCGCTGCAGATCGAACCGGTCAGCGCATCGCCTTTGTTCGCGGCGGATCCGCGTGGTCGCGCCGAAACTATCGCGGCCCGGATAATCGTGATCTCTGGCTCTTCAACAGGGCCGACGGTTCCTTCCGACAACTCACCACGTTTGCCGGCAACGACAGTTATCCCCTATGGCTCGACGACCACACCATCATTTTTCTCTCCGATCGTCGCCTCGACCGCGTCAACGTCTATCGAATGGATCTCAACGCCGGTGAATCCAGCGCGTCACCGCTCACGTCCTTCGATGATCGCGATATTCAGCATCTCAGCATCGCTTTCCATTCCCCAATCGCCGTCTTCATGGCCTGGGACTCCCTCTACACGCTTAAACTCGATGCACCCAACCCGTCCCCTCAGCGTCTGTCCATAACCGCCGCCGACGACGAGCAGGACAATGTTCAACTGAAGTCCATCAATCGCGACGTCTCCGAGGCAGCTCTCTCTCC
The DNA here is from genome assembly GCA_964407695.1 of uncultured Isosphaeraceae bacterium. Taxonomy (GTDB): domain Bacteria; phylum Planctomycetota; class Phycisphaerae; order Phycisphaerales; family SM1A02; genus CAYOWQ01. The sequence continues at coordinate 301,914 of CAYOWQ010000003.1, read as the reverse complement.
TGATGGAAAGGTTGTCGCTCTGGTGGCCTACGGCGAAGTCTTCCTTCGCGATGTCGAGGATCGCAGCCCGACCCGCCGTATCACCAACTCGCCCGCTCGCGAGAAGAATCTCGCCTGGTCGGCCGACGGCAAGCGACTCTTCTTCGTCAGTGACTCCGACGGCACCGACTCCATCTACGCTGCCGAGGTCGACACCACGCTCGACGATGTCCGAAAGCAGTATCAAGAACTGTTCCACCCCGCCGCGGCCAGCCAGCCTGCAGCCACCGCGCCCGCTGGCGAACCCGCACCGGCCGCGTCCGCTCCCGAATCTCTCGAACCGCCGGCGTCTCAGCCGCAGAACGCCGAAACGGACGCAAAGGCCGACGCGAAGGAGAAGAAGTCCAAGGACAAGAACGAATCCCGCTGGCCCCGCGCCCTCACCTTCAGGATTGCGCCGGTCATTGCAGAATCCACCAACGACCGAAATCCATCGCCCTCGCCCGACGGCAAGAAACTTGCCTTTCGCCGCGGACCCGGCGATCTCATGATTCTCAACCTCGAGTCCAACGCCACCACCGCGCTCGTCACCGGCTGGGATTCCGATCTTGAATGGCGATGGTCCGCCGATTCACGCCTTATCGCCTATCAGCAATCCGACCGCAATTTCAACAGCGACATCTTCATCGTCCCCGCCGACGGCTCCAAACCGCCCGTCAACATCACCCGCCACCCCGACAACGACACCAACCCTCGCTGGTCGGCCGACGGCCGCGTCCTCGCATTCCTCTCCGAGCGCACCAACGAGGAAGTCGACGTCTGGATGGTCTATCTCGACAAACTGCTCGAAGCCCTCAATCGCCAGGAACTTGATCAATACTTCAAGGATGCCGCCGACCTCGCAAAGAAGCGCAAGCCCCTCGGTGCTGAACCGCCCAAGCCCGAGAAGAAGGATGACGACAAGGACGAGCCCAAACCCTGGATCAAGGTCTCTCCGGAACATCCCCCCGAGACCTTCGACCTCGAAGATGCCTACCTCCGAGTTCGCCGCGTCACCACCTTCACCGGTTCGGAATCCTCTCTTGAGCTCACCCCTGCCGGTGATAGGTTCGTCATCAACGCGGACGACCCCGATCGCTCGCTCTTCTCCATGAAATGGGACGGCACCGACAAGAAACGCCTCGGCGGTGCTGCCGAAGTTCAGCACCTCTCCCTCACAGGAGATCGAGTCATTCAAGTCGCCGGCGGACAGGCATCCTCCGTCAAGATCGAGGGCGGCGACCTGAAGTCCTTTGACATCGACCACACCATCCGCATCGACCTGCAGGAGCAGGCGGCACAGAAATTCCTCGAGGCGGCCCGAATCCTCGGCGAAACGTTCTACCACCCCACCATGAAGGGCCTTGATTGGCCGGCGCTTTCCGTCAAATACCTTGACCTTGCTCGAAAGACCCGCACCGCCGACGAATTCAACGACGTCGCCAATCGTTTCCTCGGCGAACTCAATGCCTCCCACCTCGGAGTCTTTGCTCCCGGACGGTCATCGCCCATCGCCCAGCCCTGCGGCCGGCTTGGCACCATTCACGAGCCCGTCAATGGCGGTTTCCGAGTCATTGAAGTAATCCCCGAGACGCCCGCGGCCAAGGGCGACATGGCGCTTCTCCCTGGCGACATCATCACCGCGATCGACGAAGTCCCCTTCTCGCCTGTCGACACTGTTGAATCCCGCCTCCGAGGCAGGATCGGCTCCGACACCATTCTCACCATCAAGCGACCGCTCGATGGACGCGACGTCGAATTCCGAACCATTCTCCGACCCATCAGCTATGGACAGTTCGTCAGCCTGAACTACAGCCACTGGCAGCGTCAACAACTCGCCAAGGTCACCGAGTGGTCCAACGGCCGCATCGGCTATGCCCATATTCAGGGTATGGATCAGGGTTCGCTCGACGAATTCGAGCGCGACCTCTTCGCCGCCGCCGATGGAAAACAAGGACTCATCATCGACGTCCGCAACAATGGTGGCGGATGGACCGCCGATCGCCTCCTCTCTTCCATCATGACCCAGCCGCATGCCTACACCGTTCCTCGCGGCGGCGATCCTTCAATTCACGACGGCTATCCCCAGGACCGCCTGTTCATCCAGCGGTATGCCCTACCCATCAACATGCTGTGCAATGAGAAGAGCTTCTCCAACGCCGAGATCATCTCCCACGCATTCAAGACCCTCAAGCGCGGAACGCTCGTGGGCCAGCAAACCTACGGTGGCGTCATTTCCACCGGCGGAACGCGACTGATCGACGGCACCTCCGTCCGTCTTCCCTTCCGCGGCTGGTATCTCCTCGACGGCACAGACATGGAGAACAACGGCGCAGTGCCCGACCTGCTTGTGCCCCAGACCCCCGAGGACGAATCCAAGAAACTGGACGCTCAATTGAAAGCCGCCGTAGAAGATCTGCTGAAGCGCATCTGAATTGTCGGATCTCTGGACCCCGTCTTCGCTCCACGGGAAATCGATCGGGATGACGGCATGATCGTTCAGCCAGGTCTCAGGCCAGTCGCCGCCCGCGCGAGCGTCCGTCCTTCATGCCCGCGTCTCGGGGCCCCTCGTTTAGCGCTGCCTCCATGCGCTGAGCAGCGTCCGCGAGCCCCCGTGATCGCTCCGACCGCCGATAGACCACTGCCGGAGGCCGAAGGTCCAGAACCAGCCGAATCACCAGCCCCGCGGCCGTCAGATCCTTCAGCGTCATCGCCAGGGCTCTGTCCGTGATTCCATGCAGCGAATCGCGAACTTCCGAGTAGCGCATTCCGTCTTCCAGCGCTGCCAGGACCGGTATCGTCCACTTGCGCAAACCCAGCGCCCGCACCTCCGCGGCGTCGAGCGCCCGCAGCAGCTCCCGGCACGAAGGTCCGACTCGCAGCCCCCTCGCCGTCAAGAGATACTCGGGACGCAGCGGATGGCCGTAGCCGGGATTGTGCATCACCAACCCCAACCGTTGCAGCGGACGCAGCGTGGTCGCGATCGCCCGCCGGCTTGCCCCCAGACTGTTGCACATCATGACCAGTTTCGCCCCAGACGTTTGATGCAGGAATGCGATCAGCGGGAGCGACCAGGTGTGGTGAAAGATGTCGCTCAGGAGAATTCTTTTGAACACCGCCATTGACACTGTAGTTTAGCTACTATAAAAAGGGAACTCAAGGCCGTGTGCCCAGAACGGCCACAACCCCAACACAGGAGTCTTCAAGATGGCATCACCCCTCCAGTTCAACGGCAGCCTCACCATCTCATTCCAGGTCAAGGATCGAAAGGCCGTCGCCGAGTGGTATCGGAAAAACCTCGGATTCCAACTTCTCTACGACGTCGCCCAGATCGGCTGGTGCGAACTCGCCACCGAAACCAAGGGTGTCAACATCGGCCTCTCGGAGGTTGAGAAGCCCGCCGTCGGCGCTGGCCCCGTGCCCACCTTCGGAGTCAAGAACATCGCCGCCGCACGAAGCCTGCTCGAGGCGGCCAAGGTGAAGTTCGATGGCCCGACCCATGAGTTCCCCGGCATGGTCAAACTCGCCACGTTTTTCGACCCTGATGGAAACGCGTTGATGTTGTTCGAGGACCTCCAATCACACGGCTCATGACGTCGCTTTACCCTCGAATTCACCCCGGCCTCTGTTTTTCGTTGACACCCGAAAACCCTCCCAGTACCCTGACATCATTTCCAGCGGGCTGAACGTCACAGACTCGCTCCGCTCGGCTCGTGTTCCGCCGGAACGGTGATTTTTGACGGTTAGGAAAGGGCCATCCATGGCCACTGGGACGGTGACAAAGTTCTTCGACGAAAAGGGGTTTGGTTTCATCACGCCGGACGGAGGCGGCAAGGATGTGTTCGTGCATTTTTCCGACATCAAAATGCAGGGACGAAAGACGTTGCAGGTCGGACAGAGGGTGACGTTTGATCTCGCCAACGAGTCGAAGGGTCCGAAGGCATCCAACGTGATGCCCCAATCGTGATCATCCGTTCTGCTGTCAGGGTTTGATCGCTTCCGGCTTCTTACGCGATCTCAACTCAAATCGCCCCTCCTGTGAGGGGCGGTTTCTTTTTGGACCTCTCCCACGTACCGTTTCATCCTTCCCGCCATGACGCTCGTCATTCATCCCGACGTCCGCAAGGCCCTGCATCAGGCATTCCCGGTTGTCGCACTGGAAAGCGCCGTCCTCACCCACGGCCTGCCGGGCATCCCCGTCAGACTCGATGGCTTTCCGGATTGGCGACCCGACGTTCCCGCCAATCTGCAATTGGCCAGGCGCCTCCACACCACCGTTTCCGCAACCGGCGCAGTTCCCGCGCTGACCTGCATCCTCAATGGGCAGATCCATCTCGGCCTCCAGCCGGATCAACTTGACCAACTCTGCAGCGCCTCGAATCCCGACAAGACCTCCGCCCGAGATCTGGCACCCGTGATGGCCCGTGCCGGAATCGCGGGAACGACCGTCGCCGCCACACTCGCCCTCTGCAGCCTCACCTCTCCGCCGATTCGCATATGTTCCACAGGCGGAATCGGCGGCGTCCACCGCGGCTGGACCAGTCGCCCTGACATCTCTGCCGATCTGGCAGAATTGTCTCGCACCCCGGTCTGCGTCGTGTGCAGTGGGGCCAAATCCATCCTCGACCTCCCCGCCACCTTCGAACTGCTTGATGCCCTCGGCATTCCCATTCTTGGATTCAGGTGCGACCGGTTCCCTCGCTTTGTCGTCGGTGGCCGCAGCGATCTTCCGGTCCAACACGTGGTTGAGGATCCGGATCAGGTCGCGGAAATCTGCCGCGACCACTGGGGAACCTTGCGCCGATCCAGCGCGATTCTCGTCGTGCAGGATTGTCCGCCCGAATGGGCCATCGATCACGCCGATGCCGAACGGGCGATCGAACTCGCGGCTCCGCCGACCGGCCACGCCGCAACACCCGCCCTCCTCCAGCACCTCATGGAATCCACCCAGGGCCGGTCCCTGCGCGCCAACATCGCCCTCCTTGAAGCCAACGCCCGCCTCGCGTCACAAATCGCCCTCGCCTTTGGGACCGGATCGACAACTCCCGACCGACCAGTCGGTTGACTCCCGCCCGGCGAGCGATACGATCTCCCTCCCATGTGCCCGGCGGCCGGCTCCCGATCTCCTGTTCGCACCAAATCCGGTTCCCGACCGTCGGTGCCGTCGCACCTTCTGGACGCCGCCGAAAACGTGGTCCTGCGGGAAGGAATCGGCCGACTCACCCTCGACGCCGTCGCCCGCGAAGCCCGCATCAGCAAGGGTGGCCTCATTCATCATTTCCCGTCCAAGGACGCCTTGATCAACGCGCTCGTTCATCGATGCATTGACGAATGGCGAACCGAATGCAACGCCGCCATCGATGCTCAGGCGCTCGGACCGGGCCGCGTCCCCCGAGCCATTCTCAATCACTGCCTTGCCAGCGCTGAAGCGTGGACTGAGTCGCTTCGCCGGCGTGGCATGGTTCTTGTAGCGGCCCTGGTGCATGATTCTCGCCATGTCGAACCGCTTCGCGAGGTCCATCGCGATCTTGCCAGTCGCATCGCCGCCGACGGACTCACCCCGGGCGCAGGCGAAGCCGTTCAGCTTGCGGTGGACGGACTGTGGTTCGACTGGATCTTCGGTCTCACCGAGCTGACTCCCCATCGTCTTGCGTCGGTCCGCACAGCGCTTCGCAAGGTTGTTGAGGATGCGACCCCCGCAGCCGGCCGATCAACCGCGCAGCGAAAAAACCAGGCGGGGGATTCAAAGGGAAAGATCAGGAAGCCCGCCTCCAGGCGGGGCACACAGAGGAAGGGAGTCGTTCGAGCATGAAGCGGTCTTCCATCGTCGCCGCCATCATTATCTTCGCCTGCATCGCCGGAGTGGCCGGCGGCCTTGCCGCCGTCAAGTACCGGTCAATCATGCAGGCCAAGGCAAGCGCGGTGCAATATGAGCCGGTCATGGCGGTCGAGTTCGTCGAGGCTCAGCAGATCATGTGGCAGCGCGAGGCTGAGCTTGTGGGAACCGTCTTCTCGCTGCGCTCCGTGCAGATGAGCAACGAACTGGCCGGCCGCGTCACGAATGTTCAGTTCGAATCGGGAGCCATTGTCGAAGAGGGCCAGGTGCTGCTCCAGCTTGACGCGTCAAGCGATGAGGCGGAGCTCGCCGTGGCACAGGCGGCCGAGCGAGTCGCCGAGGCCGAGATTTCCGCCATCGACGTTCGCGTGTCTCTGGCGGAACTGGAGCGATCCCGCCTCGCCAATGCCGCCAGCGCCAGGGCCGTATCTGAAATGGACCTGGATCGCGCTGAGGCCGAGCTCAAGCGGATCAAGGCGGAGCGTGAGCGGCTGGTCGCCCAGCTCGAGCAGGCCCGGGCTCAGGCCCGACTCGTCCAGACCCGAATCGACAAGATGACCATTCGCGCTCCGTTTCGTTCCCGCGCGGGCCTCCGCCTGGTTCACGAAGGCCAGTTCCTCGAGGCCGCATCGAAGATCGTCATGCTTGAGGAAGTCGCCACGCACATCTACCTCGACTTCGCCATCCCTCAGGAATATCTCGACCGCGTTCGGCCCGGCGTGACCGTCATGGCGACCAGCGCGGTCCTCGGGCCCGATCCGACGCCCATCGAAGTGGTTGCCGTCGATTCGTCGGTGAGCAATGCAACCCGAAACATTCGCGTTCGTTCCATCGTCGACAACTCCGCCGACCGACTTCGCGCCGGCATGTTCGTTCGGGTGCGGGTGCCGGTCGAGCCGCCCGCGCCGCGAGTGGTCGTGCCCGGCACCGCGGTCCGACGGGCCTCCCATGCCGACAATGTGTTTGTTGTGAAACCAGATCCCGAATCACCCGGCTCGTTCCGTGCATCCTACCGCCTCGTCCGCCTCGGTCCGTCCGTCGGTGACAAGGTGGTGGTTGATGAAGGCCTCGAGGCCGGCGAATCCATCGTGGCCATCGGGTCATTCAAGCTCCATGACGGAATGAAGCTCATGCCTGTTGTTCCCGGCCAATCCGCTCCCGGAGCCTCAACCGCTGACAAGGCACGGACGGACTCTTCGCAGGAATCGCTCAGCAGCAGCACCCACTGATTCGAATACCGCATTCGCAGACCGTCCCCACCATGAATTGGTCATTCACCGATATCTTCATCAAGCGGCCGGTGCTCGCGGTGGTGATCAACCTGATCATCCTCGCCATCGGCTGGCGAGCAATCAGCAGTCTGCCTGTGCGGCAATACCCGCGCATCGAGTCGACCTCGATCATCATCTCCACCGCCTACATCGGCGCGAGCGCGGAGACTGTCGAGGGGTTCCTGACAACCCCGATCGAGCGCGCGGTCTCAGCCATCGACGGCGTCGACTATGTCGAGAGCACCAGCATCTCGGGCGTCAGCACGATCACCGTTCACCTCCGCCTCAACCACAGTTCCAACGCCGCCCTCGCCGAAATCAGCGCACGTTTGAATCAGGTGCGCAGCGAATTGCCCGCCGAGGCGGAATCTCCGGTCATCGAGATTCAACGGGCCGACCGACCCTACGCCACGTTCTACCTCAGCTTCACCAGCAGGGAACTTGGCCTGACACGGCTGACCGAATACCTCGCTCGCGAGGTTCAGCCGGTCCTGGCCACCATTGAAGGAGTGCAGCGCTGCGGCATCGAGGGCGCCCGCTATATCGCGATGCGAATCTGGCTCGATAATGATCGCCTCACGGGGCTCGACGTCACCCCGACCGAAGTGCTTGAATCTCTGCGCCGAAACAACTTCCTTGCTTCGGTTGGCCGCACCAAGGGCGATAGCGTCCAGATCAATCTCCTCACCGACACCGATCTCCGAACGGCGGAGGAGTTCCGTCGGCTCATCGTTCGCGATCGCGACGGTTCCATCGTCCGGCTGAGCGACATCGCTACCATCGAACTTGGAAGTGAAGAACCGACGAGCGAAGCCGGCTTCGATGAAGATGTCGCGGTCTATCTGTCGGTCTGGCCATTGCCCAGCGCCAACGAGCTCGAAGTCGCCGCCCGGCTGAAGAAGACGATGGAGGCCATCCGCCCGATCCTGCCCAAAGAGATTCAGATGGGCCTGGCGTATGACGGCACCTACTACATGAGCCACGCTCTTGAGGAGATCGGAAAGACCCTTGCCGAGACCATCGGCATCGTCGCGATCGTGGTGTTCCTCTTCATGGGTTCGATCCGCACGGTCATCGTCCCGCTCGTCGCGATGCCCGTCTCTCTTGTCGGGGCCTGCATCTTCATGCTGTTGATGGGGTTCTCGCTCAACCTGCTCACGATCCTTGCCATCGTCCTGTCCGTCGGCCTCGTCGTCGACGACGCAATCGTCATGGTCGAGAACGTTGAGCGACACATCCGCGAGGGGATGGGACGCATTCAGGCTGCGCTTGTTGCAGCGCGCGAGCTCTTCGCGCCCGTCATCTCCATGACGATCACCCTCGCAGCGGTGTACGCTCCGATCGGATTCCAGGGCGGCCTCACGGGCGTGCTCTTCAAGGAGTTCGCCTTCACCCTGGCCGCGGCCGTCGTGGTTTCCGGCATCGTGGCCATCACGCTGTCACCCATCATGAGCGCGGGGCTTGTGCCCGCCCACGGCAAGGAAGGTTTCTTCACACGGTTCGTCAACGGGATCTTTGATCGCATTCGAGTGATCTACGGCCGGACTCTCGATGTGACGCTCTCGCTCCGCTGGTCGATGGCACTGGCTGCCCTTGTCATCATGGCGGGCGCGGTGCCGCTCTACATGTTCTCCTCGCGGGAGCTGGCTCCCACCGAGGATGAAGGTGGACTCTTCTTCGTCATCGAGGCTTCGCCCGACAGCTCGCTCGACGCCACCCGCCGCGCGGTGGCGGAAGTATCGGCCGGCCTCAAGACGATCGAGGAACGCGATTTCGTCTGGCGGCTGTTGATGACGCCCTCGACGGGATTTGGCGGCATGCAATTCCAATCATGGGAGGACCGGAAGCGGACGTCAAAGGAAATTCTGCCCGAAGCCTTCGGTGTCGTGTCCCAGGTTGCCGGCGTTATCGCTGTTCCGATTCTGCCCCCGCCGTTGCCGGGCGCGGGACAGATGGACGTCGAGTTCATCGTGACCAGTAGCGAGCCACCCGAGCGCATGGCCGACCTGGCCGGACAACTCGTTGGTGCGGCGTATGAAACAGGCAAATTCCTCTATGCCGATACCGATCTGAAGATCGACCTGCCGCAGACCAAGATTCACATCGACCGCGAACGCGTGGCCGACATGGGCCTCGACCTGGCGACAGTCGGCCGCGACCTGGCGGTCATGCTGTCCGGCGGCTACGTGAATCGGTTCAACTACGACGGCCGCAGCTACAAGGTGATTCCACAGATCGCCGACCAGGGTCGGTCGAATCCCGACGACATTCTGCAGATGAAGATTCGTGCTGCCGACGGCGGCCTCGTCAGCGTTTCGAGTTTTGTGACACTTGAGACGTCGGCAGCGCCACGGACCTTGAACCGGTTCCAGCAGCGGCATGCCTTCCGCATCAAGGGCGTCGTCAATCCCGGGGTGACCAAGGACGAAGCTTTGACCGCTCTGGAGGAAGCGGCCGCCCCGCTGCTGCCGCCCGGATATCAGGTCGATTACGCGGGTGAATCCCGCCAGCTCAGGCAGGAAGGATCGTCGCTCGCGGTGACCCTCGGCTTTGCGCTAGGCCTGATTTATCTCGTTCTGGCAGCGCAATTCAGCAGCTTCCGCGATCCGATCATCGTTCTTTTCGGCTCGGTGCCCCTTGCGATCACCGGCGCCCTGATCTTTACGTTTCTCGGCTTCACCACGATCAACATCTACTCCCAGGTCGGACTGATCACGCTGGTGGGCCTCGTGGCCAAGAACGGCATCCTGATCGTCGAGTTCGCCAACCATCTCCAGATGGACGGTCGCACCAAGCTCGAAGCGATCAAGGAAGCGTCGATGACGCGGTTACGCCCCATTCTGATGACCAGCGTGGCCACTGTCGCCGGGCACTTCCCGCTGGTTCTCGTGACCGGCGCCGGTGCGTTGTCCAGAAACTCGATCGGTATCGTCCTGGTTACCGGCATGGCCATCTCCACGATCTTCACACTGCTGGTGGTGCCGTCAATCTACATGCTCGTCGCGGCCACCCGGACCAAACGCCAACATCACGATGCCGTCGAACCGCAAAGGACCGCCGCTCCTCAGCCATCCATGGAATCGGCGCTCGCGCCGGTATAGCCCGTCCGGTTGACATTGAAATTGAAGTCGATTTAATCGGCTCGCCCAACGTGGAGGTGCACCGATGTCGACGATTGAGCAGTCAAGGACAAGCGCGCAGGAGCGGTCACACTCAGCCGATGCCATCGCGCCAGAGTCGTTCCTCCTGGCGCTTCGCAACGCACGTCAGGTCACCTTGCTCGAAGGTCTCCCGCATCCCGAGGTGGACTCTCACCTGTTTCTCACCGAGCGCGTCAAGGAAAACAGCCACTTGGAATTGGGCGAGGCGGTCTACGACGACGCACTGCCTCTCGGCTCCGCTGAATCTGAGGCAATCACCCAAGTTCTCCTCCGTGCCGAATCGATTGAGACCTATCGTGGCTCGAAGCGATGCGGCGGCTTTCACGCCGATTTTGTCGTAACCTGGCACACCGCGGAATGTAACGCACGGGCGTTGATCTGCTTCGGCTGCGGCGAGATTCGGATCGATGCCGGAGGCGTGGCGGAGACGTACGACCTCAATGAAACCGCGTATGCCGATCTGAAGAGTATTCTTCGCGAGAAGCAGAATCACCGACCGATGGGCGAATCGGATGCATGGCGCCATGCAGACCATTTCTGGTCGCGACTCGATGCGGAGGACGATGGTCAGCCTTCTCGGGAGAACGCTTCGTCGAAGGCAGTGCCGGCGGGCGGGAACTGAAGTCGGCGCAGGAATTCAGCCCCCTCGCGAGCACCGTGCTCTCGGTCCATGGCGGGGTCTTCCCATTCGACGCTCAGGGGGCCGCGATAGCCGATGCGGTCGAGAGCCCGAAAGATCTCGTTGAAATTGACTTCGCCGCGGCCGGGTGAACGGAATTCCCAGCCGCGCCGGGAATCCTCGAAGGGCAGGTGGGACCCGAGGATTCCACATCGGCCATCGCGGCGGATGGTCACATCCTTCATGTGGCAATGGAAGATGCGGTCGGGGAATGCTTCCAGAAAGGCGACCGGATCGATGCCTTGCCAGAGCAGATGGCTGGGATCGAAATTGAAGCCGAAGGATGGGTGGTTGCCGACGGCATCAAGGGCTCTTTGGGCGGTGACCAGATCGAAGGCGATTTCGGTGGGATGCACCTCGAGGGCGAAACGAACCCCGGCGTGAGCGAACGCATCAAGGATCGGCCCCCAGCGATGGGCGAAGTCATCGAAGCCCGCCTTCACCATGGCTGCGGTCATCGGCGGAAACGAATACCACTGACCCCAGATGGAGCTGCCGGTGAATCCGTTGACGACCTCGACACCGATCATCTTGGCAGCGCGGGCTGTTTGGCGCATTCGTTCGGCCGCTCGTTGCCGCACGCCCTCCGCATCGCCATCTCCCCACACTTCCGGGGGGAGAATGGATCGGTGCCGCTCGTCAATCCGATCGCAGACCGCCTGTCCGACGAGGTGATTCGAGATCGCCCAGAGCTTGAGCCCATGTGACTCAAGGAGCGCGCGGCGTGAGGAAGCGTAATCCTGATCCTCGGCCGCCCGAACGACGTCGACATGGTCTCCCCAGCAACAGAGCTCGAGACCTTCGTAATCCCATCCCGCCGCCTTGGCGGCAAGCATCTCGATTGGAAGATCAGCCCATTGACCTGTAAACAACGTGATCGGTCGCATGCGCGCCAGTGTATCCATGTGGCGGTGGTGCGCAGCCCTTCACGAGATTCGACGTATCGGGGCGTCGCGCGAAGCCCATGGTTGAATGCCCGGAGCGATGCGCCGTTGGAGACTGGCCTGAGGACGACACGATGAATGAGGGACCGTCGGAATCAACCGGCCAGGCCGTTGCATGGCTCACTCCGGCTGATGGTTCGTCGGTGGGTGAATCCGGTTTCGCGGAGTTGAGATGAGGCTGGTCTTCAGCAACCAAGGGTTCGTCGTCGGCGCTGCTCCGCGAGGACACCCGGACGCCGAGCCGAATCATGTCGGTTGCGACGCGGCGGGCGGTTTCGCGGATGCGATGATCCTCGACCGTTTCCGCCTCATCGGTCAGCGGCTTGCCGGCGAGAAGGCGGGAGATGACATCGGCAGCCTGGGATTGGATTGCCGCAAACGATTCAGGTGATAGTTTCATACCCTTTGTGCGAAATTCGACAGGCGCGCCACAGGAATCGGCCCATTCGGGTGGACTCCGGGCGGGATTGCCCGAAAAGACTCAGAAAGAAAATGTGCGGAACTTTGGGATGGGATCGAATGCGGTGCGCCCAGGATGGGCATTGAGGCGGCCCACGTGCCTGATCCGGACCTTCCCGTCGGTCAGGTCCGGCTTCCAGACAAGCGGTCCACGGTGCGGACCCCACGAGTCTGTCGGGCTGGTGTGTAACACGCCACCCCCTTTTCCGCGCGGGAGTTGATCGCTTATACTGCGGGTCGGCGTTGTCCCACGCCAAACTCCGTTTGGTCCGCCGTCCCGGACCACGTCTCGGAGCAAAGGGGGGCTTGACCCCTCGGGACCTCGGCTGGGCGTGCGCCCGGCCCGATGTGGTGTCCCGCGAGACCATTCGCCGGGGCCGCGTGATGGACGGATTACCCGGCCCGCGGCAGGAATGGACAAGCGTTGTGACCCGACAGCGAGAATTGAAGGAGCGCATTCGCGAGCGAATGCAGAAGACGGGCGAGCGATACACCGCGGCCCGGGCGCAGATTATCAGCGCGTTGGTGGACGATAATGGTTCGGACACAGGGCGACTGCTTCCGAGCCAGTGCCGCGATACCGGTGCGGTACGCACCATGTTGCGGATGGCGGGCGTGGTCGACGCCAATTCAAAGCAGCCACTGAGCGAGGCGATGGTGTATGGCCTGAGCGGCGGCGTTGGCTTCCTGTACATCGTGTTTGAGTATGCGGGAATGCCGCCGATCCTCTCGGTGCTGATGCGATACGACACATCGCAGGATCAGTTTGTGTTTGGCGGATTGAGCCGGCTGGGAATCAAAGCTGCGATTGATGAAACCTCCAGCGCTGCCAAGGCGGAGAAGTCTTTGCTTGACGTGATCGAGCGCGGCGGTTCCGCCGCGTGTGTTGTGGACATGGTCACCCTGTGGCCGGGGTCGATGCCGAAACAATTTGCCGGACAAGCGCCGACGGTGGTCGGCATCCTGGGATTGGAGGGCGACGACTTTCTCGTGGACGCCGGAGGCACAAAGCCCCTGCGGGTCTCACGGCAGCGCATCGTTGAAGCGCGAGCGGCCTTCAAGAAAGGCAAGAACCGCATGGCTTCAGTGCCGAGCGGCCCGACGACCGTCGACCTTCGCACGCCGATTCATGAAGCGGTGGCGGCTTGCGCTGAGCGGTATGAGACCGCTCCCTACAAGGGCTTCGCGTCGAATTTCGGGCTCGCGGGGATGGAGAAATGGGCGAAGCTCCTGACCGACGAGCGCGACAAGAAGGGCTGGCCAACGCTCTTTCCGGAGGGTCGGCTCGCCTGTCTTGGATTGCGACGCGTCTATGAAGGGCTGCAACACGAGATGACATCGGCTGCGGGCGGGCGACCGATGTATGCGGATTTCCTGCGCGAGGCGGCGGCGATCACCGGGGGTCGCGGATATGAGGCCGCGGCGAAGGCGGCGGATGCGGCGGGTGAGCGATGGGCGGCGATCGCATCGATGATCGCCGGGTGCGATGTGAAGGATGTTCGCACCGGCTGCGACCTGCTTGATGCCTATGCGGAAATGCTGGACGACGGCGCAGCTGATGGTCAGCGAGCCGAAGCTGCGCAGCGGCTGCGAGAATCGTTGGCGGCGTGCACGATGACGAAGGTCGATGCGCTGCAGATCTATCGCGAACTGTCGTCCATGGTGTCGGCGGCACGAGATGCCGAAGCCAATCTCATGTCGGCCTTGAGGACAGCGAGCGGCGGATGAGCGCCGTCGCAATCTCAGCGGCCGAATCAGGTTATCTCAATCTCAATCGAAACTGAATCCAATCACTGAAACAAGGAGTTTCAACATGCTTCGTTCTATTCTGGCGTTCGTATCGGGGTATCTGGCGATGGCGGTGGTCGTAATGGTGCTCTTCATCGTGGGGCCAATTCTTCTCGGGGTTGATCGGGTGCTGGAGCCGGGCACATATACGGCGAGTTCGCTGTGGGTTGGCCTTGCGGCAGGGATCACGCTCCTCGGAGGCTTGGTGGGCGGCGTTGTGAGCACCATGGTCGCGAGGAGGTGGCGACCGGCGACAATCCTTGCGGCCTCAATCTTCATCATGGGAATGGTGTCACTTGCCATGGCGCAGCCGAAGCCGGAGCCGCCCCCGCGATTACCGGGCCTGACGATCGTGGAAGTCCTCAAGAACAGCGCGGAATACGGCAGCGAGCCGCTGTTTACGCGAGTCTCCAATCCGATTCTTGGAACCCTGGGCATCCTCGGTGGAGCGGCACTGGTCCGCCGGAGGAAGGAAGAGGGGCTCACTTGAGCCCCCTTTTCGGACGTCGGCCCCCAAGGAAAAAGGTTGTATAGAACCCTTCCGGGCCGCTATAAGAGAGGTACACCGGCGGCAAGGAGAGGATCATGCAACAACGATGTGATGCAGGAATCAGGAACTTGGTTTTTCTGGTCTCGGCGGCATTGCTGCCGGCCGCGATGGCATCCGGCCAGATGAAGAGCTGGAACGTGATGGACGGCAACTGGAATACCGGCGGGAACTGGTCGCCGGTCGGTGTGCCGGGGCCGGCGAATCTTGTGTTCATCGGCAACACGGCGAATGCGGAGAACTCACTCGTAACGCTGAATGTCAACGCGGCGATCTCGTCGCTGACGATCACCGACGGGATGCGGCTCAAGACGGGTGCCTCGCAGCTCGTGGTGACCGGCGCGACGAACATTTCGGGCAGCAACTCCAACGGACAACAAATCTGGATATCGGAAATTTCCGTAGACAACGGGCCCAATGCATTTGACGCCATCCTGGGCTCGGCGACCCTGAGCGACGATGGGCGGATCGACATGAACGGCGGTACGCTGATCCTGAACGGAGTGCTGACGATCAATCAGGACGCGTTCTCGCTTGGGGGCGAGGGGGTTGTTCGACTTCAATCCAACGCACCCGTGGCGATGCTGAATGATGGCGGTATCGGGGCGGGCCTTGCAGGGCTGACGATCTTTCAGGATGGAACCGGTCTGATCGACCTGGACGGCAGCGCTGCGGGCGACATCCTAAACATCACGCTTGGAAAGATTGACGAGACCGACTTTGCGGACCTCGCACTTCACGGCACTGCGCTGGCCGACCAAATGGACGACGACATCTGGCTCACGTGCGGTGGTTCACTCACAATGGATTTCGATGACGGATGGACGTTTGGCAGCGGGGCGACCTGGACGTTCTTTGGAGTCACGTCGGGATTCCCGGCCGCGGTCAATGGAACACACGTTGACCTGTTCGGCGATCTCGAGTTCATCTCTCTTAATTCGTACGCACAGTTCAATTGCCCGGCGACAACGCACCCCTCCATGGCCGCTCCGCTGACGCCGGGGGATCTCCTGGAGTTCAACGGAACGACGACGGTTGACGGCGGCCTGTTTACGCTGGATGACGGAGCGAATGTGGAGTTCAATGGTTCAACCATCGTGCATGGCGGAGAGTTTGTGACGTTCAGTGACTCTGCCGGTGACGGATTGATTCAATTCAACGGGCCGACGACCTGGGACGGCGACATCATTATTGACGGCATCGGGCGGCAGAATGGGGACGCGAGTGTTTCGGGTCCGACCCACATTGTGGCCGGTCGGTTTGACATGGATGGCACATTCCTGAGCAATTGGTCCATCGCCAACAGCCTGGTGATCGACGCCAACGAGATCGATTCGATTGGGAACGGATTCGACGGCAATTTGTCGCTCACGGGCGGTTTTCTCGGGAAGCTGACGATCAATCTTCAGCTTCCGAATACCCACTGGCAGGCATCAGGAATCGTCGATGTTGGCGGGGTGGCCGCGATTCCCGTGACGCGAATCGAAGGATCGGAGTTCTGGCTGACGGGAATCATGAATGTTTCGAACCGCGTGAACATCACGGCGAAAACGCACCTGCGGGATTTCAGCACGGTGAATTTTGCCGGGCCGGGAGCGCACCTTCGGCTGAGTGGTACATCGCTGGTGCAGGATGGATGCACCTTCAGCGGCGGAGGGTTGCTGGCGAACCTTGCGACGGGGAAGATGAAACTCGAGCAGGGAACGAACCTCGGCTCGACCAATCTGCTGAATGCGGGATTGCTGGAGCTTGGCAGCTCTCCGGGTCTTGCTTTCGTAAACAATTTTACATGCGAACCGACGGCGGTCTGGCGAGTGGAACTTGGCGGCGCGGTTCCGGCTTTTGAGCATGATCAACTGATGGTCAACGGCCGGCAAAGCACGCTCGGCGGCCAGCTTGATGTGCGATTGATCGATATCGGAGGCGGCATTTACGCCCCGCCGATTGGAAAGGTTTTCACGATCCTGCAGGCCCCGCCCGCGACGGTGTCTGGCACCTTTGCGAACGACCCGGTGTCGTTCATTCCGGGCAAGGTGTATCTGTGGGAGGTTGGCTACCAGAGCGGCCGCGTGGCTGACATCGTGACGCTGACGGTCGAGGACATCGTGCCGTGCGTGGCGGACTTGAACGGCGATGGAAAGGTTGATGGAGCGGACCTTGGGCTGCTGCTTGCGGACTGGGGTCCGTGTGCTGGATGCCTTGCGGATATTGCCCCGAACGGCGCGGTGGATGGGGCCGACCTTGGCCTGCTGCTGGCGGCGTGGGGACCGTGCCCGTTCTAGGCCCGCAGAAGGTCAGCTTCGATCGACGCCGGTCTTTTCGCTTGGCGGGCTGAAGAGATCGAGGATGTCGGTGTCTTCCAGCGCGGTGCACGAATGCGGGAGATTGCCGGGCAACACCAGCACCTGGCCTGCACTGACAATGACCTCGCGAAACGAGGACGATCCTGGTTGCCCAAGGGTGAATCGACATCGGCCTTTGAGCAGCAGCACGAACTGCTCGTTGGCGTGGGAGTGTGAATCCAGCTCAAAGCCGCGCTCAAGATGGACGGCGGAAACCATCATGTTGTCGCCGATAATTCGGCGACGTTCGATTTTCGGCATCGGCCGGTCGGCGGGAAGGTCGGCGAGAGAGATGATGCGAGCGTCGGGCATTTCGGGATCACACGGCGATTGATGCGAAGGAGCGGCCAGAGGCATCCTTGGGATGTCTCTTCTCGTCGGTGGCCGCGATGGATGGAAGCCAGCGAGCACCGATCTCGTCGCGAGAAAGGGTTGGCGAGGCTCGTTTGATGGCCGCGGCGACGAGGCCCATGAACATCGGCTGCGGATGCAAGGGACGGCTGGTGAGTTCGGGATGGAACTGCCCGCCGATAAAGTACGGGTGGACGGATGGGGAAAGTTCGAGGATCTGCATGATCGGCTGGGATGGATGTCGGCCGGTGAAGTGAAGGCCGTGTTCTTCAAAGCGATCGATGTAGGCGGGCTCGACTTCGTAGCGATGGCGGAAACGTTCACGCACGCTGGCGGCGGCGAAGAGGGCCGCGGCGAGGCTTCCGGGGGTGAGCTGAACATCCTGTGCCCCGAGGCGCATGGACCCACCGACGATTCCTTCGAGTTTCTTCTGCTCGGGAAGTTCGGAGATGACGGGGTCCGCGCTCCGCGGATCGAATTCGGTGGAATTCGCCGCGGAAAGCCCGAGCACATGTCGGGCGTATTCAATGACCGCAACCTGGAAACCGAGACAGATTCCGAGGTAGGGAATGCGGTTTTCGCGGGCATACTGGACGCAGGCAATTTTGCCTTCGACGCCGCGGCGACCAAAGCCGCCGGGAACGATGACGGCGTGGACATCATTGAGCTGGGAGCCGACATCGCCGGGGGTTATCTCGGTGGTGTCGATCCACTTCAGGTCAATCGCGCAGGAGAGATGAGCGCCGCAATGTTCGATGGCCTTGTCGATGGAGGCATAGGCGTCTCGAAGGGCTGCATACTTCCCGGTGATTCCAATCTTCACGCGATGACGGCGCGGGGCGCGGAGCTGCTGGGTGAAGCCGGTCCAAACCTCACGGGCGGCATCCTCGTGAGCGGGATTCACACGGTCGTGGAGCTTGAGCATCGAGAGGATCTCTCGATCGAGCGCTGCGTTGCGCATCGCTTCAGGAATGACGTAGATCGAGTCTCGATCGTGCATGGAGAAGACTCGCTTCTTGGGCACGTTGGAGAACATCGCGATCTTTTCGAGGACGGTCTCACTCACCGGATTGTGGGCCCGGCAGGCCACGAGGTTGGGCTGGATTCCCGCCTCCATGAGCCGCTTGATACCAAGTTGTGCCGCCTTGGATTTCTGTTCGCCGAGAATCTGGGGCTCGATGATGTAGGTGAGGGCCACGAAACAGGTGGAATCCGGACCTTCCTCAAAGGCAAGTTCGCGGAGAGCCTCGATGTAGAAGCCGTTCTCGTAATCGCCCGCCGTGCCGCCGACCTCGACAAAGACGACGTCGACCGGCTTGCCTGAGCCACCGGTATCGCGGCCGCCGGTCATGGCGAGTTCGCGGAGGCGCAGCTTCACCGCACCGGTGACGTGCGGGATCATCTGCACATCACGGCCGAGATAGGCGCCCCGGCGTTCGCGGTCGAGGACTTCGGCGTAGATCTGCCCGGCCGTGGTGAAGTTATGGCGAGAGAGGTTCTGATCGAGGATGCGCTCATAGGTGCCCAGATCCATATCGGTTTCCATGCCGTCGTCGAGGACGAAGACCTCGCCGTGCCGATAGGGATTGAGCGTTCCGGAATCAATATTGAGATAGCCTTCCAGCTTGATGGGGGCGACGGTGAGGCCCTTGTCCTGAATCAGCTTGGCGAGGCTGGAGGAGAAGATGCCTTTTCCGAGACCGCTCATGACGGTCCCGATGACAGCGACGTATTTGGTTCGGCCCTTCTGATAACCGGGGGGCGCAGGGGAGAACCATTCAGTGGTCTCCTGGGATGCGCCGAATTGGGCCAGGAACGACTCGTCGTCGGGCGTGGGCGGGGCCGGAGCGGCTGATCCGGGGCGGGTTGGAGTTCGATTTGGTTGTCGTGCTGCGCTGAGAGAGGAGATGGCTGGAGTCAGCGAGAGGGGCATAGCACAACGTACCGCGCCGGTGAATTTGAAACAAGCCCGGAAACCTTGGGTGTGTGATTGAAGGGCTGGAATGGCCCTGACGTCGCGGGTCTTCCATGAAGTCAGGAGATGACGGTATTCTTTGGCCATGGCCTTGACAAGAGATCAGATCACCATGAGAGCGGCCCGGGAGCTGCGGGACGGCTTTTATGTCAACCTTGGGATCGGCATGCCGACGCTGGTGGCGAACTACGTCCCCGCGGGAATGACCGTCTGGCTTCAATCCGAGAACGGTCTCTTGGGGATGGGACCGTTTCCCCGTGATTCAGAGGTGGATGCCGACCTGATTAATGCCGGGAAGCAAACGGTCACCGGAGTGCCCGGTCATTCGTTTTTTTCCTCGGCGGACTCATTCGGGATGATCCGCGGAGGGCACATCGACCTGGCGATCCTTGGGGCGATGGAGGTTTCGCAGGAAGGCGACATCGCCAATTGGATGATTCCCGGCAAGATGATCAAGGGAATGGGCGGGGCGATGGACCTTGTGGCGGGCGTCCGGAGGGTCATCGTGACCATGGAGCACGTCAATAAGAAGGGGGAATCGAAGATCATCCCTCAGTGCACCCTCCCGCTTACGGGGCGGCGGTGTATCGACATGGTCATCACCGAACTTTGCGTCCTTGAAATGGACCGCTCTAAGCGGCGATTCCGGGTCATGGAGCTGGCGCCGGGTGTCAGCCTTGACGAAGTGAAGGCGAAGACGACCGCTGAAGTGCTGACTGACTCAACACCCAAGGTGATGAAATTCGACTAAACCCCTGCAGCCATGCAAAACCCCCGGTTCTATCCGGGGGTTTGAAGCGAGGCGGACGGGAATCGAACCCGCAACCACCGGCGTGACAAGCCGGTACTCTAACCAATTGAGCTACCGCCCCGAAATCGGGGTTTCCGAGAGGGCATACTGTAGCACGGCCCTCGGCAGCGTCAACTTTTCGCGCCATATCTGGGGTCGAAACGGCGGATCGAACTGAGACTCGATCGCAGAATTGAAAGGCGGGCCCGAGAACTCGTCTCGGGCCCGCCGGTACTTCAAATCTCAATGGACCAACGATTACTTATCGCAGGGGCAAACGTCGTCGCAAGGATTGGAATCAGCGGCACCAGCGCAGGAGCCGTCCCATTGCGTGTTGCAGCAGAACGGATCCTGCTCGCAGACGCAATTCTCGCAGGCGCCGAAGGGGAAGCATCCGGTCACGGAGCTTCCGCCGCAGCACGTGGTGCAGATCACGTTGAGCTTGTAGTTGCCCGTGGTGTTGTTCCATCCGGCGACGCGGATGAAGATCTTCGTATTGAAGTTGATGTCATCCAAAAACACGAGTGAGGCCCGTTCCTCAGGAGGATTGATGGAGCCGTTCTCATTGAAGTCGTAATCGTCGTTGCAGGCGATCTGGGTGATGTCGTCTGCAAACTCGGGAAGACCGCACGTTCCGGTGAAGACCGAGAGGACGGTGTCCAACTCGCTTCCGAAGGTATCGATGCGAACATCGCCCGCGCACGGCACGGTGTAGCAGTACCACTCATCGATTTTGTCACCAGATCCGCCGCAGCTGGTGATGTCGAACGAGCTATAGGCGGTGTTTCCGGCGGTCGTCCCGTTGACGGAGAGGCTGATGTTGTTGGTCGGCAGCTGAATGCAGGTGCCGCAGTCGTCGCCTGTCGGCTCGAATTCAACCTCCAGGACTCCCGAGCCCACGGCGTTGCCGAAGCCACCGACTCGAATGAGATAGCAGTTGCCCGGTGACACGTTCACGGTGAGCTTCGTCGAATTTCCGGGGCAACCGACCGTGTCGTCATCACAGGCGAGCAGCGAGGCGAGGCCGATGCCGCCGGTGGGACACGGGCAGAGACCCTGAATGAAGGACCCGTAGATCGCCAGCTTGGTGTCGAAGTCGGCCAAACCGCACGTTGACACCGTCAGCGTGCCGTTATCATTCGATGACCAGATGTACCAGATGTCGTGGTTGA
The DNA here is from genome assembly GCA_964407695.1 of uncultured Isosphaeraceae bacterium. Classification (GTDB taxonomy): domain Bacteria; phylum Planctomycetota; class Phycisphaerae; order Phycisphaerales; family SM1A02; genus CAYOWQ01. The sequence continues at coordinate 280,581 of CAYOWQ010000003.1, read as the reverse complement.
TGGCTGCGCTACCGGCAAATGAGCAGGCGTCGGGACCGGCCGACGTCGCGTTAACCGTGCAGAACTCGTAGATACCGGCATCGATCGACGTCGCATTCGAACAGGAATCGTTCGGCGGCGGTGTCGAGCAGGGTCCCCACGCAGCCAGGAGGAGGCCGAGGTCGGCTCCGTCAACGACGCCCGAGCCGTCGAGGTTGGTGCTGGGATTGTTTGTTCCCCAATCGGCAAGAAGCAGGCCAAGGTCGGCCCCGTCAACCGTGCCGTTGTTGTCAATGTCGCCAACACAGGTGCATGCCGAGCCAGCCACGCCACCGGAGCGGCCCTTCCCGCCACGGTCCGCAAGTCCATTTGATGCCACCATGAGCGCCATCGCTGACGCTGCAAAAACTCCGCACACGATTCTCATGTTCACATCTAGTCTCCCAAAGCTTGTGCAGAATTCCTGCTGCACTCGGCCAGATCGATCGAGGTTCGGCGACGGGCTCTCGACAGCCCTTGCTGTGCTACGCCACAGCGTCTCCTCCGCCAACCCCGGACTGTGCAAGTATCCTCGGAGCGGGGGCCGAAAGTCAAGATGTCCCCGGAATTCGCCGAAAGTAGCCGATTATTGATCCCTAACTCATTCCTCACTCGCGGAAACACACACTCACGGTCAGGGTAACAAGTCGACCTGATCCTCATGGGGGAGACGCGGTGTGCGGTGGTGTGGTATTCAGATTCCACCGGCCGCAAGAGTGACCTCGCCCCCGGCTTGGGATGCACAACGATTCCGCCCTCGCCCCACGGCCCTTCCAGAGAAATTGTGGATTGCAGCCTTCGCTCTAGTCGGCCGAGATCAGGTCAGGACCACTGCCGGCCTTCTTTTCGTATTTCCCATCACCTGCGCGCTCGTACTTGGTGAAACCGAGCCGATCGAGATTCTTGTTGCTGAGTCGCGAACGGTCGGCCGCATCGGACCAGGTCATGGGAAGATTCGGGGCCAGAATCACGCGTCGGACGGGCCTGCCGTTTTCGGGATGAACGGAAAGGGCGGGGTCCGACATGCGCTGCACCACTTCGAAGATCTCTCCATCGGTGCCATCCGGATTGACGACGGCGTAGACGTAGGTGGGCATAGGCAACTCTAGACATTCCGTCTCTCTTGGTCACGTTGACTCGACGTCGCCTCGCCGCCACCCGATACTGACCATATGAGTTCCGGTCTCGACGCGCTGGCCAATACGATTCGGCGTCATCCGATCCTTCTTCGCGCTGCGCGTTCGGCGGTGTACCTGATTCCCGATATTCCATGGACGGTCAAGGTTCCGACGCTTGGACCGCTGCGCATCCGGCTGCGGCGACATCGGTGGTTTCTGTATCAGGATTTCCGCAAGAGCGATGCAGTAATGATCGACATCTTCCGCCGCCTGGTACGACCGGGTGACGTGGTCTTTGATGTGGGGGCGAACATCGGCGTTTACACGAGATACGTCTTGCATGCCCTCAACGCCTCGTCGGTGGTTGCATTCGAGCCGATGTCGGGCAATCTCGAACTGCTTCGAGAAAATGTGAGGCTGGGTGAAGTCTCCGATCGATGCCGCGTCCTCGAACTGGCGCTGGGGAGCGTCGATGGTGATGAGGACCTCCAGATCGACGATCTCACTTCGGGGACGGCGGTGCTTGATTCGATTTCGGGGGGCAAACCTTCAGAAGGCCGCCGTCATCATGGATTGCCACCGGCGGTGGAGCGGGTTCGCGTCAGGCGTCTGGATACGTTGATGCAAGCCGAGACACTGCCTGCTCCGAACGTCATCAAGATTGATACGGAAGGCGCTGAGGCGCTGGTCCTGGACGGCGCCCGGGAGACACTTCGCAGGCAAGGCCCGCGGCTCGCGATCGCGCTTCACGGCCCCGACAAAGCCCTGGCAACGCTCAAGGTACTCGAGGACATCGGCTACTCGGCGTTTGGCGCGGTTCGCGAGAAGAGTGGGCTCATCTATCGCCGGCTCGGCGCATCGGATTCCGACCGCCTCGGAAACAACAACATCGTTGCCTCGCCGATCGCCACCGATCTCAATGAGCCGATTCAGTCGCTGACGACCTGAGCCGGTATTCAGCGCGAAGGGTGCGCTCCGCTTCGAGCCAGTTCACGACCTCGTTTCCCCCGCGAGAAAGCCACAGGCGGTAGGCCGCTTCCTCGATCTCAGCTCGCGTCGGTCCGTCGGTCACCTCGCTTCGGGCCTTCAACGACTCTTCTTTCTTCTGAGTGCGGGGCGACGGAGCATCGACAGGTCGTGGTCGTTTGACAGTTCGGGCTGACATCGATTGTGACTCCGATTCGGGAAGGCAGGTATTCGCCGCGGCAATTGACCGGCAACGCGTCGTCAGGCCTCTGGAGGCGACAGCGAACTGTATTCAGACCCGAACCGGTCTGTTCGTTAAAATTGTGCGGAACTTCGAGTGTCTTTCCGGAGACACGTCATCCGCTGATCCAGCGAATCAGCAGCGTGGCCCCGATTAATCCGACGGCCAGCGCCAGGGCGATCTGGATCAGGGTGAGCCGATTGGCATCGCCAGCGTCCATGCGTTCTCGAGATGATGTTGATTCGAACAGTGCGGCCATGCCAAGTACGCCCTCACCGCGACGGGCTCGATCCTGGGCCATGGCGATGATGACGTTGGCGTCGAAGGGACGGACGCCGAGCTTTCGAGCCAGTGACAGCAGGCGAAGCCTTCGCTCGGGCGGAAGCATGGCACCTTCGAGTTGCTGTTGCGTTTCATTCGCGAGCACCCACCATGGCGCGTCGACGCTCAATCCTGAAGCATGCGCCGACGCCACGTTCTCAGCGCGAACAGCGATAACCGCCTCGTCTGATGCGTTGGAAAGTTGCGGCCACGGGTGCAGAACCTCCGCGGCGTCCGGCCTGAAGAGACGAAGTTGGGGCTTGCCGATTTCGATGAAAGACCTCCGTGCCCGTTCAGGGCACGATGAACCCGTCGCATGAAACAAGACGTCGGCTCCGCCGTCGATTGCTCAAGTCTAACCCGCCTGTCCGGGGAGGCACGGAAAAACCACAGATCGTCTGCGATTTGGGCTGCATGCCCGCTACCATTTGCCTGAAATGACATGGAAACCCCTGCTGGTTGTCGGGATGACTTGTGCATACGCTGCGGGAATCCTGCAACCACCCGCGGACAAGGCGGGCAATACGGACGCTCCTGCCACGCCGCCCACAGCCAGTCAGCCTTCACAATCACAGCCGGCAGCATCGCAGCCGGATCGTGAAGCTGTCGTGATTCGCGGGGAGGAATTCCGGCTGGAGCTGGCGCTGGATACGGCAAGTCGTGGCAACGGGCTATCTGGACGCAGCAGGATCGAGCCTGGCGGCGGCATGTTGTTTGTTTTTCCTCGAGCCGAACCGTTGATGTTCTGGATGGCCGATTGTCTGACCGACATCGACCTGCTGTACGTGAATCAGAAGGGATTTGTCGTCGGAATTCATCGCATGAAGAAGGAACCGCCGCAGCGCTCCAATGAATCGCGAGACCAATATCTCGGGCGACTCAAGGCGTATCGAAGCCGCACGCCGTGCCAATTCGTCGTGGAACTGGAACCCGGCGCCATTGATCGACTTGGCGTTCGCATCGGTGACAAGGTGGATTTCAACCTGGAGAAGCTGGTCAAGCGGGCGAAATGACCTTGTTTTCGTAAAGATTCTGTGATCCCACAAACTTGGCGGGGGCAAGGTCTTCCGTGGAGGGGTACGGGCCTTTACAATCCATTGGCCAGCGCGGAGGAGGAGGCGGCCGATCCTGACGGTCGCAAAATCTTCGTTGGACAATGTTCACGTCGTCTTTGCCCGTTCAACCCAGGAAATGGAGTTCGGTCATGAAGCTTGTCGGCTTTCTATCGGTCTTGGCGTGCGCTTTCGGAGCCGGCCAATCCTTCGCCGAGTGCGATGTCATCCGGATCAACGAGATCCGTATCGATCAACCCGGAGCTGACCTCGACGAATATGTCGAGCTGGTCGGCCCTCCGGGCGCTTCGCTCAACAACGTCTCCTACGTCGTCATCGGCGACCTCGAGGGTACGACGCCGCCGAATCAGAACGGCGGCATCGAAGCGGTGGTCAACCTGAGCGGGTTCTCGATCGGCCGCGACGGTATTTTTGTGATCGGCGAGCCGACGTTGACGCTAGGAACTCCCGACCTTGCGGTGAGCCTGAATTTTGAGCAGAGCGACAACGTGACGCACCTTCTGGTGACGAATTTTTCGGGCGCGGTGAATCAGGATCTTGATACGAACAATGACGGGGTCCTTGACGTGACCCCGTGGTCAAGCATCCTGTGCAGCGTCGCCCTGGTGAACAATCTGTCGCCCAACGGCATCACCTCGGAGTACTACTACAGCCCCACTGTGGTCGGTCCGGACGGAACGTCGACCCCGTCTCAGGCGTGGCTCTGCAATGACACGCTGGCGTGGAATGTCGGTCAGTTTGATCCGGCCGCGTTGACCGACACGGTCGGAGTCCTGAACCCCGACTGTGAAATCACCGGAAACGACACGCTGCAGATCAACGAGATCCGCATTGATCAATCGGGAGCCGACGACGACGAGTACTTCGAGCTCTCCGGTCCCAACGGCACTTCTCTGGATGGGGTGTCGCTGCTGGTCATCGGCGATGCGTCATCCGGCCCAGCGGGTGTTGGAGTGGTCGAGGAATTGGTCGACCTGACCGGCTTCGGCATCGGCGGCAGCGGGTTCTTCCTTGTCGCCGAGGACCTCGACACGTTTGGCGCTGAAGCGCAGCTGCTCGACGATCTGAATTTCGAGAACGGCGATACCGTGAGCTTCTTCCTCGTGCGGGATTTCACCGGTGCTCTGAATGACGACCTTGATACAGACAACGACGGGGTCCTCGACATTGAGCCCTGGTCTGAGGTCGTCGATTCCGTTTCGCTGATTGTTCTGCCCGGCCCCGGCACCGACCCTGCCTACAGCCGCACGACCGTCGGCCCCGACGGAACGTTCGTTCCGGGGCATGTTTATCGATGCGTGCCGGACGGCACGTGGACCGTCGGCCAGTTTGACCCTGTAAACGGGCAGGACACGCCCAATGCCGCCAACCTGGGTTGCGACTTCGTTCCTCCCTGCGGCAGCTCGCTGGCGGGAAGCTGCTTCGTCGCGGATCAGACCCCGAACTGCAACGACGCCGCGTGCTGCGAACTGGTCTGCACGTTTGATCCGTTCTGTTGCGATGAAGCATGGGACGAGAACTGTGTGGACATCGCTCAGCTTCAGTGCCTCGATTGCGGCGATCCCCAGACCGGCAACTGCTTCGAGCCGCACGACAGTCCGTACTGTTCGGATGGCGACTGCTGCAGTCTCGTGTGCTCGATTGATTCGACATGCTGCAACAGCGATTGGGATCAGGCCTGTGCGGCCGTTGCCGAGCAGCTCTGTCTCTCGGGCGGCAAAGCGCCGCCGGTCATCCTCAATGAGATTCGAATTGACCAGACTTCGACCGACAACGATGAGTACATGGAACTCTTCGGACCGCCGGGCGCCAGTCTCGACGGAGTGTCTTACGTCGTGATCGGCGACGGTGCCGGTGGAAGCGGGGTCGTGGAGGCCGTGGTCAATCTGACCGGTCTTTCGATTCCCGGCGATGGAATCTTCCTGGCCGTGGAGACGACGTTCTCGCTCGCACCCCTGCGAAACGCGGACGTCGTCCTGTCGGGAAACGGCCTCAACTTTGAGAACGCGGACAATGTCACTCACATGCTGGTGTTCAACTTCACCGGCACGGATGGAATGGACCTGGACACCAATGACGATGGCGTCCTTGAGTTGCAACCCTGGCAGGAAGTGATGGACAGCGTTTCGGTTCTCAACTCGGCGACCAGCGGCGATAAGGTGTACAGCCCCAATCAGGTCGGGCCGGACGGCTCATTCGCGCCGGCGCAGATCTATCGCTGCATACCGGACGGCACCTGGGTGATCGGATCGTTCGACAGTCCGGGAAGCACCGATACGCCCGGTTCGGCGAACTTCACGTGCAAAGCCCCGCCGGTCGACGCCAATTGCGGCGAACCCGACGCGGGCAACTGTTACACCCCGCACGCCACCCCGGCCTGCGATACCGCAGATTGCTGCAGCAGCGTCTGTACCGCCATGGCATCCTGCTGCGACATGGCGTGGGATGCGGCGTGCGTGGCCGCGGCGGTCTCGATCTGCGGCGATCCGGGCGTGCCGCCGTCGGGCATCGTGATCAACGAGGTTCGACTGGATCAGGAAAGTTCGGACACCAATGAGTTCATCGAGCTGATGGGACCGCCCGGAACGTCACTGGACGGGCTGGCGTATGTCGTCATCGGCGACAGCTCTGCCGCCCTTGGAAGCGGTGTGCTGGAGACGATGATCGACCTCACCGGTGAGAGCATCGGCGCCAACGGGCTGTATCTGCGTGCGCTGCCGGCCAACACGCTGGAGAACAGCGACAATGTCACGCACCTGCTCGTCTGGGGGTTCAGCGGCGCCACGGGCACGGACATGGACTTCGATGACGACGGGATACTCGACATCGTGTCGTGGGTGACCTCGGTGGACGACGTGTCGATCGTGGAGAACCTTGACATGCCACCCACGGGCACCGAATGGTGGTACTCACCGAACATCGTTGGTCCGGATGGCACGTTCGCTCCCGGGCATGTCTACCGATGCACGCCAAGCGGAACATGGACGGTCGGACAGTTTGCTCCACTTGGCGTCACCGACACGCCGGGTGAACCCAACCTGGCCTGCCAGGACGACTGCAATGGCGACGAAGACGGCGACGGCGTGAACGACTGCGATGATCAGTGCCCCGGCTTCGACGATTCGCTCGATGCCGATCTGGACGGCATCCCGAACGGCTGTGAGGCGTGCCTGGCCGATCTGGACAACAGCGGCACGGTGGACGGAGCCGACCTCGGTCTGCTGCTGGCCAACTGGACGCTGACCGGCGTGGGCGACCTGGACGGCAGCGGCGCTGTGGATGGAGCCGACCTCGGCCTGTTGCTGGCGTCGTGGGGCCCCTGCCTCTAACGCTTCACGTTCAATCAATTTTCTTCAAGGCCCCGGCAGACTCGCCGGGGCCTTTTTCGTTCAAATTCCCTTGCCGGGCCGCGAAGGCTGATATCGTTTCAGAGATGGCTTCCGTCTCTCCATCGCATGAGTTATGCCACACGTGCGGCACCGTTCTCGCGGCACGACGATTTCGGGACGCACACGGACATCTGTACTGCACAACATGCGCGACTCGTCTGCGCCAGATGAGAGGCGGCTCTCTCGCGCCGCCGCAGGGTGTTTCCACGGGACCGGTCCCAGTGGCGCCACCTGCGACTCGGGAGCTGCAATTCGCCGAAGGGCGACCGGACACGGAGCACCACGTCGGTGAGGATCGCCTGATCCCGCTCATCGAGGAAGAGCCCGCCGAGACAGCACTTTCAGATTCCCGGGAGTTGAGACTCTGCCCAGTATGCGGAATCGGAATCACGTCCACGGCTCATTTCTGCAGGCACTGCGGGTGGGGTGTCACGCCCGGAACAGCACCAGCCGAACTTCCCAGTGAGGAGGGGCGACGCTGTGCGAAGTGCGGATACAACATCTCCGGGCTTCCCGGACCTCGGTGCCCCGAGTGCGGCCAGCTCAATGGCGCGCGAACACGCCAATCGAATCGCGGAACACCGGCCCGAGATTGGACCTATCTTGGGCCACTGCTGATGATCGCCATCGGGGGCGGTTTGGCGGCGATCGTTGCGGGACTCGCCGCCGGCCCGCTTGGCATCGTGGCCTACGCCGTGCGATTGATGGTTCTTGTGCCGATTGGATTTGCGGTCTACTGGATCCTTGGGATCCTCTGGTTCGGTTTCGATGCACCGCTGCACGTCATCATCCTTCGGTTGGCGGCAATCTATGCCGTCACAGATGGCGTTCTCATTCTCTTCTCGCACCTGACGTTTCTTGGACCGCTCTCATTCATCATCGGCGGCCTTGCAGGAATCCTGACGTACGTTGGTCTCCATATGGAGCTACTCGAACTCGAGATCGGGGAAGCAATTCTGATGGCAGCTCTGACCTTTATCATTCGGTTGGCGATTACATTCGTGCTCGCGGCCTTGCTGGTCTGAGTCCGGCAGGACGGCTGCAACACAGTTCTCGGACCTGAACGGGCATTCTTCGGCCGGAGCCGCAAAGCAACGCGCCCTCGCGGACTCCGCGCACCGTCCGCGGTCTTGGTCCGAATTTCTGCCTCAACTGGCCGGGGAATCGGGCCGATGCTCCAACGGGCGCAATGGTCGCGTCTTGGTCATTCGTCCTGGAGGTTGCAGATGGGTTTCTCGATGTTCAACAGCAATCTGACACCCATCGCGGCGGATTTCGGCTCGTCCTGCGTCAAGCTGCTGCAATGCAGCCTGGGTGAGAAGCCGCAGGTCACGGCATCGGCCCTGGTTGAGATCCCAGATGCTGACCGGCTTATTCCGGAGCAGCGCATGGCATTCCTGCAATCGGCGCTCCCGGAGGCCCTCCGCAAGAACGGTTTCAAGGGGAAGAAGGTTGTCTGCTCGCCTCAGGGCACCCAAACCGTGGTGCAGCACCTGCAGATCGTTCCCCAGGAAGCGGGCAAAGAAGAAAGTATTCGGGCAGCCCTTGAAATGAACCTGCGGTCCTCCGTCGGCGGGGCTGTGATCCGATGGACGGATGTCTGTGAGGTGCAGCGTGACGGCCAGGCTCGACGTGAACTGATCTGTTTCGCGATCAATCGCGCGGAAGTGATGCGCCACGTGGAACTGTTGAAGAAGGTCAAGCTCGACGTGATCGGATTTCACACTGAAGTGCACGCGACGTTGTGGGCCTTTGACCATCTCCATCGGAGAGCCGAGGACGACAACGTCACGACCTTGTACGTGGACCTTGGCTGGGGCGGCACCAAGGTTGCCATTGCCCACGGCAAGAACCTGGTCTTTGCCAAGTACAACGCACTCGGCGGGCGCCACTTTGATCAACAGATCATGGAACAGCTGAAATGCGACCCGGCCGCAGCCAGGAGCTACCGCCAAACCCACGAACCCATTCCCGCGGCAGCCGTTGGCCGCACCGGTGAACCCATTACCGATGCGCCTGCGATGCTTCGCGTGGGCATGGCCAAGGCGGAGCGCCATGCGGCCTCCGACGTTCAGGATTCAGCCGGAACAGCGACGGCAGAGCGGCGGGCCGGGGTTCGGCCGACGTCGCTGACACCCACGGTTGAGCCGACTGCGGCACCGGCGGGCGCCCCAAATGTGGATATTTCTGATCTGGTTGAAGCCATTGCCGACGACTTGTGCAGTTGCCTTCGATACCACCGCGCGCTGTTTCCGGGGAGGCATGTGGACCGCACGATTTTTCTCGGCGGCGAATCGCGCCATGCGGGTCTGTGTCAACGGATCGCGCAATCGCTGAAGATGCCCGCCCAGGTTGGCGACCCGTTGTCGCGACTTGGAGGACTTCCGGGCAACCAGAAGGACGAAGCTCAACCGGGTTGGGCGGTGGCCTGCGGATTGTGCGAGGCGCCCACGGCAATTTGAGGAGTGCACCATGCGAATTGAACAGGGACTGCTTCCCGACGACTACCTTGAGCAACGCGCTGAACGGCGCACCAACGCGATCAGCCTGACGCTGTTCGCCGTGGTGATGTCGGCGGTCTTCGCCGCATTTCTGGTGACCAACCGGGAGTGGTCGCGTGTTCGTGACGCCCAGCAGGTCATGAATGCGCAATACGCCGAGGCCGGAGAGCGAATCAAGGACCTCAAGGCGCTCGAGGAACAGCAGTCGGCGATGCTTGACAAGGCTGAAATTGCCACAGCGCTGATCGAGCGAGTCCCCCGCTCGGTTCTGCTGGCCGACCTTGTGAACCGGATGCCAAAGCGGCTCAGTCTCCTGGAGTTCGAACTCAAGGCGGAGGAAGTCAAGTCCGGCAAGAAGGGAAGCAAGAATTCGTCATCGGCTGCAACACCCGGTTCAAACGCCAAGCCCGCCAAGACCAGCAGCCTCAAGGATGCTCAGCGTGCAAAGACGAAGGACGAGGCGGCTGCCGATGCACAGAAGGTGGAAGCACCGAAGCATCGCTTCCTGCTGTCGCTGATCGGCGTGGCCCCGACTGACGCCGATGTCTCGCGATATCTCGCCGCATTGAACGATTATCCGGTCGTTCAGAATGTTCGTCTGGAAATTTCCGAGGAGAAGGAAGTCGAGGGCCAGATGCTCCGTCAATTCAAGATCACGATGCGCCTGGAGCCTGATGCGGATGTCTCGAAGGTCCCGCGCATCCTGGCCCCGACGGAACCGAAGGATCCGATGAGCGACGAGATGCGATTCAACAACCCAACGGCGGGTGACGACACCCTGCTTCAGAAGGCCATGAACTGGATGGGTGGAAACGGCGATGAGCGTACGAACGCCGATGGATCGAAGGAGTAACAGACCATGCGTTTCGGAATTCGTGAACTGATCTTCCTTGCCGTGTTGCTGGCGGTTCCCGTCACCAGCTTCTGGTACGTCTTCAAGCCGCGCAACGAGCAGATTCGGCAGGCGAACGAGGAGATCAAGCTGAAGCAGGCCCGCATGGAGCGACTCAACGAGGTGCTGAAACGCATTCCCAGTCTGAGCGAAGAGATTCAGAAGGGCCAGGAGGCGATCGACCAGCTTGAATTGCAGCTGCCATCCGAGGAATCGGTCGACACGATTCTGGAGCAGGTTTGGCAGATCAGCAAGCAGAATGGATTGGTGGTGCGCTCCGTCAAGTCAGAGCGGCCGGTCCCGTTCGCCCGGTACATGGAGCTTCCGCTGAAGACCGTCATCGAGGGCAACTGGGACGGCTTCTATCGATTCCTCCTTGAGTTGGAAGGCCTTCCCCGGATCACCCGGGTTCAGCAGCTCAAACTGCAGAAGAACACGGAACTTCCCAAGAGCAAGGATGAGCCGCCTCCCGCCGGCAACATGCACGCCGAATTGACGCTCAGCATCTTCTACGAGTGCTCGCAACCCGCACCAGCAGCGCCCCAGAGCTGATCGCACCCCTTCAACCTTCACGGAGATTCCCCGTGTCCAAGCCTGACGACAACATCGACTTGATCAACGAGAACGAAGAAAAGACCATGCCGCTCACCTCGAGTTCGTTTACCAACGAGCCGGTCGGGCCGCTGAGCGGCGGTGAGGCCAAACGCAGAATCCCCACCGGCACCATCCTGCTGGTCGTCGTGGTTCTGCTAGCGGGCGCAGGTCTCTTCAGCATGCGCAAGCTGGCCACCGCCTCGGCCAGCGGGAATGTCAACGGTGAAATTGAAAAGCGCATCAAGGACCTCCTCGACGGCCTCGATCGCACCGGAAGCGATCCCGATGCCGGGCCTGAACTGGTCAGCCCTGAGGAAGCCCTTCGACCCTTGAGCGTGGACTATGACACCGAGCGCGTTCCGCCCGAGAACGTCCAGAAGGACCCCTTCGAGATCTATGTCACCAACACCGATCATCCGGGGCCGACAATTCCGGCTGTCGTCCCGATTGAAATACAACGCGAACAGTTCCGGCAACAGGCAACTCTCGCGTCCAGCGCCTTCAAGGTCAAGAGCGTGATGGCGGGCAGCACACCGCTGGCGAATCTCAATGGCGAGATCGTCCGTGTCGGCGCGATCGTGACGGATGAGCAGGGCTTGTTCAAGTTCAAGGTCTGGAACATCAACTCCGATGGCGTCACGCTGATGATCCAGAACAAGGATCTTGATGTCGACCTTGAAATCCCGATTAGCGTTCACCCTGAGTTCTGAACCTGGTTCACCGATGCCCAAGCTGAATTTCGACGATCTGTTCCGAGACCTTGGAACACCCAATCCCGCCGCCCCGAGCGAGCCCGGGACCGATGGTGACGTTCCTCGTCCGCCGGACCTGACCGGCGATGGACTTGGCGAGGCCGTCGATCCCGGTGCCGCCACTCGAAATGCGGAGCCGAGTCGGGTGAAGCCGAAGGATGCGCTCTCCGGCGTCTATCAGCCTCCGGCGGCAACCGTTGCTCCAACAACCGATGACCTGGGCGAACTGCTGCACAGTCGCGGCCAGATTTCCACCGAGATCCTTTCCGCGGCCCGGCGCGTCCTGAAACAGACACCCGGCAAGCGACTGAGCCAGATTCTGATCGAAGCCGGCGCTGATGAATTGCTGGTGCAGGCCGCCGTGGCGGACCTTGCCGGCCTCAGCTTTGAACGAATCGACCCGCAATCCACGTCGCCGATGGAAGCCAAGGCATTCAGCCGACTATCGGCGGAATTCTGCAAGGCAAGCATGGTGTTGCCGCTTCGCTATGAGGGTGCTCGCCTGGTCGTGGGGACGACGAACCCCGACGATGTTTTCATTATCGATGACGTGAAGCGGCGGCTGGGCGTGCCTGCGGTCAAGCACGTGCTGGTGGCCGCGTCCGACATTCGCGCGGTGATTGACCTCCTGACCGATTCGAGCGCCGACGAAGAATTCAATCCCGAAGAGTTGCTCGCCGACGTTGATGAAGACGACGTTGAAGTCGTCAAGGAAGAGTCCAAGGACGATAACGTCGAGGAAGAGGCGGAATCGTCTCCGGTCGTCCGCTATGTGAACCACATCATTCAGACAGCGCTGAAGGAGGGCGCCTCTGACATCCATATTGAGCCCGACGAGAAGGCGCTTCGAGTTCGATTCCGTATTGACGGCGTCCTCTTCGAGATGCTCAACCCGCCCCGCAAGTGGCACGCCGCCCTCACGTCGCGCATCAAGATCATGGCGAACCTCGACATCGCCGAACGGCGGCTTCCGCAGGACGGACGCATTCGAGCGACGGTGCTCGGCCGCAAGCTCGACCTTCGTGTTTCGACTGTTCCGACGCCGAAGGGCGAGAAGACCGTCATGCGTATTCTCGACCAGAAGTCGATCAACGTAACGCTTGATCAACTCGGCTTCAGCGAAGACACGCTCACCATCTGGAAGAAGCAGATCGAACAGCCGCACGGGATCATCCTGGTCACCGGACCGACCGGATCAGGCAAGACCACGACGCTCTACTCGTCGATCAAGCAGATGGACATTCGGAAGATGAATGTCTCGACCGTCGAAGATCCGGTGGAATACAACCTTCAGGGAATCACTCAGATTCAGACCCACGACAAGATCGGCATGACCTTCGCCAAGGCGTTGAAGGCCCTGCTGCGCCAGGATCCCGATGTCGTGATGCTCGGCGAAATTCGAGACATCGAAACCGCCACGACGGCCATTCAGGCCGCGCTGACCGGCCACCTCGTGCTCTCGACCCTGCATACGAACGACGCCCCGTCGTCCATCACCCGACTCATCAACATCGGCATCGAGCCATTCCTGGTCGGAGCCGCACTGAATTCCGTGCTTGCCCAGCGCCTGATCCGAAAGATCTGCAACAACTGCAAGACGGAGGAGCCGCCGAACCCGGAGATCGAGGAGTTCCTCTCGATGCACGGCGTGCTTCGCAGCACGCTCGCCAGGGGCAAGGGCTGCGCTGCGTGTCGCCAGACCGGCTACAGCGGCCGCCTCGGTATCTACGAGCTTCTCGTGCTTGACGACTTCCTTCGGGATGCCGTTGCAAGCAACCCTAACGTGACCGAATTCCGGCGAGTGTGCAAGGAACGGGGCATGCAGTCGCTGCGAGAAGACGGCTTTTCCAAGGTCGATCAGGGCCTCTCGACCGTGGAAGAAGTGCTTCGGGTGACCGAAGCCACCATCTGACGTCGGCAGGATGGGTACCATCCGGCCTATGCGCCGATATTCCTCGGGCGGCGGCTGGCCCGCCATCCTCTATTTTCTCCGCAAAGCTCGCGGCCAGGCCGGAGTTTTCCACACCCCTGCGGCGTGGTGGCGCATGTGGAAGGCGCTTCGAACTCGCAACGCATGCAAGACCTGTGCGCTCGGCATGGGAGGCCAGCTGGGCGGCATGGTGAATGAGGAAGGTCGGTTCCCTGAGGTCTGCAAGAAGTCCATTCAAGCCATGGCCGCGGACATGCAGGGACGGCTGCATGAGCACTTCTTCGACGACTTCAGTCTTGAGGCACTTCGCGGCTTCTCGCCACGAGAGCTTGAGTCGGCAGGTCGCATTGTCGACCCGGTCGCGGCCGGTCCGTTGGATTCGCACTATCACCGCATCGAATGGGGTGACGCCCTCGACCGAATTGCCACCGTCCTTTCGCGGGTGAAACCGGACGAAGTGTTCTTCTATCTGAGCGGCCGGTCATCCAATGAAGCGGCCTTCCTGCTGCAGCTGTTTGCCCGAGTCTACGGCACCAACAACATCAGCAACTGCTCGTATTACTGTCACCAGGCATCGGGTGTTGCCCTCTCCAGCGTGACCGGCAGCGGCACCGCCACCGTTGACCTGGCCGATGTTGAGAAGGCGGACCTGATCTGGATCATTGGAGGCAATCCCGCGAGTAATCACCCGCGCTTCATGCGCTCGCTCGTCAACGTTCGGCGCAGAGGCGGCAAGGTGATCGTGATCAACCCCATCCGCGAATTGGGACTGACTCGTTTCAATGTGCCCAGCGACCCCGTCAGCCTGCTTTTCGGTTCAACGATTGCCGATCAGTATCTTCAGCCGCACATCGGCGGCGATGTGGCGCTGCTGACGGGTATTGGAAAGTCGTTGCTGGAGCGCAACGCGATCGACGCCTCCTACATCGCCGCACACACCGAAGAATGGCCCCGGTGTCGATCGGTGCTGGAGGCCACGGAATGGTCAACCATCGTTCAGTGCTCGGGTGTTTCGCGCGAGGAGATCGAGCGAGCCGCACAGACCTATGTTGAGTCGAAGTCGGTCATCTTCTGTTGGACGATGGGGCTCACGCACCATGTGAACGGCGTCGACAACGTCCTCGCCATCGCCAACCTCGCCCTGATGCGGGGAATGGTCGGCCGACACGGATGCGGGCTGTTGCCCCTTCGAGGACATTCCAACGTGCAGGGTGTCGGCTCGATGGGAGTCGCTCCGCAGCTCAAGGAAGCGTTCTTTGATCGGCTCCAGTCGCATTTCAAGGTTCACCTCCCCACCACTCCCGGCCTCGATACGCTGGCGTCGATGGAACGGGCTGAGGCCGGTGGGTTCAAGGTGGCCATCTGCCTCGGCGGCAATCTCTATGGGGCCAATCCCGATGCAAACTTTGCTGCGAGAGCCTTCGCCCGGCTCGATACGGTTGTGTACCTCAACACGACGCTCAACACCGGGCATGCATGGGGTCGCGGCCGCGAGACCATCATTCTGCCGGTTCGCGCCCGCGATGAGGAAAGTCAACCCACAACGCAGGAATCGATGTTCAACTACGTCCGCCTGTCAGACGGCGGCGAAGAGCGCTACGAAGGCCCGCGAGGCGAGGTGGAGATCATTGCTTCCATCGCCCAGAAGACGTTTGAGCGTCGCGCGGGTGTGTCGGGCTCGGAGGTGCTCGATTGGGCCCGAATGCGTTCTCATGCTGATGTGCGTTCTGCCATCGCCGCGGTCGTACCGGGCTACGAAGAGATCGGCACGATCGACCACACTCGGCGGGAGTTCCAGATCGTTGAGCGGACATTCCACTCGCCGCGATTTTCGACTGCCTCCGGCAAGGCGAAATTCCATCCGGTTGCAATTCCTTTGCAGGACTCCTTCGCAAGGGAGACTCTGCTCCTCATGACCATTCGCTCGGAAGGGCAATTCAACACCGTGGTCTATGAGGATGAGGATGTCTATCGCGGGCAGGACCGTCGCGATGTCATCATGCTGGCGCGTGCCGACATCGAACGCCTTGGATTGACGGTTGATCAACGTGTTTCCGTTCGCAGCCGCTGCGGGGCGCTCTCGAACGTACTGGTTCGAGAGATTGACATCCGGCCGGGCAACGCCGCGATGTATTACCCCGAGGCCAACGTTATCGTGCCGCGGGATAAGGACGAGCGCTCGCGCACTCCCGCGTTCAAGCGTGTGGCTATCTCGATCGAAATCGCGACGCCGGACGACGCGGTTGCGATCGGCGCATCCGGGCGGATCAACGGGGCGCCGGCAGCTTCCGGAGGGCCTCGAAATCTTCGGGCGTGTTGACGTTAAGCAGCTCTCGATGGGCCTGCTCAGGCAGCGCCAGGACCGTTGGCTCGGCAACCTCCAGAAACTCTCGAATCGATCGAATCCCCTGCCGCACGAGCATCCAGAGCGTGTCCTTCACTTCGTGATCGATTTTCAATGGCAGGGGTAGAGGCGAATTGGTTCGAGGATCGATATAGCAGGCGGTGCCATCTTGCGAGGCCACGTGACCGAGCGTCTTCGCCGTCAAGAGTGGCATATCACACGGCACCACCAGGAATGCGGCGGCGTTGATGGACTCCATCGCCCGATGAATCGCCCAAAGGGGACCGCGAAAATCCTGATCCGGAATCAGATCAAAGGGGTGGATGATGAGTTGAGGGTCCCCGACCAGCACGACCCGCGGCGTCACCTGACCCAAAGTCGTCGCGGCCGTCTCAACCATCGATCGGCCGTTCGCCAGGCGGAGCAAGGCCTTCGACGCGCCCATTCGGCTCGACCTTCCCCCGGTCAGCACAATGCCGACGAGCGACTCGTGCCGAATTGTTCCATCGGGCTCGCCGGTGGCGAACTGGGCTGAAGGAGGTTCGTTCAATGTGGCCCGGGTGGGATTTGAACCCACACGCCCCTTTCGGAGCTGCGGATTTTAAGTCCGCTGCGTCTGCCGTTCCGCCACCGGGCCAATATCACAATCCTATTCGACCACGCCGTTCGCGCGTCGGGAAAGCCGTATCCGGAGCGATCAGATTGATTTCGGAGTATCTTCAATCATCGTGAGGGTATCACCATGGTGATCTCGGCCTTTGATCCGATTACGCCGGCACTTCATCGCACGGGAAAAATCCTGTTTCAGCCTTTCAATCTGGGCAAATGGTTCGTGATCGGCTTTACGGCGTGGTTGGCCATGCTGGGTGAGAGCGGAGGCAGCCTCAATTTCTGGAATCAGTTCTCAGGCGGTGGCAGAGGGGGCGGACCTGTATCGCCAGGCCCCCAGATTCATCCCAGTGCCATTCCCTGGATCATCAGTGCAGCCATTGTGTTCATCCTTCTGGTCATCGGCCTCACAATCCTGATCATGTGGCTTTCGTCGCGTGGGAAGTTCATGTTCATGGAGAACCTCGTCCATGACAGCGTTGTGGTGAAGGATCCATGGGCTGAGTATCGCAAGGAAGGCAACAGTCTTTTCAGACTGAGAATCCTGATTCACCTCTTCGCACTGCTTTACATGATCGTCCTGATCGGCTCCGCCGTCGTTTTGGCGTGGGACGACTTCCAGCGTCAGGTCTGGGGCTCGGGCGCAACATCAGCGATCATTGTCGGCATCCTCGGCCTCCTTCCGTACATTGTGATTGTCGGCCTCGTGAAGTGGCTGATCTCGGCATTCATCCAGCCGATCATGTACATCGATCGCGTTCCATGGCGAACGGCACTCTCCATTTTTCATCAGGAGATTCTTGCAGGCAATACAGGCGCCATCCTGCTCTACATGCTTGTCACTATTCTCATCTCATTGGCGGTTGGAATGCTTGCTTCCGTTGCCGTGTGCGCGACATGCTGCATCGCTGCATTGCCATACCTTGGAACAGTGATCCTGCTTCCGCTTTTCGTCTTCGATCAATCCTACAAACTCTATTACCTTGCCCAATTCGGTCCGCGATTCGCGGTGATCTCTGACGCTGGAAGATGCCCGATTTGCAGGTATTCACTCCGGGGATTGCCTCTCGAAGGCCTATGCCCGGAGTGCGGCACTCCGTACCCAGCGGGCCATGACGGCAGGCCAAACCCTCATTCCGACCTGCCACCCGCCGCCCCGCCGCCTCTCCCCGCCGATGAATGAGACCTAAGCTCTGCACGACATGAAGGTCCTAAACCTGATCGACGGTATCCATCGCCCGGCCCATTCGAGTTCAACTCTGGACGATATTGATCCCTCGACCGGCGATGCCTGTGCCTCACTTCCGGATTCAGATGCTGTCGATATCGAC
This sequence comes from uncultured Isosphaeraceae bacterium, assembly GCA_964407695.1. GTDB lineage: Bacteria > Planctomycetota > Phycisphaerae > Phycisphaerales > SM1A02 > CAYOWQ01. Next base: position 262,502 of record CAYOWQ010000003.1, on the reverse strand, counting down.
GAAGCCGTCGCCGCGGCGGAACGCGCCTTTACCACGTGGAAGCGAACCCCCGCGGCTGAACGCAGCGCCTTGATGCTGCGGCTGGCCGAGGGCATCGAACACAATCTCGACGAACTGGCCCGACTCGAAACATGCGACACGGGAAAACCTCTCTGTCTCTCCCGGAGCGTTGATATCCCTCGTGCCGCTGCAAACCTGCGGTTCTTCGCCACGGCCATTCTGCACGAGACCAGCGAGTCCGCCGCGACGGATTCTCCCGCGCCCGGCGGCGGAATCGCACGGGCCCTCAATCTCACGTTGCGCGCCCCGCGTGGCCCGGCGGGGTGCATTTCGCCATGGAATTTGCCCCTCTATCTCTTCACTTGGAAGATCGCCCCTGCCCTGGCCACCGGAAACACCGTGGTGGGCAAGCCAAGTGAGGTGACCCCGCTTACGGCGTTTCGTTTGGGCCAGTTGTCGGTCGAAGTCGGGTTTCCACCCGGAGTTCTGAACATCGTGCATGGCCTGGGCTCCAAGGTTGGCGCTGCCCTTGGGGCCCATCCCGGCGTTCCCGCCATTACATTCACCGGAGGAACCGCAACAGGAGCGGCGATCGCCGCAACCGCAGCGCCGATGTTCAAGAAGCTCTCGCTCGAACTGGGCGGCAAGAATCCCACGATCATCTTCGACGACGTCGACCTCGACGAGATCCTTCCGTCCATTGTTCGCAGCGCCTTTCTGAACCAGGGTCAGATCTGCCTGTGTGGGTCGCGGATTCTCGTGCATCAGGCGATCCTCAACGAGTTCCTCGCCCGATTCGTGCCGGCCGTCGCGGCGCTGCGCGTGGGTGATCCGCTTGAATCCAGCACGGATCAGGGTGCGGTGGTGAGCCGCGACCACCTGCGAAAGATCGAATCGGCCGTGGACAGGGCAAAGCAGCAGGGTGCCACCGTCCTTCACGGTGGCCACCGGGCCACGGACCTTCCGGCTCGGGTTCGAAACGGCTTCTTCTATTCACCCACCATTCTGACCGGGGTCGACATCAACTCCTGCACGGCGCGCGAGGAGATCTTCGGCCCGGTCGTCACCATTCACGGCTTTGCCGATGAAGCTGAGGCGGTTCAGATGGCCAACTCGGTCGACTACGGCCTCTCCGCCAGCATCTGGACCCGCGATGGCGCCCGCGCCCTCCGCGTGGCTTCCGAAGTGGATGCCGGGACGGTCTGGATCAACTGCTGGCTGCTGCGAGACCTGCGCGTTCCTTTCGGAGGCATGAAGCACTCGGGTGTCGGGCGCGAGGGTGGTCTCGAAGCACTCCACTTCTTCACCGAGCCCCGAAACGTCTGCATCCGGATCTGAGACCACCCCTTCGCGCGATCCAGCCACGGTTGGTAGCATCTGAACGTGGGACCTTCCAGCGACAAGCCCTTTCGAACAGTACACCAACGACTTGAGGAAGTTGAGGCTCGTCTCACTCGCATCGAGGAAGCACTTGAGCTGATCGCCAGGGCTGGTACGACTCCGCCTGAGAGAAAACACGTACCACCGGCCCCTCCAGCTCACAGTGCGGAGATCGCGGCCACACCGGCTGTCCCGCCCGTGGTGACCCCACCCCCTCTTCCTGCACCAACGCTTCCACCGACCACGGTTCCTCCGACCCAAGACGTCGATCAGGTTCTGCCACCGCCACCGCCGAGACCGGCAGCTCCGCTGAGTCCGCCCCTGCCACCGCCAAAGCCGGCCCTACCCGAGAAGAAATCCCGTCGATCGAACGTCGAGCTTCAGATCGGAAGCCGCTTGCTGCCGATTGCCGGCGCGATTCTCACCATCATTGCGCTTGGCCTCGGTGTCAGTTTCGCCGTTCAGCAGGGATGGTTCAACCACGTTTCCGGCGGAGTCCGCTGCCTCATGGCCGCGATCTTCGGCGCTGTCCTGCTCGCGGTCGCCGAGTATCTTCGGCGGCGCGTCAACGACTGGGCCGCGGTCGGTCTCAACTCCGCGGGCCTGGGCGCCATGTATGTCGCCTCATTCGCGGCCTTCCGGATGTATGAGTGCTACGACGCCACCATCGCAAGTGCTCTCCTCGTGGCCGTCACCGCCTTGGGCGTCTTCATCGGTGTTCGCGGCCGCATTGTGGCCGTTGCCATCGTCGCCATTGGCGGCGGATACCTCGCACCTTTGCTCGTTGGCGGGTCGAGTGAGCGAACGTGGTTCCTGCCGCTGTATTGGCTCATGCTCCTGGCGACGGGCCTTATCCTCGCCGGCGTTCGCGGCGGATGGTTCTTCCTTCTCCGGTGGCTCACCGGTTGGGCCACGACCATCTTCAGCACCATCTGGATCATGCTGCAATGGAAGGAATACCCAACGCTGGCATTCCTTCTTCCGGGTGCCGTCTGGGCCATGGTGCACGCCGAGTTGTGGTGGTCGTGCGCCCACCACGACGATAAGGCCGTCACCACCAAGGCAACCACGTGGCGACGCTGGTCGCCCATGCTGACGTCATTCGGTCTCACCGGCTGGGCATCCCTGATGGGCACCATTGTGGCCGGCCTTGCCGGAAATCTGCCCCAATGGGTGCCGCCGGCCGCCGGTGTCGCGGCCACCGCCATCCTGGCACAGATTCTCGTTGGTCATCTTCGCGTGTTGCGGGACCTTCCCCGTACCGCCTCAGAACGACTCGGCGCTGCATTGATGCTTCAAACCGGAGCATTGCTGATCGCCGCCGTGGCCCTTGCGGCAAGCGGCTGGACGCAACTCCTCGCCTGGGTGGGCATGAGCGTCGCGGCCGTTGCTGCGGGTCGCTGGGCCTCGGCGCGGCCGGTCATCGTCTACGGGCTCGTCCTCCAGGTTCTTGCCATCGCCCGACTGATCTTGTTCGAGGGACCGTTCGGCTTGGCGGGCGCGTCCAGCGTCAATATCGGAGGTCTGGAATTGACGGGCTGGTCGTTGCTGGCTGCGCTGACGGCCGTGGGGTGCATCACGATCACGTGGCTGCTGATCCGAGACTGGCGACAGCACATACCCGAAGACACCGATGACGAATCTCCGCGAAGCGAGGAGGAATGGAAGGAACAGCGTCGAAAACTCGAATCGTTCGGACCTCTCTGGCGCGGAATCGGTATTACATCGCTGACCGTTGCGGTCGCGCTGCTGCTGATGGCGACATCCGGCGGGGAATCCCTTGCCGTCCTCACGGCGTGGTCGGGAATAACTCTTCTTCTGACCTGGTTCTCCACCGCGATCAGGCGATTACTTCGGCCCCTGTTCTGGCTGGCAACTGCGGTGCTGATGGTCGGGGTCATACGAGTCGCGTTGTGGGATCGCCTGGATACGGGCCCTCTGGCCGAAGGCGTCAATCTTGCCGGTCTTCGACTGACTTGGTGGTCTCTCGAAGCCGCGGTGTGTTCCGCACTGGCGGCCTTGCTTGCCTGGCGCGGGCTCTGGGGTGCCCGTCGAAACACCTCGGCCGCCGCCAGTTCGGAGCTCTCCGCCGCAGGATTACTCTCAGCGTTGAGCTCCCTGCTGCTGATGTACAGCGTCGGCGCTGACAGTCCGGCCGGGCCGAGCGTGCTCATCGCCTGGGGTGTATTCCTGGTCTGTGTGGTCTGGCTCAGCTTCCGGGTGCCTGCACTTTCAGTCGTTCTTCGTGTTCTCACCGTCATCATGGTCGCGATCATGTTGGTGGCGATCGGATTGAACATTCTCGACCGGCCTGACCAACCCGCCATCCGAGTGCTCGGATTGGCGCTGAGCGCCTGGACCCTTTCGGCCTGCGTTGTGGCTGCAGCGTGCATGCTGGTGATCTGGGCCGCCTTGCGAGGTTCGGATACACCTCGCGCACGCATCTGGAAGCACGCTGCTTCCATCCTCTCAATCGTCTGCGTTGTCGTCCTGCTTCTTGCAGCCATGGACACCCGAAGTGCCGGTACAGCGGTCCTTGTGACCTGGAGCGTCATGGCTCTCGCGGCGACCTGGCTCAAGCGCCGAGTCCGATCATTGCCGCTCGATTGGATCGGACTGACCATAGCCTGCGTGGTCATCGCTGGATGGGTCAATACCTATCTCAGCGACTGGGACAGTCTTCATGACCCGCTGGTGCTTCATCGCGGCATGTGGCTGGCGTTTGCCATTGCAGCGTCCTACTGGTGGATCAGCCGACAGCTTCTCTCCTCCAACACCGCGAATCCCTGGTCGGGCGCGATCGATGGTCCAAGACTACTTGCGATCAGCTCCATCGTGGTCCCGTGCGCGATGGTCTTTGGCTCGACCAGTTATGAGGTCGCTCGCATCGCCAGGCAGCTGCTTCATGATCCGGCAGCACGGGGCGCTGCCGTCAGCGTCTGGTGGGGTCTCTTCGCCCTGGCGTTGCTCGCCGTCGGATTCCGCAGGCAGGTGCCCGCGGCAAGGCGAACCGGGCTTGTGCTCGTAGGAATCGCCGCCGCGAAGGCCCTGATCTTCGATACCGCCACGGTCACGACCGGCTGGCGGGCGTTAAGTGTCCTCGGGCTCGGCCTGATGATGCTGGGAGTAGGCGTGGTTTATGCCCGTTTGAGCCGAAACCACCAGGAACCCCATAATGTCGAATCGGATCCGGCCTCTGTCACGGGGGAACAGGCCCCGGACATGCACGAAACGCCTTGAAATCGTATGCTGAATTGATGCGACTGCCTGCTGCGATCTTCATTGCCGCATGTGTTGCGGGCTGCGGACCGATGGCGCCGATATCGTCGGGCCAGCTGGGCGACAGACCTGATATCGCTTGGCCTTTCCAACCCACCTCGATGCGGATTCACCCGCTGACGCGACTGGTGCGCAGCGATGAGGGAAAACTGCAGATCGAGATCCGGGTGGAGTTTCGAGATTCCGATGATCACCCGACTCGCGGCGTCGGCCTGATCGATCTGTTCCTCGTGCTTGACGGCCGCCCTGCCCAGCGATGGTCGTACGACCTCGACGATCTGAAGGAGAATCGCCGACGGTATGACGACATCACTCGCACCTACCGGTTTCTGGTCGGCGTCTCGGATGAAGACTCGCTTCAGCGAGCCGATTCAATCGTTCTCACCTCGGAGGCCAGCTCCGCGCAATCGCTTCAGGCCGACCTTCGGCTGAAGTAGCTCGGCTATGCCGACGTCAGCATGTCTGGATTCAGCGCCTTGAGGTCCGGGTCGACAAACAGCCCATCTCGGCGAATCACCTGCCCATCAAACTCGATCGTGCCGCCGCCGTATTCGGGTCGCTGGATCAACACCATGTCCCAGTGAATCTCCGACTTGTTTCCGTTGTCGGCATCGTCATAGGCATTGCCCGGTGTGAAGTGGATGCTGCCGGCGATCTTCTCATCGAACAGAATGTCCTTCATCGGCTTGAGGATGTAGGGATTGAACCCGATGGCAAACTCGCCGACGTAGCGAGCGCCCTCATCGGTGTCGAGGATGGAATTCAGCGCATCCTGATTCGTTGTTGACGTTGCCTTGATCACCTTGCCGGCGCTGAACTCAAGTCGAATGTTGTCGAAACTCACGCCGTTGTAGATTGTCGGAGCATTGAAGGCGATGACCCCGTTGACAGAATTTCGAACTGGAGCGGTGAAGCATTCTCCGTCAGGTATGTTCTTGTCGCCGCAACACGGAATCACGCCGATCCCTTTGATCGAGAAGGACAGGTCCGTCTCTCCAGGCCCCTTCAGGCGAACCGTATCCGTCCGGCTCATTCGCGAACGAAGCGCTTCGGCCGCGTGGCTCAACTTCGCATAGTCAAGAGTACAGACGTCAAAATAGAAATTCTCAAAGGCCTCCGTCGACATCTGGGCCAGCTGCGCCATGCTCGGCGTCGGCCAGCGAAGCACGCACCACTTCGTGTGGTTCACGCGCTGCTCAAAATGCACGGGCTTCGCGTAGAGCTTGGCCTGTTTTCTCATCTGTGATTCGGGAATCCCTGCATATTCGCTCACATTCATCGACCCGCGAATGCCCAGGTACACCTGCATCTGCTTCATGCGATGCAGGTCATGCTCTGCCCACGTTGCAAGACCCGCGTCGTCCGCCGATTCAATCAACGCCCTCATTGTGCGCATCGATCGCTGGGCGACATGCGGGTGTCCCCCGGCCTTGCGCGTGGCCCGGATCAGCTCGATGGCGATCTCGTCAGGGGCATCGAACGTTTCAATCAACACGTGCTCGCCCTTGCCGACGCGGGTCGAATAATTCACGAGGAGTTCCGCCAGCCGTCGGTATCGTGGATCGCTCATCGCTCAAATCTCTCCTTCACAGGACCTCGTTCACCCCGACAATGACTCCGATCCTAACGAGCAGGAGCCCATTGCGGGCGCTCGCCCTTTTCTGCCGCTTCCCAGCAGGCTTCAAGCAGCGCTTCTATTCCTTGGCGTGCAGCGCCGCTGATCACCACCATTGGACCGTCGACCTCGCGTGAGATCGAAGTCCGCACGTCACGAATCATCGACTCCCGTTCCTCCTCGGGAACCAGATCGATCTTGTTCAAGGCCACCACCTCGCGCTTCTCGGCCAGGACCTCCGAATACTCTGCCAGTTCTCGCCGGATCGCCAGGTAATTCTCTCGCGGCGTCGATCCATCCGTCGGCATGATGTCCAGCACGTGGACAATCGCCCGAGTGCGCTCGATATGCCGAAGGAAATCATGGCCCAATCCCGCCCCCTGCGCTGCGCCCTCGATCAGTCCCGGCAGATCGGCCACCACCAGCCGTCGTTCACCGCTCAACTCGGCAATCCCCAGCACCGGCGAAAGCGTGGTGAATGGGTAGTCGGCAACCTTCGGCATCGCCCGGCTCACCGCTCTCAACAACGTGCTCTTTCCCGCATTCGGCAGCCCCACCAAACCGATATCGGCAAGCAGCTTCAGCTCCAGCCGCAGCGTCTTCTCCTCATACAGCCCCCCCGGCGTCCCTTCGCGAGGCGCCTGATTGGTGGACGTCTTGAAGTGCACGTTACCCAGCCCCCCCCGTCCCCCGCGTGCTGCCACGTATCGCTGGCCCGGCTCGCTGATGTCAGCAAGAAGATCTCCCGTTTCGTGAGAATAAACCAGTGTTCCCAGGGGCACGGGCACCACGCAGTCCTCACCGCGCGACCCGAACATCTGCTTGCTCATGCCGTGTTCGCCATGCCCGGCGCGATAGTGCGGTTGATAGGAAAACGTCACCAGCGTGTCGATCGCGGGATCGCCAATCAGCACCACGTCGCCGCCGTCTCCCCCATCCCCGCCGTCGGGGCCGCCCTTTGGAATGAACTTCTCCCGACGCATCGAGCCCGAACCGTCCCCTCCGCGGCCGGATCGTACGAAGATGGTGGCACGATCAACAAGCATGAACAATTCATTCCAGGTTGCGGGCACCGACACCGGCTGCCCAAGAAAAACGGAGCGTTCGAAAACGCTCCGCGTGATCCATCATAGTCGTGATTCGGGCCGGATCAGCCTACTGCAGCCTTCAGGGTCCGCTCGACGGCCGTGTAAGCCGGGACCGAGGAATCTGCAGGAACAACATCCACCTTGCGGCCGCGGAACCGGACGGTGCCGTCGGTCAACGCAAAGAGAGAGTCGTCCTTGGCTCGCCGGACCATGTAGCCGGGCTGGAACTTCGTGCCGCATTGGCGCAGGATGATCGAGCCGGTCGTGGCGAACTCGCCGCCGTAAAGCTTGATTCCGCGATATTGAGGATTGGAGTCTCGACCGTTTCGTGTCGAGCCTTGTCCTTTCTTATGTGCCACGACAAATCTCCAACAGATTCCTGAATCCAAACAGATATCGTCCAACAGTCGGACGACTTGAGGCGGGGAGTATACCCGACACTCAGCGCATGATCCATTCCTCGCCGATCAGCTCCAGGGGTTTGTGATCCCTGGCGGTTGGCTCCCCGGGCGTCAGGTAGTCGCGGCGAAGGGTCTTTCGGAGCACTTTTTCGTCCCCTGTCGCCGGGTTTGACACCCGAACCGACTCCCCGCTCAGACCTTGGATATACATCGAAAGTTCGGTGGATTGCAGATTCCTGGCTGGCCAGATCACCAGCCCATCCCTGGCATTGGACTCACCCTGAAGCAGTTCTCCGAGAATCTGGGTCTGGGTCTCCAAGAGCGGATTGCCCAACAACTCGAGCAACTCGTTGGTCACGCGGTCAGGAACATCAATCCCGGACGGGTGAATCCCGCCAATGTCGTCAACCAGGTCGAACTGCGGCGCCCAACGCTGGTCCCGATTGGTGCGGTTCGACACCGTGTAGGTGAAATACCAGTACGCCTCACCGTCAGAATCGATATGGAGGCTGAAATCGTGAGGTACGAGTTCCAGTTGCCATCGCAGCGGCACGATGCTTGGCTTCGGATAGGCCCAGGTTGGCTCCGCGGCCACTCCTCCCACCAGGGCCAACAATCCGGCTATGCCAAGTATCTGGAGTCGCTTGCTCATCGAGGGGTCTCCTGGTTGAACTGCTCAGTATAAGGAATCGCGGAAGAATTCCAAGATTCGAGCGACTCGGGTGTTCCGTTCCATCGGATTTCGCCGGCCGGTCTCGACAGCCGGTGCCCGGAACCGTTCTCTCCCGCTATGCTCGCCCCCTCCTATGGCATCCTTTCCCAGCATCCCACAATCAGAATTCTCCCAACGCCGCCGACGCCTCCTGAAGACTCTTCGAGACTCAATCGGGGTCGTTTTCGCCGGTGAAGGCGATCACCACCTTGATTCTGCCTACCGCCCCCATGCCCACTTTGAGTATCTCACCGGGATTGCCGACGAGCCCGGAGCCATTCTTCTTCTTGACCCGACCAATCCCGTCGAGGCCCGCCGCTCGATGGTCTTCCTCAAGCCCATCGACCCGGAGGTGGACCAGTGGAATGGCCTTCGACTTCCCGTGGGCCAGGCCCTTCGCGAACGACTCGGAATACAAACCGTCTACCGGACGACCCATTTCCCGCGCTACCTCGCCGAGGCCTCGCGCCGGGCCAAGCGATTTGCATGCCTTCATCCGCTGGCCATGCATACCGCTCCGGTTTCGCCTGACCTCGACCTCTTCCGCAAAGTCGTTGAGCGCACTCCTGGATCCGTCATCGTCGACCAGTCACAAGCTCTCCCCGACATGCGCTCCGTCAAGAGCAAGACCGAACTCGGAATGATCCAGCGCGCTGTGGATATCACCACCATCGGCTTCAAGGCAGCACTTCAATTCATTCGACCCGGAATCAGCGAGTTCGATGTGCAGGAGTCCATCGAACATACGTATCGAACACACGGCGCTCGCCGCCTCGCCTTCGGAACCATCGCCGGTTCCGGACTCAATTCCACCGTGTTGCATTATCGGGCCAATAGCCGGCAACTGCTCGCCGGCGACCTCCTGTGCCTCGATTCCGGGGCTGCCTTCGGAAGCTACTCCGCCGATATCACCCGCACCATTCCCGTCTCCGGCAAGTTCACCAAGCGGCAGCGCGAGCTCTACGACATTGTCCTTCAAGCCAACCTCGCAGCCGTTAAGGCATCCCGGCCCGGCGCCACGTTGATGGAAGTCGATGCAGTGGCCCGCAAGGTCATACGCAAGGCCGGTTATGGCGATGCATTCATTCACTCCATCGGCCATCACCTCGGCATCGAAACCCACGACGCCTCACCCGACGCACCGCTGCGGGAAGGCGCCGTCATCACCATCGAACCTGGGATCTACCTGCCCGGTGAGCAGATCGGCATCCGAATCGAGGATGACGTCGTGGTACGAAAGTCAGGAGCCAAGGTGCTCAGTAGCGCCATTCCCCGGACCGCCGACGAAATCGAAAGAGCGATGAGGCGTCCAAAATGAAAAAAACAGCCCCGGTCGCTCTGGCAACCGGGGCCGCGTGGGGGTGAGCGGGTGTGGGATTCACCCGCCGGGAGCGTGGCGAGGAGAAATCAGCCGCGTTCGTGTCAATCAGTCGTAGGCTGCGGTCACCGTCGGCAGCTCGACCGACTTCAGCTTGAGATTGGTTGTAAGCTTGAAGTTCGACTGGGTGCGGTGCCGCTCGGCAAAGAAGAAGTCGAGCTTGTAGGCCTTGCCGTTCTCGAGGCCGAGTCGGTTCAGGTCGACGAACTGGTTCGTCGCACCGTGCACGCCGCCGAGGTCAATGACCAGCTTGCCGTTGATATACACCCAGACGTCGTCGTCACCGCGGAACTCAAAGACCTGGTTGCCTGCCGCGTCATAGGTGAACTCGGTGTGGAGTTCAAACGTGAAGTGGAAGTTGCGATCAGGCGATCCGCCGGGGTTGCCAAAGAGCTGGTTCTCGATCGGGAAGAACCCGCCGAGCGCCTTGTACTTCGCATCCACGTTGGTGTCGAACACGTACGACCCGGTGGCATCCTTTGTGAGGGTAATCGCCAGCGGCTTCGACATGTTCACGCCGGGAGCGTCGTTGTACCACTTCGCAAACGACTCCGCCGAGGAAATACCACCCTTGTCGGCAGCGCCCTTGGTGCCCTTGACGTCGCCCTTTGACGAATCGTACATCGTGTAGCAAATGGCCTTGCCATCCGAACGCTTCCACTGGCTCGTGACCTTGTAGCCAGCGCCGGTAAACACCGGCTTTCCGTCAGCGCCGAGATTCACATCGACGTTGCCGCAATAGTGGCCGAAGCCGCCCGCCGGCGTCACCTCGAAGTCGGGGTGTCCGCCCGCCTTACCCTTCTCGACAAAGTCGCGAACAATACCCGTGAGCTCGAGGGTGTCGCTTCCGCCGTCGGCCTGCGCCAAGGATGCGTTGCTCACGCCAAGGTACGCCATGAACCCGAGCACGCCAAGCGTCGAACCTGCTGTGATCAAAGAACCGTACTTCATTGCTGACTCCTTCCCTGTGGGGCTGAATCCTCCAACACCTCCAACCGTACGATTCACCACCCCATCGCCAACTTCACCGCCACCGTCACTCCCGTGAAAAGTCCGTCTGGTGCATCTGGGATACGCGACGATCCATTTCAGCCCGCCGCCGCGTTTGACCGATGTCGTTATCCGACGCACACTTCTCTTGAAAGGTCATTCCTCTTATGGACGTGTTCCGAATCCAGGGCGGCCACCGGCTTTCCGGCCGCATCTCAATTGAAGGGTCCAAGAACGCCACCCTGCCCCTGATGGCCGCCGCCCTCCTCTCCGACGGCACCGTCACGCTCCGCAACGTCCCGGAGTTATCAGACATCGCCAACATGACCCGGCTCCTCAACGAGCTCGGCTGCCACGTCGATGGTGAGTCCGGCACCGTCCAACTTGTGAACCACGACCACACCCAGCACCACGCCCGATATGACATCGTCAAGACCATGCGGGCCTCCATCTGTGTTCTCGGACCCCTCCTCGCCCGACGCAAGAAAGCTCGCGTCGCCATGCCCGGCGGATGCGCCTTCGGTTCCCGGCCCGTCGACCTTCACCTCCGCGGCCTGAAGGCGCTCGGCGCCAAGATCGAGCTTGAAGGCGGCGACATCATCATGACCGCCGACCGCCTCGTCGGCTCGACCGTTTTCCTTGGCGGTCCATTTGGGTCCACGGTTCTCGGTACCGCCAACGTCATGTCCGCGGCCACCCTGGCCAAGGGCACCACGGTCATCGAGTCCGCCGCCTGCGAGCCCGAGATCGTCGACCTCGCCGACCTGCTCAACGGCATGGGCGCCAAGATCTCCGGCGCCGGCGGCCCGCGCATCACCATCGAAGGCGTCAACCAGCTTGGCGGCGCCACCCATCAGGTCATGCCCGATCGAATCGTCGCCGGCACCTACGCCGTCGCCGCGGCCATCACCAATGGCGACGTCACCATCGACGACTTCCCTTACGACGCGCTCCTCGCCGCCATCGACCGGTTCGATGAAATGGGTGTCCACGTCCAGCGGGCAAATCCCTCCCAGAATCCGCGCCGCTGCTCCGTAAAGGTCACCTCCGACCGCATCATCAAGCCCAGCATCATCACCACCCAGCCCCATCCCGGCTTCCCCACCGACCTGCAGGCCCAGTTCATGGCGCTCCTGTGCTACGCCCACGGCAACTCGATCATTACTGAGAAAATTTACCCCGAGCGCTTCATGCACGTCGCCGAGCTCGCCCGAATGGGGGCCAACATCGTCCGCCAGGGCCCCACCGCCGTGGTGCAGGGTGTGGAGAAACTCGTCGGCGCCCCGGTCATGGCCAGCGACCTTCGCGCCAGCGCCAGCCTCGTGCTCGCCGGCCTCGCGGCCGAAGGCGAAACCTACGTCAGCCGCGTCTACCACCTTGATCGCGGCTATTCCCGCATGGAGGAAGTGCTGAACTCACTTGGCGCGAAGATCGAACGCTTCAACCCCGACAAGACCGGCGCCCCCTCCGGAACCCCGGCCGCGGTGTTGTCGATGCTGGAATAACTTCTGAAGGTAAACGTTGTACCGGGCGAAGGGTTGATTCTCACCCCTCCGCTGGAATCAATTCGAGGGTCGAAGGTCGTCAACCCTGCAACAACTGCAGCCAGCCCTGCATGGTCTCGAAGTCGAGACTGATGAGCCAGTCGAGAAATTCATCGAGACGGTCTCATAGCCGAAGAGCTCGGCCTTACCCCCATCCCGCCAATCGTGGGCGATCTCACCTGTGACTGGATCGTCGACGGCCAAGACCTCGGCCTGCTGGCCGCGTGGACGGGCTGGCGGCCTGTCGCGGTGGGCGGTGATGGCATCCTCAATCCCATCCGCTATGATCTCGCCACAACTCCCGCCCATCCATCATGCCAGTCACCGAACCAGTCCTCTGCAAGCGAATCCCCACCGCGCCTTGGGGCGATCCCGCCAAGCGCCGAACCATCACATACAACGACTACGTCAACACTGGCGGCTACAAGGCCCTTGAGAAGTCCTTGGACCTGCAGTCCGCGCAGATTGTCGAAATGGTCAAGGATTCACAACTCCGTGGCCGGGGCGGCGCCGGCTTCCCCTGCGGCCTGAAGTGGACCTTTCTTCCTCCGCCCGACGGCGGCCGCCGCTATCTCGCCGTCAACTGCGATGAGGCTGAGCCCGGCACATTCAAGGACCGCCTGCTTGTCGATTTCGATCCCCACATCGTCCTCGAAGGCATCGCCATCGCCTGCTACGCCTGCCAGCTCGACACGGCGTATTTCTTCATCCGAGGCGAATACCACCATCAGGCCAAGGTGATGGAGAATGCCATCAAGGAGGCCTATGCCAACGGCGTCTTCGGCAAGCAGGGCCTCCTGAAGGGCAAGAACAAGTTCGCCGTCGAGTGCTATCTCCATCGTGGTGCCGGCGCTTATATCTGCGGCGAAGAAACCGGTCTGCTCGAAGCCATCGAAGGCAAGCGCGGCTGGCCTCGAATCAAGCCGCCTTTCCCCGCAGTTAAGGGCCTCTTCGGCCGCCCCACCATCGTCAACAACGTTGAAACCCTCGCCGCCGTCGGCCCGATCATCGAAAACGGCGTCAAGTGGTGGACGGCCATGGGTTGCGAATCGTCCATCAAGCAGGCCCCCTCCTACGGCCCGAAGCTCATGGGCGTTTCCGGACACGTCAATCGCCCGGGTGTCTATGAGGTCGATCTCGGCATCCCCCTGTCCAAGCTCGTCAATGAGTTCTGCGGCGGTATGCGAGGCGGCAAGAAATTCAAGGGCGCTATCGCCGGCGGCGTCAGCATGGGCATCCTCGGCCCCGACCAGTTCGATGCCGAGATGGATTTCGATATCGGCCGCAAATACAACGTCATGGGCCTCGGCACCGCCTGCCCCACCGTCTTCGATGAAGATACCGATATGGTGGCCGTGGCCCGCAACATCGCCCGATTCTTCAAAAACGAATCCTGCGGCCAGTGCACCCCCTGCCGCGAGGGCTCGGGCTGGATGTTCAAGCTGATCAGCCGTATCGAGACCGGCGACGCCACCAGCAAGGACCTCGACCTCCTGCTCGAAATCGCCGGTTCCATGGGCATCATGCCCGGCACGACGATCTGCGGCTTGGCCGACGGCAACAATTGGGCCATGCGAACCATTGTGAACAAGTACAGGTCGGAATTCGAAGCCCGGCTCAAGCCTCGGTTTGTGCCGGTTACGGTCGGTTCGCGCGCGATGGCCGCCGCAGGATCCTGATCGGCCCGGCGTCAGTTCAAACTGTCGCAAGAATGATCCCGATTTCACAACCCGAAAGGGCCGGACGCCGATATCCTGTTACGAACTCCTCGAATTCCTCTCGAGATCCTCGTCATGGAACCCGCCAGGGCAACAGCCCGACAGAACTCACAATCAAATCAACAAGAACCCGGGAAGAGTGCGCTGTCGTCGTCGAAGGACGACAAGCCCCCGCAACCGCGGCGGGATCAGCTTCCCGCCCACGCCGTCCAACCAGATTCTGGCCCCACCCTCACCGTTGAGCGATCCACCGACGTCCGTCAGTGGATCGATGAAGAGTGGTTGACCGCCCGGCTTGATGAAGCCGCTCCGCACATACATCACCCGATTGCCCGCGTCACGTTCTATCTTGTGGACGATGACTACATCGCCAAGGTGCACAAACGCACCCACGGTTCCTCCGACACCACTGATGTCATCACCATGCCGCTCTCGGACCCGGGCAAGCCCATCGAGGCCGACGTCATCCTCTGTGTGGATGAAGCCTTCCGCCGGGCCGAGGAACTGGGCCACACTGCCGAGCAGGAACTTCTCCTGTATGCCCTCCACGGCCTGCTTCATTGCGCCGGTCTCGACGACCGCGACGATGCCTCATTCAAGGCGATGCACGCCGAAGAGGACCGCATCCTGGAGGCAATCGGGGTTGGCCGCACCTTTGACCGCCGGATCTGACCTGCTCGGGTGGCCTGGGGCCGTTACTCTTTGAAGGGAATTTCTGTCCGGGCGAAGGCGACGTGAAATTCTGCTTCACATCTTCCCAAACAGCCCCGGGAGGCGCATCATGTCCATGGCGATATCCATGCCTGAGGCTGAGTCGAGAACTTTCAATAACCCCCTGAGAACGGATTTCGATCCGGAATTTCCCCTACGCCACGTGAGCCCTGATGGTCGGCTTCGAGAGAAGGCCTCCGACGCCGACCGCACCATGACGGCCCTCGCACATCTGTGGCTCCTCGCCGCAATGATCGTTGGTCCGCTCTGCCTGGTCGCCCCGCTCGTACTTTGGTTGATCCGTCGCGAGAAGAGTCCTTTCGTGGACGATCACGGCCGCGAGATCGTGAATGCCCAGATCAGCATGGTGGTCATCACCGCAATATCGCTCTTGACGCTCATCGGCTGGATCATCGTTGTCCCGATCTACGTCGTGGCGATGATTCGCGGCTGCCTCGCCGCCTCGAGGGGCGAGTATTTCCGGTATCCCATTACGATTCGATTCCTGACCTGATCATTTGATTCTTGCTGTGGGACCCAACACGGATTCCGGCAATTCCGCGGACATGTCCCTGGCGCAGCAAACGCGCACGGGAGATTCTAGAACAGAGCAACCACTGACCCTGTTGCCAGCGCGTTCTCCGGCGATGCGAGCCATACCATGGCCTTCGCCACGTCAGCCACGTCAGCCCAGTCCGAACGGTCGGCCCCGGGCATTGCCGCTCGATTCGCCGGCGTATCCATCACACCGGGAGCGACCGCGTTCACGAGGATCCCCTCCCCCTTCACTTCCTCCGCAAGGTGCGTCGTCATCGCCCCCACGGCCGACTTTGCCGTCGCATATGCAATCATTGAACCGGTTGGAACCAGGGCCGGTCTCGCAGCCACATTCACGATTCGCCCTCCATTGCCCGTTCGCCGCATTGACCGGATCGCTTCTCTGCAGCACAGGAAACAACTCAGCGCATTCAGGCGGAGCATTGCCTCAAAATCCGCCGCCGATGTCTCGGTGACGGGATGCATCGCAAATCCTCCCGCAACATGCAGCGACGCCCACACGGTTGGGATCGAGCCGAAGAACTCAACAACCTGTTGTTCGTTCGCGAGATCCGCCTTGATCAGGTGTAGTCCGGATCGGGACCCCAGCCGTTGCGCTTCCGATTCATTGATCCACGGCACAGAGACCGTCGCACCCGACTCCAGCAGTCGCTCCACCACGGCGCTGCCCAGTGCTCCCGTTCCACCCGTCACGACAACGTTCCTCCCGCCGAATCCCTGGCTCATTCATTCCTCCTCGATCGGCAGTGGATCCGATGCCTCACCGCGCGTCCATGCCTTCACCCGAGGCATCAGCACCTCCTTGATCAGGATTTTTGCGCAGGCGAAGACCGGAATCGCCAGCAGCATGCCGTAAAGTCCGCCGACCGACCCTCCCGCCAACACCGCAACGAGAATGGTCACGGGGTCGAGGTCCGTGGCCTTTCCGGCAATGATCGGTGTGAGGACGTATCCATCCAGAACCTGGCCGATCGCAAAGACGACCGTCGGCCAGACAATCACACCCCACCACGCCATGCCGGTGTTCCCGCTCGCCTTCTCAAGCGCAAGAAGTCCGATCGCAAACGGCAACCCAATGCCTGAGAGATACGGCACGGCGTTGAATGCACCGATGAGCAGCCCCAGGGCAATCGCATATGGAACGCCGCAGATCATCCATCCCGCGGCGAAGACGAGTCCCACAATGGCACACGTTACCAGTCGTCCTCGGACGAATCCGGCCACCGCGGAGTCCATCTTTCCCACCAGCTCCAGCGTTCGACCTCGTTTGTCCCTGGGTATCAGGTCGCGGGCGAACTCCACAACCTGGGGATACGACACGCTGAAAAAGAAGAAGTAAAACGGAATCAGGAACGCCAGCAATCCCAGTTGCAGCACGGCGCCGAGTAGACCAAGCGCTGCCTCCGCGCTGCTTCGCGCCAGGCCCAGCCACATCGTGCCGGTTGGACGCGTGGTCGGCGTCGATTCCGCCCGTTGCCGACTCAGTTCGTCGCGAATCAACAGGCGAATTCGCTCGTCCTCCGTCACACCACGATCGTCAACGCCCTCCGGCGCTGACGCCGCTCCCTCCGCGGAATCACCAAACTCCGGCTCTGGGGAAAACTCCGGAAGGTCGATCTCCGGCCCCTTCAGAAAGCTTGCGGCATATCGGTACTCATCCCGATAGGCGATCGGCACATAGTCCTCAAATCTCAAGGCATGCTGATAGAACCGCCCCCGCCGAGCGTCCTTGACAAACCCAACCGTTTCGCTCACCACCAGCGGAATCGCCAGCGCCAGAAACCCGATCAGCAACACTCCCACGGTGCAGATGAGCGCTGAGACCGCAAACGGCCGACTCAACCGGCCGCCTTTCGTCATCCGCGCCACCAGCGGTTCAAACAGATACGCCAACGCCAACGCCACCAAAAGCGGCACCGTGACCGATCTCACCGCATAGCCCGCCCAAACCATCCCCAACACCACGGCCACAACCATGACGTCGCGCACCGCCTGGATCTGCCAGATATGGACCCGCGCCGATGGCGGAATCCCGCTGTCATCCGACCGTTTTGGCTGTTCCTTGCCCATGGCGGCAGAGTAGCACGGCAACCCCGTCCCTGCTCCAGCACTCCGCAGCCACGATCCCCCTCTTCGCGACCTGCCTTCGGCGAAAAAACAGGCAAGTCAAATCGCGGGTGTTTTCACAGTAATTCGGCAGCCGAGCCTCCCCCGGCGATAGATTGAGGGCCGCGCAGAGTTCCTGTTGGCTGTTTCGTGGACCTCTATCTGGAGAACAACATGATCTGCGCTGCGCTTGCCCTTGCAACCCTGCTTCCCGCTCTTTCGCCGGCCCCGGCTCCCGACCGATCCGCCGGCGACACTCGGAGCGAATCACCCATTGATGACATCACCGGCCTCGCCCTTTCCGGTTGCGGCCAGGTCGTCGCGACCGAATCCTGCGGCAATCTCTTCAAATTCTTCGACCATGAGGGCCTCTTCCTCGTCGGAGATCTCTCCGCCTATGCCGATGGTGATGTGCTCCTGGTCACCGGCAAGGTCTGCCTGACCTGCCTCCTCGTCGATTGCGGCATCCCCTATACCGCTCTCATCACCGATGAAATCAAGTCCTGCAACTTTGGCGGACCCGAGGATTTCGTCTTTGTTTCCGAATGCGTCACGGCACTCGATTCCGCGTGCGGCCAAGTGCTCTATAACGAGGAAACCGGTGTCCAGTATGACACTGACGTCGAGGTCATCTTCGTTCCCGGCACGCATCTGCGCGTTGAAGGCATTGCCAACCTGGCCTTTGCAACGCTCTGCCCGGAAGACGCCACGATAAGTGTCAACCTGCAGGTCTCCGACTTCTCAGCCTGCGGTGCCGATCTCAATTTCGACGGCTCGGTTGATGGCGCAGACCTCGGGCTTCTCCTCTCTGATTGGGGCGCCTGCCGCAGTTGCGACTCCGATCTCGATGGCGATGGCCAGGTTAACGGCTCCGACCTCGGCCTGTTGCTGGCTGAGTGGACGACCTGATCACTACGAATCAATCTCGCATTCCAGAAGGGGCGGCGCCGGGCGCCGCCCCTTCTTCTTCACTCCTGCGATTCGCCCCGTTCATCGAGACCTGATCGACCGCCGCCTTCCGCAAGAATCAAGTGCGCAGCCGTCGTCCCCTGTCCGCACTCCGGGCAATACACCTCATCATCCACCAGCGGCAACCCGCGCAGCGAATACCCGCAATGAACACACTCCCTCGTCGCGGCGATTCGGTCAAGATATTCCATGGCCTCATCCGCGACAGCGCTCGCCCACACCATCGAAGCTGAATACGCGATGGCGACCACAAACAATCCAACGCCAAGTACGACAGCGAGCCCCTGCAACACATCTCTCGTCACGGCATCTCTACTGACATTGGCCAGCACCAGGATCACCGTCGACACCGCCCCGGATGCAATCACTCCGATCACACCGCCAAGCACGGCGCCAACGAACATTCTGAGGCCGATGGTTATCGAGGCTCGCAGGCTCCGCCCCGCGCGAATGATCGCCTTACGCAACTCGGCATCGCTCAGGCGATCAAACCGCCGCTGGTGCCGGCAATGCCTGAGTGGATCTAGGCTCACGATGCACCACCCGCCGATGAACCCTGGCCATCGGCGGCTCCGCTCTACCTGCGCGAAACCTTTCCGGTGATCTCCTTCACCAGTTCATCGGCGCCATACACCGATCTCAGGCACTCCAGCAGCCCGCGAGAATCCACCGCCACCGCCCGTCCCTGCTCATCCGTGTATCCGATATCCCAGATCAATGACTGAATGTTTCCATCAAAGATCAGCCCGATCACTTCGCCCTTCGTGTTCACCACCGGGCTGCCCGAATTGCCGCCGATGATGTCCGCCGTGCACACGAAATTGAACGGCGTACTCAGGGTCAGCGATTCCTTCCTCTTCATCCACGATTCCGGCAGTTCATACGGATCCTTCCCGTGTCGAGCCTTCATCAGGTCATACGCCCCGCCCAGCGTCGTGTAAGGCTTGATCTGCTCGCCCCCCTGCTCATATCCCTTCACCGGCCCGAATGCCATCCGCAGCGTGAATGTCGCATCCGGATATTGGTTCTCTCCTTTGACCGCAAACGACGCGGCCGCGATCTTCGCATATCCCTCGCGCTCCAGGCTCTCCACCGTGTCCTCGAACTTCTTCCGATATTCTCGCGCCGGCCCGTCAATCAACTTGGCAAAGGCAATCATCGGATCCTTCGACGTGGCAACAGCCTTCCCGTCGTCAGCCGCAAGCGCCTTCCTCGCGTCCACGCTTGCCAGCGTCGTGCCACCGATCAATTCCGCGGCTCGATCCTCGGGTCCCTTTCCGTCCAGCATCTTCTGAACAAGCGGATCGTCAACGCCCAGCGCCTTCGCGCAACCCGTCAACCAGATCCGCATCTTTTCGGTCTCAAACGCACTGTAGACCGGCGCCGGCGAAAACAACTCGAGTTCCAGCGATGCCCGCTCGGCATCGGTGTATTCTGCCAGCCGGTCCTCATTCGCCTTGGTCGTCTCCTCCGCCAGCCGAACCAGTCGCCGCGCATCCACCAACCGCTGCGGCATGCCTCTCCCCCGTTCGAGCCACTGGAATCCAGAGAAGATCGAGGCGTGATTCTTCTGTGCCTTCGAGACCAGATCCCAGCCATCACTCCACAGCTTGGTCCATTCGGGGCTGCGGCTCACCGCCGATCTCAACGCATCTTCCTCATTCTGCTTCTCTCCAATCAACTTCGAATCGAGCAGACCTTCGAGAATTCCGCCAACAGCCTTGCGGCCATTCGCAATCCCAAAAATCTCGTTCTGGGCAATCCTCGCATTCTCATCGCCCCTGGCCGCAAAGACCGTCCATTGCACCTCCAACGAATAGAACCGGTCCATCGCGGCCGGATAGTCAATATCCCGCAGAAACTTGAGGTGATCCACCGTAAACAGTCGCTGCGTTCGCCCCGGGTGCCCGAACACCAGCGCCAGATCACCCTCGTTCGATCCGTTGGCAGACCACGTCAGGTAATCCTTCGTCGCCAGCGGCCGACCATCCTCATAGATCCGGAAGAAACAGCAATCAAGGTCGTATCGCGGGAACTCGAAATTGTCATTGTCGCCGCCGAAGAACGCAATCTTCGCTTCCGGCGCAAACACCAGGCGCACGTCCGTATACGACTTGTATTGATACAGGTGATATCGAGCACCGTGCCACAACGTCACCACCTCACTCGTCAATCCCGAGGCGTCCATCGCCTCCTTCTCGATTCGCGCGATGGCCTTTCGCCTCTGCGCCTGCGCTTCCGACGCGGCCATCCCCTCCTTCACCTCTCCATTCACCTTGTCAGTCACATCCGTAATCGTCCAGAGCACCCGCAACTCAAGGTCCGGGCACTTCAACTCCTGGTCAATCGTTTTCGCATGAAAACCCGTCTCCAGCAGGTTCTTCTCCGCGGTGGAAAGCTTGTCCAGCATGTCGCTGCCCACGTGGTGATTCGTCATCACCAGGCCGTTCGGAGAAATGATGGAGCCCGAACCGCCCGTCTCGAATCGAACGCACGAGTGCTGAATATGCGTCAGCCACTCCTGCGATGGCTCAAATCCATACTTCGACTTCAACGTTGCCGTCGGTGGCTGATTCAGTAGCCACATACCTTCGTCCGCGGTCGCGATCGCCGTCGGCAGAAAGGCCAGTAAACCCGCCAGTCCGATTGAAAGCTTCGTTCGCATCGTCATCTCCATGGTGAACTCCATGATACCGCTGCGAACCCCCGCCGTTTCAATGATGAAGCGACAAACCCCGGGTCACAACGCCTTCTTCGATCCTCGCGACCGCCGTGTTGCCGGTCCCCGTCGCGTGGTGCGGCCCGAACTCTCGTGCACCCGGTTGCCTCGCCGTGATTCGCTCCCCGAAAGCGGCGTCACGCCGATCAACTCTCCGGGCTGCGCTCCGATCACGCCCGCCGCTTCCGCCGGTATGGCCACCACATCGCCATGCATCGCAATGCCGCAACGCACGCCGCGGAAACCATTCTCGGATTCATAACTCACCAGCGCTGTCTCCGGAAACTCACGCGCTGGATCGCCCAGCGTCATCGAACGGGTTGCACCTACCAGCGGCACGTCATCGCGAATCGCGGCCAGATACGGCCCGCCGTCAAACGGATCCACGTGGCCCTCGTACTTGAATCCCAGCTTCTCTAGCATCGCCAGTGCCGGCTTGGTTTCCTCTCCCACGCGCCCGATCAGGCTTCGCGCCTCAGGCGGCAGCAGCGATGCATAGAACTCCCCCTTTGGAAACAGGCTGGTGATGAACTCCTTCGAATGCTGACAGAATCGGTCCGCCTCCGAATAGCTCAGGTTGATGAATCGTCGCCCCAGATACTCCCACAGCAGGTTGTGGCTGTCGGGCGTCAGCGCCCCCATCATCTCCGCCACCAGCCGCTCCGCAAACAACTCTCGATGCAGGCCGATGTAATGAAACCGGATCAGGCTCAGAAGACTCCCGAGCTTCTCCTTGTGGCCGCGGTACCCCGGCGCCAGAATCAGTCCGCCGATCTCCGATGGTCCCGTCTCATCCGTTCCCAGCTCCAGCGTGATGTGCACGTGACCGGTCTGCAGATCCTTCGAAAAGAATTTCCTCTCCCGAATCTGCAGGTACGTGTGAGGGTGGCCCGGCCAGCTCATGCAGCTGATCGCCGCGGCCGTCCCCACTACGTTCTCTGACTCCATATCCTCCAGCACAAACATGAACTGGCGCTCGCGAGGGTCCTCCACCTGCCCCGCAAACGAACGCCGACTGCGCGTGATCTTCCCCGCAATGATGTCCTTATCCGCCGGCAGGTTCAGGAAATGAACCATCTTCGCCAGCTTGAGCAGCGTCGGCAGATCATCGATGTTGGCAGGCCGAATGAAAAACATGGGGGTCTGTCCGCGCGTCGTCCTTACACGTTGGCCATCGACCGCTCAACGATCTCAAACACCTCGCCGAACTGCTCCGGCTTCATCACTCCCACCGGTGGCAGGAAACGCAGGTGATACGGGCCGTGCCCGCAATAGAACGCGATCACGCCCTCTTCAAACATGACGTTGAGCAACTTCATCACTTTCGCCTTGTCACCGCCGAACGGTGTGAGCCGCATCATCCCGCCGATCCCCGTGAATGGCTCGAACATCTCCATCGTGCCACCCATCGCCCGCTTTGGCGCTGGGAACCAATCCCGATGGGGCGAGACCAGCGCGGCCGCGTGGGCCCGAAACGCGTCCTGCAGCTTCGCGATCTTTCCCTGCGGCCCGTAATAGCCGCCGTCGCGAAGCGTCTCAAGCGCTGCCTTGCCAACCTGCAGCGAACTCGTCGACCCCACAAACGTCCCGCTCAACAACCCCGCCTTCGGTGCGATTGACTCACGGAACAGGCACGCGCACGCCTGGCTCATCTTGCCCACCGTGATCACGTCCACATACTCGCGCAGGCCAAGCACGTTGGTGTAGTACATCTCCGTCGTGCGACCGAATGTCTGCACCTCGTCCACCCACACCGGAACTCCGCGCTCCTTGCACATCTTCATCAGCGGCTCGAGAAACTCTCTCGGCGCGATATTGAATCCGCCTTCGCCCTGAACCAGCTCCATCACGAAACAGCAGTGCTGATCCGGATACCGATCCAGGTACGATTTCAAATGCCACAGCGCATACTCAGTGCTTCGACTCCCCGCCTCCGGGTCCCAGAACGGCATGTAGTCCACCTGCACGTTGAGCGCCATGCCTTGCCGCCCTGCGGCCGAATCACCGATCTGCGCCATCGCCGATGTGCGGCCCATGAAGCAATCGGCAAAGGCAATCACCCTCGGCGCGCCGCCTCGCTTCTGCTGACACACCTTGAGACCGCTTTCGTTGGCCACCGCCCCGGTGTTCGTAATGAATGCATACCACTTCTCGGATGAAGGTGGCACAGGTGCCCCGCCGGTGACGCGGTTCCGACCTCCCACCAACCCCTCGATCAACACCTCCCCGAATTCAACGCAATCGGCATTGAATTGCAGGTTGCCCTGCATCACCGTGTCAGACAAAGCGCTGCGAATGCACGCCCGAACCATGCCAGGGTCGGAGTGCCCGAACATGTGCACCCCGATCCCGTTGATCATGTCCCACTTCACGCTTCCATCCAGCAGCTCCACCAGCGGTCCGTTTCCAAGACCGCTGCCGACATACGGATAGAGAGGGGGTCTGCCCTTCACCTCGCCCTGCCGCTTCAACCATTCCTCGTACGTGGCCTTGCGGTCGCTCGAGGCCGGCCTGGCTCCGGTGAAGTCCCTGCCTGCAGACTCAACGGCTTCCACCAGCTGGTCGATCGCCCGGTCGACTTGGGGATCGGCGAGCACGCGGCCAACACCGAGAGGTTGGGCCGCCGGATCTGAAGGCGTCCCCATCCCTCCCCGCTCGGGGGCTGATCGATTCATGGTTTTAGCGCTCATGGCAGTTCTTTATCGGCGTTTCCCGCGGACCCCAGACGGCAATCCTACGCCGATTCCCACCGCAAAGCCCATTCCAGCAACGTGAGTGACCTGTGCTGCCACCATACAGGTTTGAAATTACACATTTTTGTCATATAATACTTGACATTTACCAAACTACCGATACATTGACCGAATGGAAATATCAGCTTCCGTTGGACTCCTGGCTCGAACGAATCGGCTGGCGCTGCTCAGGGCTCAGGCCGATTCCATCCACGCCCTGCACATCTTGGTGAACGACCCTCAAGCCGACCCAAACACCCGAAGACTCGCGGCAGCCCAGCTTCTACGAACCACGATCCGCCGAAATCCCGTCGGGAAGCGCCGACAATCTCCGCCTTCGTCTCCTCCGGCAGCCATCGAGCCTCCAAAGGCCTCCTGTCCCTCTGCGGCTGCGACAAGTGTCGCCACGGCAATAGCAAGTTCCCCCTCTCCAATCCCCGTCGTCAGTTCTCCATTGATCCGCACCTCGATATCGCTGTCCCCGTCGATCGATGATTCCCTTCCCGATCGAATTCCCCTGCTATCAACGTCACTTCTCAATCAGAAATCGTCGCGCCTTCCAATCCGCGGATCACCCGCAGCCTTATCTTCAGTACTCTGAACGACATAGGCTTCGATTGATGCCGGTATCCCAAACAATACGAAGATTGCTGCTCCTCGAAACGACTCGACCCCGAAGGGTCTTCTGGAATCGGGCCTCGATTGTCACCGCCGTGATCCTGCTTTTTGTCGTCCTCTTCGTGATGCCGTCGAGCTCCGGCTGGCGATCACTGGGTCCCACTCCCGCTGGCCAGGGTCTTGCCACCTTCGGACTTCTCAAACCGGTTGAAGTTCGGTGGGTCTCACCAGCTCCCGCCGATTTCTGGTCCTCGGCCGTCACCCAACGGACATTCGTCCTCTCCTGGCCTCGCACCTTGTTGAGCATCCTCATCATCGCCTGCATGACCACCGCCCTGATCGCCTTCGCCCGGTGGGATAACCGCAGGGCTCGCCTCGTCGGCCGGTGCGATGAATGCGGCCAGGATCTCACTGGAGTTACCTCTGACCGCTGCCCCGAGTGTGGCACACCCATCATCGCTGCGGCACTGAAAGCCTGAGACGCCGGCCTCTTCCACCGAATCTCATTTCCTCTGCTGATTCACTACGATCTCGCCATGCCTCATCGACGTCCATTCATCGGCGGAAACTGGAAGATGAATCTTGATCTCGCATCCGCGGTCGAGCTGGCCGACCATGTCGTCGCAGGCTGTTCCGACCTCGAATCGGCGGTCGATGTTGCGGTCTTCCCGCCGTTTCCATATCTCCTGCCCGTTGGCAAGACGCTGGGCCACCACTGGATCACGCTCGGCGCACAGGATGTTTGGCACAAACCCAACGGCGCCTTCACCGGTGAGGTCAGCGTCGCGATGTTGACCGACCTTCATGTCAAGGCGGTGCTCGTCGGCCATTCCGAACGGCGACACGTCATCGGCGAATCCGACGAACTCGTTCATCTCAAGCTTCGCGCTGCCCTCGCGGAAAATCTGCTTGTCGTGCTCTGCGTCGGCGAAACCTGGCAGCAGCGCGAGGCAGGCAAGACCAACGACGTGAATCTTCGCCAGCTTGACGCCGCACTCCACAATATTGACTCCTCCAGCCTGAGCCACATCGTCATTGCGTACGAGCCGGTCTGGGCGATTGGAACTGGCAAGACTGCCACACCCGCCGACGCTCAGGCCGCCCACCACGCCATCCGAAACCACCTCGCCAAGCGTTTCAATGCCGTCGCGGCCGACGCTGTTCGCATCATTTATGGCGGCTCGGTCACCGCCGCGAACGCCGCCGATCTCTTCTCTCAGCCGGATGTGGATGGCGGCCTGATCGGGGGCGCCTCCCTCAAATCCGCTGATTTCGTTGCCATTGCCCACGCAGCCACGACCGGCTCCCACCCAATCCGGGCCTGACCCTGAAGCATGACAGTCCCCGGAAGTCGATGAGGCTCCACACCCGCCTGACCCCTTCGAACTCGCTACAATCCGCACTTTCCCCCAACTGAGGCTGGTGCATGTCCCCCTGGTTCGTTCTGATTCTTCTGCTCTTTGTCATTGTCTCCGCGGCCCTTGTGCTCATCATTCTCGTGCAGCGCCCTCAGGGCGGCGGCCTCTCCGGAGCCTTCGGCGGCGCTGGCGGTGGCGGCACCGAGACGGCATTCGGTGGCCGCACCGGCGATGTGCTGACGGTCGCCACCTGCTGCACGTTCGCGGCCTATCTCGTCCTCGCCGTGATCCTCAACGTGCTCGACAATCCTCGCGCTGCCGCGACGCCCGCGACGCCGGCAAGCGCAACCCAACCGGCTGACGACGTTGACGACACCTCGTCCACTCCCGCCGATACCGGTGACGGATCCGCCGACGAAACGTCGCCGGGGGAGGAGCCTGCCAACGGCATGACTCCGCCGATGTCCGAACCCGAAACGAATTCAAGCGATGCGCCTCCAGGGCAGAATCCCTCCGATGTGCCTCCTGCAGACCCGGCGGATCAACCCGAGTGACTGAGTCCAAGGAATCGAACCGCGCATGATTCGCTCGATGACCGGATTCGGTTCTGCCGCCACTGAGGTTGACGGCGCTCACTACGCGGTCGAAATCCGATCGCTCAACAACAAGTACTTCAAGTCGACCATTCGACTGCCCGACGATCTTCAAGGCCTCGAGGCCGAGCTTGAATCCGCGCTGATGAAGCGATTCGCTCGCGGCTCCATCGTTCTCACCGCTCGCTTCTCCGATGCCTCGGCTGCCGCCGCGGGCCAGATCAATGTCGCGGCCATCGAGCGCTATCTTGGCCAGTTGCAGACGGTCCCCGGTCTCGATCACGATTCGACCCACATCGATGTGGCCGCGTTGCTGTCGCTGCCCGGTGTCGTTGTCACCAGCACCGGTGAAGAACTTCTCGAGAAGGTTCGCCCCGTCTTCCTGCGGCTGGTTGATGAGGCATCGGCCAGGCTTGTCGCCATGCGCACGCACGAGGGCAACCAGCTTCACGCTGAGCTGCACCGCCATCGACAATTCATTGCCGATCGACTCAAGGTGATTGCCGAACGCACGCCCAAGGTTGTCCATCTCTACCAGGAGCGACTCCGCACCCGCATCAATTCGCTGCTCGCCGAGGTCGGCGCTGCCGTGAAGGATGAAGAGCTGCTGCGCGAGGTCGCTATCTATGCCGAGCGATGCGATATCGCCGAAGAAGTGATGCGCCTTGGCGGCCACCTCGATCAATTCCGCGACATCATCGACTCTCGCGACAACGAGCCCGCCGGCCGCACACTGGACTTCCTGACCCAGGAAATGCTCCGCGAGGCCAACACCATCGCGTCGAAATCGCTCGACGCCGAGATCAGTCGCCGCATTGTCGAGATCAAGGGCGCCATCGATCGCATCAAGGAACAGGCCCAGAACGTCGAATGACGCTCCGGGCCTGTGCTCCCCGAAACAATTCTTCAGCGATTTCAGCCCTTGGCAAAGGTATCGACGATCAATTCGTCGAGCCGCATCGCGCTGTTTTTGGCCTTCTCCGAAGATCGCACCGCGGTGTCGTACTTGCGGGCCAGCGCTTCACTTGTGTAGGCATTGGGATTCTTGGTGAGGTCGCCCTGAATCGACTTCAGGGTGTCCATCAACTCGCGGTAGTTCTTGGATCCCGTCTCAATGTAGCCCATGGCGATGTTCTGCTTCGCCTTGGATTGCTTCATCGCCGCGACCGCAGACTCGCGCTGGGCCGGATCGTCGATCCGCCGCGATTCCTTGATCCACGCGGCCATGTAATTCTCCACATTCTTCTGCCCGTTCAACTCCGCATCACCCAAAGCCCGGGCGTCAGACGAAAGGGCCGAAAGCTGGTTCGAAAACTTCGAAAGCGTGGCCGCGCGGTCCGTGTTGTTGCCGGCATACAGCTCACGAAGCGTGCTCATCGTGTCATCGATCCGCTTCGGCATGCCGCTCAGCTGCTGCTGGAATGACTGAACTGAGTTCGACATCCCCGCGGCGGCGAATTCCTTTTCCGATGCGCATCCGCCGATTCCGAGAATCATTCCGGAAACCAGAACGGCTGCACCCATCATTTTCTTCATCATCATCGTGTTGCTCCTCTGTAAGAGACGGGCCGCATTCTACAAACGGTTGCTCGAATGTGCATGACCATCGAGGTGGCTCAGTTTCCTGCAACAACTGTGCCGTCTGCTCGTTAAGAATAAGTTCATCTGCGAGGAGCTCCATGGTGCGCCCGGAAACAGATCGTCGCCAATTCCTGTTCGCCGCTCTTACGGTCTATGGATTGGCCGCAGTCGCCAGGCTTCTGATCAATTTTGTGCCGTATCTGCCGCCGGGAATCGACGCGGGCTACTACCCCGTTCAGAGCCGCGCGATCATCGAGTCCGGCACGCTTCTCTATCACGACCTTCCGCTGACGTTCTATCTCCATGCCGGGATCGCCCGGATCTACATGCTGTTCGGCGCGAGCCTTGATTCCTCGGTGCTGCTCGCCTCGCAACTGGTCGATTCGCTGCTGCCGCCGGTGGCCGCGGTATTTGTCATGCTGCTGGTTCGGGCGTGGAGCCCGAAGAATTCTTCGTGGGGATTCGCCGCGATGGCTGCTGGGTTCGTCGCAGTGCTCTCCCTTCCGTCGATCCGAATGGTTTCGGATTTCGAAAAGAACTCGATCGGCCTGGTGTGGCTGGCGGGAGCGGTGTGGGGCGCGTGGGTGGCGCTCGACGGTCGACGCTGGGGCTGGCTCGTCTGCATGCTGGGTGTGGTGCTGGCAGGACTCACCCACGTCGGTGCGGCCGGCGCCACGGTGCTCTCCGTCGGCTGCATCCTCGTCGTCCGGCTCATCTCCGCCGATGGCCGGACGCGTCGCGCGGGAATTCTTGGACTGCTCGGCCTGGGTGCGGCCGCAGCCCTGGCCATTGGCGCCATGTGGCTGGTTGATGCGAATCGGGCGTGGTCGCTGCTGCGGGCGCCGGTGCTGGTGTTCCGCGACCCGGCGATCATGATGGTGCTGAACCGCATGGGCAATCGCGGGGGCATGGGCATGGTCGATCCCTTCGGCATCGCGGCCATCGCCATCCTCTGGGTGATCGGAATCGCAACACTGATCTTGACCTGGCGCGACCGAACCCGTATGTCGGCCGCAGCGCGGGCCACTGCGGCGGGATGCGCCCTCGCGGCGATGGCGCTCACGTGCCCGCTGATCGGCCGCGAGTATCTCTCGCGGCTGGCGATCATGGCGTGTGTGCCGGGCGCGGTGCCGGTGGCGTATCTGCTGGTGCGGCGGCTGCATCGCGTTGAGACTTCAGCGCCCGCACTGCACTGGCCCGTATTGGCAACGGCGGTGTTGGCGCTGGCGAGCACGATCGGCGTGATGCCGATGGTTGCACGATCACCACTGACGCGTGACGGCGTCGAGGACCTTCTCGCGTTGAAGGCGCGGCTGGATCCCTCGAAGAAAACGTTGGTGCTGACCCGGCATGGCGTTGAATTCTGGGTGCGGTACTACCTGCGTGGCTCATCAACGTTTCGACTGCCTGATGATCCTTCCGTTTATGACCAGGTGCTGGTGCTCGAAGAGAAGAACGGGCCGAGATTTGGTCCGCAGTCTGGGCCCCGGATGGGCCCGAGTGGGCAGGGATCGTTCGGACCACCGCGCGGGCAGAGGGAGAATCAGCGACCACCACGAGACTTCGCCGGCAATCCAGGTCAGCGCTTCGACGGGCCGCCGGCCGGCAGGATGAATCCGGACGCGATGGGTGGGCCAGGTTCGATGGGCCCGCAGCAAGACCGACGCGGGTCGGGCGTGCGAGGCGAGGGTGGCGGGCCGATGCCCTTCATGGCTGCCCGTGCGCCCGCGGGATCGAAAGTGCTGCTGGAAGGAACCGACCTGCGCGTGCTCGAGGTGCGCGAGGAGCAATGGCCCGAGCTCGCTTCCAATGCCGGACGACGATCGGGCGCGATGATGCCGTAAAGAAAGCCGGCGGGTCACATCCACCCTTTGGGGGACGTGACCTCGGCCGGCTCGTGGATCAGGCCGATGAAGTGGAATCAGGGCCGATGTCGATCAGTTTCGAGGGCGAGCGCCCGCTCCGGTATGGCTGGGCTGATTGCGCTTCTCGAAATCGGTGGATCGATCATTGTCATCGCGGTCATCGCGTTCATCTTCGATCGATGCGCCTTTCTTCTGCGCCTTGGGCTGGCCGCTCGAGGCCTCCGAGGTGGAATGCTCAGCGGATTTCGACGATGGGCCGCAGCCGCAGCCGTCGTCATCCTTGCCATGCATGCCCTGCGGATTCTTTCGGTCATCCTGCGTGGGCGTCTGCCTCGTGGGGTTGGTGGTCTGCGTACCGGGACGATTGCCAGATTGATTCTGGGTGGTCATTGTGTTCACTCCTTTCGTCGTGAATCGAGAATGTTGAGAACGGCGAACTCAGGATTCGCCGGTCGCGCTCGTATGCGTTGAGCCGACACTTCATGATTCCCCGGCACGATGAAGGGGTGGTGAACGGGATGTGAAATGCGGGACATGGCAGCACTCGTTTATTGCCCCGCGCATCACTGCCGACCAGCGCGGGATCAATCGGCGGCAGTGCCCTTGGGAACGGGGGCGAACTTCTTCAGACGCAGGAAGGGTTTTTCCCAGAAGGTATAGCTGACCCATGCGGCCGCGAGGACGAGGGGGAAGGTGACGATATAGAAGATGATCTGCGCGGGGATTTCGGAGCCCCAGATGATGGGGAACTTGATCCATGCCTGAGTGCCTTCGGGGCCGTAGATGCGATCGCGCACCAGCGCCCGCAGGGGTGTATGAAACAGGTAGAGCGAGAAGCTGTATTTACCGAAGGTGCGCATGAATCGGCTGGTCCAGAAGGCTCGCCAGAACGATCCCGGGGTGCTGCGCATGGCCAGCAGCATGATCGTGGCGAACCATGTGGTCCAGAACGTGTAGTTGATGGTGCGCGATATCCACGGGAAGTAATGCGGATCGATCGGGATCGACTGCATCAGGTTTTCGAAGGTCGCGAGAGCGGCCGCGAGGAGCCCCAAGGGAATGCCGACCCATTTGGCCCAGGGGACGAGCCGGTCGAGGATCGGTTTTTGAGAATCCGTGTTGGGGGTGGTCGGGGTGTCGGGAGCGGTTGTCGTGACGGGCACCGTGGCCAGCGGCGGCTCCTGCGGCCCGCGCTCCATGATGGCGAAAAGCGATCCGGCCGCGAGGGTATCGATTCGGCAGAGCGTGGTGACGAAGATGGTGATGGTGCCAGCGCCGACGACAAAGCACATGTAGAAACGAAACAGGAGAGCGCCGACGAAGAGCCCGAGGGTGATGCGAAGCAGGGCCCGGCGCGAGCAAGCCCAGACGATGAGCGGCCACACGAGATAGAACTGCTCTTCGATTGAGAGCGTCCAGGTGACGTCGAGCAGGGCGTGGCGGAAGCGGTCAGCGCGGGCGATGGTGTAGTTCTGGAGGAACACCCAGTAGGACCACTCATCGCCGGCGATGCGGCCGAAGTTGGCCGCCTTGGCGTGGTTGATGTTTGGCAGGATCAGGAGCGCGAGGATGAGGACGGCGTAGTAGAGCGGGAAGATTCGCAGCATTCGGCGCACGTAGAAGCTCTTGAAGTAGCCTTGGCCGCCTTTGCTATCGAGCAGGATGCCGGTGATGAGATAGCCCGAGAGCACGAAGAAGAGGCCGACGCCGCCGAGGTGGAGCACGGTGGCCACGGAGAGGTCGGCGAGGTTGATGCCGCGCATGACCGTGTGGTGATGGATCATCACGATCAGAATCGCGAGGCCGCGCACACCATCGAGCGCGGGGTCATGGCGCTTGCGCCCGGCCGAGGCGGGGCGGATTGACGGCGCTTCGGTGTTCGGGCCCTGCATCCAGGCGGGGATGATATCGACAGGTGAATCGGCGTTGGGGGCGGGAGAGACACGCCGTCCGCACCGCGGACCCCACCTGCTATTGGGCAAGCGGTCCGCACTGCGGACCCGACGAAGCGCCGAAGCGGACACCCATGGCGAAGTGGAAGGGATAGGATGCCAATCCCAAGAAGGGTGCGAGCGCGGAAGACATGATCTGGATACAACTGCTGATCGGCGTGCTGTTTGTACTTGTGGGCGTGGCGTGCGTGGTGCTCACGCTGCTGTCGCTGCCGGGCGGTTGGATCATGATCCTGATCGCGGCGGTGATCGAGATCGTGGAAACGCTCTATCTGCCGGACGGGAGCAACGCGACCTTCGCCTTGTGGACGTTTGCAGCGGTGCTGGGGATTGCGCTGGTGGGAGAAATCCTCGAGTTCATGGCGGGGGCTGCTGGGGCGAAACGCGGCGGGGCATCTAAGCGCGGCATCTGGGGAGCGCTGATCGGGGGCATCGTGGGGGCGATCGCTGGGACGCCCTTGATTCCGATTCCGGTGGTGGGCTCGATCCTCGGGGCGGCGATCGGGGCGGCGATCGGCGCGATCGTGGGCGAAATGTCGATCACGGGGTTGAGCGTGGGCAGTTTTCGCAAAAGCCTGAAGCCGGCGACGGGAGCGGCCGCGGGGCGGGTGGCGGGCACGATCGCGAAGTTGGCATGCACGGTGATGATCTGGGTGGTGCTGTCGGTGGCGGTGTTCTGGCCGTGATGGGGCTGGGGTGAAGGGTCCGGACAATTTCGGGTGGATAGCAGCGTTGGCCTGCGGGGGTTCGGATATGCTGGACTGATGCGGATGATGCGCGGGAGCGGGCATGGGGAGTGAATCGGGCGTGAGGACCGCGCGCGGGGTGATCGTGTCGCGGGCACAGCAGCTGATCGAGGTGGAGTTTGAAGATGGGGTGACGCGGTGGTGTGCATCGCGGCGAAATCTTCAGCCGCCGGAAGGTGAGTTGGAGTCAGGCGGAAGAAGCGCGGGCAGGCCGAAGGGACGGGCGGTGTCTCCTGCGGTGGTGGGCGACCGGGTGGAGGCGTTCATCGTTGATGAGAGTGCGCAGCCGGTGGTGGAGAAGATTCTGGCGCGGCGGAACTCGCTGCGGCGGCGGGCCGCGGGGGCGCGCGGGGCGCGGGGCGGCGAACAGATTTTGATTGCGAATGTGGATCTGCTTTGTATTGCGGCCGCAACGAGCAATCCGCCGACGCGGCCCGGATTGATCGATCGGGCGCTGGTGCTGGCGGAGGATGCGGAGATTCCGGCGATCGTGGTGTTTACGAAGTGCGATGCGGTGGGTGAATCGCGCGCGGAGGTCGAGGGGCTGGCGGCGATGTATCGGGCGCTGGGCTATGAGGTGATGGAGACGAGCGCGGTGACGGGCGCGGGGGTTGAGTTGATGCGGATGCGGATGGCGGGGCTGACGACGGCGATCATCGGGCCGTCGGGCGCGGGGAAGTCGACGCTTTTGAACGCGATTTCGCCGGGACTGGGGCAGGCGGTGGGCGAGATCAGCGAGGCGACGGGCAAGGGGATGCACACGACGACGGCTGCGAAGCTGATGTCGGTGGTGATTGGCGGGAAGGCCTCGCGGCTGGCGGATACGCCGGGGGTTCGGGAGATGGGGTTGCACGCGATGCCAGCGCTGCGGATTGCGTGGTGCATGCCGGAGCTGCGGTTGCGGTTGAGCGATTGCCGGTTCGGCGGCGGGTGCACGCATACGCACGAAGTGGGCTGCGCGGTGAAGGCTGCGGTGGAGTCGGGCGCGATCGCGGCGAGCCGGTACCGGTCGTATTGCCGGATGCTGACGGATGAAGAGGATTGATGGAATGCGGGGGTTGCCGTAGTCTGAGGGCATGCAGCAGGCGCCATCGCCGGAAGTGATTGCCATCATGATCGCCTCGATTTTCGTGGGCGGAGTGGTCGGCGTGGGGATCGGGGCGATGCTGCTTCGGATGGCGTGTGGGGTGTGTCGGGTTGGGGCGCCGGGATTCTGGAAGGCTGCGGGGCTGGTGGTGCTGATGTTTGTGCTGGCGCTGGGTGTTTCGCTGGCGTGGGCGCCGATCGGCACGGTGGTATTGGCGGGCAGACCCCCATCGGAGATTCAGCTCATCTCGAATCTGGTGATCTGGCCGGTGTCGATCGTGCTGCAATCGGTGGCGTTGATGTTCTTATTGCCGGCGAGATGGTGGCGGGCGGGACTGGTGGCGACGGTGTATACGCTGATCAACCTGCTGATCTTTGCGATCCTCACGGTCTGTGTGAACCTGTTTGTTGATTGAAGAGTGGAGACGAGAAGGATGAGTATCCCCTGCCCTGCGTCGAAGAGTTCGGTGATTGATCTTTATTTCATGGAGCACCGGGCGAAGCTGATTGATATCGCGGCGTTTCTGGATCGACTGGAGCGGGCGCCCGCCGGCGGCGGCACCGGCGACGATTTCCGGATGAAAGCCTTCCGTGACGCGATCGGTATCCTGCTCGATGGCAAGGGCGAGCGGGCAAAGCGCATCCTCGAACACTTCAGCGACCATACGACCGAGCCCATCGCCAAAGCGCCGATGAAGGGCGCGCTTGGCGCTTACCAAGCGTAACGGCCGCCGCGAGCGGTCACTCCCCCACCCCACTCAATCTCTTCGTCTCTTCGACTCTTCGTCTCTCAGTCTCTCCCCCATGTACATCGACCCCCACATCCACATGGTCTCCCGCACCACCGACGACTATCAGCGGATGGCGCTGGCGGGCTGCGTGGCGATTACCGAGCCGGCGTTCTGGGCGGGCTACGACCGCTCGAGCCCGCAGGGGTTCTATGACTATTTCCGGCTGCTGACCGAGTACGAACCCAAGCGGGCCGAGGCGGTGAAGATCAAACACCACACCTGGCTGTGCATCAATCCCAAGGAGGGTGAGGACCCGGTCTTCGCCCGCGAGGTGATCGCGCTGATTCCGCAGTTTCTGGACCGGCCCAACGTGCTGGGCATCGGCGAGATCGGCCTCAACAAGAACTCAAGGAACGAGATGATCATTCTTGAGGAGCAGATCGCGCTGGCAGCGAAGCACAAGCAGATGATCCTGGTGCACACGCCCCACCTTGAAGACAAGCTGAAGGGCACCAGGCTGATTCTCGACGCGATCAAGCGCAACGGGGCGATTGATCCCGGCCGCGTGCTGATTGATCACGTGGAAGAGCACACGGTGAAGCTGGTGCTGGACGGCGGCTTCTGGGCGGGAATGACGCTCTATCCCGACACCAAGTGCACCCCGCAGCGGGCGGCCGACATCATCGAGTGCTACGGGATGGAGCGATTGTGGATCAACTCTGCGGGCGACTGGGGCTGTTCCGATCCGCTGGCGGTACCGAAGGCGCAGCTGGAGATGCGCAAGCGCGGGCACACGGAAGAGACCATCCGGCGGATTTCGTTTGAGAACCCGAAGAGGTTCCTGAGTCAGTCGGGGAAGTTCTCGGCCGGATTCGGCGTTTGAACCATCATGCAGCGAAGCCGGCTCGAAGCATTTTCCGATGGCGTGCTGGCGATCGTGATCACCATCATGGTGCTGGAGCTGAAGCCGCCGCACGAGGCGTCGATCTCCGCCCTGCGCAGCCTGATACCGGTGTTTCTCAGCTACGTGCTCAGCTTCATCTACGTGGGCATCTACTGGAACAACCATCACCACATGCTGCACGCCACGCGGAGGGTGACGGGCGGGGTGCTGTGGGCCAACCTGCACCTGTTGTTCTGGCTGTCGCTGATTCCGTTCGTGACGGCGTGGATGGGCGAGAACCACTTCGCCGCGGTGCCGACGGCGCTCTACGGCGTGGTGCTGTTCATGGCGGGAGTCGCCTACTGGCTGCTGCAGCAGCGCATCCTTGCGGTTCAGGAAAACACCTCGGTGCTGGCGCTGGCGGTCGGCCGCGACCTGAAGGGCAAGTTGTCGCCGATCATTTACCTCGCGGCGATTCCGCTGGCGTTCGTGAGCCCGTGGATCGCGAACGGGCTGTACTTCCTGGTGGCGCTGATCTGGCTGGTGCCCGACCGGCGGATCGAGCGGGCGCTGGCGGAGGAGAGGGCGTAGGGAATTGAACCACGGAGGGC
Organism: uncultured Isosphaeraceae bacterium; assembly: GCA_964407695.1. GTDB lineage: Bacteria > Planctomycetota > Phycisphaerae > Phycisphaerales > SM1A02 > CAYOWQ01. The sequence goes on along the minus strand of CAYOWQ010000003.1, from coordinate 226,578 downwards.
GCAAAGGGCACGGGAAAGAGCGTTTTGAGCCACCGAGGACGTGAAGGACGCCGCCAGTCGCGTGGTCGGAGCGATTCATTCCCGCCAATGTCCAGGCCAAATTGGAGCGTCCGTGCCGTCGGAGGCTGACTGGGGACCAACATTCCCACTGCTGCCCCTTCCAATTCCGGGGCTCCGATCGTTACGATCGGTCTATCGCGGGCAGCGCCAGGTTCCGTGCGGGAGAATGCACGGGAACCTAACTTTTGGAGAGGAGACGGTCGTCATGAACACGTGCAGCAGCGCTGGAGGAGTTCGGTTGTTTCTGTTTCGAAGTCTCGCCATTGCCGGCCTGGTCTCGTTCCCGGGACCGGTGCAGGCTGAAGGGGATACGACGCTGGTGTTCTCCAGCAACAACCTGTTCACGGCCAGCCCGGTCACCGGCACGGTGGCCCAACAGCTGGCCACGCTGAACAGCGGGAAGCCCACTGCAGAGTTCACCTCCGCCGTGCTCATCGGCGCGGATTACTGCTCCGGCTGCGCTGACGTTCCCGGCGTGGTCGAGGTGTCGCTCAACAACACGGACTCCGCTTTTTACCGGTTCGAGTTCATCGTTCCGCCGGGCATGGTGGATCCTTCATTGACGATTCAATTCGCGACCGACGATCAGGGCGTGGCGTTTCTCAACGGCGTGCGCATCACCGCGCTGATGACCGCCTCCAGCAACTTCGGGTCGGATTCGGTCGACGGCGATGGACTTCCAATTCTGACCTGGCCATCCATCGACACCGTCACCATCACCGACCCCGGTCTTCTCCCCTGCGGCCCCAACGAGTTGCTGATCGGGTTGTGCGGCAACTGCAGTTCAGACCCGACGGGCCTCGAGTTCAAGGCGACGCTGACGTTTCGGATTGATTCCTCGTTGATCAGTGCTGACCTCACGGGCGACCGTGTCGTTAACGGGGCTGATCTGGGTCTGCTGCTGGGCGATTGGGGGGAATGCCCTGCGCGCGGGGAGTGTTCGAGCGACCTGAACTGCGACGGCATGGTCGACGGCGCGGACCTCGGTCTCCTGATCTCGGCCTGGACCGAATGATCCACAGGGGCTGACGGACCCGAGCATTGCTGTCGCGGTTGCTGGAGCGAGTCTCCCCGGCAGGCCTTCGGGCCGGGCGGGATCCGTTGAGCGATCCGGTTGAAGGGCTGTGCACCGCACACCTTGATCCCCGCCGGGCGTCAAGCAAGGCGGTCGGTGGACGGCGAAGGACTTCACCGACCACCCTCACCCCTCCGGTTGACGTTTTCGCCGTTGCAGTGAACGCCGGAAGCGTTCTGTTGAACGTTTTAAGCGTTCCGGAGTACGGAAATTCCTCTCCGGAGTACTCCAGAGCGTTTCTGGGGAAAGGAAATTCCTCTCCGGAGTACTCCAGAAGCTTTCTGGAGTAAGGAAATTCCTCTCCGGAGTACTCCAGAGGCGTTCTGGAGTAAGGAAATTCCTCTCCGGAGTACTCCAGAGGCGTTCTGGAGTAAGGATGAAGCGCTGCGGGACGGTCGAATGGCCGAGTTCTGGGACGTCTTGGCGGTGGGACGACAAGCGGTCCGCACAGCGTATCCTACGGCTCCGTGGACGGTCAATGGCTACAGTGAATTGCATGCGATTGGGGATTCCGCGAGTGATTGGCGTCGGGTGGATTGCGGGGCGCTATCTCGTTGCCGGTGCGGCGGTGTCGTGGGTGATCGCGGTGCTGATCGGTTTGTTCTGGACCCAGCACACCAAAGTCTATGCGGCCAGCGACTTCGTCGGGCAGCCCTTAGTGATGCAGTCCGACCTCGTCATGGATCGGTGCTGGCGATCGAATGGAATGGCAAATCCAAAAGTGCGGGAGTATGACATCCATCCTGCTCGTCCGGTCCCCAAGCCGATTCGCTCCGCGATTCGTGAGGAGACTCGACGAATCATCGCTACCGGATTTCCCTGGCGGTGCTTCGTGTCAACCATTGAGCTCGATTCGACCAGAGTGTTCGATCCGACCAGTTCGGGAGAAGGAGTTTTTTCCTGGGGCGAATGGGCGGGGCTGCGTGAGGTCAGTGCTGATCCACAGGTGCTTGGATTGCTTCGATCGCAGAATCATGCGAACGTGTTTAGCTTGATTAACATTTTCAACGGGGGTGTTCGGACTCGGCTTGATGTGGTCGAAGCGCCGATGGAACTTCGCGGCCTTCCCATACCGTTGAACATTGATACAGGCGGGAAGATTTACGAAGTGATTCCATACATTCCATGGTGGCCGGGATTGCTTGGCGATGCAGCGGTCTGGGGGCTGGCGATGTGGCTCATGGTGCGCTGCATGATTCTTGGCCGCGGGATGGTGCGCCGATGGCGACGACGATGTGGCCGGTGCGGATATGACCTGCGGGGTGGGGCGGCGGGGAGTGCGTGCTCGGAGTGCGGCAGCGCGGGGTGAGGGATGGACGAACACGTCAACAAGTCAAGAGGTCGACATGGGGCGGTCGCAAGATCGAGCGTACGTTGTCGCTCGCACACACCACCCTAGCGGGATGGTGTGTGGCACCCAGCGAGGGTGTGATGTAGACAACAAGGTCCGCGGTGCGGGACCCTACGAGTCTGGATTCCCGCCCTACGCCTTCGCGGGGCAGGCAATGCGCGGGAATGACGATGTTTTGGCGTTTGATCCGCGGACAGGCGGGCTGCACAGCGGACCCTGCGGTTGTCAATCGGCGGCGGCGGCAAGCTTGAGGGGATCGGGGCGGTAGAGGCGGGTGTCGAGGCCCCAGATCTTGTCGGTGAAATCTGCGCCGGCGGGAACTTCGCCCTTGGGTCGAGTGAGCGTGAGGGCCATGGTGGTCTTGGCGTCGAGGTTGTCGAGCATGGCGACGAAGACCGCCTCTGGCGTGGAGGGAACCTTGGCAGCGCCGAACTCGGGCACCGCATGATGGCTCAGGATGATGTGCTGCAAGACGCGCAGGGCTTCGATGGGCAGGCGCTGGCCGGAGTGCTTGGCCGCGACGGCGGCTTTTATCTGCAGGATGATGGCGCCCTTGACGACGTGGCCGATGAGGTTGCCTTCTGCGGTGTAGTTGAAGCCCTTGTCCCACGAGAGCTCAGAGGTCTTGGCGATGTCGTGGAGGAAGAGGCCCATGAGCACGAGATCGCGATTGAGGTGGGGATAGAGCGGGAGCATGAGGTCGGCCAGCTGCATGAGTTGAAGGGTGTGCTCGAGCAGGCCGCCGATCCAGGCGTGGTGCATGTTCACGGCAGCGGGGGCCCTGCGGAACTTGGCCATGAGGTCGTCGTCGGTGAGGTAGGCGTCGGCGAGGGCCTTCATGGCGGGATGGTCGAGCGAGCCGAGCAGTCCGCCGACGTCGGCGAACATGCGGTCGATGTCCTTGGTGGTGGTGGGCAGAAGGTGGGCGAGGTCGTCATCGGAGACTTCGACGGACTTGATCTGGTCGATGACGAACTGGATCTGGCCGTTGTAGAGCTCGGTTCGGCCGGCGACCCAGACGAAGCCGGTGGAGCAGAGACTGTCGAAGGTGGCTTCGTCGAACGACCACATTCGAGCGGGGGCTTCGCCGGAGGCATCGCGCAGGAGGCACTTGAGGAAGGGCTTGTTGGTGCGGGTGACGCCGACCTGGGGATTGACGAGGTTGTAGACGCCGTCGGCGTAGGTGTTGGGCGCAACGGAGGCGATAAACGCGTGGGGAGCGGTTGTGGTCATTGAACGGTGCAGTGTATCGAATTGGGTCGAGCGGTTCGGAACCGATCGAAATTCTTCTTCAGGTGCAGAGACCCGCAGCCTTGAGGATGCGCTTGAGGCCGAGGTCGTCGGCCTCGCTGAAGGCGTTGACCTCGTAGGAATCGAGGTCGAGAACCGCCCAGCAGACACCCTTGGCATCGATCAGCGGAACGACGATTTCGGAGCGATCGCGAGGATCGCAGGCGATATAGTCGGGGCCGAGTTCGAGCACATCCGGCACGATTCGAGTGGCGCCGAAGCGGAGGGCCTGGCCGCAGACGCCGTGGAGGCCGATGGGCGAACAGGCGGGTTTATCGCGGCAGTGGCCGAGGATGAGACGACGATCGTCGGGCTCGCCGTCGCGATTGAGGTAGAAACCGAGCCACGAGACGCTGGTGGGCGAGAGATGTTCCCAGAGCACATCGACGACGTGACGCATGCGAGCATCGCGGTCGCCGTCGAGGTCGAGGACGCGGGGCTCGATGAGTTCATACGGCCGAGGAGTGATGGCCATTGCATCCATAGAATAGGGAGTACCCATGACCACGTCGACAGGCAGAACCAAACCCGCGGAGTCTCTGGAGGTGTTGGTGGAGGTTCGACTCAGTGATGGGCCGGTGCCGATCGCGGCGATTGAGCCGTTTCCGGCCTCGTGCGGGGCGGAGTGTCTCTTTGTGGGGAGGACCCGGAGGGAGATGCACGAGCAGCACGGATTGCTGATTCGGTTGAGCTACGAGGCCTACCGGCCGATGGCGGAGGACGTGTTGCGGGGGTTGGCACAGCAGGCGGTGGAGCGGTTCGGATGCAAGGCGGTTCGAGTGGTGCACGCGGTCGGCGAGGTTGGACCGGGGGAGGCGAGCGTGATCGTGCAGACAGCGTGTGGACATCGGGCGGCGGCATTTGAATCGTGTCGATTCCTGATCGATGAACTGAAGAAGGTAGCGCCGATCTGGAAGCGCGAGGAGTGGGCTGATGGCACGACGTGGGCGGAGGGTGCGCCGGCAGGCGCGGAGAAAGGAACACGATGAAGATCGTGAACTCGATCTATTGGCTGGCGCTGGTGATCTGGATCTCGATGATCGTGGCGGCTGGTGTGGCCGCGATGGGCGTGTTTCGAGTGCTGCCAGGTCTTGATCTTCGCGTGCCGGCGTATTCGGAGTATCTGGGAGAGGACGGGGCAGCCCACGGGCGATTCGCGGGTGGAAAGGTGATGGAGCCGATCTTCGCGGCGTCGGACCTGACGCAGGCGGCGGCGGCGATGGTGCTTGTGGTGTGCCTCGTCATTCAGTGGCGGATGAGTGCGGGGCGATCCGGCTGGGGAGAGCGAGTGCGGATGGTGGCGATTGCGGCCGCGGTGGCGATCCTGGGCATGCATGCGATCTGGTTGGCGCCAAAGATGAATGTGGCGCTGCGGGAATACTGGAGGGCGGCGAGCGAGAATCGGGTTGACGATGCGCGTGCGAGGCAGGCGGAGTTTGACCGGCTGCATCCGGTGGCGGACCGGCTGTTCGGTGTGCGGCTGATGCTGCTGTTGGTTGCGGTGCCGGCGTCGGCGGTGGCGCTTGGGCGCGGCGAAGAGAGGCGGCTTCATGGGGCTGCCTGAGCTTTCGGGACCGTCGGACAAGAGTGAATTTGATCTCCCGCGGAAGACGAAGGCTCAGGTGGTGCGCGCCGACCGGGTTCTTGAGGGGTTGTATCGGTATTACGGTAACGCCGAGTGCGCCCTTGTCCACACGTCGCCCCATGAATTGCTGATTGCGACGATTTTGTCAGCGCAGTGCACGGATGTCGCGGTGAACAAGGCGACGCCGGCGCTCTTTCGGGAATTCCCGACACCTGCGGACTATGCGCGGGTCTCGCCGACCGAGATCGAGCCGTTCGTCAGGTCGCTGGGGTTCTTTCGAGCGAAATCGAAGTCGATTCAGGGGGCCATGCGAATCGTGACCGACCGTCACGGCGGTTGCATTCCAACGACGATGGAAGAGCTGCTCGAGTTGCCGGGGGTAGCGCGAAAGACCGCGAATGTTGTGCTGGGCACGGCGTTCGGAATCAACGTCGGGGTTGTGGTGGACACCCACGTGATGCGATTGAGCCGGAGATTCGGGCTCTCTCGCCACACGGATCCGAAGAAAATTGAACGAGACCTGATGGCACTGTTTCCGCGGCGGCACTGGTCGATGTTGAGCCACATGCTGATTGCGCATGGAAGGGCGGTGTGCAAAGCGCAGCGGGCGCTGTGCGCCACGCATCCCCTCTGCATTGAATTCTGCAGCAACGCCAAGACGATGCTGAAGAAGACTCACTCGATGCGGACGACGCCGAAACCGCCGAATTCGGCGACGAAGGCCACACCGCGAGCGAGTCGCTCCGGGAAAAGATAAAGCACCGGCCCGTCGATCCTGATGGAGTCGACCTCGTTCCATTGGCCCGCAGGATCAGGGCGGAAGACTTGTATTCCGCGGCCGTGGCCGACCCAGAGATCTCCTTCGACGGCGGTGATCGAGGCGTAGCTTGAATTCTCCGGGGATGGGATTCGCTGCGATTCGGACCCGTTCTTGATCTCGATGGCTGCACCGTTGTCGACAATCGAGGCCTTGATGTCGACGATGGAGGCGGTGGTGAGCGCCGGCTCGTGGGATTCGAGCGGCTTGGAGGCCACCTCAGCGCGGGCGCCGATGGTGTAGAGCCAACTGCCCAGCGGTCCGGCCGCGACAATTCGGCGGCCGTCGGTCAAGGCGGCCTGAAGATGCCCCGGCTGCCGATCGCTGAGCACAAAGGAGTTGCCGGGTTTTTCGTTCTCGGAGCGGGGCCGATAGATTCCGCGGCCGCCATCACCGGCGATGGCGTAGCGATTGGCGGAGATCAGGTCGAGGTCGCGGATTCCGCGTGCCGGGAGGATATAGGGGTCAACCAGTTTACCCTGGTAAATGGCGTAACCGATGGTTTGGTTTTCGGTGGCGATCCAGGCGCGATTGTCAAAGAAGCGGAGGCTGCGAGCGTGGCCGGGAATCACGGTCGAGTCGATCTCGCGGATCTGGCCGTTCATGAGGCCGAAGGTCACATTGTCGGTGCCTTGCAATGCGAAGAGGAATTGTGCGGATGGAGCTTCGGCAGGAGGAGCGATGGGCAGGAGCCGGCTGGCGGAGCCGAGGTATTCGTCTGTTTCGAGGGTGCGGACCTGGCGTTCGACGGCGACCACAAGGCCAGCGTCGGCCTTGACGACGTCGGCGGCGTAGAGCGCCCCGGCGAGGAACCGACGACGATCGGACAGTCGAACCACGCCACCGGGACCGGAAACATACAGATCATCCTCGACAGCACTGACGAAGCGCGGATCAATACCAAGTTCATGGGCGGGAATCGTCTGATCGATCGCGGGCAGCGCTGGAACGCTGATATCGACGATGACAACGGCGTCGTGTTCGAGGACGATGGCCAGCTGTTCCCCGGCATGAGCCATGGACACGGCGGGGCCGGACTCGCCGTCGGCCGCAAGGTCGAGCGACCGGATGATTTGTTGGGTGCGCGGGTTGAGGACGAGCAGGTTGGATCGCTGGCATTGAAGCCAGGCGTCGTCGAAGAGCATGAGGCAGCGGTGGGCGCCGCCGACGTGGTTGGTGATGCGTAATTTGGTCGGAATGCCTGCCGGAGCGGCTTTCCTGGGGTCGGTGGTTGACGTATTCGTGTCGGTGGCAGACGAACCGCCGGCGCAACCGACGACAGACGTGACCAGAACCAATACCCCAAGGAGGCGGCGGACGGTGTGCATGGGAGCAGCCTAGCACGATGTAGCCGGGATAGCATGGGCACGATGACCGATCGGATCGCTCAACTCACCAGGCTGCTCGAGATGGAGCCGAATGACGCGTTTTGCCTATATGGATTAGCCCAGGAATACGCCAAGGCCGGGCGCCCGGAAGATGCGATCGGCTATTTTGATCGGGCGATCGCGGCCGATCCTTCCATGAGCTACGCCTATTTCCACAAGGCGCGAAGTCAAGAAAGTGTGGAGGATGTTGCGGGGGCCATTGCGACGTTGGAACGGGGACTGGCGGCGGCGAAGAAGGCAGGCGACGGCAAGGCAGTTTCAGAGATTGCCGGGTATCTTGATGCGTTGACCTGACGCCTTGACCCGACATGACCCGACCCTCCTCCCCAAATGCCCCTCCGCTGCGGCTGCAGACTCTTTCTCGCGACCCGAACATGGTGACCTTGCGGGTGGGCGGAAAGAAGATCGGCGATCTGCTGCGCCGGGACGCGGAGCGTTTGAAACTCGCGGACGGCCAGGGATGGACTGAGACGATCGCGTCAAAGGTCAGCACTCTTGTCGAGGAGACCAGGTGCCGGAAGGAAGCGCTCAAGTTGCTGGCTGCAAGGTCGCGATTCGCATCCGAACTTGGCGAGCGACTGGAGCGAAAAGGATTCGAATCGCGGCTGGCCCGGAAGGTTGCCAAGGAGATGGTTGACCAGGGGTGGATCGACGAAAGGACGCAGGCCGCGTCGTTGGCTGAATTGCTGCGAAGGAAGGGCCATTCCGAAACAATGGTTCGGCGAAAGCTTGAGCGGTCGGGGGCTTGCGAGGAGGCCATTCAGTGGTCGCTGCGGAGCACCACCGGCGTTGACGACGGATTGCTGCTGGTTGCGGAGCGGCGACTTCGCACCTTGAGAACTTCGCCTCGGAAAGTGGCGGCGCGGCGGCTTTTCGGATATCTCGCCCGGCGCGGGCATGAGGAACAGGACATTGTTGAAACCCTTCAACGGCTCGGGCTGCCGACCGATTCCATGGGGACATCATGATGAGGTTTGAAGCCCCTGAGACCTTGAGAAATGCTCCCGAAGGGCGAAGTCGTTGAGCTCACTGCAGCTGGACGAACGAGGCCTGCCCCGCGGATACCCGTTCAATGCGGAGTGGGAGGTCACGCCGCGCGAGGTGGCGAAGCTTCGACAGGAGGATCCGGGCCTGGTGCTGGTTGATTGCCGAACAAGGCAGGAGCGGGATCTCGCCAGGATCGAAGGATCCTTGCACATTCCGATGCAGGAGCTTTCACGCCACATGGAGACCTTGCGGGAACATGAAGATGACATGGTCGTCGTGTATTGCCATCACGGATCACGATCGTTGAAGGTGGCTGCAGCGCTTCGCAACGCCGGATTCACCAACGTGCGTTCAATGGCGGGCGGCATCGGGTTGTGGTCGGCAGACATCGATCCATCGGTCCCGGCGTACTAGATCCGTGCTTCGATTCCGCCTCGTTACCGGTCCGATCCTGATCCTTGCCCTGGTGGGGATCATTGCGCTGGACAATTTCCTCGATACCGTTGAGTTGCAAGGATTCTGGAAGCAACTCTTCCTGAATCGCGAACATCTGCCGCGAGGACTGGCTCTCTTCGTCTTCTGCCTGCTGGTGGTGGTGCCGCTGGGGGCATTCGAGTTGTCGTCCATTGCCCAAAAGCAAAGCATCAGTACCCGAGCCTGGCTGACGGCCATTTCGGCGATGATCGGTCTGGGTCTTGCATATTGCATCCCCTGGGGCACATCCACCCAGAATACGATCGCGGTCTTCGCGACGGGCCTCGTGGCGATGTTTGTCTTGTCGCTGCTGACGTTCAGCCAGGCTCGCAACGTGCACGGCGTCATGGCCTCGGCCGGGGCGGTGATCTTTGCGATGGTGTACCTGGGCCTGATGACCGGCTTTCTGCTTTCAATTCGGCGAAATCACTCAGCGTGGTGGATCATCGGGGTGGTGATGACGACCAAGTCGAGCGACATCGGGGCCTATTTTGTGGGTCGAGCGATCGGCCGGCACAAAATGATCCCCTGGTTGAGCCCGGGGAAGACATGGGAAGGCCTGTTTGGCGGAGTGGCCGTCGCGGCTCTGACGGGCGGTATCCTGGCGTGGGCGAGCCAGATGCTTCATGCGCCCAAGGATCACGTCGGGATCGTGCTGGGGATGGGTTGTGGGGCGATTTTTGCGGTTGTGGGTCAATTCGGGGACCTCACCATGAGCCTTCTGAAACGAGGCGCCGGGCTCAAGGATTCGTCGAGCCTGCTGCCGGGCATGGGGGGCATTCTTGATGTGCTCGATTCACCGCTCATGGTGGCGCCCGTCGCGTATTGGATGCTGGCGGCCGGGTAGGTTCGATCCGATCCGGGAATTGCGGCTACACTTGGGGACCGGCGATTGGTCGTGAGTTCGACGGCCGTATTCGCGGGGTTCGGAGCGACGACGTGACGTTGATGGACAACCTGCTGGCACTTTTTCGTCTTGACAGTCAACTTCGCGGTCTGCAAAGCCGCCTCGACACGGCCAAAAGGTATGCCGATGCGCAGGCCAGGCAATATGACCTGCTTCAGAGTCAGAAGTCGGACCTTGAGCGATTATCAAAGCAGGTGCAGGCGGGGTTGATGTCGCTGGAGGTTGAAGCCTCAAGCCTCGACGAGAGGATGAACAAGCTTCGCGAGGAATTGAATTCCGCGCAGACGAACAAACAGTATTCCGCGTTTCTGGCTGAACTGAACACCCTGAAATCGAATCGCGGCGAGTTGGACAAGCGGATCTTTGCCGAGATGGAGCGACTGGAGCAGCTCAAGGCCGACGGTGAGGCGGTGGTCAACTCGCTGGAGGAGCGTGAAAAGGTTCGGACACTGGCGATCGCTCAGCTGAAGGAACGGGAGGACGAAATCGGCCAGAGCCTTGCCGAGTTGCAGCAGCAGCGGGATGCCGCGGCGTCGGCCGTTCCGGACCGGGAGTTGGGCATCTTCAATCACCTTGCCGATTCCTATGAGGGAGAGGCGATGGCCCATGTGCTTGAGGTTGACCGGCGGCACCGGGAGTATGCCTGCGGAGCCTGCAACATGCACCTGCCGTTTGAAGCGGTGTCGCTGCTGACCAGCAACGTGAAGCGCCTGGTGCAGTGCACTGCGTGCCAGCGAATCCTGTTCATGCAGGAAGAGACCCGCGGCTCTCTGGTGAAGAAATAGGCGGCGGATTCAATCCCGCCGAAGCGCCTGCAGGACCATTGGTATCTCGGGGAGCAGATCTGTCGCGAGCATGCCGGCGACCCCACGACGCTCGGCCCAACGGTCCGCAGCCATGGCATGAATGAGGACGCCAAGCCGCGCGGAATCGAAGTGAAGCCGGTCGTGGGGACCGTTTCGAAGGCGTTGAGCGAGAAGACCGGCGATGACGCCGGTCAGCACATCGCCGGTTCCACCGGTGGCAAGGGCGGGATTACCAGCAGGACAGACCCAGTGCTCAATCCCGTTGGAGACGACCGTCGCCTTACCCTTCAAGGCGACAATGCAACCAAGGCGAGAGGCGAGCGCCGTCGCAGCGAACACCCGTTGGGTTGGATCAATTGGATCTCCGCGGAGTCCGAGGGCGCCGGCCAGTCGCCGCCATTCGCCGGGATGCGGGGTGAGGATGATCGACGCTCGGAGATCTCGATCGAATTCACGGGTGAGCGCCAGACAATTGAGGGCGTCGGCATCGACGACGAGATTGAGATCGGGCCGGGCAACCAGACGCATCACCAATTGCTGAGCACTGAGAGCGGTACCCAGACCGGGCCCGACGGCGATGACGGTGTCCTGATCGATTCGGCGGTCGATGGCCTCCGCCGCGGCGGAGGCCTGAATCTGGCGATGGCCATCGGTGGCGAGAGCGATGCCCGTTGCGGACGGAGCGATGGTCAATCCCGCCGCGAGCACGGGTTCGGGCATGGCGAGGACGGCGAGGCCTGCACCGACTCGAAGCGCTGCCAGCGCTGACAGTGCCGGCCCGCCGATCATGGTTTGCTCGCCGCATTGGCCGCCAATGACCATGACGGTGCCGAACTCACCCTTGTGAGCGTCGGCGGGCCGAGCCGGCGGTGCAAGACCGGGGTCGGTCATGGTGTTGGTTGCCAATCAGTCGTAGCCGACCTCGAGGACCTCGATGTTGAGGTTGCCCATGAGGGTAATGATGTTGGTCATGCTGGGATCGAACGGTCCCTCGGTGAGGGCGGCGGTTCCGGTCAGGATGTGGGCTGCGCTATAGCGGCGGTCGAGCGTCGCATCGAGGTCGATCCACTTGCCGTCGACGAGGGCCTGCGTCCACATGTGCCACCCGAAGATTCCAGCCTTCCCGGCGAACTCGTCGGCGAAGACGAGGCCGCAGGCGACGCGTGCTGGAATCTTATTGGCTCGAAGCAGGGCACATGCCAGGACCGCGTGTTCGGAACAATCGCCTTCCTGCGACTGAGCGGTCTCGGAGGCGGGTGCAAAGGCCTGTTCGAGGCCCTTCTTGGTGATGTGGCGATAGGTGTATTGACGAATCGCGTCGACCTTCTGAAGGGCGGTGCCGTCGGCGACTTCCCTGATCGCGCGAGGGGCAATTGTCTGAATGAATTCGTTATTGAAATCCACCATGCCAGACGGAAGAAGAAACGCGGCGTCGGCCTGTTCGGATTCGGTCGCCGGCAAGGGATGCCGGATGTCAATCGTGAGTTCGACGGAACCATCGGGATTTCGCACGGCCGTCTGAGCGCCGGCGGAGGGCAGATTCGGCATGTCGCCTTCACGAGCGGTCAGGCGGAGCTTCAACGTCGTGGCCTGATGCGCCCGCTCAATGCGACGGTCGGGCTTGACGAAGCTCTTGACCATGATTTCGGGCGCAACACCCACTCTCACCGCCAAGGCCACTTCCTTGGATGTGAGCCGCGTGGTCAACGGGCCGAACCCGGCATTAACAATCTGCTGCACAAGCGTGCCATCCTTCGACCACCACTCCCTCGCGACCATTCCGGGCATGACCTCGGTCTGAGACGACCACACGCCGGCCGAAACCTCTCGACCGTCAATCATCAGCACATCGTCCTTCTCGTACTTGGAATGGAACTGTACAACCTTGACACCGAACTGAGGATCCATCGTGGAATAGGAGATTTCTTTCGCACCGGCGTCGCGGCGCTCCTTGGTCAATTCGCTGACCTCGTGTGGCGTCAGCCAATCGCCGGCGGGAATGGGAATTTCATCCTTGTCGACACCGTTGGAGCGAAGAATTTTTCCATCCTTGAAATCCCAGTGCGTCTCCACCGGATTGTTGGAGAGCGACTGAAAGAATCGGACGTGCACCGGTTCACCGGAGTGAGTCTCTTCGAACTCGCTGAGCAGTCGGATGTTGACGGCAATCGACTCACGGCGAAACACGATCTGGGTCTCGGTGGTCGTCTTGAAGTTGGATCCATCATCCTTCTCCACCACCGACATCCATCCGCACGCCTTGTCGTCAAGCATCACCTCATACCAATGCTCATCGGTGACCTTCCAACCGGCTCGGGCCGCTGTCGAACACGCCAGAACAGCAAGGCATAGAAGGCCGCGAACCACACTGAACCAACGATCACGGGAATGCATGGGGGGAACTCCGGCACGAAGAGGGATGGGAAACGATATTCAGATCGAAGTCGAATCGGAACGTGGGCGATGCGAATCTAATTTTCGGCGGATTCCGGGGGCCGCATCAGGGGGAAGCAGATGACATCGCGAATCGACTCTCGGTTGGTGAGGAGCATGACGATTCGATCGATGCCGATGCCCAGCCCCCCCGCCGGCGGCATGCCGACCCGGAGGGCGTGGATAAAGTCGTCGTCCATGGTTCGAAAGGCGGCGGCTTCGTCATTGAGGCCGGAAAGTTGCTCGGAGAATCGCTGGAGCTGAATGTCGGGGTCGTTGAGTTCTGTGTAGGAGTTTGCCACTTCCATGCCGGCGATGAACAGCTCCCATCGAAAGGAGAGTTCAGGCCGATCGGGCTGCGGACGCGTCAGGGGCGAAATCGCACTCGGGAAATCCGTGACGAAGGTCGGGCGGGCAGGATCGATGCCATGTTCCGCATACCGGTCGAACAACTCGCTGACGAGGAGCCAATGGTCCATTTTTTCGGGATGCTCGATGCCGGATTGTCGGGCCCGGTGCAGCGTGTTGTCGCGATCATGCATCGAGAAGCCAAGTTCGCGTTCGAAGAGTTCGCCATACGACGTTCGTTCGAAGGGTTTTCCGTAATCGACCTCGATGGAGCCGAATGGTCGGGTGGGTGGTGCGCCATCGAGCGTGGCGAGTTCTCGAATCAGGCTCTCGGTGAGCTCGAGCATCGTCCAGCAATCACCGAAGGCCTCGTAGACCTCCATCATGGTGAATTCCGGATTGTGGCTGCGGTCGATGCCCTCATTGCGGAAGTTGCGGTTGATCTCGTAGACCCGAGGCAGCCCGCCGACGAGGAGTCGTTTGAGGTAGAGCTCCGGAGCGATGCGCAGGAAGAGGTCGATATCGAGAGCGTTGTGATGGGTCATAAACGGCCGCGCGGCAGCGCCGCCGGCGATCGGCTGCATCATGGGAGTTTCGACTTCGAGATAGCCGCGGGCATCCATGAACCGTCGCGTCTGAGCGACCAATCGCGAGCGAGCTTTCAATGTGTCGATCGTCTCCGGGTTGGCGTACATATCAACATAGCGCTGTCGATACCGAATCTCAGGGTCGGTAAGTCCGTGCCATTTTTCGGGCGGCGGCACCAGGCTCTTGCAGTGGATCTCGACGCGGTTGGCCCAGATGCAGATCTCGCTGGTCTTGGTGCGGCCGATCGGACCGGCGGCCACGATGATGTCGCCATAGTCGAGGCGCTTGGCGAGCTGCATCGAGGGGTCATCAACGTTGGCCTTTGAGACGGTGATCTGCAGATCGCCGGAATGATCACGCAGTCGAATGAACACAAGCTTGCCGATATCGCGGTGTTGAACGATACGACCGGCGACCGTCACCTGTTGGCGCGGATCGGGCCCAGTCGAGTCGGCGGACTGCTTCGCTGATTCATATCGCTCGTGGGCTGACTCGTCGAACATCGCACGGGCCTCAGCCAGCGAGATCAGTCCCTCCACCCGCGAGCCGTAGGGATTCAGGCCAAGGTCTTCGCGAAAGCGGCGGAGTTTCTCGCGCCGGGCGGCGATAAGCGTCGATTCGTCTTCGGCGGCGGGTTCGGGAATATCGGTGAGGTCGGCCATGATCGCTGCACTGCGGGGAAACGCACAGTGTAGTCGCTCGCGGCGAGGGAGAGAATGCGCAGCGCGAGCCTGAAACGAAATGGATCACAGGTCGGCAGCGCTGAACGTGTCGCCATCTGCCATGCGGCCGCTCTCGTAGCCCTTGCGGAACCACCGAATTCGCTGAGCCGAGGTGCCATGGGTGAAAGAATCGGGCACGACATAGCCCCGAGATCGGCGCTGCAGGCGATCATCGCCGATGGCATTGGCGGCGTTGAGGGCCTCCTCGATATCGCCGGGCTCGACGACGCCGAGTGCGGTATCCGCATAGTGAGCCCAGACGCCGGCAAAGAAATCCGCCTGCAACTCCAGGCGAATTGAAAGTTGATTGGCCTCGACCTCCGTGACTCGCCGGCGAAGGGCATCCACCTGATCGGTGATTCCGAGGAGCCGTTGTACATGATGACCGACCTCGTGGGCAATGACGTAGGCCTGGGCAAAGTCGCCGGGCGCCCCAAAGCGATGATTGAGGTCGTCGAAGAAACTCAGATCAAGATAGACGTTCTCATCGGCTGGGCAGTAGAACGGACCAACGGCGGCATCAGCAAAGCCACAGGCGGAGTCGACCTGACCACTGAAGAGAACGAGCGATGGCTCTACGTATCGGCGCCCCTGTTCGGCGAAGATCCGATGCCAGACATCTTCGGTATCGGCCAGCACGACCGAGACGAACTCCTTCAGTTCTTCATCGTGAGGCCCGGGCGGTCCCACCATGACCGCACCCGGCGACCCGACGTTGACCTGCGAAAGCAGCGACAGCGGGTTGATCCCGAACAGCATCGCGATCACGATCAGCGCCAGAAGACCGAGGCCCCCGCCGCCGCCAAGCATCATGACAGGAGAACCTCGCCGATCCACAACATTCATGCTTCGACGACCGGATTGCCAGCGCATGATGCACCTCCGGAGGCTAGGGTAGGAAGGACTCGGCGCGGATGCCCAGTTGACGCAGCACGATGATCGATCTTTCATCCAGCCATGGCCAAGATTCAACGTATCGGTGTTTTGACAGGCGGCGGTGACTGCCCGGGATTGAACGCCGTGATCCGCGCCGTCACCAAGACGGCCATTTATCAGCATGACATCAACGTCTTTGGCATCGAGGACGGATTTCAGGGTCTGATCGAGGATCGCATCCGCGAACTCAGCGCCAAGGATGTTTCGGGAATTCTTGCTCGAGGTGGAACCATCCTGGGCACGAACAATCGGTGCAATCCGTCTCGATATTGCACAGGCAAGGATGCCTCAGGCCATCTCGTCTTTGAAGATCTGACGGGTGAGTGCATCGCCAACATCCGCAAGCACCGGCTTGATGCGATCATCGTGATCGGCGGCGATGGAACGATGTCGTGCGCTGCCCCCTTTGTTGAGATGGGTGTAAACGTCATCGGTGTTCCGAAGACCATTGACAATGACCTGGTGGGAACCGAGATCACCTTCGGCTTTCTGACCGCGGTGGCCAACGCCACGGATGCGCTCGACAAGCTGCATTCGACGGCCGACAGCCATCACCGCGTCATCGTGTGCGAAGTGATGGGACGAAACGCGGGCTGGATCGCTCTCACATCGGGAGTCGCCAGCGGTTCGGACGTCATCCTTATTCCGGAGATTCCCTACGACATTCCGCTCGTTGCGGAGTTCATTCGTTCGCGCGTTCATGGCGGGCCCGGATTTGCCATCATCGTGTGTGCGGAGGGAGCACGATCCCGTGCGGGGTCGCAAACCATCGCATTTCTTGATCCAACCAGCCCTGACCCGGTTCGATTCGGTGGTGTCGGTCATGTGGTGGCGTCGCAGATCGAAGCGGCGGTCGGCGTCGAGACGCGAACCACAGTGCTCGGGCATGTTCAACGCGGCGGACCACCGATTGCGGCGGATCGAATTCTCGCCACCCACTTCGGGTACTACGCGATTCAATTGGCCGCAGCGGGAGCGACGGGGCGCATGGTTGTTCGCCAGAACAGTGTGTTCTCCGACATTGATCTGCTCGAGACCGTGGGAAAGCAGCGCCAGGTTCCATTGGATAGCCCGCTGATCGAGGCTGCGCGAGCGGTGCGGACCTGTTTCGGCGATCCGGAGCGGGACTTAAGCCTGGCAGCGCCGCCGCGACGAACGTCGGTCGTGACCTGAGGCCCGCCATCACGTGTTGTCGAATCGCCGGGATGCAGCCTCAGCGATGCTGGTTATTTGCGTTGCATGTGATTGTGACAATTTTCGAAGTTTTTTTGCCTGACATCTGGACGACGACGGATTTCGTGTTGAAATGAGCGTTGGCTGATCGCTTGGCGAGATCGTTTTTGCCATGCAGCGCAATGAGTGACAGGTTTCGGCCTCATGTCTTGCGGCCTGTCGTGTTCCGTCGGGCGTCGGAGCGGTGCGACGTCGAATTGAGGTGGTGTCGTGAGGGCGGTTCTGCCGCGCCTCGTGATATCACTCGCGAAAGGGGTTTGTCCATGCGTAGAGAGACGCGTTGGGCTGGGTTGTGCTGTGGACTGCTGGCGATGGGATCGAGCGGCTTCTCGTGGGCGGGAATCACGCTGTACGTGGATGATGATGTCGAGCCCTCCGGGAACGGGCTTTCGTGGGCTTCACCCATGAAGTACCTGCAGGATGCGTTGGCGATCGCCTCGATCCCAGCGATGAACGTTTCAGAGATTCATGTCGCTCAGGGTGAGTATCGGCCGGATCAGTCGAATGTGAACCCCGCGGGAACGCTGTCGAAGAGCGCCACCTTCAGCATTCCTGCGGGAATCCTGGTCCGCGGCGGGTTCGCGGGTCTGGGAACGGCGAATCCGGATATTCAGAATTTTGAGGACTTCGTGTCGGTGCTGAACGGTGACCTCTTGGGCGATGACGGCCCGGGGTTTGCCAACAAGGCTGACAACAGCACTCGCGTTGCAACCTTGAATGGGGCTGAAGGCACGACCCTTCAAGGTTTTGCGGTGACTGGCTCAGGGCTGAGCATGACCGGCGCAGCGCTGGTTGAGTATTGCTCGATCACTGCTGCACAGGCTCAAGATGGTGGCGGAGTTCACTGCTCTAATGGCGGCGTTCTTCGACACTGCACGATTTCAGGCAATGATGCCATCAACCGAGGCGGCGGGGTGTATTGTAAGGGATCGGCAACAGCCCTCTTTGAAGACTGTGTATTCAAAGAGAACACCGCGTCGATTGGTGGCGGCTTGGCAATCCACGAATCCGGGACCGCAATCATCAAGGGTTGCTCGTTCTTCGACAATTCTGGATCTGCATTCGGTGGTGCATGCACGGCAGCGTATTACGGTGATGAACCCGCACCTTCGCTCTATCTCTTCGAATCACTTCTTGCAGGGAATACCTCTTTGTCCGGCGCGGGCCTGTACCTCGGGATGAAGGCTTCTTCGACTTTTCAGGTCCGTGGCTGCCAGTTCGAAGACAATGACGCAGCCGTCGGCGGAGGCTTCTTCTCGTTCGAGGAACTCGATCAGACCTTGGGCAGGATTGTTTCGTGCGCTTTCTGTGGCAATCAAGCGCCGATATCGGGAGGCGCTGGAGTAGTTGTCTCTCGGACATCAATCGCCAATTCCGCAATGAATCTGAATACTTCCAACGAAGGCACTGTCACGGTGTCGCAACATTCCTCATCGATCAAGAATTCGACGATTTCCGGAGCCAGCAAGACATCGATACATGCCGGCGCTAAGGTGACCATCTACAACAGCATCATCTGGGGTAGCCAGACTCCAACGATCAAGAACGTCAGCGGCGGCCCACTTGACATCCAGTTTTGCAATGTCAAAGGCGGAGCAACCGGCCTCGGCAACATTGATCAGGATCCACTCTTCATCCTGCCGAGTTCCAATGCCCTCGGGTTGGCCGAAGGATCGCCATGCATCGACGCCGGTCTCACAGCGCTGGTGCCCGAGGACTCTCTCGATCTCGACAACGATGGCGATACATCCGAACCGCTTCCGTTTGATCTCGCCGGTGGGCCCCGTGCCGTCGGAACTGCGGTGGACATGGGAGCCTATGAAGGCGTCTTTGAACCCATTCCGCCGATGGACTCAGCCTCCATACCCAAGGGAGAGTCCGAGGTGCTGATTCCACAGGGCGGTGAATGGAGTCCCGAAGAGGCGGCGTCGGTGATTGCCAAAAATGTGACCGGTGGCCCAACCGAAACCGTCGAGGTCATTGAGAAGAGCTGGACCAGCCATCCCGATGCCGGCGGATTCAGTGAGCTGGGCATTACCCTGACCGTCAATACCTCACTGCAGCCCGGCGAAGGAACGTATAAGGTCTACATTCCAATCGACAAGAAGATTGCGGGCATTGTCGATCCTGCGGCTCTTGATCTGACGCGGTTCGACGCCAGTACCGGAGATTGGATCCTCGCAGTGGCGGCCAACAAGACGGCCAGTCCGGACTATCCGGGGCCGGTAGGTGACCGCATCGTCAAGATCAATGACGTCGACGA
Source organism: uncultured Isosphaeraceae bacterium (assembly GCA_964407695.1). Taxonomy (GTDB): domain Bacteria; phylum Planctomycetota; class Phycisphaerae; order Phycisphaerales; family SM1A02; genus CAYOWQ01. The sequence goes on along the minus strand of CAYOWQ010000003.1, from coordinate 207,315 downwards.
TTGGGGCATCTCCAATCAGCTCGGAGACTATGGTCTGTATTGGAATCCCACGTTGAAGACAGGCTTTGTGTGGGCCAACGTTGATGTGGCGGCCGATTTCGCCGTGGGGGCACCGCTCTGCTTTGCCGACTGCGCGCCCGCAAATGGCGATGGACTGGTGGATGAGTCTGACCTCAGCGCTCTGCTTGCGGCGTGGGGTCTTGAGGATGTTGAAAGTTCGGGCGGAGTGTTCGACCTGGATGCCGATGGCGTCGTTGCCGGCGCTGACCTGGGACTGCTTCTTTCGGCATGGGGCGGCTGCGGCGGATCCGGCGAGGGCGGCGTCGCCGATGGCGAGCCCTCCTGGACGCCTGCGGAATGGCCGACTGCGGTTCCAAACGATCCGCGCGATCTCGACGGTGACGGGGTCATCAATGGCCGCGATCTGGGTCGACTCATTGCGTCGTGGGGAGTTGCACCGGCCGGCCAACGTCGAGGGGCGGTTCCTGCGGACTTCAATCACGACGGGCGCGTCGACCGGGAGGATCTCCTGACGCTGCTCGGGAAGCCCGGTGGGAACTGACTGATGGATTGAAGGGCGCCTGTTCCCGGCCGAAGGTCGCGACCATCCTTCGGCCAACAACGACTCGACGGCGGCTGACTTGGCCGCCGTCGATCGATTTTGGTGCCCGGAGAGGTCCGATAGGCACCGATCTCAACCGGTCACCGGAAGATTCTGCAGCCGGATTCGCGAATGCTGATCACCTGATTGACCGATTCGATAGGCTGTGCAATCATTGCCGATCCTTGGCCGAGTACCCAAGTGGTCCAAGGGGACGGATTGCAAATCCGTTATTCGTGGGTTCGAATCCCACCTCGGCCTCTTGATGGTCGCCCCGCCGCCACGGCGGGGCGACCGACGGCATGCCCCGGCTTCCGGATGAAATCACTGATTCGACGCTGAGATTGCTTCTTGCACCGGGCATCGGGTGCGCTACCTATCGAAAACTGATGGAGAGATTCGACGGTGACCATGAGGCCGCGGCAGACGTTTCCATTGCTGAACTGAGGCGGCTGGACAAGGTTGGCCCGAAGTCGGCCGACACGATCCGGCGGGGGCTTGATACCTGCGATCCGGAGGCTGAACGGAATGCGATGAGGGCTGCCGGCAGCAGCTTGATTCTTCTGGAGGACGACGATTATCCCCCATTGCTGGCCACCATCTGCGACCCGCCACCGGCGTTGTGGATTCGGGGCGAATTGAGGCCTGAGGATCAGGTGGCGCTGGCCATCGTTGGGGCGAGAGAGTGCACGGTGTATGGTCGAGAGCAGGCCGGCCGATTTGCCGGGATTCTTGCACAGGCCGGGCTCACGATCGTGTCGGGGGGCGCTCGCGGAATTGACGGCGAGGCTCATCGAGCCGCCCTGCGCGTGAGCGGGCGGACGATCGCGGTCATGGGGTGCGGCCTGAGCGAGGTGTATCCGCCGGAACACAAAGATCTGTTCGAGTCGATTGTGCGCGAGGGAGGAGCGATCCTGAGTGAGGTTCCCATGGGAATGAAGGCTCAGGCGGAGTTCTTCCCATCGCGGAATCGAATCATTTCGGGAATGAGCCTTGGGGTGCTGGTGATTGAGGCCTCGAAGCGGAGCGGAGCGCTGATCACCGCCAGGCTGGCTGCGGAGGAGCATCACCGCGAAGTCATGGCATTGCCCGGGCGCGTGGATTCTCCGGCATCGGCGGGCACGTTGCGGGCGATTCGTGATGGCTGGGCGGGTCTGGTGCTTGAGCCGGGCGATGTGCTGGAACAACTGAAGTCGGCCCTGCCGTTGTTGAAGGGAGCGTGGAGAGGAACGCGATCGACCGAAGTCAGGGAGACCGAAGTGGACTCGGAGGATTCGGACCACATGGCGAATCTCGGCGAGGTTTCCCGATCGATCCTGAATGCCTTGCGGCAGGGGCCAGCTCCGACAGACCAAATAGCCGATCGGACGGCACTCCCGCTGTCTCAGGTGCAGGCGGAGGTGACGGTCCTTGAAATTCAGGGGCTTGTGAGCCGCAAAGGGGGTCTGATTCATGCGGCTGGGCGAACGGAGCCACGGATTTGAGGGGCTTGTCAGGTTTCGGGGAGCAAGTTATTCTGAAGGAATCATGGAATTCCTCAACAGCTGGACCGCTCGGATCATCCTCGTCCTGGTGCTTGCAGGCCTTGTTGCCGTGTATTTCAAGGTTCGCAAGAGCAGTTGATCCTGCTGCGTGGGCGTCGGCGCTGCTTGATTGACCAGAACGGTCCGGGTCGTTTCGCGTCGTGACATTCTTGTGACATGACGGGGCGCATGAGGCTGCGCATCATTTGCCATGACAAGATTGCGGAATCTTGTGCAACAACCGTGCGTCTATTCCGATAGAACGGGTAGACGGGCGAATCCGGTCGGCCATGAACGCAATGGAGGCTGTTCCGGTACGTTGCTCGGAGAGTATGCAGGTGCCTTCGCGTGGGGGCATGCTGCTGGGGACAGGCATCGATGAATCGGCTCGCCATTATTTCTGATATCCATGCCAATGCTCAGGCGCTTGAAGCTGTCCTGAAGCGGATCGATGCCATTGGGGTCGATGCCACGTTGTGCCTGGGAGATGTGGTCGGTTATGGGGGTTCTCCTGGGGCTTGCATTGATCAACTTCGCGAGCGGCGAATCCAGACCGTGCGCGGCAACCACGACGATGCAGCCCTGGATCGCAGCCAATGCTTCGATTTCAATGCGGCAGCGCGGGCCGCGATCTTCTGGACCCGGACGGAGTTGACGGCGTCTCAGCGGGCATGGCTTCAGGGACTGCCCACACGATGGGCGGCGGCCCAGAGCGTGATGTGCATCCACGACAGCCCCTTGCCCTCTGTTGTGAGCTACTTGCATGATTCCGCCGGGGCTGCCCGGGCGTTTGCGGGTGCTGAAATGGCCATCACGCTGGTGGGGCATACGCATGTTCCGTATGCGTTCGAAACATGCTCGCTCTGCCCACAGGATCAACTTGGGAAGAACGATGTGGAAGCGACGGTGCTTCGGGATGGCCATTCGGTCGTGCTCAATCCGGGCTGCCGGTACATCCTGAACCCGGGCTCGGTCGGTCAGCCGCGGGATTCTGACTGCCGCGCTTCATTCGCGGTGCTGGACATGATCGAATCCACGTTCACCGTGTTCCGCGAGATGTATGACATTGCCGGAGCCCAGTTGGCGACGCGCAAGGCAGGGCTTCCGATGGTGCTCGCCGAGCGTCTTTCAATCGGCGCATAGCACCCGACGTTGCCTCCGGGGCGATGACCGATGACAATGTTGATATGAGATTTGCCTGGGTGTTCTTGCTCATGCTCTGCGGGTGCGTGACGAGCGCCCCGATTGAGTTTCGCGTCCGCGATGCGGCCACGGGCCGGCCTGAGGCTGGGGTATTTGTCCATGCCGGGGGTGAATCGCTGTTCTTTCCGACATGGCCTCATGACCAGTTGATCGAGCCAAGACCGTCGCGATCAACTCGAACCGATCAGAATGGAGTAGCCTTCCTTTCAGACTGCCCCCTTCCATGCCGGTTCGACATTACGGCGAGCGATGGTTCAGGTGGCTGGATCGAGGCGGATGAAGGCGATAATCGCGACTTCGATCATGACCAATGGACGCGACTTGAGCCCTTGGGAGAGGGTTTTCGCGCACTCGAAATCCAAATTCTGCGTGTGGCGCCACCTCGATAAGCCGGGCTGGAATGCCCGTGACAGGAAAAATCTGCTTGACCCCGGACGGCGGCAGAGTACGCTCATGTCAATGGATTCGGTTCGCCAAACCTCGCCGGCATGCGCTTGTGGATGTTGTTGCGCGTGTATGAGGGGTGGTGTGCTGACAGGCTGATCAATCACCCACCCACCGCTCGAATCCAAATCCAATCCAGCCGAAAGAAGACCGAGGTGCAAGAGGACGCCGCGTGGTTATCGGACCATGGGTCCTTGTTGGGAAAGGGTCGCCGCAATCGGGACGAAGGGAAGCGAAGGTCATGGGCAACAACGGAACGGTTCATCTCGCCACGTGGCGGCCGGCAGAGCCGCCCGATGAGCGCGATCCGTTTGCCATTACGACTTGGGCGGTGAGCCGGTTTACGCGGCAGACGATGGCCATGACGACGTCGTTCGGCATGGAAGGGATCGCACTGATCGACATACTCGTGCAACAGATTCCTGATTTGCGGGTGATCTATGTTGACACGGGGTTCCTCTTCGAGGAGACGCTGCGTCTGCGCGACACGCTGGCGAAACGATTTCCCAGCCTGCGACTTGAGGCTATTCACCCCCAGCTTGATCCGCAACAGCAGGCTGAGAAGTTCGGTGACGAGCTTTGGAAACGAGATCCCGATTCATGCTGCAGGATGCGGAAGATCGAGCCGTTGGACCGCGCCATCAAGAACGTGGATGTCTGGTTCACTGCCCTGCGACGGAGCCAATCCGCGACCCGGCTCGACCTGAAGGTGGTGGATTGGGACTGGCAGTACCAATTGATCAAGATCTGCCCCCTCGTAACCTGGTCGAGGCGGGATGTGTACGACTACATCAAGCTTCGCGATCTTCCGTATAACGAACTACACGACAAGAACTATCCGACCATCGGCTGCACCCATTGCACCAGGCCTGTTGAAGGGGCTGCAGCGTGGGATTACAGCCGCGAAGGTCGTTGGGCGGACACCGGAAAGACCGAGTGCGGCCTGCACGGGGCGGGCATCTAGAAGGGAATTCAAGGAGAGCGCATGAGCGACAACGGTCAGCACGAAGCCGAGCAACGTCCGACGCCGAGGCGGCTGCCACCGAAACCTTCCAAGGTTGAAGAGCACAAGCTTCACAGCGACTACCTGCGCGGCGGGCTGGGCCAGACGCTCGACAATCCCGAGGCTCGGAAATTCGATGACGAGGATCTGAGCGTCCTGAAATTCCACGGCATCTATCAGCAATACGACCGTGACGAGCGGGCGGCATCGCGAGGCACCGGAGGCCTTGAAAAGGCCGAGCGAGAATACACGCTGATGGTTCGCGCTCGAATCCCGGGCGGTATTCTGAAGCCTGATCAGTATCTCGTGCTTGACGATCTCAGTCGCCGGCTGGCCCATGGATCCATCCGGCTTACAACCCGGCAATCGATTCAGTATCACGGCGTGGTGCTTGGCGACGCCCGAAACCTGATTCGCGGGATGAACGAGGCGCTGATCAGCACGCTGGCTGCGTGTGGTGATGTGATGCGAAACGTGATGTGCTGCCCGGCGATTGACACCGATCCAGCGCGCCGAACGGTTCAGCGTCATGCGGAGGAGATTGCCCTCGCGTTGGCCCCGAAGACCACGGCCTATCACGACATCTGGCTGAATGGCGAGAAGCTGAAGCCGGGTGACCCCATGCTGTCCGATGCCGATGCTCGGGCGAAGGCCGATGAATTCGAGGTTGAACCGTGGTACGGCAAGGTGTATCTGCCGCGCAAATTCAAGGTTGCAATCGCCATGCAGGATGACAATTGCGTGGATGTGTTCACCAACGATTGCGGTTTCATCGCCGTGATTGACCATGGCACGCGGGACGTCAAGGCCTACAACCTGCTGGCAGGCGGCGGGCTCGGCATGACCCACCGCAAGGCGGATACGTTCGCTCGGCTTGGGTCCTTCATCGGGGCGATCGACCCGGAGCGAATCGTCGAGGCCACCCGGATCGTGATCGAGATCTACCGCGACTATGGAGACCGCGAGGATCGTCGGCACGCTCGTCTCAAATACGCCGTTGAAGAGTTCGGCGTTGATTGGTTCCGCGAAGAATTCCGACGTCGAGCGAGTTTCCCACTTCACACGCCGATAGATACGGGGCCGATCGGATACCAAGACCACGTCGGTTGGACCGATCAGGGCGACGGATTGCTCACCTATGGTCTGTGGGTCGAGAACGGTCGGCTTCGAGACGACGACGAAAGTCGAAAACTCTCCGGAGTTCGGGCCGTCGTCGATGAGCTTCGTTGCGGCGTCCGAATCACCGCAGGCCAGAACATGCTCCTCACCCACATTGAGCCCGGGAAGAAGGCAAGGCTGATCGAGGTCCTGCGCGACCACGGTGTTCCACTGGTGGATGACGTCTCGAAGCTTCGGCGGAATGCCATGGCCTGTCCCGCGCTTCCCACGTGCGGCCTGGCCCTTGGAGAAGCCGAGCGAACGATGCCGGGCCTCCTTGATTCACTTGAGGGTCTCCTGGATGAACTCGGCCTTTCGGATGCTGAGATTTCGGTGCGGATGACGGGCTGTCCCAATGGCTGTGCGAGGCCCTATACCCCGGATATCGGTCTTGTGGGTCGGGCTCCGGGTGTCTACGACATCTATTGCGGCGGCCGACTCGCCGGGGACCGACTTGTCGATCTCCTGGCTGAGAAGGCGAATGAGGCGGACATCCTGGCGGTGCTCCGCCCGGTTCTTGAGGCATTTCGAGACGAGCGCAATGCGGGCGAGTCGCTTGGGGATTTCTGGCATCGCAAGAGCGGCCGTCGCGAACCGCGGCGACTTCTGACCGGCGCAAAGGATCTCTATAACCCAACGCTTCGCGGCGAACCCATCGGCTGATGATCATCGTGAAATCGCAAACGTACACGCTGGTTCTGGCGGCTCATGGATCGAAGGACGATCCGCGATGCAGCGCGCCGGTCGAGCGGCATGCGGCACACCTGCGCTGCACGGGACGGTGGAAGGATGTCTTGTGCATCTACTGGAAACAGGCCCCCCACTTTCGCGATCTTTTCTCGCTGACGTCGTCCGGTGAGATTGTTGTTGTTCCCGTGATGACGGCATCGGGCTATTACGCGACAACCATTCTCCCGCAGGAGATTCGGGCGGCAGACCCCGATCGCGCGCAAGGCGTGGTGATCTCGTCACCTGTGGGCGAGTCCTCATTGATACCCGCGCTGATCGCCGCTGAGGCACGACCTCACACCGGCGAGGCGAATACTGGCGGCATCCACATCCTTGTGGTCGGGCATGGCACTCGGAGAGATCCGCAACGAAGCGGGGCCACAGCTCTTCGCCATGCTCATTCCCTTGCGGGCACAGGCCGATTCGCCTCGGTGCGAGCGGCATTTCTCGAGCAGGATCCGACAATTGCGGATGCGATGGATGTGATTCCGCAGGGGGAGACGGTGGTGGTCGTGCCATTTCTGATCGCGTCCGGTGGTCATGGCGCCGACGACATCCCGCTTGCACTCGGATTGCCGAAGGGCTGCCGCAAGGCAATGGTCGAGGGTCGAACGGTGCACTTCGGAGTTGCCGTCGGAGAGTCGGAACAGCTCGTCGAAATCATTGAACATCAGGCTCGACATGCGATCGAGTCAGCTCGTGATTCACATTCGGTTCCGGCAGAGCACACTGGCCGCGTGACCCTGATCGGAGCGGGCCCCGGCGATCCCGAACTCATCACGGTGAAGGGGCTGAAGGCGCTGCGATGCGCTGACGTCGTCCTGTATGACCGGCTTGCTCCACGAGCACTGCTTGAGGAGGCGCCGAGTCGCGCCGAGCGCATTGATGTCGGCAAGCATGCCGGCCGTCCGACCCCGAGCCAGCCTTGGATCAACGAACTCATCCTTGACCATGCTCGGCGAGGCCGACACGTTGTCAGATTGAAAGGCGGAGACCCGTTCGTCTTCGGCCGCGGCGGCGAGGAGGCCATGGCCTGTGTCGAGTCGGGTATTCCCTGCGAGGTCATTCCCGGCGTGACCAGCGCGCTGGCGGCAGGCGCGGCCTGTGGCGTACCCGTGACCCATCGCGGGGTGAGTGCTTCGGTGGCCCTTGTGACGGCGGTGACGGACTGGGAGCATCCAGCCAACACGCCGGGCGATGAAGTGCAGATCGACACGGTCGCGCACGCGGATACGTTGTGCATCTATATGGGACTGGCGGAACTGCGGCGCGTGGCCGACCGGTTGATCGGGCTTGGCCGAGATCCGGAAACACCGGTCATCGCGATTTCTCGGGCGACGTGCGCTGATCAGAAGGAAATCGCCGGAACGCTGCGAACCATCGCCACGCTGGTGGCTGCGGAGAGTCTGCCTTCACCGGTCGTCACACTCGTGGGTGATGTTGTGCTCCTTCGCGAACAGCTTCTGGCCGAAAGGGCGCACGCATGAACGCTGCGACCTTGATGTGCTGGGCATTCGCCGACAGACATTCGGCCCGCGAAGCCGCGGAGCGCGCGTGTGAGAACGGCGCGGCCGCGATCTGCCTCAGCACGTGCCTTCGAAACGAGATCTTTGTCCTTGGCGGGCAGGTGTCGCTTGGCGGCCGATGCATCGCTTCGGGGACTGACGCCGCGGAGCGTTTGTTCGCAATCTGCGCTGGAATGCTCAGCAATATTCCGGGTGAGCAGGCGGTTGCGGATCAGGTTCGACGTGCTCTTCGCGCCGCCCAACGCAGGAGCCAGGCGTCGGCTCGCCTGTCGAAGCTCGTGCGGTCTGCCCTTCGGGTCGGAGCCGACCTGCGGGCGCGGGTTCGTGAATCGACACCAATTCTGGAACTGCCGGACGTGATCCTGTGCGAGATCAGCGACCTGAACCGAAGGAGCGAAGTGTTGATCGTCGGTCGCGGTCGACTTTCAACCACCATCTGGGACAGGTTCATTCAATGTGGATTCGAATCGGTTCGGCAGGTCCCATTCGCGGATCTGGCAGAGTTGTTGCAGGCTGAGACATTTGATCTGGTCATCGGGGCCACGTCGACTCGACATGATTCCATGCCATGTACGGTTCGAGCGACGCAGAAGGTTCTCGATGTTTCCTGCCCGCCGGTATTGGTGAACGCTGACCTGAAACTCGATGGCCTCGTGGAGAGGCATGAACGGATGCTGCTTCCGCAGCGCGAAACGCTCGCCCGAGTTGCTCATCGCATACCTGCCCTGGCCGACGCCGCGCTTGCCGAAGCCGTCTCGCCGGGAATTTCACATCAGGCCCTGGCGATCGGAAAGTTCAAGGCTGAAGTCATCGCGGCGGAGCTTTCCCGATTGACGCCGATCCTCTCCCAACTCCCTTCCCATGAGGCGGAGAAGATTCGGCGGGCGATTCGGCATACCGCAGCGCGATGTGTTCATCCCATTCACGAATACGTGAATCAACTCGGTCGGCAGGCACGGGCGGACGAAGCGCAGGATGTGGTGGATCACCTGCTTGGATCCCGTGTAGGCTATTCTCGCCCGGCGAAGGACCCGGACCGCCACATTGGGCGACGATCACAACGCTCCTCCGGAGACGCATCATGATGGGCGGAGAGCGCTCAGAGATTGACCTGGGCCAATGGCGGCAGCGCTTACGTCCGCGTCGGTTGCGTCGAACCGAAGCCATCCGATCGCTGGTGCGCGAGTCGACCCTGCTTCCGTCGCAGCTCGTGTGGCCTCTCTTCCTCGTGGAGGGATCCGGTCGACGCGAACCCGTTGAAGCCATGCCCGGGCGCCACCGCCTCTCCATCGACGAGGCGGTGCATGAGATCACTGTGGCATCCGACCTCGGGATTAAGGCCATCGCGCTTTTCCCACGAATTGACGACGAATTGAAATCCGCCGACGGAGCGGAAGCGCTGAATCCCGAGAACCTCCTCCTTCGCGCTGTCAGACGACTGAAGGCCTGCCTGCCCGAAATCTGCCTGATCACGGATGTGGCACTCGATCCCTATTCTTCGCACGGCCACGATGGAATCGTCGTAGATGGACAGGTCGCGAATGACGAGACCGTTGAAATCCTGATGAAGATGGCGGTGCTCCATGCAGAGGCCGGTGCAGATTTCGTCGCACCTTCCGACATGATGGATGGCCGCATCGGCGCCATTCGAGATGCCCTCGACGAGCGTGGCAAGGTTGACACCGGCATCATCTCCTATGCCGTGAAATATGCCTCGTCCTTCTACGGCCCGTTCCGACAGGCCCTCGACTCAGCGCCCGTCGATGCGCCGGGGATCCCCACCGACAAGAAGTCGTATCAGGTCGACCCGGCCAATGCCCGCGAGGCAGAGCGCGAGGTTGAGCTTGACGAAGCCGAAGGCGCGGACATCGTGATGGTGAAACCCGGAATGCCGTGCCTCGACATCATCGCCAGAATCCGCAGGGTCACTACCCTTCCCATCGCGGCCTATCAGGTGAGCGGCGAATACGCGATGATCCATGCGGCAGGGTTGCGCGGTTGGATCGACGCTCGAATGGCGATGACGGAGTCGCTTATGGCTCTTCGTCGATCCGGCGCCGACCTCATCTTTTCCTATGCCGCCGTCGACTATGCCCGCTGGTGGCGTGAATCGATGAAGTAATCGGCAATCGCATTCGCGAGGCTCTCAAAGGAAGCCTCTTCGGCTTCCATGGCGGGTTCGATTCCCAGCATCCGTATCGCTTGCGATGTCGTCGGTCCGATGGACGCGAACGGCTGCCTGCGGAACCCGATGGCGCGGACGGCAGACGGGCTGGCGACGGCAATCATGTTCACCGTCTGGACAGCCGATGCATCCCAGGCGATGGGATGTGTGTCGTAGGCGTGCACTCGCATCACCGCTGCTCCCGGGATTGGCGAAATCACCTCAGCCACGTCGGAGCATGGGTGCCAGATGGTTTGGGCTTTCGGCTCCTGGTTGATCGCGCTGATGAGCCGCGACAACCCACCCACTGATGCCACAACCACTTCATAGCCCAGAGAGGTTGCAGCCTTGGCGGTAGACACACCAACGACGGCGGCGCGCCGACAGGACTGCGGCGCTCCAACCACCTCGATGGCGAATGGACTTGTGAAAAGCACAAGGTCAGAAGGTGCGGCGGCCGCCAGGGCTTCGCGCGCCTGCGGCCGTGGCACCCGCCGAATCACCGGAGCAAGGATGGGTGTCAGCCCCACTGTTTTCAGCGCCCAGCACAATGGACCGTCGATTGACTCATCTCGGGTGACCCAGACAGTCGGCGGGGGCATAAGGCTCATCATCGGTTCCGCAACGTCAAGGCTTTGGCGACTCGGCAACCAAGTGATTGCGGTTCGTCACCCATCATTCGCACCTCGCTCATGATGCCATCCCGATCAAAAAGTTGTGCATGCACGTGAATGCCGCCGTCGAGGCATCTCGCCGTCGCCGCAAGCGGTGTGCCGCATCCACCGCCGACCTCCCGCAAGATGGCTCGTTCGGTCAGGACCTCGCAAAAAGCGTTGCCATGATTCGATCTCGAAGCGAGATCTCTCGCTTCGCCGCAATCTCGCGTCTGAACCGCCAGCGCGCCCTGACCGGGAGACGTCGGGAATCGTTCGAGGGGCAGATCGACGCGATGGGCCGGATTCAATCCAAGGCGATGGAGGCCGGCGGCCGCCAGCACAATCGCGTCGAAATCCTCCGGGTGCTCCTTCAGCTTGGCGATCCGAGTCGGCACATTGCCGCGAATGGACACGATCTCGACGGCGCCGAGTTGGCGAATCTGTGCAGCGCGCCGACTGCTGCTTGTACCGATGCGCCAACCTGGCGGAATGCGGTCGATCTGAAACGGCTCACGACTGATGACGACATCCCCCGGTTCTTCACGCTGCGGGATCGCGGCGATCACGAGACCGCGGGGCATTTCCGTCGGCAGATCCTTGCAGCTATGGACGGCGAGATCGACCCTGCCTGAGAGAAGTTCGTCCTCAATCGCGCTGGTGAAGCCACCGATGGGCCAATCCTCGTCGATCGGCTGATCCTGATGCACATCCGCATGGGTGTTGATGATCACCACCTCATGGATCATCGTCGGATCGGCTTTCCGAAGCAGGTCAACAACGATCTCGACCTGCTTCAAGGCAAGCGCACTGCCGCGGGTTCCGATTCGAAGGGGTTTCATGCGTCGAGCTCCCGCATCGAATCGTTGGCGGCGGTCAGAATGTGTTGAATTTCGGCCTTTCCGTGTGCATCGGAAACAAACATCGCCTCAAACGGGGAGGGCGGCAGCCACACCCCGCGATCGAGCATGGAATGAAAGAAACGCGCATAGCGATTCCGGTCGATGCGAGAAATTTCCCGCCATGAGGTCCAATCACCACGATCGAGGTGAATTCCAAGCATCCCGCCGCAATGTGTCGCTCCAACGCTGTTGGAAATGGCGCAAAACCCGGCACCAAGCGAGACTGCCGTCGCATCCAGTCGGTCGTAGAAGCCCGGCGCTGCACACAGGCGCAGCGTCGCCAGACCGGCGGCCATCCCCAGCGGATTTCCGCTCAGCGTACCGGCCTGATACATCGGACCGACGGGACTCACAAAGTTCATCAGCTCATCACGGGCCATGTATGCGGCCACGGGAAGCCCGCCGCCGATGACCTTTCCCAGACAGGTGATATCCGGCTGAACTGCATGGGTCGATTGGTAGCCTCCCCACGCTACCCGGAACCCGGTCATCACCTCGTCATAAATCAGAAGGGCCCCATGCTGATCGCAGACGGACCGAAGCTGTTCCAGAAATCCCGGTTGAGGCAGCACCAGACCCATGTTTCCCGCCACCGGCTCCACGATCACTCCGGCGATTTCTCCTCGATGCATCTCCATGGCCTTCGCCACCGCGTCGGCATCGTTGTAGTCAACAACCACGGACAATGAGGCAATTCCGGGCGGAACACCTGCCGAATCGGGCTGCGCGAGCGTGGCCGATCCCGAGCCGGCGCTGACCAAGAGCGAATCAACATGGCCGTGATAGCAGCCCGCGAACTTGACGATTCGTGATCTGCCGGTGGCGGCGCGGGCCAGGCGGATCGCGCTCATGGCGGCTTCGGTGCCACTGGTGACGAATCGGATGAGCTGGCCCTGTGGGAATGCAGAAAGAATGAGTGCCCCGAGTCTCTGTTCATTCTCGTGACAGGCTCCGAACGAAAGTCCCCTGGCGGCCGCTTCCTGAACCGCCATCACAACATCCGGATGGGCATGCCCCACGATGGCAGGACCCCACGAGCCAACCAGGTCGACATACCGGTTTCCGTCAGCATCCTCGATCCACGCACCGCTGGCCCGTGTCACGAATCTGGGTCGGCCGCCAACGGCCGCGAAGGCGCGAACCGGGCTGTTGACGCCGCCGGGCATCACGGCGCGGGCTGACTCATAAAGTTGCTCGGAACGTCGGGTCTTCATCGGTCAATCTTCGGCGGGGTCGGTCTCCTATCATCGATCTTACGACAACCACACCCATGCGCTTTGCTTCCCCGATTCGTCACCTTCATGAATTTGCCGCACAGGCAACGCCCTCCAATCCGACACCCGATGCCGTGCGCCCCGGCGCGTCGACCGGCACGCGAGCACAGGCGCCCCAGGTCGAGTATCTGCCGTACGGTCCAGCTGAGGCAGATACCGAGACAATCTGCGAAATCGTGGGGTCGTACGGGGCTTTTGAGGCGGAATATGCGGCCATCCGTCAAAATGCTGCGCTGATGGATTGCCCGCATCGCGGAACATTGCGCATTCGCGGCAAAGACCGAATCCCGTTCCTGAACCGCATGGTGACGCAGGAACTCAAGGGGACCAAGCCGGGCGATGTGCGGGCATCGTTCTGGCTGAATCGAAAGGGCAGAATCGAATCCGACCTTCTCCTGGTGGAGTGTGGCGACTCAATGCTGGCGGACGTCGATGTTCACGCCGCAGAACGCACTGTGGAATCCTTGCAGACCTTCCTGTTCTCCGAGGATGTCGAGATCGAGTCTGCCACTGCCGAGATCTCGCGGTTTGAACTGCATGGTCCCTCGGCCCTTGCGCTCTTGTCCGGCACAATTCCGGCCATTGGCCGTCTTGCTCCGGGAACCTGCGCGAGCGGGAATCTGGATGACATGACTCTGACGGTCGCGCGATGGGATTCGACAGGCGAACCCGGATTCATCCTCTTCGTGCAGCGAACCCATGCCGAGGCAATGTGGACGCGTTTCCTTGGGCAATCGATCGGCAAGAAGCGGGTTCGAGCCGCGGGCTGGCTCGCCTACAACACCGCGCGAATCGAAGCCGGCACCCCGCTGTTCAATGTCGACTTTGGCGTCACCAACCTGCCGCATGAAACCGGCATCCTCCGGGAGAGGGTGAGCTTTACCAAAGGTTGTTACCTCGGCCAGGAGGTTGTGGCACGAATGGAGAGTCTTGGCCAGCCCAAGCAGGTGCTGGTCGGATTGAGTTTCAAGGATGATGTCCTTCCAGTCGCGGAATCTCAGGTGTTCTCAATCTCTCCGGAGGGGATGGGGCCTCAGGTCGGTGTCGTCACGAGCAGCACCATCAGCCCGATGCTCGGCGCCAAGCCCATTGCTTTCGCCATGGTTCGCACCGCGGCGGCCGTGACTGATACTGATGTGCTGGTCAATGCTGAAGGCCGACAGGTGCGGGCCACCATCGGCCCCTTGAGAACTCTTCCTCGTCGCGGCGATTCGCGCGGTGAACACTGATGGCAACCCCACCCGTTTCACCGCCTCCAACCTTTACCATCCAGACCGAACCCGAGGTGGTGCTGCTCTTCGTGGGGATCGCCTTCACCATCGTGCTTGCCGTGGGCGCAGCGATCCTGTTCTATCGCGCTTCGAAAAGCGAACGGGAAGCCGGGAACGATCAGAAGTCGCACCACGACTGACCGAACTGCTGGAAGTTCACCAGCTTCGCCCCGCCCTTGCCGTCTGTCTCGAACGTGTACACCTTGTGGCAATCGCAGCCGTCGAAGCAATCGAGAAATCCATCGTCAATCGTCCACGTCCACGTTCCGTCGCCGTTGTCAACCGGCGTCCAGAAATTCTGGCCGCCAATGAGCCCATTGGGTTCGGCAATCGTGACCTCCGCGAGCGCTGCATAGATCGACGACATCGCCTCCGCGTTGAACTTCGATGCAAAGGTAAGCGTGTACCACTTGGCCCCGCCGCTCTGAAACAGAAACTGCTGCGAGACCAGACCGAAATAATCATTCAGGCAGGTGAATTCATCGATCGGCACGCCGTTCTTGACGGCGGCAAGTATTTGATTCGGTGCCCAGGCCATCGAATGGAATTGATTTGCCAGCGACGTCTCCATCGTTCGGATCGCGTCAAGGTCGGTCACGATTCGGTTGTAGTCTTCGGATGCGAGGGCGAGCTCGTCGCCCGAAAGCATTTCGAGGCCGATCTGCCATGCTTCCGCATTGCGATAGGACTCGCCGAATTCGAAGGCAATTTCGCCCCAGGTTCCAAGCAGGAGCCCAAGGTCGGCACCGTCCACGGTTCCATCGGCGTTGAGATCGCCGCTGCAGCCGGCGCACCGGCCCCAGTCGCCAAGCAGGAGGCCGAGGTCCGCACCATCAACCATCCCATCGCCGGTCAGGTCAGCAAGGCATGGAGAGGCGCCGGAAACAGGAAAAGAAGCAACCGAAACCACTGCAATCGCAGCAATCGAAGTCCGTAACATCGATTCTCCTTCGACAAGTCGTGATGAATCGACTATAGCACACGCCTTCGAGGAGTCATTCAATTTCGCATGCAAGATTCGGGCAATGTAAAGATCCGGCAATCGCCGAAACATGACCACGAGTCGATCGGCGGCCATTCCGTTGCTCGACTTCGAGCCTGGTTGCGCGATCTTCGACGTCGAGTCATGGACGACCCGCAACCTGCGGAGAAGGATTGGCCCACCGAAAGGATCGCCGAACAATGGGCACGAACCGCTGGCATGATGCTGCGCTTTCGCGACGCATCGGAAGGAAACAAGGTTGACATCTTCTGGTCCGGTGATGATGCGCTGGAGGCGATCTGGAACGCAGTCGAGCATGCCTCACGGCGCGTCTGGGTGGAGGTCTACACCATCGCCCCCGATCGGGTCGGGCGGCGAACGATCGACCTCCTTGTCGCCGCGGCGACACGAGGATGCGAAGTCATCCTGGTGATCGACGCCGTCGGATCCAGCGGAATGACAGAGGCTGTTCTGCATCCGCTTCGGGACGTCGGGGCCAGGGTTGTGATCTACAACCCGATCGGCTGGAATCGGGCCATCTTTCGGCGCGACCATCGCAAGATCATCACGGTCGACGACACCGTCGCGTTCTGTGGCGGCATGAATCTCACTGAGGA
The DNA here is from genome assembly GCA_964407695.1 of uncultured Isosphaeraceae bacterium. GTDB lineage: Bacteria > Planctomycetota > Phycisphaerae > Phycisphaerales > SM1A02 > CAYOWQ01. The sequence continues at coordinate 191,265 of CAYOWQ010000003.1, read as the reverse complement.
TTACGCGGGAAGTCGATGGGGCAACGGATATTTCCGTGACTGTCATCTCCGCCTGGCGGGACCATGCGTGGCCGACTTTGTCCGCATCCAGCGATACGCCCTTTCCGATATGAATCTTGTTGGTCCGCGCAGGGCCCTCCAGTGTGACCGCGCCGGAAGCACGTATGTCCAGCTTCTTGAATCCGACGGCCGGATGGAGAAGCGAGAGATTCAGAGAGCGCTTCGGTTGGCCGTGCGAAGAACATTACGCTACTGCTGGATCACCACCCCCTACTTCGTCCCGCCGAAGAAACTGATTCGATCACTCAATCGCGCAGCCCGGCGAGGACTCGATGTCCGCATCATCACGGCCGGGCGCTCGGATGTTCCACTTGTGGCCTGGGCGGCTCACCATGTCTACCCGCTTCTCTTGAAACGGGGAGTTCGGATTTTCAAGCTGAAGAACGGCGTTCTGCACGCCAAGACCGCGGTGATGGACGGCATCTTCAGTATGGTCGGTTCGTTCAACCTCGATTATTGGTCGGAATTCCGGAATCTGGAGATCAAGGCAGCGCTCATCGACCCCTCGGTTGCAGGCCAGTTGGTGAACCGGTTTGAAGCCATGCTCGCCGAGTGCGAGGAAGTCACACTTGAGGCCATGTCGAATCGCACACTCTGGCAGCGACTGGTAGCCTGGGCGGCGTTTCAACTCATGCGATTGTGACCCAGTATCATGCGGTCCTCGTCATGAAGATCGATCTTCACACCCACATCCTTCCCGAAACATGGCCGGACCTTGCGGAACGTTATGGCTATGGCGGGTGGATCCGGCTGGATCATCATGCGCCGTGCCGGGCGAGAATGATGATCGATAACCAGTTCTTTCGGGAGATCGAGTCAAATTGCTGGGACCCTTCGATTCGCCTGCGCGAATGCGACGCCTGCGGTGTCGCGATCCAGGTGCTCAGTACCGTGCCGGTGATGTTCTCCTATTGGGCCCAGCCGACGCACGCGCTTGATCTCTCCCGAATCCTGAACGATCACCTCGCCGACGTGGTGAAGCGCTACCCGGGCCGATTTGTTGGATTGGGCACGATTCCTCTCCAAGCACCGGATCTGGCCATCACCGAACTCGAACGCTGCATCAAGGACCTCGGTCTTGCCGGCATTCAGATCGGGTCGCATGTCAACGGCGCGGATGCGTATTGGAACCTCGGTGATTCACCCCTGCACGACGTCTTCGCGGCAGCTGAGTCACTGGGGGCCGCCGTATTCGTTCACCCGTGGGACATGATGGGCCGGGAGCGAATGCCGAAGTACTGGTTGCCGTGGCTGGTGGGCATGCCGGCGGAGACGTCGCTGGCAATCTGCAGCATGATCTTCGCCGGCGTCTTCGAACGGTTTCCAACGCTTCGAGTGTGTTTCGCCCACGGCGGCGGTTCATTTCCGTTCACGCTGGGCCGCATTGAACATGGATTTCGTGAGCGGCCGGACCTCTGCGCCGTCGACAATCCCACACCGCCATCGGAATACCTCTCCCGTTTCTATCTCGACTCGCTGGTGCACGACGCCGATACCCTGCGGTTTCTTCTGCGCCGGTTCGGGGCCGATCGCATCGCCCTTGGGTCCGACTATCCGTTCCCGCTGGGCGAGCACGTTCCCGGCGCTCTGATTGAATCGATGTCGGATCTCACGCCCCACGATCGGCGCCGACTCCTGGCGGAAACGGCTGCGGAATTCCTCCGGCTCGATCTGAATTCCTTACCTCGACAACGGTCGGATAGGATCGCGACCTCGTCATGACCCTCGCCAACGTCAATGTGGCTGCGTTCCAAGCCGATGAGTCTTATGCCCGTCATCTGGACACCATCGATCCGATTCGGGACGCCCGCGACGAATTCCTGATCCCTTGCAACCCGCGCGGCGAGGAACTTGCCTACTTCTGCGGCAATTCCCTTGGTCTGCAGCCGCGAGGCGCCCGGGCCATCGTCGAGCAGGAGTTGAACGACTGGCGCGACCTCGCCGTCGAAGGTCACTTTCACGGCAAGACACCCTGGTACGACTATCACGAGGTGTTCCGCGAGACCGGGGCGCGTCTCGTCGGCGCCCGACCCGGCGAAGTGGTCATGATGAACTCACTGACGGTGAACCTTCACCTGATGATGATGAGCTTCTTCAGGCCTACGGTCGATCGATTTCGAATTCTGATCGAGGAACCTGCATTTCCTTCCGACACGTATGCGGTCAAGTCGCATCTGTTGTCGCGAGGATTGAACCCGGCCGACTCACTGCTGACCATCGCGCCGCGAGAAGGCGAGCACGTGTTGCGAACGGAGGATCTCGAAGCCTTGCTGGCGCAACACGGCTCGTCGATCGCCCTGATCATGCTCGGAGGGGTCAACTTTCTCACCGGCCAGGCGCTGGATATGCCGTCGATCACGAACATGGGCCGGAAGGCCGGGTGCATCGTCGGCTTCGACTTGGCGCATGCCGCCGGCAACCTCGAGATGCATCTCCACGACTGGGGCGTCGATTTCGCCTGCTGGTGCTCGTACAAGTATCTCAACGCCGGCCCGGGGGCGATCGCGGGATGTTTCGTACACGAACGACACGGACATGATCGGTCGATTCCGCGGTTTGCCGGCTGGTGGGGCAATGACCCCAAGACTCGCTTCCGCATGCACCTTGAGCCGGAGTTCATTCCCCGCCCCGGCGCCGATGGCTGGCAGATTTCCAACCCCCCCATCCTGGCGATGGCGCCGCTTCGCGCTTCGCTGGAGATCTTCGATCGCTACGGCATGAGTGCGCTTCGCGCCAAGTCGAGAGTCCTGACCGGCTATCTCGAGTTTCTCCTTCGGGAGTTCTCACCCCGGTGGTGCGAGGTGATCACGCCGACCGGCTCCGGCGAACGCGGGTGTCAGCTTTCCCTCCTGATCCACGATCGCCCGCGGGAGCGGTTCAAGTCTTTGGAATCGATCGGTGTGGTCGCCGATTTTCGCGAACCAAACATCATCCGCGTAGCGCCCACGCCGCTCTACAACCGCTTCCTCGATGTCTGGCGGTTCGCCAAGGGGTTGTCGAGCCTGTCCTGAGGTTGTGGACGCGGCCGCATCGCCCGTTTGATTGCTTCCCTTGGCAGCCAGTGCTACCCTTCGCGTCCGTCGCCACCCTAGCTCAGTGGTAGAGCAGCGCTTTCGTAAAGCGCAGGTCGTGGGTTCGAATCCCATGGGTGGCTTTTCCGTGGTCTGACATGTGCGGCCGCTACGCTCTGACAACTCCTCCGGACGTGCTGGCGGCGTTTTTTCGCCTGTCGCTGATCCCGGAATACTCGCTTCGCTATAACGTCGCCCCCACCCAGATGAGCCCGATTGTGCGACTCGGTTCGGCTTCGCCCGGCCGCGAACTGACACTGATGCGCTGGGGTCTGATTCCGTCGTGGGCGAAGGATGCCGCGATTGGCAATCGGCTGATTAACGCTCGATCGGATTCCGCGGCGTCGAAGCCTGCGTTTCGCAGCGCATTCAAGCGGCGCCGATGCGTCGTGCCCGCAAGCGGGTTTTTTGAATGGAAGGCCCCGAAGGACGCCGCCAATGGTGCCGCCAAGCAGCCCTACTACATCTTTCGGGCCGATGGCGATCCGTTGGCGCTGGCCGGGCTTTTCGAGTCGTGGCGGCCCTCAGAATCCGACGACTGGGTGCTTTCGTTCACGATCCTGACCACCGATGCCAACGCCGCGATGGCGTCGATTCATGATCGAATGCCGGTCATTCTTGAGCCGGAGGATCTCGATCGCTGGATCGACCCTAACGTGACGGATGCCTCGGCGGTGAGCGATCTGCTCAAGCCCGCGGCCGATGGGGTCCTGACGATGCACCCGGTGTCGACCCGGGTCAATTCACCCCGAAACGAGTCGCCTGATCTGGTCGCGCCATTGGGAATCAACAACTCCGGGGTCGGCGATCTTTTCGGCGGAAATTGATCGCGGAGTGTGAATTTCAAGAGCGCCGGAGGAATCGAGAAAGAATTATTTGTTTGGTATATTGACGGTTACCAAACAATAACCTATCTTATGGCGGATACCCCCCTCAGGTTCTGTCATGAGTGCTTTGTCTCCCGCTCCCCAATGCCCCGATCTAAACCGCCTTGCCGAACGGATTCGCTCGATCGAATGCGGCCCACCCTCCGACCGGGCGGATGCTGTCGCCACCGGGTGGGGCCAGCCAAACGACCCGCTGACCATGGACCGCGGGGTCGTGCATGAATGGTTCAGCCGGGAACGTCCTGATTCCGAGCGTTCCGATCCGTTCTGGGCACCCCCCCTCCTTCTGCTGGTTCATCTCGCCCGGCGGGCGATTGCCGGGGCGGGCCTTGTGTTGTGGATCGGGCGCCACGTGTGGCCTTCGTACCACGCGCTGACTTCCTCTTCCGATGGGCCGAATCGATGGGGCCTTCTTGATCGCTCCATCTTTGTGGATGCCCCCGATCCGGCATCGCGGATCTGGGCGATTGATGTCGCGCTGCGCAGCCGGGCTGCCGAGGCCGTCATCGCCGACAGCCACAACCTCGACCTTGCTCAATCCCGCCGGCTTCAGATTGCCGCCCAATCCAGCCGGGCCCTGACCCTGCTGGCTCGTCCGGGAAGCGACCTCGCCATGCTCTCCTGCGCTGCCACGCGCTGGATGGTTTCGCCTCGGCCTTCGCCCCATGGGCAGGCGCAGTGGGAAGTGACGTGTCTTCGCCGCAAAGGAGTGCGGCGCCTTCCGGCACCGGATGCTCCACCGCACTTCATTCTGGAGTGGAATCGTGCGACGGGTTCTCTCGATATGGCTCCCAGGCTGGTCGACCGATCGGCTGATGCGGCGGCTCCCCATATCGCCATCCGCGAAGCGGGGTGATGGCGTGCCGCCGGGCGCTCATTCCACCGCGCGCCGGCGCCGAAAGTCCCGGCCCCGGCAACCATGCCTCATCCTCAAGCGGTTTGATCATGGCCGCGAAGTGGTCGAAGCATGCTGCAGGCGCTGTGCGGTCGCCGGCGTCTTGCCGGGCATGACCATCGCCCATGCCCGGGCGCTGGTAGCGACTCCCGAACTCATCGTCGAACCTCACGATCCGGCCGCGGACGCCAGGGCGCTCGAAGCCCTCGCGCGCTGGTCGCTGCGAATCGCCCCGATCGTGGCGCTTGATCCGCCCGACGGATTGCTGATGGATCTCTCCGGCTGCCACACGATTTACCGCGATGAATCGATCCTGCTTCGGCGAATCGCTCGATCCTTCGCCCGGCTCGGACTGACCACGCGGATCGCCATGGCGGGTTCGTTCGCCTGCGCTGCCGCCATGGCCCGCGGCGGGCCCGATCCGCTGATGCTCGTGGCCCCGGGGGGCGAGCGGGAAGCGATCGGGTCACTTCCGGTCTCGGCCCTTCGCCTGGGCAACGCCATGACGTTCGGGCTGGATGAGATCGGGATCCAGCGCGTGGGCGAACTGCTGAACCTGCGCCGGGCCGACCTGGTGATGCGATTCGGACTCGAGCTTTCCATCGCCCTCGATCGGGCGATGGGCATCGGCGTGGAGGTGGTCGAGCCGGTTCGCGCCACCGAGCCGATGCGCGTCGAGCAGTGTTTCAACGGACCGGTTCTGGACCTCGAAACCATCCTGCTGGCATCGCGACATCTGATCGACCAGCTGACCTCGCTTCTGGAAAAACGTGAATCCGGCGTGCGAAGGCTCGACATCTTGCTGGAACGCATCGAGACTGATCCCCTTCGGCTCTCGGTTCGTCTCAGCCGGCCCAACCGCCGTTCGGCCCATCTCTGGTCGCTCCTTCGTCCGCGACTCGAATCGGTCAATCTCGGCTTCGGGATCGAACGGATCGAACTTCGCGCTGCTCTAACCGGCAGGCTGCGGCACGACCAGCTTCGCTATGAAGGCATGGCGGCGATGGGCGAAACCCGCACGGATGAACCAACCAGTCCGGACCCCTCATGGGTGATGAGCGAATCCGGAGCCGAGCTGGTCGACACCCTCGCCGAGCGGCTGGGCCCCGGCAACGTGCTCAGCCTGCATCCCCTGGAATCGCACGTGCCCGAACGCAGCGTGCGCCTGGCTTCAGCAACGGAGCCGGTCAAGCGACTCCGAACCGAGCGCCTTGATCGCGATCGGCCTTCCTTGCTTCTGGCGCATCCCGAACCGGTCGACGTCATGGCGATGACGCCCGACGGCCCGCCTTACTGGATGCGTCTGCATGGTCGCGAGCATCATCTCCAAGACGCCAGCGGCCCCGAGCGCATCAACCACGAATGGTGGCGCGATCAGGGTGAACGCGCTGCCCATCGCGACTACTTCCGGGTGCAGACCGAGACCGGCCGCTGGCTCTGGCTCTTTCGCGCTGCCTCCACGGGGCGCTGGTACGTGCATGGGGTGTGGGCGTGAGCGTGGTTCATCATGCCTGAGATCCCGCAGTGCAAATATCGCCCGCATCCGCGCACGCGCCCGTCGCTCGATGGCCCGGGCTCGCCCGTTCGCCCCGCACCCGCCACCCGATACGCCGAGCTGCAGGTCACCAGCAACTACACCTTCCTCACCGGGGCCAGCCACCCCGAGGAATACTTCCAGCAGGCCGCCGCCCTCGGCCTCGAAGCCGTCGCCCTCACCGATCTCAACACCGTGGCCGGCATCGTCCGCGCCCACGTCGCGGCCAAGGAAGCCGGCGTTCAGTTCATCGTGGGAAGCCGGGTGATGTTTCAACTCGAGGCCGACCGGCCCGAAACCGCCACGCTGCTGCTGTATCCCACCGACATCGCCGCCTATGGCCGGCTCTGCACCCTGCTCACCCTCGGCAAGCGGCGGGCGCCCAAGGGCGAATGCCGCCTGATGCTGCACGACCTTGCGGACCTTCACGATGGACTGATCGCGGTGATGACGCCGCCGAAGCAGCTCGATCACACCTGTATCGAGACGCTGGAAGGTCTGCGGGGATGGTTTCAGGACGACCGGCTCTCGCTCGCCGCCTCGTGCCCCTATGGCGAGGATGATCGTGATCGCCTTCGCCAGGTGGCGTCACTCGCCAAGCACACCGGCGTGCCGCTGGTGGCCACCAACGATGTGCATTATCACGATCCCGCGCGGCGACCGCTTCAGGATGTGCTCACCTGCATTCGCCACGGCTGCTCCATTGATCGCGCTGGCTATCGCCTGTTCGCCAACGCCGAGCGCTGCCTCAAGCCCGCCGACGAGATGCGCCGACTCTTCGCCGATCACCCCGACGCGATCCATCGCAGCGTCGAGATCGCCCAGCGCACCCGCAATTTCTCGCTCGACTCGCTCCGCTATCAGTATCCCGACGAAGCCTGCCCGCCCGGGGTCTCGCCGATCGAGCATCTCACCCGGCTCACCCGCGCCGGCGTGCGCGAGCGCTATCCCGACGGCCTGCCCGGGAAGATCCGCACCCAGATCGACCACGAGCTCGCGCTCATCGAGGAACTCAACTACGCCCCCTACTTCCTCACCGTGCACGACCTCGTCGTCCATGCCCGGGGCAGGGGCATCCTCTGCCAGGGTCGGGGCGCTGCGGCCAACTCCGCCGTGTGCTACTGCCTCGGCGTCACCGCGGTTGATCCCGGGCGGGTGAACCTGTTGTTCGAGCGGTTCATCAGCCGCGAACGCAACGAGCCGCCCGACATCGATATCGATTTCGAACACGAACGCCGCGAGGAGGTGATTCAGTACATCTATCGCAAATATGGCAGAGACCGCGCTGCCCTGACCGCCGAGGTGATTTCCTACCGCGGGCGATCGGCGGTGCGCGAGGTGGGCAAAGCGCTCGGGCTCTCGCTCGATCTGGTGGATCAACTGGCCAAAAACATCGACTGGTGGTCGGACCAGGTCACCCGCGCCCGCGGCCTGCGCGACGCCGGCCTCAACCCCGACGACCCCACGGTGCAGCGATTGACCCACCTCGCCGGCGAAATCATGGGCTTTCCCCGCCATCTCTCCCAGCACGTGGGCGGCTTCGTCATCACCCGCGGGCCGCTGAGTCAACTGGTGCCCATCGAAAACGCCCGCATGGACGACCGCACCGTCATCGAGTGGGACAAGGACGACATCGACGAAATGGGCATGCTCAAGGTCGACGTCCTGGGCCTCGGCATGATGACGTGCGTGAGCAAGTGCCTGGGGTTGGTGAACGAGCAGAGGAAGAGACTGAGAGACTTAGAGACTGAGAGACGAAGTGACCTGCAAACCGTAGAAAGGGAGGATTTCAATGGCCAACGTGAAGACATTTCACGATCTGATCGCGTGGCAGAAAAGCATGGCGTTGGCGCGGGCGATCTACAGCGAGACCCTCTCCATGCCGTCCATCGAGCAGTTCGGGCTGACGTACCAGATGCGTCGATCGGCCGTTTCGATTCCCTCGAACATCGCGGAAGGCTTTGGCCGAGCCGGCCGCCCCGATCTGTTGAAGTTCCTGCGCATCGCCCGGGGGTCCCTGAACGAACTGTGGACTCAATACGAGCTTGCGATCAGCATGGAGATGATCCCCGCCCAGTCGCCGACCATCGACTTGATCCGAGAAACAGACCGGGTGATCCACGGCCTGATCAACAGTCTCATCCGCAAGACCTGACCCACTCAGTCTCTCAGTCTCTTAGTCTCTCGGTCTCTCCCCTTCAATTTCACACCATCCCCCCCGAGGACCCCGCCGTCTACGACATGATCTGCCGGGCCGACACCATCGGCGTCTTTCAGATCGAATCCCGGGCCCAGATGCAGATGCTCCCCCGGCTCAAGCCCCGGCACTACTACGACCTCGTCATCGAGGTCGCCATCGTCCGCCCCGGGCCCATTCAGGGCGACATGGTGCATCCCTATCTTCGCCGCCGACGCGGCGATGAAGCGGTCAGCTATCCCAACGACGCCGTCCGGGCGGTGCTGGAGCGCACCCTCGGCGTGCCCTTGTTTCAGGAACAGGCCATGGCCCTGGCCATCGTGGCGGCGGGGTTCACCCCGGGCGAGGCCGATCAACTCCGCCGGGCCATCGCGGCGTGGAAAACCAAGGAGAAGGTGATCTATTCCTTCGGCAAGCGACTCATCGAGGGCATGATCAACCGCGGCTATCCCCGCGAGTTCGCCGAGCGCTGCTTCGAGCAGCTCAAGGGCTTCAGCGAATACGGTTTTCCCGAATCCCACGCCGCCAGCTTCGCCCTGATCGTCTATGTCTCGGCGTGGCTGAAGTGCCATCACCCCGCCGCCTTCGCCGCCGCCCTGATCAACTCGCAGCCGATGGGCTTCTACGCCCCGGCCCAGATCATTCGCGATGCCCAGCAGCACGGCGTCGAGGTGCGGGGCATCGATGTGAATGAGAGCGGGTGGGATTGCGGGTTGGAGGAGAGAGACCAAGAGACTGAGAGACAAAGAGACGGAGTGGGGGCAAATCAACCGCCGCTCCGCTTGGGCATGCGGCTGATCAAGGGCCTCAGAGAGGAGCACGCCCGCGCCATCGCCGAAGCGGTGCACCGGCACGGCAGATTCCGCTCGGTGGAAGCGCTCTGGAAGTCGGCTCGCGTTCCCGTGGCCGCGATGAAGCGACTGGCCCGGGCCGATGCGTTTCAATCGATGGGGCTCGATCGCCAGGCAGCGCTGTGGCAGGTGCGCATGCTTCGCGATGAACCGCTGCCGCTCTTTGATGAAGCGCTCTCCGCGGCCAACCCCGCCGCCGAGCCCTCGCCATTGGAAACCTTCCTTCCCCCCATCCCGCCCTTGAAGAAGGTGATCCACGATTACGGGGCTGCGGGGCTCTCGCTCAAAGCGCATCCCCTCTCCTTCATCCGACATCTCCTCGATCGCCGCAAGGTCACCGCCAACGGCGAGCTTGCCGATCAATCCCGCTGGCCGCACGGCAGCCAGGTTTCGGTGGCGGGCATGGCCCTGGTTCGCCAGCGCCCGGCCACGGCGTCCGGCGTGGTCTTCATCACCCTTGAAGATGAGACCGGCGTCGCCAACCTCGTGGTGCGGCCGGCGGTGTTCGAGCGCTATCGCAAGGCGGCCCGCCACGGCATCGTGCTGCTGGCCCGGGGCAGGGTCGAGCGTGACGGCGACGTCATCCACATCCTGACCCGCTCGATCGAATGCCTCGACCACCACTTCGCCGAGCTTTCGAAGAACTCGCGGGATTTTCATTGACCGGCCGAGCGCCCGACCAGCGGTACAGCTGGGCGACTCAACGATGACAAAGACCGGCGCAGCCATGAAGCTGGACGACTCAGCCATGACAAAGACTGGCGCAACCATGACAAAGATCGGCGCAACCATGACAAAGATT